>NZ_CADFGP010000005.1 GCF_902833905.1 Paraburkholderia tuberum STM678 | reverse complement strand
ATTCTGGTCGGCATTCAGGTGCCCGGGAGCGACCACGCGGCGTTCGAGCGCTTCATCGAAACGCTCGGCTATCCGTGCTGGGAAGAGACGAAAAATCCCGTCTACCGACTATTTCTTGGCGAGTTGAAGCTTGTTTAGCGGATCGGGGTTTACCTGAGGGCACGCGATG
Organism: Paraburkholderia tuberum STM678; assembly: GCF_902833905.1. Taxonomy (GTDB): domain Bacteria; phylum Pseudomonadota; class Gammaproteobacteria; order Burkholderiales; family Burkholderiaceae; genus Paraburkholderia; species Paraburkholderia tuberum. Next base: position 241,126 of record NZ_CADFGP010000005.1, on the reverse strand, counting down.
CGGCAGCACGAGCCGCGGGTCGTCAAAATCGGCGGAAAACCCCACCAGTCTTGCGTTTGCGGCCGAAACAGCCGCGCGGCGCTGGCTCCCGCCTTACACCTTCTATCGCGCAACGCGATACGGCCTATCCGCTATATCGCATTGCGGGATAGGCGTCGCGATCGTCACACTGAGCGCAAATTTCATCACCGCATTCAGGAGACTACATGCGCACCCAAGTCGGCATCATCGGTGCAGGGCCCGCTGGCCTGCTTCTTTCCCATCTGCTTCATTTGCGCGGTATCGACTCGGTCGTGCTCGAAACGCGCACGCGCGATCAGATCGAATCGACGATTCGCGCCGGCGTGCTCGAGCAGGGCACGATGGATCTGCTGACGCAAACCGGTCTCGGCGAACGCATGCAAGCCGAAGGCGCGCTGCATCACGGTTTCGAACTCGCGTTCGAAGGCAAGCGTCGCCGCATCGATCTGACCGGCCTCACCGGTCATGCGATCACGGTTTATGCCCAGCACGAAGTGATCAAGGATCTAGTCGCGGCGCGCGTCGCCGCGGGCGCCGAACTGCGTTTCGGCGTATCGGAGACGTCGGTGCACGGCATCGATACCGAGAAGCCGTCGATCCGCTATCGCCACGAAGGCGCGGAGCACGAACTGCAATGCGACTTCGTGATCGGCTGCGACGGCTCACAAGGCGTGTCGCGCCAGGCGATCCCGCAGACGCTGCGCAAGGATTTCGAGCGCGTCTATCCGTTTGGCTGGTTCGGCATTCTGTGCGAAGGCCCGCCGTCGTCGGACGAGCTGATCTACGCGCGCCACGAGCGCGGCTTCGCGCTGATCAGCACGCGCTCGCCGAACGTGCAGCGCATGTATTTCCAGTGCGATCCGAAGGACTCGGTCGACAACTGGTCCGACGATCGCATCTGGGCCGAGCTGCATGCGCGCGCCGATTCGGACGAAGGCCACAAGATCATCGACGGCAAGATCTTTCAGAAGAACATCGTCGGCATGCGCAGCTTCGTGTCGACGACGATGCAGTACGGGCGCCTCTTCCTCGCTGGCGACGCCGCGCATATCGTGCCGCCGACTGGCGCGAAGGGCATGAACCTCGCGGTCGCCGACGTGAACGTGCTCAGCAAGGCGCTCGACGCGTTCTACAAGGAAAACCGCGTCGATCTGCTCGACCGTTACAGCGAAACCGCGCTCAAACGCATCTGGCGCGCCGAGCACTTCTCGTACTGGATGACCAGCATGCTGCATCGTATCGAAGGCGCTTCGGCGTTCGAGCAGCAACTGCAGGTCGCCGAGCTCGAGTACGTGACGACGTCGCGCACGGCCGCGACAGTACTGGCGGAGAACTACGTCGGCGTCGCCGGCGCGCAGATGCAGGCGCAGCTGTAAGCGCTACTGCAAGCACCGCGCGATCATCGGGATCGCTAATTGATCGACAGATCCCGATGCGCGGCCGCCTGAAACTCCTTGGGCGTGACGCCGGTCTGCTTGCGGAAATAGCGGCTGAAATAGGCCGCATCTTCGAAACCGAGCGCATGCGCGATCTGTTTGATGCTCGAACCCGAGTAGACCAGATCGCGCTGCGCCTCGCGTATCAACTGATCGTTGACGAGCGACAGCGGCGAATGGCCAAGCTCCTCACGACAGATGCGCCCCAGTTGCGCCGCGGTCACCCCCAATTTGTCCGCGTAAAAATCGATTGGCAGATGCTCGCGCACATGGGTGGCGATCAGTTCGCGTAGCCGTTTGATCTGCGCGGCGCGCCGGTCATTGACGGTCGCGCCCGCGCTCGAGGCGGCATCGGTCAGCCGGGCGACCTGCACAAAAAGTGCAATCATCAGCGACATGCCCGCGGCGATATGGCCGCGCGCGCTGCCGCGAAATTCCTGCTCCAACAAACCGAACAAGGGCATCAACGTGCGCTCGCCGACCGCGGGCCGCACGGGAATCAGCGCGGGCCGTTGCAGCACCGGCACGAGGCCCGGCGACACCGCTTTCGAAATCGACTCCAGCGCGCGCTGCGCGGCGGTAATCACGAGCCCGTCGATCTCCGGCGAAAACACGAAACCGTGCACCGTTTGCGCTGGAATCAGGATCAGGCATGGCGCGTCGATCGTGAGCTTTTCGCTTTCGATCAGCACGTGGCCCGAACCGCTGCGGATATAGAGAATCTGCAGCAATGCATCGTGCCGGTGCGCGGCGATATGCCAGTCGTTCGGACGACTGCGCTCGACGATCCATTCGAAATTGAACCCGTCGTACCACGGCGGCCGCGCGGACTCTCCGTACAGATCGTAGTTAGGGATATTCCTCATGCGGTTTTGTCTCCAATGTTCGAATTGTCCTGCGATGCGCTGCCTTTGTCCAATTTCGTCCCGAACCGCGTGGCTATACTTTTTTCCATCGAAGACGCGGTCGAATGACGCAGTTTGGTGAAGCCGGCCAACCTAAGCTCGCCGCGATCGTGAACATGGAGATCGGGAGGACTAAGCAAATGAATCAACGGAAAGATCGGCGCGACACACCCGCCAACGCGCGACACTGGCTCGGGCTCGAAGGCAGCGTCTGCGTCGTGAGCGGCGCGGCGGGCGGCATCGGCAGCGCGATTGCTCAGGTGTTGGGCGACGCTGGCGCACGCGTGGCGCTGCTCGATCGCGATGAGCAGAAGTGCCGTAACGTCGCGCAAGCGCTGAACGTGAGCGGTGTCGAAGCGCTGGCGCTCGCCTGCGATATCGGCGACATCGATAGCGTGCGCGGCGCGGTGTCGGAGGTCGAAGCGCGCCTCGGCGTCGCCGATGTGCTCGTGAACAACGCGGGCCTGTTGCGGCCAGGGGGCATCGAAGAGATTGGACTCGATGCATGGAATGCGATGCTGCGCGTGAATCTGACCGGCTACATGCTGTGCTCGCAGCAATTCGGTCAACGCATGCTCAAGCGCGGCGCTGGCGCAATCGTGCATGTCGCGTCGGTGGCCGCGCATCATCCGCAGACCTATAGCGGCGCTTACAGCGCGGGCAAGGCCGGTGTCACGATGCTGTCGAAGCAGATCGCGGCGGAGTGGGGACCACGCGGCATTCGCAGCAATACCGTGTGCCCGGGCATGATCCGCACGCCGCTGTCGGCGGCGTTCTACGAGCACGGCGATATCGAACGCCGGCGCAGCGCGATGACGGCGAGCCGCCGGATCGGCGAGCCGAACGATATCGCCGATGTCGTCGCGTTTCTCGCGAGCGAACGCGCGGCCTATGTGAACGGCGCCGAAGTCGTCGTCGATGGTGGCTTCGAAAGCATGCTGATGGACCTCGTGCCGCGTCCCGGCTTCGAAGCCAACCAGGCCGCGCAAGCCACCCGGGCCGACCGCCAGGTCCGAGCGTAAGGAGACCATCATGACCAACGCAACATGCGGCGCAACACTCACGTGCGACGTGCTCGTGATCGGTTCGGGTGCGGGAGGGCTGTCGACCGCGATCACCGCGCGCAAACACGGTCTCGATGTCGTCGTGATCGAGAAGGAGCCGTTCTTCGGCGGCACGACCGCGTTTTCAGGCGGTGTGCTGTGGATTCCGGGCAACCGTCACGCAAGGAGCAACGGCGTCAGCGATACGCGCGAAGCGGCGCTGACCTATATGCGCAGCGAAACCGGCGCGTACTTCGATGCCGCCGCCGTCGACGCGTTTCTCGACACGGGCCCTGAGATGCTCGACTTCTTCGAGCGCGAAACCACCGTCAAATTCGTGCCGACGTTGTATCCCGACTATCACCCGAACGTGGGCGGTGGTGTCGACATTGGCCGCTCGGTCGTCGCCGCGCCGTTCGATGCGCGCGCGCTGGGCCAGGACATCTCGCGATTGCGCCCGCCGCTGAAGACGATCACGTTCATCGGCATGATGTTCAACTCGTCGAACGCGGACCTGAAGCACTTCTTCAATGCGACGCGTTCGCTCACCTCCGCGCTGTACGTCGCGAAGCGCCTCGCGAGCCATCTGAAGGACCTTGCGCTGTACCGGCGCGGCGTGCAGATCACGAGCGGTAACGCGCTCGCCGCGCGGCTCGCGAAGTCCGCGCTCGATCTCGGCATTCCGATCCATACGAACACGGCCGCTCGCGAGCTGACCGTGGCGAACGGCAGCGTCACCGGCGCGCTCGTCGCGGGACCGGAAGGCGAGATGCGCATCGTCGCGCGACGCGGCGTGGTGCTCGCGTGCGGCGGCTTCTCGCGTGACGTCGCGCGGATCGCCCGCGCGTATCCGCATCTGCGGCGCGGCGGCGAACACCTGTCACCGGTGCCGCGCGGCAATACGGGCGACGGCATCGGCATGGCCGAACGTCTCGGTGCGCGGGTGACGATCCGTTTTCCGCAGCCCGCCGCATGGATGCCGGTGTCGCGCGTGCCGATGAGCGACGGCAGCGTCGGCGTGTTTCCGCATCTGGTGGATCGCTACAAGCCTGGCGTGATCGGCGTGACGCGCGCGGGCAAGCGCTTCACCAACGAAGCGAATTCGTATCACGACGTGGGTGCCGCGATGATCGAGGCCTGCTCGAACGAACGCGAAACCGCGATGTGGCTGATCTGCGATCACGCGACGATCCGCAAATACGGGCTCGGTTATGCGAAGCCGGCGCCCGTGCCGCTTGGCCCGCTGCTGCGCAACGGCTATCTGAGCAAGGGCCGCACGCTCGCGGAACTCGCGCGCAACGCGGGTCTCGACGGCACGGCGCTCGAGGCGACCGTGAAGCGCTACAACGCCGACGCGGTGCGTGGCGAAGATCGCGAATTCGGCCGCGGTACGACGTCGTTCAATCGCTATCTGGGGGACCCGGAGCACCAGCCGAACCCGTGCGTCGCGCCGATCGGCGACGGTCCGTACTACGCGCTGAAGGTCGTGATGGGCGATCTCGGCACCTTCGACGGCATCTCGACGAACGTCACCGGCGAAGTGCTCGACGTGAAAGGCGCACCGATCGCCGGCCTGTACGCGGTCGGCAACGATCGCGCGAGCGTGATGGGCGGCAACTATCCGGGCGCGGGTATCACGCTCGGGCCGATCATGACGTTCGGCTATATCACTGGCCGTCATCTCGCGGGCGTGAGCGTGAACAGCGCGAAGAGCGCAAGCAACGCGGACCCCCGCGCAGCCGAAACCGTATTGAGGACCGGCACATGAGCCAGGGCAAACCTTTCGTCGATCATCGCATCTACACGATCCGTCCGCGCGGCATGACGGAGTTCATCGACGTTTTCGACCGGCTCGCGATGCCGATTCAGCTCAAGTATCTGGGCGCGCCAGTCGGCTTTTACATGAGCGATATCGGCGTGCTGAACCAGGTCGTGCATCTGTGGGGCTACGAGAGCATCGGCGACTACGACCAGCGCCGCACCGCGCGCGATGCCGATCCAGAGTGGCCTGCGTATCTGCAGGCGTCCGCGCATCTGATCGTCGCGCAGGAGAGCCGCATCATCAGGCGAGTCGACTTCAGGACGCTGACGATGCTGCGCTAGCCGCCCGTTCGAGGAGGAGACAGGCATGAACGAACGGACAGCGCGACGCTCGCAAGCACGGTCGCGACCACCGTCGCGGCGTCCGCGCGTTGAACAGCAATTCGAACCATAAGAAAACACCTCTTCATCTCAAGGAGACATCGCAATGAACCAGCTGAAAGGAGCACGCACATGAGCCGCTCCGAACGCAGTGTAGACGTGCAGGCCTTTATCGACGGACAGCGCTTCTCGCCTTTTCAATGGACGATTCTGGTGCTGTGCTTTCTGGTCGTCGCCGCCGACGGTTTCGACACCGCCGCGGTCGGCTTCATCGCGCCGTCGCTCGTGCAGCAGTGGGGTATCGCGCGTAGCGCGCTCGGCCCGGTGATGAGCGCGGCGCTGGTGGGACTCGGCATCGGCGCGCTCGCGGCCGGCCCCTGCGCGGACCGCATCGGACGCAAGACGGTGCTAGTGCTGTCGGTGTTCTTCTTCGGGCTGTGGAGTCTCGCGGCGGCCCGCGCGAGCTCGATCGAATCGCTGACCTTGCTGCGCTTTTTCACCGGCCTCGGTCTCGGCGCGGCGATGCCCAACGCGGTCACGCTGATGGCCGAGTACGCACCCGCGCGGATTCGCGCGGTCGCCGTCAATGCGATGTTCTGCGGCTTTTCAGGCGGTCTCGCGATCGGCGGTCTCGCATCCGCATGGCTGATTCCGCATTTAGGCTGGCCGAGCGTGCTGGTCGCCGGCGGCGCCGGTCCGCTCGTGCTGAGCGTGATGCTGATACTGTTTCTGCCGGAATCGGCGCAATTTCTCGCGGTGCGTAAGCGCGCCGATCAACGGATCGCGCGAATCCTGCAACGCATCGCGCCCCACGACCGCTTCGACGGATGCCGTTTTTTCGCGGTCGACGTGTGCCGCAATACCGGCGACGCACGTTCGCAATGGGCGCTCACGATCATCCTGTCGGCGCGCTACCGCTTCGGCACGCTGATGCTGTGGCTCGCCTATTTCATGGGGCTACTGATTTACTATCTGCTGACCAACTGGCTGCCGACGCTGTTCAAGGACACCGGCTTCTCCGGTGAAAAGGCCGCGTTGATGACGTCGCTGTTTCCGCTCGGGGGCATCCTCGGCAATCTGTGCGTCGGCTGGGTGATGGATCGCTTCGCCGGGCATCGCGTGATCGCGTTGACCTATGTCCTCGTCGGCGCGCTCGTGTTGCTGGTCGGGCGGGGCGTCGGCCATCAGGTCTGGCTCGGGACGCTGATCTTCCTGACCGGCACGGTCGCGACCAGCGCGGTCACGTCGATGTCGGCGCTCGCGGCGAGCTTCTACCCGACCCGGGCGCGCGCGACGGGCGTGGCGTGGATGCTGGGAATCGGCCGCGTCGGCGGCGTGGCGGGCGCGCTCATCGGCGCGGCGTTGATGGGGCTCGGCTGGCACTTCGGCGCCGTGTTCAGCCTGCTCGCGGTGCCGGCCGTGATCGCGGCGGGCGGGGTGGTATTGATGATGCGGCGCGAGCCGCTCGATCACGCATCGGTCGATGAAAACGTCGGCGCCATAGCGATCGAATGAGCGCGGCGTCGGGCGTGCCGCTACGCTCGAACAACGCGCGACCGCTCAGGACGCGCGCAGCAACGCCATTTCGTTGTGCAGCAGCGCGAGCAATTCGTCGTCGGTTGGCCGCGTGCCCCAGTGGCGCGCGCCGGCCACCGACGCGATCGCCATCCACGAATGCGGTGGAAACCATTCGCGCACCAGCGTGCCGTCCTGGCGCAGGCACAGCTGGCCGGTCAGCTCGCTGTATTCGGCGCAAATGTGCGCGCCGTCGACCTGCGCGGTTACTCGTCTCGGATCCTTGCGTAGCACGTCGTCGCTCCTGTCAAAGGGGTGGCGCGAATGCAAGCGCGACACGGTGGCGCGATGGACGCCACCTGCCGTCTATCAATGGTCATGCCCGCGATCGTCATGACCATGACCGTGCGAGCCGTTGTCGTGCCAGTCGCGGTGCGGGCCGCGTGCATCGCGCCATTCGTCGTGATGACGTTGCCACTCGCGCCGCTCCCACTGGCGACGCTCCCAATAGCGATGACCATCGTAGTAGCGTTCGCCGTACCAGCCCGGAGCGACTATGACCGCGGGAGGCGGCGCAGGCGCATAGACGGGCGCGGGCTGCACATAGACGGGCGGCGGAGCCTCGACCACGGCGGGCACGACCGCGATGCCCGGCACGCCGATATTCACACCGACATCGACGTGCGCGAAAGCGGCCGTCGATGCGCCGATCGCGAGACCCGCGACGACGGTCAACGATACCCAGCGGTTGCGTGAAAGACTCATGATTGTTCTCTGTTGTGTGGATGTCTGTGATGAAGTGGCGAGCCGGACGCGCACCTACTGCGCGTGATGGCCCGATCAATAACGTTCGTAGTAGTGGTCATGATGCGGATGATCATCGCCAGGGACGACGATGCAGCCGCTCAACGCGCCACCGAGCGTGGCGGCAAGAATGACCAATGCGAGGATTTTTTTCATGATGTTGCTCCCTGAAATCTGTGATGCGAGTGCCTGTCGTGCGAAGCGTTTGATCTGATCCGCTTTCGTTTGAACCGAACTCTACTGAGCGGCGCGATTACCGGTGTGTTTGTGTGTAACAGGACGTGTCGATCCGAGCTCGCGCCGAAACGTCGATGCGAGTGCGATGAACGAGGAGGGAAGGCGCCGTGGGTTACGGGTCGAAATGCCGGGCGACTGTCAAGCGCGCGGGCAAACCCTTGAAGGGTCTATGAAAAAAAACGCATTGAAAGGCAGACGAAGCATGGATTCGAAGCGAAGCTTCGGCGCCTCGATTGCTGAAAAAAGAAGCGCATCAAATTTTGGCTTATGTATGCGGCGCAGATACATTCGGTTGCAGACTGGGTAAGAAGTTCGGTAGTGCGCTCGGGCGAGCGTGATGGAAAGACGCTACACCTGTAGCGTCATCAGCTTGTCTTAAGCTTCGGTGGGATAGGTAAAAACGCATCGCGCGCGCAACCTACTGCGCGGCCGCGGGCTCCGGGGCGGTCGCTTCGCGATAGCCGAGCCGCGTCGAAATCGCGAGACCGGCCTCTTTGAGCAACGCGACGTAATGCTGCTTCGTGTCGGCACCGCAGCGCATCGTCGGAAACGAAATCGACAGACCGGCGATCACACGGCCGAAGCGGTCGAACACGGGCACCGCGATGCATTGCAGGCCTTCTTCCTGCTCCTCGTTGTCCTCGCCGTAGCCCTGCTCGCGTACGCGCGGCAGGATGCTCAACACCGCTTCGGCGCAGGTCAGGGTCTTTTGCGTCGACTTGCGAAATTCGATGTGCGAGAGCACGTCACGCGCGTCGGCCGGGTCCATCCATGCGAGCAGCACCTTGCCGATCGCCGTGCTATGCAGCGGATTGCGTCGGCCGATCCTGGACTGCATGCGCAGCCCGTAGTCGGCGTCGATCTTGTGGATGTAGATGATCGCGTCGTCGTCGAACGCGCCCAGGTGTACCGCTTCGCGCGTCATCTGGCCGATGCGGCGCATCTCGATGTCGGCCTCGCGCACCAGATCGACGCTTTCGAGCGCTTTCGCGCCGAGCTCGAACAGACGGATCGTCAGCCGATAGCGTTCGGTTTCGACTTCCTGGGTCACGTAGCCGAGCGCCTTCAGTGTTTGAATCACACGATGCACGGTCGTCTTCGACATGCCGAGCCGTTGCGACAGCTCGCTGATGCCGATCTGTCCGGTGTCGCCGATCGCGCCGAGAATCGCGAACACGCGCCCGATCGACGACGCCGATTCGCCGCGCTCACCGCTGTGCGCATCGAGCGACGCTGCGCCGGCGGGTTCCTTGCGGGCTTTGCCGCGGGTCTTATCGAGCGCCTTGTCGAGCGTCTTGTCGCGCGCAGTGTTCCTCGCAGTATTCCTCGCAGTATTCCTGTGTGTTCCCGTTGCCGCCATGTCCGTCATTCCCTGTCTGTGCCAACTCGCCGCTGCCGCATCGAGCCGATGCTCACCGGCGCGAGAGCATAGCGCGTCGCGCGCACTCGTGGCGAGCTTGTGCCGTCCCTAGCGCGCGAGCCAGCCGCCATCCACCGCCAGTGTATGCCCATGCACGTAGTCCGACGCCGACGAGGCGAGAAAAACCACCGGCCCCGCGAGATCGTCGGGCACGCCCCAGCGGCCGGCCGGAATGCGGCCGAGTATCTCCTCGTTGCGCTGCGCGTCGTCGCGCAACGCCACGGTGTTCGCAGTCGCCATATAGCCGGGCGCGATCGCGTTCACGTTGATGCGTCGCGCGGCCCATTCGTTCGCGAGCAGTCGCGTCAGACCGAGCACGCCGCTTTTCGATGCGGTGTACGACGCGACGCGGATGCCGCCCTGGAACGACAGCATCGACGCGACGTTGATGATCTTGCCGCCGCTTTGCTGACGCACGAACTGACGCGCCGCGGCCTGCGACAGGAAGAACAGGCTCTTGAGATTCACGTCCATGACCGCGTCCCAGTCGTCTTCGCCGAACTCGAGCGCGTCTTCGCGACGGATGATGCCTGCGTTATTGACGAGCACGTCGATGCGGCCGAACGCTTCGACCGCGGCACGCACGATGTCGTCGACCGAAACGCTCGACGCGAGATCGGCGCGCACGTCGGCGAAGCGGCGTCCGAGCGCCTCGACGCGCGCGGCGGTCGTGCCCGCGTCCGCGCGACTGACACCGACGATGTCGCAGCCGGCCGCGGCGAGCGCGACGGCCATGCCGGCGCCGAGGCCGGTGTTGCTGCCGGTCAAGATGGCGACCTTGCCGGTCAGATCGAAAGTGTTCACTGTGTTCGGACTCATGTTCGCTCAGCGCAGCTCGCGGACCGCGAGATGGTCCATGTCGCCGAACACCTGGTTCTCGCCGACCATGCCCCAGATGAACGTGTACGCGCGCGTGCCGACGCCCGAATGGATCGACCAGCTCGGCGAGATCACCGCCTGCTCGTTGCGCACGACGATGTGCCGGGTTTCGTGCGGCTCACCCATCATGTGGAAGACGGCGGCGTCGTCGGCGACGTCGAAGTAGAAATACACTTCCATGCGGCGCTCGTGCGTGTGGCAGGGCATCGTGTTCCACAGGCTGCCCGGTTCGAGCTTCGTCATGCCCATCGACAGCTGGCAGGTCGGCAGCACGTCGGGCACGATGAACTTGTAGATGGTGCGGCGGTTGCTCGTGGCCGGATCGCCGAGGGTTTCGGGCGAGGCCTGGTCGAGCGAGATCGTGCGGGTCGGATAGCTGGTGTGCGCGGGCGCGCAGTTCAGATAGAACTTCGCCGGCCGGGTGGCGTCGGCGCTACCGAACGCGACCGCTTGCGCGCCCTTGCCGATATAGATCGCCTCTTCGCGGCGCACCGTGTAGCGCGTGCCGTCGACGTCGACCCAGCCGTCGCCGCCGATGTTGATCGCGCCGAGTTCACGCCGCTCGAGCAGATAGTCGACGCCGATCGCCTTGCCGAGCGAGCCCGGCACTTCGACCGCGCGCTCGACCGGCCACACGCCACCGACGATGATCCGGTCGATATGGCTGTACGTGAGCTTCAACGCATCGCGCTCGAAGATCTGCTCCACCAGAAACTCGCGACGCAGCCCGGTGGTGTCGAGCGTCTTCGCGTATTCGCTGTTGATGGCCTGTCTCACGTCCATTGATCGTTCTCCTGTCGGTATGCGGGGCGCGGCGCCGCCTTCCTCGTGCCCGAGACTGTAACGCAGAATCTTGATTTCGGAACGCTGGTCCGAAAATATTGTGACGGATGATCGCGGCTGGCAACGCATAGCGCGAACGACCGGGTAAACGATAGTCAGGTTTAAGAAATAAAACGGAACGGCGTTCCTTTCGTGATGCTATATTGCGCCGGACAGGGAGAGCCCGGCGTAGAACGGGACACCAACGCGGGTCATTGGCCCGTCAACGGGACGTCACCGTCCATGGAGGAGGCATGAAGATCAAGAAGGCCATCGACCGCATTCCTGGCGGTCTGATGCTGGTGCCGCTGCTACTCGGCGCCTGTGTGCATACGTTCGCGCCGGGCGCGGGCAAATACTTCGGCTCGTTCACCAACGGCCTGATTACCGGCACCGTGCCGATCCTCGCGGTATGGTTCTTCTGCATGGGCGCGACGATCGACCTGCGCGCGACCGGCACCGTGCTGCGCAAGTCGGGCACGCTGCTCGCCACCAAGATGCTGGTCGCGTGGATCGTCACGCTGATCGCGGCGCGCTTCATTCCGATCGATGGCATCAAGACCGGGCTGTTCGCGGGACTGTCGATGCTCGCGATCACTACGTCGATGGACATGACCAACGGCGGGCTGTACGCGGCCGTGATGCAACAGTACGGCACGAAGGAAGAGGCGGGCGCGTTCGTGCTGATGTCGGTCGAATCGGGGCCGCTGATCAGCATGATCATTCTGGGTGCGACGGGGGTCGCGTTCTTCGAGCCGCGCCTGTTCGTCGGCGCGGTGCTGCCGTTTCTGATCGGGTTTGCGCTCGGCAACTTCGATAGCGAGCTGCGCGAGCTGTTCGGCCGCTGCGTGCATCCGCTGATTCCGTTTTTCGGCTTTGCGCTCGGCAACGGCATCGATCTGAACGTGATCGTCACGAGCGGCCTGCCGGGCATCGTGCTGGGGCTTGGCGTGATCGTCGTGACTGGCGTGCCGCTGATTCTCGCCGATCGCTGGATTGCCGGCGGCAATGGCGCGGCGGGGCTGGCGGCGTCGTCGACGGCAGGGGCCGCGGTCGCGAATCCGGCGATCATCGCCGACATGATTCCGAGCTTCAAACCGCTGGTGCCGGCCGCGACCGCGATGGTCGCCACCGCTTGCCTCGTGACCGCGATTCTGGTGCCGATCCTCACGGCGCTGTGGGTGCGCCGGCATCGTGCGCGCGACGCGCTGCGCGAGGAGTTCGCCACCGCGACGCAGGCGGCGCCGCTCAACGAGCAGCGCGATGCGCCGGTTTGACTGAGTCGGTAGCAGGAAGCCGGCGCGCCGCTCAGCGCGCCAGCTTCGCTTCGAGCATCGCTTTCACCGCCGGCCATTCGTCGTCGATGATGCTAAAGCGCACCGAGTTGCGCTTGCGCCCATCGGGCATGATCCGCTCGTGCCGCACGATGCCTTCCTGTTGCGCGCCGATGCGCAGGATCGCCGCGCGCGATTTGTCGTTGAGCTCGTCGGTCGTGAACTGCACGCGCACGCAGCGCATCACGTCGAACGCGTGGCACAGCAGCAGATATTTCGCCTCGGTGTTCACGACCGAGCGCTGCGCCGAGGCGGCGAGCCACGTATGGCCGATTTCGAGCTTGCGGTTCGCGCGATCGATCTTCCAGAACCGCGTACTGCCGACGATCCGGCCAGCACGGTCATCCTCGTCGCGCCGCACGATCACGAACGGCATCACCTTGCCGGCCGCACGGCCGGCGAGCGCGGTGGCGATATAGGCGTCGATCGTCGCCGGGCCCGGCACGACGGTCAGCTTCATGTCCCACAGTTGCCCGTCGGCGGCGGCGTCGACGAGGGCCTGCGCGTGCTCCTCGCGCAGCGGCCGCAGCTCGACGAACGAGCCGCTCAGCGTGGGCTGCATCGATTCGGCGGAAATATCGTTCATGGCAATAAAAAAGGTCCGCGAGCGGAAGACTCGTGGACCTGGCAGATCGGTTGAGCCGCGCTCGGGAACGATGCGAGCGGCAAAACCGCGGCGCCGTTCCCGAAGCGCGTGATTGGCGTGATTAAACCCGTGATTGAACCCGTGATTAAACCGACATCACCGTGACCGCCTTGGTCACGAGGTAGGCTTCCATCGCCTCCGGGCCGCCTTCCGAGCCGTAGCCGGAATCCTTGACGCCGCCGAACGGCATTTCCGGCGTCGGCGTGGCAGGCTGGTTGATCCACAGCATGCCGACTTCCATGCGCTGCGACAGCAGGTGCACGTTGGCGAACGACTTCGTGTACGCGTAGCCGGCGAGGCCGAACGGCAGGCGGTTTGCTTCGGCGATCGCTTCTTCGAGCTTGTCGAAGCCGCGAATCGCGGCGACCGGGCCGAACGGCTCGTTGTTGAACACGTCGGCGTCGAGCGGCACGTCGGTCAGCACGGTGGCCGCGAAGAAGTTGCCTTCGGTACCGACGCGCTCGCCGCCCGTCGCGACCTTCGCGCCGGTCTTGCGGGCGTCGTCGACGACCTTGGCCATCGCCGTCAGACGGCGCGCGTTGGCGAGCGGCCCTAGCGTCGTGCCTTCGGCGAGACCGTCGCCGAGCTTCAGGCTTTCAGCGTGCTTGACGAGCGCCGCGGCGAACTCTTCGCGGATGCTGTTGTGCACGAGAAAACGCGTCGGCGAGATGCAGACCTGGCCCGCGTTGCGGAACTTCGCGGCGCCGGCTGCCTTGACGGCGAGCGCGACGTCGGCGTCTTGCGCGACGATCACCGGTGCGTGGCCGCCGAGCTCCATCGTCGCGCGCTTCATGTGCGAGCCGGCCAGCGCCGCAAGCTGCTTGCCGACCGGCGTCGAGCCCGTGAACGTAACCTTGCGGATCACCGGATGCGGGATCAGGTAGCTCGAGATTTCAGCCGGATCGCCGAACACGAGGCCGACCGTGCCGGCCGGCACGCCGGCCTCGACGAAGGCTTGCAGCAGCGCCGCCGGCGACGCCGGGGTTTCTTCCGGCGCCTTGACGAGGAACGAGCAGCCGCAGGCGAGCGCCGCCGACAGCTTGCGCACGACCTGGTTGACCGGGAAGTTCCACGGCGTGAACGCCGCGACCGGGCCGATCGGCTCCTTCAGCACCTGCGACTGCGCGGCAAGGTTGCGCGACGGCACGATGCGGCCATACACGCGGCGGCCTTCGTCCGCGAACCATTCGATGATGTCCGCGGCCGCCAGCACTTCGCCGCGCGCCTCGGCGAACGGCTTGCCCTGTTCCTGCGTCATCAGGCGGCCGATGTCCGCGGCGCGCTCACGCACGAGGGCGGCGGCACGGCGCATGACGGTTGCGCGCTCGTTGGCCGGCACCTTGCGCCAGGCTTCGAAGCCGCGCTGCGCGGCTTCGAGCGCGCGGTCCAGATCGGCGATGCCGGCATGCGCGACCTTGCCGATGGCCTGGCCGGTCGCGGGGTTGATCACGTCGAGGGTCTTGCCGCTGGCGGCGTCGCACCATTCGCCGTTGATCAGAAGACGGGTATCGGTATAGCTCGAGATGGCCATGCTGGGTTCCTGTGAGTGGGAAAACAACTGGCCGCGCGGACGTGCGGCACGAGGCGACATTCCTGCGCGGCCATGAATGAATTGCGGATACCATTTATCTTATCTGATTGCGGGCAATCGCACCGGCGCGGCCCGCAGGCGCCCGGTCGCGGCATGCGGCTTGCTGAGGTTTGGCACCGGAGCGATTTTGCGGGTCGTGCCGGGGCGCCGCGTCGGCGCTGCACGAAACGCTTGCAGGACGCAGCGCTTCATCCATTCAACCGCTACTACAGCGCATCACGAGGACATCGCCATGCCAACCGGAACAGTGAAATGGTTCAACGACGCAAAGGGCTTCGGCTTCATCACTCCCGATGACGGCGGCGAAGATCTGTTCGCCCATTTTTCGGAGATTCGATCCGAAGGTTTCAAGTCGTTGCAGGAAAACCAGAAAGTCAGCTTCGAAATCAAGCAGGGGCCGAAAGGCAAACAGGCTGCCGACATCAAGCCCGTGTGACGCCGGCCGGGCGGCTCGTCCGCATGCGAGGCAACCATGGATAAGGACGCCGCCTACGCGGAGATCGAGCGCAATGGCGGCGCCGCCTATGCGAAAAACTTCGCCGCGCGCTATCCCGACGAACCGCTGACGCCGTTCTGTCATCGCTATCTGTTCGAGCAGGCGCAGCGCGACGACGCGGCGCATGAGGCGGCCGCCGCCACGCACGACGACGAGCGCGGTTTCGCGCTGAGGTCGCTCGCGCGCATGGAGGCGTCGTCGCATATCGCGCAGGCGGCGGCGAGCGCGTCGCGCGACGCTGCGGCCGCCGCCCACACGTCGGCGCGCGCGGCGCGGCGCTCGGCCTTCTGGACCATGATCGCCGCGCTCGCGTCGGCGCTCGGCGTAGTGGTAAACGCGGCCCTCAATCTCGGCTGGCTCGAATGGGCGAGGCGTCTCGCGCGATGAGCGACGCGTCGGGCCGAGCGTTCGCGCCCGTGAAGGTGGCGTGAATCGGCGGGCGCCGGCGGGGCTCGCCCGCACGCCACGCGAGAACCTATCCATTTACCACGCCGATACGACATCGATGCGACACGATTGCACGAGCGCGTCGATTACACAAATCGCCCCATCGGAGCATGCCGCGCGCGGTCTGAACGCAGTATTATTCTTCAGGTTTCCTTCAGCTTTGCTCCGTACTATTTGCGCCACTGCCCGTGGCCTTTCCGGACCGCGGCCGCCGCTACGTGCAGGTCGGGCACAGGCTTTCCCGACCTGCATTCGGGCAATGGAACAGAATAGATTCCCGACTGAAAACCGAAAGCGCCTATAAAGGCTTGCTGGAGCATCCATGAAAACTCTGTTCTTGCAGGCGCCGTCGTACGACGGCTTCGATGGTGGTGCGGGTTCGCGCTATCAGGCCAAGCGTGAAGTTCGCTCGTTCTGGTATCCGACGTGGCTCGCCCAACCCGCGGCACTGGTTCCCGACAGCCGCGTGCTCGACGCCACGGCAGACGGCCTGTCCGTCGACGCCGCCCTCGACATCGCCTCGCAATACGAGCTGGTGGTGATCCACACCAGCACGCCATCCTTCCCGACCGACGCGTTGTTCGCCCAGGACCTCAGGAAGCGCAAGCCGTCGCTGCTGATCGGCATGGTCGGCGCGAAGGTCGCGGTCGATCCGCACAATTCGCTGACCGCGACCGAGGCCATCGACTTCGTGTGTCGCGAGGAATTCGATTTCACCTGCAAGGAAATCGCCGAAGGCAAGCCGTTCGCGCAGATCCTGGGCTTGAGCTATCGCACCCCCGACGGCTCGATCGAGCACAACGAAGCGCGCCCGATCCTCGAGAACATGGACGAGCTGCCGTTCGTCGCGCCGATCTACAAGCGCGATCTGACCATCAAGAATTACTTCAACGGCTACCTGAAGCATCCGTACTTGTCGCTCTACACCGGCCGCGGCTGCCGCTCGAAGTGCACGTTCTGCCTGTGGCCGCAAACGGTCGGCGGCCATCGCTATCGGGTGCGTTCGGTCGAGAACGTGCTCGAGGAAGTCAAGTGGATTCGCGACAACATGCCCGAAGTCAAGGAGATCATGTTCGACGACGACACGTTCACCGACTTCAAACCGCGCGCCGAAGAAATCGCGCGAGGCATGGGCAAGCTGGGCGTCACATGGTCGTGCAACGCGAAGGCGAACGTGCCTTACTCGACGCTGAAGATCATGAGGGAAAACGGCTTGCGCCTGCTGCTGGTCGGCTACGAATCCGGCGACGACCAGATCCTGCTGAACGTCAAGAAGGGCTTGCGTACCGACATCGCGCGGCGCTTCGCCCAGGACTGCCGCACGCTGGGCATCAAGGTGCACGGCACCTTCATTCTCGGCTTGCCGGGCGAGACGCCGGAAACGATCCAGAAGACCATCGAGTACGCGAAAGAGATCAATCCGCTGACGATCCAGGTGTCGCTCGCCGCGCCGTACCCGGGCACTACGCTCTACAACCAGGCGGTCGAGAACGGCTGGCTCGCGGAGAACAAGGTGATCAATCTCGTCAGCAAGGAAGGCGTGCAACTGGCGGCGATCGGCTACCCGCATCTGTCGCGAGACGAGATGTACCATCAGCTCGAAAACTTCTATAAACGCTTTTATTTCCGGCCGTCGAAGATCTGGGAGATCCTGCGCGAAATGCTGACGAGCTGGGACATGATGAAACGGCGCCTGCGCGAAGGCGTCGAATTTTTCCGCTTCCTGCGCGCGCACGAGGCGTGAGCGCCGCACACCTCGCCGCCGTCACGCTCGCGTACGCGTGCGCGGCGGCGACCGTTGTCGGCATCGGGTACACCGTGCTCGCGAGCGCGCTGATCGGGCGCTTCTTCGCGAGGGATGTAGCCGAACCCTCCAGCTTTCCGCCCATTACGGTGATCAAACCGTTGCATGGCAACGAGTGGGCGTTGCTCGACAATCTGTCGAGCTTCTGCGCGCAAAATTATCCCGGGCCCGTGCAATTCCTGTTCGGCGTGCATGACTGCGCCGACCCCGCGCTGCAAACCGTCAACGAACTGCGGCGTCTCCATCCTCAGGCGGACATCACCGTCGTCGCCGATGCGCGTCTGTACGGCCCGAACCGCAAGATCAGCAATATCCTCAACATGGTGCCGCAGGCGCGCCACGACGTGCTCGTGTTCGCCGACAGCGACGTGTGTGTCGGCCCGGACTATCTGCGCAACGTGATCGGCGAATTGCAGCAGCCGGGCGTCGGGCTCGTCACCTGCGCATATCGCGGCCAGCCCGATCCGGGTTTCTGGCCGCGGCTGTCGGCGATCGCAACCAACTACCAGTTCCTGCCGGGCGTCGTCACTGGACTCGCGCTCGGGCTCGCGCGGCCGTGCTTCGGCCAGACCATCGCGATGCGGCGCGACACCTACGAGCGGATCGGCGGTTTCAAGCCGTTCGTGCAGCATCTGGCCGAGGACTACGAGATCGGCGCGGCGGTGCGCGCGGCGGGCGAGCAGGTCACGATTCCGCCGTTCGCGATCGCGCATGCGTGTGTCGAAGCGAGCGCCGCACAACTCGTGACGCACGAACTGCGCTGGAGCCGCACGATTCGCCGCATCGATCCGCTCGGACACTTCGGCACGGCGCTCGTGCATCCGTTGCCGTTCGCGCTGCTCGCGCTCGCGTGCTCGGGCGGCGCGCCGTGGGCGTGGCTGCTCGCGGCAGTGACGGTGGTCGCGCGTCTCGCGTTGAAGTGGCGCGCGGATCGGGCGTTGCGTCAACGCTGCCGCGATCTGTGGCTTCTGCCGTTATGGGATATCGTATCGTTTGCGATTTTCGTCGCGAGCTTCCGCTCGTCGCGGGTGATCTGGCGGGGCTTCAGCTTCAAGGTCGACGGCGATGGGCTGCTGTCGGCGGCGCAGGACGAATGACGAACGAACGGCAGATTGGGCTGGCAATGAACGAAGAAGTTTCGAGCGGGCGAAACGGGAGCGCCCTGGAGACGCATGGCAGCGCCCCGGCGACACGCGGCGTGCGGCGCATCACGTATACCGAGGTCGTGTGCGAGGTGCCCGCATGATGAAGCATCTGGGCCGCGCGGCTGCGCTCGCGGGTTTGCTGATCTCTTTGTGGCTCGTCTGGCGCGAAGATCCGCGCGCGGTGTTCAGCGCGTTGCGCGCGGCCGGCGCGGGCCTCGTGGTGGCCGCGCTCGCGCATGTGCTGCCAATGATCGCCAACGCGTGCGACTGGCGCTCGCTGATTCGCGGCGCGAACCGCCCCAGCTTCGGCAGGATGCTGCATCTGGTGTGGGTGCGCGAATCGGTCAACTGCATGCTGCCGGTCGCGCGGATCGGCGGCGAACTCGTGTCGTTCCGTATGTTCAAGCGCTGGGGCGTCAGGCCGTCGACAGCGGTGGCCAGCACCATCGTCGACATGCAGCTGACCGTGATCAGCCAGCTGATGTTCACGATGGTCGGGATTGGTTTTCTGTTCGCCAATGCGCAATCGGGCGCGCTGCGGCTCGCCGGGCAGCTCGCGTGGGGCGTGGTCGCGTTGACGCCGGTGCTGTTGCTGTTCGGGCTCGTCCAGCATGCCAATCCGTTCGAGCGCATCACGCGCGTGGCGAACCGCGTGACGAGCGGCAAGCTAACCGCGCTGGTCGGCCAGTCCGCCCAGATCGATCAGTCGATCAAGGTGATCTGGCGCCGCCGCGCGGTCGTGCTGCGCTATCTGTTCTTCTGGCAGCCGCTGCAATGCGTGCTCACCTCGCTCGAAATCTGGCTCGCGCTGTATTTCCTCGGCGCGCGCGTGACGCTCGTCGAGGCGATCGTGATCGAATCGCTGATCCAGGCGGTCAGCAGTGCCGCGTTCTTCGTGCCGGGCGGTCTCGGCGTGCAGGAGGGCGCTTTCATACTGATTGGCGGCGCACTGGGGCTCGACCCCGCCACCTGTCTCGCGCTCGCGGCCGCGCGGCGAATTCGCGATCTGCTGATATTCGTGCCGGGCCTGATCGCGTGGCAGCTGTTCGAGGCGTCCGGCAGCGCGCGGCCGCATGCCGCGCCGCACGGCGTGCGCGCCGAACTGGCCAAGCAGCGTTCGGGCGTCGCTGACGCGAACCGGCGCGGCGAGCGGCGCTGAGCGATTGGCGCGCGCCTTCAGCGCGTCGCGCGATAGGCCGGAAACGACACCCGCACCGCAAGCCCCTGGTCCCCGATCCCGGCGCCTAGCTGCAGACTCGCACCGAAATGCTCGGCGATCCGCGCAACGATCGACAAACCGAGCCCGCTGCCGGTCGCCTGATTGCCGGTCGCGCGGAAAAAGCGGTTCGTGAGCCGCGCGAGATCGTCCGGCGCGACGCCGGGGCCGTCGTCGCGCACGATCAGCTGCACCTGCTCGTCGGCATGGCGCAGCGCCACTTCGACAGTGCCGCCCGTGCGTCCGTACTTGATCGCGTTATCGAGCAGATTGTCGAGCAGGATGCCGATCAGCACGGGCTCCGCGTCGATCTCGGCGAGCATGTCGCCGACCAGCATCACATTGATGTGCTTCTGTTGCGCATTGCGCCTGTTCGCGAGCAGCGTATCTTTCGCGATCGCCGCCGGCCTCAGCGGCACGGTGGGCAGCTTCTCCTGCACGTCGAGCCGCGCGAGCAGCAGCAGTTGCTCGGCGAGCCGCGCGCTGCGATCGACGCCTTGCACGACGCGCTCCATCGCGAGCCGCTGCAGCGCGATGTCGGACTCGGCGAGCGCGACCTGCGCCTGTACCTTGATCGCGGCGAGCGGCGTCTTCAGTTCGTGCGCGGCATCGGCGGTGAAGGCGCGCTCTAGCTCGCGCGCATGGTGCAGACGCGCCAGCATCTGGTTGATCGCGTCGACGAGCGGGCGCACCTCGAGCGGCGTGCGGCCGATGCCGACCGGTTCCATGCGGTTGATGTCGCGCGAACGGATCGCGGCCGACAACACCTTCAGCGGCGCGAGACTCCAGCCGATGCTGAGCCACACGAGCACCGCGAGCACTGGCAGCGCGATCAGCGTGGGCCGCGCGATGCGGCTCGCGACACCGCTCACCAGGTCGCTGCGGGTGTTGGCCAGTTCGAACACGCGCACGCTGTGACCGAGCGCCGTTTCACGCAACGTGAACGAGTGATAGAGCTGGCCGCCCAACGTGACGTCCTGCGCGCCGCTCGCGGGCGGCAACGGCAAATCCCACGCGGCGAGCGCATGCAGTTGCGGGCTGCCCGCCAGAACGGCGCCGTTGGCCGCGCGCACCTGGAAGAGGGCGTCGCGCGGCAGCGTGTCGTCGTCGTCGAGATCGCTCGCGCCGGGCTCACCGCCTCTCTCTTCTTCACGCACGTCGATGCGCGCATTGGCGAGAGTCATCAGATTGGTCGAATCGAGCAGCGCGAGCATCTGCGCGAGTTCGGCGAGACGCGCTCGTTCCCACGCGGCGACTTCGTGGATGGCTTGCCGGTAGCTCGACACGAGCGCGCAGCCCCATACGATCGCGATGCTTGCGAGCACGAGCAGCACGAGGCGCCGCCGAATCGACGGACCGATCATTCTTTCTCCATCACATAGCCGATGTTGCGCACGGTCTTGATCAGGCTTGCGCCGAGCTTCTTGCGCAGGTTCGACACGTGCACCTCGATCGCATTGCTTTCGATTTCTTCCTGCCAGCCGTACAGGCTTTCTTCGAGCCGCGAGCGCGACTGAGGAATGCCGAGATTGGTCAGCAGTTGCAGCAGGATCGCCCATTCGCGCGACGTGAGCGGCACGCGCGCCTCGTCGATCTGCACCGTTTGCGCGGCCGGATTCACTGTCAGATTCTGGTAACGAATCAGATCGATACTGCGACCTTGTGCGCGGCGCAACAGCGCGCGGCACCGCGCCACCAGTTCGGTGAGATCGAACGGCTTGCCGAGATAGTCGTCGGCGCCCGCTTCGAGTCCGCCGACGCGATCGACGACCGTGCCTTTTGCGGTCAACACCAGCACCGGCACGTCATTGCCGGCGTCGCGCACGCGTTTGAGCAGTTCCGTGCCGCTCACGCGCGGCAGGCCGAGGTCGAGTACCACCAAGGCATATTGAGTCGTGTCGAGCGCGAGGCCGGCCTTGTGGCCGTCGCGTGCCCAGTCGACTGTGAAGCCGGCCTGACGAAGGCCCGCCTCGACACCGCAGCCGATGAGTTCGTCGTCTTCTACGAGGAGTAAGCGCATGAGGCAGATATTCCATTGTGGGGCGTTCTTGCATAACGTCGAGCATTTAGATGCAAGCGGCATTGATGCACATAGACGAACAATCTGCCGCGTTCCGAAGTGTAACCACGCCGTTCGTTAGCCGCTTCATGCCATGCGCGTGGTTAAGGTTTCCTTCAGCTTGAATCGATACCATCGACGCGCTATAAAATGGTCGTCGCAGATCGTAATGCATGTGCGAGACGACGTTGTCGTCAGGCCATCGCAACCTGATCGTAAGGACTTCGATGGAGCGACGCGCGAGGCATTCTTTATACTGGTCGATGGCGTCAACGGACGATCTCGACGAGTCCCGCCCATTGCCAGCATCCGGTCAGGCCGCAAGGCCGCGCACGAGGCACGTTATGAAGCGAGTCACCATCGACATGCTACGAGCCCATCTGCTAGTGGCGTCTCTGACGGCCGCGGGCACCGAAGCGCTGCTGTGCATGGCGTTGCCGGTACTGCCGGTCTCTGACGCTTTTTTCGCTTCGGCATCGTTCAGGCTGTTCGCGCTCGCGCTGATCATCGGCGGCGTGGTGATCGCGCGCGAATTTGCCGAGGTCGCCTTCGAGGTCGCGGTGCGGCGCGACTGCGCGATTCGCGCTGCTCGCGGCGCATGGCCCGCCGTGATCGCAGCGAATTGTCCGCGCCGGTGGCTCGTCGTGCTTCATCTGCGACTAACGGGGCAACCTTTCGTGCTGGCCGAGCACTGACGGACACGGACGGCACACAATGGCGGCGCACGCGTTGATTGCATGTCAATGGCTTCTGTTAGCCGCCTGCGTTAGCGCTTCGATCTACACGGCAGCCGCCGCGCTCGCCATGCCGTTTTTCACCGCCCGACATAAATCGAACCATCATGGGGGCAGGGCCGTCAATCGCGCGCTCAGCCGTTCGCTGATGGATTCGCTCGATTGCCCAACCGGGCCGTTCGCGCAGGTCGGTGTCAGCGTGCTGAAGCCGCTGTGCGGCGCCGAGCCGCGTCTCTACGAAAATCTGCGAACCTTCTGCGAGCAGCGACATCAGCATTTTCAGCTGGTGTTGGGTGTGTCGTCGCCGCACGATCCCGCCATCGCGGTGGTGCGCCGTTTGCAGGCCGCCTATCCGAAGCGCGACATCGAGCTTGCAATCGACACACGCGTACACGGCAGCAATCTGAAAGTCAGCAACCTGATCAACATGGCGGCACGCGCGCGCCACGACGTGATCGTGATCGCCGACAGCGACATCGCGGTCGACCCGGACTATCTCGACAGCGTCGCCGCGCCGCTCGCGGACCCGAACGTCGGCGTGGTCACGTGCCTGTACGTCGCGCGCGGCGTCGGCGGCTTCTGGCCGCGTGTCGGTGCGCTGTTCATCAACGAGTGGTTCGCGCCCTCGGTGCGGGTCGCCCATGCGATGGGCTCGCGCCGCTTCGGCTTCGGCGCGACGCTCGCGTTGCGGCGCGCGACGCTGGAGCGCATCGGCGGCTTCGAAGCGCTGAAAAACTGCCTCGCCGACGACTACTGGCTCGCCGAGCACGTGCGCGCGCTCGGTCTGCAAACGGTGCTGTCGCGCGTGATGGTCGCGACCGACGTGATCGAGCCGACCTTCGCGGCGCTGTGGCAGCGCGAAACGCGCTGGCTGCGCACGATCCGCTCGGTCAATCCGCCGGGCTTCGGGTCGCTGCTGATCACGTTCCCCACCCCGTGGCTGTTGACGAGCGCGGGGCAGACCGTGTCGCTCGCGACGTGTGCTCACGCGCCTTTCGCGGCGGTGGTCGCGAGCGCGTCGGCCACCGCGGTCTGCGTTGGCGCGCGCCTGCTGCTGCACCTGCGCGCGGCACGCCGCGCGCGCACGTTCTGGCGCGATCTGCCGCTGGTGCCGTTGCGCGATACGCTGCTCGCGCTCCAGTGGCTCGTCAGCGCGTTCGGTTCGCACGTGGTGTGGCGCGGCGAGCGCATACAGTTCGGCACGCCGTCCGCCGAGCGCAGCGGCCGGCTGGACAGCCTCACGTGATGGAGAGCGCAAAACCCACCCAGTCGCGCGGACTGATCATCACCGCCGACGATTTCGGTCTGCATCAGCGCGTTAATATCGCGGTCGAGCGCGCGCATCGCAACGGTGTGCTGCGCGCCGCGAGTCTGATGGTCGGCGCGCCGGCCGCCAAAGACGCGGTCGCGCGCGCGCGGGCGCTGCCGGAACTGCGCGTGGGCCTGCATCTGGTGCTGGCCGACGGCGCCGCGCTGGCGCCGCGCGAGCAGGTCGCCGCGCTGCTCGACGAGAACGGCCGCTTCGGCAGCAACATGGTGCGTGACGGTGTGCGCTTCTTTTTTCTGCCGCACGTGCGCCGGCAGCTCGCGCACGAAATTCGCGCGCAATTCGAAGCCTTCGCCGCGACCGGCCTTACGCTCGACCACGTGAACACGCACAAGCATTTTCATCTGCATCCGACCGTGCTCGGCCTGATCCTCGACATCGGCCGCGACTACGGCATGAAGGCGATGCGTCTGCCGTTCGAAGCGAACGCGCCGCTGTGGCTGCGGCCGTGGATCGCGCACGTGAAGACGCGGCTCGAGCGCGCGGGGATCGCGCACAACGACTACGTGGTCGGCATCGCGGCGAGCGGGCGCATGGATGAGGCGACCTGGCTCGCCGCGCTCGCGAATCTGCCGCATGGTGTCGGCGAAATCTACTGTCATCCGGCGCTGGCCGGCGACGCGCTGAGCGACGGCATGCACGACTACCGGCATGCCGACGAGTTGCAGGCGCTGCTGTCGCCACGGGTGGCCGCCGCGATCCGCGCGCTTGGGGGGCGGCTCGGCGGGTTCGCGGATGTGCTTGCGTAGCGCCATGCTTCGAGAAACGCGGAAAACTTTGGCCACGCTCACACCGGCTGCTTTTTCATCAACAGCTTCAGCAACGCCGGCAGCAGCAACAGCACGAGCGGCAACTGCACGATAAGACAGGCTTAACGTCGAATCGCGCGAGCCGGGCCGTGCGAAATCGACGCGTCGTCCGTACCCCCGTAAGCGTTCGTTAAGCTGCGACGGACGATAATGCGGCGGCCAAAACCGCACCAAGGAGAGGAGAGGAGAGGAGAGGCCATGCGCCTGCTACTGGTCGAAGACGACGACATGATCGCGGAATCGGTGCTGGGCGCGATGCGCCGCGCCGGCTACGCGATCGACTGGGCCGAGGACGGCCGCGCGGCGGAACTGTCGCTCGATAACGGCGTGTACGACCTCGTGCTGCTCGACCTCGGCCTGCCGAAAAAAGACGGCATCGACGTGCTGAACGCGTATCGCCGCAACGGCGGCCCGGCGCCCGTGATCATCCTGACCGCGCGCGACGCGGTCGACGAGCGCATCCGCGGTCTCGACGCCGGCGCCGACGACTACCTGATCAAGCCGTTCGATCTCGACGAACTGGCCGCGCGCATTCGCGCGCTGCTGCGCCGGCGCACCGGCCAGAAGCAGCCGGTCTACAGTCACGGCGAACTGACGCTCGACCCCGCCGCGCATGAAGTCACCAAGGACGGCGTGCCGCTGCCGCTGGTGCCGCGCGAATTCGCGTTGCTGCAGGCGCTGATCGAGGAGCCGACCCGCGTGTTCACGAAGGCCGAGCTCGAAGAAAAGCTGTACGGCTGGGGCGAGGAAGTCGGCAGCAATACGATCGAAGTGCATGTGCACAGTCTGCGGCGCAAGATCGGCGCGGACCAGATCGTGACCGTGCGCGGGGTCGGCTACCGCCTGAAGAGGTGCGGATGACGTCGATTCGCCGCTGGCTGCTCGGCTGGCTGATCTTCGGCATGGCGGCGGCGTCGATGATCGCGGCTTTCGCGATCTTCCATACCGCGCGGCGCGAGGCGAGCGAGCTGTTCGACTACGAACTGCGCACCGTCGCGCTGTCGCTGCCGTCGGCGCTGAGCGGCGCGGGCAGCCGCGAGCGGCGGGAACCCGACCTCGGCGATCTCGCCGACGACCGCATCGTCATCGAAATCTGGGACCGCGGCGGTACGCTCGTCTATCGCTCCGCGCAGGCGCCGGAGTTCGAGCGTCTGCCGCCGGGCTTTCACACAGTGCCGCGCGGCGAATACCACTGGCGCATCTTCGGCGTCGCGCAGACAGACCGCTACGTGCAGGTCGCGCAACCGGTCTCGGTGCGCGAAGAACTCGCGTTGCAGCTCGCGCTGCACACGCTGTGGCCGCTCGGCGTGCTGCTGCCGGTGACGATCGCGCTGGTGCTGCTGGTGGTCGCGCGCGGGCTCGCGCCGATCGGCGGGCTGTCGCGCGCGCTCGCGACGCGTTCGATCGATTCGCTCGAACCGCTGCGGCTCGACGGCAACCTGCCGGTCGAAATCCGGCCGCTCGTCGAAGCGCTGAACGATCTGCTGCAACGGTTGCATACGGCGTCGCAGGCGCAGCGCACGTTCATCGCCGATGCCGCGCACGAGTTGCGCTCGCCGCTCGCGGCGCTGAAGCTGCAACTGCAGGCGGCGTCGCGCGATGGATCGCTGAGAGGCGAGGGGCAGACGCTCGAGCGCGTCGAACATCGGGTGAACCGGATCATCCACCTCGTGCAGCAACTGCTGACGCTCGCACGCGAAGACGCGCAGCCGGTTACGTCGACGGTGCCGGTCAGCCTGCGCCGCATCGGCGAGCAGGCAGTCAGCGATTGTTCCGTGCTCGCGGAGTTGCGCGAGATCGATCTCGGCCTCGAATGCGAACACGCGCGCACACCGAACGACGCCTATACCGTGCTCGCGGAGCCGCACAGTATCAGCGTGTTGTTAGGGAACCTGATCAATAACGCAATCCGTCATACGCCGGCGGGCGGCCGTGTCGACGTGGTGCTGCGACGCACGGGCGAGCGCGTGGGCTTCGAGGTCGTCGACAGCGGCTCGGGAATTCCCGAGGCGGAACTCGAACGCGTGTTCGACCCTTTCTATCGCGGCGAGGAGTCGAAGGGCGAGGGCAGCGGGCTCGGTCTCGCGATCGTCGCGCGGATCGCCGAGCGGCATCAGCTCGGCCTGTCGCTGAGCAACAATGTCGGGGCGCCCGGTTTGCGGGTGTCCGTCACGGGGCTGCGCGCGCCCGCCGCCCACGCGCCCGTCACGGCCGCGAATTGACGATCGTCATTGCGGCTCGGGTTGTCACAAGCACGTAGGCGCACGCTGCTACAATCTCATTTTTACGGATCGACAGATTGGTTGTGCACTATGGGTTTCGAACAACTCGCTGAACTGAAGAAGCAACTGGCCGCGGCGCGTGCCGCCGCAGAGTCCGCCGGCAAGCCCGATCGCAAATCGGCCACGCGCCCCGCTTCGAAGTCCGCTGGCAAGCCCGCTTCAAATTCAGCGGCACATCCTGGTTCACATGCCGACCGTGGTGCCAATCCGGGCACGAAGCCCGGTGGCCGGCCCGGCGCGAAGCCGGCCGCAAAGGCCGGCGCTCGCCCGGACGGCAAGCCAGGTACGCGAGCCGGCGGCCCGCAGCCGGCGCGCCACACCGCGCCCGCCAAGCCGGCGGTGGACGCCAAGCCGGTGGACCCGGTGGTGCGCTCGATCGGTCGTCTGCAAAAACGTTTCCCGGTCGCTTTCCCGAAGAATCCAGCCCCGAAGCTGCCGCTGAAGATCGGCATTTTCGAAGACCTCGTCGTGCATGCGAAGGAACTGTCGCTGAGCGAAGCCGAACTGCGCGACGCGATCAAGACGTGGTGCCGTGGCGGACGCTACTGGAAGAGCCTCGTCGACGGCGCGGCGCGCGTCGACCTGGCGGGCGTCGAAGCCGGCAAGGTCACGGCGCAGGAAGCGGCGGGTGCTCAGCGCCTGCTCGCGCATCGCGCGGCGAAGGGCGCGCAGAAGGCCGCCACCGCGACGGCAAGCGCGCATGCGCCGACCGATGCAGGTACGCCGGCCGAGGGCGCGGCCGCTGAAGCGTCACATGCCGAAGCAGCGGTAGCGGCAGTTGCGGAACAAGCGGCCCGCCAAGCGGATGCCGCTGCTGCGTCGCCGGAAGCCGTAGCGGCGGATGCCGCCGGGAGCGCGGACACCCAGGCGCAGACCAGCGCGCAATACGAACCGCAAGCCACCGCTCCCGCTTCGCCCCCCTCCCAAGCCTAACTTTGGCACAGCCCGTCATGGCCTCGATCACGAGGCCATGACGGGCGGCGCAGCCGTCAACCGGCTGCGCACGAATCCCACATGCTCGCGCAGCACGTAAAACGCATCCGCATACGCGAGCGGCATGCGCAGGTGGCTCAGCGCCGCCTCGATCTCGTCCAGTTGCCCCAGTAGCTGCGTGCGCTCCTCGTCGGTTGCGCCGGCGAGCGCGTGCCGCTCGATCGCGATCAGCGAACCGTAATAACGATAGATGCGCGAGCGCACCCGCCACCGGTACAGCGCCGGAATCATGCGCATGGCGGGCAACAGCAGCACGGCGACCGGCAATAGCAGGAAGAGCGTACGATCGCCGATGCTCGCGAGCCAGAAAGGCAGCGTCCGATACAAAAAGCCCTTGCCGGTCCGGTAATAGCGCTGCGCGTCTTCGCTGATCGGATATTCGTGCTCGACCGGGTTCGGGAACTGGCCGGCGTGCTGCAACAGGCCCGCGGCGCCGTGCACTTCCTGCGCCGCCTCGATCAATAGATCCGAAATCGCCGGATGCAGCGTGCTGCGCGCGACGAGTTCGACCGTCGGACTAATCAGGTGAACGGTCTCGGGCGGAATGCGCCGCTTCAGATCGAGCACGCCGGGCGGCAAGTCGATCTGGTCGAGAAACGGAAAGACGCGTGTATAGGCGCTCGCTTCGTCGAAATTCATCACCGAGATGCCGGGTACGCGCAATAGCCGCAGCATCAGGTCGCGCGTGGCCGAATCTCCGTTCAGAATCGCCGCGTCGACCTCGCCGGCAACCAGCTGCGTGGCGGCCTGCAGGCCGTCGCTCGGCACTAGTGTCGTGGCGCCGCCGGGCTCGATGCCGTTCGCCGCGAGCAGTTGCAGCGCGAGCAGCCGCGTGCCGCTGCCTTCGCGGCCGACCGCGATCCGCTTGCCTTCGAGCTGCGCCAGTTGCGTGAGCGCCGCGCCGCGATAGAACACGACGATCGGCACATAGCACACGCTGCCGAGCGACACCAGCGACGAAGTATCGAGCCCTTCGGCCACCCCGCCCTGCACGAGAGCGATATCGACGTGCTGCTTCGGATCCAGCAGCCGCTGCAGGTTCTGCACGGAACCTTCGGATTCGAGCACGTTCAGGCGGATGCCGTTGCGCGCGAGGATCTTGCGGTACTGGTTCGCGGTGACGACGAACGAGCTGTCGCGCGGGCCGGCGCTGATCGTGATCGTGCGCGGCGGCGCCGGATTGGCGATCCAGACGATCAGCACGATCGCGAACGCGATCAGCAGCGCCGTGACGAAGTAGGGCAGCAGGTGCTCGCGCCATTCGGCGCGCGTAGGTTCGGCGGGAAAGTGCGGAGGCCGCGGACGCTGCGCTTTCATGAAGACTCCGTGCGGGAAGCCAGGTGAAGGCATTGTCGCCTGTGCGGGGCGGCTTTGCCGTCGACGGTTCGCTCTATTGACCGGGCGCGCGGCGCCGCGGCGCCGCGTCGCCGTGCTCACGCACGCGGCGCTCAAACGCGCTTGAACAACTGCCGCGCGAGCGAGCACATCAGCAGCGTCGCCGGCGATTCGTCCTGCAGGCGCCGGCTCATGATGATCGGCGACGCGGCGCTTGCCGACGGAATCGGCCGGTACGCGACGCCATGCGCGCGCAAGCCCTCGACGCTCTCCGGCACGAGACACACGCCGACCTGCGCGGCGACCAGCCCTAGCGCGGTCTGCAACTCCCGCACTTCATGGATCGCTTTCGGCTCCAGCGCCTGATCGTGCATTGCCGAGATCTGCTGGTCAGCATAGCTCGGCCGCGGCGTGCTCGGATAGACGATCAGGGTTTCCTCGGCGAGCGCGGCAAGCGTCAGCGGCTTCTTTTGCCGCGCGAGTGGATGGTCCTGCGGCAACGCGGCGATCATCCGTTCCTCGACCAGCACTTCGCGCGCGAGTTGCGCATCGTCGAAGCGCAGCCGGCCGAAGCCGACGTCGATGCGGCCACCTTTGAGCGCGGCCAACTGCTCGATCGTGAACATCTCGATCAGCGACAGCTCGATGTGCGGCGCGGCCTCGCGAAACGAGCGGATCACCGCGGGCAGCGCGCCATACAGCGTCGACGGTACGAAACCGATCACGATGCGTTCCGCGAGCTGCGCGAGCCGGCGCGTGAGCGGCGCGAGCTCGTCGGCTTCATCGATCAGACGTTTCGCCTGCGTGTAGAAAATGCGGCCGGCTTCGGTGAGCCGCAACGGCCGCGAGCCGCGCTCGAACAGCGGC
This sequence comes from Paraburkholderia tuberum STM678, assembly GCF_902833905.1. Taxonomy (GTDB): domain Bacteria; phylum Pseudomonadota; class Gammaproteobacteria; order Burkholderiales; family Burkholderiaceae; genus Paraburkholderia; species Paraburkholderia tuberum. The sequence continues at coordinate 210,817 of NZ_CADFGP010000005.1, read as the reverse complement.
AGGCCGACACTTTCCTCGATCTGCTGGATCTGCCGCGACAGCGGCGGCTGTGTCATATGCAGACGATTGGCCGCCCGCGTGATGTTCATCTCCTCGGCGACCGCGATGAAGTAGCGAAGTTGGCGAAATTCCATGCATGCCTCTGAGATGTGATGCGTCGGCGATTGGTGTTGCGTTGGTCTGCTGCGCCTTGGGCGCTGCCGGTTGCGGTACGGTGCTGCCGCCGCGGCGCTGCGCGAGGGCAACGAATGATAGCAACAGCGCCGCTCAATACCGGCCAGATGACGCACGAGCGCGTTTTCCGCGCGCGGCAGCGCATTCAGCTCGCGCATGCTGTTGCCGTCGTTCGACACCAACGGGTGGCAGCTGTTTGCGGGATCGGGCGTGCGCGCGTTCGTCGGACGCTTATGGCCGATGCTGGCGGGCATCGTACTCGGCACGCTGGTTGCGGTAGTTCGGTCAGCGCGTGCGCGGTTCTTTATCTGTCTGCTCGGCCCCGGCGTTCAATCGATGGCGCGCGCATCCGTTTAAAAGACGTTGGGAGCAGCGGATCGCGGAGGAGGAGGGAGATCGTGTGGCCCGTTATTCTCGATACGCTCGGCGCGCTCGCGGTGCTCGCGAGCGTGGCCGCGCACATCGCGCTGCTGCTCAGCAGCGAACAAAAGTGCGATGAATAAAAGCGCTTTGAGTGTGTAGCGCCTGATCGCGGCGTCTGCCCGTAGGAGTCTTGAGCGGTTGCACGTCTCTGCTGCCGCGTGCCGCTCTTGCAGTCGGTCAGCGCGCGCTTGCGCGACGCCGACGCCGACGCCGACGCCGACGCCGACGCCGACGCCGACGCCGCGGCGCAAGCCAAACAGCATCAATCGTCGTAAGCCACGCGTAAACGTGGCCATCGAGGTCTGATGCGAATCGATTGTTCGTCGGAAGCGGCGTATCAATTCGTCTCGAGCCGCTTTATCCGGCCTCGCGCCATGCCTAAATTAACGACCAGTGACAGCGCCACTGCATTTCCGGCTTTTATTGGCGTGGACCCCGCGGCTTCTCGCGAGGCATGCCGGCGCGAACCATTGAAAGGACACGATGATGAGCAAGCTCACAGGCAAGGTAGCGGTTGTAACGGGTGCATCGAAAGGCATCGGAGCGGCGATTGCGAAGGCATTGGCGGCGCAAGGCGCGTCGGTCGTGGTGAACTATGCGTCGAGCCGCGCGGGCGCCGACAAGGTGGTCGCCGATATCACGGCAGCGGGCGGCAAGGCGATCGCGGTTGGCGGTGACGTGTCGAAGGCCGCGGACGCGAACGGCATTATCGATACGGCGATCGAAACGTACGGGCGGCTCGACGTTCTCGTCAACAACTTGGGTGTCTATGAATTCGCGGCGCTCGAAGAGATCACCGAAGCGCACTTCCATAAGCACTTCGATGTCAACGTGCTCGGGCTGCTGCTCGTGTCGCAGGCGGCGGCCAGGCATCTGGGCGAAGGCGGCAGCATCGTCAACGTGAGCTCGGTCGTGACCCGCATCACGCCGGCGACCACCGCGGTCTACACGGCGACCAAGGGCGCGGTCGATGCGATCACCGGCGTGCTCGCGAAGGAACTCGGAGCGCGCAAGATCCGCGTGAATTCGGTGAATCCGGGCATGGTCGAGACCGAGGGCACCCACAGCGCCGGCGTGATCGGCTCGGACTTCGAAACGTGGGCGATCAGCACGACGCCGCTCGGCCGTATCGGCCAACCCGACGATATCGCGGATGTCGTCGCGTTCCTCGCGTCGGATGACGCGCGCTGGTTGACGGGCGAGAGCCTGATCGCGAGCGGCGGCTCGCGTTAAGTCTGGAGGGGTTGCCAACGCTGGTGGCAACCCGCGCAACAATTCGAGCGCGATCGCGGGCGGCGGGGCCGGCAGCATGAAGGCCACGCCGCTCCTCGCGGCGAAGGCGCGCGAGCTACGCGCGTTGAACATCGCCCCCCAAGACCTCTGTTTCGGCTCCCGGCAACTCCACCGCAAAAAACGCGTCGAGCAGATTCGAACCCGGCCGCTCGGCGAGCCGCGTCAGCGATTCGATCATCTGCACGCGGCAATCGAGCAGCGGCACCATCCGGATCCGCCGCGACTCGTTGAACTCTGCGCGCGCAATGACGCCGACGCCGATTCCCTGCGCGACCGCTTCCTCCAGCGCCTCGCGGCCATCCACGTACATGACCGGCTCGACTTGCAACGACTCGCGCACGAGCTCGATTTCGAGCAGTTGTTGGGTGACCGATTGCGGCTCGCGGAAGATCATCGGCTGTTCGACGAGCTCCGCGTAACTCAGCCGGCGCTTCTTCGCGGCCGGGTAGCTCGCCGGCACCATCGCGACCAGCGGATCGCGCCGCAACACGCGCGACTGCAAGCGACTATGCACCTGCGGCGCGGCCGTGATCGCCGCGTCGACCGCGCTCGACAGCACGCGCTGCATGCATTCTGCCGCATTGGCGATCGACAGCGTGACGACGATGCCCGGGTGCCGCTGGCGAAACGCGCCGATCAGCGCGACGGCGAGATCGGGCGCATCGGCCGCGAGCGATAGCGAACCCGACTCCAGCCCGCCCGCTGATTCGAGCAGTTGGCGCGCGTCCCGCTCGCAACTGAGCATATGCCGTGTCACGCTGAACAGGCGCAGCCCGAGTTTGGTCGTCTCCACGCCGCGCGGCCCGCGCTTGAACAGCTTGACGCCGTAATCCTGTTCGAGCCGCCGCACGTGATCCGACACCGCCGGCTGCGTCAGCGACAACGCCTGCGCCGCTTTCGAAAAGCCGCCATGTTCCGCGACCGCATGGAACGCCCGCAATTGCGCGTATTGCACGTGTGCCTCGCCAGCAAATAAGTTTTTGCGATACCGTCATCGATTATATCGATTTTACCGATGGACAACGCTTCTGTATCGTGTGAGCTATCGACATAGCGATATCGGAGTGGCGTCATGGAAAGCGCAATCGGCGGTTCGGCGGCGACATTGGCCGTGGCAGCCGCGGCAACATCGACCCGTTGCACCACACCCTGCGCCGCGCCGGCTGGCGGCGAGCCTTATCTGCTGACGCCGGGCCCGCTGACCACGGCACTATCGACGAAACAGGCGATGCTGCGCGACTGGGGCTCGTGGGACGGCGACTTCCGCGCGATGACCGCCGAGTTGCGCGCGAGCCTGCTGGCGATCGCCGGCGACACCGCGGGCGACTACGACTGCGTGCCGCTGCAGGGCAGCGGCAGCTACTGCGTCGAAGCGATGCTCGGCAGCCTGGTTCCGCGCGACGGCCACGCGCTCGTGCTCGCGAACGGCGCGTACGGCAAGCGCGCGGCGATCACGCTTGGCTATCTCGGCCGCGCCTGCACACTGCTCGACAAGGGCGACTACCTGCCGCCGCGCGGCCTCGAAGTCGAGCGCATGCTTGCCGCCGATCCATCGATCACGCACGTGGTCGCGATCCATTGCGAAACGAGCTCGGGCATCCTCAATCCGCTCGATGAGATTGCAGCCGCGGTCGCCGGGCAGGGCCGCAAACTGCTGATCGATTCGATGAGCGCCTTCGGCGCGGTGCCGCTCGACGTGCGGCAGATCGCGTGCGAGGCGTTCGTGTCGTCGGCGAACAAGTGCATCGAGGGCGTGCCGGGTTTCGGCTTCGTGATCGCGCGCAAGAGCGCCCTGCGCGAGGCGAAAGGCCGCAGCCATTCGCTCGCGCTCGATCTCTACGATCAATGGGACGTGATGAATCGCACGGGCCAGTGGCGCTTCACGCCGCCCACGCATACGGTGGCCGCGTTCCTCGAGGCGCTGCGTCTCTACCAGCTCGAAGGCGGGCAGCCCGCGCGGCTCGCGCGCTACGCCAACAATCGCGACGTGCTGGTGGCCGGCATGCACGAGCTTGGCTTCGAGCCGCTGCTCAACGGGCGCTGGCGCTCGCCGATCATCGTGACGTTTTTTTCGCCGGCGCATCCGTCGTTCGAGTTCGCGCGCTTCTATGAACTGATGAAGGAGCAGGGCTTCATCATCTATCCGGGCAAGCTGACGGTGGTCGACAGTTTCCGCATCGGCTGCATCGGTCAGGTCGACGAGCAGGTGATGCGACGCGTGGTCGATGCCTGCGCGCAAGCGCTGCGCACGATGGGCGTCACGCACGCGGGGCCGCCGCCCGCCGCGCTCGACGAACGCAAGGCGCTCGCGCAGGCGGCCTGAGCCGCGACAGCAAACCCGCGACGGCAAACCCAATACATTCGGATTCCTGGGGATTCAAGCAGATGAAACACGTGAAGGCAGTGATTTTCGATTGGGCCGGCACGGTGGTCGACTACGGTTCACGCGCGCCGATGGGGGCCTTCGTCGAGACCTTCGAGCAGTTCGGCGTGCCGATCACGATCGACGAAGCGCGCGGCCCGATGGGCATGGCCAAGCGGCCGCATATCGCGGCGCTGATGGCGCTGCCGCGCGTGGCGCAGGCTTGGGCCGAGCGCCACGGCCATACGCCGACCGACGCCGATATCGACGCCGTGTACGAGGTGTTCGTGCCGAAGAACATCGCGGTCGCGGCGAGCTACAGCGCGGTGATCCCGGGCGTCGCCGAAGTCGCGAGCGCATTGCGTCAGAACGATATCCGCATCGGCACGACGACCGGCTATACCCGCGAGATCATCGACGAAATCGTACCGGGCGCGGCCGCGCAGGGCTTTGCGCCGGACAGCATCGTGTGCACCGGCGATACGCCGGAAGGGCGGCCGTCACCGTACATGATCTACCGGACGCTGCCGCTGCTCGGCGTGTGGCGCGCGAAAGAGGCGATCAAGGTCGACGACACCGAGGTCGGCATCGAGGAAGGCATCAACGCCGGCACGTGGGCGGTCGGTGTCGCGGTGAGCGGCAACGCGTTCGGCATGAGCGAGGCGGAGGTGAAGGCGTTGCCGGCCGACGAATTCGCCGCGCGCCGCAACGCCGCGATGGCCAGGCTGAAGGCGGCGGGCGCGCATTACGTGATCGATAGCGTCGCGGATCTGATGCCGGTCGTGTACGACATCGACGCACGGCTCGCGCGCGGCGAGCGGCCTTGAAGCGTCACTTGAAGAAACCGACCGCGAGATCGATGAACTCGCGCACCTTGCGCGGCACGAACTCGCGGCTCGGATACACCAGCGACACGGCCACGTCGCCATTGAGCACCGCATAGCCGTCGAGCACGCGCACCAGCGTGCCGGCGCGCAACTCGTCCTCGACCATTTCGAGCGGCAGCAGCGCGATGCCCATCGCGCCCAGCGCGGCCTGCTTCTGCATGATCATGCTGTTGACCGTGAACGATGCATCGATGGCGATGCTCTCGCCGCTGTCGTCGCCGTCCTCGCTCGCGCTTTCGGCATCGCCGTCACCCTTGCGGAAGATCCACATCGGGCCGGTCGTGTCGAACGGCGCGGCAATCAGCCGATGCCCGTCCAGTTCGGCCGGCGTTTGCGGATGACCGGCCTGCGCGAGATACGCACCCGCTGCCACCGGCACCGCGTGCGAGTTGATCAGACGCCGCGCCACCAGCGACTCCGAGCGGATCATATGCTCGGTCACGATGCCGACATCGAAGCCGCCTTCGAGCAGATCGACCCGTTTTTCCGTCAGCGTGACGCGCAGGTTGACTTGCGGAAAACGCGCCTGATATTCGGCGAACAGCGGCGTTAGCCGAAACAGCGAAAAACTGCCGAGCGCGACGATGCGCAGGTCGCCCGCCACGTCGCGCGAGGCCGTGGTCGCGCGCGACTCCACTTCCTCCAGTTCGGCGAGCAGCACGCGGCAACCGTCCGCGTATTGCGCGCCGGCCTCGGTCAGCACGACCTTGCGCGTGGTGCGCTGAAACAGGCGAATGCCGAGATGCTGTTCGAGGCTCGACACATGACGCGTGACGACCGACGTCGACACGTTCAGTTGCCCGGCGGCCTGCGCGAAGCTGCCGACATCGGCCACCTTGACAAAGGCCTGCATGGCCTGAAAAAGATTGATCATTCGAGTCCAAAAAACGTCTTTGTTGTAGCGGACGGCGTGGCGCATGCGCGCGGCGGTGCCGCTGACGCAATCGAACGCGAGCGCGAGATCGTCGTCGCGGCGCAGGCCGTAGCGCATCGCGTTCGCGCTCGGGCAGCGCGCCGAGACAGAACGCGTGACTGACCACCACTTGTCCCTGCATGCCGTGCGCGGCGACGCGATCGAGCAGCCCCGATTGCGGAAACGCGACGATCGACACCTCGGCGCGCTTGCCGTCGGCGAGCCGCACGTGGGTGACCAGCGAGGCGTTCGTCGTGGGGCGCGGGGCGGTCGTGGTCATGGGCGGCGGGCAAGGGGAATGAACGGGATGAAAGGGGTGAACGGCCGGTGCGTTGACGCAACCCGCGATGCTACGCTTAGACGATAATAAATCCGCCCCCGTTACGGCAAATACAGCGTGAATTAATCCGAAAATTCGGCGCGGCGAGATTGCGGCGCGAGGCCGCGCCGACCGGCAAAATCCAAGGCCGGACGGCGGTTCACGGTATACTCCCGCGGAACTTGCCTGATCGCCATGCTTGCCCGATACTCAGCTGTTACCCCCAAAATCTCCCCGTACGTCGAGTTTAACGCTACTGCTTATGAGTACAATCCTTGAAAGTCTTCCGATCGGCCAGAAGGTCGGTATCGCGTTTTCCGGCGGCCTCGACACTAGCGCCGCGCTGCACTGGATGCGCAAGAAGGGCGCCGTGCCGTATGCCTACACGGCCAACCTCGGTCAGCCCGACGAAGACGATTACGATTCGATCCCGCGTCGCGCCACGCAATATGGCGCCGAAGGCGCGCGCCTGATCGACTGCCGCGCGCAGCTGGTCGCGGAAGGTATCGCGGCGCTGCAGTGCGGCGCGTTTCATATCTCGACGGCGGGCGTCACCTACTTCAACACGACGCCGATCGGCCGCGCCGTGACCGGCACGATGCTGGTCGCCGCGATGAAGGACGACGGCGTCAACATCTGGGGCGACGGCAGCACGTACAAGGGTAACGACATCGAGCGTTTCTACCGCTACGGTCTGCTCGTGAACCCGGACCTGAAGATCTACAAGCCGTGGCTCGACCAGCTGTTCATCGACGAACTGGGCGGTCGTTCTGAAATGTCGGAATTCATGCGCCAGTCGGGCTTCGACTACAAGATGTCGGCCGAAAAGGCGTATTCGACCGACTCGAACCTGCTCGGCGCGACGCACGAAGCGAAGGACCTCGAAAGCCTCGAGTCCGGCATCAAGATCGTGAACCCGATCATGGGCGTCGCGTTCTGGCGCGACGACGTGCAGATCGCGAAAGAAGAAGTGACGGTCCGCTTCGAGGAAGGCCAGCCGGTCGCGCTGAACGGCCAGACGTTCCCGAACGCGGTCGAGCTGCTGCTCGAAGCGAACCGGATCGGCGGCCGTCACGGTCTCGGCATGAGCGATCAGATCGAGAACCGCATCATCGAGGCGAAGAGCCGCGGCATCTATGAAGCCCCGGGCCTCGCGCTGCTCAACATCGCATACGAGCGTCTGGTCACCGGCATCCACAACGAAGACACGATCGAGCAGTTCCGCGAGAACGGCCGCCGCCTCGGCCGTCTGCTGTACCAGGGCCGCTGGTTCGATCCGCAGGCGATCATGCTGCGCGAAACCGCGCAGCGCTGGGTCGCGCGCGCGATCACCGGCGAAGTGAGCGTCGAGCTGCGCCGCGGCAACGACTACTCGATCCTCAGCACGAAGTCGCCGAACCTCACGTATCAGCCCGAGCGTCTGTCGATGGAAAAGGTCGCATCGACGTTCTCGCCGCGCGACCGCATCGGCCAGCTGACGATGCGCAACCTCGACATCACCGACACGCGCGACAAGCTGCGCATCTACTCGCAGGTGGGCCTGCTGTCGTCGAACGAGACGTCGGCGCTGCCGCAGGTGAAGGGCGACAAGGAGTAAAGCGGCGCGTCTGATTACCTGAACGTCGCATCGATCGATGGGCCGGCTCGCGAGAGCCGGCCCATTTTCTTTGGGGCTCCCGGATGCGCTCCGGCGCCTGGGCGCGATCCCACATTCTGTGCTCAAGTTTCGCGTGCCTATGCCGTTGACATAAGCTAAGCCCATTCTGGAACCCTTCCGTGCAACTCGCTTACAGTAACGACCGTCTCGCCAGCCGGATGCCAGTCGACTCGACCGCCGCCAGCGAACCCGAGGTCGAGTCTTCGGTCATCGAGTGGCTGTTGCACGACGACCAGGTGATGCGCGAGTGCTTCACGCATGCGGCGGAGATTCTGAAGAGCGTGACCGGCGCGGCAATTACCGCGATCGTGCTGCTCGACGAGGAGCATCAGCACTATCGCGCCGAGGTCGGCATGGCGATGCCGCTCGTCACGCGTGCGCGCTCGCTCGCCGACTACGCGGTGCGCGATGCCGACCTGTTCGTGATCGAGGATGCGCACAACGACAGCCGCTTCGGCGAATGCATGCTCGTCAAGCGTCATCCGTTCGTGCGCTTTTACGCGGCGATCGCATTGCGCGCGCCGAACGGCGAGATCGTCGGCGCGCTGTGCGCGATGGACCCGGCGCCGGGCCGGCTCGACGCGGGCCGGCGCGGCGTGTTTTACCACCTGCGCGCGATGATCGAAAACGATCTGAAGATGCGCACGGCCACCGCGATCGATCCGCTCACCCAGTTGTACAACCGGCGCTTTCTGCTCGAAACCATCGCGCGCCGCTGGAAGGAGGCGCGCGACGGCGACGTGATGGGCTCGGTGGTCGTCGACGTCGACTGGTTCAAGCAGTACAACGACACCTACGGTCATCAGGCCGGCGATCACTGTCTGAGTCTGGTCGCCTCCGTGATGCAGGCCGCCGCCGACAGCGAGCGCATCGTGGTCGGGCGCATGGGCGGCGAGGAGTTCGGAATGCTGGTGCTCGAAGCGCAACCATCGATGCTCGAAGACACGCTCGAAACGCTGCGCCAGCGCGTGGCGGACCTCGCGATCGAGCATCGCGCGTCGCCGCTTGGGGTGGTGACGGTCAGCATTGGCGCGTCGCTCACGCGTATCTGCGACCTGTCGCGCCCCGCGCATCGCGACGGTTTCGCGAGCGCTGACCGTGCGTTGTATCGCTCGAAGCATCAAGGACGAAATCGCGTGACGATGGCGTAGCGGGCGTTGGCGATTGCGTCGGTACGGCTCTATCTTCAGTCATGGCGCATTGCTTATAGGACCATCGTCCCATTTTCACCCGTTGCCAGCGTGGCAATATGGATGCGCGTAGTGAACGTCGACGCAGTCGCCGGGTGCGGCAGCAGGGTGTTTTACGATGCGCATCATTCAAACGTTGCTGTACATCGCGGCGTTCTGCTCAGGCATGATCGTCGGCCCCGCGGCGTGCGTCGCCGCCCAAAGTGCCGCCGCGCAGCCGGCCGCCTCGTCGGCCCTCCCGGCATCCCCAACCGCCGCGGCGTCGGCTCCCGCGGCGCGCCGGATCGATCTCGGCAATCAACCGTTCACGGGCGATTTCGACGCCATGCTCGACCGGCGTCTGATCCGCGTGCTGGTTCCCTACAGTCGAACGCTCTATCTGAATGAGCAAGGTCACGAACGTGGGCTGACCGCCGGTCTCATGCGGGACTTTGAGCGCTATGTGAACAAGAAGTACCGGGCGACGCTCGGCAAGCGTCCGCTCACCCTGGTCATCATTCCGACGACTCGCGACCAGTTGCTCCCGGGGCTGATAGCGGGCCGGGGCGACATCGCCGCGGGCAATCTGACGGTCACGGAGGTCCGCCTGAAGCAGGTCGACTTCGTGGCGCCGCGTGACCGGACAGCAGTACGCGAAGTGGTCGTGACCGGGCCGAAGTCGCCGGCCCTCGCGAAGCTCGACGATCTCAGCGGCAAGACGGTCCATGTGCGGCCCAGCAGCAGCTATTACGAGAGCCTGAACGCGTTGAACGCGCGTTTTGGCAAGGAAGGCAAAGCTCCGGTGAAACTCGTGCCGCTGCCCGACGCGCTCGAGGACGAGGACGCAATGGAGATGCTCAATGTCGGGCTGCTCCAGATCCTCGTCGTGGACGACTGGAAGGCAAAGGTATGGGCGCCGGTACTGGCTGGAATCGTCGTGCATAACGATATTTCGGTGCGCGACGCAGGCTACATCGGCTGGGCGGTGCGCTTCAAGAGCCCCAAACTGCGGGACGCGATCAACGACTTCTACCTGAATTACGTGAAGAAGCAGAGTGTCGCGGAAGTCCGTCTGCAGCAGGAAATGAAGCGCATCAAGCAGATCTCCAACAATACGGAGTCAGCGGAGCTGAAGCGGTTCGGGCAGACGGTCGGTCTTTTCGAAAAATACGGTGCGCAGTACCGCTTCGATCCGCTTTTGCTTGCGGCTCAAGGCTATCAGGAATCCCAGCTGAACCAGAGCGCCCGCAGTCACGTTGGCGCAATCGGGATCATGCAGTTGATGCCAGCCACGGGGAAGGAACTTGCGGTTGGCGACATCAGGGTGGCGGAGTCCAACATACATGCGGGAGCGAAATATCTCGATGTGCTGATGGCCCGTTACTTTCCCGATGCTCACTTCTCGGAACGGGACCGCTCGCTGTTCGCATTCGCAAGCTACAACGCAGGACCCGCAAAGATCGCCAGAATGCGCAAGGAAGCGGCGGCGCGCGGTCTCGATCCTAACAAGTGGTTCAACAATGTCGAAATCGTAGTCGCCGAGAAAATCGGCATCGAACCAACGACGTACGTGCGCAATGTCTTTAAATATTACGTTGCGTACCGGCTCGTCCGGGAGGCCGAGGCTGCACGCGCTCGCGCTATCGGGCAGATGCGCAAGCAGGGCGGAGCGTGAGGGAAGCGGGCATCTGAAAGCGCTGTCACCGCAGCGACGTGCCGCAGCCACGCCGCTGCGCGATTGTCGAGGCGCGCGCGCGAATAAACGCCGTCGGGCGGTTGTGGAACAGTGGGAGTCGCGGGACTGATTCAAGGCGGAGGTTTTGGAACGCACTCCAAACAATTCGGCATTGCATCTGCTTCATTGCTCGAAGCGGAGGTCGTTACGGCGGACGGTGCGCTCAGGGTTGTCAACGCCCGAAGAGCGCACGGAGTTTTCTTCGTTCGCCACGGTGTCGGCTCCGAAGACTGGAGCGACGACGGGTTCACCCGCATGGCCGATTCCGACTAGCCGGCCGGCTGTTTCGCCCGAATCCTGATGCTCGTTGTGTAAGGGTATGACCGTGTATTGACTCCACAGAGAGGTCAATGCACGCTAGCGATGCATCGGTATCCGAAGCATCTCGTTCTGGCGAACCAGATGGAGCGGGGTCGGCAACAAGTTGGGTACTGCTGCCAATACAACGTCGTATAAATGACGGAGACAGAACAGATGACAACACCGAAAAAAATCCCGGCGGCCATGCGCAACCCTTGGAGGCTCGGTACCGCGGCGACCGTGATGGCGTCCGCAATCGTGCTGGCGGGCTGTGGCAGCGGCAACGAGGGGCTGCAACCGCCGCCGAGCAACGTGCTGCCTGGCTTCATCAAAAGCGCGGTGACGACGAAATCTTATGACGGCAACAGCGACGATCTGCTGACCGCGGGCCTCGGCAAGACCGGCCTCGCATCGGCGACGGCGCCGGCCATCGCGAATGCGGCGCAACCTACGGCCGCCGAATTGCGGCGTCTCGCGATCTGGTCGAACTATCGGGCGCTCGTCGACATGACGGCGAACGGCGGCTATGGACGCTTCTGGGGCCCCAACGTCGACCTGAACGGCAACGACACGCTCGGCGAAGGCAAGATCGCGGGCAAGGAATACCTCGCCTATGCCGATGACGGCAGCGGCGCGCAGAACGTTAGCCTGCTCGTGCAGATTCCCACGAGCTTCAATCCGGACCAACCGTGCATCGTCACCGCGACGTCGTCCGGTTCGCGCGGCGTGTACGGCGCGATTTCGGCGGCCGGCGAGTGGGGCCTGAAGCGCGGCTGCGCGGTGGCCTACACCGACAAGGGCGGCGGCAACGGCGCGCACGAGCTGTCGACGAATCGCGTGACGCTGATCGACGGCACGTTGCAGGATGCGACCGCCGCGGGCACGGCGAGCCTCTTCACCGCGAAGCTCGGCAGCAGCACGCTGGCGGCGTTCAACGCGCAATTCCCGAACCGCTATGCGTTCAAGCATGCGCACTCGCAACAGAACCCCGAGCAGGACTGGGGCAAGAACACGTTGGAGGCGATCCAGTTTGCGTATTGGGCGCTCAACGATTCGTACGGCGCGTTGAATGGCTCGACGCGCACGGTGCGCTATGCGAGCGGCAGCATCACGACGATCGCCGCGTCGGTCAGCAACGGCGGCGGCGCGTCGCTCGCGGCGGCCGAGCAGGACACGTCGGGCCTCATCACGGCAGTGGTGGTCGGCGAGCCGCAGATCAATCTGCGGCTTGCGCCGCAGGTATCGGTCGCGCAGGGCGGCGTGCCGGTCGGCGCGTTCGGCAAACCGCTCGCCGATTACATGACGCTCGCGAACCTGCTGCAGCCGTGCGCCGCGCTCGCGCCCGCCGCGACCGGCGCGCCGTATCTGAGCGCGCTGCCGAGCGCGACCACCACCGCGCTGCGCACCGCGCGTTGCGCGTCGCTCGCGGCGGCCGGCGTGATCGCGGGAACGGATACGGTGACGCAGGCCACCAACGCGCTCGCGCTGCTGCATCAGAACGGCTATCAGACCGACTCGGACCTGCTGCAAGCGCCGATGTGGGACTCGCAGGCGGTGCCGGCCGTTGCCGTGACCTATGCGAATGCGTATGCGCGCGCAAGTGTCGCCGACAACCTGTGCGACTTCAGCTTCGGCACCACCAGCGCGACTGGCGCAGCCGGCGTGACGCCGGCGGTGTCGCCGATGCTGACGGTGTTCGGCAACGGCAACGGCGTGCCGCCGACCAATGGCATCAACCTCGTCTACAACGCGGGCGGCTCCGGCGCGTTCGATCATCGGCTCGCGACCGCCGATGCGAGCTACGCGGGCGCCGCATGCCTGCGCGCGCGGTGGACAAGCGGTTCGTTGAATGCCAGCGTCGATGCAATTCGCGTGAACGCGAATCTGCATGGCAAGCCGACCATCATCGTGCAAGGACGCGCGGATGCGCTGGTGCCGATCAATCACGCGTCGCGGCCGTATCTCGGATTGAACCAGGTGGTCGAGGGCAGCGCGAGCAAGCTGGCGCTGTACGAAGTCACGAACGGTCAGCACTTTGATGCGTTCCTCGGCGTCGCCGGTTTCGATACGCGTTTCGTGCCGTTGCATTACTACAATCTTCAGGCGCTCAACCTGATGTGGGCTCATCTGAAGAACGGCACGCCGTTGCCGCCGTCGCAGGTGATCCACACGATACCGCGCGGCGGCGTGCCCGGAGCCGCACCGGCGCTGACCACGGCCAACCTGCCGGCGATCGCGGCGAGCCCGGGTGTCAATGCGATTTCCGCAACGAATGGCGCCGTGAACGTGCCGAATTGAGCGGCGCGTGCTGAAGCAATGCGCGCACACAGGTATCCGCCTGGGTGCGCGTTGCGGTGCATCTGGACGCCGCACGAGCGGTGCTGAGCTTCGCGCCGCGCAACACGCTTTAGCCGCCGATCAGCTTCAACCCGACCGGCAGCGATTCGCCGAACACGCGACCTTCGTCGGCGTTATCGAGCGCGACGACTTCGCTGACCATCGTGACCCAGGCGCGCGGCGCGCTCGCCGCTTCGAGGCGTCGCACGACGCTCGCGCGCAGCGCGTCGGGCAGATCGCGTGAGCGGTCGCCGGTCATGCGGGCGATCTGGACGGCCGCGAACGCGGCGGGGTCGACCTTCTTCCAGTCGAGCGCGAGGATCGCATCGAGCCATTGCGCGGCGACCTCGGGCGGCACGACGCTATGCGCGCTGCCGTAAAACGGCTGGCGCGCGCCGATCCGTCCGACCGCCCACCAGCTTTGATGGTTTTCCGCGGGTTTTTTCAGGCGCGCGAGCACCGCCTCGCCGAGTTCGATCTTGCGTTCGGCCGGAATCCGTTCGAGCGATGCGGACAGGCGCACCATATCGGCGAAGCCGGTCTTCGCGACATCGAACGGCAGCTTGTGACGCGATTGCGCGGCCTTCTGCAGATAGTCCATCGCGTCGAGCACGCGCAGCTGCGCATCTTCGCCGAGGCCGCCGGCCGCGCGGCGCCACAGCGTCCACCATTCCGACCATACCTGGCTGTCGGTCACGTACTGGATGCCATCGTCGAACAGCGTCCACAGTTGCTCGACGCGCCATTCGTCGAGCGGATAACCGAAGCCGGGCCGTACGCAATAGCCGGCCAGATTCAGCCACAGCCGTTCGTGATCGGCCGAGCGGCGGCGGCGGCGCGCGCGCTCCCACAGCGCGCCGAACAGTTCGCGCAGCAACGCGCTGTTCCAGCTGTCGCGCGGGCCGAGCAGATGTTCAAGCTGCGCGCGCAGTCGTTTGATCTCCTTCGGGTCGACGTTTTGCGCGCGGGCGCCGAAGCAACGGTCGATCAGTTCGATCGCGCGATCGAGCGCCGGGTGGCGTTGCGGTGCGCCCTCGGCGGATAGCTCCACTTGCGCGTCGGCGTGGCGCAGCTGGAATTCGAGCAGCCAGCGTTGCGACGGCTCGTCGAGCTCGATGCAATGGACGTCGAGCGTGCCGACCTCGGTCAGCGACGTCGCGATGCGCACGGCGGTTTCGCGAGCGCGATGGCCGTCGCGTGGCTGGACGATCGTCGCGATCGGCGGCAGACGCACGAAGTCGCCGCCCGCGAGGTCGACCAGTTCGCCGGGCTGATACGCGGTGTCCGCGCTCGACGACACCAGGTGAAAGCGCACCGGATGCCCGAGCCGCAGCGCGAACGTGCGCTCCGCGATCAGAATCTCGTGACCTTCTTCGGTGCCGCGCGGCAGCAGGCAGATGCCGCGTTGCGCCGGCGCCGCGTCCGGCTCGGCGTCGTCTTTGCCGGCCGGCGTTTCGTCGAGCACCAGAAAATAGCTGCGCGGCGAACCGCCGCCGATTTTCGGCGCGAAGCCCGCGCGCGCGAGCGTATAGGCGACCGCGCCGCGCGCGACCGCGACGTCGGGGTTGTCGTTGTGTAGCACGTTGAGCGGCGCGCCGCGCCACCCGCCGAGCGTGTCGGCCAGACGCCGCGACAGCGCGTCGGCGCGGAACACGCCGCCGTTGAGCAGCAGCGTGTCGGGAACGGGCAGGGCGGCTGTGCCGGATGCGTCCGGCGTGCTGGAATCCGCCCCCAGGGCCTTGCGCGACTGCGCGGCGAAACGTTCGAGAAATGCCGCGATATGCCGCGTGAGCGCCGCATCGGTCGCGTACGGCAGGCCGAATTCGACGATCGCGCCGCGCGGCCGGCCCGGACGCTCATCGGCGGCCACCCGCGGCATGAAACCATCGACGATGATCTTCTCGACCTCGTCGCGCGTGACCTGCGTCGTGCGCGCGCCGCCGATCAGCTTCGAGCCCGCGCCGAGCAAGGTGACCGGCGCCGACTCGGGCGCCTGCGCGCCGAGCAATTGCTCCTTCGCGACGCGGCATCGCTCGACCAGCTGCGACAGGCTCGCTGCCGATAGCCGTTGCGGCGCCTGCGCACCGCCGCCGGCACCACCCAACAGCCGCGCCTCGACCAGATGCGCGAGCGCGAGGTCCATGTTGTCGCCGCCGAGCATCAGATGATTGCCGACACCGACGCGCGTCAGGCGCGGCTCGCCGTCGTCGGACGGGCCGACTTCGATCAGCGTCAGATCGGTGGTGCCGCCGCCGACGTCGCAGATCAGCACGAGCCGGGTGTCCGCCAACTCGTCGGCAAGCGTGTCGCGATGCCGGAACAGCCAGTCGTAGAACGCGGCCTGCGGCTCTTCGAGCAGCCGCAGCGACGGCAGCCCCGCGAGCCGCGCCGCTTCGACGGTCAACGCGCGCGCGCCTTCGTCGAACGATGCGGGCACCGTCAGCACGACGTCCTGCTGTTCGAGCGGCGCCTTCGGAAAGTGCTGGTTCCATGCGGCGCGCATGTGCGCGAGGTAGCTCGCGCTCGCCTCGAGCGGCGAAATCTTGCGGACGTCGTCGGGCGCGCCCCACGGCAGGATCGGCGCGACGCGATCGACCGACGCGTGCGACAGCCAGCTTTTCGCGCTCGCGACGAGCCGCCCCGGCACCTGCGCGCCGAGCAGCCGCGCGAGCCGGCCGACCACGACCGGCTGCGCGGCGTCCCCGCCTCGACTCGCCGCCGCGCTCGCGGCGGACCACGGCAGTTGCAGATCGGCCGCGCTCAGTTCGCCGTCGGCCGCCTGATAGCGCACCGACGGCAACAGCGGCCGCGCGGCGACTTCGCCGGGGCTCACGAGTTGCTCGATCTCGAACACACGAATCTGCTGCGATCCGGCTTGCGCGTACGCGAGCACCGTGTTGCTGGTGCCCAGATCGATGCCGACGCTGTACCGCTTCATGTCAATCACGCATTCGCGTTGCCGCGCACGTCGAATTCGACTTTCCAGCGTTCGTCGGAGCCGCGCGGGATCGCTTCGAGTTCGAGCGTGCCCGCTTCGGTCACACGCGCGTGCAGCTTCACCGGCACGACTTCGCCGGCGGTGCGGCCGGCCGCCGGCAGCGTCGCCTCGATTTCCTCGAGTTCCTGCAACTCCTCGGGGCCCCAGTAATCGAGCAGCGTGCCGACCTGATCCTGACGACGCACCGACGAGCCGAAGAAGCGGAAATGCACGGGCTCGCCGACGACCAGCCCGAACTCCTGCGCGGGCAGCTCGGCGTCGGTGCCTTCTTCCATGCCGAACGGCGCGACGCACAGCGCCTGCACCGGCGGCTCGAGCCCGGGCACGGCCGGCATCGCCGATTCGATCGCGATGTAGTACGCGCGCGCGGTGCCGCCGCGAATCCGCACGCCGCGGCCGCGCCGCACGTAGCCGTAGTAGGCCGCGCCGCGCGCGACCGCCAGATCGAGGTCCGCACCTTCGAGCAGACGGGCCGGCGCCGCGCCTTCGGTCGCGAGCCAGCCGTTCAGCGTGCCCATGATCCGTTCGACCAGCAGCGTCGACTTGAACACGCCGCCGTTGAACAGCACCGCGGTCGGATGCAGGAAGCTCGCGTTGGGCGCGACATGCTCGCGCAGCCCTTCGAGTTCCGCCAGCGCGCCGACCTGACGCCCGAGGAACGCCGCCAGATGCCGCGTGATGCCCGCGTCCTGCGCATACGGCAGGCCGAGCTGCGTCAGACCGACCCGCGCGCGGCTCACCGGACGCGCGGCGCTGTCGACCTGCGGGAAGAAGCCGTCGAGGATCGTCTGTGTCAGTTCGGCGCGCGTCAGCTCGGTGCGGATCGAGCCGCCGATCAGCTTCGAGCCGCGGCTCGGCACGACGAGCGGCACGGTGTCGGTGGCGGGGTCGCTGAGCAGCGTTTCCTTCGCCGCGCGGCACGCGTAGGTGAGCGCGCGCAGTTGCCACGCGTCGGCTTGGGTACCCTGCGCGGCGAGCTTGCGCGCGACCACGTGCGCGAGCGCGAGGTCCATGTTGTCGCCGCCGAGCAGGATGTGATCGCCGACCGCGACGCGATGCAGTTCGAGATTGCCGTCGCGCTCGATCACCGCGATCAGCGACAGGTCGGTCGTGCCGCCGCCGACGTCGACGACGAGGATGATGTCGCCGATCTTGACCTGCTTGCGCCACTGCCCGCCGCTCTTCTGGATCCAGCTATAGAGCGCCGCCTGCGGCTCTTCGAGCAGCGTCATGCGCGTGAAGCCGGCGGCCTCGGCGGCCTCCGCCGTCAGCTCGCGCGCCGCGGGGTCGAACGACGCGGGGATCGTCACGGTGACGTCCTGCTCGCCGAACGGCGCGTCCGGATGCGCGTGGTCCCATGCTTCGCGCAGGTGCGTCAGGTAGCGCACCGAGCTTTCCAGCGGCGACACGCGCGCGACTTCGGGCGGCGCGTCGTTCGGCAGAATGCCCGCGCGCCGGTCGACGCCCGGATGGCACAGCCAGCTTTTCGCGCTCGACACGAGCCGGATCGGGGTGCCGGCGCCGCGGCTGCGCGCGAATTCGCCGACCGCGAATTCGCGCTGGCCGGTCCACGGCAGGTAGAGGTCGCCGGAGGCCAGTTCGTCGGGATGCGGCAGGTACAGGAACGAGGGCAGCAGCGGCAGATTATCGATTGCGCCGGGGCCCGTGAGCTGGACGATCGACAGCACGTCCTGGGTGGTTTTCTCATCGTCGCTCGCGTGCGTGTCCACGTAGGACAACGCGCAGTGCGTGGTGCCGAGATCGATGCCGATCGAATAGCGTGCGTCGCTCATAGCTCCACCTCCGCCGGTGCGATGACTTTTGCGTTATGACCGTCCGCCAGCTTTGGCAGACGCACATCCTCGACGCGCCAGCCGCGATGGCTGATGCTGCCGTTGAACGGCGCACTGCCGACCACGTTGCCGGTCAACCGGACCGAGCTCGCGTCGAAGCCTGCGGGCAGCGTCACGCGGCTGCCTTCGGCTTCGTCGCGCACCGGGCGGATCGTGAAGTGCTCGCGCAGCGTCGCGCGGCAGCCTTCGTGCACGAGGCGCGCGGCCGCGCCGATGTCGGCGTCGCTATAGGCCTTGATGTCTTCCTCGACGAAATCGATGAAGCGCGCGTCGCGTTGCAGCAGGCCGAGCAGTTGCAGCGCGGCGTCGGGGGAGGCCTCCTTCAGCACCGGCGCGGGTTGCGGCTTCGGTTGCGGGGCGGCGGTGGGGGCCGGGGTTGGCGTGGCGGCGGGGGCGGCTGCCGGGGCCGCGCCGATCTTTTCGCCGTTGCGCAGGCGCAGGACGTCGGCGGCGAAGTCGCCATTGCCGAGAATGCTGAAAAACGTCCCGACGGCCAGCGAAATGCGGCCGAGGAAGGATGGATTCGAATCGCTCATAAAGGCTCCTGATCTGCTCTGTTGGGGACCAGCGGTCCTCGCCGCGCCGCGTGCGCCGGGCAGCGAAGCTGACGGGCCGGGCGGGGCTGTGATGTTGCGGGTCGGCGCGCGGCCCGGGGCGACGATGCAACCGCCGGGCCCGAAAACGGCTTGGGGACGCTGCGCGACCGGGTCGGCCGCGCGTGCGGCGCGCGCAAAACCCGTATTTTGCCTTGCGGCGCGCCCGACGCGGGCAAAGCCGGCAATTCTAGCGGGCAATGGGGTGGGATTGGCGGGGAGTTGGGGGGAAGCGGGCGATGCAGGAAGGCGCTTTGGCAGCGCGCCTATCAGCGACGTTACGACTTCTTCGGATCCTTCGACACCCGCTTTGCCGATGGTGCGGGCGCGGGCCTGACCGGCCCGGCGACGTGCATGTCGGCGCGGCGCGATTGTCCGTGCGCGGCCGTCGCGGGTGCAGACCTGACCGGTCCGGCGGCGTGCCTGTCGGCTCGCGGCGGCTGTCCGTGCGCGGCCATCGCCGGCGCGGGGCCGCCCGGGTGCCCGAGCGGCGGATGCGCGCCGCCCGGATGCTCGCCGCCGCCCGGATGCTCCGGCAGATGACCGCCATGGCTCGCCATCACGCGATGCAGTTCCTCACGGCGATGGAAAACCTCGGCGCGATGATCGCCATGAGCATAGAACTGGCGATGCCGGACGCCGTCCCGGCCGACGACCCAGATATACGTATCGCCGCCGACGAGCACCACATCGCGATCGACCACATTGGCGACGTACACATCGGTCGGCAACGGCTGATACGCGGTCACGCTCACTTCGTTGACCCGGTTCGGGGCGCTGACGAGCCGGCCTTGCCCACTGGTCACGCAGCCCGCGAGAAAGGTAGCGCACGCAGCCGACGCCAACAGCGCGTTGGTGATGGTTTTCAAGTTCATTCCCCGGTTTGTATTGGTTATTTGTCGAGCGACGCCCGTTTAACGGTCGGCGTTTTGCATTCTTGAGATATGAATCGACGACCAGGGAAACGAGCGGGGAAACAAGCGGGTAAACGCGCAGGCGCAAACGCATGCCCGGCGCGCATCGCCTGATGAATTGATCCAACCGGGAAATAGAAAGGAATAACGCAAAAATTCCGGCGCGTTTCACCCGCCCGATCCGCGCTTAATTGCCGTCTTCAGACTTCGCGTCGTCCCAGTTCATCCGGTGTCGATTAACGGTCTCGGTATGCCGCGCGTCGTCCTCGGTGTGGAGGTAAAGACTGGTCGTATTCAGCGAAACGTGGCCGAGGTTGTCGCGGATCGTGCGCAGATCGACGCCGCCGTCCGCCTGATGCGAACCGGCCGTATGCCGCAGCCAGTGCGCCGACGCGCGCTCGAGCTCGTCGGCGCGATCGGCGAATTCGGGACCGCGCGCACGCAGCCACATGGCCGCGCCCGCGAAGATGCCCTTGATCGCGTCGTGAATCGCCGAGCGCGACAGGCAGCGGTTGCGGCCCTTGAACGGCAGCACGAGCGGCGTTTCCTCGGCGCGGGTCGGCAGGGCGGCGAGGCCATTGAGCGTGCGATAGCTGCGCAGCTCCTGAACCAGTTCGGCCGACACCGGCACGATCCGCTCCTTGTCGCCCTTGCCGAGCGTCTCGAGCCACCACTGGTCCTGACCATCGGCGCCGAGCCTTCTGAAGAACTGGCCCATCTGCCCGCCGGCCACCTCGGAAATGCGCATGCCCTGCAAATAGAACAGCGTGGTCAGCCAGCGGCAACGCGCGTAGTACGCGCGTTGCGCATCGGTATCTTGCGGCAGCTGCTCGACGAACAGCTTCACTTCGTCCCACAGCGAGGTCGACAGATAGCGCGTCACGCGCGGCGCCGAGCGCTTCGCGCGTTGTCGCAGGAGCGCCATCGGATTGCCGCGCAGATAGCCGGCATTGACGAGCCAGGTGAACATCGCGTTCAGGATGATCAGCGCCTGGCGCTGGCTGGCCGGCGACAGCGGCCCGTTGAACGGCCGCCAGCGTGCGTCGCCGCGCGCGTACTTGCCGCCGTTCGCCGACACCCAGCGCGCGGCCGGCTGCGGATCGGCGATGAACGCCTTGAACAGCAGCAGATCCTCGTGCGTCAGCGACGACAGCGGCTTGCCGAGCTGCACGACGGCCCACAGCAGCAGCCGCTCCGCTTCCTTGCGGTAGTTGTCGAAGGTGGTCTTGGTGTCCGCGTAATTGGACAGCCAGGCGCGCACGGCGTCGAGGTCGTTGCGCGCCGATAGCTGCGAGTTTTCCGCCGCGCCGCGATTGGTGCCGTCGCGGCCATCGAGCAGTTCCGGCACGACGAGCGATTCGACGGGCTGGACGGTGGCGAACTCAGCGTTCGGGGCAGCTTTCGGCACGGCTTTGGACACGGTTCGGGACACTCCTCGGGCGCACGCCGGTTGGCGTCTTCTGCTTCGCTCAGGTGCTCTCAGAAGCGCTTGCCTGAAAAGAAAGCAGTGCCCACTCTGTTGCGGACGAAACGCGAAACCCTATCACACAGTCGGCTGCGCCTGGCGCAAAACAGCCGGGTGCGCTCAAGCTTCGACGCGGCGACGATCGATCGGCATATAGTGATGCAGGGCGGCGCTCGTTTTGCGCCCGCTATAGTCGCCGTCTATTAGTGGCATTGCCGTATTCGAATTCTATTGAACTTGGTCCTCGCCTATATTCGAATAGGAGTGGAGCGCCGACCGGAGTCAGCCGTTACGGACATCGGCTGCGTTGCCCTCGACCCTGGATTTCATGAGTGCACTGCCGAGCCATTCGGCTGACTGTCGGGTTTCGGGTCGTCAAATTGCCACGCAAGCCTGACACGATGACAAACGCATAACAAGTACCTTGCATGGGATTGGAGAAAGTACCCAGGCACCGACTCCGATCGACAACGGAGACATCCTCCAAAGGAGAGAACGCATGTCAAACGAAGCAAAGTGCCCGTTCATCCATACCGCCGGCGGCGGGACGACCAATCGGGACTGGTGGCCGAAGCAATTGCGCCTCGACCTGCTCAACCAGCATTCGAACCGCTCCAATCCGCTAGACAAAGACTTCAACTATGCCGAGGCATTCAAGAGCCTCGACTACGCCGCGGTCAAGAAAGACCTCGCCGAGCTGATGACCGATTCGCAGCCCTGGTGGCCCGCGGATTTCGGCCACTACGGCCCGCTGTTTATCCGTATGGCATGGCATGCCGCCGGCACGTACCGCATCGGCGACGGCCGCGGCGGCGCGGGGCGCGGCCAGCAGCGTTTCGCGCCGCTCAATAGCTGGCCGGACAACGTGAGCCTCGACAAGGCTCGTCGGCTCCTATGGCCGATCAAGCAGAAATACGGCCAGAAAATTTCGTGGGCCGACCTGCTGATCCTGACCGGCAACGTCGCGCTCGAAACGATGGGCTTCAAGACTTTTGGTTTCGGCGGCGGCCGCGCGGACACATGGGAACCGGATCAGGACGTCTACTGGGGCAATGAAAAGACCTGGCTCGGCGGCGACGTGCGCTACGGCAAGGGAGCGGCCGGCAGGGAAGACGACGAAGGCGTGCTGGTCGCCGACGAGGAGCTGCACGGCACCGAAAAGAGCCGTACCGATCCGCCCGGCCGCAACCTCGAAAACCCGCTCGGCGCGGTGCAGATGGGCCTGATCTACGTGAATCCGGAAGGCCCGGACGGCAATCCCGATCCGCTCGCCGCGGCAGTCGACATCCGCGAAACGTTCGGCCGCATGGCGATGAACGACGAGGAAACGGTCGCGCTGATCGCCGGCGGCCACACGTTCGGCAAGACGCACGGCGCGGCGCCGGCCGATAACGTCGGTCCGGAACCGGAAAGTGCCGGTCTCGAGGCCCAGGGGCTCGGCTGGCGCAACAGCTTCGGCACCGGCAGGGGCGGCGACACGATCACGAGCGGTATCGAAGTCACGTGGACCGCGACGCCGACGCAGTGGGACATGAGCTACTTCCAGAGCCTGTTCGGCCACGAGTGGGAGCTGACGAAGAGCCCGGCGGGTGCGAACCAGTGGGTCGCGAAGGACGCGCAGGCCACGTATCCGCACGCGCACGACCCATCGAAGAAAGTGCTGCCGACGATGCTGACGACCGACCTGTCGCTGCGCCTCGACCCGATCTACGAAAAGATCTCGCGGCGCTTCATGGCCAACCCCGACGAGTTCGCCGACGCGTTCGCGCGCGCGTGGTTCAAGCTGACGCACCGCGACATGGGTCCGCGCGCCCGCTATCTTGGCCCGGAAGTGCCGTCGGAGCAACTGCTGTGGCAGGACCCGATTCCGGCCGTCGATCACCCGCTCGTCGACGACAAGGACGTCGCGGCGCTGAAGCAGAAGATCCTCGCGTCGGGGCTGTCGGTGTCGCAGTTGGTCACGACCGCGTGGGCCTCGGCCTCGACGTTCCGCGGCTCGGACAAGCGCGGCGGCGCCAACGGCGCGCGCATCCGGCTCTCACCGCAGAAGGACTGGGCCGTCAACCAGCCCGCTGAGCTCGCGAAGGTGCTGAAGGTGCTCGAAGGCATCCAGAGCGAGTTCAACGGTGCGCAGTCCGGCGGCAAGAAGATTTCGCTTGCCGACCTGATCGTGCTGGCAGGTGGCGCCGGTATCGAGCAGGCCGCGAAGAACGCCGGGCAGCAGGTAACGGTGCCGTTCTCGCCGGGTCGCATGGATGCGTCGCAGGAGCAGACCGACGTCCAGGCGATCGCGGTGCTGGAGCCGGTCCACGACGGCTTCCGCAACTATCTGGGCGGCAAGTTCCCGGTGGCGGCGGAGAAGCTGCTGATCGACAAGGCGCAACTGCTGACGTTGACGGCGCCCGAGATGACGGTGCTGATCGGCGGCCTGCGCGTGCTGAAGGTGGGCGCTGGCAGCGAAGGTGTGCTGACGAGCAAGCCGGAAACGCTGTCCAACGACTTCTTCCGTAACCTGCTCGACATGGGTACGGAATGGACGCCGGTGTCGGAGGCCGCGGAAACGTTCGAAGGTGCCGACACGAAGAGCGGCGAGGTCAAGTGGACCGGTACGCGCGTCGATCTGGTGTTCGGCTCGAACTCGGTGCTGCGCGCCTTGGGCGAGGTCTACGCGAGCGAGGACGGCAAGGAGAAATTCGTGCGCGACTTCGTTGCCGCGTGGGCCAAGGTGATGAATCTGGATCGTTTCGATCTGGCTTGATCCAGCCAGTGCTGGCGAGTGGTTCTTTGCCACGTCGACGCAGTTTTTGACGGTGGATTTGCGAAGTCATCGAGCGCGCTTGCCGGGATGCCGGCAAGCGCGCTTTTTCTTCGCCTCGTCACTGCTTCTGCGCCGGCGGATACTCTTCGATCATCGGCTTGACACCGGTGAGCGCGCTGAACCCGAGCGTGTCCTGCGAATCGGCCGAGGTGCCGGAGGGCCAGCCTTGCACCGAGTTGCGTCCCATGTTGAACTCGCCGAGAAGCTGCAGGCACTGGGCGGCGCGAAGCTGATACTGGCCACGGTGACGAGCGGCAAGGCGATGGCCGCGACGCTCGGCGGTCTCGGCCTGAACGGCAAGCTCGTGATGGTCGGCGTTTCCGAAGAGCCGATCGTGCATGGCGATGACATCCGATGTAATTGGCGAGCCGCGCGGCTGCCTCTACTCTTCGACTACCGCGCCGTCGCTCCGATGGCGCAAAGTCAAGGAGATACCATGTCCAGCTATCCCGTTCACACGATCGAGTCCGCTCCCGAGCAATCGAAACCCGTGCTCCGCAAACTGCAACAGGCGTTCGGCCTGATTCCGAACATCGCGGCCAAGATGGCGGCTTCACCGGTGCTGATCAACGGCTTCATCGGCCTGTTCGAGCGCGTGCATGCGAGCAGTCTGACCGAACCGGAGATCCAGACGCTGCTGCTCACCAACGCCGTGACGAACGCGAGCGAATGGGCGGTTGCGTTTCATACCGCGCTCGGCTTGAACGCGGGCCTGCGTCGCGCCGATGTCGAGGCGATCCGCCACGGCGGCGTGCCCGACGACACGAGGCTCGCGGCGCTGTCGACGCTCGCGCGCATGCTGATCGAAAAACGCGGCCGCCTCGACGATGAGGACCGGCAACGCTTCCTCGCGGCAGGTTTCAGCGCGGAGCAGATTCTCGAGGTGGTTGCGGCGGTCGCCGCGTCGACGATCACGAACTACACCGGCAGCGTGACCGAGCCGCCGCTCGAAGCGCAGTTCGCCGAATTCGCGTGGCACGCGCCCGCGCGCTGAAGCGATCCCGTTCAGGCATCAACAGGAGGGCAACACCATGAACGTCACGAGTCACGATCCGAAAGTGCAGCCGGGCGATCTCGGCGGTCTGTTGCGCTATTGGCGTGACGTGCGTGGCGTGAGTCAGCTCGATCTGTCGCTCGAGGCCGGCATCTCGCAGCGGCAGATCAGCTTCATCGAAAGCGGGCGCAGCGTGCCGGGCCGCGACACGCTGCTGACGCTCGCGCAGACCCTCG
The DNA here is from genome assembly GCF_902833905.1 of Paraburkholderia tuberum STM678. Classification (GTDB taxonomy): domain Bacteria; phylum Pseudomonadota; class Gammaproteobacteria; order Burkholderiales; family Burkholderiaceae; genus Paraburkholderia; species Paraburkholderia tuberum. The sequence goes on along the minus strand of NZ_CADFGP010000005.1, from coordinate 185,377 downwards.
ACGTGCCGCTGCGCGAGCGCAACGCGCTGCTGCTTGCCGCGGGTTATGCACCGATTTATTCGGAAGCACCGTGGAATGCGCAGGAAATGCACGGCGTGGTGCGCGCGCTCGAACGGGTCGTGCGTCAGCATGAGCCGTTTCCGGCGCTCGTGATGGACCGCGACTGGGACGTGCTGATGACCAACGACGCGGCCCCGCGCTTCTTCAACTGCTTCATCGACATGACCGCGCGCGAAGGCCCGCGCAACATGCTGCATCTGATCTTCGATCCACATGGCATGCGTCCGTTCGTCGCCGATTGGCAGGAGGTCGCGCGAAGTCTGCTGCAACGCGTGTATCGCGAGTCGGTCGGTCATGTAATCGGCGCCAACACGAAGCGTCTACTCGATGAACTGCTTGCGTATCCCGACGTGCCGCGCGACTGGAAGACGCATCATGGCTCGTCCATGACACCCGCGACGCTGCCGATGGTTCCGCTCGGCTTCATCAGCGAGGGCGTGGTGCTGCGCTATTTCTCGATGGTCACGACCGTGGGCACACCGCAAAACGTGGCCGCGCAGGAGTTGCGCATCGAATGCATGTTCCCCGCCGACGACGCCACCGAAGCACGTCATCAGCAGCTGCTCGCGGCGCATGCGTCCCCGCAACCTCCAATATCGGCAAACCGTATGCCGTGATATAGCGATGTCTTCGATTTTTTTGGGCGATCATCCGAGCCGATCAGGTCGAGCAATCCGACGCCACTCTGGTTCCGCCGCGCGCCCAGTTCGCACGCGGCCATCATCCCCGACTTCGGCGACGTGACCGAGGTGCTCGCGCGGGCAGCTTCTTCGCGGCCGATGTGCAGGCAGGCGCGGGCCCCTTTCCCGGCCTCTATCTGCAAGAACTCGAGAAAATGGCCGACATCGACGCGTCGGCGTTGTTTTCGTAGTGCTTGACCCAGATCAAGCCGCCCGCCACGCTGGGGCTCATGATGCAAGCGCGTGACGCATTACGTTCCCGCCGGCGCTAGCCGACGCATGACACGACCAGGTTCAGGCGCGAACACGTTTGCCGCCACGCATCGTGTTTCATTCCGGCCATAGGAGAAGTCCGTCATGAAAGCACTCGTTTATCACGGTCCCGGCGAAAAGTCGCTCGACGAACGGCCGATACCCGAACTCACGGCGCCCACCGATGCAATCGTCAAAGTCGCCCGCACGACGATCTGCGGCACCGATCTGCACATTCTCAAAGGCGACGTGCCGACCTGCGAGCCGGGCCGCATTCTCGGCCACGAAGGCGTCGGTGTCGTGCATCAGGTCGGCGAGGCGGTGAGCGGGCTCGCGGCCGGCGATCACGTGCTGATCTCGTGCATCACCTCGTGCGGCCGCTGCGACTACTGCCGGCGCGGCATGTATTCGCATTGCACGACGGGCGGCTGGATTCTCGGTAACCGGATCGACGGCACGCAGGCCGAATATGTGCGCATTCCGCATGCGCAGAGCAGTCTGTACCGCATTCCGGCTGGCCTCGACGAAGAGGCGCTCGTGATGCTGTCCGACATTCTGCCGACCGGCTTCGAGTGCGGCGTGCTCAACGGCAAGGTTCAGCCGGGCTGCACCGTGGCGATCGTCGGCGCCGGGCCGATCGGTCTCGCTGCGCTGTTGACCGCGCAGTTCTACTCGCCGGCGCAGATCATCATGATCGATCCCGACGCGAACCGGCTCGAGGTCGCGCACCGCTTTGGCGCGACCGCTTGCATCGACAACGCGCGTGCCGATGCGGTCGCGCAAGTGCTGAAGCTGACCGAATCGGTAGGCGCCGACTGCGTGATCGAGGCGGTCGGCATTGCGCCGACGTTCGAGCTTTGCCAGCAGCTGGTCGCACCGGGTGGAACGATCGCGAACATCGGCGTGCACGGCGTCAAGTGTGATCTGCATCTGGAAAAACTGTGGGATCGCAACATCGCGATCACGACGCGTCTCGTCGATACCGTCAGTACACCGATGCTGATGAAGACAGTCAAGGCGGGGCGGATCGATCCCACGCGTCTGATCACGCATCGCTTCCGGCTCGACGATATTCTTTCGGCTTACGAAACGTTCTCCCGCGCGTCGAGCACGCGCGCGCTGAAGGTGTTGATCGAAGCGTCATAGACGGTCCCGATTTGATGCTGGACGTTTCGTCAGCGTGAAGGGGTTTGCAACTGATCGTTGGAGCGCCACGTGCCAATTGCAGAGAGCGCAGTCCGTCAAAACACCGCGCCGCCTACGACTACGGTCGCCGCAAGCGGGCGCGTGAGCACCGTGCGCGGCGCGGTCGTCGATGTCCAGTTCGACACGCACGAACTGCCGCCAGTCGATACCGCGCTGTGGATCACGCGGCCGGACGGGACCTCGATCCTCGCGGAAGCGCAGGCGCACACCAGCGAGCGCACGGTGCGCGCGCTGGCGTTGCAGGCCACCGCGGGCCTCGCGCGCGGCGCCGTCGTGCGGGTCGGCGCGGGCCCCATCGAGGTGCCGGTCGGCGACGCGGTGCTCGGCAGACTGCTCGACGTCGCCGGTGTGATGCGCGATGGCGGCGAGCCCGCGCCCGAGACCGTGGAACGCAGGCCGATCCATCGCGCCCCGCCGCCGCTCGCGGCGCAGCGCGGCGCCACGCGGCTGTTCGAGACCGGCATCAAGATCGTCGACCTGCTGACGCCGCTCGCGCATGGCGGCAAGGCCGCGATGTTCGGCGGCGCGGGCGTCGGCAAGACGGTGCTCGTGATGGAGCTGATTCACGCGATGGCCGCGCGCTATGGCGGCATGTCGGTGTTCGCCGGCGTCGGCGAGCGTTCCCGCGAGGGGCACGAAATGCTGTCGGACATGCGCGGCTCGGGCGTGTTGCCGCGCGCCGTGCTCGTCTACGGACAGATGAACGAACCGCCTGGCGCGCGCTGGCGGGTGCCGCTCACCGCGCTGACGATCGCCGAGTACTTCCGCGACGAGCGCGGCCAGAACGTGCTGCTGCTGATGGACAACGTGTTTCGCTTCGTGCAGGCGGGGGCGGAAGTGTCGGGGCTGCTCGGGCGCATGCCGTCGCGGGTCGGCTATCAGCCGACGCTCGCGAGCGAGGTAGCAGCGTTGCAGGAGCGGATCGTGTCGGTGGGCAACGCGGCGGTCACGGCGATCGAGGCCGTCTACGTCCCCGCCGACGACTTCACCGACCCCGCCGTGACGACGATCGCCTCGCACGTCGACAGCATGATCGTGCTGTCGCGCGCGCTCGCCGCCGAGGGCATGTATCCGGCGATCGATCCGCTCGCGTCGTCGTCGATCCTGCTCGATCCGCTCGTCGTCGGCGCGGAGCACGCGGCGCTCGCCAACGAGGTGCGATGCCTACTCGAACATCAGCGTGAGCTGCAGGACGTGATCGCGTTGCTCGGTATCGAGGAACTCGGCATCGACGACCGGCGCGCCGTGCAGCGCGCGCGCCGTCTGCAGCGCTTTCTGACGCAGCCGTTCGCGGTCACCGAGGCGTTCTCCGGACAGCCCGGCAGAACGGTCGCGCTCGCCGAGACGATCGTCGGCTGCAAGGCGATTCTCGCCGGGGAGTGCGACGACTGGCAGGAGCGATCGCTGTACATGGTCGGCGCGCTGGACGAGGCGCGCGACAACGAAGCCCGCGGCAGGTCGGCGGCCGCGAGCGCCGTCGCGGCGTGACGAGGAGTGTGCGATGCCCCGGCATGGCCTGTCTCTGACGATCGCGACACCGGCGCGCGTCATGGTCGACGGCTTGCCGGTCGTGTCGTTGCGCGCCGAGGATGAAAGCGGAGCTTTTGGCGTGCGCGTGGGGCATGCGGACATGGTCACGCTGTTGAGCGCATCGGTGGTGCGCTGGCGCACGGCGGATGGCGGCGAGCATTACTGTGCCGTCGATGGTGGCGTGCTGATCGTGTCGCACGGCACGGCCGTCTCGCTTGCGTGCCGCGAAGCGGTGCAGGGCGACTCGCTCGAAGCGCTCGAAGCGGACGTGCGCCGCGCGCGTGCCGCGCAGCTCGACGCGATGCGGCGCGCGCGCGTGGAGCAGACGCGTCTGCACGCGCAGGCCGTGCGCCAGATGCTGCGCTATCTGCGCCCGCAAGCCACACGTGGAGAACCGGGATGACGATGCGGCCTGCTGCCGGCAAGGCAAACGGGAAAGCGGATGGCAAACGCGACGAACCAGGCGAACCCGCCGATCGCGTCGCGCAAGCCGCGCAGCGCGCGGCGAGCCGCGAGCGGACCGGGCGCGCGAATCCGGAGCCGTCGCTGGGCGCGCGACTCGGCCAGATCGGCATTCTCGGCTGGACGATCGTGCTGCCGATCCTGCTTTGCCTCGCGCTCGGGCGCTGGCTCGACCGCATCGCCGGTACGCGGGTGTTTTTTGCGGCGCCGCTTCTGATGATCGGCGCGGGCATCGGCCTATGGTCCGCATGGCGCTGGATGCATCGACAGCAAAGGAGAGATCGTGATTGACGCCACCACGTTTCATTTCACCGACACGTTCGCGCTTGCCGCCACGGGAATGGCGGTCGGCTTGCTGAGCGGTGCGCTGCACTTCGCGACGCTGCGCTGGAACGTCGCGTACTTCGCACGAGGGCGCGTGCTGCGCGCCTTCGCGCTGCAACTGGCGCGGCTCGCGCTGACGGCCGCTTTATTCGTCCTGCTGGCGAAAGCGGGCGCGTTCGCGTTGCTCGGCGGCATCGGCGGTTTCCTGTGGGCGCGCGGTGTGGCGCTCGGCATGCGGCGAGCGACGTCGTGATTCATTCGCCGCTCGTCACCGAGCCGCTCGTACGCCTCGGTCCGCTCGTGATCACCACGCCCGTGGTCGTCACGTGGGTGATCATGGCGGTCATGACGGTCGTCTCGCTGTGGCTCACGCGCAAGCTGTCCATCCTGCCGTCGCGCACGCAGACCGCGCTCGAACTGCTGGTCGGCACGCTCGACGCGCAAATCCGCGACACGATGCAGACCGAGCCCGCGCCGTATCGCGCGCTGATCGGCACGTTGTTCCTGTTCGTGCTGATCGCGAACTGGTCGTCGCTGATTCCGGGCGTCGAGCCGCCCACCGCGCACCTGGAAACGGATGCCGCGCTCGCGCTCGTCGTGCTCGCCGCGACGCTCGTGTGCGGCGTGCGCTCGCGCGGCTGGCGCGGCTATCTCGCGACGTTCGCCGAACCGGCCTGGGTGATGATTCCGCTGAACGTCGTCGAGCAGATCACGCGCACGTTTTCGCTGGTGGTGCGCCTGTTCGGCAACGTGATGAGCGGCGTCTTCGTGGTAGGCATCGTGCTGTCGCTGGCCGGGCTGCTCGTGCCGATTCCGTTGATGGCGCTCGATCTGCTGACCGGCGCGGTGCAGGCCTACATTTTCGCGGTGCTCGCGATGGTATTCATCGGCGCCGCCGTCGGCGAGTCGCGCGCCGCCGTTCACGACAATCAGAAAGGACCGGCATGAACCTCATCGAAATCGTCAGTATCGCCGCCGCCGCGCTCGCCGTGGCGTTCGGCGCGATCGGGCCCGCGCTCGCCGAGGGCCGCGCGGTCGCCGCCGCGATGGACGCGATCGCGCGGCAGCCCGATGCGGCGGGCACGCTGTCGCGCACGCTGTTCGTCGGGCTCGCGATGATCGAGACGATGGCGATCTATTGCCTCGTGGTCGCGCTGCTGTTGCTGTTTGCCAATCCGTTCGTCAAGTAGGGCATGCGATGAAAATCGACTGGTCGACGCTCGCGCTGCAGACGCTCAACGCGCTGATTCTGGTCTGGCTGCTCGCGCGCTTTCTGTTCCGTCCGGTCGCGAAGATCATCGCGGAGCGACAGGCGAGCGCGAATGCGCTGACGGGTGACGCGAACGCCGCGAAGCTCGCGGCGCAGGCCGAACGCGAGGCGCTGCGGGCCGAACGAGAGCAACTCGCCGCGCAGCGCGCGCAGGCGTTCGCGACGATCGAGGCCGACGCGCGCACACAGCACGCGGCGCTGCTCGACGCCGCGCACAACGAGGCCGAGCGGCTGCGCGCCCAGGCGGCTGCGGACCGGCAGCGCGAGCGCGCGGGCGAGGCCGAAGCCGCGTCGGCGGCGGCCGCGCAGCTCGCCGTCGACATCGCGGGCAAGCTGCTCGACCGGTTGCTCGACCGCTCGCCCGAGGACCTGCGCGTTGCCGGGTTCATCGACGGACTCGCGGACGGCGTGCGCCGGCTGTCGCCCGGCGCGCGCGCCGCGCTTGCCGGGGATGTGCCGCTGCATGTTAGCGCGCCGCGCGCGTTGACGCCGGACGAGCGCGCCGCGTGCGAAACGGCGCTCGCGGCCGCCTTCGCACAGCGCCTCGAATTCGATACCGACATCGACCGCACGCTGCTTGCGGGGCTCGAACTGTCGGGCGCGCACGCCGTGGTGCGCAATAGCTGGCGCGATCAGCTCGACCAGATTCACGGTGAACTGCTTCGCGACGATGGCCACGCGCGCTGACACCGCCGACGCGTGGCTCGCGCGCAAACGCGCCGCGCTCGCGCGCGTCGCGCTCGAACCGCGGGCGGCGAGCATCGGCCGCGTCGAACAGATCGCCGATGGCATCGCGTTCGTGTCGGGTCTGCCCGACGCCGCGCTCGACGAGGTCGTCGAACTCGAATGCGGCGTGCGCGGCTTCATTCATTCGCTCGACGTGGCGAGCGCGAGCGTCGTGCTGCTCGATAGCGGCGACGCGGTGCGGGCCGGCATGCGCGTCGTGGGGACCGGCAGCGTGCTCGACGTGCCGGTCGGCGACGCGCTGCTCGGCCGCGTCGTCGATCCGCTCGGCCGGCCGCTCGATGACGGCGAGGCGGTGGGGACCACCACGCGTTTGCCTGTCGAGCGCGCGGCGCCCGCGATCATCGAGCGGGACTTCGTCAGCGAGCCGCTGCAGACGGGCGTGCTCGTCGTCGATGCGCTGTTCGCGATCGGGCGAGGGCAGCGCGAACTGATCATCGGCGATCGCGCGACGGGCAAGACCTCGCTCGCCGTCGAGGCGATCGTCAATCAGAAGCACAGCGACGTGATCTGCGTGTATGTCGCCGTCGGGCAGCGCGCGACGGCGGTACAGCGGGTGATCGACGCCGTGCGCGAGCATGGCGCGTTCGAGCGCTGCATCTTCGTTGTCGCCTCGGCGGCCGCGCCGCCCGGACTGCAATGGATCGCGCCGTTCGCGGGTGTGTCGATCGCCGAGTTCTTTCGCGATCGCGGCCAGCACGCGTTGATCGTGATCGACGACCTGACCAAGCACGCGGCGACGCATCGCGAACTCGCGCTGCTCACGCGCGAGCCGCCCGGACGCGAGGCGTATCCCGGTGATATTTTCTATCTGCACGCGAGACTGTTGGAACGCGCGGCGAAACTGTCGCCCGCGCTCGGCGGCGGTTCGCTGACTGCGCTGCCGATCGCCGAGACCGACGCCGGCAATCTGTCGGCCTACATTCCGACCAACCTGATCTCGATCACGGACGGACAGATCGTGCTCGACGCCGCGCTGTTCGCCGCGAACCAGCGGCCCGCCGTGGATGTCGGCCTGAGCGTGAGCCGGGTCGGCGGCAAGGCGCAGCATGCGGCGCTGCGCGACGTCGCGGGCCGCTTGCGGCTCGACTACGCGCAGTTTCTCGAACTGGAGATGTTCAGCCGCTTCGGCGGTCTCGCGGACGCGCGCGTCAACGCGCAGATCGAGCGGGGCAAGCGGATTCGCGCGCTGCTCACGCAGCCGCGTTTCAACGCGTTGCGCGTCGCCGATCAGATCGCGCTGCTCGCGGCGCTCGCCGCTGGCGTGTTCGACGGCGTCGCGCCGGAGGTGACGACGTGGGTGCGCGACAAGCTCGGCTCGGTGGACGACGCGCACACTGACGCGGCCCCCGCGGCTTGGCTGCGCAACGCGCTCGACGACACGCTGCGCGACAGTCTGAGCGGGCGCATTCGCGCGCTCGTCGAACGGGCGACGCACGAACGCGCGGGCGCGACGCAAGCGGCAGGGAACCCCGATGACCAGCAAGCTCGGTGAGAACGAAAGCCGTACCGCTTAGGCGAGGCAGATCGAAACGGTGATCGGCATCATGCTGGGACGTGTGCGTGCCACAAGTGGTATCCGTCCCGGGGACGTGGCAAAGCCAAGGGGCATGGGATGGCGCCCCGTTGCACGATCGAGCGCGAACTGCGCGCCTGAATGAGCACGGCCAGACGACAAAACGCGCCGCGCATGTCGGATTCGCGACGGGCTTGGTGAAGCGCCGAATGCGCGCAATCAGTCACTCCGCAAAACGCGTCACCACCGCGGCGCCGACCGTTTCCATTTTGACGAGCCCGGGTTTCGCGCCGACTGGCAGCACGGTGCGGCCCAACGACTCGTTGATGATCTCCGCCGCCGACAGATAGAACGCCAGCAGCGCGGTCAGCAGTCCGCCATAGCCTCCCGCGTGCCGCAGTGTCGCCGAACCGAGCCATTCGCCGGCCGCGAGCAGAAAGAAGGTTGCCCACAGCGCGACGAACACGCACTGCAGCGCGCGCGATGAGCGGAACGTCGCGATCCACATATAGAACGTGAAGACGCCCCACAACAGCAGATACCAGCCGACGAACGCGGCCGGCACCTGCTCGTGCAGGAACAACGCAAACAGCGCGAACGACCACCAGAACGCGCCATAGCTCAGAAACGCGGTGGCGCCGAACGTGTTGCCGCGCGGAATCTCCATCAGTCCGGCAACGATCTGCATGCTGCCGCCGAACGCGAACGCGACGGCGAGCACGAGACCGAGCGAGCCGCCGCTGAACCAGCCTGCATTGATCATGCTGAGCAGCCACGTGGTCATCGCGAAAGCCGCAAGGCCGAGCGATGCGGGGTTGGGTGCGGTGGGTTTCATCGTGAAGTCTCCTGAATCGATCCGGGGGGCTTACTCGTGGTGGCCGAACTGCCGCAGCACGGCGGGGTTCTCGACGGTGGACATGTCCTGCGCGAGCGTTTCTCCCTTCGCGACCGAACGCAGCAGACGCCGCACGACCTTGCCGGAGCGCGTCTTCGGCATGCTGTCGCCGAAGCGGATTTCCTTCGGCTTGGCGATCGGCCCGATTTCCTTGCCGACCCACGCGCGCAGCTGGTCGGCGAGCTGCCTTGCTTCGGTGCCTTGCGGGCGTGGGCCCTTGAGCACGACGAACGCGACGATGGCTTCGCCGATGGTCTCGTCGGGTCTGCCGACGACCGCGGCCTCCGCCACCAGCGGATGCGCGGCGAGCGCCGATTCGATTTCCATCGTGCCCATGCGGTGGCCGGACACGTTCAGCACGTCGTCGATGCGGCCGGTGATCGTGAAGTAGCCGGTCTGCGCATCGCGGATCGCGCCGTCGCCGGCCAGATAGAGCTTGCCGCCCAGGTCCGCGGGGTAGTAGCCGCTGCGGAACCGCTGGGGATTGCCCCAGATCGCGCGCAGCATCGACGGCCACGGCTCCTTGACGACCAGCAGCCCGCCCTGGCCGTTCGGCAGTTCGCAGCCGGTTTCGTCGACGATCGCCGCCTCGATGCCAGGCAGCGGCAACGTGCACGATCCCGCGACGAGCGGTGTTGCGCCCGGCAGCGGCGTGATCATGTGGCCGCCCGTTTCGGTCTGCCAGAAGGTGTCGAGCACCGGACAGCGCCCGCCGCCGACTTCGCGCGCAAACCACTCCCACGCGCTGGGATTGATCGGCTCGCCGACGGTGCCGAGCAAACGCAACGAGTCGAGGTCGAAGCGGCGCGGATGCACGCCGCTGTTCGTCTCGGCGGCCTTGATTAGCGAGCGGATCGCGGTGGGCGCCGTATAGAAGATGCTGACCTTGTGCCGCGCGATCATCTCCCAGAACCGTCCCGCGTCCGGCCACGTCGGCACGCCCTCGAAAATCACCTGGGTCGCGCCGACCGCGGTCGGGCCATAGCAGATGTAGCTGTGTCCCGTGATCCAGCCGATGTCGGCCGTGCACCAGTACACGTCGTCCGTGCGGAGGTCGAAGGTCCACTTCATCGTGACGGCGGCCCACAGCAGATAGCCCGCCGTACTGTGCTGCACGCCCTTCGGCGTGCCGGTCGAACCGGACGTGTACAGCACGAACAGCGGATGCTCGGCACCGACCCATTCGGGCTCGCAGGTGTCGGGTTGGGCCGCTTCGAGTTCGTGCAGCCAGCAGTCGCGCGGTTCGTCCCACAGGATCGAGCCGCCCGTGCGCCGATAGACGATCACGGTATGGATGCCGTCGGTGCCTGCCATTTTCAGCGCTTCGTCGACGACGGATTTCAACGGCAGGTTCTTGCCGCCGCGCATCTGCTCGTCGGCGGTAATGACGGCGACGGCGCCGACATCGACCATCCGTTCATGCAGCGACTTCGCCGAGAAGCCGCCGAACACGACCGAGTGCAACGCGCCGATGCGCGCGCAGGCCTGCATCGCGACGACGCCTTCGATCGACATCGGCAGATAGATCATCACGCGGTCCCCACACACGATGCCGCGCGCGCGCAGCGCGTTCGCGAGGCGGCACACGCGCGCATGCAGTTGCCGGTAGGTGATGGTCGTCACGCTGCCGTCGTCGGCCTCGAAAATGATCGCGGTCTTGTTGGCATTGCCGTCGTGCAGATGACGATCGAGGCAGTTGTACGACGCGTTCAACAGACCGTCGTCGAACCATTTGAAGAACGGTGCGTTCGATTCGTCGAGTACCTTGGTGAAGGGCCGGTGCCAGCTCAGATGCTCGCGCGCGAGCCGCGCCCAGAAACCGGTCCGGTCGCTGCGCGCTTCGTTGACGAGCGCTTCGTAGGCGGCCATGCCGTCGATGGCCGTGTCCGTCAGAAGCGGCGGGGCGGCCGTTTCCGGCGCTTGATGGTTGATGGCGACAGTGGACATAGTCTCCTCGCTGGCTTGAATGAGTGATATGGGACGGGCACACCGCGACTGCCGATATCCAACCATCGGCGGCGCGGCTGCGCGCATGACTCGAACAGTGTTCCGGATGTCGCGACCAGTGTGTGGCGGGAAGCAAGGGGCACGATTGACCCAGATCAAGCGCGGGTGCGGCGCGTGGTCGCGCCGTAGGCCTCTATACTGTGCGTCGTCAAACACGAAGCCCCTCGACGGCGACTTGCCCGCCGGCTCTCGACATCGGCAGCGCTCGAACCCGCACATCCATGGATACTGATTTGTCGTCGCCGCGCCGCTCACGGCTCACGCGCGTGATCGAGGTTTTCATCGTCTTTCTGAAACTCGGGCTGACCAGTTTCGGCGGTCCGATCGCTCACATCGGCTACTTCCGGCGCGAGTTCGTCGAGCGGCGCCGCTGGCTCGACGATGAAGCCTTCACCGACCTGATCGGCCTGTGCCAATTTCTGCCGGGACCCGCGAGCAGCCAGGCGGGGTTTTCGATCGGGCTGCTGCGGGCCGGGTGGGGTGGGGGGCTAGCGGCCTGGTGCGGCTTCACGCTGCCGTCGGTACTCGTGATGCTGGCCTTTGCCGCGATCGCGCCGGACCTGGGCGGCGCGCTCGGCACGGGCGTGATTCACGGCCTGAAGCTCGTCGCGGTGGCCGTCGTCGCGCAGGCTGTCTGGGACATGGCGCGGCGTCTGTGTCCGGATCGCCGCCGCGCGGCGATCGCGCTCGCATCGCTCGGATTGCTCAGCGTGCCTGGCACCGTCTACGCCCAACTGATCGTGATCGGCGCCGGCGCCGTGCTCGGTGTCGCGCTGTGCCGGACCACGGCGGTGCAGGCGCCACGCGCCATTCCTCTGCGGGCCGGCGATTTTCAGGTGTCGCGCACGGCAGGCATCGTCGCGCTAGTGGTCTTTTGCGCATTGCTGTTCGCGTTGCCGCTATGGGCGGCAAGCGGGACCTCGCAAGGCATCCGCGTATTCGATGCGTTCTATCGCTGCGGCGCGCTCGTGTTCGGAGGCGGCCACGTGGTGCTGCCGTTGTTGCAGCGGGCAACCGTCGCGACCGGATGGGTCGCGCCCAACGACTTCCTGGCCGGCTATGGCGCGGCCCAGGCCGTACCCGGACCGCTGTTCACGTTCGCGGCGTTTCTCGGCTGGATGATGGCGCTGCCACCCAGACACTGGAGCGGCGCACTGCTGGCGACAGTGGGCATCTTTCTGCCGGGTCTGCTGCTCGTTCTCGCCGCATTGCCGTGGTGGCAGGCGCTGCGCGCGCGTGCGGCGATGGCGGCGGCGCTTGCCGGCGTCAATGCCGCGGTGGTCGGCCTTTTGGCCGCCGCGCTTTATTCGCCGGTGTGGACGAGCGCGGTCCTGTCGGCGACGGATTTCGCCGTGGCGTGCATCGGCTTTTTGCTGTTGCTGCGCTGGAAGGTGCCCCCGCTTGCGGTCGTCGTGCTGTGTGTGGCGGCCGGCGTCGCGCAAACGGTGCTGCACCCGCTCTGACAGGCTGATCGCGCACGCCTTGCACCAGCACTGATCTGCATCAAGGCTGACAGCCGGGGGTCGGTTAGCCTGCAACGATGATCGCGCGGCCTCGGTGCGTTTGCGGCACCACGACGATATCGCGCGAAACCCGACAGGCCGGAAGCCATTCGCGCGATGACGGACCACATGATCGACCACGGCCTCGGCGGCTACGGATTGGGCGGTGCCAGCGCGCACGACGGTCCGCGCGCCGTGCGGGCATGGCGCCGCCTGCGCTGGGGGCTGTGCGCGCTGAGCTTTTGCGCGATCCCCGCGTTCTACGTCGAACTGACGGTGCCCACGCCGCTGGCGCTGAGCCTGTCGCGGACACTATACGTCGGCATGTTCGCCGGCTTCGCGTTGTCGTTCACCTGGCTGGCCCATCTGAGCAGACGGCCGAAGACGCTGCTCGCGAACAACTGGCTCGACCTGCTCATCGCGTTGGGCGCGGCGCTCAGCACCGGTTTCGGAACGCCGCCGTGGCAGCCCGTCGAATGGCTGCTGCGGCTGTCGTTCATGGGTGTCGTTGCGTTGCGCATCGTGCTGTCGCTGCGCGAATTCGTCACGCCGAACCGATTGATGTGGCTGCTGCTCGCCGGCGCGCTCGTGCTCGCGATGGCCGGCGCCGGATTTTACTGGCTCGAACCACACGTGCACTCGTACTCCGAAGGGCTGTGGCTTGCGTTCGAAAGCAGCGCGACCGTGGGCTATGGCGACATCGCGCCGACGACGCCCGCCTCGCGTGTGTTCGCGGCATTTGTCGTGCTGCTCGGCTACGGCATGTTGTCGCTGGTCTTCGCGAGCATCGCCGCGGCATTCATCGGCAAGGAAGAGAGGGCGTTGCGACGCGAGATGCATCGGGATATCAAGCATCTGAACGATGAAATCGTGCGCCTGCACGCTGAACTGAAGGCGTTGCGGCAGACGATCGACGCCGCCGCGCGACGCAGCGACGCCGCTGCGGGTTCCGTGACGCGCACGGGCGAATGACCATTCGCGCTGACAGCGCCGCGGCAAACGGGGCCACCGCGGACCGTGCGTGACTCCGCCTTGACGTACGTCAAATCCGCCGTGGATTGCGTGATTAAGCTGGAGACGTCGCGGCGGGTCCGCTACCTCGCATCCGCCGATGCGGCACTTCATGCCCGTGGGGGGCGTCACCATGCACATTTCCTTTCCGTCCTGCATGCCCGAATACTGCGCCCGCGATCTGGTGCTGGCGTTTCCGGCGCTCGTCGACGATCGGCCCGTGCAGTGCGCGATCACGGCCGAGGCGCTCGAAGACCATTTCGGCGCGCGCTCGCTGCGGGAAGACGATCTGCTCCAGGCGTTCCTCGCGCACCGTTCCCAGATCGAACAGGCCGCCCGGCGTCTGCTCGACGAGATCGGCGCCAGGCCCGTGCTGCTGCATAGCGGGTTTTTCAGGTTTTGCGCGTGACGGGTCGGGCGGGCACGCTTGACGTGGATCAACGACGCGTCGTCGCGGCGGGTGATCCGCCGCGAGCGCTACGCCGGCACCTTCAGCCGCTCGTTCGCGCTCGGCGGCGAGGTCGAGGAGGCGAACGCGAAGCCGAGTACAGGGATGGCGTGCTGTCGCTCAGCTTGCCGAAAAAGGCGTCGGGCGATCGCAAGCGGCTGACCATCGACTGACACGCGAGGATGGCGCGCTGTCACGGGCGCGCCTTTTTGTTGCGGCGAAGGTCCGGCTGAAGCGCGCGCCAGTCTGCAGGAAAGCGCTCGCGCACCTTCGCACCCGAATGGGTGTGCTTCAGCGCGAGCAAGCCGATTGTTTCGTTATCGGTCGAGCGCCGGGCGGGCAAGTGAGCGGCTTACGCGTCGCCCGCTTTGCGCGGCAGCATGCGCTTGAGCACGTCGTCGCGCAGCACATAGTGATGAAACAGCGCGGCGGCGGCATGTCCCGCCGCGATGACGATGATGGCCCAGCCGACGAAATCATGAGCCTCACCAATGGCGTGATGCGTCGCCTTACTGGTGGGCGCGAAAGGAGATGGCATCAGCAGCCCGAAAAAGCTCATCGATTCGTTGCCGGACCATCGCAGTACGAAACCCAGTACCGCTTCGCCGACCAGCAGCGCGTACAGAACATAGTGGACGCCTTTCGCGGCCCGCTCGACCCATCCCGCGGCAGACACGGGAGTTTGATGTCCGGGCATCAGACGCCACCCAATGCGCACGATCAACACGGCCGAAAGCAATATTCCAAACGACATGTGGGAAACGATCATCAGGTGACGCGTGGGTTTAGGCGCAAACCCCCAGGTTTGGGCGAGTCCAAATTGGGCCAACACCAAAATCACCGTGATCCAATGCAACAGGATCGAGAAAGAGTCGTATTGCGTGCGGTCATCGCCGGCTGCGATTCGCGTCGCCGTCGCGGTCGCGGATGAATGTTTGAGGTTGGTCATCGGGTCGAGCGAACGGGATGGAAACGTTGAGGCTGAGACGCCACAAAAAACGCTGGCTGAGCTTGCACGCGGAGTGCCATCCCCACGGGCGCAGCAAGCTCGCGGTGCTCGCGACATTTGACGTACCCAGCCCGCTAGCGGCAGCGGAGCGTACCAGGATCTGCTGAACAACTTCTTCAGGGTATGCCAAGCGCCGCACTAGCGCCACATTCAGTCTTACGATTGTGCAGCCGTGCATGCCACGCTGTCGCTTCTCGTATTCCGCTAAGATCGTGCCGGAACTCACCGCCCTAAAAGACTGCGGCGCCACCTAGGCCCAATCTCAAGCTCAAACACGCAATGGACCGTATCGACGCCATGAAGGTATTCGTCGCCACGCTCGACGAGGGCAGTCTGGCGGGCGCAGGCCGTCGGCTGGGCCGCTCGCCCGCGGCTGTGAGCCGGGCCATCGCGTTTCTGGAGACGCACACGGGCACGCCGCTGCTACACCGCACCACGCGCACGATCCGGCTCAGCGAGGCGGGCGAGCGCTATGCGCTGGCGTGCCGGCGCATCCTCGGGGATCTGGAGGAGGCGGACCTGCTCGCAGCCGACGAGCGCTCCGCGCCGCGCGGACTGCTAGGCGTGACGGCGGCGGTGGCGGTGGGCGAGGAGGTGCTGCGCCCGATTGTCGATTCGTTTCTCGATCGCCATCCCCAGGCGTCGATCCGCCTGCACCTGCTCGACCGGCCCGTGAGCCTCGTCGACGAGGGCATCGACGTGGCGTTGCGCATCGCTCATCTACAGGACTCCACGCTCGTCGCCATTCCGGTGGGCGAGGTGAGGCGGGTGGTGGTCGCTTCGCCCGACTATCTCGCCACGCACCCGGCCATCGATGTCCCCGCCGATCTGGCCAGCCATCCGATCATCTCGATGACGCATTTCGGGCTCGATTCGTGGAGCTTTCCGGCGGCCCGTCTAACGGCGCTGCCGCAGGTCGTGCGGTTCACGCCGCGCTTCATCGTCAACACGATTCGCGCTGCGCTGTCTTCGGCCGTGGCCGGGCATGGCGTCACGCGGCTTTTCTCCTATCACGTGGCCGAGCAGGTCAAGGCCGGCGCGCTGAAAATCGTGCTGCGCAACAGCGAGCATGCGCCGTTGCCCGTCAACCTGGTGACGCCGCACGGGCGCCTTGCGGTGCCGAAGGTGCGCGGTTTCGTCGATTTCGCCACGCCGCTGCTGCGCGAGTATTTCGAGCGGGCTCAGCAAATCACCGACGCCGATCGACGCTGATTCGATCGCCGCGCGGAAGAATCACTTACGCAGTGCGGTGATTCTCCCGAGATGCGAGTCGTTCTAGACTGGCTCCCATATTCATCGGGTGCTTAACAGCACCGGTCCATGGGAGTCGTCATGCAGCAAGCCATCTCGAATCCGGCCGCTCCGGCCGGCTACAACGTCTGGCGGGGCACGCTCGCCGGGGCCAGCGCGAGCCTGATCGGCATCGGTCTCGCGCGCTTTGCCTATACGCCGCTTTTGCCGGCTATCATCGGCGCGCACTGGTTTCCCGCCTCGAGCGCGGCCTATCTCGGCGCGGCGAACCTCGGCGGCTATCTGGCCGGCGCACTGCTGGCGGGCGCGATGGTACGCGTGGCGAAACCCGCCACCGTGCTGCGCGCGATGATGCTGCTCGCGACCATCGCCTTCGTGGCCTGCGCGGTGCCCGTGTCGTTCCTGTGGTTTTTCATCTGGCGCCTGGCCTCGGGGCTCTCGGGCGGCGCGTTGATGGTGCTCGCCGCACCCACGATCCTCGCGCACGTGCCGGCGGCGCGCCGGGGCTTCGCGAGCGGTGGCATCTTCACGGGGATCGGGCTCGGCATCGCGGCCTCGGGCACGATCGTGCCGATTCTGTTGCGTCAGGGGCTCACGTGGACGTGGCTCGGGCTCGCGGCCGTTTCGCTCGTGTTGACCGCCGTGGCGTGGAACGGCTGGCCCGAGCACGCGGCGCCCGCGCACGCCGGTGCTCATTCGCGCTTCGAAACAGCGCCTGCGTATCCCCGCGCCGGCCTGCGCGCGCTCTATGTCGAATATGGCCTGAACGCCGTGGGGCTCGTGCCGCACATGCTGTTCCTCGTCGATTTCGTGGCGCGCGGGCTGGGCCGCGGCGTCGATGCGGGCGCCGAGTTCTGGGTGCTGTACGGCTTGGGCGCGATCGTCGGGCCGCTCGCGGCAGGGCATCTCGCCGATCGCGTGGGTTTCGGCCGCGCGCTGCGCGTCGCGTATCTGGTGCAGGCCGCTGCGGTCGCGATCCTGGCCGCGGGCTTATTCGGGTCGACGGGGCTGATGGTCTCCGCATTTGTCGTGGGCGCGTTCACGCCGGGCATCGTGCCGCTGGCGCTCGGTCGCGTGAACGAGCTGCTCGCGCACCATCCGTCCGCCGTCAAGGACGCATGGAGCCGCGCGACGACGAGCTTCGCCGTGATGCAGGCGTTGGCGGCCTACGGTCTTTCGTTCGTATTCGCTTCGAGCGGCGGCAATTATCGCGCGCTCTACGCGATTGGCGCGGTGGCGCTTCTGCTCGCACTCGCCGTCGAGCTGTTTTCCGCGCGGAGCGCGAAATGAATACCACGCATTCTTCTGCACCGGCGGCGCTCGCGCGGCCGTATGCGCAGCACGACGCGCGGCCGCGCGGCTATGCGGAGCGCAACGTCCAGTACTGGCGTCGCAATCTCGTCGTCTGCGTGTTCGGCTCGTTCACGACGCTCGTGAGCCTGAGCATGCTGCTGCCGTTCCTGCCGCTCTATGTGCGGCAACTCGGTGTCGGTTCGCCGTCCGCGGTGATCCAGTGGTCGGGCATCGCCTTCGGCGCGACCTTCCTCGGCACCGCTCTTACCGCGCCACTGTGGGGGCGTCTGGCCGACCGTTTCGGCCGCAAACCCATGCTTGTTCGCGCGGCGATCGGTATGGCCCTGGTGATGTCGTTGATCGGCGTGGCGCACAATGTCTACGAACTGGTCGCGCTGCGTCTGATCGCAGGTCTGGTGGGCGGCTATGCATCGGCTTCCACGGTGATGGTGGGCACCCAGGCGCCGCGCGAGCGCGCGGGTTGGGCGCTCGGCATACTTTCGACGGGCGCGCTCGCGGGCAATCTGGTCGGGCCGCTCGTCGGCGGCGTGCTGCCAGACTGGATCGGCATTCGCGGCACGTTCTTCGCGGGCGGCGCGATGATCGCGGCGGCGGCGCTGCTCACCATCTTCGTGGTGAAGGAAGAGTTTCACCCGGATAGCGACGCGAAAGCTCATGCGCGCGGCAGCGCCGACGCGCCCGCCCGACGCGCCAATTACGCGGTGGTGGCCGCGCTCCTCGTGACCGCGATGATGGTGCTGCTCGCCAACATGTCGATCGAGCCGATCATCACCGTGTATATCGGCGGCCTTGGCGTGGATGCCACGCATCTTGCGCGCGTGGCCGGCGTGGTTATGGCATGCTCGGCGCTCGGAAGCATGCTGACGGCCGCGCGCCTCGGCGCGCTGGCCGACCGGTTCGGGAGCTGGCGCGTGATCGTTGTCTGCCTCGTGCTCACGGGGCTGGCGATGGTGCCGCAAGCCTTCGTCACGCACTGGTGGCAGCTCGCGGCTTTGCGCGTGCTGATGGGTATGACGCTCGCGGGCCTGTTGCCCTCGATCGGCAAGCTGGCGCGGCAATCGGTGGATGAAAGCAGGACCGGCCGCATGCTTGGTTATCTGCAATCGGCGCAATTCAGCGGCCAGGTGGTGGGACCGGTGATCGGCGGCGTGATCGGCGTTCATCTCGGGCTGCACGCGGTGTTCTTCGTGACCGGCGCGCTGCTGATCGCTTGCGGCGGCCTCGCGGGCTGGGCGCACCGCCGCGCTGGGGCCTGACATGCTGGCAAGCTGGCAGGCACATCGAATCGTTTAACGCATCCGGTGGGAAGGGAACATGAGCACACAAGCGGATAATCGCGCGTTACTGCGCACGCTCGGCATCGACAAGCCGATCATTCAGGCGCCCATGGCCGGCGTCACCACGCCGGCGCTGGCCGCCGCGGTGTCGAACGCGGGCGGCCTCGGCTCGCTCGGCGTTGCCGCGATGAACGCGGAGAACGCGCGCCGCGCGATCCATCAGACTCGCGAGCTAACGACGAAGCCTTTCAACGTCAACGTGTTCTGCCATCGCCCGGCGACACCCGATGCGGCCGTCGAGCGTGCATGGCTCGACTGGCTCGAACCGGTGTTCCGGCAATACGGCGCGACGCCGCCGCAAGCGCTCAGCGAGATCTACACGAGCTTCGTCGTCGACACCGCAATGCAGGCGATGCTGCTCGCGGAGAAGCCGGCCGTCGTGAGCTTCCATTTCGGCTTGCCGCCCGATGCGGTGATCGCGCAACTGAAGCACGCGGGCATCCGTTTGCTGGCGAGCGCGACGAATCTCGACGAAGCGGCGGCGGCCGTCGAGGCGGGTGTCGATGCGATCGTCGCGCAGGGCATCGAAGCGGGCGGTCATCGCGGCGTGTTCGACACGACCGGGCGCGACGAACGCCTCGGCACGTTCGCGCTGACGCGCCTGCTCGCGAGCGAGTTCGACCTGCCCGTGATCGCGGCGGGCGGCATCATGGACGGCGCCGGCATCGCGGCCGCGCTCGCGCTGGGCGCGCAGGCTGCGCAATTGGGCACGGCGTTCGTCGCGTGCCCGGAAACCTCGATCGACGACGGCTATCGCCGCGCGCTGCTCAGCGATGCGGCGCGCTCGACGACGTTCACGTCGGCCATTTCGGGGCGGCTCGCGCGCAGCATCGTCAATCGCTTCACCGCGCTCGGCGAGGACCCGCAAGCCCCGCGCACGCCGTCCTATCCAATCACCTATGACGCGGGCAAGGCGCTCAATGCAGCCGCCAAGGCCAAGGGTGAATTCGGCTACGACGCGCAATGGGCGGGCCAGGCCGCGCCCCTTGCGCGTTCGTTGCCTGCCGGCGAACTGATGGCGCAACTGGAACGCGAAACGCGAGAAAGTATCGAGCGGCTGCAATCGGTGTGGAACTAGCAGTCCAGCTTCAATACCATCGCACAGATGGAACACATCGGCACGCGTGGGGCATGCGCGGGCCGATGTCCGATTAGCTTCCAGCCTCAGTTCCGCACCCATGCATTCGGTCCAGCGCGGCCGCGATCGACGGGTTCTCAAGCCAACAAAACAAAGGCGGACAGGCATGCAACGCAAATTCGACGATCTCCTGCTGGGTAGCATCGAGCTCTTCTGTCTCGCGGCGGAGCTGGGTAGCTTCACGCTGGCGGCCAACGCCGCGAGTGTCACACCGGCGGCGGTGAGCCGCTCGGTGGCGCGGCTCGAGGAACGGCTCGGCGTGCGCCTGTTCGTGCGCACTACGCGCCAGATCCGTCTGACCGACGCGGGGCGGCGCTACTTCGAGCAGTGCCGGCAAGCGCTGTCGCAACTGATGGATGCCGAGCGCGAAGTAACGGGCGAGCAGACCACGCCGGCCGGCGTGCTGCGCATCAGCATGCCGACGCCGTATGGACACTATCGCGTGTTGCCGCTATTGCCGGCGTTTCGCGAGCGCTATCCGCAAGTCCAGGTCGAGACGCACCTGAGCAATCGCAACATCGACTTTGCGGAACAAGGTTTCGATCTCGCGATACGCGGTCGCGCACTGGCCGATTCAAATCTCGTCGCGCGCAAGCTCGAAGACGCGGAAATGGTCGTGGTGGCGGCGCCCGCCTATCTGAAGCGCGCGGGCGTGCCGAAAACCGTCGAGGACCTGCGGGCGCACGAGTGCATCCAGTTCGAACTGCCGAGCAGCGGGCGCCATCTCGCCTGGACCTTCGAGGGTTCGCCTGAAGATGGCGACGTGCTGACGACGGGAAGCTATGGAACGTCGGGCGATGCGCTCGCCGGCGTGACGCTCGCGCGTGCCGGCGCGGGCCTGTTTCAGACGTATCGCTTCGTCGTGGAGGACGACCTGCGCGAAGGTCGGCTCGTGGAAGTGTTGCGCGAAGCGGGCGGACGCACGCGGCCATTCATCCTGCTTTATCCGCACGCGCGCTACCTGACCTCGCGCGTGCGGGCTTTCGTCGAATTTCTCGTCGAGCAGTTGGCCAAACCCGCGACGCCCGCGCCGAGCACGCGCGCGCATTGACCGGCGCGCGCCGCTTCATCGCATGGCCCGCTCAGTGGCCGGCGCTCTGGCCGCCGTCCACATGCAGGATCTCGCCGGTCACGAACGGCGCCGAGTCGAGATAGAGGATCGCATTCACGATGTCGCTCATCTCGCCCATATGACCTACTGGATGCAATGCGCCAAGCGCCGCATGCGTTTCGGGCGCGTGCATCGGTGACTTGATGATGCCGGGCGAAACCGCGTTGGCGCGAATTCCGCGCTTCGCATACTCGATCGCGAGCGAGCGGGTCGCGGCGGCGAGGCCCCCCTTGGTCAGCGAGGTCAACACCGACGGTACGCCGTCAATCGCGTGATCCACGAGGCTCGTCGTGATGCTGACCACGTGCCCGCGCTCATGCTTCTCCATCTCGGCGATCGCGAGCTGCGTGATGTGGAAGAAGCCCGCGAGATTGATGCCGGTGATCGTCGCGTAATCTTCCGCGGTGTATTGGGTGAACGGCTTGGCCACGAAAATGCCCGCATTGTTGACGAGCGTGTCGACACGACCGAAGCGCGCCACGGCCGTCTCGATCACCCGTCGAGCCGTGGCCGGATCGGCGATGTCACCGGCCACGGTGACGAGGTTGGGATCGTCAGACGGCTTGATGCCGCGCGATGTCGCGACCACGTTATGGCCAAGCTTGCGAAATGCCTTGACGGTTTCGGCGCCGATGCCTTGCGATGCACCGGTGACCACGATGACTTTGGGAGACTGACTCATAGTGAACCTCGAAGTAGGTTGGATCAGCAATCTGTGATCGGACTGATGGCTCCGATGGCTACTAATTTATGAGGTCGTGCTCCGCTTTTGCACACAAGGCACGGACAAACAGTTGTGAGCCGCAGGAACAAGCGGTGAGTGATGGCGCGTAGCGGCAGTGGTCCTGTTGGTGTCGGCCGGTCTGTCGCGCGCATCCGCGTTCACGATGCCTGGGTTCGCGGGTCGTGATCGAATTCGAGTCTGATGCCGCCCGGCTCGTACACCATCGTGTGGCGTTTGGGCCCGCCGCCGAGGTCTTCGGGCGCGAATTCGACTTTGACGCCCGGCCAGGCGGACACGCGCGCGAAGATGTCCTGCAGTGCTTCTTCGCTGCCCACGCGCAGCGCAAGATGATGCAGTCCGACATGGACCTTGCGATCGAATTCGACGAGGCGGCTTGAATCGGTGACCTGCCAGAGCGTCACCACGACGTGTCCGTCCGACACGAACGCAGCCGGATAGGCAGGCCTTTCTCCCACCTGCTGCCAGCCCAGACACTTCACGAAGAAGTCGCGTGTGAGGTTCAGATCGCGGACGGTGAGTCCGACGTGATCGATACCCAGCGTAAGCGGTTTGTCAGTCATCCTTCTGTCACTCCTGAAGTGAGAGCGGGCAGCGCCCGAATCCGCGCCGGAAAGATTTTCGCCCCAAGGAATCGCGACAATAGTCGCCGGCAGTTCAATTCAGTTTTTACACCATGTAGCGCATACGGCGAGGAAATCCGCTTGCATCAATCTGCATAGTCAAATATATTAAAGTCAGATATCGAGGAGGCGACCGATGGATGATTCGATCAACGAAGACTTTGAGCGCACGCAGAAGCTGGCGTCCGTGCTGGGTCAGGCGCGTCAGCTGATTGCAAGCGAACTCAGGGCGGGGCTCGCGGATGCAGGACTGAATCTGCAGGAGCGCGGCGTTCTGCTTACGCTGGCGCGCGGGAGAGTGAAAACACCGGCCGCACTGTCGAAATTGGCGGGCGTCCACCCGGCCCGGATGACCCGAGTGCTGGACAAGCTCGAAAACAGCGGACTGATCGAGCGCGCCCGCAACGGCAGGGATCGTCGCCTCGTGGATGTGTCGTTGACGCGGGAAGGGCAGATCGTCGCCGCCAGGAACACACAGGTTGTCCAGGGAGCATGGAGCGAGCGGCTTTCGCATCTCTCGAAGTCCGATTTCGACGCGTTGAGCCAGCTTCTTTCAAGGCTGCTGGACCGCTGAGGCGGCATTTTTTTTAACCATTTATCTGACATTGCAGATAATAACGCGCCACTGACGGGCGCTTCGAACCGAGACGAGGACGCAACATGAATCCATCGAGCAACCCAGCCGCGCCGGCCCAGCTGACTGGCGCAAAATTTGCACTCGGCACGTTTGCGGTGGCGCTCGCCACCTTCATGAATGTGCTGGATTCGTCGATCGCCAACGTCGCGATTCCTACGCTGTCCGGCAACCTCGGTGTGTCGATCGACGAAGGCACATGGGTCATCACGCTGTTTGCCGCGGCCAACGCGGTGTCGATTCCGTTGACAGGGTGGCTCACGCAGCGCATCGGCCAGGTCAGGCTGTTCGTCGGGGCGATCCTGCTGTTCGTGCTGTCATCGGCGGCGTGCGGCCTCGCTCCGAACCTGATGGTGCTGCTCGCCGCCCGTGTCGTGCAGGGCGCGGTGGCAGGGCCGCTGGTGCCGTTGTCGCAGGCCATGCTGCTTGCGTCGTTTCCGAAGGAAAAAAGCTCGAGCGCGCTCGCGCTGTGGGCGATGACGGCGACGGTCGGGCCGATTGCGGGCCCGGCGCTCGGCGGCTGGATCACCGACAACTACAGCTGGTCGTGGATCTTCTACATCAACGTGCCGGTCGGCCTGTTCGCCGCGGGCGCGATCTGGGCGATCTACCGCGACCGCGAGACGCCGGCCCGCAAGCTCCCGATCGACAAGGTCGGCCTGATCTCGCTGATCGCATGGGTCGCACCGCTGCAGATCATGCTCGACAAGGGCCGCGACCTCGACTGGTTCAGCTCGCCGGTGATCTGGGCGCTGACGATCGTCGCCGTGGTGAGCTTCCTGTTCTTCCTGATCTGGGAATTGACGGAGGAAAAGCCGATCGTCAACCTGCGGCTTTTCGCCAGACGTAACTTCCTCGGCGGCACGATTGCGATTTCGGTCGCCTACGCGATCTTCTTCGCCAACCTCGTGATCCTGCCGCAGTGGATTCAGGGCTTCCTCGGCTACCGAGCGGTGGACGCGGGGCTCGTGACCGCGCCGCTCGGCATTTTCGCCGTGATCCTCGCCCCGGTGATGGGCAAGATCATGCCGCGCTCGGACATGCGAGTGCTTGCCACGCTTGCGTTCGTCGGATTCGCCGGCGTGTTCTTCATGCGCTCGAACTACACGACCAGCGTCGACGCCTGGACGCTCGTGCTGCCCACCTTGCTGCAGGGCATTCCGACCGCGCTGTTCTTCACGCCGCTCACCGCGATCATCCTGTCGGGTCTGAAGCCGGAGGAGATTCCAGCGGCAGCGGGTCTGTCCAACTTCGTGCGCATTTTTGCGGGAGCGGTGGGCACGTCACTGATGAGCACCGCGTGGAACGACCGCACGATTCTGCACCATGCGCGACTTGCCGAACAATCGAGCGTGGACGATCCTGGCTTTACCGGCGCGATCGCGCACCTGCAGGCGGCGCTGGACGCGGGCGTTCCCAAGGCCACGGCCTTTTACGAAGCCTCGCTGAACGCGCAGGCGACGATGCTCGGCCTGAACGACATCTTCTGGATCTCGGCGGTGATCTTTGTCGTCATCATCCCGCTGATCTGGGTGACGAAGCCGGCCAAGGGTGGTGCCGCGGGCGCGGCAGCCGCCGGCGGACATTGAATCCAATTTGGCAACCCGGTTCGGACGGAAAATGAAACAGACCATCCTCTCCTTGACATTATCTGATAATGCAGATATTGTTCAAATCAACGAGGAGGACACCGCCATGGACCATTACACGACGAAGAACTTCATGCTTACGAACAGTATCGGCTTCAGGCTCGTCAAGGCCCGTAACGTCGTCGTCGCGGAAATGGACGCGGCGCTCAAGGACCTCGAAATCAACGGCCAGCAGATGGGCATCCTGCTTTCGCTGAAGCAGGGTGTGGCAACCACGCCTTTCGAGCTGTCGAAGCTGCTCGGAATCGACACCGGCCTGATGACGCGGATGCTGGACAAGCTGGAATCGAAGGGGCTGCTGGTACGATCGCGCGACCCGCAAGATCGCCGCGTGGTCAATCTGACCTTGACCGCGGAGGGGCAGAAAGTCGCCGCGCGGATTCCGGAAGTCGCACCGCATGTGTTGAACGCCCGCTTGCGCAAATTCACGAAGGGCGAGTTTGCCGAGCTGGACCGCCTGCTTCGCAAGTTCACAGGCGATTGAGCGGCGCGGCCGTGTGCCGCGCTTTTTTTACCCATTAATCTGATTTGTCAGAAAATGAAAACGCAGACTTCTAGGGCAAACACCGTCGCCCGTTCGCTGAAGCTCGGTGTTTCGGTGATCTCCTTCGCGGTGCTGGCGGCATGTGCAAACTATGCGGGCATCCACAGCGACAAGCAGATCGATCAACCACGGCAGCTGGAAACGTCCCAGAGCCTCCCGCAAGAGCAGGGGCACTGGCCATCCGCCGACTGGGTCGACCAGTTCGGCGACGCGCAACTGAAAGCATTGATCGCCGAGGCACTGCAAGGTAGCCCGACGCTCGGCCAGGCGCGCGCGCGAGTCGAGCAGGCGCAAGCCTATAGCGAAACGGCGAAGGCGAACACGCTGCCGCGCGTCGATGCGTCGTACACGCTGACGCGCCAGCAGTACAGCAGCACCGCGTTGATTCCGCCGCCGTACGCCGGCTCATGGCAGACGGAGAACAAGGGGCTGCTGAGCGCTTCTTACGATCTCGACCTGTGGGGCAAGAACCGCGAGGCGCTGCGCGCGGCTGTCTCGGAGGCGTCCGCGAGCGAGGCCGACGTGGAAGTCGTCAGGCTCACGCTCGACACCTCGATCGCCCGCACTTACAACGAGCTGGCGCGGCTCTACGCATTGCGCGACATCGCGCAGCAGGAAGTCGCGCGGCGCGAGCAGATCGACCGCATCACCGCGGGCCGCATCGCAACCGGCCTCGATACCGAAGTGGAGCGCAAGACGGCCGAGGCGAATCTGTTCACGAGCCGTGCGCGCGTCAGCGCGCTCGACGGCAGCATCCTGACCACCCGGTATCAACTGGCGGCGCTGCTTGGCAAGGGTCCCGACCGTGGACTCGCGATCACGCGGCCGACGCTCGGCGTCGGCGACGACGTGCGTCTGCCGGACAACCTTCCGGCTGATCTGCTGGGCCGCCGGCCCGACATCGTCGCGGCGCGCTGGCGCGTCGATGCGATCACGCACGAGGTGAAGGAAGCGAAGGCCGAGTTCTATCCCGACATCAACCTGAGCGCCGCGATCGGTTTCGACGCGTTCGGCTTCGGCCGCCTTTTGAGCGCCGCGAGTCGCACGGCCTCGGTGGGCTCGGCGATCCATCTGCCGATCTTCGATGGGGGTGAGTTGCGCGCGCAGTTGAAGGGCCGCTACGCCGAGTTCGACTATGCGGTGGCGACCTACAACCAGACGCTGATCGGCGCGCTGAGCGGCGTGGCCGCGCAGATCGCGCAGATCCGCTCGAGCGACGCGCAGCTCGGCGATGCGCAGGCCGCGCAGCAGGCCGCGAGCGATGCCGATCGACTGGCGACCACGCAATACAAGGCCGGCCTCACCAACCAGCTGACCGTGCTCAATGCCGACGTCACCGCGCTGAACGCCGACGAGGCGATCGCCAATCTGAAGATGAACCGCCGCGACCAGCAGATCGAGCTCGCGTCGGCGTTAGGCGGCGGCTACGTCGATACGTCGGCCAGCACCGACCATCACGCGGACGTCGCCGCCGTCCCGACCCGTCAAGCCAATGCCGCGGTTGCCGCACGTTGAACGGCAGGTCGGAAAACCTATCAGGAGAACTGCAATGAGCGATTCGATCACGACCGACCGCGGACTGGCGGATCGGCAAGACGAACAGAAGACCGGCGGGCAAGCGCCTGCCACGCCCCAGGACGACAACAAGGCCACGCCGCCGGCACGCCGCAAACGCCTGATCGCGCTGCTCGGCGCTGCGGTCGTGCTCGCGGGCGCGGCCTACGGCGGGTACTATCTGACCGAGGGCCGATATCACGAAGTGACCGACGACGCGTACGTCAGCGGCAATCTCGTGCAACTGACGCCGCAGGTCACCGGCACCGTGATCGCCGTCAACACCGACGACACGCAGATCGTGAAGCAGGGCGACCCTGTCGTCACGCTCGATCCGGCCGATGCAAAACTGGCGCTTGCCGATGCCGAAGCGCAACTCGGCCAGACCGTGCGACGCGTGAGCGGCCTGTATGTCAACAACGACTTCTACGCGGCGAACGTCGCTCAGCGCGAAGCCGATCTGGGCCGCGCCCGCGACGACCTGCACCGCCGCGCGGCCGTCGCGGACACGGGCGCCGTGTCCGCCGAGGACATCGCACACGCCCGCGACGCGGTCAGCGTCGCACAGGCCGCGCTCGAAGCCGCGCGCCAGCAGGGTGAAGCCAACCATGCGCTGACCGATCGCACCACGGTCGAGCAGCATCCGGACGTGCAGGCCGCCGCCGCGAAAGTGCGGACCGCGTGGCTCGCCTATGCGCGCGATACGTTGCCGGCTCCGGTGACCGGCTACGTCGCGCAGCGCCGGGTTCAGGTCGGCCAGCGCGTCGCGCCCGGCACGCCGCTGATGGCGATCGTGCCGCTCGACGGCGTATGGGTCGACGCGAACTTCAAGGAAGTGCAGCTCAAGCACATGCGGATCGGCCAGCGGGTCACGCTGACATCGGACGTCTACGGTAGCGGCGCGCGATATCACGGGCGTATCGAGGGCTTTTCGGCCGGCACCGGCAGCGCGTTCGCGACACTGCCGGCGCAGAACGCCACCGGCAACTGGATCAAGATCGTGCAGCGGCTGCCGGTTCGCATCGCGCTCGACCCGGCCGAGCTGGCCGCGCATCCGCTGCGTATCGGCCTGTCGATGGCGGTCGACGCCGACACGCGCGACGAATCCGGTTCGCAGTTGGGCGCGGCGCAGAACACGCGTTATCGCACCGATGTTTTCGCGCACTACGATGCGCAGGCCGACGCCGAGATCGACAAGATCATCAAGCAAAACGAAATGATCTCCCGCGCGATGGCCGCGCAACCGCAATCGCCATCGCAATCGCAATCGCAATCGCAATCGCAATCGCAATCGCAACGCGTGGCGTCGCACGAACACAAGGCAAATGCGGGTTGAAGCGCGTCGAGCGCAGCCTGTCGCGACACAGCGTGAAGCGGCAGGTCACCGAGGCGGGGCTCAACGGCCGAGCGCCGCCTCGTCCTCGGCCAATGCCGTCGGTACGGCCTCGCGCAGGAAATCCACGAAAGTCCTGATTTTGGCGTCCAGATACTGGCGCGACGCATGGACCGTGAAGGCCGTCAGTTTCTGCAGCCGATACTGCGGCAGCACGCGCACCAGTGCGCCGCTGTCGAGCGAGGGCAGCGCGCTCGACATCGGCAGCGCTCCGATACCCACCCCTTCGCGCAGCGCGACACCGAGCGCGTCAGGAAGGTTGATTTCGACCGCCGCCTTCGGAAGCTCGACCGTTTCACGGCCGTTGGGTCCGTCCAGATGCCAGCGATCGCGCGGGAAAATCGACATAACGAACTGTAGGCAAGTGTGACCCCGAATGTCCTGTACCGTGTGCGGCGTACCGCGCGCGTGCAGATAAGCGGGCGCTGCACAGAGCACGCTGTGGACCTCTCCGAGCCGATGCGAAACGAGCCCCGAGTCGGGCAGCTGCGTCGCACTCAATCGAAGCATCAGGTCGTAGCCATCGTCGAGAAGATCCGGCGTGCCTGACGATAACGTCAGCTCGACCGACACGGCAGGATAGCGCTCCTGATACCGGACCGCTGCCGGCACCAGATAGGTCGTGCCAAAGCCTGGCGACGCATGCACGCGCAGCCGCCCCGAGGGTCTGACTTGCGCATTGGCTGCCTCGGCTTCGGCCTCGTCGACAGAGGTGAGTATCTGTTGGCAGCGGTCCAGATATCGCTCGCCCGCCTCGGTCAGCGCGAGGCGCCGGGTACTTCGGTGCAGCAGACGTGTGCGCAAATGCGTCTCGAGTTGCGCGACCGCCCGCGACGCGTTGGCTGTCGGAATGTTCAGGCGCGAGGCCGCTGCCGTGAAGCTTCCTTCTTCGGTGATGCGGACGAATATCCGCATCATGTTGAGCTTGTCCATTACAAATGCACGCGAACCTGTTCCGTAAATGTCCGTATCGCTTCTTCATTGCGCGACAGGAAAATCCATTGGCCGACTCGCTTCGGAACCAGAAGTCCCGCTTCGACGAGCACGGCGATATGCATTGATACCGTCGACTGGGCCAGACCGCTGCGCGCCTGGATGGCGTGCACGGGTACGCCGCGGCCATGGTTGACATAGGCGTTCGGAAAGGTCTCGGCGGGGGCTCTCAACCACGCGAGGATGTCACGCCGCAGCGGATTCGCGAGCGCTTTGTGAATCAGGTTCGTGTCGATCATCAATTGTTCCGTGCGCGCTTGGCGCTTCCTGCCGGCGGCGTCAGCAACGCCGTGGCGATCGTTCCCGCGGCATGTTCGCCGAGGTCTTCCCGCACCAGCGACAGGGCGAGATGGATGCCCGCACTCGCGCCGCCCGACGAGTACAGGTTGCCATCCTTCAGGCAGCCAGGATTCGACATCACATGGACCAGCGGATATTCGGCCGCGAGGCGGTCAGCGTCGCGCCAATGCGTGGTCAGCCAGCGGCGATCGGCGAGACCGGCTCTTGCAAGCAGAAACGCGCCGTTCGAAATGCAGGCGAGCCTGTGGGTCCTTGGTCCCGCATCGCTCAACCAGTCCACGAGTTTGCGATGCTCACGGGCAGAACCGACCACCGGGGAGCCAGGCACCACGACAATATCGAAGGGCGGGCGCGTATCGAACAGGCACTCGGTCGTACCCACGGCCGTCCCGTTCGACGAAAACACCGGCCCCGGCGACGGCCCGATCAGATGCGCCTCATAGAGGACGCCGCCATACAGGCGGTTGGCCTGATGAAACACATCCATCGGACCACTGACCTCGAGCAGCTGAAATCCCGCATAGAGCATCATCGCGACACGCATGCGCACTCAGCCGGTGAACGCTCGCGACACGAGCGCGGATTGTGTCGCCACATGCGCCGCATGCGATCCCGGCGCGGTCGATGCGCAAGCATCAGGTCCCGCGTACAGCAGCGTCGTGCCGGCAGGCAGAATCTCGCGTAGCAGCGGCTCGACGAAACTCCATGCGCCCTGATTGCGCGCTTGCTCCTGGCACCAGACCACGCTCTTCAGGTTCGGATAGCGAGCGAGCTCGGCGGCCAGTTGTTGCGCCGGAAACGGATAGAGCTGCTCGACGCGGATGATCGGGGTGTCGGTCATACCGGCGCTGCGGCGATGCGCGAGCAATTCGAAGTAGACCTTGCCGCTCGTCACGATCACACGCTCCACATCAGTCGCGCGCGACGCGTCGATCTGGGTGTCCGGCAGAACCTCGCGGAATTCGCCGTGACTCAACTCGTCGAACGTGCTGGTCGCTTCCGGGTGGCGCAGCAGCGACTTGGGCGTCATCACGACGAGCGGGCGCCGTTCAGAGGCGCGGGCCTGCATCAGCAGCAAATGGAACTGTTGCGCGGGCGTGGTCGGTTCCGCAACCCGCATATTGTTTTGGGCACTCAATTGCAGGTAGCGCTCGAGCCTCGCCGACGCGTGCTCGGGGCCCTGGCCTTCCTGCCCGTGAGGCAGGAACAGCGTCAGGCCGCTGTGTTGTGCCCACTTGGCCGCGCCCGCCGCGATGAACTGGTCGATCACGACCTGCGCGCCATTGGCGAAATCACCGAATTGCGCTTCCCAGATCACCAGCGCATTGCGATTCACCGTCGAATAGCCATACTCGAATGCCAGCACGGCGGCCTCGGAGAGAATCGAGTTCGTCACGGTGAACCGGCCTTGGGTTGCGCCGATATGATCGAGTGGAACATAGACCCCATCGGGACGATTTATCCGTGTCTGATCGTGCAGAACTGCGTGCCGGTGATTGAACGTCCCGCGTGCGCTGTCCTGCCCGCTCAGTCGGATACTGATCCCGGCCACGAGCAACGATGCGAATGCCAGATGTTCGCCCATGCCCCAGTCGAGCTGGCGTTTTCCGGATGCCATCTCCTGACGCCCGTTCATCATCTTCCTGACGAGCGGATGCAGCGTCAGGTCCGCGGGGACGGTCGAGATCCGCTGCGCGAGGCCGCGCAGATCGTCGGCCGACGGGACGAGGTGGCGAGCCGGGCCTGTTTGCGCGGCTGAGCGCGAGCGCCTGCCGGCTTCCTCGTGCAGCGGCGAAGCATAGGAACCCACGGTTTCATGCGCGCGCTCGAGAAGTTCACGACGCGTGCTGACGTAGCGTTGCGCCTCGTCGGCCGTCAGCACGCCTTGCTGGATCAGCCGGTTCGCGTAACGTGTCCTCACGCCTGGATGACTCGCGATCGAGCGATACATCAGCGGTTGAGTGATGGCGGGTGTGTCCTGTTCCTGATGCCCGTACTTGCGAAAGCAAACGAGATCGATGACTACGCTGCGTTTGAACGTGCTGCGATAGTCGAGGGCGAGCCGCGCCGCCATCGCGACCGCTTCGGGGTCGTCGCCATTGACGTGCAGGATCGGCGCCTCGATCATCTTCGCGACGTCCGTCGTATAGAACGACGAACGCGTGTCGCGCGGATCGGAAGTCGTAAAACCGATCTGGTTGTTGACGACGACGTGGACGGTGCCGCCCGTGCCGTGTCCGCGCGTGTAGGAAAGGCTCAGCGTTTCCATGACCACGCCCTGCCCACTCATCGCCGCGTCGCCGTGGATTTCGACCGGCAGCACGTCGTCGCCGTCGGCGCTGCCGGCGAGATCCGCCTTCGCGCGCGCCATGCCTTGCACTACCGGGTTGACGACTTCCAGATGCGACGGGTTGAACGCGAGCGTCACCTCGACCGGTCCGGCGTCGGTCTCGACCGAACTGGCAAAGCCCTTGTGATACTTGACATCGCCGGCCGTCAGTTTTTCGGCGTCCTTGCCGTCGAATTCGTCGAACAGCGCGCGCAGCGGCTTGCCGACGACATTCACGAGCACATTCAGGCGGCCGCGGTGCGCCATGCCCATCACGAGCGCGCGCAGCTTCTTCGACGCGCCATACCGGACCAGTTCGTCGAGCAGCACGATCAACGACTCGCCGCCTTCGAGCGAGAAGCGCGTTTGTCCGACATAGCGCGCGTGCAGGTGTTTTTCGAGCCCTTCGGCTGCGCTCAAACGCTCCAGCAGCCGCAGTTTCTCAGCGGCCTGCAGCGACGGCGTGGCGCGCGAGGATTCGAGCCGTAGCTGCCACCAGCGCCGCTGCTGCGCGTCGGCGAGGTGCATGAACTCGGCGCCGAGTGTGCCGGTGTACGTTTGCTCGAGCGCGGCAACGATATCCTTCAGCGTCGCGTCGTCCTCGAAGAGAAACGTGTCGGCGGTGCTGAACGTGGTCGACATGTCGGCGGCCGTCAGGCCGTAGTAGGCCGGCGTCAATTCGGCGTAGGAGCGTGGCGGCGTCCACGCCAGCGGGTCGAGATCGGCCACGCGCGTGCCGATCATCCGGAACGCGGCAATCAGCGTTTGCACCGCCACCTGCTTTCTCGCGAGGCCCAGCGCGTCGGCGGCCTCCTTGTTGGCCTGCTTATTGGGTTGCTTATTGGCCTGCTTATCGGGCTCGCTACCGGCTTCGTTGCTGGCCGCGACGACGGCACGCGGCGTTCGTTTAGCCAGATCGACGAAGCTGGAGATCACCGGTGCGTGCGGCTGGTCGTCACGATCGCTGCCATCGATGGCGGGGGTGTCGCGCAATGCGTCGAACCACGTCCGCCACTCGGCTGTGACCGCATTCGGGTCAGCCAGGTAAAGTTCATATTGCTCTTCGACGTAGGGGGCGTTGCCCCCGAACAGGAAAGAGCTCTGACGTTCCTTCAACATGATGAATCTGCCCTTGCTCGCTGTGCGGCCGTGAGCCGGCCGCAACATATGGAGTGACGACTATCGTTGCTTGTAGCCACCCACCGAACAGCCAGGCATCGACGCGCGTCACAAGCGCCGTCCTTGGCGGGAGACCTCCCGGCACGCCCGGTGATATCCCCAGTCGCAGTCGTGTAGACAGTCTAGTTAATCGATGCTGTGGCGGAAATGCGCGGATGGTGCGTTCGTCTGCCAACTAGTCCAAGTTTTGGGCCACGCGCGCAGTGCTGGCTTACCTCGTGTCGGGCATCGTTGCGGCGAGAGATTTGTTACGCCCAGACACAATAGTTTTTCCGGGCGCTGACGGCATCAGCGGCCGATGATGCGGTAAGCTGCGCCACGGCATCGCAAACATAGTTTCCACCATGAAGGTCACGGCATGAAAGTCGCCATTGTTGTATTCGATGGTGTGCAGGCGCTGGATGTAGCAGGCCCACTCGATGTGTTCGCCGAGGCGAACACGTTTCTTCCCGAGCATCAGCGCTACGAGGTCACGCTGGTCGGACGCGAAGCGGGCACCGTGACCTGTTCGAATGGCATGCAACTGGCTGTTTCGTTTGGCTATGCCGACCGTGACATTCAATGGGACCTGCTGCTTGTCGCGGGCGGACCTCAGTTGCCCGATGCGCAGCCGTCGAATGAATTCCTGACGTGGTTGCAGAATCAGGCGCGCAGCGCGAGCCGCTTCGGCTCCGTATGCAATGGTGCATTCGTGCTCGCGCACGCGGGGCTGCTCGATGGCAAGGAGGTCACGACGCACTGGTCGGACGCGAATCGGCTGTCCAATGAATTTCCGCAAGCTAACGTGCAGCCGGATAGGATCTTCGTTCGCGACGGACGGCTTTTCACGTCAGCCGGCGTGACCGCAGGCATCGATCTGTGTCTGGCGCTCGTCGCCGAGGACTGGGGGCACGAACTCGCGGTGCGGGTCGCGAAGCGTCTGGTCGTGTATATCCAGCGCGAAGGCGGGCAGTCGCAGTACAGCCCCTATATCGGCGCGGGCAAGGACGAAGATCCGATCCTCCACAAGGTCTATCGATATGTGAGCGAGCATATTACCGAGACGCTGTCGATCGAGGAGCTTGCGAGCGCGGCCTCGGTGAGCCGCCGCACGTTGTCGCGGGTATTCGCGAAGCACGCGAAGATGACGCCCTCGGTATTCGTCGAGCAGGTGCGCGTCGATACGGCGAGAAAACTGCTCGAGGATACCGATGCTCCGCTGAAGACGGTCGCGTTCAATTGTGGCTTTCACAACGCCACGCACATGCGCACGACATTCTCGCGGCGGCTCAACGTCACGCCGAAGCAATATCGGATGCGATTCCGAGGGGAGGCGAGTGCGCAACAGTGAATTCACCGCGGATCTGGCGGACGTGTCGTCGTTGACGAACGACGATTCGGCGCAATTGCTTCCCGACATTATTCAGCCCGGCTTGTCGATCCTCTTCTGCGGCATCAACCCGGGATTACGCGCGGCGTCGACAGGGCACCATTTTGAAGGCAGGGGCAACCGGTTCTGGAGAGTTCTCCATCTCGCCGATTTCACGGACGAGGTGTTTCGCCCCGAGAACGACCGGCAGTTGTTGAATTGTGGATATGGTCTGACCACGGCGGTCTTACGTCCCACGGCTCGTGCGGACCAACTGTCGAAGGTGGAGATTCAAGCCGCCGCGGCGCAGTTCGAACTGAAGATTCGACACTACGCGCCGCGCTTCATCGCGTTTCTTGGCAAGGTGGCGCTCGCCGAAATGTCCGGCCAGCGTGATATCGAATGGGGCTTGCAAGCCCGCGATTTCGCCGGTGCGCGCGCATGGGTCCTGCCAAACCCAAGCGGCCTGAACCGAACGTTCAGCCTCGATGCACTCGTGAGCGCCTATCGTGAGCTCCGGTTTGCGGCGGAGCCGGCGCTTCCCGACTAGACGGCGGTTGTCGCCATACGCGCGCGTTGCCGCCGTTGCAGCGCGCTAAGCCTCGTCTCACGCTTTTGCCCGAGCCCATGCGGGTCGGCCCGTGACGAACCACGATGGTTCGTCACGATGCACGCTTTTCCGCCCATGCCGCGCGCGCGGCGCACAGCCGGTCGACACAGCACGGCCTGGCCAATTTTCCGTACTGGATGGCCCAAAACCCGCCTAGCCGAAGCTTTAAGAAATCGCCCTGATCTCTGACAATTAAGCAATCGGTGAACAGCAACGAAGAGCGGTGAGCCGACAGCTGACTATCCACGTCGGGCAGTAGAGCTAACTAAACCAGAGCGGGTGAAACCTATGACGACTGAACCGGAAGCGCCGAGTATCCCGCGATCGCTGGAACGCAATCCTGTACGCGTGGTAGCGGCGCCGCCCCGGACGGCTCCTGCGCAGTTGGCTTTTACCAGGCGTATTGCGCTCGGGCTCGTCGGCATGCTGTTCGCGTCGTTGCTGGCGATCCTGAACGAGCAGGTCACCGCGGCCGCGCTGGCCGATATCCAGGGCGCGTTCCTGATCGGACATGACGACGGCACCTGGCTCACTTCGCTGTTCGAAGCAGCGAACGTCGCGACGATGGTGTTTGCGCCGTGGTTCGGCATCACGTTCACGCTGAAGCGGTTCACGATCGGCGCCGTACTCGCGACGATGTTCTTCGGCTTGCTGTGCCCGTTCGCCCCGAACCTGCCGACGCTGTACGTGTTGCGCATCCTGCAGGGAATCGCGGGCGGAAGTCTTCCGCCGATGCTGATCATCGTGGCGCTGCGCTATCTGCCGCCCAATCTCAAGCTGTATGGCCTCGCCGGCTATGCGCTGACAGCGACCTTCGGGCCGGCCCTCGGCACGCCGCTCGCCGCGTTGTGGACGGAGTTCGTCAGCTGGCGCATGGCGTTCTGGCAGATCGTTCCGCTCGGCGTGCTGTGCTGCATCGCCATTCAGCGGGGGCTTCCCGCGGACCCGATGAAGCTCGAGCGGTTTCGCTCGTTCGACTGGATCGGCTTCGTGACCGGATTTCCCGCCATCGCGATGCTGGTGATCGGTCTTTTGCAGGGCGATCGTCTCGACTGGTTCGATTCGGGGTTCATTCGCGTGATGTTCGGCGCGGGGGCGCCGCTGCTCGTTGCATTTCTCGTCAACGAATGGTGTCAGCCGGTGCCGTTTTTCAAGCTTCAACTGCTTGCGCGCAGGAATTTCACGCATGCACTATCGACCTTGCTCGGCACCGTGATCCTGCTGGTGGGCATGGCGGCAATACCGGCCCAGTATCTCGCGATAGTCCATACGTACCGCCCGCTGCAGACCGCGCCGCTGTCGTTGTTTCTGGCCGTGCCGCTGTTGATCACGCTGCCGCTGACGGCCGCTTTGCTGAACACGCGCCGCGCCGATCACCGCTGGGTAATCGCCACGGGTCTCGCGCTGATGTTCGTGACCTGCGCGATGGGAAGCTTCATCACGACCGAGTGGATTCGCGACAATTTCTACCTGCTGCAATCGTTGCAGATCGTCGCGCAGCCGATGGTGATCATGTCGATCCTGATGGGCGTGACGACGGGGCTGCCGCCCACCGAGGGTCCGTTTGCTTCGGCGATGTTCAATTCCCTGAAGACGTTTTCCGCGGCGGTGGCGAGCGGGCTCATCGAAAGTGTGGGGACCGCGCGCGAGCATTTCCATTCGAGCATGCTGGTCGACCAGTTGGGCAACCGCCCACTGATGGCGAACCAGGGCGTCGGCGCGGACTACGGTCTGGGTCAGCTCGCGCACCGGATCCACGAACAGGCGGTCGTTCTGACTTCCGCCGATCTGTACCGCGTGATGGCGTGTGTCGCCGTTGCGCTTCTTCTGCTGGTTCCAGTGCTGCCGGTGCGCATCTATCCGCCGTGGAGCACGACGCCGCCTGCTTCGCATTGAGGAACGATTCCCATGTCATCGACTATGCCATCCCCATTGAAGATCTTTCGTGCTGCCGCGGTCATCGGCGTCGTCGGCCTCGCCGCATGGGGCTGTACGAGGCTGCTCGCGAGCCCGAATACCGAGTCCACCAACGACGCCTACGTCACCGCAGACTTCACGCTCGTCGCGCCGCGCGTCCCGGGCCAGATCACGGACGTACTGGTCAACGACAACGAGGACGTGAAAGCGGGCCAACTGCTCGTGCGCATCGATGACCGCGACTTTCGCGCGGCGTTGATGAGCGCCGAGGCGGAAGTGGTCGCGGCGAAGGCGTCGGTGGCGAACTTCGATGCGGAGATTACGCGGCAGCCGTCACTGGTCGAGCAGGCGCGCGCGACGCTGCGCGCCGACGACGCATCGACCGGTTTTGCGCGGGCCAACGCGTCGCGCTACCAGAATCTGTCCGACGCCGGCGCGGGGACGGCGCAGGAACAACAACGCGCTTCGAGCACGCTCGCTCAGCAGCTTGCGCAGCAGTCGCACGACCAGGCGGCTTTGCTGGCCACCGAGCAGAATCTGGACGTGCTGCGCACGCAGCGCGACAAGGCCGCGGGCGCGCTGGAACACGCCGAGGCGGTGCTCGAGCAGGCGAAGCTCAACCTCTCGTACACGGAGATACGCGCGCCCGTCGACGGCAAAGTCGGCCGCCGTTCGGCGCGGGTCGGCGCATTCGTGACGCCCGGCGCACCGGTCCTGGCGATCGTGCCGCTGTCGGACGCGTACGTGGTCGCCAACTTCCAGGAGAGCCAGATCAGCAATATGCGACCGGGCGAAAGCGTACGCGTGACGGTGGATAGCCTGGCCGGCGTAGTGATCCGCGGCCGTGTCGATAGCCTCGCGCCGGCGACCGGCGTCAGCTTTGCGCCGATCGCGCCCGACAACGCCACCGGCAACTTCACGAAGGTCGTGCAGCGGGTGCCCGTCAAGATCACGATCGATCGCGGCCAGGCGAGTGCATCGGCATTGAGTGTGGGCCTCTCGGTCGAAGCGGACGTCGTGGTGGGCCACAGTGGCGAAGCGACGGCCGAGGGAGCGGAAAAAGAATGAACACGAGCCAATACTCTGCGCGCGCGATCGTCGCGGCGCTTCTGACCTGTGTCGCGCTGACGGCGTGCACGGTGGGTCCGGATTTCGTACGTCCACAGACGGCCACGCCGCAGGTCTTCGAGCGCACGCAAACCGCGCAGTCGCCGAGCCGGGCGATGGAAGCCCAGTTCGGTCCGGATTGGTGGACGCTGTTCAACGATCCGGTACTGAACCAGTTGGAAAAGCAACTGGCCGACGCCAACCTCGACGTGGCCGCGGCCTCCGCGCGTTTGCTGCAAAGCCGGGCCGAGCGGCGCGTTGCCGGCGCCGCCGAATACCCGACGCTCGACGGCGCCGCCTCGTACAACCGCGAACGCGGCAGCGAAAACGGCATCCTGTCGCTGCTCGGCGTCACGCCGACGCAAAGTCAGCCGCAATCGGCTTCCGGCAGCGCGCCGCTCGGCGTGGCCCCGTTGCCGGGCTCGGCGGGCTCGCCCGCCTATAACCTGTATCAGGCCGGGTTCGATGCGTCGTGGGAGATCGATCTGTGGGGGCACGTGCGACGCAGCGTCGAAGCGGCGAGCGCGCTGTCCCAGGCCTCGTACGAGGACCGCAACGCGGTGCTGTTGAGCGCGCGCGCGGAACTGGCGCGCGACTATATCGAGCTGCGCCACACGCAGGATCTGCTGCAGATCGCGACACAGAACCTCGACATCGCCAACGATGTGCTGAAGCTCACGCGGGTTCGCGCGCATGAAGGCGTCACGACCGATCTCGACGTGTCGAACGCTGCCGCGCAGGTGGAAAACATCGAAAGCCTGATTCCGACGCTGGAGTCGCACTGCGAGACCACCATCAACGCGATCGGGCTGCTGCTCGGGCAGGAACCCGGTGCGCTGCGGCAGACGCTTGCCGAACCGCGCGAGGTGCCGGTGCTGCCCGCGCAGGTGCCGATCGGCTTTCCGTCCGAGCTCGTGCAGCGCCGGCCCGATATCCGCAAGGCGGAGGCGGACCTGCATGCTGCAACCGCGACCGTCGGCGTCGCGAAGGCCGATTTCTATCCACGCATCACGCTGAACGGCAGCGCGGGGTTTCAGAGTCTTCAATTGTCGAATCTCGCCAGTTGGGCGTCCGGGCAGTTCGTCGTTGGGCCTTCGATTTCGTTGCCGATATTCGAGGGAGGCCGTCTGAAGGGCACGCTTGAACTGCGTGAAGCACAACAACAGGAAGCCGCAATCGTCTACCGGCAGACGGTGCTACGCGCGTGGCGGGAAGTCGACGATTCGCTCGTCACCTACGACGCCGAACAACGCCGCCGCGATCGGCTCGCCACGGCCGTCAGCATGAACGAGCGCGCGCTAGCCGTTGCGCGGGAACGCTACAAGGCGGGCGCGCTCGACTATCTCGACGTGCTGAACGTGCAGCGGCAATTGCTCGAAGCGCAGAGCAATCTGCAGAAGAGCAAAGCCACCGCCGCGACCAATCTGATCACGCTCTGTAAAGCGCTCGGAGGGGGATGGGAGTCGACCTACGGCGGATAACGGGCAACGGGCCGCTCGCCGTTCAAAACTGGAACCCGGATCGCGGCATGTCGCTGCGAATACCGGAGCGAACGAACAACAAGGAGCTGGTCATGCGCGACTCAACCCACTTAGCCGATAGTGCCGCCACGCCCGCATTCGCATCGCGCGGCAAGATCGTCATGATGGCGATCATCGCCGGCGCGGTGATCACCAACATTTACTGCACGCAGCCGATCCTGCCGCTGATCGCCGCGGGTCTGCGCGTCGACGTGACGACCGTCGATCTCGTCGCCGCCGCGGCACTGCTCGGTTTTTCGAGCGGGCTCGCGTTGCTGTTGCCGCTCGGCGACCGGTTCGATCGCCGCAAGCTCGTGCTGATCCAGATCGCGCTCGCCTGCGTGTTCGGCGTCGCCGCGGCCGTCGCGCCCGGCATCTGGGCGCTCGTCGCGGCGTCGTTCGGCCTCGGCATCGTGAGCTGCGTTCCGCAGCAGCTGGTGCCGTTCGCCGCCGTGATGTCGTTGCCAAGCGAGCGCGGGCGTAACGTCGGCACCGTCGTGAGCGGGATCATGGTCGGCATCCTGAGCGGCCGTACCATCGCCGGCGTGATCGGTACGGCGTATGGATGGCGCGCGGTGTACGTCGCCGAAGCGGCCTTCATGGTGCCGGTCTGGATCGCGGCCGCGGCCCTGCTGCCGCGCGGCGTGCCGTCGACGAATCTCTCCTATGGGCGCCTGCTCGCTTCGCTGTGGCCGCTCGCGAGGGACAATCGGCCGATCCGGGAATCGATGCTGATCCAGGCCTTGCTGTGGGCCTGCTTCAATGCGTTCTGGGTCAATCTCGCCGCGCTTCTCGCGAGCGGACCGTGGCATCTCGGCAGTGCATGGGCAGGCGGCTTCGGCGTGATCGGCGCGGCCGGCGCGTTCGCCGCTTCACTCGGCGGCAATGCGACCGATCGCATCGGATTCCGCAAGGTGATCGGCGCTAGTATCGGCATCGTCACGCTCGCGTATCTGCTGCTGTCGGGCGCGGCGAACTCGCTGACGCTGTTGATCGTGGGCGTGATCGTGCTCGATATCGGCGTGCAGTCCGGTCTCGTATCGAACCAGACCCGCGCGTTCGCGGTCGATCCGAAAGCGCAGGGCCGCATCAATAGTCTTTATATGACGGCCACCTTTTTCGGCGGTGCGCTCGGTGCGACGGTCAGCGGCTGGTTGATGACACGCTATTGCTGGACGGGCATCGTCGCGTTCGGTATCGCGCTCGGCATTCTCGCCGCCGCGATTCACTGGATCGGCACGCCTCGCGGGACGGTGGTCGAGGTTCAGGCGAGCCGGGATTGATCGCGAGCCGCCGCCTGGTTCGAACGTTGCTGACTGGGGAGGTGAAACATGAAGTTCTCGATGAAAACTGAAATCCGTGCAGATGATGTGACCAAGCTCGAGCATGCGATGAAATCGGTCGATCCCGACGCGAAAGTCGAGGTCGACGTTGGCACGCAAAGCGTGAGCGTCGACTCGTGGCTGATGCCCGAGGAGTTTCTCGTCGCGTTCTACGACGACAACTACGAAGTGGCCGTCGAGGAGTGGTGACTCCAACGACGCCCGCGCGCGGATCGCGGCGGGCGGATCGCTGACGCCAGGCATGGGCCGCGGCGCGATTGCCGCCGCCATCCGAAGCCGCTTCGTCGTAACCGACCGCCGCGCCGACGAATCGCTCGCTGAACTGGAACAGAAACTCAGGGCGTTCATCGAATTCGCCGGACCGGCGTTCCTCGAAGTCATGATCGACCAGAACGCCGATGTGTTTCCCATGGTCGGGCCGGGACAAAGCTATGCGGAGATGATCACCGGGCCTTTCATCCCGTCTCGCGATCAGCGGGAGGCTGGCGGCAAGCACGTTTGGAGGCGTTTCGAGGCCCGCGCCGCCAAGCGGGAAGGGCGTGCGTCACGCCTGGCGCGCGTCGATCAGGCGGGCAGGATTTCGGCGATGACGACGATCACGACAGCGGCGTCGGCGGGACCCTGGCTATGCGAGAACGCTGAACGCGCATGTCCCGCTTTGTCGCCGAGCACGGCGGCGAACAGATCCGAAGCGCCGTCGACCACGGCAGGCTGCCCGTAGAATCCATCGGCGGAACTGACGTGCCCCTCGACGCGAACGATGTGATGCAGGCGCTCGAAACCGCCGAGATGACGCGAGATCTGCGCGAGTACGTTGAGCGCCGCGAGTTGGGCAGCCTTGCGGCCCTCTTCGAGCGTCAGGTTCTCGCCGACACGCCCGGAATAGACCATTTTGCCGTCGGACAGCGGCACCTGTCCCGAGATGAAAAGCAGGTTTCCGGCTTCGCTGACAGCCGTATAGCTGCCCAGCGGCTGCGGAGGCGAGGGCAGTTCGAGACCGAGTTCTGCGAGTTTCTGTTGGACGGACATGGTGGGCTCCTTGAGTGTGGCGTCGAGCGCGCGAATCAGATCATGCGCGCAATGTGCGGACACCCGCACTGACGATCAATCGCGTCATGGGTGCGGGTGTGGATCGGCTTGCCGGGCGAGTGCGGGTGACGCCAGACCATTTACTGGCCTGCGCTCTGGCCGCCGTCCACATGCAGGATCTCGCCGGTCACGAACGGTGCGGAGTCGAGATAGAGGATCGCATTGACGATGTCGCTCATGTCGCCCATGCGCCCGACCGGGTGCATCCCGGCGAGCGTCGCGTGTGATTCGGCGGGATGCATCGGCGACTTGATGATGCCGGGCGACACCGCGTTGGCGCGGATACCGGCGCGCGCATATTCGATGGCGAGCGAACGCGTCGCGGCATTCAGGCCGCCCTTCGTCAACGACGCGAGCACCGACGGAACCTTGCTGTTCGCCTTTTCGGCGAGCGTCGTGGTAATGCTGACCACGTGACCGCTGCCGTGCTTCTGCATCGCGTCGATCGCGTACTGGGTAATGTAAAAGAAGCCGTTCAGGTTGACGTTCAGGATCGCCGCGTAGTCTTCGGCGGTGTACTGCGTGAACGGCTTCGCGATGAAGATTCCCGCGTTGTTGACGAGCGTATCGACACGTCCGAAGTGCTCGACGGCAGCGTCGACGACGCGGCGGGCGCTAGCGGCGTCGCCGATGTCGCCGGCCACGGCGACATAGTCGGCCTCGACGGCCGGTGCGATGGAACGAGCCGTGGCGACGACACGATGCCCCTGCGCGCGGAAGGCTTTGACGGTTTCAGCGCCGATGCCTTGCGATGCGCCGGTGACGATGACGACTTTGGAAGTGCTCATGGTTTGTCTCACAGTGTGATTGATCCGGCCTGCTGGCCGTTCGAATCGATGGACCCGATGGAGGGCACTGTAGGCGCATCCGCCG
Organism: Paraburkholderia tuberum STM678; assembly: GCF_902833905.1. GTDB lineage: Bacteria > Pseudomonadota > Gammaproteobacteria > Burkholderiales > Burkholderiaceae > Paraburkholderia > Paraburkholderia tuberum. The sequence goes on along the minus strand of NZ_CADFGP010000005.1, from coordinate 142,563 downwards.
CGAATTCGAACACACACCGTGGACAAAGAGTCTTGCGCCACGAGAACAAATCTCGTGGAACCGTGCGGCTAGAGCCAGCGCCAGATGCCCGCGGGCCAACCGGAGAGCGGGATATGCGCCCAGGTCGCGACGAGCCAGAAAACGACGCCGCCCGCCAGCGCGTGCATGCCGAACCCACCCAGCCGCGCGCGGTTGGCGGCGATCGCCGCGAACGGCAGATAGCTCGTCTTCGATTCCCATGCGGGCCACAGATCGGGTTGCAGCCGCCGTTTCTTGCGGTCCTGTAGCGCGGCACCGACCAGCGCGAGGATGATGATCGCCCCGGCAAGCACGATGTTCCGGGTGACCGGGAACACGGCGATATGGCACAGTCCCCAAAGCGCGAACGACCACATCATCGGGTGACGGGTCACTGCGTACACGCCGCGCGCCGCGTCGGGAAACGCGGTGGGCCGGCCGCCGGTGGGCAACGCCGGGTTGCGGATCAGGGAGCCCATCAGAAGGATCGACGCGATCAGCATGAGCACGGTCACAACCGCCCACAGCGCATTGCCTGCCGGCCATAGCGGCGCGGAGACGGGCGTCCTGTCGTAAGCCACGACCATCCAGCCGAACGTCAGTATCGCAATCAGCGAATAGACGCCCATCGCACCCCGTTCGCCGATTGCCCGGACCATACCCGCCCGCAGCGGATGGGACAGGAGAAAGTGGCTGCCGACAAAAGCGAATGCCGCCACGACGAGTGTGTCGATGCTTTCCATTGGCCCGGCTCCTCAAGTCAGATGATCGGTCGACCGCGTGCATTGCGAGAATACTACTTCGCGCGCCAACAAATGCAGCGATCGCTTCGCGAGTTTCGATTGCCGCGCGCCGCAAAACCTTGATTGGCAGTGTCGTCGTCGCAATGGCCGGGACACTCGCCATCGCATCGATCGCAAGCGGGGCAATGGGCCGCCAACCATCCCCGGCGCGTCGAAGTGAACAACCGTCTTGCCAACCAGAACAATCGCATCCGTCGAGAGGTTCAGGATGGGCAAATGTCGAGAGGCGAGGCTCGTAGTCTGCATAGCGTCAACGCATCCGAGTATTAGGGACGCCAAACGATTGCGACTGAATCAATGCTCCGGGAACGCAGCTGGTGCTATCTCGAGCGCGGTCGAGCCGCTTGCACAGGGCCGTTCGCGTCTGGTCGACAAGATGCCGGCCGATTTCCTGCATGCCGGTCTGATTCCGCTGATCCGCGTTATGAAGCAGCCGATCGAGAAGCACCGCCGTGAGCGTTGCCGCGTCGGCGAAGGTCCAGTCCGACTTGCCGAACCGCAGGTTGGTCATTATGAGACTGCCGGTTTCGTACCGTTTGGCGATTGTGTGAAGCGCGGAAGCTCTCTAGCCGCTGTTGCGGCGGATGGCGGGCGCGCGTGGTGCGGTCTTCCGCAAGCGGCGAAGAGCGGCCCCTTGGCGGCGGAGTTCAGGTCTGCGTTGAAATTTGACTCGCACAACAACTCGTCGCAAGGCGTAGCGGCGGGTAGAGCCGTTAGGCGGCAACGGACCTAGAAGGCATTGTCGACCGGTTCTGGTGCGCCGCCGTTGGCGACAGAGCGGTATCCTGCCTCGACGACAGCGATCGCATGCTCGGCCTCCCGCAACCCTGCAACGGGAGGACAACCATTCGCCAGATCGGCCCAGCTGCGCTTTAAGAACACCGAATAAAACTCGTCCGTGTTGTACTCCACCTTCGTGGCGCGCCCTTGCTGTTGGCCCCGCGCTTTGATGTAAAGCTGGTCGGCATAACCCCGGACGTAGGAGGAGGTATGCGAGATGGAAAACGCGAAGTCTCGCTGATCCTCCGCTGTTGATGGATACAGGTAACCCGTTTCAACCACGCCGATTTGTCCCGCAGCGTTTCGGCACGTGAACACGGCTTGCTCCTCGACGGTCACATCATGTCGATACGTTCGCATCTGCGCCGAGACGTGGGTGATGGGGCTGTTTGTGAGGGATGAGATCAGGTCAATGAAATGCCCCTGACATTCAACATGGACCCTCCACCTGCGTGCCGTTTATCCAGCATCCAGCTGCACCCGCCGCGCTCATACCGAGCTATCGGGCCAACGATGAACCTGAACGCGAGATGCTGGAATCCCTCCGGCGTAAATCCATTCGCGGGCAAAAGACGGGCAGCCAGATCGCTCACGCGCATGATGAAGGGAACACTGACGTACACGCCGTGCTTCTCCGAGAGTTGCCGGACCCGGCGGACCTCCGGGAGATTGAGCCCGCAAGGCTTCTCGATGAGAAACGGAATGCCGCGGGTAATCAGCCGCTCGGCGAGTTCCGCCGTCTCCGAGTGGCGCTTGCCGTGGGGCTCAAGCGGGGTGTTCAGTTTCATCACTCGTCTCCGTTTTGATTGACTTTCCGGTGTTGGTTGTCTATGGTGTGTAACACCGTTCCATTAAGAATCATGTTGCGTCAATTATGAGAGTTGTCAAGGGTGCAGTTGATCGGTCGCTACAGGCGATCGAGTTGCTCGCACGTGAGGCGCGCTGGATGCGCATCTCCGATATCGCCGCCGAACTCGGGCTGGAGAAGGGCCCCGCGCATCGCGTACTCGCGCAACTGTGCGAGCAGGGCTGGGCGGAACAGGATGAACAGACCTCCCAGTACCGTCTGACCTTGAAGCTGTCCCTGCTCGGTCAGCGGTACCTGCATGGGCTTGGTCTGCCGGGTCTGGTGCAGCCGATCCTCGATGAGGTCGCGGGTCAGTGCCGCGAGCTGGTCCGGCTGACGGTGGTCAACGAAGGAACACTCGCGTGGCTGGCAGCGTCCCAGGGCGCGGCACCGGGCCTGATGTATTCGCCGTCCATGCATAGTCCCATCGTCTTGCATGCCACATCGGTTGGCAAGGCGTGGCTGGCTGGAATGCCGAACGACCAGGCGATCGAATACGCCCTGCGTGGTGGACTCGGAAAAGCGTCCGCCGCGGGCGCATGGACGCCGAAGGCCATTACCAGCGTCGAGCAGCTGATTCCGGAGTTGGAGCGGACCAGGCAGCGTGGCTATGGCCTTGTCGTCGAAGAGGCCGAGCCGGGTGTCGTCGCATTGGCGGTGCTGGTGCGCGCGCTGCCTGACGGTGCGGTGGTCGGCACCATGAGCATTGCCGGGCCGGTCACACGGCTTCAGCCGGAGCGTTACGAGGCCTTTTACGCGCTATTGCAGCAAGCGTCCGCGAAGCTGGGTGCCGTATGGCCGCGCCAGAGCGTCGGTGCGGATGTGAGTGAGGCGGCATGAACGCGCCGGGCGCAGCTCAGGCTCTCGAGCGACTCGGGCAATACTCGTGTCCGACGACGCCAAAAGGGTTCACCCATATTCGCAGACTTACAACCGGGAATCGGCTTGAACGATAGTCTTGGGCCCCAAGGCCGCCGACATTCAATGATCGCACCGGAGTTCATTTCGGACTGCGGAGCGGACGCTTCCATTCGTCCCGCAAGGAGCGGGGCGGGCTGGCGTAATTGCCATCCAGGTACTCCGGGTCGTCGCGGACCATCTCGGTGAGCATGCGGCGCAGCATCCAGTTGCGGCCCGACATCTCGGTCGGTTGCGACGCCATTGGCACCAGCGCGTCCATGAAGTCCGGATATCGCGCCGCCCAGATCCACGCGTGCATGCCGCCCATCGAGTTGCCGATCAGCAGGCGCAAGTGCCTGATGCCCAGGCCCTCGGTCAGGAGCCTGTACTGCGCGAGCACCATGTCGTCGTAGTTGTAAGCCGGGAACCGCGTGCGCAGCCCGTCCGACGGCCTGGACGATCCGCCGGCTCCAATTCCGTCCGGGAGGACGATGAAATAATTGTTGGCATCAAGCGGCTGTCCGGGCCCGAACAGCTCTCCCGCGAACGCGGGCGTCAGCATGCTGGCGCCTGTGCCCGTCGTGCCGTGCAGGACCAGGACCGGCTCGCCGGACGGGTCGCCGATGGTTCGGTAGTGTAGCCGCACCTCCGGCATCACCTCCCCGGTGTGGAAACGGAAGTCTCGCGCGATCCAGTCGCCTTCCTTCGGTGCAGGATAATCGGCCAAATTGCAACATCTCGTTAGCGGCATAGGCGTGCGACGCAATCCGATGGCCTGGATTACCCGGAAATCGGTTCAAGAGTCTGAAGCGCACCCCCCTGCCGAGCAGAAGCGTAGGCCGCATCCATGACCTGCATCATCGCCTCGGCGTCGCGCAAGGACGCGATCGGCCTTGCACCTGTGCGGCATTCACCAAGCACTCGCTTGACGAACAGTGGGTAGTAAATGTCGGTCTCTAACTGGAGACGGCGACTGCGAGTGCCGGCGGCAAGATTGTTCCGGTCCCGAATCTCGATCCGGTCGGGGCCCGATTTTGCGTACATGCGATCGGATGAAAGGGTGAAGGAGAATTCGCGCTGCTCGTCTTGAGTACTGGGAAAGCTGTATCCGGTCTCCACGAGCCCGATCACGCCGTCTTCGGTTTGCATTGTCAGCAACGAGTAGTCCTCGACGGCGCCTCGATGCGTTCGGGAGTTCATGGTGGCGGAGACTCGCGCGACTTCTTTGCCGGTCAGTAATCTGAAGAGATCGATGAAGTGGGTTGCGACATTGATCGTGGATCCGCCTCCGGAAAACACAGGATCGAGTGCCCAACCTGCGCCTGCAGCTTCGTAACGACCAGGCGCACCTACAATGAAACGGAAAGACATGTAGTTAAAGTCCGACGGTATGCAATCCTCCGCATCTTCCAGTGCGCCGAGCAACTCGCTCATCCGGAAGATCAACGGTACGGCGCAATAAAGATTGGCTTCCTCGGTCAGTTTGCGCAGCCGCGTGACCTGCGACATGTTTACGCCGCAGGGTTTCTCCAGCGCGAACGGAATTTTTCGTTCGATCACCGCCTCCGCGAGCGTCGGCATTTCGGAATGCCGCCCAAACACAAACGCGAAATCGACATCCTCGCGCTCGAGCAACTCATACGCCGACGAGTACAACGTGCTCCCAAAGCGCGCGGCAATTGCCTGTCCTTTTACTTGCTCCGCATCTGAAACGGCTACCACCTGGATACTGGGCGCCTCAAGCGCATCGAGATAGAGTGGGACATGCCAATGGCTGGCCTCCAGCAATGCGACTTTCATGCGTGTTCTCCCTTCGCACCGTCGACGAATCGACTCCGTGCTTGCGCGATGCGCGCATTAAAGCTGGCCGCACATACCAATGTGGAAACGTTGAAACTGTTCATCGCATCTTCCCTCCATTCAAACTGGTAAAACTGTCGATTCCGGGCACTTTCCCAGAGGCGTTAGGGCATTAACGACTTGCGTTCGTTGCAGGCGCGAAAAGCACGCCGTCGTCTGGTGCTGACCTGCCAGCAAGGTGGTAATCGAACCCAAGGAAGCGTAGGGCATGCACTGCCTGCCCTTCATGCATCGGCCCCCCGTCCTGGGTACGACAGCCGCGCGCATGCGCGGCGCGGCGAAGCTGCGTCGGCTCTGGCGCATTGATGATGTCTACGACGATGGTGCCGGGTGCGAGCCGCTCGGGATTTACCGGCATGGCGTCATTCGCGTTCATGCCGAGCGGTGTGGCATTGATCACGACTTCGAAACCGTGCGGGTCGGGAGGTCCGGAATGCGTGATGCAACCGGTTTCGGCAGCAACGGATTCCGCGAGCTCGCCAGCCCGCTGCTCGTCGACGTCGAATATGGTTAACGTTCGGGCGCCCGCCGCCGCGACTGCAAATGCGATAGCCCTGCCCGCGCCTCCGGCACCGACGAGAAGAACGGACTTATTCGCCGGTTGATTGCCTTCCCATTGCATGCCAAGCACACAGCCCACGCCATCGAATATGGCGCCGACCCAGCGTCCATCTTCGTTGCAACGTATCACGTTGAGTGCGCCGACCCTGGAAGCAGTGGGATGGAGTTCGTCGACAAAATCCAGCATCCGTTGCTTATGAGGCATTGTGACCAGCAGGCCGGAAAGATTGCGTAACGCTCGTGCGCCGGCGACGAATGCGGACAGGTCTTCCGCCTTGACCCAAAACGGAACGCAGACCGCGTCCGCGCGCTGTTCGATAAAAAGCTGGTTCAGCAGTTGCGGCGACCTGGCTGCCGTCAGCGGATCGCCCACTAACCCGTAAAGTCGCGTTCTTCCCGTGATATGTGGATGCATTGCGGCCTCATGTCCGATGTTGACGGAAGGTGCAGTCATAGCTTACTGCTCACTTCCAGGGTGCCGGGGCTTCGGCGAGATCCCATGTTCCGTAGACAGCGGGCTCGTTAATCTCGATGACTTCAAGGTCATCGGAGCGCCAGATCACATTGTGCGGAACGCCGGCGGGTTGCGAGAGGTCGTCCCCGGCGTTGAGAGTCACATCGCCCTCGACGCCGGCGAAACGGAACGTCACCGATCCGCGCAGCACATACAGATAGTGCGCAGTCATGTCGTGCCAATGCCAGCCCGTGGCATCGGTGAACGGGGTCAGCGCGCGAATGTGCTTGGCGCCGATGCGACCGTTGGTCACCGCGGCGAGTCCGAGGTCGCGATACTCGGAGTCCGCGCGCAGCCCTTCCTTGTTCCAGACCGCTGCGGATGCGCTCACACGTGCGAACGGAGTCAGGGATTGCGCGAGTTCGCGCGGGCCATCGTAACGTGGCGTACCTTGGTTGTGCATGTGTCTTTCTCCTGTGTGGCATCAGATATTGGCGAGTGCCGCGGCCGCGTGTTCCTGCCCGGCTCGTCCGAACAGCGTAAGTTGCGCCGGGCGGTCGCTGCCGATATGGCCCTTGCTTTCGGCTACGAGCGCAGTTGGTTCGTCAGATCCTGTGAGCCGGCTGTTCCGGTCGCCTCACGCAACATCTCGGCGCGCAGACGATCGTATTCGCCTTTGGGTACAGGGACCCCGTTGCGGTCGCCGAGATCGTGGAGCCGGACCCGGTACGTCTCGCGCGTGGTAAAGGCGGCGATCGCGGCCACGACACAGATGCCGAATGTCAGGGCTCCGATCTTCAGTGGAATATCGGCGGAGCCGGGGGGCGCGACCGCGACGAAGAATGCCGGGAGCAGCGCGGAAAGCGTCGTCCCGACGTTCTGCCCGATGGCCATCCCGGACACGCGCACGCGCGTGTGGAACAGTTCGGAGAACAGGCTCGGGAATACGCCGTTGAAGCCCTGATAGGCGATGCCCCACATGAGCACCGAGAGAACCATCGCCAGCCACACGTTATGGATGCTGATAGCGTACAGATACACGAACGAGAGCAGTCCGGCGCTGAGGGTGCCGACAAGGACTGGCGGCCTGCGACCAATCCTGTCTGAGAGGTTGCCGACGAAGGGAATCAGGATCACTGCGCAGATATTGCCCAGAACAGGGATCCACAGATACATGCCGGGAGGGAAGCCGATGCCGTACGCCGGCTGAACCGCGTAGGCGGTGCCGAAGACCGCGGCGACAAGGGCGATGACGGCGGTAAGCGCCATGCAGACCACGCGCACGACATCGTCCCAGCTCTGCCGGAGCACTTCGACGACTGGCGAGGCGGGAATTTCGCCGTGCACGCGCTCCTCGGCGAACGCCGGGGTCTCATCGACTTTGCGGCGAATGACGTAGCCCGCGATGAGAACGACGATGCTGAGCAGGAACGGAATCCGCCAGCCCCAGGAGGCGAACTGGTCCCTGGGCATGAAATGCGCGAGAGGCAGGAAGATCGCTGCCGCCATGAGCTGTCCGGCCTGCACCCCCTGGAGGGTAAAGCTCGCGAAGTAGCCGCGCCGGCCGAACGGTGCGTGCTCGAGAATCATTGAACTGGCGCCGGAGAGCTCCCCGGCGACCGCGAAGCCCTGGATGAGGCGAAGAACCACGAGCAGCACCGGCGCCCAGATGCCGACCTGCTTATAGGTTGGCAGGACCCCGACGGCCATCGTTGAAAAGCCCATGAGGAACATGCAGAGGAGCAGCACCGTCTTGCGGCCGTGGCGGTCGCCCCAGTGGCCGAGGACGACGGCGCCCACCGGGCGGGCGATATAGCCGACACCGAAGGTTGCCAGTGAGGCGATGATGGCGACCGTTGGATTATCAGACGGAAAGAAGAGCTGCGGGAACACCAGCGACGCCGCAGTCGCGTAAATGAAGAAGTCGTAGTACTCCAGCGCCGAGCCGATCCAGCCGCTGGCCGCGGCGATCTTCGACTGGCGCTTGCCGTGAGGCTTAGCCCGGGTGTTCCGATTCATGCTTGTCTCCATCGTGATTGACTTTCCGGTGCTGTTTGTCTATTGTTGTAACACAGTTCCATTAAGAATCATGTTACGTCAATTATGAGAGTTGTCAAGGGAGCAGTTGACCGGTCGCTGCAGGCGATCGAGTTGCTGGCAAGAGAGGCGCGGTGGATGCGTATGTCTGACATCGCCGGGGAGCTCGAGCTGGAAAAAGGGCCCGCCCACCGCGTACTCGCGCAACTGTGCGAGCAGGGCTGGGCGGAACAGGATGAACAGACCTCCCAGTACCGTCTGACCTTGAAGCTGTCTTTGCTCGGTCAGCGGTACCTGCATGGGCTTGGTCTGCCGGGTCTGGTGCAGCCGATCCTCGATGAGGTCGCGGGTCAGTGCCGCGAGCTGGTCCGGCTGACGGTGGTCAACGAAGGAACACTCGCGTGGCTGGCAGCGTCCCAGGGCGCGGCACCGGGCCTGATGTATTCGCCGTCCATGCATAGTCCCATCGTCTTGCATGCCACATCGGTTGGCAAGGCGTGGCTGGCTGGAATGCCGAACGACCAGGCGATCGAATACGCCCTGCGTGGTGGACTCGGAAAAGCGTCCGCCGCGGGCGCATGGACGCCGAAGGCCATTACCAGCGTCGAGCAGCTGATTCCGGAGTTGGAGCGGACCAGGCAGCGTGGCTATGGCCTTGTCGTCGAAGAGGCCGAGCCGGGTGTCGTCGCATTGGCGGTGCTGGTGCGTGCGCGGCCTGACGGTGCGGTGGTCGGCACCATGAGCATTGCCGGGCCGGTCACACGGGTTCAGCCGGAGCGTTACGAGGCCTTTTACGCGCTATTGCAGCAAGCGTCCGCGAAGCTGGGTGCCGTATGGCCGCGCCAGAGCGTCTGTGCGCATGCGAGCGAGGCGGCATGAACGCGCCGGGCGCAGCTCAGGCTCTCGAGCGACTCACCGCGCTGGATGAGCAGGCAGCACGCCTTCTCGTCACGGCGCGCCAGCGAGGCACGTTCGCGGAGCGCCTTCCCGTCGAACTGCGTCCCCAAAATCTGGATGAGGGTTTCGCAATCCAGCAACAGGTGGGCGATCAGCTCGGTTGGCAGGCCGGCGCCTGGAAATGCGCGCTGCCGCCGGCGGGCAAACTCATCGCTGCGCCAATCTATGACGCCGTTATCCATCGAGGCGCCCAATGCTGCACTCGCGCCGGGCTTGCGCAGTCTTCTGTAAGGGCAGAACCCGAACTCGCCTGTTTGCTGGCTCGCGATCTGCCGCCACGGCGCGAAGCCTATGGCGAAACCGAGGTGCTCGACGCACTGGGGAATGTTCACCTCGCGCTCGAACTGCTGGGCAGTCGCTATGCGCATCCAGAATCGCTGACGTTTCCTGAATTGCTTGCAGACGGTCTGTTCAACGCCGGTCTTGTCATGGGGCCACGCGTTCAATTGCGCGATGGCGCGACGCCGGCCGATCTCCCGGTCGAATTCACCGTCAGTCTGACTCGCGCCGGACACGACACGATCAGTTTTGCTGGCCGCCACCCTGATCGCAGCGTGCTCGCGCCGATCGTGTGGCTCGTCAATTTTCTCCGCGTCCGCGGCCTTGGATTGCATGCCGGCCAGGCGGTGATCACGGGCTCTTACGCGGGCGTGCTCGAGTTGCCGATCGGCAGTGAGTTGCATATCGGCTTCGGTGATCTCGGCACGTTGCCGATACTTTTTTTGTCTTGATAGGAGTCTTCAAATGCGTCTCGTCCGTTTCGGCCAGCCTGGTCAGGAGCATCCCGGTGTCATCGATTCAAGCGGCGCGATCCGCGATCTGACCGGCATCGTCGACGACATCGATGGAACGACTGTTTCGCCTGCGGCTCTTGCGAAGCTGAGCGAACTCGATCTGAATCGCCTGCCCGTCGTGGAAGCGGGCACGCGCCTGGGCGCCTGTATCGGCAATGTCCGTAACCTCGTGTGCATTGGTCTGAACTACTCTGATCATGCCGCTGAAACCGATACGCCCATCCCGCGGGAACCGGTCGTGTTCAACAAGCATACGGGTTCGATCAGCGGTCCGAACGATCCGGTTATCTTGCCGGCATACGCTCAAAAGCTGGATTGGGAGGTTGAACTGGGCGTGGTGATCGGCAAACCCGCCTGGCAGATCGACGAAGCCGCCGCGCTCGATCATGTGGCGGGTTACTGCCTTGCCAATGACGTTTCCGAACGCGCGTATCAGCTCGAACGCGAAGGCCAGTGGACCAAGGGCAAAAGCGGCTTCTCTTTTGCGCCGCTCGGCCCGTGGCTCGTAACGCGTGATGAAGTGCCCGACCCGCAGGTGCTCGACCTGTGGCTCGACGTCAACGGCACACGTCGTCAGACGGGCAACACACGCACGATGATCTTTAACGTCGCGCATATCGTGGCGTATCTCAGCCGCTTCATGCCACTGATGGCTGGCGACGTCATTATTACCGGGACGCCTCCCGGTGTCGGCCTCGGTCAGAAGCCGCCCGTCTTTCTGAAAGCGGGCGACACCATGAGCCTCGGCGGCAGCGGACTCGGCGAGCAGAGCCAGAAGGTCGTGCGGTATGCGGATTCGCTTGGCACGGCATGGGGCCGTGGCGAATATCCGTTGGCACGATAAAACGATTCGATCTGTAGAAGGAGGAGATATGAGCCTTGCTGGAACGGGCGTCGTCGCAATCTGGCATGACCTGCTGCCGGAAGCGAAGGATGAATTCTACGAGTGGCACAACCGCGAGCACATGCCGGAACGCGCCGGAATTCCGGGGTTCAGGCGCGGGCGGCGCTACATTGCGCTGGATGCGGGCCCCGAGTACTTCAATCTGTATGAAGCCGACACCGTGGAGGTGCTCGGCGCGCAGGACTACCTGCTTCGGCTCAATTCGCCGACGCCGTGGACGAAGCAGGTCGTCGCCTCGTTTCGCAGCGTGGCCCGCTCGATCTGCCATGTGGCGTATTCGGAAGGTGTTGGGCAGGGAGTCAATCTCATGACGGTGCGCTTCGACGTGCCTTCCGCGGCGCGGGCCGATGTCGTGAAGGGATTGCGTCAACGGGTCTTGCCGCCGCTCGTCGACCGGCCAGGGATCACGGGCGTGCACCTGTGTCTGGCCGATGAGGCCGTCAGCAAGGTCGAAACTGCTGAGAAGAAGGCGCGTTCGGAAGGCACCCAGGTGCCGACATGGATCGTGATGATCGAAGGATGCCGTGCCGACTACGTCCGCACAACAGTGGACGCTTTCCTTGCCGGGCTCACTGCTTTGCCAGGGGCCGCTGCGGTTGCGCCGGACTCCACGCTCTATCAACTCGAGTACACGCGCTGCAAGACGCCGTGGAGCGCTGGCTGAAACGTCGTTTGAACACGGCTGCACCGCGCGTAATGCGACGTCGTGCAGCCGATCCTGAAACCGTCGTTACGCATTGAGAAACGAAGGAGTAGTTCCATGTCGTCCCCTGTTGCGGGCAAGTCCGTCGCATCGACCGCGGCCAGACCGGTTCGCGTCATTCGACTCAATCCCGCTGACGATGTCGTCATCGCCCTCGATCAGCTCATGTCCGGCACGGTGCTGGATGAGGAAGCGGTGACGGTCTCGGGATTGATCCCGCCCGGTCACAAAGTGGCGACACGCGACATCGGTGAAGGTGAAGCGGTGCACCGTTATGGCCAGATCATCGGCTTTGCGAGTCAGCCGATCCGCGCGGGGCAGCACGTTCACACCCATAATCTCGCGATGGGCGAATTCGCCCGTGACTACGCATTCAGTCAGGGCGTACGTGCCGCTGTCCCATCAACTGAATCGGCGACATTTCGCGGCATTGTGCGTGAAGACGGCCGCGTGGCAACGCGCAATTACATCGGCATCCTTACCTCGGTGAACTGCTCCGCCACGGTCGCGCGAGCCATTTCCGACTATTTCCGCCGTGACATTCATCCTGAAGCGTTGGCCGCGTTTCCGAACGTCGATGGCGTCGTCGCGCTCACCCATGGTTCGGGTTGCGCTATTGACTCCGAAGGCGACGGCCTCGCGATCCTCCAGCGCACACTTGGCGGCTATGCGTGCCATCCCAACTTCGCGGGCGTGCTGGTTATCGGCCTGGGCTGTGAAACGAATCAGATTTCGCGGCTGCTCGAAACCCAGGGGCTCAGGGAACACGACCGCTTGCGAACCTTCACGATTCAGGACACCGGTGGCACGACCCTGACTATTGCAAAAGGTATCGAACTGGTTCGGCAGATGTTGCCCGACGCGAATGACGTTAAGCGGGAAACGGTTTCGGCAAGTCATCTCACCATTGGCCTTCAATGCGGTGGGTCGGACGGATATTCGGGCGTCACGGCCAATCCTGTGCTGGGTGCAGCCGTCGATTTGCTCGTGCGGCACGGCGGTACCGCGATTCTCTCGGAGACGCCGGAGATTTATGGCGCCGAGCACTTATTGACCCGCCGCGCGGTAACGCCCCAAGTGGGACAGAAACTGGTCGATCGCATCAGGTGGTGGGAAGCATACGCGCAGCGGCAAGGGGCGCAGATCAACAACAATCCGTCGGCGGGCAATAAGGCCGGCGGTTTGACGACCGTCCTCGAGAAATCGTTGGGCGGCATCGCAAAGGCAGGCTCCACGAACCTGGTCGAGGTGTACGAATACGCCCAGCCGGTTAGGGCGCGCGGTCTCGTGTTCATGGACACGCCTGGCTACGATCCGGTGTCGGCGACCGGCCAGGTTGCCGGCGGTGCGAACCTGATCTGCTTTACGACGGGACGCGGTTCGGCTTACGGCTGCGCGCCCTCGCCATCGGTAAAGCTCGCGACAAACACCGCGCTGTGGCAACGTCAGTCCGACGATATGGACCTGAACTGCGGAGAAGTGCTGGAAGGCAGCACAACGATCGAGCAACTTGGCGCAGTGCTGTTCCAACTGCTGCTCGACGTGGCCTCCGGGAAACGCTCTCGTAGCGAGCAGCACGGTTACGGGCAAAACGAATTCGTGCCTTGGCAAATCAGCGCAATCATGTGAGCCGCTGTTGTCCGGCACAAGTAGAGCGTGCACCGCACTGATGCTCAGCAATAACCCATACCAGGTTGGAAAAAGATTAGATGCCATTGAATGACCGATCCGCGTTGCCTGACGATCTGGAGCAGGCGGTGCTCGTGGGGCGCGCGTGGTGCCCCGATATCGGCGCGCCGTGTCCTGTTGCCGTTATCGGGGGCGCACTGGTGGATGTGTCGTCGTTCGCGCTGACGACCAGCACGCTGCTTGAGCAACCAGGAATCGGCCTTCGGCTGAAGGAGGCCGCTGCGAACCTGCCGAGACTTGCGACACTGGACCTGGTTCTTGCCAATTCCGCCTTCGATCGGCGCGATCCGTCGACTCCTTGGCTCATCGCGCCATGTGACCTTCAGGCGGTCAAGGCGAGCGGTGTGACGTTCGTCGAAAGCCTTCTGGAGCGGGTGATCGAGGAGCGCTCGGGAGGCGACGCGAGCCGGGCCGACGAAGTGCGCGCGCGTGTCATGTCAGTACTGGGCGATCGGCTCGCAAGCGTTCGCCCGGGGTCTGCCGAAGCCGAAGCGGTGCGCCACGTACTTATTCAGGAAGGAATGTGGTCGCAGTATCTGGAAGTCGGCATCGGTCCCGATGCGGAAATTTTCACGAAAGCGCAGCCCATGTCCGCCGTCGGCACCGGCAGCGAAATCGGAATTCATGAAAATTCGCAGTGGAATAACCCGGAGCCTGAAATCGTGCTGGCGGTGACCAGCCGGGCGGAAATCGTCGGCGCCGCGCTTGGGAACGACGTCAATCTCCGGGATTTCGAAGGCCGGAGTGCGCTGCTGCTCGGTAAGGCGAAGGACAACAACGCGTCAGCTTCGATTGGCCCGTTCATTCGCCTCTTCGACAGTACATTCGGTCTCGATGATGTTCGGGCTGCGGAGCTTTCGCTACGCGTAGAAGGAACAGATGGATATGTTCTGACAGGGGCTAGCTCCATGAAACGCATCAGCCGGGACCCGACAGAACTCGTTGCGCAAGCGATGGGCTCTCACCATCAATACCCGGACGGAATGATGCTTTATCTCGGGACGTTGTTTGCACCGACCGCGGATCGTAGCGTGCCAGGGCAAGGATTCACGCATCAGATCGGCGATACGGTAACGATATCGAGCCCGCGATTCGGTGCGCTCATCAACACGGTCAACCATTCGCATCGCATTGCGCCCTGGGAGTTTGGGGTCGGCGCACTGCTCGCCAGCATTCTTCGTGGGCATACCGGGAAAGCGGAGTCGTAGTCGCTCCATTGCCCGTGGGTCCGCTGATATTTCATTGACTATCAGCGGACCGGCGGCTGTCAACGCAGTTGTCGCGTCACTTCAAGCAACCTGCTTTAAACGCATCCTCAAACTGGACCGTTTGCGGCTGCGTGGTCCAAGCGGTGCCCATATCGGATCTTGCCCGCGCGCGATGCGGCCAAGGATCTATATGAAGCTTGCGCCTCCATTGACGGGGATCGTTTGGCCCGTGATGAATGCGTTGCCGACGACCATCAGCACGACCTCCGCGACCTCGCTCGCTTCGCCCAAGCGCCCGACGGGCAGCCTTTCTGCGACGTTGGACGCCTTAAGCGGTCCAGCCATTTCGGTGTCGATCGGTCCCGGTGCAACGGCGTTGACAGTGATCCCTTCGCGGGCGAGCCGTGCAGCATAGCCGCGCGTCAAGCCTTCGAGCCCGGCTTTCGATGCGTTGTAGTGAACGCCAACCAAGCCGGGGCCGCGGGCGGCGGCCGACGAGACGTTGACGATGCGGCCCCAGCGCCTCGCGCGCATGCCGGGCAGCACTGCCTGCGTGCAGAGAAACGCCGATTTCAGATTGACGGCGAGCGTTCGATCGAACTCCGCTTCCACAAGATCATCGATGTCGACGATCGTCGCGGTGCCCGCGTTGTTCACGAGCACGTCGATCAGGCCGAGGCGGTTTTCCACCTCGGCGATCATCGCTTCGACGTCGTCTCCGACCGATACGTCGGCGCATACCGCTATCGCGCGGCCTCCGGCGCGTTCGATTTCCGCGACGACGTCGGCCGCGTCGTTCTCGCGTTGCCGATAGTTGACCGCGACTGCTGCGCCGGCTGAGGCAAGCGCGATCGAAATGGCGCGTCCGATTCCGCGCGAGCCGCCGGTCACCAAGGCGACGCGATCGTTTAAGTTGAGCGAATGAGCTGGCATCGTGGAACTCCTCGGTTGGGGGGGCAGAACCGGTTGCGGCCTCGTCTGCGAGGCGTGGTGTCGCCGAGCGAGGCGTTGCCGGAAAGCATCCTAGTTTGCCCCCTTCAAAGCGTCTTCGCCGGAAAGTCGCCCTCTTGCTTTCATCGATCTTTCGGCCGTTCTGGCTTGCGGATTCAACCGGTCGATGCAACAGTTTGATGAAATCGCTCAGCTGGTGCGTCGAAGTTTAGTGTTTTCCGAGGGCGTTCATTGAGCCGCCTTGCTACTGCATTAAGCCGGGCCTGTGAGTAGACGGAGAGAGCGGCAAGAAGCATTGGTCGCCGGCAAAAGCGATAGAATGCCCGCTCTGCAAAAGACAATATTGACGGGGTACACGGCATGGAGCGGCCGGGCGCGCAGCGTTGGCATGAGCAAACGTTTCTAGGTGTCTTTCGCGGACAACCTGAGAAGGAGCAGGCGCTCCTCCGGATATGCCTGGGCACGGTCGTGTTGATCGGCTATATCGCCGTCGCCGCGCTCCAACGCACGGCCGCCGCGTATGACACTCTGGGCGTGGTTTTCGCATACGTGGTATTCGGCGTGGCGACATACGTAGCCGCGACCGCCGCGACAGTTCGGCCGCGCCTTCGATTGACGGTCACCACCATTGCAGACCAGGCGCTTGTCATGACTGCCTTGGCGCTCGGCGGGCGCGTGGCGCTGCCCTTGCTCTGGGTCGTGTTCTGGTTCCTTGTGGGTGCCGGTTGCCGCCACGGCAAGCGGCCGTTGCTACTTTCATGTGCAGTTGCGCTTGCAGGCGTCGTGATTTTGATGCACGTCGAGCCGTGGTGGAGAGAAAACCTCGCGGTGGGATTGGGCATCATGCTCAGCATCGCGGCGACTTCCGTGTACTTGATGGCCCTCGTGCATCGGCTCGAACGGCAGGCTGCGACGGACCCTCTGACAGGACTCAGCAACCGCACTCGCCTCGAGCAGGCGATCGCCAAAGCGACTGCGGCGCGAGACGACGATAAAGGACAGTCTGTCTTGCTGTTCATCGATCTCGACGGCTTCAAGTACGTCAATGACGCTTATGGGCATGCGGTGGGTGATGAACTGTTGCAGTGCTTCGCCAACGGTCTGCAGACACGCATTCGCCGCGGCGATACGGTTGCCCGCCTGGGAGGCGACGAGTTCGCGGTGCTCGCCCGCCACGTGCATGACGACGCCGGCGCGCGCGCGATTGCCGACGGTATCCACGACATCCTTCATGGGCTTCGAGAGATCGGCGGTCATCCCGTCGCCGTATCGGCCAGCATTGGCGTGCGCATGCTCGGTACCAATAGCGCGGACGAACGTCTTGATGTACACGCCCTGATGCGCCAGGCCGATAGCGCGATGTATCGCGCCAAAGCGAACGGGACGGACAAAACCTCATTCTTCGATGAGACGGGTGCCGGCGTGTAAGCGGACAGGGTTCCCCGCGGTGCCCTGCTCGTGCTGTCCAGCCAGCCCGCGCCGCACAACTCGAATCTGCGTCTATCCAGCGAGCGCCTGATCGCTTCGCCGATCGACTGGTACGGGCCGGCCGCCGTGGTGCAAAAAACGCATGTCGATCATTTTCCGCAATGCCTCGCGTCGCGCGGCATGGGCGTGTTTGCGCTCGCGGCGTTCGGCGCCGAGCGCAACGGTCCCATGCATCACGGCTTGCGCTGGCTCGGCCGCTCGCCGGAAGTGAAGGAGGAAATACACGCAATCGTGTCGCGGCGCGGGCGGCATCATCCTTCGACGCAAAAGGTGTTGAGTGCGGCGCATGCGTGAGCGCGTTCGTGATCACGAAAAAGAAGGTTCGGTTTTTCCGAAGCTGCATTTCCGTTATTTCTGCTTTTTCCTCGACGCCTTCTCACCGTACTCTTGAGCCGTACCCACGAAGGAGGTGTCTCATGCAAGTCCTGTTCAAGTCCCGCGACCGTGAAGCCGTCCGTCTGCGCAGCTTCGCGCGCCAACGCATCCGGTTCGTGTTTCGCCGCATGGACTGGCTGATTTCGCAGGCGACCGTCAGCATGTCGGACATCAACGGCCCGCGCGGCGGACTCGACAAACGCTGCCAGGTGCAGGTGCAGACGCCCGATGCGACGCCTGTCGTCGTGACCTCGATCGCAAGAGACTGGCGCGGCGCACTCGATCTCGCGCTGGCCCGCGCGGCGCGTTCGATCATCCGCAGGCAGCAGGCGCGCATTGCGACTCGGGGTCCCCGTGATTTTGATGCGGTTTACCGGGGTCGCGGCCTCTAGGCGCGACAAGGCCTAGCGGACTGCCCCTAAAACAATGCCGCTCGATTCGTTCTGGAAGGCTCGGATAGCAACGCACCGCTGGGCGCTACCTATCACCGGAGCTTGGCGGCCGCCGGGTAATTCGCTTTCTGGCATTGCCATATCGGGCCCCTCAGTCGGTTGCAACCGGCGAACGCGGCGACGAATTGCCGGGACGTCGCCGCGATAAAGGCGAGATCGATTGTGCGACTGCAGTCAATACCCGCGAAACAGCGTACTGCCGGCTTTCCACCAACATCCGTTGGTAGAGTAGTGAACGAACGACCGCAGTACTTCAGGAAGAGACGGTGGCAAGAGCTGTTGTCGAATGACATAAAGGGTCGATGGGCGAGCTTTGCACGGTTCCATTTCTCGGCTCGCAAGGCGCGATCGGCCCAATGGAACTATCGCATTGCGATCATCGTCAGCGCAGCTGTATCGCGGACGACGCCGGCGCCTTAGTCGGGTTCCGCCTGCTGGCATTCCGCCTGATACCAACGCCACCGTTTTGCTGGAGCCTATTCATTTATCGCCGCTGCTCAATTCGTGGTGCTTATGCGAGTGCGTGGCCATCCGGCCGGGTGCGGCCATCGCCACCCACCGGCACGTCCTCTCACGAGGACATTCGAACGTCGCGTTCACATCGGAAACGGCCCCGCTAAACGTTGAACAGTTCGCTACGCGCCGCGTCCATGATCATCGCCACAGCCGGGTGGCTGATGTGGCGCTCGATAGAGACTGCAAAAAATTCCTCGACGATCGAATTGATCTGCCCGACTATCGTCAGGTTGTGCTCTGTCTGCAACTGGCTTTCGAGCACGGTTGGCGCGAACAGCAGGCCGCGGCCTTCGCGGCCGAATGCCATGGTCATCGCTCCGTCGTCGAACTCGCCGACGATGCGCGGCGAAATGGCGTGCGAGGCGAGCCAGTGATCCAGCTTGCGCCGCACGGCGGATTCCGTGCCGGGCAGTAGCACAGGCAGCTTGTCGAGCGACATCGGGAAGCGTTTTTTGCTGCTTTGAATCAACGCCTGGGTTCCGAAGCAGCTTAGCGTCGAACGTCCGAGGCGGTGATTGAACGCCTTGATGTTGACGTCGACGGGAATGGGGGCGTCCGCGATGATCAGATCGAGGCGGTGCACGGCCAGTTGCGCGAGCAGCGCGTGCAGTTTGCCTTCGTGACAGATCATGCGCAGCGACGCCGACGCGCTCAGCGCGGGTTCCAGCAGCCGGTACGCAATCGCCTTGGGGACCGAATCCGCGATCCCGACGCGAAACCGCGTTTGCGCACCGGATTCGCTTTCGCGCCGCACAGCGCTTTCGAGTTCCGAACCTAACGAAAATATCTCATCGGCGTAATCGAGCGCGAGGCGCCCGGCATCGGTCAGTTCGAGCGTGCGGCCGGTTTTCCTGAACAGCTTCTTATCCAGCGCCTCTTCGAGAAGCTTGATCTGGCCACTGAGCGTTTGCGGCGTGATGTGCAACTGCTCGCCCGCGCGCACGATGCCGCCCGCGCGAGCCGCGACCCAGAAGTAATAGAGATGCTTGAAATTCACGAACCCTCCACCGATTACGGAAAGATACGTTTTTCTCGAAGTATCAACAATAAAAATACGAATTTTATGTTGGCATGGGTTCAGTTAGATTGAAACCTCGCCCCGAAGCGTCGGCGGGCGTTTCATGACAGCTGACAGAGGTGACATATGGCATCGGTTGCAGAATTGCTGCGTGCGAAAGCTTCCCGGACAGTGTGGTCGATCGAGGCATCCGCTTCGGTTTACGACGCGATATCGATCATGGCTCACAGGGAGGTTGGAGCGCTCATCGCCGCGCACGACGGGCGCATAGCCGGCATAGTGACGGAGCGCGATTACGCCCGGAAGATCGTTCTGATGGAACGCTCGTCAACGAATACGCCTGTGCGCGACATCATGTCGACGGCGGTGCGTTATGTCAGTCCGGAGCAGACGACGGACGAGTGCATGGCGATCATGACAGAACATCAGATTCGCCATCTGCCTGTGATCAGCGCAGGGCAGGTGACAGGAATGGTGTCGATCGGCGACCTGATCAAGAACCTGATTTCCGAGCAGGAACACACCATCCGGCAACTGGAGCACTACATCCACGGCAACGGTTTTCACGCCGCTTTTGATGGATCGAAGGCACAACCAGCGGCGAGCGTGCGTAGCTAAAAATATTACTGTTCGTAATGTATTTGCGCGCGCTAATGGAGCGCGTTGCGGGCAGTTTCGCGACTCATCGAAAGAGGTTTTTATGTACACGCAAATCATCAACGAATTACGACGTGCTGCCGGTGCAGTCACGCGCGGGACGGCCGCGCTCGGTCTGGCGGGACTGCTGGCGCTGGGCGCCGTGGCGTCGAACGACGCCGAGGCGAAGCGCGTAGGCGGGAGTCAAAGCATCGGGCGGCAGTCGCAGACGGCGTCGCCGTCTGGACAAGCGCAGCAAAGCCAACAGGCACAGCCGGCACAACAGGCCGCGCACGCGCCTGCTGCGGCAGCGGGTAACCGCTGGATGGGCCCGCTGGCCGGTCTCGCTGCGGGCCTTGGGATTGCCGCATTACTGTCGTCGTTTGGCCTGGGCGAAGGGCTGGCGCAGATGCTGTCGAATGCGTTGCTGATCGGGGCGGTGATTTTCGCCGGCGTGATGCTATTCCGCTTTATCGCCAACCGGCGTCGTCCGGATCTTGCCTATGGACACGGTCCCGTGAACCGCCAGCAAACGAACGGCTCACGGTTTCTGAATCAGATCCCGCAAGCGCGGCCTGAAGCGAACTTGCGGGGCAGGCCGAACGCGGCGATGGGTTCGACGGGAGCAGCGGACACGGAGAGGACAACGGGACTACCACTCGAGCAAGATCAGGCGGCGTTTCTTGTATCGGCAAAGACCTTGTTCATGCGCCTTCAAGGCGCATGGGACCGGAACGAGCAGGGTGACCTGTTCGAATTGACGACGCCGGAGATGTTCGCGCAAATCAAGCGGGACCTCGAAGCGCGGGGTCGCCAGGCGAGTCATACGGAAGTCACGCAACTTGACGCGGAAGTGCTTGGCACAGAACGCAATGCGGATGAAACGCTGGTTAGCGTTCGCTTTTACGGTCAAATGCGGGAAGACGATGCGCCGACTGCCCAGCCGTTCCAGGAAGTCTGGAACATGGTCAGCGACGCACGTGGCAACCAGGCGTGGCGACTGGCCGGCATTCAGCAAATTGACGGATGAGAGCGTAGTTGAAACCGGCAGCGGCCTGCTGCCGGTTACTCGTGAGGGTCGTGCGTGCCGCGGAACTACCTGAGACCAACCTTTCGCCAGCGACCGTGCGTGAGAAAGTCGAGCGCCACTTGCGGAGCGGCAAACGCTGGGCGCATGAGGCGATAGTCGGCCATCTCCGGCCGTTCGCCCGCACCAACAAATGGACACTCAAACGGCCGCTCCACCTAGGAAGCGGCCTACCTGGGTCCGTTGATCAATCGATCAATCGCATGGACATCACGAGGGTGGATGCGGTACCGATGCGCTCTGTCCGAGCGCGGAAAGAGCGCAACTGCCAGCGCCGAAGCACCGAAGCACGCCCAAACGGCCCGCGTACGTCGAGCCTATCTGCGACCTCTTCGTTTCCGGGAGCAGGAGACATCTCAGCGCCCGGTTGATCGATCGATTCCACAAGCTCCCGATGGGGCGACTCTAGCAGTCGGCTCGGGATAACGGCGACACTGCGCCGCGATGAGTTACCGCCGCGCGCACAGAAGTACTCCATCGGGGCGACGCGAACCGAAGCCGCGTCGGCCGCTTAGCCGATGGCGGTGGCCGCCGGAATCGTGAAGTAGAAGCGAGCACCGCCATGGGCGGACGCGTTGTCCGCCGCGATGCGCCCGTAGTGGGATTCGAGGATCGAGCGGCAAATGGGCAAGCCTAAGCCCATGCCGTTTTCCTTGGTCGTGAAGAAGCTCTCGAAGAGGCGGTCGACGTGCTCGGGGGCGATGCCGGGCCCGCTGTCCTCGATAGCGCAGCACACGATGGAGGCATCCCGCACGGTGGTCCTGATGGTGATCTTGCGCTCCGGGCTTCCCGCTTGCTCCATCGCCTGCATGGCGTTGACGAGGAGGTTGACGATTACTTGTTGGAGCTGAATGCGGTCAGCGAGCACCTTCAACCCTCCCAAAGCGAACTGGTGCGATACCGTGACGCCGCGTGACTGGACTTCAGGTCGTAGAAACACAAGGGCTTCATCGATGAGCTCGTCAAGCGACACCAGCTTGTGCTCGGGCACTCGCCGGACCGCCATCTCGCGAATGCGGACAATGATGTCCGCACAACGCCGCACGTCGGCTGCGATGCGCGCGCTCGCTTCGAGCGCCTCCTCTATGTTGGGCACTTGCCGGTCTATCCAGTTTCGACCAGCTTCGTTATTCGTGCTGATAGCGGCGAGCGGCTGCTTCAGCTCGTGGGCGATTGAGGCGGTCAGTTCGCCCAGCGTCGAGACGCGCGCGGCATGTGCAAAGTCCGCCTGCACGTCCCTAAGCGCTGCCTCGGCACGCTCGCGGGCGGCGACTTCCGCGAGCAGCGCTTCACGCGCTTCCAATTTCTTGCTCAGGCCGACTCCAATGTGGACAAAGCCTGCGGTCACTATTAGCACGCTGACGGTGATACAGCGGTTAGTCCAGTCAATCCAGTCGAAATTTGGGTGCCCTACCGGTGTGTTTCCCGCAGAAAAACCGACCACCGTCAGCACCGCCGTGACCGCAGTACCGCCCCACAACCATCGAGCGGACCGAGTCCAGGCCAGGGCCACAATTACACATACATAGAAAACCGCAGGATTGATGTCGCCTGGCGAGTAGTAGTCCAAGCCAAAGATGAGCATGGTTAATACGCAGACCAGGGTCTTGGCCCGTGCAGGGGAGAGACCCTGAAGCGGGCCCCATTTTGTTCTCGCTCCACCAAAAGAATGGGGCTCGCGCCCGATGATTTCTGTGACCTGATGAACGCGGGATCTGGTCGCCTCCTTGATCACGGTTCTCGCTCCTTCGGATTAGGGAGTGCAAGTGCCGCACCTCGATGGCTCAATCATAGGTCACCTACCGCCAGGTTTCGGTTGTGGTAGGCGTTAGCTGTCACGAAGAGCGAACGCCCGGAGCTGACCGGGTCGAGGCCGGTCTCCACCCCGATCATGCTCGATAACGGCCATTCGCCGGCGCCGTGCTACCAGCCGGAATGGCGCTGTACGTTGTCGGCCGGCATGAAGGCGCGGATGACCGTTGAACATTGGAAGCTGCCATTGAGGTGTACAAGGGTCCAGCGGCCGGATCGGGGCGATGCCGGCCTCTCGTTGCCACGCACGCCGCTCGCTCAACATACGCAATCACCGATCCAGGCACGACGCCGACAGCCACGTCGGTCCCGCCGATGCCCGGCCTTTCTGGCCTAAGATATTTCAAAGGAGCATCCGTGCGAGGGGCATCATGAAAGCACTTATCGTTGCTGCGACATTGACGGCTGGCTGTTCCCTCGCCTACGCGCAGACTTACCCGCAGGAAGCGCTGGCTGACCAAAGCATGGGGGCCTATAGAGCGCAATTGGAAGCGCAGAAGCAACAGATCGAACTCCAGAACGAACAACTCCAATTACTGAAACAACAGCGCGACCTGGATTTGCTGAGGCAGCAGCGCGAACTGAATTCGCTGAGACAACAGCGCCAATTCGACTTGCTCAGACAGAAGCGCTAGATCGCTGTGAGGCGCGGCACCCGCCTCAAGATCCGGCTTGGCAACGGCCATTGCAGCGCCGAACGCTCAGTCTGTGTGGCGCCACTGGAGGGCATCAGGCGTTGAAGTCCTATACGCAAGTAAAGCATTCCTGTTCGCACCAGCCGAACGTCGCGACCGAGATCGTGTTCGAAGCGGGGAAGAACTGCTTGTCATATCGATCGAGGGCGGCGGGGCGGATCAGCGCAAATGTCCCCGCCGAAGGTCGCTCTCGCGCGCGGCGACCGCTCACATGACGTGGACGAGATTAATGTAACTGCTTCTTCAGATCGCTCAGTTCGGCGGGGACGGGCAAAAATAGCCTTCCACCTCGCCCCGACGGCCATAGCCATAAGTAAAGCGGACCCATCATCGGCTTTTTTATTGCTTTACCCGCTCCTCGTTCTACCCGACAGTCACCTCAGCGCGCCGCCACGGCAGCTTGCAGCCGAAACGCGATTGATCAGTGCTGACGGCTACCTACGACAATGATGACCTGCATTGCAGAAAATCTGCGGGTCCGGGAGACGAGACGATGAGTCATGTGGAAGCTCCCAATAGCAAAGATATCGATGTCTGGTTATCTAAATTATCAGAAAGACCAGGCATCGAGATGAAGACTTCAATTAATGATTAGATCCCGGATTGCTTTTTATATTTAACCGACATTCATACTGGATTCGATATGTCTAACCATGTGATTTTGCCGCGCATCCTCCAGGTCGGCGCCAACGCCAGCGAGACAGTTCCCACGGTTCTGGCGACTCTCGGCTGCAGTCGACCTCTGATCATCACCGACAAGATGATGGTGCAGCTGGGCTATGCCGGGCGCATTCAGGAAAATCTCGCCGCCAATGGCATGACAGCCGAAATTTTCGCTGATACGGTCCCCGAGCCCACGGTTGACTCGATTCGAGCTGGCGTGGAGAAGGCTCGCGCAGGAGACTACGACAGTATCATTGCACTGGGCGGCGGCAGTCCGATCGACAGCGCCAAGGCGATTGGCATTCTTGCCAAGCATGGCGGAGAAATGCGCGACTATAAATTTCCGCGCATTGTTACCGAAGTTGGGTTGCCCATTATCGCGGTGCCCACCACTGCGGGAACCGGCTCGGAAGTGACCCGTTTCACGATCATCACTGACCAGCAGAACGACGAAAAAATGCTCTGTGTGGGCATCGGCTTCATGCCCGTGGCAGCCTTGGTCGACTATAACCTGACCCTCAGCCTGCCGCCGCGCGTCACCGCCGATACGGGTATTGATGCGCTGACCCACGCGATCGAAGCCTACGTCAGCCAGAAAGCCAACCTGTACAGCGACAGTCAGGCCCTGGCGGCCATGCGCTTGATTGGCCCCAATCTGCGTAAAGCCTATCGATCCGGCCAGGATACAGCCGCCCGCGAAGCCCTAATGCTCGGTTCGACGCTCGCCGGTGTGGCGTTTTCCGCTGCGTCCGTGGCGCTGGTACACGGCATGAGTCGACCGATCGGCGCCTTTTTCCACGTTCCCCATGGGCTGTCCAACGCCATGCTGCTGCCCAGTGTGACCGCGTTCTCGATCCCGGCGGCGGAAGAACGCTACGCTGATTGCGCTCGTGCCATGGGCGTGGCCGACAGCCAGGACAGTACGCAGGCCGCCAACGCCAGGTTGCTCGCTGAATTGCGGTCGATCAACGATGACCTTCAGGTGCCGACGCCCGAACAATTTGGTATCGACCGCGAGCGCTTCTTCAGCTTAATGCCGACCATGGCACAGCAGGCTCTGGCCTCTGGCTCGCCTGGCAATAACCCACGCGTGCCCTCGGTCGCGGAAATGGTCGAGCTCTACCGCGGTCTCTGGTAAGCGAATTCCCCCTCAAAAAACCGCATCTGATCTGTCGAAGTGACGGTCATTCAGATGCAACAACAACTCTTGCCATCGGGAGGCAAAACCCTATTCCCATCGCCCGTTTTTGTGGCACTTAGAACCTGTTCCAATCCCAGCAAGGAGTATGAAATGCAGCCCTTCAACGACGACGCAGACGTGGTTCACTTCATCAACGGTCGCCGCGTGCCTGGCTCAGGCACTCGAAAGCAGCCGATATTCAACCCCGCGACCGGTTCTCCGGCACGCATGCTGCACCTCGGCGACGCGTCCGACGTAAGTGCCGCCGTAGCGTCGGGGAAACAGGCGTTCCAGGGATGGAGTAATACGCCACCCATCCGTCGCGCGCGCGTCATGCGCCGCTTTCTCGAACTGATGAACCAGCACAAGGACGAACTGGCAGCGATCATGACCGCCGAGCACGGAAAAGTGTTCAGCGATGCGCAAGGCGAAGTGGCACGGGGCATCGATGTGATCGAGTTTGCCTGCGGCATTCCGCAATTGCTGAAGGGTGACCATACGGAACAGGTGTCGACCGACATCGACAACTGGACGACCCGGCAACCACTCGGCGTTGTCGCGGGAATCACGCCTTTCAACTTTCCGTGCATGGTTCCTTGCTGGATGTTTCCGATCGCGATTGCCGCAGGCAATGCGTTCATTCTGAAGCCCAGCGAGCGTGATCCCTCAGCGTCGCTCTACATGGCCCGTTTGCTGCAGGAAGCCGGGTTGCCTGACGGAGTGTTCAACGTCGTGCAAGGGGACAAGATAGTCGTGGATGCTCTGCTCGAACATCCTGACGTAAAAGCGATCAGTTTCGTCGGTTCGACGCCGATTGCCAACTACATCTACGAGACGGGGGCAAAGCACGGAAAACGGATCCAGGCGCTTGGCGGAGCGAAGAATCACATGGTTGTGATGCCCGACGCTGACATTGATCAAGCCGTCGACGCTTTGGTTGGCGCAGGCTACGGCTCCGCGGGTGAACGGTGCATGGCGATCTCGGTCGCAGTCCTCGTAGGCGACGTTGCGGACAAGCTGATTCCGCGGCTCGCTGATCGAGCACGCTCCGTAATAGTAAAGAACGGCACGGAGCCCGACGCCGAGATGGGGCCGATCGTCACACGTCAGGCGCTGGAACGCATTGAAAACTACATCGCGATTGGCGTCGAAGAAGGCGCGTCGCTGGTTGTCGATGGACGTGGCCTCAAAGTTCCGGGGCACGAGGAAGGCTTTTTTACCGGTGCCACGTTGTTCGACCACGTCACGCCCGAGATGCGAATCTATCAAGAGGAAATCTTCGGACCGGTGCTGTCCTGCGTCCGTGCGAAGGACTTTACAGAGGCGGTCGACCTGGTCAACGCGCACGAATTCGGCAATGGCGTCGCCTGTTACACTCGCGATGGACACATCGCGCGCGAGTTTGGCCGGAGAATTGAGGTTGGAATGGTTGGCATCAACGTACCGATTCCGGTACCGATGGCGTGGCACGGATTTGGCGGCTGGAAGCGTAGCTTGTTCGGTGACACGCACGCGTATGGCGAAGAAGGCGTCCGGTTCTATACGCGTCAGAAGTCAATCATGCAACGCTGGCCGGAGAGTATCGAGCAAGGTGCCGAATTCGCGATGCCGACGGCGAGGTAGTCTTTCCACTGCAAAACCCGCTACAGCTCCCGTGCTGCCACATCCCGGCACGGGAGAGCACACCACCGGTCCTGAAGTCGCAGACCTTCAAATCCGAACGGAAGCGCCCGACATCATGCGCTGCGGCAAATGTCGACAACCGTGCGACCGCTCAGCTTTCCATCCATCATTTGCACGGCTGCCTCCGGCACGTCGTGCAACGCTATTCGGTGCGTGAGTTCGGCGAGCTTTGCTCGATCCAGATCCGCAGCGAGCCGATTCCACGCTATCTGACGATGAGCGATCGGACACATAACCGAGTCGATGCCCAACAGTTTTATACCGCGCAGAATGAAAGGCGCAACGTTCGCCGGGAACTCCATGCCTTGCGCGAGACCACATGCCGTTACGGCGCCGCCATATTTCGTCTGTGCGCATGCGTTGGCAAGCGTATGCGAGCCGACAGAATCCACCACCGCCGCCCAGCGCTCTTTCTGCAACGGCTTGCCGGCTGCCGACAGCGAGTCCCGATCGACCACATCGGCGGCGCCGATACGCTTCAGAAAATGCGCCTGCTCCGGCTTGCCCGTCGATGCCACGACCGTAAATCCCCAACTGCTCAATAGCGAGATTGCCACGCTGCCCACACCGCCGCTCGCGCCGGTCACGAGGACTTCACCGTCGGCCGGCTTGACACCGGCCTGTTCCAGCGCAAGGCAGGATAGCATCGCCGTGTAACCGGCCGTCCCGATTGCCATGCTTTCGGCCGTTGATAGTCCCTGCGGTACCGCAATCAGCCAGTCGGCCTTCAGGCGGGCTTTCTCTGCGAGGCACCCCCAGTGTGTTTCGCCGAGGCCCCATCCGTTGACGAGGACAATATCTCCCGCTTTCCAGCGAGAATCTGTCGATGTCACCACCTCGCCGGCGCCATCGATACCCGCGACCATTGGCCAGGCGCGTACGACCGGACCGCGGTTCGTGACCGCTAGCGCGTCCTTGTAGTTAAGCGTCGAGTGCGCGATACGAATGAGCACTTCGCCGGCTGCGAGGGGATGCTCGTCGAGGGTTCGGTCATCGAGGCGGGTAACCCCGGCCGAAAAACCATTGTCATTCTGCTGCAGATAAAGGGCTGAAAAAGCCATGCTTGACCTCTTTGACGGTAAACGCAGGCGATCAGGCATGGCGAAGTGATACATCCGGACAACATAAACCATTCAAGGATGTACCACTACGCCATGCCCGACGGCTTCCACGGGAATAATGCGACAGGTGCCGCGGCAAGCAATGTCACGTTGCTATCTGTCGCGCCGCGCTTCTGGACCTCAGCCACTCCATCGTCACCAGAAGCAGGCTCGAAAATACAATCAGAATTGTCGCAAGGGCAGCAATCGTCGGCGTAATGTTTTCCCGGAGGCCGATGAACATCTGCAACGGCAATGTACCTTGTGTCGGACCCGCGATGAACATCGTGATGACGACATCATCGAGCGACGTGGCGAATGCAAACAGGGCTCCAGAAATAACGCCCGGCGCAATGATGGGCAGGGTGACGGAGAAGAACGTCGTGACGGGCGACGCACCGAGGCTCAGGCTCGCGCGCACGTAATTCTGGTTGAACCCGGCAAGGGTGGCGTTGACAGTGACCACCACGAATGGAGCAGCGATAGCGGTATGACCCAAAATCAGACCAAGGTACGACCCGGCTAACCCCCACTTCGCAAAGAACAGATACATCCCGACGGCAGTGACGATCACCGGCACGATCATCGGCGAGATCAAAATGCCGATCAGCGCGCCCTTGCCTTTGAACGTCGCCTTGTTGAGGCCCAACGCGGCCAACGTCCCGAGGACAGTGGCCAGGATCGTGGCAAGCGGGGTTACGATGAAGCTGTTTTTTCCGGCACGAAGCCAGTCAATCGACGTAAACAGATTGTGGTACCACTTGAACGAGAACTTGTGTATCGGATAGATCAGGAATGTATTGTCCGTGAAAGAAAGCGGGATGATCACCAGTATCGGCAAGACCAGAAAAAGCAGGATCATGACATTGGTCGATCGCAAAACGTAGTGCCACGCGATCTCGGGAGCCGATGTATAAGGTGCAAAACGCAATACGGTCGTTTTCATGGTCCTAACCTACCTTCAGTTCGTTGCCGACGATCTTTCGATAAACACCGAAAAGTATCAACGTCACGAGAAGCAGAACCGCTCCCAGTGCGCACGCCATCCCCCAGTTCAAGGCCACATTCGTGAAATAGGCGATGTAGTAGCTCACCATCTGGTCGCCGGCTCCGCCCAGCAATGCCGGAGTAATGTAGTAGCCCAAAGCCGTGATGAATACCAGCAGTCCGCCGGCGCCGACTCCTGGCAGCGTTTGCGGAAAGTAGACCTTCCAGAACGCGCCGAACGGGTGACTACCCAGCGAGATCGCTGCCTTCGTATAGCTGGCTGGCACTGATTTCATGACGCTGTACAGCGGCAGAATCATGAACGGCAGGAGGATATGAGTCATCGAGATCAGCACCCCCGTCCGGTTGAACAGCAGTGTCAATGGAGACGATATCAGGTCCAACGACAGCAACGCCTTGTTGACGAGGCCCGATCCTTGAAGGATGACAATCCAGGCGGAGATCCGCACGAGGATCGAAGTCCAGAAGGGAAGGAGCACCAGGATCATCAGCAGATTTGCCTTACCCGCCGGCAGACTGGAGATCCAGTATGCCAGGGGGTAGCCGAGGAGCAGCGCGGCGAGCGTTACCAGGCCGCTAATCACGAACGTTCGCTTGAATACCTCCCGATATGCCGAGGCGCCTGGATCAACCGGAACGATGTCACCGGCAGAATTGCGACGGTAGTCCATCGTCGCGAGGAGATACTGGCTTGTGTATCGGGATGAATCTTTAGCGATTACCTGCCAGTAACCGGGATCTTCCCAACGCCTGTCGATTTCGATCAGCTTTTGTCGAACCTCGTGTGCCGGCAGCGCCGAATCATCGTCGCCGAACGGAAGTGCGCTGGAAGTCTTGTAAAACAGCGAACGGAAACCCTCCTTCTGCCCGTTCAGTCGACCGGCAGCGGTACCCGAACTGTTGTTCCCGCCGTTGCGCTCGATATCCAGCATCAGCCCGCGAAAAGCGTCATCCGGAACTGCCGATTTCCGATCCCAGTTTCGCAGCGCCGCCGTCGTGTCTGGCAACGCGTCAACGACTTCCGGACTCTGAATAGACCGCGAAATCATGGATGCAACGGGCATCACGAATACCAGAAAAATGAAAATAGCAAGAGGAGCGACCAGCGCCAGCGCCGCCATTTGCTTACGTAAATTCACGTTCCTAAGCGATCGCTTGAGCTCACGCAAATGCCAATCCTGCTGCTGAGTAGTTACCGCGCTCATGTCTCTCTCCTTCGCGTACCCATGCGTTCGAGCGATGGGTACGCGATTCGCGTTATTTCGCTGCCCACGCGGTGAAACGCTGTTCTAGCGCATCACCGTGGTCGGTCCAGAACTCTACGTCGTTGGGGATAGCGGTTTTGCCGTTCTTCGGCGAGTTAGGCAGGTTTTCAAGAGTGGCTGCATCGAGCAACTTTAAAGCGTTCTTGTTGGTTGGCCCGTACGGAATGTGCCGCGCGAACGCAGCTTGAGCCTGAGGTTCGAGCACGTAGGCAATGTACTTCTCGGCTGCATCCTTATTTTTCGAGCCCTTCGGAATCACGAAAAAGTCCAGTTCATAGATGCTTTGGTCCCACGAGATACCCAGGTTCTTGTTTCCTGCCCGCATTGCGGCGTCGATGCGGCCGTTATACGCGGTGGACATCGAAACGTCACCGGCGACCAGGAACTGCGGCGGCTGTGCGCCGGCCTCCCACCACTGAATGTATGGCTTGAGTTCGTCCATCTTCTTGAACGCCCGATTGACGCCAGCCTCCGTGCCCAGCACGGTGTACACGTCTTTTGCCGGAACGCCATCTGCCATCAGTGCGAACTCGAGGTTATAACGCGCCTCCTTCTTCATGCCACGCTTGCCAGGAAATTTCTTGACGTCCCAAAAATCCTTCCAGCCCTGTGGCGTGCCCTTCGTCAGCGTCGGGTTGTATGCGAGCACGGTCGACCACACGAATGTGCCGGCAGCGCAGGGAGTCACCGATCCAGGCACCAGATCACCCTTTTTCGCGATCTTCGACCAGTCGAGCTTCTCGAAGAGTCCGTCCTGACAGCCGCGTCCGATGTCTGCCGACTCGACTTCAACGACATCCCACGTGACATCTTTGGCGTCGACCATCGCTTTGACTTTGGCCATTTCGCCCGTGTACTCAATCGCATTCGTCGGAATACCGCTCGCTTTCGAGAACGGTTCAACCCAGGCAGCCTTCTCGGCGTTCCCCACGGCGCCACCGTAATTGACCGTCGTAAGGCCATCGGCCAATGCGAAAGCGGAACAACACATCATGGCAGCCACGCCGACCGTATTTCTA
The DNA here is from genome assembly GCF_902833905.1 of Paraburkholderia tuberum STM678. GTDB lineage: Bacteria > Pseudomonadota > Gammaproteobacteria > Burkholderiales > Burkholderiaceae > Paraburkholderia > Paraburkholderia tuberum. Next base: position 111,100 of record NZ_CADFGP010000005.1, on the reverse strand, counting down.
AAGAACCTCATTTCGTTCTCCTTGGCACAAGGTGATTTCGCTACGCGTGGTCAATTAAAGACTCTCAGATGATCTTCATGAAACGACAACGCGATTCGATTTCCCGGTTGGACATGGGCCGCCCCGTCCTGCCCGAGCGGAACCTTCACGAAACACTCTGTTTCTCCGGGGCAGCGGCAGCGTAGCCGGACGTGATCGCCGAAGTAGATCATCCCAAGCGTTTCGCTGTTGATGACATTGCGCTGCTGTTCGGATTGCCGTCCAATCGAGAGCCGCTCGGGACGGATCACCCCTGTGGCGTGGCTACCCACATTGAGCCCGGCAACATTCAGCGCACGTACGGTCGTACCATCTGCAATGCGCAACTCGCAATAATTACCATCCCGGCTTACGACGGTGCCTTCCACCCGGTTACTGTCACCAATGAAGTTGGCTACAAACAGATTCCTCGGCGATTCGTAGAGCGAGTCGACCCGGTCGAGCTGTTGGATCACCCCCTGATCAAAGACCGCTACTCGATCAGACATCGTGAGCGCCTCACCTTGATCGTGTGTGACGTACACAAAGGTCAGGCCAAGAGATTCGTGCAATGCCTTGAGCTCTATCTGCATGTGCTCGCGCAGCTGTTTGTCCAGCGCGCCAAGCGGTTCGTCCATCAGCACAAGCTTTGGGTTGAACACCAACGCACGCGCAAGCGCCACTCGCTGTTGCTGACCGCCTGAGAGCTGACCTGGCATTCGCTTACCCAGCTTTTCCATATGGACCATCTCGAGCGCCCGCTTGACGCGCGCGGCCCGCTCGTCTGGCGGCATCTTGCGAACCTTGAGGGGATACTCGAGGTTCTGTCCGACGGTCAGGTGTGGAAAGAGTGCATAGTTCTGAAATACCATTCCAATGTCGCGTTTATGCGGCGGAATACGATTAAGTAACTGACCATCCAGCCAGATTTCTCCATCGGTTGGGTATTCAAACCCGGCGAGCATCATGAGACAGGTGGTCTTTCCCGAGCCGGACGGACCAAGCAAAGTGAGAAACTCCCCCTTCTGGATGTCGAGATTCAGGTCTTTGACGACGAGCGTTTCTCCGTCGTATGTCTTCCGAACATTGCGGAAGCTCACAAATGTATTGCCCTGGTCTTGCATGATCGTTACCCTCAATGTCTTTCGGTGCGTAAGGCACCTGGCAGCGCAGGCGGTAGTGCTGTGTCTGCAGATCGGCTGAGGCGACAGGGAGGCGCACAGGGTACCTCCTTCCCCGTGCCTCGCCATGGGCGTTTTCGCGCCATGTGCTGCGTAGCTCGATTGAGGTTCTCGATAACGATTTCTGCGCCTCGCCGGGTGTTTTCGGTACCCGGGAGCTTGCGGTGTCGTACGTGCATCTTCGTCTCCAATCTTATAAATATTCGAACACCCCTTCGCTACAGCCTTTTTTCTTCTAGGGTGCTTGCTGCTATCGGCCGCGATTTGTTCCGGCTTGCCCGCAACGGTGATGTGTTCAGCTGGGCAAGTACTCTTCGCACCAGCTTTCGCCGACCGCCCCTCGCGCAATCAACGTCGCAATCTGGGTATCGCTGTAGCCCATCTTGCGCAGAACCCCTCGGGTCGAGGCACCAAACTTTTCTGCTGGCGCCAGTGCGCGGATCGGAGCAACGTGAGGGCGAATCGCAAAAGGATCGAGTTGGATGACGCGTCGTCCACTCGGATGCTCGGCATACACACTGAATGAATAGCTGGCGTTATCGATACCCGGACGATTGTCTGCAGGGCGGCTGTAGCGTTGGCGCAAGTTGTCGATATTGTCCGGAATGGCTGCCGCCACATTGGCCGCTTGCAACCGCGTCTGCCAGGTTTCGGCGGAGGCCGTGGCGAACGCGGAACTGAGAAACGCTGCGGGATCTGCCGCGTCGCGGATGCCCGTCAGCCCCTCTACGGCGTTTAGCTTGTCCAGTTCCTTTTCGCTGGCGTCCACATACAACCAGTCATCCGCGGCCCGAAAGAAGCGTGACAGGTTGCCAAAGCCCTGGGCGCTACGGCCGGAAGGCTCATCGAACGGGGCCCGCCGTGGGTAGTCGTAGCAGAAGGGAATCTGCACCAGGTTGCCGAGCGATGCCAGGGAGGTCCGGGCGCGGCTGATCTGGCCGGTTCTGGCTTTGCGATATAACGCGGCGGCAACGCCGAGCGCTGCAGCGAACCCGCAATTCACGTCAATGGTTCCGACGTGAGCGTGTTCCTCTGGCGTTGCCATGCCGCCGCCGAAGCGCAGCATGATGCCGGTACTGGCCTGGATCAAGTCGTCGTAACCGAGATAATCGGTCCGCGGGCCGCGACGCGGTCCCCCAAAGCAATCCAGTTGACAGAAGATCACGCCAGGGTTGACGGCCTGGAGACTGGCTTCGTCAAGACCCAAAGGTGCCAGTTGACGATCCGGTGCATTCATCACGATCACATCGACCGAACGAACCAATTGGTTAAACACCTCGCGTCCGTCAGGGTGGTTCAGGTCGACCAGGACACTTTGCTTGCCGCGGCCCGAAGACATGCCAAAGACCACTGTGTTCCAGGGATCATAGTTGGGCGTTACGGGGTCGAGCTTGATAACCTCGGCGCCGAACCGGCCGAGGTAGGAGGTCGAATGCGGACCCGCGATGACATTGGTCAGATCGAGGACACGCACACCGTCAAGCCAGCCGCCAACATGCTGTTCAGATGGGGGCGGCAGTGCCGTGGGCGCGCACTTATCCAGGATGGCCAGGGCTTCTTTGAGACTCACCGTGCGGCGTGAATCGGGCGAGAGCATCAAGTCGGCACTGTCTTCCAGCCAGGCGATCGCGCCGGGCTGTTTCATGTTGCCGTACTGGTGGTCGTCGACATCGACCACCAGACCCGCGGCGTTGGCGTGCTCGTCATGCAACCATTCTTGAGTCGATCGGTGGGGCGCACCGGGAAACCGGCCTTCGCCGAAAATTTTTTCCCACTCGGTCGCTGTCTTGGTCAGGAACACCTCCTTCATGCGTGCCGAAATGCGCCGGGCCCAATGGTCAGGCAACGGGTAGACACCGAGTGAGGCGTCCCCCTCCCACTGAGAGATAGGAAGGTAGGGGTCGCTCACTGTCGGCAGCCCGGCAGATAGCATTTCCTCGTACAACCCCATCGCCTGAAGGCAACGCCTGGCGTGCGAGCGGTGTGACGGGCATACCGCATAGAACTTGCGACCGTCCGCGCACTCGTAGGTGCGGTAAAAGGGGTCGAGATATTCTTGCAGTTCTTCGTAGCTGAGGTTCATCGGAAGATTTTCCGACCGCCGCCGCTCAATTTCCTTTTCGCGCAAGGTCTTGTAGCGTTCGGGATAACCGTCGATCTTGATCGAGTTGTAAGACAGCCCCTCCATCACCGCCGCAGCCAGAGGCACCTCGATTTGATCACCCACTCCCGTGCGCTCCCGCGCTTGCAGAGCGAGTGCCACCGCGGAGACAGCCAGCATGGTGCCGTAGGACGAGGCTAGCGGCAGCGGCGAAAAGCTCGGGTTTATTCCCATCAGTACGCGGTTCTGACCCATATCGGTGAATACCCCGGAGGCCGACGCAATAATCGGCTCGAGGGCGCGCCAGTGACGACGCAACTGGTCGTTGCTGGCGAAGCCAGGGATGGACAGGGTAATGAGCTCGGGCCTTTGACGACGCAGCTCGGCGAAGTCCAGACCCAACCGGGTCATGACGCCCGGCCGGAAGTTCTCGATCACGATATCGGCACGCGCGATGAATGCCATGGCCGCCTCGAGCCCCTGCGCGGACTTCAGGTCAAGCTGCAAGCAATACTTGTTGCGGTTCAGTACGGCATTGGCCGGGCTGTCCCAAAGCGGCCCAGCAGGGGGATCGATGTGAATGACGGTGGCGCCGAGATCCGCCAGGATCATCGCCACGGCCGGGCCGGCGATGTACTGGCCAAAGTCGATGACTTTCACGCCGCTAAAAGGCAGTTGATCATGCTTTCCCATGGCTCACCGACTCATCTCCAGGACCTGCAGATCTTCCGAACCGCAGGTCATCATTGTGGTGGGTCGCCGCCAGCACCAATCAACCGCATTTCGAATGCGAGGCGAGGGGCCTTGGCGACGAACTGGGGATCACTGTCGGATACAACGGGGAGCCGGTAAAGCAATAAAAAAAACGAGGATGGGGCTATTTTATTTATGGCTGAGGCCGGCGGAGTGAACACGCAGGAAATGACCAGTCGATCACTGGCAGCCCGGCGAAATGGACTGGGATGTCAACCTGCCTGATCAGTTCCGCGCACGCCCCTCCTGAGCCTTCGCACTCAACCAGGCCACGAACGCCGCGGCATCAGGGTTGACGATGCTGTGAGGAGAATAGACCAGGTAGAAAGCTTCACTGGTCGTAAGCCGGGATTTGAAAGGCGCTATCAGTTGCCCGGTGTCCAGCATCGACTGGACCAGCGACGAGCGCGCCAAGGCCACCCCTTGACCAAGCTCGGCCATTCTCAAAGCAGAGATCAAGGTATCGAACTGCATTCCCTTCGAAGAGTCGACCTGTCCCGCGCCTGCTTTCTTCAACCAGTATCCCCAGCCCTCCTCGTAGCCCAGGACGTGGAGTAGTTCGTGGTAACGGAGATCCTTCGGAGTAGCCAGTGGTGCCTGTTCGGAGGGCAAGAATGGGGCGCAGACCGGCAGCAACGTATCCCAGGTCAGCCGCTCGGCCTTGAGTCCCGTCCATTCTCCATGTCCATAGCGGATTTCCATATCGGCTTCGACGTCGGTCACGCTCGAATCGCCCCCCCATATGTTGCTGGTGATACGCAGATTGACCTCGGGGTGGCGTTCACGAAAGTCGGGTAAGCGCATTGCCAGCCAATGGGTAAAAAACACCAGGCTGACCCGAACGGTAAGGACTCTGCCGTGACCTTGCCCGAAGATCTCTTCAGTTGCGGCCGCCAGTCGCTCTACGGCCTCGTGGACAACCGGCAAATAGGCTAGCCCGGCCTCCGTGAGCTCGAGTCCTCTTGGCAAGCGCTTAAAGAGGACTGCCCCCAACTGCGACTCGAGTCCCTTCACCTGTTGGCTTACCGCCGCCTGGGTCAGGCTCAACTCTGTCGCCGCATGGGTGAAACTGAGATGCCGGGCAGAGGATTCAAATGCGCGCAACCAGTTAAGCGGAGGTAATCGTTTTCTCATTCTGCAGACCGTTTGACTAAAGCTGTCCGACTTCGCGAATTAGTTGCGTGTTGCGGCAACTCAGGATCCCCTAGACCCGCGGACGCGGCGGCGTTCCCAGGCGTCGACGAGTGCGTACGCACTCCAATTGGGCAATCGAACATATGTTAGCGCGGAATTTCGAGCACTCTGAAATGACAAGCCTGGTGGGGCGGTTTCAAGAGCGTTCTCACAGGCACTCACACGCCCGCGAGCATAAAAAAACCTTGAGCTTGCAACAAGAATCTTTGGCTTTGACGGGCGACGCGCGCCCCTTAGACTGGCTTCGCAATCATTCGAACCTCAACGGTCACGATGCGAACCACTCCCCCGCAACTCAAGGTCGACGTCTGGCGCGGTAACGACGAAGGCAGCTTTCAGCGCTTCGACGTGCCGCGCATGGAAAGTCAGACCGTGCTCGACGTGGTGATCCACATCCAGCGCCATCTGGATGCGACGCTGTCCTATCGCTTTGCGTGCCGGGTCGGCATGTGCGGTTCATGCGCAATGACCGTCAACGGCCGCGCGCGATGGACCTGCCGCACGCACGTCACCAAAGTCATGAAGCATGCCGGTGACGTGCTCGAAATCGCGCCTCTCAATCACCTGCCCGTCATCAAGGATCTGGCGACGGATATGACCGCCTTCTTCGACAAATGGCGCGACGCGAAGGGCTATTTCAAGGGCGAGCACACGCGTAACGAACCTGCCGCTTGCGTCGATCCCGCCTCCGCCGAACGCAAGGCGGCCGACGCGGGGATTGAATGCATCGGCTGCGGTGTCTGTTATGCGAGCTGCGACGTGGTCGCATGGAACCCCGACTATCTCGGACCCGCCGCGCTCAATCGTGCGTGGACGCTCGTCAACGACGTACGCGACATCCAGCAGCAAACCCGCGTCGCAGCCGTCTCCAACGACGCAGGCTGTCATTCGTGCCATACGCTCGGCTCGTGTACCGAACGGTGTCCCAAGTCGCTGCAGCCGACGGCCAGCATTGCTGGCCTGAAGCGGCTTCGCGGCCATGCGCCGAAAGGAGAACCGCGATGATGAGCGGCTGGCAGTTGCAGCGCCTGTCGGCGATGGTGCTGACCTTATGCGTGGCCGTCCATCTTGTCACCATGATTATCGTCGTGCATGGCGGGCTGAGCGCGGCGAACGTGATCGCGCGTCTGCACGGCAATACGGCGTGGGCGGTGTTCTATTCAGTGTTCGTGCTTGCGTCGTCCGCGCATGTGCCTGTCGGCTTGAGAAGGATCGCCGAGGAGTGGCTCGGCTGGCGCGGGCGCAGCGTCGGGGTGGCGAGCGTGATCGTCGGCATTGCGTTGGCGATTGCCGGTCTGCGCGCGGTCTTCGCGCTGGTAGGAGGGCCGCAATGAGCGACATGGCACGCGCAGCGAAACCAGCAACAGACACGAACCACGCGGGACACCGCACCCCTGGCCGGCGCGCCGACTCGCGCGCGCGCAACCATCCCGCGTGGTGGGCCTTTCTTGTGCACCGTCTGTCCGGACTCGCGCTCGCCTTCTTTCTGCCGCTGCACTTCTGGGCGCTCGGCACCGCTTTGCACGGCGCAGCATCGTTCGAGTCGTTTCTCGCCGTGACGAGGCAACCCGCCTTCGTATTCGCCGAGTGGGGCCTCGTCACGTTGCTGGCCGCGCATCTGTTCGGCGGCGTGCGCATTCTGCTCATCGAATACCGGCCATGGAGCGGTTTGCGCAAGAACCTGATCGCGGCGACAGCGGGCGGCGCATTGGTCATCGGGCTGGCGTTTGCGCTGTCGCTCACGTCGTGAACGTACGGTCCCCCGACGGAGATTCATCAATGGACATCCAGCAGATCGAAGAGGTCGCGAAGCAGTTGTACATACGCGCGCTGAAGCATTTGCCGCCCGACATCAAGGACGGTATCGCGCGCCTCGAACGCGCTGAAACCGACGACACCGCGCGCCGCGTGCTGGGCACAATGCGCACCAATATCGCGATTGCCGAAGATCAGGACAACCTGCTGTGCCAGGACACCGGGCTGCCGATCTACAACGTGACGATCGGCACGGGCCTCGCGCTCGACGGCGTCGCGTTGAAAGCAGCGATCCGGCGCGGCTGCGAACGGGCCACGCGCGAGCATCCATTGCGCTCGTCGGTCGTGCATCCGTTGACGCGGAACAACGAACATTCGTCTTGCGGCGTGCTGATGCCCGCGATCCATATCGACTTCGACTCGACAGCCGACACGCTCGTGATCGAAATGATTCCGAAGGGCAGCGGTTCGGAAAACAACTCGTTTCTGAAAATGGCGATTCCGGCGGAAGGTGTCGACGCGATCAAACGCTTCGTGATCGACTGCGTGGTCGATGCGGGCGGCAAGACGTGTCCGCCGACGATTGTAGGCGTGGGCATCGGCGGAACATCGGATCTGTGCGTGTGGCTCGCCAAGCGTGCCGCGACGCGCGCGCTCGGTACGCATTGCGACGATCCGGCGGCGGCCGCGCTGGAGCAGGAACTGTCGGCCGCGGTGAACCGCCTGGGCGTAGGCCCGCAGGGGCTCGGCGGCGACGCGACATCGTTCGCGGTCCACCTCGAACTGGCGGCGACGCATATCACGATGAATCCGGTCGCCGTGAACATGCAGTGTCATTCGGCCCGCCGCGCGCGCGCCACGCTGACGCCGGCGGGCGTCGAGTACGGCTACTGACACGCGGGCTGTCCGCATCGGCACGCACACCGTCAAGGAACGATCGATGACTCATCACACGCTGTCCATGCCTGCTAGCGAAGCGCAGATTCGCGCGTTGCGCACGGGCGACACCGTTACGTTGACAGGCACGCTGTTCGGCATCCGCGACGCCACGCAGATCCATATGTTCGACCGTGGCCGCACGACTCGCTTCGATCTGCGCGGCCATGCGGTGATTCACACCGCGCCGAACGTGCGCAAGGTGCCACGCTCGGACGCACATCCGGCGGGCTACGAGCCCGTCTGCGTCGGCACGACGACGTCCGCACGCATGGAGCGCTTCACCGCGGCGCTGATGGCGCAGTACGGCGTGCGCATCGTGATCGGCAAGGGCGGGCTCGGGCAGGCGTCGAGCGATGCGTTCGCAAAATACGGCGGCGTGTATCTCGCGATCGTCGGCGGCACGGCGGCGCTGGAGACGACATGGATCGAACAGATCGAAGACGTCGATCTCGACGACCTGAACCCCGAATCGCTATGGCGCTTCAGGATCGGCGAATTCGGCCCGCTGCTCGTCGCGATGGATAGTCACGGCGGCAGCGTCTACACGAAGGTCCAGCAGAGCACGCGTGAGCGGCGCGAAGCGGTGCTCGCGTCGCTGGGCATCAAAAGCTGAACGAACGCAGCGTCGTTCATCACGGGAACCGACCATGAAGCACGTGGATACCGACATCCTGATTCTCGGCAGCGGCGGCGCGGGCCTGTTTGCCGCGCTGCATGCGCAGGCCGACGCGCCGCAGTTGCGCATCACGATCGCCGTGAAAGGATTGCTCGGCAAATGCGGCTGTACGCGCATGGTGCAGGGCGGCTATAACGTCGCGCTGGCACAGGGCGATTCGATCGAACGTCACTTCATGGATACGATCGAAGGCGGCAAATGGCTGTCGAACCAGGAACTCGCGTGGACGCTGGTGACACGCGCGGTCGAGCGGATCAACGAACTCGAAAACGAACTGGGCTGCTTCTTCGACCGCAACCCGGACGGCACGCTGAAGCAGAAGGCATTCGCCGGGCAAACCTTCGACCGCACGGTGCACAAGGGCGATCAGACTGGCATCGAGATCATCAACCGGCTTGCCGAACAGGTGTGGGCGCGCGGGATCGAGCGGCTCGAAGAACATCGCGCGGTGGAATTCATCGAGTCCGAAGACGGCAGCGCACTGGCCGGCGTGCTGATGATCGACATTCGCAGCGGCGAATTCGTCTTCGTGCGCGCGAAGGCCGTGCTGCTCGCGACGGGCGGCGGCCCCACGATGTACAAGTACCACACGCCGAGCGCAGACAAGAGTTGCGACGGCATGGCGATGGCGCTGCGTGCCGGCCTCACGTTGCGCGACATGGAGATGGTGCAGTTCCACCCGACGGGCTTGCTGGCGGGCACTCATACCCGCATGACGGGCACCGTGCTCGAAGAAGGGCTGCGCGGCGCGGGCGGCTATCTGCTGACGGGCGACGGCGAGCGCTTTATGCACCGCTACGATCCGCGCGGCGAGCGCGCGACGCGCGACATCGTCTCGCGCAGCATTTTCCGTGAACTGCGCGCGGGCAACACGACGCCGAACGGCGGCGTCTATCTGCGCATGGATCATCTCGGGCCCGACAGCGTGCGCCAGCGTTTCAAGGGCATGGTCGAACGCTGCGCGGATTGCGGCTTCGATCTGGCGGGCGGCCAGGTCGAAGTGGTGCCGACCGCGCACTACATGATGGGCGGCGTGCTGTTCGAGACCGACTGTTCGACGACGCTGCCGGGCCTCTTCGTCGCGGGCGAGGATGCGGGCGGCGTGCACGGCGCGAACCGGCTGGGCGGCAACGGCGTCGCGAATTCGACGGTGTTCGGCGGCATTGCGGGTGAGACGCTCGCGCGCTGGGTGCCGCGCCATGGGCGCCTCGCCACCGCCGATGCCAGTCAGATCGAGCGCGCCATCGAACGTTGCACGCGGCCGCTCGGCCAGCCTGCGGGCGATCTCGAATCGATACGCGACGACCTGTACGAGTTGATGTGGCGCGACGTCGGCATCCTGCGCGACGAGCAGGGCTTGCTGCGCGCTAGAAACGCATTGATCGACATCGGCGAACGGCTGGACCGCACGGGTGTCGACGGACGCGATCTGCGCTTCAACCTATCGTGGCACGACTGGATGAACCTGCACAACCTGACGCTCGTTAGCCGCGCGATCACCGAGTCGGCGTTGCTGCGCGAGAATTCGCGCGGCGCGCATTTCCGCGAAGACTTTCCCGACGCCGGAGATCTGGACACATCCGAGTATGTATGCCTGCGGCTTCAGCAGAACGCCTTCGAAACCAGCCGCCGACGCGTGCAGTTCACGCGCGTGAAGCCTGGTCAGTCGCTGCTCGACGAATCATTGCCACTGGCGGAAACGTCGGCCGCCGTCGTGAAGTGACGCTTCACGGCGGCCGTGAACGCTTCGCGTCCGTGTTCGCGCCGTTCCAGCAGGCCGACGCGGCGCGGCGCGATCCGCTCGGGCAACTCGGTCACGCGCAGCCCTGATTCGTGATTCCAGTTCGCATTCGCGAGACGCGGCACTACCGAAACGCCGAAACCGCGCTTCACCATTTCGCAGATCGATTCGAGCGAGTTCAGCTCCATGATGTCGTGCACGGAAGCGTCGAGGCCGCGCAGCGCGTCGTCGATCAGCATGCCTGTCCACGTCTGCCGGTCGAAACGGATGAACGGCTCACGAAGCAGCGTGTCGACTTGCGCGCGCGGATTGTCAGCCGACGAGATCAGCACCATCGGCTCGTGATACAGCACCGTCCACTTCAACGCGGCGGGAAAGCCGGTGGGCGACTGCGTGACGATGGCGGCGTCGAGTTCTCCGTTCTCCACGCGTCGCGTGAAGTCACTCGACAGGCCAGTGAAAAGCTTCAGTTCGAGGCGCGGGTAGCGGCGTTTCAGATTCAGCATCGCATCGGCGAACGCGCCCATCAGCGACGACACCAGCGCGCCGACCCGCACGACGCCCGCCAGTTCGTCGCGGCCCGCCGTGGCCAGAATCCGCCGATAGTTGGCGACCAGCGTTTCGGCGAGCGGCACGATCGTGCGTCCCTGTTCGCTCAATGCGACCGAGCGCGCGCTCCGTTCGAACAGCACGATGTCGAGATCGCGTTCCAGTGAACGCATCTGCAGGCTCACGGCGGCCTGCGTGAGACACACTTCGTCGGCGGCTGCGGCGAAAGAGCCGTGGCGCGCGACGGACAGAAACGTGACGAAATAGCGAATCGCACTCATGACGCTCACTCCGCTTGACGTTGCCGCATCGGCATTACTTTATCGCGTGAACAAGCGATGAGCCCAGCAGCGCCACGCCCGAAGCGAACAGCAGCGCAAGCAGCACCCGCCGAAACGCGGTGTCCGACAGACGCCGATAAAGCCGTGAGCCGAGCCACGCAAACAGCAGCGACGACGGCAGCATCCAGCCGAAGAGTACTAGCGTCTGCTTGCCGATCAGGCCCGTCAGTGCATACGTGACGAGCGTCAGCGATTGCATCGCGATGAAAAAGCTTTGGCAGATCGCGCGCTGCGTATCTTTGTTGTGACCGCGCAGCATGCACCATATGGTCGGTGCCGGACCGACGAGCCCCGCAATGCCGCCCAGAATGCCGCCGACCACGCCGACGCCGCCGTCCGCCCAGGCACCGCCTGCCGTCACCGTCGGCAGATCTTTCGCGGCGAGCATCACGCCGCAATAGACGATCATCAGCAGACCGGCGCCGATCCGAAAGCCGACGGGATCGATGAACGGCAGCAGCGTCGCGCCGATCGGCACGCCGACGATGCCTCCTGCGATGAACGGACCGATGATCTTCGGCCGTATCTGCGAGCGCACCGTATGCACGGTTAGCATCTGTCCGACCAGCGAGCCGACCACCAGCATCGGCCCGATCGCTTGCGGCGGCAGCGCCCATGCCCAGAACACCATCGCGACGAGACCGAACGCAAATCCCGCCAGCCCGGACACGAAGCCCGCGACCGCGCTGCCTCCAATCACCAGCAGCGCGATGTCGGCGCTTAGCAACGAGCCTCCCGGGCGTGCACGCCATGCTTCACGACTGCATGCCCCAGCGTTGCACGGTATGGCGTTCGAGTACGCGGAAGACCAGGTTTTCGACGGCGAGGCCAATCAGAATCACCGTGAACAGACCCGCGAACACGTTCGCGATGTCGAGCAGGTTCTTGTTTTCGTAGATGAACCAGCCGAGGCCGCCGGAACCCGAACTCACGCCGAACACGAGTTCCGCCGCGATCAGCGTGCGCCACGCGAAGGCCCAGCCGATCTTCAGGCCGGTCAGAATGCTCGGGAACGCAGCGGGCACCAGAATCGCGGCGACGTAGCGCCCGCCGCGCAAGCCATAGTTGCGCCCGACCATTTTCAGCGTGTTGCTCACCGACAGAAAGCCCGAGTGCGTATTCAACGCGACCGACCATGTCACCGAATGCACGAGCACGAAGATCAGGCTGCCGTTGCCGAGCCCGAACCAGATCAGCGCGAGCGGCAGCAGCGCGATGGCGGGCAGCGGGTTGAGCATCGACGTCATCGTTTCGAGAAAGTCCGTGCCGATGCGCGAGGTGATCGCGGCGGCCGTCAGCAACGCGGCCAGCAGCAGACCGCAGCCGTAGCCGAGCAGCAATACGTGGATCGACGCCCATGCCTTGCCGGGCAGTTCGCCGTTTGCGATGCTCGTGCAGAACGCGTCGACGGTCGCGCTGAAAGTGGGAAACAGCAACGGATTGTTGAGCCAGCGTCCGTAGCCTTCCCAGACCAGCGCGAGCAGCGCGAGGATCAGGAACTTGCGCAGCCAGCTCTGGTTGTACAGGCGCTCGAACAGTGACAGCGGCTTTTCGACGACGCTGAAATGCTGTGCATCGCTGGGTTCGCGAATGATCTCGCCGCGCGGCGCGCGCGTGATCATGTCGTCACGGGGCGGATGGACGGATGAGGAACCGTGTGCGGTAGCGTCAGACATTCTCTGCCTCGTGGATTTCGTCTTCGAACAGCATGTGCTGGATGCGTTTTTCGAGCGTGGCAGCGGATTCGCCTGCCGCCGCCGTATCGAGTTCTGCCTTGACCTGCCCCGGGTGCGGCGACAGCAACAGAATCCGGCTGCCGACCTTGATCGCTTCCGGAATCGAATGCGTGACGAATAGCACGGTGAAGCGCGTTTCCTGCCATAGCGTCAGCAGTTCGTCCTGCATCTTGCGGCGCGTGAGCGCATCGAGTGCGGCGAACGGCTCGTCCATCAGCAGGATGTCCGGTTCCATCGCCATGCCGCGCGCAATCGCCACGCGCTGCTTCATGCCGCCCGATAACGTATGCGGATGGCTGTCCGAGAATTTCGTGAGGTTGACCTTGTCGATGTAATGCATCGCGCGCTGTTCCGCTTCGCGCGCCGACAGCCGGTGCGAAGCGAGCAGCGGAAACATCACGTTCTGCTTGACCGTCTTCCACGGCAGCAACTGGTCGAATTCCTGAAAGACCATCATCCGGTCGGGGCCCGGCTTCGTCACCGTCTTGCCCTTCAGCGTGATCGAACCTTCCGTCGGCAGCAGATAGCCGCCGACGCTCTTGAGCAACGTCGACTTCCCGCAACCCGATGGCCCAAGCAAAACGAAACGGTCGCCTTCGAATACCTGAAAGTCGACGCGATACGTTGCCATCACGAGATGCCGCGGCGTCTTGTATTGCAGCGTTACGCCGGCGACATCCAGTAACGGCATGCCGCTCGGCGAGGATGTGGCGCGGGTGGCTCCAGCACGCGTGCGATGCATGATCAACTCCCTTGAAGCGATTGGGCGGTCGGAAAGAACATGTCCTTCCACGAGGCGGGTTTGGTCTTGATCAGGCCCGTGCGTGCCATGAAATCCGCGTATTTGAGCGTGTTTTCGGGCGTGGTCGTGAAGGCGACATCGGGCGACGAAATCATTTTTTCGATGTCGGCGACATTGCTCTTGTCCTTGCTGATGCGCAGGTAGGCGAGTGCGGCCGCGTGCTTGTCCCTGGTGATCTGCGCTTCGGCATCGTCGAGCGCGGCCATGAAGGCTTGCACGAGTTTCGGATTCTGTTGATAGAACTTCGTCATGCACCAGACCAGATTGAATGTCGACTTGCCGCCCAGAACGTCATACGAATTCACAACGGTGCGCACGCCAGGGTGGGCCAATTCCTGTTCCTGAAACGGCGGCGAGCCGAAATGCGCGGTCACTTCGCTATTGCCCGACAGCAGCGCCTGCTGCGCATCGGGATGAGCCAGCGAGACAGTGTATTTATCGAGCTGCCCCTGGTTGCCTGCGCCGAAGGCCTTTTCCGCGGCCATTTGCAACGTGATTGCCTGGATCGACACCTTCGCTGCGGGCAGCGCGATCTTGTCCTTGCCGGTGAAGTCTTTCAACGTTTTCACCGTCGGATTGTTGGTGTTCAACAGCAGCGGCATCGAATTGATCGCCGACAGCGCCTTGACCTCGACGGGCGTGCCGCGCGTACGGGCCCACAGCAGCACAAGCGGCGCGACGCCGCCTGACGCGATCTGCAACGAATCGGACAGCAGCGCGTCGTTCATCACGTTGCCGCCCGCGAATTCGACCCATGACACTTTCAGATTCGGCACGCCCAGTTGCGCGGCGTGCTTTTCGATCAGCTTCTGATCCTGCATCAGCATCAGCGGCAAATAGCTGACGCCGTATTGGCGCGCGATCCGGATCTCCGACAGTTCGGCGCGGGCGGGCGCACTGGTGAGAGCTGCGCCGAGAGCGAGCAGCGTTGAGAGAAATACGGCAACTTTACGAAGGCTCATCGCTGGACACTCCTTGCGACAGGAACGGCACGGCCAATCTGTTGAAATGCGACACCGGATAAACCGGATGGGTGGGGGCTGCGTGTGCTTATTCGGTCTCGCGTGGCTGCGGCCGGCGCAACGCATGCGTCACGCGGCAAGGCGCGACATGAAGGACATGAGCGGGATGACGATGAGGCGGGGTACGCATCGTGAGTGTCTCCTTGTTGCCGGCCTGCTCGCGACAAAACGGTTTGCGCGACGCGGCCGGAATCAGGTTCACAGATGGTGTGTTGTGGGCAACCGGATCGCGCGTGAAATGCCTTGCTTCGGTGAGCGTGGCATTCAGCGAATTCAGTGCCGTGTGATTTAACTCATCTGTATGAGTAGCGAGTGTAGGTGATCGTGCTGTTGATTGCAAATGCGGGAAAACGTGACATGTGCGGCGCGCGGCCGGCGGCTTTTGGCGCTGCGCACCGCGCTTGGCTTCTGGCCTTGTCAGAGCGGCTCTTCGTGCGATGCCGAAGCACCGACGTATTCGTAGCGTGCGGTGTTCGCATGCGAGATCCGCACTTCGACGGGCGCCTGATGGTACGAATACGCGACGCGCCGCACTTCAAGAAGCGGTGTGCCGTGCGGCACTTCCAGCAGCTTGCTTTCGAGTTCATTGGCTACCGCGACGCGCACGCGTTCCTCGGTGCCGAGCACGTTGATGTTGAACGCATCCTGATAGAAGTTGTACAGCGTGCTCGGCCGGCTGCGCAGCGCGGCTTCCGTCAGGCCCGGAAAACGCGCCTCGGGTACGGTGATGTTGTCGATCATCACCGTTTCGCCATGCAGCGCCAGACGGTTGATGAACGTGAACACGCGCGCGCCCGTTTCGACTTTCAGCAGCGTCGCGATATCGCGCGTAGCCTTGGCCTTCCTGAACTGCACGAGCGTTACGCTCGGGTAGGTCTTGTCGCCGTCCTGGCGGACGATGCGGAAGAAGCGGAAGAAATGACGATCACGCTGGTGTTGCGCGACGAAAGTACCGAGCCCCTGATGCCGCACCAGAATGTTGTCGGCCACCAGTTCGTCGATTGCCTTGCGCAGCGTGCCGATCGATACGCCGAAGCGTTCGGCCAGCCGCTTTTCCGAAGGAATCGTTTCGCCGCCCTTCCATTCGTGCGCGGCCAGCGCGGCCAGCATCGCATTCTTCACTTCCTTGTAGCGCGTGCCGCCGATTGCCGGCGTGGCGGCCGCACCGTTCGGTAGATTGATACCCGTCGTCAACGTATTCATCGTTCTCATCCTGTCGTTGCATCTTCACTGCTGCTGTCTTTCAATTGATTCTACTTCATACGGTTCATCAAACACATATAGATGATCTGGTTGACATATGCAAATGTGCCGCCTAAGATGGGTTCACGCAGGCGAACCAAACCGTACCAACAGACTGGAGACAACTGATGAGCCACACCGCAGCAGGTGCACCGCAACAACCCGGTGAAGGATCTTCCGCCAGCCCTTCGTCAGACCGCAAAACGATTCATATCGTGCTGCACGAAGCGAAAGACACCGTCGGTGTGGCGGTTGTCGAAGGCATCAAGGCGGGGACCCAATTGAACGCGTGGATCATGGACGACGACGAGGTCGTGACGATCTCGGCGAAACAGAACATTCCGATCGGTCACAAGGTGGCGCTAAAAGACATGGCGGTCGGCGACACGGTGTTCAAGTACGGCGTGGACATCGGCAAGGTCGTTGCGCCGATCCGCGCGGGTGAACATGCGCATGTTCACAACATCAAGACGAAGCGCTGGTAACCGGCGCGAGGATCGACCAGCTCGCGCATCGACATTGCGAGCGAGCTTCCCCACTCAACAGAGCCAGATCGAAGAGAGCCACCATGAGCGTGATTGACCAGAACACCACTTTCCGCGGGTTTCGCCGTTCCAATGGACGCGTCGGCGTGCGTAACCATGTGATCATCCTGCCCGTCGACGATTTGTCGAACGCCGCCGCGCTGGCCGTCGAAACGGCCATCAAAGGCACGATGGCGCTACCGCATCCATACGGCCGCCTGCAGTTCGGCGCCGACCTCGATCTGCATTTCCGCACGCTGATCGGCGCCGGCTGCAACCCGAATGTCGCGGCGGTCGTCGTGATCGGGATCGAGGAAGGCTGGACCAAACGCGTCGTAGACGGCATTGCGAAGTCAGGCAAGCCGGTGATGGGCTTCGGCATCGAACTGCATGGCGATCACGATACGATCATGCGTGCCTCGAAAACCGCGAAAGAGATGGTGCAGTACGCCACGTCGCTCGATCGCGAAGAATGCCCGATTTCGGACCTGTGGGTATCCACGAAGTGCGGCGAATCCGATACCACGTCCGGCTGCGGCGCGAACCCGACTGTCGGCAATGCGTTCGACAAGCTCTACGGGTTGGGCACGACGCTCGTCTTCGGCGAGACGTCCGAACTCACGGGCGGCGAGCAGATCGTTGCGGCGCGTTGCGCGAACGACCAGGTGCGCGAGCGCTTCCAGTTCATGTTCGACCGCTATCAGGACATGATCAACCGCTGGAAGACCGACGATCTGTCGGAGTCGCAGCCGACCAAAGGCAACATCGCGGGCGGCCTGACGACCATCGAAGAAAAAGCGCTGGGCAATATCCAGAAGATCGGCAAGAAGTGCAGAGTCGACGGCGTGCTCGACAAGGCCGAGGAACCGACGGGGCCGGGCTTGTGGTTCATGGATTCGTCGTCAGCCGCGGCCGAGATGGTGACGCTGTGCGCCGCGTCGGGCTTTGCCGTGCATTTCTTCCCGACCGGGCAGGGCAACGTGATCGGCAATCCGATCGTGCCTGTCATCAAGATTTGCGCGAACCCGCGTACGGTGCGCACGATGAGCGAGCATATCGACGTGGATGTGTCGGGACTGTTGCAGCGCGAACAGAATCTCGATCAGGCTGGCGACAAACTGCTGGAATCGATGCTGCGCACCGCGAACGGGCGCTTTACGTCGGCGGAAGCGCTGGGCCACCGCGAGTTCGTGTTGACGCGCCTGTTCGAAAGCGCGTAATTTCTCCGGGCCCGTCCTCGCGACGGGCCGCGCTGCATAGCGCATGAATCCTGATCGCGCAGGCGGCTGCGATGACAGTTAGCTTCGCGTCAGCTTCGGATCCCCCGTATTCAATGGAGTTTTCGCAGCAGCGCGCGCACGCGTGACGTCTCGGGCCCGAGAAGCCCGGCACGCGCCGCACGGCGCTGTTCCATTTTCCAGCAGCAGCGAGTGGAGGAGACACCATCTTGCGCGTGCTAAAACATCTTTACGTGCAGGTTCTGATCGGACTTGCGGCAGGCATTCTCGTCGGTTATTTCTGGCCGGATCTCGGCGTCCAGATGAAGCCGTTCGGTGATACCTTTATCCGGCTCATCAAGATGCTGATCACGCTGGTGATCTTCTGTACCGTCTCCGTCGGCATCGCGCGGATGGAGAATCTCAAGCAGGTCGGGCGCGTCGGCCTCAAAACCATCGTGTACTTCGAAGCGGTGACGACGGTGGCGCTCGTCATCGGCCTTGTCGTCGCCAATCTGCTGCACCCCGGCTCCGGGCTGAACATCGATCCGAAGACGCTCGATACGCATGCAGTCAGCCATTACGTGACGGAAGTTCACGCGCAGTCGAACACCAGCTTCCTCGAAGAGATCGTGCCGAATTCGGTCGTGGGCGCGTTCGCGCGGGGCGATCTGTTGCAGGTGTTGCTGTTCTCGGTGTTGTTCGGCATCGCGCTATCGATCATGTCGCGGCGCAGCCGCTTCCTGTCGCGCGTGATCGAACAGAGCGGCGAAGCGCTGATGCGGATCGTCGAAATGATCATGCGCCTGGCTCCCCTTGGCGCGTTCGGCGCGATGGCGTTCACAGTCGGAAAATATGGCATTTCGACGTTGCAGCAACTCGGTCTGTTGATCGTGTGCTTCTATCTGACGAGCTTTCTCTTCATCGCCCTGGTGCTGGGCACGATCTGCCGCTGGGCGGGCGTGGGGTTGTGGCCGCTGCTCAAGTATCTGCGTGAGGAACTGCTGATCGTATTGGGCACGTCTACAACGGAATCGGTGTTGCCTCGTTTGATGGAAAAGCTCGAACGGCTTGGGTGTCCGAAGCCGGTAGTCGGGCTCGTGCTGCCGACGGGCTATTCGTTCAACCTCGACGGCGCCGCGATCTATCTGACGATGACCTCGCTCTTCATCGCGCAGGCCACCAATACCCATCTCACGCTACTGCAACAGATCGGGCTGCTGGCGATATTGATGGTGACGTCAAAGGGCGGCGCGGGCGTGGCGGGTGCGGCGCTGGTCGCACTGACGGCGACACTGTCGACGCACAACATCATTCCGGTTGCGGGCATTACGCTGATACTCGGTATCGATCGCGTGCTCAACGAGGTTCGCGCGATCGTGAACATGATCGGCAATGCGGTGGCGACGATTGTCGTCGCCCGCTGGGAAGGCGCATTCGATGTGCAGGCCGCGCGCAAACTGCTGGCCGCGCCGCCGGAAGTTCAACGCGGCGAGCCGCAAGCGAACGCAAGCGATGTCAACGACATGGCGCCGCCCGCGTATATACAGGAGCGCTCGAATTGAGCACGAACCTGAATATGAATCCGCGCGCGACGCGCAAGAAGATCGTCATCAGCGAATTCATCGATACTTGCGCAGTCGCAGCGCTCAGCGAGCACTTCGACGTGCATGCCGATGCGTCGCTCGTCGATCAACCCGTTGCGTTGAACGCGTTGCTGGCCGATGCCGACGCGCTGATCGTGCGCAATCGCACGCAGGTAAGGGCCGCGCTGCTCGATGCCGCGCCGCGTCTGAGCGTAGTGGGGCGTCTGGGCGTCGGGCTCGACAACATCGATCTGGACGCATGCGCGCAACGCAACGTATCGGTGTTCCCGGCGACGGGTGCGAATGCACGCGCGGTGGCCGAGTACGTGCTCGCCACGGCACTGATGCTGCTGCGCGGTGCATACCGTTCGAGCATGGAGGTCGCGGCGGGCAAATGGCCGCGCGCGGCGCTTTCGAATGGCCGCGAAGCGGCGGGTAGCACGCTTGCCGTCATCGGCTTCGGCGGCATCGGGCAACTCGTTGCGCAGCTCGCGCGCGCGCTGGGCATGCAGGTGCTCGCCTACGATCCGCTGCAGCCGGCCGACGCGGCGTGCTGGGCCGCGACCGGCGCACGCCGCGTGAGCATCGACGAAGCGTTGCGTGCCGCCGATGTGATCACGCTGCATGTGCCGCTCGTCGACAGCACGCGCAATCTGCTCGGCGCATCGCAACTCGCGGCGCTGAAGCGCCACGCGATCATCGTCAACACGTCGCGCGGCGGGATCGTCGATGAAGCGGCGCTTGCCTTGGCGTTGCGCGAAGGCCGCATTGGCGGCGCGGCGCTCGACGTTTTCAACGATGAGCCGCTCGCCGCCCGTTCCCCGCTGGCCGACGCACCAAACCTCATTCTCACGCCGCACATTGCGGGGCTGACCATGCAGTCGAACGAACGTGTCAGCACGCTCGTTGCGGCGCGCGTGACGGAGGCCCTGCTTGCGCAGCGTGATTCACACGTAACCGAAGGAATTTCACGATGACGCGAGTCTCAGCCGACGAACTGCTAGAACTTGCGACGCGCGCCGTCCGCAACGCGGGCGCAACGCCGGAGACCGCGACGGCCACGGCCCGCGCGTTGGTGTATGCGGACTCGTGCGGGTTGTCGTCGCACGGTGTTTCGCGTTTGCCGATGTACGTCGCGCAGTTGCGCAACGGGCGCGTCGATCCGCAGGCGAAGCCCTCCATTGTTGCGACGCGCAACGCCGCCGTGCTCGTCGATGCCGCCGATGGCATGGCGTTTCCCGCCTGCGCGCTTGCTGTCGAGACCTTGATCGGCCGTGCGCGCGAACACGGCAGCGCAGTGGCGAGCGTGACCCGCAGCCATCATTTCGGCGTCGGCGCATATCACCTGGAGGCGATCGGCGCGGCGGGCATGGTGGGCCTTGCGTTCAGCAATTCGCCGGCGGCGATGCCCGCGTGGGGCGGGCGTCATGCGCTATTCGGCACCAATCCCATTGCCGCCGTGTTTCCGCGCCGCAATGGCGACGCATTGATGGTCGACCTGTCGCTGTCGCAAGTGGCGCGCGGCAAGATCATGGTTGCGGCGCGCGAAGGCAAGCCCATCCCGTCCGGCTGGGCGACCGCCCGTGACGGTACGCCGACCACCGACGCCAGGGCGGCGCTCGACGGCATGATGCTCCCGTTCGGCGGCGCGAAAGGCGCGATGCTCGCGCTGATGGTCGAACTGCTGGCGGCGGCGCTGGCGGGCGCGAACTTCGGCTATGAAGCGGGCTCGTTCCTGACCGAGGAGGGGGCACGCTCGCGGATCGGCCATCTGTTCTGGGCCATCGATCCGGGCGCGCTGGCGGGCAATGAGATGTACGTAGAACGGGTCGAGGCGCTTGTCGCGGCGATGTTGCAGGATGCGGATGTCCGTTTGCCAGGGCAACGGCGGCATGCGTTGGCCGACGCGGCAAGCCGCGATGGAATCGAGATTCCCGATGCGTTGCTCACACAGTTGCAGACCTTGGTCGCGTGATGCGCGAATGCGCCGAAAGGAACCCGGGCACTTCACGCGGGCGCCGGGCCGCTCGTGCCACGCACGATCAGTTCGATCGGCAGACACTCGCGCTGCGGCGGCACGCCGTCCGAGAGCCAGCGCAGCAGTGCGCGCGCGACGCGTTCGCCGAGTTCGTAAGTGGGCAACAGCACGGTAGTGAGACCTGGCGTGATCTGCGAGACGATGGGCAGATTGTCGCAACCGACAATCGATAACTGCTGCGGCACGGCGATACCGGCCGATTGCGCTTCGAACAGGCAACCCAGCGCGAGCACGTCATTGCCGCAGAAAATGGCGCTTGGAGCAGGGCGCAATTGCGTCAGTAGCTTGAGCCCGGCGCGACCGCCTTCGAAGCCGAACGGCTGTTCGATGATGTTCGCATCAGGCAGACGGATCTCGTGCTGTGCAAGGGTTCGCCGGAAGCCTTCGATCCGCTGACGCGCGCGGTCGTTATGGCGCGTGAAGCCCGAGATCACGCCGAAGCGGCGATGACCGAGTTCGAGCAGATGTTCAGCGGCCAGTTGCCCGATCAACTGGTTGTCGAAGCCGATCGACGGCGGTGTATCTGCGTCGCCGCTGCCGGCTGCGCCGGGGCGCTCGGCGTGCGACCAGGTCAGCAGCAGCGCGACGTGGCTCGCGCGAATCAGTTCATAGGTTTGCGGCGCATGGTCGGTGCCGACCAGAACGATTGCGTCGACAGCACGTTCCAGCAGCGCGCGCACGACTTCGATTTCCGCGGACAGGTTGTACTCGTGCGCGGAGATCAGCAACTGATAGCCGGAATTCGACAGTGTGGTTTGCAAGCCTTGCACCGCACGCGCGAAGATCGCGTTGTCGAGCGTCGGCACGATTGCGCCGACCATTCGCGCACGGCCCAGCGCAAGCGCGCGCGCCGCGCCGTCGGGCACATATCCCAGCGTGGCGATCGCATCACGGATGCGCGCGCGCGTGTCCGCTTTCACCATGTCGGGGTTGGAGAGAGCGCGCGACACAGTTGCCGTCGAGACGCCGGCGAGTGTGGCGACATCGCTGATACGGGCGCGTGGCAAGGTATTCATTGCGGCAGATCAGACCGGTTTGGATAGGCTCAATTGATTGTAGTGCCCGATTGCAAGCGAACGACAGTACAACATCATTCGAATCGGTATAAATCCCGATGTGACCCGTGATCATAGCGTCTATATTCAAATGCAAGCGGTTACATTTCATTGCGCGGCGCGTTGCATTTCACGCCCGCTGAACAGGCAGGAGACAATGTGTTCCCCGCATTCCGTTCACCGCGCTTCCTGTGCAGCATCGGCACGCTCGCTGCAACGCTCGCCGCGTGGTACGTGCTGACGGCTCTCACAGGCATCGTCGCAGCGTCGAGATTCCCCACTCCGTTCGATACCTGGCAGGCGCTTGCCCAGGTGGTGACGGTCGGTTATGCCGACGGCCGTCTCGACCAGCACATCGTGCAGAGCGTGAAGCTCGTTCTATACGGCTTCGCGACGGCGGCGGTGACGGGTGTGCCGCTCGGCCTATGGATGGGCTACTCGGCGCGCGCGCAAGCGTTCTTCAACCCGATCTTTCTGCTGTTGCGACCCATTCCGCCGCTCGCGTGGATTCCGCTCGCGATCGTCTGGCTTGGACTCGGCGACTCCGCGAAGGTGATGGTGATCTGGTTCGCGGCGTTCGTGCCATGCGTGATCAACAGTTTCGCGGGCGTGCGCAATCTCGACGTGCCGATGCTCGAAGCCGCCGAGATGCTGGGTTTGCGGCGTTCGCGCTTCGTGCTGGAAGTGATGATTCCCGGCGCGCTGCCGATGATTTTCACAGGCTTGCGCCTGTCATTGCAGGCTTCATGGACGACGCTCGTGGCGGGCGAACTGATCGGTTCGGTCAAAGGTCTCGGGCATCTGCTGACGCAAGGCTCGCTCGACATCTATCCGGCGATGATCGTCGTTGCGATGCTGACGGTCGCGCTGTGTGGATGGTTGATGACGGTCGCGCTTGGGCAAATCGAACGGCAACTCATGCCTTGGAGAGCGAACAGATGAAACCGGGTCATCTGCGCGGTGTCGCGCATCCTGACATCGAGCCCGTCGGCGTCGATCGCGAGTCCGGCAGTGCGGCACGCACGTTGCGCCAGCGCAAGATGGTCAGCGAGCCTGGGCGTGCTGTGGCTCGACGCAACGTGCCGCTCTGGACGCTGAATGCCGCGGGGCTGATCGCATTCTTCGGCATCTGGTGGCTGGCATCGGCAGCAGAACTCGTCCCCGCGATCTTTCTACCGACGCCGCTTGCAGTCGTTCACAAGTTTGCCGATCTGCTCACGCATCCGTTTGTCGGTTACACGCTCGAAGTGCATCTGTGGTCGAGCTTGCAGCGCTATCTGATGGGCTTTTTGCTGGCCGTCGCGCTGGGCGTGCCGCTCGGTCTGATGATGGGCTGGTTCCGCTGGCTCGACTACTGCGTGACGCCGCTGTTCGAAACCGTGCGTTTCATCGCGCCGATTGCATGGGTGCCGTTTGCCGCGTTGTGGTTCGGCACGGGCATCGGTGGCCCGGTGCTGATCATTTTTGCGGGTGCGTTTCCGCCGTGCGTCGTCAATGCTTATCGCGGTGCGCAGCAGGTCGACGCCAGGCTGCTCGAAGCGGCGCGCATGCTCGGCGCGTCGAACCGGATGATCGTCTGCGAAGTGCTGCTGCCAGGCGCGTTGCCGTCGGTGATCGCAGGTGTGCGCGTCGCGGCGGGACTGGGCTGGATGTCGCTGGTCGGCGCCGAACTGATCGTCGCGTCGAGCGGCATTGGCTACATGATGGTCAAGGGACAAGCGGCAATCGACACGGCGACGGTGATGAGCGCGATGATCGCAATCGGTATGGTGGGCGCGGCAATCGACCTGCTGCTTGGACGCATCGAAGCGTACGCGATGCGCAACCGGCGCGTGGCGCGGCACTAGCACCGTGGCTTCACTCTCTCAAACGTGACGGAGCGCACGATGAGCATGATTCGTTTCAATGATGTGTCCCGCATGTTCAGGCGCGACAAGGCGAGCGTCGTCGCGCTGGAACACGTCGAACTGGAAATCGCCGACAAGGAATTCGTTGCGATCGTCGGGCCGTCGGGCTGTGGCAAGACGACGTGTCTGCGGATGGTCGCGGGTCTCGAGTTTCCGACTTCGGGCAGCGTGACGGTGGCGGGCCGCAAGGTGACACGGCCAGGACCCGATCGCGCGGTCGTCTTTCAGCAGTTCGCGCTGTTCCCATGGAAGACAGTGTGGGACAACATCGATCTCGGCTTGCGCGCGAAGGGCATGGCCGCCGACGCAAGACGCGAAACGATCGAACGCTATCTGTCGCTGATGAATCTGCGCGGCTACGAGCAGGCGTATCCGCATCAACTATCGGGCGGCATGCAGCAGCGCGTCGCGATCGCGCGCGCGTATGCGCTCGACCCCGGCGTGCTGCTGATGGACGAGCCGTTCGGCGCGCTCGATGCCCAAACCCGGGTCGTCATGCAGGAAGAACTGGTGCGGCTCACGCGCGTGAATCCGCGCACGGTGCTGTTCATCACGCACGCGGTCGAAGAGTCGGTGTATCTCGCGGATCGCGTCGTCGTGATGACGGGCCGGCCGGGGCGCGTGAAAGAAGTGATCGATGTGAAGTCCGTGCGCGAGCAGCATGGCTGGGACGCGTGCAAGCGGATCGAAGACGTGATGGATCTCGAATCGTTCGTCCGGTTGCGCACGCATATCTGGAAGTCGTTGCGCGACGAACACGGCGCTGTCGAACGTGTCGCTGCATGAAGCTGCATAAAACTGCCACCGGTTCCAACGGCTGAGTGCAATACCCCATAAAACAGGAGACCAACATGAAACGTCTGCGTGCGATCCCTTTCATTGCGTTGCTCTGCGCGGGCAGTGCGGCGTTGCCGGGCACGGTGTGGTCCGCCGATCTCACTCCGATCAGGGTCAGCTATCAGCCCGCGCTGTATTGGGCGTTGCCGTTCTATGTCGCAACCGAAAAAGGGTGGTGGGCGGAGGTCGGATTGAAGCCCGAGTTTTCGGTGTTTCCCGCCGGCGTGCCGCAGATTGCGGCGGCGGCGTCGAAATCCTGGGACGTGGGCGGCACGGGTTCCGTGCCGGCCGTGCTCGGCTACCAGCGCTTCGGCATTCAGGTGATCGGCCTGACAAACGACGAATCGCAGGGCAACGTTCTGATGGCGAGCAAGGCGCGTTATGACGCGGTGCGCCGCAATCCGGCGTCGCTGAAAGGCCAAACCATCGTGTTGACGTCCAACTCGACGGGTGATTACGCGGTACAGGCATGCCTGAAAAAGTATGGGCTGACGAAGGCTGACGTGACGCTCAAGAACATGGGCCAGGCCGAGATCATTTCGGCTGTGTCGTCGGGCAATGCTGATTACGCGGGCGTGTGGGCGCCGTATGACTACACGCTCGAAGAGAAGGCGGGCGCGCGCGTATTGTGCTCCGGTAAGGACGGCGGCGCATCGGTGCCCGGCGCGCTCGTCACGCGTGGCGAATTCGAGAAGCAGCATCCCGATGAGGTGGCAAAGTTTCTCGCCGTCTATCTGCATGCATGGGCGTGGATGAAGGCGCACCCTGACCAGGCCGTCGCGATGATGAAGAAGTTTTACCAGGAGGGCGGCGTCAACATCAGCGACGATTCCATGCGCAAGGAATTCGCTACGCGCCCGACCTTCGACCTGAAGCAGCAACTCGCCGCGATGGACCGCACGAAAGGCGCATCGCAGGCCGACGATTCGTTCACGAAGATCGCGCAGTTCATGCATGCATCGGGCGCGCTCGCGTCCGTCCCCGAAGCAAAAGACTATATCGACGACAGCGCGATGAAGCGTGTGTTGGACGACCCTAAACTCGCGGCGTTCGCAATGGACGGCAGCAAATGACGCGCGGTCGCGATCGCGCAAAAAGGCCACGGTGTGGCCTTTTAAAAGCCCCTCGCTGCAAGCGCTTGCATTATTTTTAACATCGATGAAGGAGAAGGCGATGAGCGTGACTTACCTGAAGAAAGCAGCCAAGACGCCGGAAACCGAGACCGCGACGGCGCAACAGGTCGTCGGTGAAATGCTTGCGCAGATTCAGGCGCATGGCGAAGACGCCGCGCGTGCGTATGCGAAGAAACTCGATAACTGGGACGGTCCGATCATCGTCTGCGCCGATGAGATCGAACGGCGTGCGCTCGAAGTGCCCGCGCACGTGAAGGCCGATATCGATTTCGCCGCGCAACAGGTATTCGACTTCGCGCTCGCACAGCGGCGCTCGATTGGGGATTTCTCGGTCGAACTGTATCCAGGCGTGACGGCAGGGCAAAAAGTGGTGCCCGTCAACGTGGTCGGCTGTTATGCGCCCGCTGGCAGGTACGCGCATATCGCGTCGGCATACATGGGCGTTGCGACTGCCAAGGCAGCGGGCGTGAAGACGGTGATTGCCTGTTCGAGCCCGTTTCGCGGAGGCGGCATCCATCCGTATGTGCTGTATGCGTTCAAGGCGGCAGGCGCCGATGTCGTGATGACGCTGGGAGGCGTGCAGGCGATCGCGTCGATGGCGTATGGGCTTTTTACCGGCAAGCAGGCGGACGTTGTGGTGGGGCCGGGCAACAAGTTCGTCGCGGAGGCGAAGCGCGCGCTCTTTGGCAAGGTTGGGATCGACGTCTTTGCGGGGCCGTCGGAAGTTGCGGTGATCGCCGACGCCAGTGCCGACCCGGCGATGGTCGCGAGCGATCTGGTCGGCCAGGCCGAGCATGGCCACGAGTCGCCGGCATGGTTGTTCACGACGTCGAAGGCGCTCGCCGACGAGGTCATTGAGCGGGTTCCGCAACTCATCGATGCGTTGCCGCCGACCGCACGCGATGCCGCAGGCGCCGCGTGGCGCGACTACGGCGAAGTGATCCTGTGCGACACGCGAGAGGAAGTGGTGGACGTGTCTGACCGCTATGCATCGGAACACCTCGAAGTGCAGGCTGCCGATCTGGACTGGTGGCTCGAACATCTGACGTGCTACGGCTCGCTCTTTCTCGGCGAAGAAACGACGGTCGCATTCGGCGACAAGGCGAGCGGTCCGAATCACGTTCTGCCCACCAAGGGCGCAGCGCGCTATTCAGGGGGGCTCTCGGTGCACAAGTTCGTGAAGACGCTGACGTGGCAGCGCATGACGCGCGATGCGGCGAAGCGCATTGGCGAAGTGACGGCGCGTATCTCGCGGCTCGAAGGCATGGAAGCCCACGCCCGTACCGCTGACGACCGCTTGCAGAAGTACTTTCCCGACGAAGCATTCGTGCGTGGCGAACCGGTACAGGTATGAACGCCATCGGCATGTGCAATCGGTACGACGAAGGAGGACACCGTTGAATATCGCTCGACTATTCGACCTGAATGGCAGAACCGCGCTCGTGACCGGCGGCAACTCGGGCATCGGCGAAGCGATGGCGCGCGCGCTGGGCGGGGCGGGTGCGCGCGTCGTGCTGGTGGCGCGGCGAAGTGATGCGCTCGACGAAGCGGCAATGCGGCTGCGGGACGACGGAATTGATGCGCACATGCACGCATGCGATCTGAGCGACGCGCATGCGGCGCGCGCCTGCGCGCTCGATGCAGCGGCACAGCACGGCCAGATTGACATTCTCGTCAACGCGGCGGGCGTCAATCTGCGTCAACCATTCGATGAAGTGACGCCGCAAGCGTGGCAACAGCAGCTCGCACTGCATCTTGGCGCGCCGTTCTTCATGACGCAGGCGCTCGCACCCTCGATGAAGGCGCGCGGACATGGTCGCATCATCAACATCGCGTCGCTGCAGTCATACCGTGCATTCAACGATAGCGCGCCATACGGCGCGGCGAAGGGCGGTGTCGTGCAATTGACGCGTGCTATCGCGCAGGCGTGGTCACGCTACGGCATCACGTGCAACGCGATTGGGCCGGGCTTTTTCCCCACTGCGCTGACGGCTCCCGTTTTCAACGACGCGCGCGTCGCGGACATGCACGCGCAGAACACGTGCATCGGACGCAATGGACAACTCGACGATCTGTATGGCGTCACGGTGTTTCTTGCGAGTGACGCGTCCGCGTACGTCACGGGCCAGACCATCATGGTCGACGGCGGGTACACCGCGCGGTAGGCGGTAACGCAATTGCACGACGGAGAACGCTTGTGAAAGCACTTGTCTACACGCAGCCCAATGAGGTCCAGTTGCTGGATCGGCCCGAACCGCTGGCAGCCGACGGCGAGGTGATACTCAGGATCGATGCGGTCGGTATTTGCGGCTCCGATATGCATGCATTCCACGGCCACGATCCGCGACGCAAACCCGGCCTCATTCTCGGTCATGAGTTCGCCGGCACGATCGTGGAGACGCGCGCACCGCATCTGATGAAAGGCTTGCGCGTCACGGGCAATCCGTTGATCACCTGCGGGCACTGTGAATATTGTGTGCAGGGGCGCGACAATCTGTGCGCGAACCGGACGATGGTCGGCATGACGCGTCCGGGTGCATTTGCACAATATATGTCGTTGCCTGCGGGATGCGTTGTCGAAATTCCGCAGGAGATGCCTGCAACGCACGCCGCGGTGACCGAGCCGGCTGCTACGGCGCTGCATGCGCTGAATCTGTCGATGCGCGCGCTGCAAAGACCGTTGCCGGAAACCCGCGCGCTGGTCATTGGCGGCGGGGCGATTGGATTGCTGTCGGCGTTGTTACTGAAATCGTACGGCTGCCGGTCGGTTGAAATGGCGGAGGTCAATCCGCTGCGTCGACGATCGGCGCAGCAGCATGCGCAGTGCGAGACATGGGATCCGTTGGACGCGCCGGCGCCTGAAAGCCGGTTTGAGTTCGTGATCGATGCCGTGGGCGCAAAGCCGACACGCGCGCTCGCGTTATCGTCGGTGAAGCCTGGCGGCGTCGTGATGCACATCGGCCTCCAGGACTGGGCAAGCGAAATCGATATGCGCAAGCTGACGCTCGCTGAAATCACGCTGCTGGGTACGTACACCTATACGATGGCGGATCTTCGCGCGACGGTTTCGGCGTTGCACGAAGGCGCGTTCGGTTCGCTGGATTGGCTCGACGTGCGGCCGCTCGATGCCGGAAGCCAGGCGTTCGACGATTTGCAGAACGGCAGGACGGCGTCAGGGAAAGTCGTCCTGACGCCGGGCTTCTAAATTTAGTATCCCGTTCCGCTGATTCGCGAACAAAGTCTTTGTAGCTTGGCGAGGCTGGAATCAGCGGAGGCGGTCCACGTGAATGGTACCTACGCCATGGCGCGGGTAAGCGCCCGCCGTTTTGCAAGGGTCTCGTAAAGAGCGCGTACGCCGAATCGCCAGGGCGCGATTTCGGTTGACGACTGCACGGTGTTGACAAGTGCGCCGAGCTCCGGTGTTGCAATCGTCACCTTGTCCCCGAGGTGATGCGTGAAGCCGCTGCCCGGAGCATGCCGGTCTTCAATTGGAGAGAACATCGTGCCGAGGAACAGCATGAAGCCGTCTGGATACTGGTGATGCGGCCCGGCAGTCTGGGCCACAAGTTCCTCTGGGTCACGGCTGATCTCGCGCATGTGGCTCACGCCTTCGAGAATAAATCCGTCGTCCGCGCCTTCTATCCTGAGCGACACGCTGGCCGCCCGCACCGAGTCCATGGTGAAGCGTTCATCGAACAACCGAATAAAAGGACCGATCGCGCATGAGCCGTTGTTGTCTTTCGCTTTGCCGAGCAGCAACGCACTGCGGCCCTCGATGTCGCGGAGATTGACGTCGTTGCCGAGGGTTGCGCCGACGATCGTTCCGCGGCTGTTTACCGCCAGCACAATTTCTGGCTCGGGATTGTTCCAGCGGGAGGCCGGGTGCAGCCCAACGTCCGCGCCGTAGCCGACCGCCGACATCGGTTGAGACTTGGTGAACACCTCTGCGTCCGGCCCAATGCCGACCTCCATATATTGCGACCATGCGCCGCGCCGTTCCAGTTCCCGCTTCAGACAGTCGGCAGCTGCCGTGCCGGGGCGAATCCTGGAGAGATCAGTGCCGATCAGTTGCGCGATCGTCGCCCGGACCATGTCGGCTTGAGTCGCGTCGCCGTTGGCCTGTTCTTCAATGACCCGTTCGAGCAGGCTCACGGCAAAGGTCACGCCGCATGCCTTGATGGCCTGAAGATCGCACGGCGCCAGCAATGCGCGGCCGATGTTCTCGACGGGACCGAGCGCCTCGCCCTCGACGTGATGCGCAAACTCGACGAGGTCCACGTGCTCGAACAGATCGGAGGTCGTCGGCGCCGACGCCGTGATGTCGAAGGCCTGACCGGCGCGAACAACGACGACCGACGGCCCGTCAATCGGCGCGTTTCGCCAGATGCGTCCGACCAGCAGGGCATCGGGTAGGTCAGTAGGTACAAAATGCGGAAGATCGTTCGATATCATGGACGGCCTGGCTAGCGAGAGTTGGGAACCGCGAGGGAGATACGCTTCAAGCGAGCGATACGCGTTGCGGGTCGGCCGGCCGAAGCCTGCCTGGCAGCATCACGCGACTCAGTGCTTCCGCGAAGAAGAAATCGCCGAACATCGTCGCGCCATCGACACCTTCATTGTGCGGCTTCGAATAGCAGGAATTCCTCAAAAGTCCCCGCTGCGCAGGTTCGTAGGCAAACTCGTCACGACATAGAGCTTCGAGCATCGCGAGTCCGTGTTCGCGCCAGCGAAGCGCATCAGCAGGGTCGGGATGCAGACGGCCCATCTCGATCAGCGCTGACGCCATCACCGCTGCTGCGGCAGTGTCCTTGATTTCCGCGTCCGCGCCAGTGGCGTCGAAATCCCACGGTGGCACAGGACGTCCATCGAGCCGGCGCAGATAGTACGCCGCTAGCCGCCCGGCAAGGTCTAGCCAGTTGCGCTTGCCGGTTTCACGCGCCGTGTTCACGTAGCCATAGACGGCCCACGCCTGGCCCCGGCTCCACGCCGATTCGTCGAATGCGCCTTGAAACGTGTAGCCGCGCTGGCGCGCACCGGTTGTCACGTCGTACTCCACCGCGTGATAAGTCGAATCGTCGGGGCGGATAAACGCCTTGGCGGTCATGACGGAGTGCGCTTCGGCGGCGAGGCGATAACTGCCGTCCCCGGAATGGTTCGCCGCCCAGTAAAGCAACGATAGATTAGCCATCGTGTCGATAGCCGAGGCGCTGCGTCCGCGCGGATCGTCAAGCGGACCCCAGGAAGCGAGATAGGCGCCGCTGCGCGTGGTGACAAGACGCGCGCGCAGTTTGTCCGCGGCTTCCATCGCAATGTGCGCGTACCACGAGTCGCGGGTGATTTCGTAGCCCGGGACGGCGCTGCTGTCGAAGATAAAGCCGATGTCGTGCGTGTTAGGATCCTGCGCGCGCTGCGCGACGAGACGCATGCGCTCGCGGGCCCACGAGAGGTATTTGTCGTTGCCGGTGTGCAAATACGACGTCAGCAAAAGTCCGACCCAGAACCCGCAAAACCAATTGCCGTGGCTCCACGCTGAACCGCTGTAGCCTGCGGACAGCGACGCCGGAAGCCGGACCCACTTTCCGTCGGGCGCTGTGATCTGGGGGAATTCGACGCCGAGCGTCGGCTCGTCCTCTGCAACTTTGGTCGCAATGCGATCGAGGATATCGGTGAAGAGGGCGGACCGGTCAGAGGACAGTCCTTGGTCTTGGTACGAAGCATTCACGCCTTTGTCTCCTGATGATTTTCGCGTTTCCCGAGTGACGGGGGCACGCAAATTCTAGGAGCGCGGCGGTTCCAGCGGTTAGGACGAAGCGCGGCTTATATTGGACTTTCCTACGTCGCACCCGGACGCCTATCGTCCCACTGCTTCAAATGCTCAGTTTCTCCAGGCTGCGGCGGAAGTCGATTGGCGAGCGGCCCGTGTGCTTGCGGAAACATCGGCTGAAGTAGGCCGGGTCGTCGAAGGCAAGCTGTGTTGCGATCTCCGCCACATTGACCTCCGAATGCAGCAACAGACGCTTCGCTTCCAGCATCACGCGTTCACGAATCAGCTTGGCCGCCGTGCTGCCGAGCGCCTGGCGCGTCGCATCGTTCAGCGCGCGTTCTGTGACGTTCAGCAGGCATGCGTAGCGAGCGACGTCGTGGACCGTGGTGAAATGTTTTTCCAGCAGACTTTTGAAGCGTCGCGACAACAGCACGCTACGCGACGAATTGACGTCGGTCACGGCGTCGCCGCCCAGGCGCACGGACTTGATTAGCAGAACGCGCAGATACGACCAGATGACGTCCTCGTAGCCTGCCTCTTCACCCTGATATTCCGCATCGATTCCATCCAGCACATGATGAAGGTCCTGAGCTTGTGCGTCGCTCATATAAACCGTGTTCGGAATTCGCTCGAAATCGTAGACCGGAATTTCCGTCTGCGAATGGCGGTTCTGCACCTTGAAGGCGAAAAATTCGGACGAGAAACTGATCGCGTGGCCGACTGTATCTTCGGACAACGCGAAGTCGTGGATCTGGCCCGGCGCCATGAAGAACAGCGTATTGGGCCGCACCTCGTAGCGAATCGAGTCGATGATGTGGTGACCGCTGCCCGACACGACCCAGACGATGTGATAGAACTCGTGCCGATGAGGATACGGCAACGTCGATTTCATATCTTCGAGGGGTGCGAAATGAAAGTCGATCGACTTGATTCGCGACCCATACTCATAGTTGGCGATCTTGAAGACCGGCAACTGACAACCACAACCTCTAAGCATTTAATCTGTCTCCTGCATCCAGCTCACTTGTTTGGCTCGCTTGGCCAGCTCACTCCTTGGCTAAATCAAGCGTGCTGTTTCTCCTTCGCCGGTCGGCATCGAACGTAGTGTAATTGTAATTAGCAAAGCGGCGTGACGGCTGTTGTCGAAAACCCGCAAAGGTTTGGCCTCGCCTGCCGATTGTCAGATCATTGGAAACGCAATTCCTTCAGCGCCGACAGTCCGGTCAGCACCGGCTTGCCGTCCTGATTGCGAACCATGGTGTCCATCACGAGGATGCGCTTGGCGGGTTTCTTCTCGACTACGGTCACATGGATCCTGATCGTGTCGTCGATGAAGACGGGTCCGAGAAAGCGCAACTCCTGCCCGACGTAGACGAAGCCGGGACCGGTCAACCCGGTATGGGTCGTCGACACCAATGCCGCGGTCAGCAGGCCGTGCGCCACGCGGTGGCCGAATGGCGTGCGTGCCGCGAAGTGCTGATCCATGTGTAAGGGGTTGAGGTCGCCCGACAGATGGCCGAAAGCGTTCACGTCACTTTCCGCGATGGTACGCACGAGTACCTGGCAGCGGCCAATCTGGATATCGTCAAAGCGCAGCATCTCGTGGCACTGATTCAGATGAGTGTTCATGCAGTTCTCCGCCCGGTCAGCGCCGCGCCCGCTTCGACCAGCGTATCGATTTCGTCCGGCTCGTAGCCCAGTTCGGCGAGCACCTCGCGGGTGTGTTCGCCTTGCCGCGGCGGCTGACGGGTGAGCGGTGGTGCTGCGCCGTCGTATCGAACCGGATGCGCGAGCAAACGAATCGGCCCGGCCTGCGGATGCTCGACCTCCATGATGATGCGGTTGTGCGCCACTTGCGGGTCGGCCTCGACCTGAGGGTAGTCGTTCACGGGCGCGTACCAGATGTCGTGCTCATCGAAGGTCGTCATCCAGTCGGCCGTCGTGCGCGCAGTCAGCGCGTCATAAACGATGCGGTTCAATTCGTCGCGGCGGCGCACGTTGTCCTTTGGGTGCGAAAACCCGGCCAGCACGGGCTGAGACAAGGCCGCCGCCAGCTTCTCAGTGGGCGTGAGCGAAACGGCGATCCAGCCGTCGAGAGTCCTGTAAACCCCATAGGGCGACGGATGGAACCGGCTGCCGGTCGGCGGGTTCGTGCGCGGCCAGAGTGGTCCCTTGTTCAGGTAGTAGGTGAACGGCTCGATCTGAAGATCGAGCGCCGCGTTGAGCAGGTTGCTTTCGACCAGCGTGCCTTTGCCGGTGCGTTCACGCGCCTGCAAGGCCGCGACCACGCCGAAGGCTGCCAACGCCGCCGCGTGCTGGTCGACGATCGCGGATCCGACGGGCGTGGGCGGGGAATCGGCCTCGCCGGAGAGCATCGTCATGCCACTGATGGCCTGCAGCAGCAGGTCCTGCCCTGGCCGCTTGAGATACGGTCCCGATGACCCGTAGCCGGTGCACGAACAGTACACGAGCCGCGGGTTGATCTCGCGGACATCGTCGTAACCGAAGCCCATGCGCTGCAGGACGCCTGGCCGGTAGTTTTCGATCAGGACATCGGCTTCCTTGATCAGCCGCCAGACGATCTCTCGCGCGCGCTCGTCGCGCAGATCCAGCGAGATGCTGCGCTGATTGCGGTTGCCGAGCAGAAAAAACATGCTCACACCTTCGACATACGCATCGAAGCCGGTCCAACTGCGCTCGAACGCGCCGCCCGGCGGTTCGATCTTGATCACGCCCGCGCCGACGTCGGCCAACATCTGCACGGCGGCGGGGCCCTGCAAGAAGTGAGTAAAACTTAACACCTTGATGCCTTCCAGCATGACTTGTCTCCCGACCGCGTGTCCGTATCTGTTTGACTGAGGGTTCAGGCAAGCAGGTTTCGCGAGATGATCATTCTCTGAATCTCCGAGGTGCCCTCGACGATCTCCAGCACCTTGGCGTCGCCGAATGCGCGCGACACTGGGTACTCGCTCATCACGCCGTAACCGCCATGTATCTGCAACGCCTGATGAGCCGCCTCCATCGCGCGCTCGGTGGCGAAGAGCTTGGCCATCGACGCCTGCTGATCGAAGCGAACGCCTGCATCTTTGAGCGCGGCGGCATCGTAGAGCATCAGGCGTGCGGCGTGCGCGTGGGCCGCCATGTCAGCGATCTTGAACTGCAGCGACTGGAACTCGGCGATCGGCTTGCCGAATGCGCGCCGCTCCTTCATGTACGCGATCGACCGATCCAGTGAACCCTGCAGGATGCCTAGCGCGAGCGCGCCGATCAGGATTCGGCCCGTGCTGATCTGGGCGAGCGTCTGTCGCAAGCCCGCACCGCGTTCGCCGAGCAGGTTGGCGGTCGGGATCGTGCAGCGCTCGAAGAACAACTCGTAGGTGCTCGATGCGCGCCAGCCGATCTTACGCAGTTTGCGTCCGTAGCTGAAACCGGGGGTGCCGTTGGGCACGATGAAGTTAGAAATTTCCTTGCGGCCGTCGGGGCGCGTTCCCGTTACCGCGGCGATGACGACCGGCCCGGTCACTTCCGTGCCGGAATTGCTAATGAAGGTCTTCGATCCATCGATGACGTATTGGTCGCCTTCCAGCGTCGCACGCGTCGCGATGTTGGCCGCGTCGGAGCCCGCGTTGGGCTCCGATAATCCGATCGCGCCGACCTTGCGGCCGTCGAGGATAGGGCACAAATAACGATCCTTTTGCTCATCGGTGCCATAGTTGGAAAGCAGGCTTGCGACCGTCGAATTGGCCATTAGAGAGTTGGCGATTGCGCAATCTACCCGTGCGAGTTCCTCTAACACGATTACATAGGAAAGCCATTCGCCACCGCCGCCACCCCAACTCTCCGGATAAGGCAGGCCGGCGAAGCCGAGCTCGCCGGCACGCTTCCAGATGTCGTAAGGAAAGGCTTCCGCTTCCCAAAGCTCTTCCGAGACAGGAGCGATTTCGTTTTCCGCGAAACGGCGCACGGCGTCGCGTATCGCGGTGTGTTGTTCGTTTAACCAATGCGGCATGTTCGACTCTGTGAAAAAGCGGGAGATGGGTTGAAGCAGGGGGCTGCGTTACAGCACCTTCAGATAGGTATCGCCAGATGCGACCAGCGTGCCGTCCTGGCGCGTGACGTCTGCCCTGAAAACGCACATGTTGCGATCGTCGTCCTTCTCGCGCAGCGTGAGGCGGGCGGTGACCGTGTCGCCGATAAATACCGGCGCATTGAACGTGATGTCGTATCGGTAAGAAACCGCACCGGGGCTCGGCGCCTTTTGCGCCATATAGCCCATCACGGTCGATAAGAAGCCGACCGACAGACATCCTTGCGCAATGCGCTTCTCGAAGCGCGTGGTTTTGGCGAATTCCTCGTTCAAATGCACCGCATAGAAATCGCCGACGATCCCGGCGAAGCCGTAGATATCGAATTCAGTTACGGTCTTGGCGAAATCGGCAGTGTCGCCGACCGCGTAACAATCCATGTGCGGGCGTTTGGCCATGGTGGTTCTGGAAGTGAGAGTCGGTTGCGGAGCCGGCCTGTTCTTTGTTGATTGGGGCCGGCGGGTGTGACTCAAATTTAATGAGTGCGGGTTGCTGACCGTTAGGACGGTTTGGGCGAATGCTTGGACTTTTTTGACTGTATGCACGCAGTGATTGCAGTCTTCGGCCGATCCGCAAGCGGCCGCGGATTGCCCCCGGTCAGCTATCAGTCAATACCACCAAGGGTTTTCGCCTCGTGTGCGCCGGATAAATCGCCAGGCAGTCTGGCAAACGCGTGCTATCGAAGACGCCGTAAAAAAGTACAAGAAATCGGTCGGCCGGTCCTAACGCCCGTTGCGTGCACTCACGAATACTTGGAGCGCCTGCAGACGGATCGGCCTGACGCGGCGCGAAAATTACATTCCAGTACGGAAGGAGACGAAATGAAATCATTCTTCAGCGCGCGCCGCGCATGGCGCACCATGATGGTGGGTACGCTGCTCGCAGCGGGCGTCGTTGTCGCAAGCGTTGCCCGTGCGGACGAGCCGATCGTCATGAAGCTGGGCCACACCCTCGCCCCGGACAACCACTATCAGCTGACTGCCCAAGTGTTCGCGAAGGAGGTCGCGCAGCGAACCCACGGCAAGGTCAAGATCGAGATCTTTCCGCAGTCACAGCTCGGCGGCGAAGTGCAGATGGCACAAGCGCTGCGCACCGGCACCCAGGAGCTCATGATTTCCGCACAGGCGCCGATCGGAAACACGATCAAGCAGTGGCAGATCTTCGATACGCCTTATCTCTTCAGCAGCATCGACGACGCCAACCGGCTTCTGCAAGGACCGGTCGGCCGCAAGTTCCTCGACATGATGCCGGCGGTCAACATGATCGGCTTGACGTGGCTGTCGGTGGGCGAACGCAATTTGTTCACGGCTAAAAAGCCCGTCGGCTCGCTCGATGACATGAAGGATATGAAAGTTCGAGTGATGCAGAGTCGCGGCTATATCGCGGGCTATAAGGCACTGGGCGCAAATCCGACGCCGCTGCCTTATAACCAGTTATTTCTGGCGCTTTCGCAAGGCCTGGTCGACGGCGGCGATACGTCACCGGAGCAGTTCATCCAGGACAAATTTTCCGATGTCGCGAAGCATTACTACCTGACCCACGTGAACTACCTGCCCGTGGTGCTGGCAATCAGCAAGAGCGCCTGGACGCGTCTTTCGCCTGACGAGCAGCAGGCGTTTCATGCCGCTGCCGCCGTCGCCGCGGACTATGACATGAAGGAATACAAGCACGAGTACGACGACGCGCTCGCAACGATGAAGAAGAATGGCACCCAGGTGACCGAGATAAACACGGTGCCGTGGGCCGCCGCGACCGCAAGGGCGCGCGAGGGCCTGCTCAGCGACATTCCCGATGGCCAGGCGCTTTATCAGGAAATCAAGGCGGCCGACAAGTCCGCTGTCGCTTCGAAATGAAGGGAGAGTGCCATGGAAAAGCTTGCCCGTAATCTCCTGTTTATCGATGACCTGGTCCTGAAGATCACGCTGTTCCTATGCGGTGGACTACTTCTCATGATGGTGTTCGTCGCTGGCCTCGGGGTGGTCTTCCGCTTCATCCTGCACAACTCGCTGTCGTGGTCCGACGAGCTCGCGGCTTATCTGTTCGTGTGGCTCACGTGCCTCGGTGCGGCGGCAGGAGCCAAGCTGCGGGTTCATCCGGAGGTGCGGGTACTGGCCGACCGTTGTCCGCCCGCTTTCGCGCAGACACTGACGGACCTTACCGACTGCGTAGTCCTCGCGCTCGGCGTGGTCTTCCTTATGTACGGTGGCGACATGCTGGAGCTGATGGGCACCGAAACTGCGACCTCTCTGCCGATCTCAATGGTGTACCCATATCTCTCGATTCCCGTCTGCGGCGCATTGCTGGTCTTTCATTCCGCGGTCCGAATCGCGGTTTCTCATCTCGCGCCCGGCGCGCAAACGAGGCAGTCTCTGTTGCAGGGCGTCTCCGAACATATCTGAGGTGAATCAACATGTGGGCACTCGCTCTAGGCGCCGGGTTCCTCGGCTTGGGTGTACCGGTGGCCATTTGCATCGGCATTGCGGCGACGATTGCATTGACGCTGAATGGAACCCCGCTGCTGGTGATTCCGCAGCAGCTGTTTTCGAACCTGAATAACGTCGGCCTGCTGGCCATCCCGTTCTTCATGTTGACAGGCGCAATCATGGATGCGGGCGGCGTCTCGCGCCGGATCATCGACTTTTCGCAGGCGCTTGTCGGCTTCATGCGCGGCGGCATCGGACAGGTGACGATCGTTGCGAGTATGTTCTTCGCCGACCTCTCCGGTTCGGCGACTGCGGATACCGCAGCGATCGGCTCGGTCATGATCCCCGGGATGGTCAAGCAGGGATATTCACGCGCGTTCGCAGTCGCGCTGCAGTCGGCAGCGGGCTCACTCGGATTGCTGTCGCCCGTGTCGATGAGCATGCTGGTGTACGCCTACACCGCCAACGTTTCGGTCGGAACGATGTTCGTCGCGGGGATAGTGCCGATGCTGCTGGTGGTCGTTTCCTTCATGCTCGTGAACTACCTGACTGCCGTGCGCCAGAACTATACGGCGGTCGAAGCGTTTTCCGCCAGGCGGCTGTGGACGACTTTCAGACAGGCGATCTGGGCATTGCTGACGCCCGTGATCATTCTGGGCGGGATCCTTGGCGGCGTCTTCACGCCGGTAGAAGCAGGCGTCGTCGCGGCGTTCTATGTGACGCTGGTGAGCGCCTTCATCTTCAAGTCGCTCAAGCTGTCGCAGTTCGGGGAAATACTCACGCGCACGGCCATCAATACCACGCGGGTATCGTTTCTTCTCGGGCTCGCGTTCGTGCTCGGCCGTTATCTGATTGAGGCGCAAATTCCGTTACACGTCGCCAACAGCTTCCTGGCCGTGACGACCAGCGCGTTCGTGTTGCTGATCCTGATCAATCTCTTTCTTCTGGTAGCCCATACCGTACTCGAAACGATCTCGAGTATTGCGGTGGTGATCCCTGTGTTCCTGCCGCTCGTCGTGCAAATGCATATCGACCCGGTGGTGTTCGGCGTCATCGTACTGGTCAACTCAGCCATCGGCATCAACCTGCCGCCGATCGGTTTTTGCCTCTTTACGGCTGCGTCCATCGGCGGCGTGTCCGTCGAAAAAGCGACTCGGGCGATCCTGCCGTTCATCTTCGCGCTGGCGGTCGACCTGCTGCTGATCATCGTCTTCCCGCATATCCCACGCTTCCTGCCGAACTTGCTGGCAATCAAATAACACGAGAACGGAGGCTCATCATGAACACGACTCACGTCGAGCGAAGCGGCGCGGCGCCGGTCCCGCTGGCCGCATTCGAGGACCTGAAGTACCTGAAGCTCGAACAACCACTTCGCTTCGTCTGGTTAATCACGTTGAATCATCACGACAAGCGCAATGCGCTGTGTGTGCCGCTGCTGGTGGAACTGGCGCGCGTGCTCGCGGCAGCCGAAGTCAGCGACGAAGTCAGGGCTGTCGTGCTCACCGGCGGCGAGGGTTTCTTCAGCGCCGGTGCGGATATTGCCGACATGGCGGCACGCGGGGTCGCAGCGTATGCGGACCCGGTGCGCCTCGCGAGCTGGAAGGCGATTGAAACCTTTCCGAAGCCGCTGATCGCCGCGGTCAACGGCTTCGCCATCGGTGGTGGCCACGAGCTGGTGATGCTGGCCGATATCGTCGTCGCGGCGGACGACGCGACCTTCTCGCAGCGAGAGATCGTCATCGGCGCCCTTCCGGGCGATGGCGCGACCCAGCGCCTGCCGCGGGTGCTCGGCAAGACACTGGCGATGAAACTCGTGCTTACCGGCGAGCCGCTGACGGCAGCCGAGGCCGAGCGCCACGGACTTGTGACCGAGGTCGTCGCGCCGGCACGCAGCATCGCACGCGCCGTCGAGATCGCGTCGCTGATCGCCGCCCGCGCGCCGCTCGCGGTTCGACTGGCCAAGCGCGCCGTGCTCGATTCGTTCGAGACCAACCTTCAACAAGGCCTGCAGTGCGAGCATCAGGCGAATCTCGACGTGTTCAAGACCGAGGATCGCGCCGAAGGCCACCGCGCATTCGTCGAAAAGCGGCCGCCGCGCTTCAAGGGTCGCTGACCATTGGTGCCTCGCGCATGCGCCTCTCGACGCGATCGGCAACGCTTTCCTTTAGTTCTGACCGGCATCGATGCAGATATCCACGCCGCGGTCTTCCGAATGTTCAGGGCGAACGCGGAGTGCAGTAGAACCCTGGTCCATCTCACCCGACAGCCGGACTCACGACGTAACGGAGATTATATGAACGGGCTGAATGGTATCCGCATTCTCAGCTTCAATCATTTTCTGATGGGGCCTTTGGGCGTGCAGCACCTCGCCGATTGCGGGGCCGACGTCATATCGGTCGAACCCGTCGACGGCGCA
Source organism: Paraburkholderia tuberum STM678 (assembly GCF_902833905.1). Classification (GTDB taxonomy): domain Bacteria; phylum Pseudomonadota; class Gammaproteobacteria; order Burkholderiales; family Burkholderiaceae; genus Paraburkholderia; species Paraburkholderia tuberum. The sequence continues at coordinate 70,065 of NZ_CADFGP010000005.1, read as the reverse complement.
TTTCAGCGCAAGTGGGGCGGCGCGAACCGCGCCATCGATGGGCAGACGATGCTGCTTTTGATGGGTAATCGCAATAAGCGCAGTCTGGCTTTGAATCTCAAGGACCCGCGGGCGATCGATATCGTCATGAGCTTGCTGCCTCAAGTCGACGTGGTCGCCGAGAATTACCGCCCCGGTGTGATGGAACAGCTGGGATTGGGTTACGAGGCACTCAAGGCAGTCAAGCCGGACATCATCTATGCGTCCGGCTCGGGATTCGGTCCGGATGGACCCTATGCCGGCCGGCCGGGGCAGGACCTGATCATTCAGGCCATGTCGGGTATCGCGACAATCACCGGAAGCCGGGAGGACGGTCCACGCGCGGTGGGCGTGTCTGTCGTGGATCATCACGGCGCTGCGCTGTATGCGAACGGTATCCTGACGGCACTGCTCAACCGCGAGCGTACGGGCGAGGGCTGCCGGGTCGACGTAAGCTTGCTGGCGGCTGCGCTCGATCTGCAACAGGAGTCTCTCACGTGTTTCCTGAACGGCGACGGCCATGACGACGTGCGACAGGCGGGGCGTGTATCAGGTTGGTACTTCCCCGCACCGTACGGCATATATGCCACTGCGGACGGTTTCATCGCACTGTCGCTGAGTCCTCTCGACATCATCTATCAGATCCTCGAGATCCCGGAAAAGAAACGGATTCCCGCGAAGCGCGCATTCGACGAGCAGCAGGAAATCTCCGACCGGCTTGCGCGCCGGCTTGCGCAGGACACGACGGCACACTGGTTGCCACTATTCGAACGGCATCATGTCTGGCACACGCGCGTCAACGACTATGCGCAGGTGGTCGCCGATCCGCAGGTGCGCCACTTGAAGAGCTTCGAGACAGTCGAGGGTGCAACCGGCACCCCAGTGACGCTCGTCAATCACCCGGTGCGCTACGACGGCAGCGCGCCAGCTATCCGTATGCCGCCGCCACGGTTGGGCGCGCACACGATCGACATCTTGTCAGGGGTGGGAATGAACCGGCCGATGATCGACTCGCTGCTGGCGGACGGCGTAATCGGCGTTGCCGAGGACGCCGAGGCCGTTGCGGCGGCCGCGGCAAAAGGCGGAGTCGCGTGAAGCGGGGTTGAAGCCATCCATGCGGCGAGCGTGCCGTACGCGTCGATGAAAACAGGGGAAGCAGGCATGAGTGACAGGTGCAGGGAAGTCAGTACGGATGTGCTGGTCGTTGGCAGCGGCGGCGCTGCGCTGCGGGCCGCGCTCGAGGCGGATTCCAGCGGCGCTGACGTGCTGGTTGTGATCAAAGGGGAATTTCGCAAAAGCGGCGCGACGTTTCATAGCGTAGCTGAAGTAGGCGCCTTCAATGTGCCGGACGGAGCAGGGGATCACAGCGATAATCCTGATGTTTTTCTCGCCGATATCCTGCACGCCGCTCAAGGCATGGCGGACCCGCGCTTGAGCGCGATTCTCGCGAACGAAGCGCATGAGTCTCTGCGCTACCTCGAACGATACGGCGTAAAGTTTGAGCGCGAGGACGACCACTACCTGGTTTTTCGCGCATGCTTTTCTTCCAAACCGCGCTCGCATGTGATTCATGAGCACTTCAAACCAATCGTGAAATCGCTGGGGACCGAAGCGTCCCGGCGCGGCATCAAGGTCATGGACCGGTTGATGATCGTCGACCTGCTGTCGCAGGACGGCGAATGTCTCGGCGCATACGCGATCGATTCGGATGGAAACCCGATGCTGATCCGTGCCAAGTCGACGATTCTTACCACTGGGGGTGCAAGTCAGCTGTTCGCCCAAAACCTGTATCCATCGGACATTACCGGCGACGGCTATGCAATGGCTTATCGCGCGGGCGCGCGACTGGTCAACATGGAGTTCATGCAGGCCGGTGTGAGCGTGCTGACGCCTTTCGTCAACCTGTTCGGCAACTACCTGTGGGACGCGCACCCGAATCTCACCGACCGCGATGGCAGGGCGTTCGTCCCTGACTATCTGCCGACGGGGCTGGCTCAGGAAGACGTCATTCGGCAAAAAGAGCGGCACTTTCCGTTCAGCTCGAGCGACATCTCACGCTACGTCGAAATTTCGATTCAGAAGGCACTCAACGATGGCCGCGGCACGGCTGAAGGAGGCGTGTTTCTCGACTTCGCCGGATGCGATCTCGAATCGATACTGGCCGACAAGAGCCGCAGCATTGCAAGGATGTGGCCGCTAACCTGCCAATGGTATAAGGAGCACGGCGTTGACCTTTATCGGGACCGAGTGCAGATCACCTGTTCCGCGCATGCGATCAACGGCGGTTTATATATAGACGAAAACGCACAGTCCAATCTGAAGGGTCTGTTCGCTGCGGGTGAGGTGGCAGCGGGTCCACATGGCGCAGACCGTCTCGGCGGCAATATGGCCCTGACGTGCCAGGTCTTCGGCCGCCGGGCGGGCCTCGCCGCGGCCGAACGCGCGAAAAAGATGACGCACCGCGCGATGACCGGGGCCTTGGACGACAACCGCACGGTCGCCACGCAATTCCGCCGAAATGGCAGGCACACGCTGGACGAACTGAAAGCACGGATTCAGCAGTGTGCAAACCGGTATTTGCTGATCGTGCGCGAGGAAGCCGGGCTTCGGACCTTCAGGCGTGTCTGCAGGGAGACGCGAAACCAGTTGTTTCACGACACGGTGATCGGCACGCCGGCTGAGCTCATGCGGGGCATCGAATTGGCGAACTTGATCCAGGTCGGTGAATTGATGGCTTCGGCGTCGCTTGTCAGGCGCGAGAGCCGGGGTGGTCATTACCGCGAAGACTTTCCCGAGCGCAACGCGGACTTCGCCTGCAACATATTCCTCGAGCGCAACGTGCCTGAAGGTCTGTGGTTAGGGCGGCTGGCGGATCTGTCGTCGTGAGTCGGTAGCGAGCTAATCACCTTGCGCGGTTCGATCAGGGGGTCTGAACTGGTCGAGCGTTTCGACGCCGCCCGAGGTCAACCGCACGATACGTTCCGTGCGCAAACCGCCGACGTTCGGCACCGTGATGGTCGCCTTCATGGTAAAGACCATGTTTTCCTGCAGCACGGTCCTGTTGCCCGGCCCGATCCACGGCGCTTCTTCTTCCGGGTCTATGCCGGTGCCGTGACCGGTGCCAGGGCCGCGCGCTTCGCTCGGATTCGCCGGACCGTAGGTGAAACCGCGTCCGTCATCGGCCACGTACCCACGATAACGCGCACCGATGTCGGTCATGATCCGGCGACGGGGTTGCTGAGCCTGGTGTGCGCGTTTTTCCTCGCCGAGACTTTCAAACGGGATCTGTCCGCGGAGCCGGAAGATGAAGCGGCCACCGCGCTGGGTGCGCATGCGTGCTCGCATTCGCCGCGTCCTTTGTCGCGCTGAGCGCTGGTGTTCTCCATCGCATTGCTCCGTCGTTACGATGGCTACACCTTCGCACCGCGTACGTGCGTTCAAGACCGGATGCGCTGAGGATGGTGACGGCCAGTACCTGTCGCGTGGACTCTTTCCAGCTGACTCTGATCGTGGTTCCTGGCAGCACACTCGGCGGAAAAGCTCTCCAGAACGCCACGAAGTGAGTAGATGTTTTTGATGTTCATCAACGTTGTCGCGGCCTGACGCGGGTTTCAGCCGATGCCGCGGTTCTATGTTTAGTTCGATTGACACCAACCGGCTCGACGTACCCGACAGCGACGCCGTGGCCCACGTTGCCGAGCCCATTTATGCGGCTCTCGCGCGCGGCGTGCAGCGGGAGTTCGCGGGCGATCCCTATCACGGTCGCGGACGGCGTGGCGACGCTGGGCAGCACGATGTGGTTGCTGCGCGACCGGCGTGCGCACGCTCGTCAGTCTGCCGAACGTCGAATGAAACGCCCCACGGGCGCGCTGGTCGCCCGTGCAGCGCAACGCTCACTGGCCACGCGTGGCCGTGATGCAGGGAGCACTGCCATGTATCGCTTCTTTCGCAGATTCGAACGGCTGGCGTTCGGTATCGTGGCGGCGTCGGCCATCGTATGCGTAGGCGAATGCCGGCTTCCCGTTCGCACTCGTTTGCGAGGACGTGAACCAGATGGACTCGTGCGAACAGCTGCAGGCCGAACGGACGGGGCGAAGTGAACGCCGGAGATCTCGTTGCGGTGCGAGAGGACGAGGCCGTACGCGTGCCCCTCGGCGTGTTGACCAATCGAGACATCGTGCGGGCCGTGGTGAGGCCAGATGCCGAGGCGGGCAAGCTGTACGCCGGCGACGTCATGTCTACGCCTGCGCGTGGTCGCACACGGTGCCGATGGTCTGCTATTCGCGCAGTAAGACGACGGCAGAGCTTGCCGGGCGGCTTGCCTCCGAACTCGAAGGGGACCACGAACGGATGCACGAGGTCGAAGTCCGGCGGCGTGCGGGTCCTTTGGGCTTCCTGCGTTCGATCCTCGACGTGGTCCGCAAGCGCCCCGCGCACTTGCAGGCGATGACCGCTGCGCTTTTGACGTTCTCGGGCAGCTTACCTTTGTCCTTTGCCCTCGACCATCGCAAGCGGCAATGAGAGGGATAGGGCAAAGCCCTGCTCAGGGGCAGTCCGAATCCGTAATTCGCCGCCGAGCGCTACGGCACGCTCGCGCATGCCCAACAAGCCGAACGAATTCCTTGCGGGTCGCCTATCGCTCAAGCACCCTCGACCATTGTCTATGATGCTGACGATACAGTTCGGCCCGTCTCGCACGATTTTGAGCGTCACTTCGGTCGCGCCTGAATGGCGTGCGACGTTGGTCATCGCTTCCTGGACGACTCGGAACACCGCAGACGCACTCTCGCCATTGAAGTCGATATCATCTGCGCCGATGTGACGGATGACGCGTACACCATGCCGCGCCGAGAACTGGTCGCTGAACCATTCGATGGCCGGGATCAGGCCGAGATCGTCCAGCATCGCGGGACGCAGGTCCGCAGCAATTCGCCTCACGGACCCAACGAGCTGATCGATCAACGCGTATATGGTGCCCAGATCCGCATCGGCCAATGCCGTCATGGCGGCCTCGGCGCGGTTTTCGATTCTGGCGACCTCAATTTTCAATGCAGCCAGTTGCTGGCCGAGATCGTCGTGCAGCTCGCGCGCGATACGGGTTTTTTCCTCCTCGCGAACGTGCTGGATATTCGCCGAGAGGTGCGTCGCTCAGCGAGCGATGATTGATCCAACCCCGTACGACGCATCCGAGTCCGGCTGAAGCGCAATACAGCGACACGTTCTGTGCCATCGCGCCCGCTGTGACGGCGGAAAAAATATCGCGCTGCTGAGGCGGCATCGTCAGCAGGCGCGACATGTTGACGACATACACGAGATCGAGCGGTGCGTCGCCGACAAAATCCTGGTATCCCGTCATATTGCGCGCGTCGCTCTCCTGTTTGAGTACGAGCCGATGGTTTGGCGCATCATACCGATAGACTCCGTTCGGCAGCACCGCATAAAGGTCGATTTCATTGAACGCATGGGCCGACGGCGCCGTGCGGCCGCCTGTCGCCGGACGGTTGACGCCGTCCGCCGCCCATAGCAGCGCACCAAGCGTCGCGGGCATCAAGGGTGTGTCGGAAAATTCGCGGGTGCTGGCGCGCAGCGCGAGCGCTTTCATCAGCGGCACGCCGCCGGCCATGTCAGGTCTGGGCAGCGCGATCACGGCAGGCGTTTCGCCGCGGGTACGAGCGGGGGCGCGTCCGGGCGCCGGTTCATAGGACAGCAGTTGCATATCGGTCATGATCGACTCCGTTCAAGGTCAGCGCCGGTGCATGCGCAGGTGAACCGCGCACGCGTTTTCACCATAGCCGCGCTGAACGCCTGTGCTTTGATGCGTGTCAACTGAGCCTTCTCGCCGCGCATGAATCGTACGGCGCTCATGGTTGCCCGGTTCTCGTTGATGCAAATCAACCCGCATCGCAGCCGCGTACGTAGTCTCACTGCTGGTATCAGGGATGCCCGACAGTTGTTCAACGTGCGTCCGCGGTGCCCGGCACGCCGACCAGACGCAGTCGCAACCGGTTGAGCGCTGCTGCGCTTCGATGGCGAAGGGACGTGCCCCGCGCCCGCTCTGGCTCGCATGGCGGCTAGCGCCATTGAGCGCGGATTCGGCCATCAGGCGCGGCATTCATACACGATGACCTCGACAAGGATGAGCGAACGTGAGCGTAGACGATCCGACTGAATTCCCCCATGCGCCGCAAGCTATGAAGCGCTCTCCATCTCAGCCGACTACCCTGGCCGGTGCCAACCAACTGTCCGGGGCGCGGGACGGCCATGGCGCGCCCGTGCCTGCACTTTCGCGCAACGAACTGGACCTGGCCGCGCACGCGGCGGTCGCGGCGCTGACAGGCGGTTTGTCGCCGGCTTCGATATTCATGGCGGCCCAAGACTGGGCACTGCACATGATGCTCTCGCCCGGTAAGGCACTCGACCTGGTGAACCGGTGCGCAATGGCGTATAGCGAGCTGACAGAACACATACAGGTCGCGCCTACGGCTCATTGGCGCGCCGAGCCGGTGAGCGAGGACCCTCGGTTCTCTGCCGATTCATGGTCGCGGTGGCCTTACTGGCTATATCGGGATGCCTTCCTGCAAGTCCAGCAATGGTGGGAAGCGGCGACCACGGCGATACCGGGCGTCGAACGGCATCATGAGGAACTGGTGCGCTTCCTCGTGCGCCAATGGCTGGACGCATGCTCACCCAGCAACTGCATCGCAACCAATCCCGCGATACAGACGGCGGCGTGGCGAAGCGGCGGACTGAATTTCGCGGTGGGCATGCAGCATTGGCTCGAGGACCTGCGCGAGCTTGCCGGCGCGGCGAAAGACGACCTGGCATCCCCTTCGCATGCGTGGCTGCCCGGAAAAGACGTGGCCATTACCCCGGGCAAGGTAGTGTGGCGCAACGCTTTGTGCGAGTTGATTCAGTACGCGCCTGCAACAGCCACCGTGGCGCGCGAACCGCTCCTGATCGTCCCGTCGTGGATCATGAAGTACTACATTCTCGATCTTCAGCCGCACAATTCCCTGATTCACTATCTCGTGGACGCTGGCTACACGGTGTACACAATATCGTGGCGCAACCCGCCCGCAGCGTTTCGTGACGTCGGACTCGACGACTACCTGCGCGACGGTTTGTTTGCCGCGCTGGCTCAGGTCCGTCTACGTCATGCACAGCCGGTGCATGCCGTCGGCTATTGCCTTGGGGGCACGCTCCTCGCGATGGCGGCTGCAGCGCTGTTTCGCGATGGAAGAGGGCACGAACTGAAGACGGTGACGCTCCTTGCGGCGCAAACGGACTTTGCTGAGCCGGGCGAACTGGGCCTGTTCATCGATGCGAGTGAACTTGCCGCGCTCGACGCATTGATGTGGCACCAGGGCTATCTGGACGGACGGCAGATGTCGAGCGCTTTCCAGCTGTTGAATGCGCGCGATCTGATCTGGTCGAGGATGATGAGCGAATACCTGCTCGGACGGCGCTCGAAGCCCAACGACCTGATGGCGTGGAACGCCGACACCACGCGCCTGCCTTATCGCATGCACAGCGAGTACCTCACGCGGCTATTCCTGAACAACGATCTTGCCGAGGGACGCTACTGTGTCGATGGCCGGCCTGTCGCCTTGTCCGACATCGAAGCGCCGACCTTTGTCGTCGGGACGGAGCGGGACCACGTGTCACCCTGGCGCTCGGTCTACATGCTGCATCTGCTGACGCATAATCCGTTGACTTTCCTGCTGACGGCAGGCGGACATAATGCGGGAATCGTGTCCGAGCCCGGCCATGTGGGCCGTTACTACCGATGTGTAACCCGTCCTCGCGGAGCGCCTTACCGCAGCCGCCGCGATTTTCTCGCCCAGACCACACCTGTCGAGGGGTCGTGGTGGCTCTGCTGGAACCAGTGGCTACGCGAGCAGTCGAGCGGGGAGGTGACTGCCCGTGCAGTCGACGGCGCCTTCTGCGACGCGCCGGGAACCTATGTCTTCGAAAAATAGGTGAAATTCATATGAATGAGGCCGATAGGCTCGCTAATCTGCGGCTTTCATGCGTCTCGATTGCCGTCGGCCGAGATGGGGCGACGCGATGAACGACGAGTTGCGATCAGACGCGTCGGTCCGGGCCGTTCGGCCGCGCCGTCTTGAGCACCATGAACGCCACGATCGCTTCCCCGAAGGTATCGTCGGGACGGCCGACCACTGCGGCCTCGGCCACCGCGACGCACGCTGACGGGCGCACTGCAACATTTCCCCGGCCGGATGTCGCCGCGCCTGCCGTCACGTGGCACTGACCACGCAAAGCAACCGATGCTTGACGCGTATCAATTGCAATAGCGCTATCGGGTCGATGATGGATTCGTCGCGACGGCTCGCAAGCCGACACGCGCTCAGACATCGCGTGCGTCAACTGACGGAGGAAGGACATCATGGTCCGCGCAGAACCAAGAATCATCGTCGCCGCAGTGGCCATTTTCACAGCGTTGGCCGGGATTGGAGGAGGGCATGCCGGACTACGTCCTCGACGCGGTACGCAGCACCGACGGCGTCAAATACGCGGTGCCGCTGTATTCGGGCGGCGCGCTGGTCAAGCTGCGCGACGGCACTTATCAGGCCGTCACGGTGATCGGACTCGACGACGCCAGCCTGTTCGGCTGGCCGATCATGAAGCAGGGCAAGATCGAAGACATCTATGCCGAGAACGGCTTCATCGCGATCGACGATCGCCGAGTTAGTGAAGCTGAAGAACCCCACGCTCGGCACGGATTTCGAGCTGAACGATCATCGCGGCGTGGTGGTCGGCATCGCGACTGTCGCGAGCAGCGGCCTGTTCGGCACACCCACGCTCTACACCACTTACAAGCGTGCTATCACCTACATCCCCACGACCCGCTACACCACCTCGTACATCCTCGTCGAGCCGAAGTCGCCAGCCGATATCGCGCATATCAAGCAAGTGGTGAAATCGCTCGGCTACGTCGCATACACGAAAGCCGAGTTCATGGCGCGCATCGCGTGGCTACAGGGCGTGGCGCAACGGCTGCAGGATACGGTCGCGTTATATGCGGCGCTGGGTGGGGGATGGGAGAGCGGGCAATGACCGGGCAAGTTTTCGAGTGAGAGTTCGCGGGCATGGCGCCGGGAGGGCGATGCGTGGAGGGCGCGGGATCGAGGCCCGCGCAGCGTGCGCCTCAGACGTTGCTCGCCTTAGGTGCGGAAGCCGTCGACGCCGGCGCGTCACCCGGCTGGTCCCGCTCGCAACGTTCGAGCCGCAACGCGCCCCAGCCGAGCGGAGCAAACACGCGGCCGCCAGCAAGCTCGACCTGCTCGACAAACGATTCGAGCGTCACGCCAGCCATGATGTGAATCGGCGCGTTGCTGATGAGATCCTGCGTGCGCAGCCACGGAGCGTCGCCCCGATTGATCTCGATGACGCTGCGCGTCTTGCCGTCGTAGCCCGCATCGGGCGGATACAAGGGACCGTCGAAGGCGACCGTCAGAATCTGCTGCGGCATGTCAGCGTAGGGGACGCCGGCATGTTGTTCATACGGCACCTGTTCCCAGCCGTCGCCCCATTGCTGATCGAGTGGCACACGCGTGAAATAGGCCCACGGGGCGCGCACGAAACAGAGTCCATACGCGTGCCGTACGCCGTCCAGATCCGCGGTCAATCCCATGAGCGCACCTCGTTGTCGTGACGGTTCAAATAAGGTTCAGGCAGTGTCGTCATCCGCGAAAATGCCATTTTCAGGCTCCGCGCCCTCGTGGTCGACACATTGAATGTGCCAGTGGCCGCTCATCAGCGTCCTGCCTGCATTGGCGCACCATTGCGCACGCCCGGCCTCACCTTCGAACGGGCCGCCGGACACGTTCAGATCAAGCCCCTCAAGCACACAGCAGGGCACCGAATCGTGCGGGCCGCACACGAGTGTATTGCCGCAGTCGACTTGCAGCGTGCCCCATTCGGGCAGTTCGAGGCCCAGGTGCCCCTCGCGCGACCATTGACGCGTTTCGTTGTCGAGCCACAGGATGGCGAATGCCATCCGATTGACACGGTCGAATGTGTCGAGGTGGATGGTCAGGCGCATGATTTTCTCCATCTGTACCAAGTGCGTCCGCAGTAAGCGGCTAGTCGGTTCGTTGCTGTTCATTGACTCAGGACCCACTGGATCAGCGTGTGGGCGTCTTCGGGCGTAAGCGGTCCACCGCGATCTGGCGGCAGCGGCATGGCCATGTCGCCCCAATGCGCCTTGCCGCCGACCCGCAGTTTGTGTTCGAGCATCACCTGCGCATTCGGCTCGTTGCGATAACGTTCCGCGATCTGCTGGAACGAAGGGGCGAGAAACGGCGCGTCGCGGGTATGGCAGAACATGCAATGCTGTTGATCGACGAGGGCGGTCGGCTCGGACTGCGCGAACGCCGCGCCGCTTGCTGTCAGCAGGAGCCCGACGACATGCGCGGCCAGGTACGGCGGAAACATGGCTTTCACGAGACGCACTCCACGAAAGGTTGCAGGCTCAGTCTACGTTTGACGACGCGGTTGCAATTGACTCACGTCAAGCCGACGTTTGCCCGCGCTCCATCGAGCGTTTGCGTGAGTCATCGGGCGTCGCCGGCGCCAGCGGATAAATCAAAGTTGCCCACCGTTTGAGCGAGCACCGGAATGCTGTCGCGCGGCAGGCGCATTTCGACGCTCAGCGCACTGCGGTTGAGCCAGCCGCGCGCCGCGACAGCGAGTCCTCCGGCCGCGCAGAAGAGATAGACGTTCTGCACGACCACCGCGGCATTTAATGATTGACTCAAATCAACCGGCTTTCGCGAACATGGGGCTGTTCGAGGCCTGCCGTCAGGTGATGTCACCCGCTTGATCCGAGTCAGCCAGGATCGCCACCAAAAAATTGGCGACGTTTCAAGCGGGTCTATTCTGAACACATCGGAGCGCCGAGCGTGGCCGCACTCTGGTTATCCGCGCCGCTTCCGTCGGCTTTGTTCAAGCCACGTACTTTCACTCTCACAGGTACCGGCCATGCATATCCATTTCCCGCAGGAACGTCCCGAGTACTGCGCGCGCGATCTCGTCGTCGCCTTTCCGGCGGAGGTCGACGGTGAGCGCGTGCAGTGCGCCATTACCGCGGAGGCGCTGGAAGACCACTTCGGCGCGCCGTCGTTGCGTGAAGACGATCTGATCGAAGCGTTCGATACACACCGGCTGCCCATCGAGGCCGCCGCGCGAAATTTGCTGAAAGAAGTGGGCGCGAAGCCGGTCATGATGCACAGCGGCTACTTTCGCTTCCGCGATTGAAGCCGCGCGGCCGGGTCGCTGATCGGCCCTTTGACTGCGCCGCTCTACGACACCACTTCGGCAAGTGGGCGCCGCGACGAATGCCGCACGGCGCCGCCACGGCCAACCCCGATCAGCAGTTGCGGGACGGCGTCCAGATTGAGCGCGGCGCGCAGGCGCTCGCGCAGCGAAGCCGCTTCGATCGGTTGATTCAGGTAGGAAGCCGTCATGCCTTCGGAGGCGGCGGTGAGCAGCACCCGTTCGAGCGCCTGCCCGGCCGCGAGCCATGCGGCCGCGTCGTCCGTGCCGGTGCCGATGCACAGCAGCAATGGCGAGCCGGCGACGAGTGTCTGATGCGCTACGGCGGGCTTGACTCCGATCAAACGGCGGCGAGCGCGCGCGGCTAAACGCGGGCGAGACCTTCCCTGTCGAGAATCCTGATCTGCTTGCCGTGGGTATCGAGCAGGCCGTCCTTCTGAAACTTCGACAGCATACGGCTGACGGTTTCGAGTTTCATCCCGAGGTAGCTGCCGATCTCTTCCCGCGTCATGCGCAGATGAAATTCCGCCTGCGAATAACCGCGCGACTTGAGCTTGCCCGACAGGTTCAGCAGGAACGTCGCGACCCGCTGGTCCGCGGACATCGTGCCGAGCAGCATCATCAGCGTCGCCTCGCGCACGATCTCGCCGCCCATCAACCTGTGCACATGCTGCTGCAATGCCTTGACGTCGCGGCACATGGCTTCGAGCAAATGGAACGGGATGATGCAGACCTTGCTGTCCTCGATGGCGAGCCCATCGCAGCTATGCTTGCCTGAACCGATGCCGTCGAGACCCAGCACATCGCCCGCAAGATGAAACCCGGTGACCTGTTCACGGCCGTCGCGATGCATCACGACGGTCTTGAACGAGCCCGCGCGAACTGCGTAGATGCTCTGGAACGAATCGCCTGCGCGAAACAGGGATTCGCCATTTTTGATCGTGCGCGAAGGGCAGATCAGCGCGTCGACCCGTTCGGTCTCTGTCGCCGTCAGACCTTCCGGCAAGCAGGAAGCACGCATCGCGCAACTCGGGCAGTTGGCGCCGCCGTGCTTCGGCCGGGCCGGTGCGAATCCGGGATCTTTCAGCGCGTGCAGCGGAATCTGCGCGATGGTCCGGGTCTGGGAATATTCGGCAACGTCAGACATGATGGGCTCCGAGATGGTAGAGACCGCGCGCGCAATGCTCGTGGGCAATTCGCTCGATGGTGTTGCATGCAAGATCGAATTCACTGGTCTTGTCGAAGAAGTACTGCGCGCCGTTGGCGACGCACGCCTGCCTGAACCACGTGCCCGAATGATTCGTGAGTACGATCGTGATCACGGTGGACATGCTCTGCGCGAGGTTGCGCAGCAGGTCGATGCCGCTGCCGCCGCTCAGATGTAAATCCATCACCACGACGTCGGCTGCCGTCGCGCCGATGCCGTCCAGTGCCGCACCGGGTTCCTCCGCTTCACCGACGATCTCGACGCCTTCGATCGCACCGAAACGCGCGGCGACCCGTTTCCTGATCGAAATCGCGTCGTCCACGAGGAACACGCGTACGGCTGGGTGTGACGGGCTTGTGTTCATGGCTCGAAGTATCGGCCGCGTCATCTCAAAATAAAATCAGCGGGGAACGAGCTTCGGGTAGGCGAGCGCGAAGTGTTGTAGGAAATTTCCTACACACACTCTGTGACGGCAAAGCAGCCGCGCGAGGAGCCACGGATGTGACGGGGGTCACGACGGAGCGGACCCAGTGACAGCGGCGCCGTGACGGCGCTAGATTTCGTCGTCTTCCCCGAGCAGCTTGTGGCGCAGCGCGTAGCGCACCAGCGCGGCTTCGTGCGGCATCTGCATTTTCTCGAGAATGCGGGTTTTATAGGTGCTTACCGTCTTGCTGCTGACACATAATTCGGTGGCAATTTCCGTGAGGGTTTGTCCTGCGGCGATGCGCCGGAAAACGTCGAATTCGCGATCCGACAGGCGCTGGTGGGGCAGTGTGTCGGCGGGCTCGTTCAGGCTTTGCGCGAAGCGCTCGGCCATCGCGAGACTGACATAGACGCCGCCGGAGGCGACCTTGCTCACCGCCGAGACCAGTTCCGCGCTCGCGCTCTCCTTGGTGAGATAGCCCGATGCACCGGCTTTGAAAGCACGCACGGCGTACTGTTGCTCCGCATGCATGGTGAGTACGAGAATGCGCAGCGCTGGCATCTCGTCCTTGATCTGCTTGATCAACTCGACGCCGTTGCGCCCCGGCATCGACAGATCCAGCACCAGCACATCGGCCGGGTGCGAGCGAACCAGAGCAATCGTACTGACGCTGTCGCTGGCTTCTCCGGCCACTTCGAAGCCGTTTGTGTTTTGCAAAATATGTCGCAGGCCATCGCGCACGAGCGCGTGATCGTCGGCTATCAGCACGCGAATCATGTTAGCGTCTCCTGCTGTTGCACGGCCGCGGCCGGAAACGTGACGGTCAGTGAAAAGCCCTTGCCGCTGGACGTATGTATTTCGACGGTGCCGCCTAGCATATGCGCACGTTCGCGGATCCCGAGCAGCCCGAACGATTTTTCGGCGCGCGCGTCCGAACGGCCCACACCATGACCGTTGTCCGCCACTCGCACAATGCAGGCGTCCTCTTCGCGGCGCACCGTCAGCGTGACGAGCGTGGCTTGCGCGTGGCGGGTGACGTTGGTGAGCGCCTCCTGCACGATGCGGAATAGTGTGGTTGCGCCTGCCGGCGTAAAGGGTGTGTCGCCGACTTCGATGTCACGTTTCACCTCGATGCCGTAGCGGTTCGTAAAGTCGTTGGCGAGCCATTCGATGGCCGGGATCAGGCCGAGATCGTCGAGCATGACCGGGCGCAGGTCGGCCGCGATCCGGCGCACCGACGCGACCGTCGCGTCGATCAGCCGTCGCATGTCGCTGAGTTGCCGCAGAATCCCGGACTCGGCGGTGGCTTCGAGCGCCTGTTCGACCGATGAAAGGTCCATTTTCAGTGCGGTCAACTGCTGGCCGAGGTCGTCGTGCAATTCGCGGGCAATACGGGTTTTTTCGTCCTCGCGAACCATCTGCAGATTGGCCGACAGTTCGCGCAATTCCTCGCGCGATTTGCGCTGCGCGTTCTCCGCTTTGACCCGTTCCGTGATGTCGCGCAGCATGACTGTGTACAGCTTGCTGTCACCGTCGGCCACCTGGGAAATCGACGCTTCGATCGGAAATTCTTCGCCGTTGCTGCGCAGCCCGAATAGCACGCGCTGCTGTTTGCCCATCTGGCGGTCGGACACGCCCGTGACGCCGAACTGGTCGACATGCCGCTCGTGCGCCGCGCGAAAACGTTCCGGAATGAAGCGCGACAGCGAAGCGCCGAGCGCGTCCGCCGCGCTGCAGCCGAATACCTGTTCGGCCATCGGGTTGAAGATGACAATCTTCTGTCGTTCATCGATGGTGATGATGGCTTCCATCGACGAGCGGATGATCGCCATCATGCGTGCCTCGTTGACGCTCGACTGGCTTCGCGCCTCGCTAGTCAAGGTCGAGACGCCGCGTGCGCGGGCAAGCAGAAAGGCCACGACGGCGAACAGACAGGCAGCGGCGATGCATGCCGTCAGCAAGCTGTTGTCCCGGAGCGGGGCTTCGCGCAGCGACCATTGCGCCAGCCGGCGCCAGATGCCGAGCGCCAGTGTGAGCCCGACGACGAAGGCCAGCGCGCCGACGAACACAGGGTGTCGTACATAGGTCGCGACTCGCGACCGTAAGGACGGCCCGGGCGCGAAGGGCGTTTTATCGCGAAGGGGCATGCGCGCCTCGATGGATAACGGATAACTCACGACGCCGGCCGCCGGCAGCCTCTGCGATGGGCGACAGACCATGCTGCGCTGTTTATTTTGCGCGATTCGCACGGATCATGCCAGTAGCTGCGGTTGATGACGCATTCGTTGGGGATGCGTCAAAGTTCAGGAGCATGTCATGTAAAAGCGGATTCTCGTAGCAATCGACGGCAGTCAAGCAGCCCAACTCGCGCTTCAGGAAGCGCTGACCATCGCGGAGGCGGCACAGTCGACCGTGACAGCGGTATTCGTCGCCGAACATGCTGCGCAAATGGTCGACGTCGGCATCGGCCTGATCGATCAGCAGAGCCGCTCGACGGTGTCGGCCGAGGCCGCGATGGCGACGCTGGAAGATGCTCGCGCGCTATTCGAGCAGCGTGGGGTGCGTGGCTTGACGCGAGTTGTCGACGCGTACGGCGAGGACATCGCGGGTGTGCTCTGCCGTATCGCCGGCGAATGCGAAGCCGATCTCGTCGTGATGGGCACGCATGGACGGCACGGGATAGGACGCTTGCTGGTGGGCAGTGTGGCTGAAGCCGTCTTGCGGCGCACCGAGGTACCGGTCCTGCTGGTCCGGCGCGAACGGGATCTGGACGAGAATCCGTTTCGAATCAGTGCGACATCAGCACCGGCACGGTCATCGACTGCAGCACCGTGCGGGTTGCGCCGCCCATCACCAGTTCTTGCCAGCGGGCATGGCCGTAGGCTCCCATCACGAGGAGGTCCGCACCGAGCCCGGCTGCTTCCGATAACAGGGTGTCGCCAACCGACGCGGCCGGACCGGCTTCGACGTCCTTGACTTCGACCTTGATGCCGTGCCGCGCAATCACCGCTGCGATGTCGGCGCCCGGAAGACGGGGGCCCGTTTCCCTGCGAGCGCCGTTGACCGCGACGATCGTGGTGAGCCGCGCTGTGCGCATGAACGGCAGCGCGTCATGCACGGCACGGGTGGCTTCGCGGCTGCCGTCCCAGCCGACCATCACATGGCCGCCGGGGGAAGTGACGCTGCTGGCGTTCGGCACCAGCAGCACCGGCCGGCCCGCGGACATGACCAGGTTTTCGGGGAAATAGTTGCCGACGTACGACTCCGGATCATCCGGATCGTCCTGGCCGGCGATGATCAGATCCGCGCAGCGTCCCCGGTGCGGCACCGCGAGACTGGCTGACTGATCGACGGCGACCCACTCGCCCGCCACCCCGGCCCGGCTCAGCTCCGCATGGAAGAGGCGTTCGAGCGCGCCGCGCCGCTCGGCGCGCAGCTGCTCATGCGTCGCGTAGTAGCTGGCGGTGCCGGCCATCACGTACAGCGAGCGCGGATCGGGACTGAACAGGGCGAATACGCCGGTCAGATGGGCACCGAAGTGCTTCGCGAGGCGCAGCGCGATTTCGAGCCGCGGATGCGCGCGCCGGCTCGTATCCAGATGAACGACGATGGTTTTGTAGCTCATTGCAAAGCTCCCGGAAAGTGAATGGGCGGCGCCCGACCATGTGAACTGAGTCTATGAGCCGATGGCGCTGCGGCGTTGATTCAGATCAACCGTGCGACTGGGGGGGCGGGGACAGTGGAACCTGAAGACGACGGGGCGCGCTGGTCCGCAAACGCCCCGTTCACGGGCGCCCTGAGCCTGCCAGCGCACGTTCCGCCGTCAGCTTGGCGAGTGCGGCGGATGCGAGCCTTACGCGCACGCTGTCGGCACGGCTCGTGAGGATGATCGGCAGCCGCGCGCCGAGCACGAGACCAGCCGCGTCGGCGCCGGCGAAGTACATGAGCTGTTTGGCGAGCAGGTTGCCGGCTTCCAGATCTGGCGCCAGCAGGATGTCCGCCTGACCGGCCACGGGCGAATCGATCTGCTTGATTTTCGCGGCCGCCAGGCTGATTGCATTGTCGAAGGCGAGCGGGCCGTCCACTAGCGCGCCCGTGATCTGACCGCGCGCGGCCATGACGGTCAGCGCGGCAGCGTCGAGCGTGGTCGGCATGCGCGAGTTGACCGTTTCGATCGCGCCGAGGACCGCGACCCGCGGGAGTTCGATGCCCAGCACGTGCAACAGGTCGATGGCGTTCTGGCAGATATCGCGCTTATGGTCGAGCGATGGCGTGATATTGACCACGGCGTCGGTGACCACCAGCGGCTTCGAATAGGCCGGCACGTCCATCGCATAGACATGGCTGATGCGCCGCGAAGTGCGTAAGCCGGATGTCCGCGCGACGACCGCGCCGAGCAGTTCGTCCGTGTGCAGACTGCCTTTCATCAACGCGGCGATCCGGCCGGTCGCGCCCATTTCCACGGCACGCGCAGCCGCCGCATGACTGTGCTCGACCGCTTCGATCGGCACACCCGCGAGGCTGAGATTGGCGGCCTCGGCAGCGGCGCGGATTTTGGCTTCGGGGCCGATCAGCACCGGTTCGATCAGGCCTTCGTCGCGCGCTTCGATCGCTGCCAGGATGGCTTCTTCCGAGCAGGGGTGAACGATCGCCGTGCGCAATGCGGGACGCACGCGCGCCTGCCGCATAAACGCGTCGTAGCGGTCGTGACGTCGCAAGGCGACTTCGGCATTCGCGGTGCATGGCCACACTACCGGCATCGACGGTGCAACGACCGTTGCCGTGCCGAGCAGCACGCTGTCGCCTCTCTGGTTCGTGCAGCAGATGTCGAGCAGGACGATGCGTCCGTCACTGCGCTTTTCCTTCACCTTGACCATCGCGGTGATGCTGTCCCCCGCTGAGACAGGATGACGGAACTGCAGGGTCTGGCCGAGGCAGATCGTGCCGGGGCCGGGCAGCCGCTTGCCGAGCAGCGCGGAAATCAGCGCGGCGGTCCACATGCCGTGTACGACTCCATGGCCGGACAGCGCGCCCGCGGCGATCGCCGCATCTTCATGCGCGGGATCGAGATCGCCCGATACGGCCGCAAACAGATCGATATCGTTCTGCAGGGCCACGCGTACGAGCGACGCCGACTCGCCGATTTCGATTTCGCCGAAAGTGCGGTTGCGCAAAAGGTTGTCGTTCACGATGGCTCCGACACGACACGATGCCGTGTGAGTTTCAGGTACGTCGATTAAGTCATGCCGAGGCTCCGGTGAGTTGATCTGCATCATCTGTTTCGGAGACGCGGCTGCTGGCGTCCTGCATTCCGTCAGACCGGCGCACGCTGACCGACGGTATCGCACAGCGCTTCGGCGAAGCGTTTGAACGCATGCAGCGAGCCCCCGATGCTCTGGTATTTTTCGCGGCCGATCTGTCCGTCGAGCGTAATCAGCAGCCCCGACTCGCGCGCGAGCGCGAGGATGGCATCGAATTCAGGGATCGCGTTGCGCGCGTCCTGTGATGGTTCCGCCGATGTCGCGGCGCGGGCGAAAAAGGCTGTGTCCGACATGGCCGGTCTCCTTACGGGTCTACCTCGGCACGCGCACCGGGCGCATCGCGAGGGCAATCGATTCGGGCTGTCACGAATCCAGTATGGGTCGGCACCCGGCCGGTACAAATCAGGTGGCACCGAGCTTCAGGTAGGACGTTCTGCATGCTTGTCAGGTTTTTCCTACGCAACGATGCCCCGTCATGACGGCCAGGTTCGTCGCTTGATATGGATCATGAGAATTCGCTCAACCGCGCCTATGCTCGTGGCATGCGCTGCGAATCCAGCATGCGAATGCACAACCGCATCGCACGTTCACTGTGACCGTGTCGCGGTGTGCTTTTTCCTGCTTTTCTCTTACCCGGGAATAAACATCAGCAGCGCGGCCACGCCCATCACCAAGGTGGCGATCGAGCCGAGCACGATCAGCGGTTTGCTGGCCGTGAACGCGCCCATCACCGATTTCCTCGACACGAGGATCATCACGACTACCAACAACGGCACCGCCACCACGCCGTTGATGACCGCGCTCCAGAACAGCGCCTTCATCGGGCTGATCGGCGAATACTGGATCACGAGCGCGGCCAGCACGCTTACGGCGATGATCGCGTAGAAGCCGCGTGCGTCGCGCACCTTGCGCTCGAGCCCCTCATGCCAGCCCATCGCTTCGGATAGCGCATACGCGCCTGAACCCGCCAGCACCGGCACGCCGATCAGACCGACGCCGAGGATGCCCGCCGCGAACAGGAGGTAAGCGAAGTCGCCGGCGAGCGGGCGCAACGCGCTCGCCGCCTGCGCCGCTGTGGTGATATCGGTCACGCCGGCCGCGTGCAGCGTGACGGCAGTCGCCAGCATGATGAAAAAGGCGGTGAGGTCGGAATAGAACATGCCGGACCATGTGTCCCAGCGAATTCGCTCAAGCTCTCGGGGCGCCGCTCCGGCATCCAGGATGAGCGCGACACCGCCGCGATGAGCGTGCATGTCTTCCACTTCTTCGGATGCCTGCCAGAAAAAGAGGTAGGGGCTGATGGTGGTGCCGAACACGCCGACGACCATCGCCGCCGCGTTGCCGTTCAGCGTCAGATGCGGCCACAGCATGCGCCAGGCCACTTCGCGCCAGGGCACCTGAACGGTCAACAGCACGACGGCATAGGCGAGCAGCGAGACCGTCAGCCACTTCAGAAAGAACACGTACCGATGGTACGGAACGAAAACCTGCAGCAGCAGCGTGCCGAACACGAAGCAGGCCGTCATCAGGTGCCGGTCGACGCCGCTCACCAGTTCCGCCACTTCGCCCATCGCGGCAACATCGGCGGCGATGTTCAGCACGTTCGCGACCAGCAGCAACGACACGACGCCCATCAGCACGACAGGTGGGAACGCGCTCTTGATGTTGGCGGCGAGCCCTTTGCCGGTCACCCGGCCGAGGTTCGCGCACATCGACTGAACCGCGGCCATCAACGGAAAGGCGAGCGGCATCGTCCACAGCATGTTCAGGCCGAACTGCGCGCCAGCCTGCGAATAAGTGGCGATGCCGCTCGGATCGTCATCGGCGACGCCCGTGATGAGGCCCGGACCGACATGGGCCAGCGGATGCTCCTTCAGACGCGCGAGCAGCGTCCGCACGCTTTTGGTATGCCGCAAACTGTCGACTTCCACCCGATCACCTCGCTAATGGTCCCGCAGCGTCGCGAATGCCTTGTAGACGATCCGCGGGTCATGCTGCCCCTTGTAGACAGCCGGTGCGGCCCGATCGAGCCCGAGCAGTGCATACACCGCGTTCTGCGCCGAGCGCACCGAGTATTCGACGGTGAACACGACGTCGTCGGGCAACTCGCAGAACTGCCCGATGAAGGCGAGATTGCGCCATTCGTCAGGTACCACGGCAGGCCGGTCGCCGCGACGGCGCGGCAGGAACTGGCTCGTGATGAACGGCATCATGCAGGGAATGCAAACCGCGTGCTCGAGGATTCGGGCCGACTCCGACTGCATCTTCAGATGACCTACGATCTCCGTCAGGATCTCGCGGCCGGTGCAGGCCTGCATCGGCTTGTCGACGAAGTCGCCGGGCTGATCGACTCGCAAGCCGTACCCCCAGAACACCTGCACGTCCGCCGGCTGACCGATGAAATGCGGCTGATGCGGCAGCACGATCGACACGAGCCAGTTCGACTCCGGAAAAGTAATCAGGCCGCCTTCGCCGGGCACATTGCCGGTCAGATCGCGGATCAGCCGGAACAGCGTCGGGTCGCGCAGCGTCACCGTGAAGGAGAGCCACTTCGACGCGTCGACATGATCGGCGAAGATGGACGGATGACCGAATTCCGGCCGGCCCGAGGCGATGTTTTTCCACAGGCTCCAGGCCCCCGTTGCGTCGACCGTATCCAGCGGCGCGGGACGGTCCATGCCGCCCAGGCTGGAGGCGGCCGTCATCGAGCCGAGCGTGACGATCACCTTGTCGGCGGGATCGACCGGCAGATCGAAGCGCCCGTGCGCCGTTTCGCCCGCTATTGCGCTGACCCGGTTCAGTGGGCCCGTTTCGTCGAAGCGAAGATCGGTGACCCGGGTGTCCTGCCGGAATGCCACGCCGTGGTCGTCGAGCCAGCGGCGCAGCGGCCGGATCATCGAATCGTACTGGTTATAGACCGTGCGCATGATGCCGTGCAACTGGTTGAAACCGGTGGACATATGCGCGAAACGCAGCAGATAGCGGCGGAATTCGACCGCGCTATGCCACGGCTGGAATGCGAACGTCGTGCACCACATCAGCCAGAAATTGGTTTCGAAGAAGGAGGTGTCGAAGTGATCGGCAATCCGGCTAGCGCCGAGCATCGCTTCCGGTTCGATCGACAGGCGGCCGAGCGTCACCAGATGCTTTTCATCGAGCCCGTAGGCCGGCGCGTCTTCGCGTTTGCCTTCGCGCACGAGCCGCGCTCGCGACGAGGTTCGCATGGTTTCGTTCCAGTCGAAGATTTCCTGCGTCACGCTTTTAGTGCCGTCCAGTGTGGGGATCGACGAGAAGAGGTCATACGTGCACAGATACTTGCTTTCGAGCATGCGCCCGCCGCGCGCGACATAGCCGCTTTCGGGATTGCCCGCACCATCCAGGCTGCCGCCCAGCTTGTCGAGCGCTTCGAAAATGGTGATGTCGCAGCCGCGCACGTGGCCGTCGCGGATCAGGAAGGCAGCGGCCGCCAGCGAAGCGATGCCGCCGCCGACAAGATAGAACTTGCCGTTCTCCGCGGGATGGCCGTCACGGTCGACGTCGGCGCGCGGCGCATGTGCGTGAATCGGATCAGAGTTTTGCACGTTGTTTTCCCTGTCGAGGTTCGCTGCAATCGAACTGCAGCCGGACCGCCCTGCCGCGCAGAGCGGGCGTTGTTCCAACATACGCGAGGCTCGGGTGATCCGATTGAGTTGGATCAAGCAACGATCGCGGCGGCGCGCTCGGGCGGACGTCGAACTCAGGTTGATTCGCAAAGGCGACGCGGTCGGCGCTGCGCTGCGTATCTCGCCTCTTTGTGATCCGCATCAAGTTCGCCCGAAGCTGCCCTCATACGATGGTCCAGTGATCAGGGAAAGGCCGGCATCCACTCGATGTCTTGACGCAAGTCAAGTGGCTCAAACCGTCCCAGCCGATGATCCAATCATCCCGCCGGTTGCGTCTCGTCAACTCACCCCCGCCACTGCAGCGGGCGAATTCGCTACGGAACCCGCGCGAAAACGCTGGAAGCCTGGGAGAGGGCACATGGGAGTCGGCATGCAAATCGTCTATCTCGGCTTTGCCGGGACGTCGCAAATCGAAGCTGAGGCGGCTTCGCAACTGGTGCGCCTGGAGCGGTTCAGCAGGTCAATCGCGGGTTGTGATCTGGTGATCGAATCGGTCCATGCCGCGCTTCCTGACCATCGGGCCAACGTGCAGCCAGGCGATGCGCGCGGTCGGCTGTTCGAGGCCCGGCTCGACCTGATCATGCGCAGCGGCGAACTCGTCCCGATCAAACGTTGTGTCGACGCCAACGCGCAAGCAGCGATCCAGGCGGCATTCAATTCCGCCGAGGAGCAACTGGCGTGCAATCCGGTGCGTAGCCGGTCCTGATCATCGCAACGAGTCGTGCGACGGCAGCGCTTTTTAATGCCCTACGAGGAGCAAGTCATGTACCAAAACATTCTGGTTGCCGTGGATGGCAGCGAGGCGTCGAAACGCGCGGTTAGTGAGGCTACCCGTATGGCCAAGCTGGCGCATGCGAAGCTGACCGCAGCGTATGCGATCGACCAGTCGGCGGCCTTTATTTACGCGGGCGCGTGCGACCCGCATCTGTTGACCGATGCCGCGCGCCAGGTCGGACGAAGCCTGCTGGACGACGCACTCGCGAAAATGGAAGTCCTCGACGTGGCCGGCGATTCTGAAATCATCGAAACCCAGGGCATCGCCGAAGACATCGCGAGTTGCATCGCACGCTGTGTCGAGCGGCGCGGCGCGGATCTGGTGGTGATGGGTACGCATGGCCGGCGCGGCATGCGGCGCATGGTGCTCGGCAGCGTCGCCGAGCGTTTCGTGCGGCATTCGCCGTGCCCCGTGCTGCTGGTTCGGGAAAGCGCCGCCGACGCCTGAGCATCGTCCTGACTATCAGACGATGCTGCGCGACTACATGGCGGCTACCACGAATCTCTGGCAACAGGGGCTCGTTTCGGCGGCTCGGCACCAAACCGCTTGCAGCGACGACATGCGTGACGCGCTCGCCGGATGGCATGCCGCATGGACCGGCAACCGGCAGCAGGGCGCCGGCATGGATCTCGCGACGCTGCCGCTGCAGGACTGGATGCGGCGCTTCGAACAGACGGTCAGGAACGCGCTGGACGGCGGCGCGCCATTCGGTTGGCGCACGGATTCGGCGACGCCTCCCGCGACGGCACGCCGCTTTGCGCAATCAGGAGAACAGCATGTCAACTAAGCGCGTTGCCTTCATCACTGGCGGTATGGGCGGACTGGGCGCCGCCATTAGCCGACGCCTTCACGATGCCGGCATGGTGGTCGCCATGTCGCATTCGGAACGCAACGATCACGTCGCCACCTGGCTGGTGCGCGAGCGCGACGCCGGCCGCCGTTTTCATGCCTACGAAGCCGACGTGACCCGTTTCGATTCGTGCGCGCATTGCGCGGAACGCGTGCTCGACGAATTCGGCGCGGTCGACGTTCTCGTCAACAATGCCGGCATCACGCGCGATTCGAGCTTTGCGAAAATGAACAAGGACGACTGGGATGCGGTACTACGCACCGATCTCGACTCGCTGTTCAATATGACCAAGCCCTTGCTCGGCGGGATGGTCGCGCAACGCTTCGGGCGCATCGTGAATATCGGCTCGGTGAACGGCGCGCGCGGCGCCTTCGGCCAGACCAACTACGCGGCGGCGAAAGCGGGGATTCATGGCTTCACGATGTCGCTGGCGCTGGAGGTTGCGAAACATGGCGTGACGGTCAACACCGTCTCGCCCGGTTACCTCGCGACCGCGATGACCGCGGCCGTCCCGAAGGATGTGATGGAGACGAAGATCTTGCCGCAGATTCCGGTTGGCCGCCTCGGGCAACCCGACGAAGTGGCCGCGCTAGTGGCGTTCCTCTGTTCGGACGACGCAGGTTTCGTCACCGGCGCGAACTTCGCCATCAACGGTGGGATGCATATGGGCTGAAGCGGCGCGGAGAACGTTTCGAGCGGGCGGCGACCGACGACTATCGCTTGATACATGTCAATCCATGTGGCGCGGGACGGCCTAAAGTCGGTCGTATGGCGGGCCAGTTTCCCTCAACGGAGTTAGCACATACGGGCGGCTGGGTTCTGGGCAACAAGATTGATGGCACCCAGGCCGAGTACGTGCGCATTGCGCACGCCGAGACGAGCCGATGCTGCTAAAGACGGTCCGAGCGGGCCGCATCGATCCCGCGCGGCCGATTACGCACCGCTTCAAGCTCGAAGACGTGGCCGGTGCCTACGATACCTTCAGCCGTGCCGCGGACACGCATGCGCTGAAAGTGATTAATGAAGTGTCCTGACCGGCGCGTTGCGCGGACGCATGCGCACCCGCGCCATTAACCCAGCCCCCTATCCATGACCGTAATGGATGATCCAAGGAGTAACACGATGAGCAACTTGACCCGTTTTGACCCGTTTGCAATCGAACCCATGTCGGATCTCTTTCAGGGCCTGTTCCGCCCACTGCGCGGTGGCGCGGGCGGGGAGGCGCCGCTTGCAGATATCAAGATCGATGTGACGGAGAGCGATACCCAGTACACCGTGAAAGCCGAACTGCCCGGCGTCGAGAAAGACGATATCGACGTGAAGATCGACAGCAATCTCGTATCGATCAGCGCCAAGGTCGAGCGTAAGCAGGAGCTGAAGGAGGGCGAACGCGTGGTTCGTCGCGAACGCTATTCGGGCGCCATCAGCCGTTCGTTCTCGCTGCAGAGCGAGATCGATGAAGCCACTGCAACGGCGCAGTACAAGGACGGCGTGCTGTCGCTGACGCTGCCCAAGAAAGCGGCCTCCGCGCGCAAACGCCTGCCGATCAACTGATTGGCGCGGCGCCGGGCGCACCGCTGTACGTCCCGGCGCAGCGGCAACCCTTGCATGCCAACAAGGAGCAGGCAATGAAGTCAGACATGGAATTACAGCAGCAGGTCGAAGAAGAGCTGGCTTGGGATCCGGCCGTCAGCGTCACGGACATCGGCGTCGAAGTATGCGACCGCGTCGTCACGCTGTCCGGCCACCCGGTCAGCTACGCGGAAAAAGTCGCGGCGGAAAAGGCGGCGCAACGTGTCGCGGGCGTGAAGGCCGTGGTCGTGGAAATGGATGTTCGCCTGCTGCATACGGATGTGCGCACCGACGAAGACATCGCCAAAGCCGTTCGCACGATCCTGCGCTGGACCGTCGGGCTGAGCGAAGAGTCGGTCAAGGTGCAGGTCGAAAAGGGCTGGGTGACACTAAGCGGCGAAGTCGACAATGCCTATCAGAGTCATGTCGCGACCCGCACCATTTCGCATATGCGTGGCGTGACGGGCGTATCGAACGTGATCCGTATTGTTAGCGACGCGGCCGCGCAGGATATCGGCGAGCAAATCAGCCAGGCCCTGCAGCGTCACACGAACCGTGAAGCGAAGCATATCGCGATCAAGGCACACGAAGGCACCGTGACGTTGACGGGCAAGCTCGATTCGGCGGCGGAGCGCTCGGCTGTGCGCGGGGCCGCGTGGTCGGCGCCGGGCGTGCATGCGGTCATCGACAATCTGACCGTGGGCTAGCTTGCGGCGTGGCGGCCGGCGCGCATTTGCGTGCGCCCGCGTCACTTCATCTGCGTGAAACATCAGGAGCGACTCATGACGCTTTCCGGAAAAGTTGGCGACGGCCATTGGTCGGTATCGGTCGTGACGCATCCGACGGCCGGCGGTTTCAACTGCTCGATACAGCTCAGTCACACGACACCGGAAGGCGTCTTCACCCACGAGTTCACGCACAGCAGCGTACTTCCGAGCGAACGCGAAGCCGTGCTCGCCGGGCTGCGCGAGGGGATGGTGTGGATGCAACTGAAGATGTCAAAGACGTTGTCGCTTCAGGCGGCAGACCAAGCTCAACTCAAACCACACTCAACGCAATAGTCAGGAGACTTGCCATGCGTGCTTTCGACATAATGACCCGTAACGTGGTATCCGTCAGGCCCGACATGACGGTGCGCGAAGTCGCGAGGATGTTCGTGGAAAAGAGAATCAGTGGCGCGCCGGTAGTCGATGCGGCCGACGCTATCGTCGGCATGATCAGCGAAGGCGATCTGCTTCGACGCGTCGAGCTCGACACCGATAAACCCGTGCGTTCGTCATGGCTCGACCTGTTCTCCGCGAGCGACGACGCTCGCAACTATGTGAAGTCGCATGGACTGAAAGTCGAAGACGTGATGTCGCGCGAGGTCGTCTCCGTGGACGAAGACACGCCGATCAGCGACGTCGCCACACTTCTCGAAACGCAGCATATCAAACGTGTGCCCGTGACCAGGGCCGGCAAGATGAGCGGCATTATCAGCCGAGCCAATCTGATTCAGGCATTGGCCAGTCTCCCGGAGGAGCCTGCGCGCGACGCCGGCGCCGACGTCACGGACCGGGAGATTCGTGCGATGTTGATGGGCGAGTTGGCCGGCCACAAGTGGGCATTCGCAGGACGCAACATCGTCGTGAGCGACGGCGTGATCCATCTCTGGGGCGTCTTCCACTCGGCGGAGTCCGTTCAGGCGGTTCGCGTGGCAGCCGAGAGCATCCCCGGCGTGAAGGGCGTCGACGACCATACGGAGCCGTATCCGGTCATGCCGGGTATTTGAACGGCCGGCCGTCGGCGAGAGAACTGCCGCGGCTCTGCCGGGCTGTCCGGATTGGTATAAAGTGAACCGGGCGCCGCCACTGGCGCGTTGGACCCATATTGCCGCCCCCGTTCCTCATCGGTCAGCCTCCAAAATGAAATACAGGGACTATTACGAGATCCTGGGTCTCGAACGCAGCGCTTCTCCGGAAGACGTCAAGCGTTCGTATCGTAAGCTCGCGCGCAAATATCATCCTGACGTCAGCAAGCATGACGATGCGGAAGACCGCTTCAAGGAGTTGGGCGAGGCCTACGAGGTGCTCAAGGACCCCGAGAAGCGCGCCGCCTACGATCGCATGGGCGACAAATGGCGCGACGGTCAGGATTTTCAGCCGCCGCCTAACTGGGACGAAGGCTTCGAATTCCGCGGCGCGGGCAGTCAGCCGGGTGCGCAGACCGACTTCCATGAATTTTTCGAGTCGATGTTCGGCGGCGCGCGCGGCGCGCATGCGCGTGCGGGGCCCAAGGCGTTCAACGTGCGAGGCGAAGATCATCACGCGAAAGTGCTGATCGATCTCGAAGACGCGTATCGCGGCGCGCAGCGTTCGATTTCGCTGCAAGTGCCGGTGATCGATGCGCAAGGCCATGTCGCACTGGAATCGCGCACGCTCGACATATCGATTCCGAAAGGGATACGCGCGGGCCAGCATCTTCGGCTCGGCGGCCAGGGCGGCGCGGGTGCCACGCCCGCGGACGCTGGCGACCTCTACCTGGAAATCGGGTTTCGCGAACATCCACGCTTTCGCGTCGACGGCCGCGACGTATCGCTCGAATTGCCGGTCGCGCCGTGGGAAGCCGCGCTGGGCGCGAAGATCGCGGTGCCGACGCCGGATGGTATGGTCGAGATGACAATACCGCCGGGTTCCGCTGGCGGCCGACGCCTGAGACTCAGAGGCAAGGGGATCCCCGCCAACCCGCCTGGCGATCTCTACGTGATACTGAACATCGTTCTGCCGCCGGCGGACAGCGAAACGGCGGAGGCCGCTTACGAATCGATGCAACGGGCCTTCAACTTCGATCCGCGCGCGCACTTTTATGGAGGATCATCGTGAAAGAGACCAGGACGACGACCTGCCTGCAAGGACAGGTTGTCGACGAGAGTGTCGAGTTTACGCTCGTCGAATTAAGTCGGGCGAGCGGGGCATCGGAAGAGGAATTGAGGCTTTGGGTCTCCGAAGGCGTGTTCGAACCCAAGGGGGATCAACCGCAGGAATGGCGTTTCAGTGGTGCGGCGTTTCGGCGCGTACGGACCGCACAGCGGCTCGCACGCGATCTTCAAATCAACCCTCCTGGCATCGCGCTCGCCCTCGATCTGCTCGACGAAATCGATGCGCTGCGCGCGCGTGTCAATCGTCTTCGTGCTGGTTAGACGCTGGTGCGCGATGTGTGCTGCCGCGTTGCGTCAGGCTACGCGCAGTGCGTCGTCTTTCGCCGGCCGCGCTGACGCGTCGGTGGGAGATAGCACCGGCAAAGAGGCCTGTACTGCCTCGGCAATGGCAAGCGAGAGTCTGTAGCGACAGAGGTCGCTGGGTCGGCCGGTAGGGTCGTAGGTGCTGTAGGCCAAACTGGATGTGCCATCGTCCGAGTAGTCGCCGGTGTCCGCTACGAGCAGGCTGATCAGAACTTTACCCGGTTTCGTGCCGTCGCCTGGCAAGCACAGTTGAATCCTTGCAAAGAGATCGGGACTGTCGCCAGATCGGTCCAGCACGTGTTCATATACGGGCAGCAAGGTGACGCCGTGGAGGGCGACGGTAAAGCCGGGCTTGTTGCCTGACGCCTCGTACACGATACCTTTGAGTGTGAAGCGGGGTTCATGGCAGGGCGCCTCCAGCGCAACCGACAATGCCCGCGCGGCGGCGTCAAGCGAGGCCGCACGGTCTAGCAGGTAGGCGACTTCGTCGGCATTGTGGGACATGGCGAACTCCATTTGAAATATGCGGACACCCTAACGAGCCGCCCGGACGATGTTGTCCAGGATCAGTATGGCCGCCAATCTGACGGGCATCACCACCAAGCTTAGTGACGTGTCCGCCGCCGCATTTGATGCAAATCAATCTGGCCGAAATGTTCGCTGCCCGTGTGCTGCGCTGGCTGGTCCATTACCGCTTCAGATTTATCGGCGCGGCTTGTAGACGAGCGACATGGCGGCAGAGCGTGCGATGTTGAATGCTCCCGTGGCTTCCCGATGTGAACCGCGTCGACGCTTTGTAGTGCGCGCTGGTCGTCCACGATGACACTCTCCGAGGATGCCAGCCGGATCGGGTCAGTCTGATCGGTGCGACGAAGGAAGTCAGTCGGAATTGAGACTATATTGAATGACAGATTTTCCTTGCACATCGCGCGGGTTGGGGTGGCGCACAGTCATGGGTGACCGGCCGGGGTTCCGGGTATTCCCTACAGGAGGCACGAGATGAGGCGCATCTATTTCCTGTTGCCCAACGTCGAGAGCGCAAAAGGGATCATCGACGAACTCCTTCTCAAGCGCGTCGAATGGCGGATATCCACGTGCTGGCCCGCCCCGATGTACCGCTCGAAGACTTGCCCGCAGCGACGCTTGCGCAGCGCAGCGGAGGTCGAGGACACGGATCCGACCATACCTGCGTTTCCTTAATTTCCGCAGACCCGATAGGGACGTAAAGAAGCCGATAGGCGTGCACAGGAGACCACAATGAGAGACGAATACGGGACGAAACGCCGACAGTTCGTTCATGCCTTGGCGGCAGGCGGCCTGATAGGCATGGGTGGCGGTTGGGTACGCCGCTCGTGGGCTGCCAATGCAGTGACGCTGCCGTTCGCGAACGGTCTGCGAGAGTTGACGAGTGGGTTTCCGCATAAGGGTGAGATGCTCCTCTTGCGAAGCCGCCCGCCTTTGCTCGAAACACCGTTTTCCGTATTCGACGCAGGCGTGTTCACCCCAAATGACCGGTTTTTCGTGCGTTGGCATCTGGCCGGCATTCCGACCCGGGTCGACGGCGGCGCCTTCCGACTGGTGGTGCGGGGACTGGTCGGCCGCGAACTTAGCCTGAGCGTCAGCGAAATCATGAATGGCTTTGCTCACGTCGAAGTGGCTGCCGTGAATCAGTGCGCAGGCAACTCTCGTGGTTTCTTCAAACCGCGTGTGGCCGGCGGAGAGTGGGGCAACGGCGCGATGGGCAACGCCGTGTGGACCGGCGTGCGGCTCAAGGATATTCTGGATCGGGCAGGGGTTAAGGCGGGCGCCGTTCAGGTTCGTTTCAATGGGCTCGACACAGGGGTGATCGCGGCCACGCCCGACTTCATCAAAACGCTCACTGTCGACCATGCCCGCGACGGCGAAGTGATCGTGGCGTTCGGGATGAACGGCCAGGCGTTGCCGTTTCTGAACGGGTTCCCGTTGCGGCTCGTGGTACCCGGTTGGTATTCGACATACTGGATGAAGATGCTGAACGACATCGAGGTCATCGACCGGCCGGACGAGAATTTCTGGATGGCCAAGGCGTACCAGATTCCTGACACACCTCACGCGAATGTCGAACCCGGACAGACTGGCGTCAAGACGGTGCCCATCAACCGGATGGTGCCAAGATCGTTCTTCACGAACCTCGGCGACGGTTCCGTGCTCCCCGTGATGCGGACGCAGACGGTCAGGGGAATCGCATTCGGTGGCGACGCGGGTGTGCAGCGGGTTATGTTTTCCTCCGACGGGGGCGGTTCATGGATGCCGGCGCGCCTTGAAAAAAGCTATGGAAAATACAGCTTCCGCCGCTGGGATGCGCAGTTCACACCCCATTACGCCGGCGAGTTTGTGTTGAAGGTGAAGGCGGTCAACGAGAACGGCGTTGAGCAGCCGGACACACCGAACTGGAACAGCGGCGGCTATATGCGCAATGTCGTCGAATCGGCAACTGTGGTCGTCGCGTGAGGAGGCGAACATGAAAGCGTCTGCTGCAGTGCTGCTGGTATGGGCGAGTTGTGTGAGCGCGTCTGCCATGGCTGGGCCGGACAAGCCTGGAGGCGCTGCCGTAATCCGGACCGTCGACGTCACGCTGCCCAATGGCAGCCTGACTTTCCCGCCCGGCGTTGGTTCGAACCTCGCGAACGCGCAATGCGTGATTTGCCATTCAGCCGGAATGGTCACCCGGCAACCGCCATTGTCGTTTCAGGAGTGGAAAGCGGAAGTGGCCAAGATGCGTGCGGTCTACGGTGCGCCGCTGGCTGTCGATGAGGTTGATCAGATCGCACGATATCTGACGGCGATTAACGGGAAGCCTTGAATCCTTGCATGTCGGATAAGCGGTAGTAAGAGTATTGATCACCACAACCCGCTGTCGGCATCGTGTCTGCCATCGCGGCCTTCCAAACTTTCCCCGGAGCAGCAAATGGCAAAGAAAGATCCATCAGGACAAACCAGCAGGTGAAGACCGGGTGGAAACACCAGTCCCGCTGCCGAAGATCCACGCGGTAGATGCTGAGACGTGCAACTGGAATATGGAATCGATAGGTCACGCTGGGTACGACGCCTACGTCCCGCGTGTTATCGAGAGGCGAGAAGAGAGTACTTTCTATCTGACGCCGCTGAGCACGACGAAAAGTTAGGCGATTCGATCGCGCGCCGTTGAGTACCGAGCACATTTCTGACCGAGTACCAGACTGTGCTTGTCGACGAAACGCTGAGTCAGGGCAACCGATGCCAGTCCGCTGCCGATCAGAACTGCGCCACGCGCGCTCGTATCGAGATGAACGAGAATGCTTTTGTAGCTCGTCGCCGGTGCTCCGTGGTTGAACATGGAGAGACGGGCGGCTGCCCGTGCTGAGATCGAGTCCAGGGGCCGCGTAAGCGCGGCTGATGACGCAGATCAAGCGCGCTAAACCCGCAGCGAGCCGCGCAACGCGCCGAAGTCGGTGCGTGGATGACGGTGGACAGGCGTTGGGTCCGGCACCGTGAAAGTCGGCTTGTCGCGCTGCGGATGCATGACATCCGCAAGGTGCAAAGGCAAGCCGTGACGCGCCGCGTCGTAGCGCCGTGCCGCTTCGTCGTAGCGCTCGCGCGCGAAGGCGATCCGGCCGGCCGACGAGGCGAGCCGCGACTGCAGCGCGTGAAACGGCGGGCTCGCGCTCAGACGGTGGACACCCTCGCAGGCGATCAGCAGTTGCGAAATCGCGTCGGTCAGATCGCGTTGCGCGACATCGAAGTGTTCAAAAGAAGCCGGCGAATCGAGCAGCGCGGGCGACGCCTGCAGATCCGCGACGGCCGCGCGTGACCTTGCCACTTTCGCGAGCACCGGCGCATCGGGCGGCAGATACCCGCGCGCGAGCGTGAGCGCCTGCGCTGTCAGGTCGAGGCGTGCGTCGTACAGGTCCAGCACGTCGGCGAACGCCGCGGCGAGTTCGTGATCGGCAGCCGGCGCCGGATCGGTCCCGCATCCGGACATGCAAAGCAGCGCAAACAGAATCGAAACGATCAGAGCCACTCTCATGTCGTCCT
Source organism: Paraburkholderia tuberum STM678 (assembly GCF_902833905.1). Lineage (GTDB taxonomy): Bacteria > Pseudomonadota > Gammaproteobacteria > Burkholderiales > Burkholderiaceae > Paraburkholderia > Paraburkholderia tuberum. Next base: position 37,725 of record NZ_CADFGP010000005.1, on the reverse strand, counting down.
CGCTGCGGGGTGATCACGTGGCCGTGGCCGTGTGCATCGCCAGCGTAAGCGCGTCGCGCAGGTTCGGCTTGATCGTCGTCAATAAAGCGCGGTTCGGCATCGCGACGCGGGTCTCGGCGCGTGTCCCCGGCCGGTGTCGCTTGCGAGGTTTGATCAGGATCAGATTTCATCCGCGGCGTACCGCTATCGTGGGGATTCCAGAACCGATCGTGGAGTGCGCGACGCGGGCGCCGTGGGCGGACGCGACGCAAGCAGATTGGAGCCGCGATGAGCAGCAAACTCAGTGAGATCGAGAGCCGCATTGCCTCGGCGAGACAGCTCGACACGGTGATCGGCGCGATGCGCGGCATCGCCGCCGCGCGCGTCGGGGCGATGCTGGCGGCGAGCCGTCATGTGAAGGACCGGCTGCAGGAACTCACGCGCGACTACCGGATCGTCCGGCAGGACGAGATCACCGCCGAAATCGCCGAAATCGCCGAACTGGCCGCGACGGGCGCCTGCGTGCCGCCGGCTACGTCGGCACGGGGGCAGTCATGAAGCGCGCCGCGTGCTGGCTCTGTGTGTCGATGCTCGGTCCGGTGCTGATCGCCGGCTGCGCGAGCGCGGCGCGCGAAGCGGCCTTCCGTCGCGAGGAGGTCGCGCTGTTCGAGGCGCGCCAGCAGGCCGCCGTGCATTGCGAAGCCCAGGACGATTGCGAGGCGGCGTGGGCGCGCGCACGCGCGTTCGTCGCCACCCATTCGGCGAGCCGGATCGTTCGCGCTGACGACACACAGATCGAAACCGCGCGACCGCATTCGTTCGGCTTCGTGTATCTCGCGGCGCTGAAGGAGCACACCGACGAAGGTAACACGCAGATCCAGCTGAAAGCGATGTGCCGCGGTATGTACGACACCGACGGCAAAGCGAGCCTGCTGTATTCGACCTGCGCGGATGCGATCGTCGCGGTCGAAGGCGAGTTTCGCGCATGGATGCGCTCGGCGAGATGACGCAGGCCGCCGGTGCACGCGAGCATATCAGTCCGCGCCAAGGTGACGCTGTCGTCCGATCGTTCATCGAGGGTCAGCCGATTCCTACGATCGGTCTCCACGGACTACCCGCGTTTCCGCCGTCGCTGATTTAGATAACGCGGTCCGTTGCCAATAATAGATTCGAAGGCACGCCGCATTGCACGGCGTCAAGCTCGGCGAGACTGAGGAGTAGGCAATGAACGACACTGTCATTCCGTTGCGGGCACTGGTCGAGAAATGGCTTGCGCCAACCCGCGCGACACCCGCGCATGTCGTGCGCACCGGCCGCATGGCGATCACGCGGGCGCGTTATGTCCGGCTCGAAGGCGCGATTTCTTCAAGACGCCTGACGATCGTTTTTTTCCGGAACGGCACCGGTTCGTGGGATGTGTTCCCGCCCGATGAACAGGTACCTGCGATGAGCGCGCGGTTTTAAGCGCCGATAGGCATTCGGTGACGCGCGCGGACCAATGACCGCTTGCACCGCTCTTCATCGCGCTTGACTTAGGTCAATGACCACGTTTTGCGTCGTAACACTATAAGCCGGTGGTAACTGGCGCTGACCGCGGACGGCTCGCAGAGCGTCCGGACCATATACGAGAGGGGAGCGGAGGATGGGCATCGGCATGCAGATTGTCTATCTTGGCTTCCCAGGCGCGGCGCAGCTTGAAGCGGAGGCAGGTGCGCAACTGGTGCGTCTCGCGCGGTTCGAAGCGCTCTTGTCGAACTGCCATCTGGCGATCGAGGCATTACGCCCAGACCGCAGCAGCCTGCTTTACGACGTGCGACTCGATCTGATCACGCCCGCGCACGAATTCAAGCCGATCGCTCATTGCGCAGGCGACAACGCCGAGGCGGCGATTCGTGGCGCGTTCGATCTCGCTGAACAAGAACTCGAAACGATCGCAGCGCGAGCGCGCACGCACTGACCGACGGCGGCCCGACACACGCTGGCGCGCTTTAGCCTGCGTTGCAGCATGGTGCGGCTTCCCGTTCCATGCAAGCGCGAAATGCAGTTCCCCGCGCTCTGATCGATATTCGCTGCCGACCCGTCGATTGAATAATCCGGACGCCAATCATGAACACGACATTATAGTACTAATGTCGTGTTGATGATTGAATTGTGTAGTATATGGTGCGTTTTACGTTGTATTATCAACGCATCCATATTCCCCCAAAGCCGCTTCCACCATGACCCTCGAAGCCGACATCGAAGTCGCCCGTCAAAACGCGTCCGACACGCAGACGCTTTATCGCGAGGTCTGCGCGTTGCTGTTTTTCCGTTACGGCGAAACACCGACCGCGAACCGTCTGTACCAGCTGGTGCGCAAAGGCAGCATGAGCGCGCCGGCCAAAGCGTTGCGCGATTTCTGGACCGACGTGCGCGACAAGACGCGTGTGGACGTCGGCCGTCCGGACTTGCCGCCCGAGGTCGCAGCGGCTGCCGGCGAATTGGCGGCCCAGCTGTGGCGTCTGTCGAGCGACGCCGCGAACGCCGCGCTCGACGTGTTCAGGCAGGACGCGGACGCGCAAATCGCCGCCGCGCAAGAACAGGCCAAGCAACACGACAGGCAGCGTCAGGACGCCGTCGACAAGGCCGAACAGGCGGCCAACGATGTCGCGACCCTGCGCGCGCGGATTGCCGGACTCGACGCGCGCATCGTCGAGCTGCAGACGGCCAACGACATGCTGACGGCGCAACTGGCGACATCGAAGGAAGAAATCGCGGCAGGAGCCGCCGCGCTCGCCGATGCCCGCCGCGATTTCGCCGACGAACTCGCGAAGCTGCGCCGCTCGCACGAGCAGAACGAGCAGCGGCTCGCCGCGGCGGAAAAGCGCGCCTTGCTCGAAATCGACGGTGAACGAGCGGTGGCGCAACGTCTGCGCAAGGAGCTCCAGGCGAGTCACGAGCGGGCGGCGACGCTCGAAGCCGAATCGCGGGCCGAGCGCGACGCGATTCGGGACGAGTTGGCCGCATCAAAGGCAGAACTGGCTGCCTCCGCTGCGCGGCATGCCGCGACCCGCGGGCAGCTTGCGGAAAAGGATGCGTTGCTGGCTGAACGGGTGGCGGCGACCGACCTGTTGCGCGAGCGTATCGGCACGCTCTCGCGTCAGATCGAGACGGCGCGAACAGAAAAAACGTCCGCGCGCCCTGCCCGCCGCGCCCGCGAAACATCACCCGTGCAGGGCCGCGCGACGGTGGGCTTCTCGGGCGCACCGTTCGTCAAACGTTCGACCAACGCCAAACCACGCGAAGACTGAGGACTGCCGGCGCCCCGGCGGCATGTCACCACGCGAGTCGCGATAAGTGGTTACCTTGAATTCGACAAAACCGGTTATTCCACCAAGCCAGTCGACCCTCTAACCTGATCTCACGTCAAACCCACCGCAAGGATGGACCACATGAAGATCATGCACGTCGAGGCCAGCGCGAAACGCGAGCGATCCAATTCCCGCGCGCTCGCCCGCTATTTTCTCGAGCGTCTGCGCGAAGCACGCGTCGACTTCGACGTCGATTATCTGGACTTGACAGTCGACACGCCACCGCACGTCACCGAAGCGTTCGCGATCGCCACGTACACGCCCGCGCACGAGCGCACGGCGGCGATGCGGGCGACGCTGGCGTCATCGGATGCCCTGTGCGCGCGCCTTCTCGCCGCCGACGCGCTGGTGTTCGCCATGCCGATGTACAACTGGTCGATGCCGTCTGCGTTCAAGGCGTTCATCGATAGCATCACGCGGACCGGCGTGACCTATCTGCACGCGGAAGACGGCGGCATCGTCGGACAGCTCGGCCGGCACAAGGTGTTGTTCATCACGAGCCGCGGCGCGGATCTGCGCGCGGGCTCGCCGTACGAATCGATGGATGCGCTGACGCCGGCGCTGAAGGCGGCATTCGGTTTTCTTGGCGTCGCAGGGCCGACTTTCGTCGATGCGCAGCCGCTGCAGTTCGCCAGTCCCGAAGCGCGGGCCGCGGCGCTCGAACGTGCGCGTGGAGAATTGGCCACGGTTGCGGCGCGGTGGGCACAAGGCGCACGCGCGGCAAACCACGCAACCGAAGCGCTGTGTCAGGCTGACGCGGAGTGACGCCATGAACACGATCCGCACAGTTTTCACGTCGGCGTTGCTCGCCGGCGCCGCGCTCACGGGTACGTGGCAGTACGCCTATGCCGGCGCGACACCGGCGAGGCGAGCGCAGCCCCTCACGAAACCATCACCCCCGCCTTCGCCGTACCGATCGCGAACGTGCCGGGCAAGACGATGACCGCGCTCGTCGTCGACTACGCGCCGGGCGGCAACTCGGCGCCGCATCGGCATGGTCAGGCGTTCGTGGTGGGCTATGTGCTGGCGGGCGCGATCCGCAGCCGTATCGATAACGGCGCCGAGCCCGTCTACCATGCGGGCGAATCGTGGACAGAGAAGCCCGGCGCGCATCACACGGTCAGCGAGAACGCGAGCACGACCGAACCGGCAAAACTGCTCGCGATTTTCGTCGCGGATACGAACGACCCACACCTGGTGACGTTCGATAAAAAGTGATCGTCATGGGGCGGCGGCACCCGCCGCCCGCGCGCAACGCTGCGTCAGAACCGCGGATGACACTCGAAACTGACCGACGACCCGTGCTCGGTCATCGCGCTGACGCCGCTGACCGTCTCCGTCTTCACGCTGCTTTGCATACCGAGACGATCGCAGTAGTCGCGCGCCTCGTTCATCGCGAGTTCGTGCGCGCGCGCCCAGGCCATGCGTCCTCCGGTCGCGCTGGCGGCGACCGTGTAGCTGCCGGGCTTGCCGCTCGCGACCACATCCGTGCTCGACGCGCACCCGACGAGACTCGCGCACGCGAGCGCCACCGCCGCCACCGCCGCCACCCCGCGCATGCGCGTGGGCAGCGGCGCCCTCTTCCTTTGCGTGCTTTCCGCTCGTGCGACGGACGCGACTTCGCGTACCCGCACCGTTTTTCGCGCCTCAGCGAGCATGTCCGAACCCTGATTCGACATCGTGGATCACCTGCATTTTTAACTGATTAGTCAGGCAGCAATTATCCGGAATCGTTCGCCCAAGATCAGCCGATACAACCGAAAACACTGTTGCGCGAGTCCCAACAATGGACGCGAGCGCCACGCCGCGACGGCGTCGGCAATGAGCGGACCACATGGTTCACAAAAGACCTTCCGGAATCCCTTTTGAGCGTCTAGTCTGTAACGATGCCTGTTCGACGGACCGGCATTTCGAACCGCAGACGGACCCCACCACATAGCGGCATACACCGGTCGCCGAACCGGAGGAGACATATATGGATCTCGAGGCACGTACCCTTCAGCGCGTCACGGTTCGGCTCGTGCCGTTCCTGATCCTGTGCTATTTCATCGCCTATCTCGATCGCGTCAACGTCGGCTTCGCGGCCTTGCAGATGAACAAGGCGCTCGATCTGTCCGCGAGCGCGTTCGGCTTCGGCGCGGGCGTGTTCTTTATCGCGTACTTCTTTTTCGAAGTGCCGTCGAACCTGCTGCTCGAACGATTCGGCGCGCGCCGCTGGATCGCGCGGATCATGTTTACGTGGGGTATTCTCGCGGGCGCGATGGCGTTCATCCCGGACATCGCGCGCTTCACCGGGCTCTCGCCCGCGCACGTGTTTTTCGGCCTGCGCATTTTGCTTGGCGTCGCCGAGGCCGGCTTTTTCCCGGGCATCATTTTTCTGCTGACCTTGTGGTTTCCGGCCGCGTATCGCGGGCGCGTGGTCGGCTATTTCATGGCGGCGATTCCGCTGTCGACGGTGATCGGCGGACCGATCTCCGGCGCGCTGCTGTCGCTCGACGGCCACGGCGGACTCGGCGGCTGGCAGTGGCTGTATCTGATCGAGGCGGCGCCGGCGGTATTGCTGTCGGTCGCGGTGCTGTTGTATCTGACCGACAAGCCCGCCGACGCCATCTGGCTCAGCACCGAGGAGCGCGACTGGCTGATCGCGCGGCAGAAGCAGGAGCGCGAGCATCGCGAGGCGGTGCGCCACTTCAGCGTGAAGGAGGCGCTGATCAATCCGCGCGTGCTCGCCATCGCGCTGATCTATTTCGGGGCGAACGCGACCAACTACGGCCTGAGCTTCTTCCTGCCGCAGATCGTGAAGTCGTTCGGCCTCACTAATCTGCAGACGGGTTTCGTGACGTCGCTGCCGTACGTGGTCGGCCTCGTCAGCATGATTTTGTGGGGACGGCATTCGGATCGCCACCTCGAACGCCGCTGGCACGTCGCGATTGCGCTGTTCGTCGCGGCGGCCGGCATCGCGGCCGCGGCCGGCCTCGACGATCCGGTGCAGAAGATGATCGCGCTATCGATTGCCGGCTTCGGCATCTTCGGTTGCCTGCCGGTAATCTGGACCTTGCCGGCCGCGTTCCTGTCGGGCGCGGCGGCCGCGGGCGGCATCGCCGCGATCAACTCACTGGGCAATCTGGCGGGTTTCTTCGGGCCGTTCGCGATGGGCTGGATCAAGGACAGCACCGGCGGCTTCGGCGCCGGGCTGCTATGCCTGTCGGGCGCGGGACTCATCGGCATGGCGGCGGTGTTGCTGCTGCATCACGACACGTCGCTCGAGACGACGCATGGCAATCCGCATGCGCGATCGCCGGGTGAAGCGGGGGTCGCGAGGTCTTAGCGCTAGTCCCACGCGCCGTTCAATACGCACCCGGGCAGCCTGCCCGGGTCGCCTTCAATTCGCCCCGCTGCCGTTATTCGACCCTTCTGTGCCCTGACCGCCCGCATCGGGCGGCACGATGTCGTCCGGCGTCGGGGTTGGCGCGAGCGCTGCCGCACCGCCGCCGTGCGCTTCACCGTCGACGGTATTACCCGGCGCCGGCGCGGGAGCCGACCCCGACCCCGGCGCCGGCAGCAACGGCGGCAACGCGCGCGCTTCGCCCTGCACCGCGGACGCGCCCGCTGCCTCTGACACCGCCGCCGGTGCCGCCACGGCAGACGTCGGTGGCTGCACCGACGCGACCGGCGCGCGCCGCGCCGGAGCACGCGCCACGACCTGCTTGTCCGGCTGCGCCGGGGTGCGCGTGAACAGGTGCCCGATCCAGTCGCGCAAGCGTTCGGCGCGCTCGGCGAACCAGCCCGGCTGCTGCGCGGTATCGAACTTCATGTGGCTGTCGACGAGCCGCGAGCGCTGCGCGCGCTGGAAGAAATCGCCGACGATCGGCAGCGCGCTATGCGCACCCTGCCCCCAGTAATCGCTGCGCAGCGTCACGCGGCTGTCGTTGAAGCCGACCCATGCCCCCGCCACCAGTTGCGGCTGCATCATGATGAACCAGCCATCCGCGTTGCCCTGGGTCGTGCCGGTCTTGCCCGCGACATCGCCGCGCACGCCGAAGCGCGTGCGGATGCTCGCGCCGGTGCCGCGGCTGATCACGTCGCGCATCACGTCGACGAGCGTGCGCGCCGTGTCGGCGGGCAGCTCGCGACTCGGCGTGGCCGGCTTGAATTCGGCGAGCAGGTTGCCGTTGCGGTCCTCGATGCGCGTGACCATCAGCGGCTCGACGTAGCCGCCGAGGTTCGCGATCGTGCCGTACGCCGACACCATTTCTTTAAGCGTGACCGGGCTCGTGCCGAGCGCGAGCGACGGCACCGGGTCGAGCTGGCTGTCGCGCACGCCCATCGCGCGCGCGAGCCTGGCGACCCTGTTCGGACCCACCGACTCCATCACCTGCGCGGTGATGCGGTTGCGCGAATAGGCGAGCGCGTCGCGCAGGCTGATCATGCGGCCGCTCGGCTCGTCCTCGTCGTTCGGCTTCCAGATTTCGCCGCCGGCGAGTTCGATCTGAACCGGATTGTCCGGCAGTTTGTCGTCCGGCTTCGCGCCGGCCTCGAAGGCCGCCGCGTAGACGAACGGCTTGAAGGTCGAGCCCGGCTGACGGCGCGCCTGCTGCACGTGATCGAACGGATCAACGCCAAAGTCGCGGCTGCCGACCCACGCCTTGATCTCGCCGGTACGTGGGTCCATTGCGAGGAAGTCGGCCTGCACGCGCGTCTTCGTGTCGCACACGCTCTGCACGAGCTTGCGATCGGCGAGCAGGCGTTTCAGCGCCTCGTCGTCGGCGAGGCCCGTGTCTTTGGCCGCGCGGAAATCAGGCGTTTCGCGCAGGAACGTGCGCAGCAGGTCCTTGTCCGCCGAGCAGCCCGCGCGCGTGCCCCACGCGGAGTTCGCGATGTTCTGCAACTGGTTGCCCTGCAGCGTGACCGCCTGGGTCGCCATCGTCTGCAGACGCGAGTCGATCGTCGTGCGCACGACGAGTCCATCGGAATAGATGTTGTAGTCGTTGCGATCGGCCCACGCGACGAGCCATTTGCGCAGTTGCTGCGTGAAGTGCGGCGCGGGTCCGGGCGGCTCGATCTGGCGCTCGAAGTCGAGACGCAGCGGCTTGCGGGCGAGCGTGTCGTACTGGGCGGGTGTCAGCTTGCCGTACTTGACCAGCTGCGCGAGCACCGTATTGCGCCGCTGCAAGGCGCGCTCGGGGTTCAGCACCGGGTTGTAGTACGCGTTGCCCTTCAGCATGCCGGTCAGCGTCGCCGCTTCGAGCACGTTCAGGTCGGATGCGGACTTGTCGAAATAGGTGCGCGCAGCCATCTCGATGCCGTACGCGTTGTACAGGAACGGGACCGTATTCAGGTAGGTTTCGAGGATCTCGTCCTTCGTGTAGAACGCCTCGATCTTCAGTGCGGTGATCGCTTCCTTCAGCTTGCGCGTCAACGTCGGCGCGCGGCCGATTTCGTCGGGATACAGATTGCGCGCGAGCTGCTGCGTGATCGTCGAGCCGCCCTGGCGGTCGCCGGAGAACGTGTGCAGCGCGGCCGAAGCGGTGCGCCGCCAGTCGATCCCGAAATGCTGATAGAAGCGGTGATCCTCGGTGGCGATCAGCGCGTTCACGACGTTCGGCGAGATGTCCTTCAGCTTGACCCACTCGCGGTTCGACGGCTTGAACTCGGCGAGCAGCTTGCCGTCCGCCGACAGGATCTGCGCGGGCTGCTCGATCTTGGCCTTGCGGATGTCGCCGATGCTCGGCGTGAAAGGAATCAGCAGCAGCACGTACAGTACGAATAGCACCGGCAGCGCGGCGAGCCCCCACGCGAACGTGCGGCGGGTCGGATGGCGCAGATGCCATGCGGCCTTCGCGAACAGCGGGTTCGCGAGCGTCAGCCCTTTGTCGAGGGCCGCCAGAAAGGAGGAAAAGAGGCGCTTCACTTGCTGTCGTCGGCTGGGAAAGGCGCAATCGTACCAAGATGTGGGGGGTACGCCGGTTTTTGCTTCGTTCGCGGCATGGAGTGCGGCTCCGGCGGGGCCACTATAATGTCGCCAATTCCGACAAGAGGTGCTTCATGATCATCAAACCGCGTGTGCGTGGCTTCATCTGTGTATCGACCCATCCGACCGGCTGTGAAGCCAACGTCAAGGAACAGATCGAGTATGTGAAGGCACGCGGCCCCATCGCCAACGGCCCGAAGAAGGTGCTCGTGATCGGCGCGTCGACCGGCTATGGCCTCGCCGCCCGCATTAGCGCAGCGTTCGGCTCGGGCGCGTCGACCCTCGGCGTGTTCTTCGAGCGCGCCGGCAGCGAAACCAAGGCTGGCACGGCCGGCTGGTACAACACCGCGGCGTTCGAGAAGTTCGCCACCGCCGAAGGCCTGTACGCGACCAGCATCAACGGCGACGCGTTCTCCGACGAAGTGAAGGCGCGCACGATCGAAGTGATCAAGCGCGATCTCGGCCAGGTCGATCTGGTCGTCTATAGCCTCGCGGCGCCGAAGCGCCAGCACCCGAAGACCGGTGAAGTGTTCAGCTCGGTGCTCAAGCCGATCGGCAAGGCTGTCAATCTGCGCGGCATCGACACCGACAAGGAAGTGATCAAGGAAACCGTGCTCGAACCGGCCACGCCGGAAGAAATCGCGCACACGGTCGCGGTGATGGGCGGCGAGGACTGGCAGATGTGGATGGACGCGTTGGGCGTTGCCGGCGTGCTCGCCGACGGCGCCAGGACCACCGCGTTCACCTACCTCGGCGAGAAGATCACCCACGACATCTACTGGAACGGCTCGATCGGCGCGGCCAAGAAAGATCTCGACCAGAAAGTGCTCGGGATCCGCTCAAAGCTCGCGGCCAAGGGCGGCGATGCGCGCGTCGCGGTGCTGAAGGCAGTCGTCACGCAGGCAAGCTCGGCGATTCCGATGATGCCGCTCTATCTGTCGCTGCTCTTCAAGGTGATGAAGGAAAAAGGCACGCACGAAGGCTGTATCGAGCAGGTCTACGGCCTGTACAAGGACAGCCTCTATGGCAGCCAGCCGCATCTGGACGACGAAGGCCGTCTGCGCGCCGACTACAAGGAACTCGATCCGCAGGTGCAAGGCCGCGTGCAGGAGCTGTGGAACCAGGTGAGCAACGACAACATCTACGAACTCACCGATTTCGCGGGCTACAAGACCGATTTCCTGCGCCTGTTCGGCTTTGAAATGAAGGGCGTCGATTACGACGCGGACGTCAATCCGGACGTGCAGATTCCGAATCTCGTGCAGGTTTGATCCAGCGGGGGCGGGCCCGTTTCGCGAGTTCGCCCCTGAGGTTGCCCCTCTTTGCCTCCCTCCCCTCACTCCTTCAACACGTCAGCACGGATACGCGCCCTGCAACGCGCGCAGAATCGCGAGCCCGATTGGAAAATCCTCGGAAATGCCCGGATGGTTCGCGAAGAACGCATCGAGCAACGGATAGACCGTCTGGTTGCCGATCGCGAGCGTTGGTGGCGGACAGAACAGCTGCGGCTGTTTCCTCGCGACCAGATCGCCGTTCGCCCAGCCGAACGCGTTGATCGTGCCCGTGATGTACGCCGCATAGATCGAGTTGTTGTCGGCGTGTGCCCAGCGCTTGTATTGCGCGGCCGTCATTTCGGCGCTCGCGTTCAGAGTGAAGCACGCCGCCAGCAAAGCCAGCGCGAATTTCGTTAACCGCATCGTTGAACCTTCAATGTCGCTAGATGGCCGCCATTGTAGGCGACGCGGGGTGCACCGCGCAGAAGCCGTCGAGCGCGGGAATTCACAAGCAGAGCGTCAGCATTGAAGGCGGCTTCTGTAAGCACCGGCAGATTGCAGAAGCGCGCGAATCAACGATTACGGCGTGCCGTTTCGGCAGTGCTTGCGATACCCGTCGCGCCCGGCCAGGCGTGCCATATAAGCGGCCAGCGCCGGCAAATCGTCGTGCTGCTGCGGCGTTTCGAGCCAGCGGTTCGCGGACAGCGCGATCGGAATATCGGCGAGCGAAAACGCGTCGCCCGCGATATACGCACCGGTGCGCGCGAGTTGCTGCTCGACGATCGCCATATGCTTCGACCAGTTCGCGCACGACGCGGCGATCTGGCGCGGGTCCTGATGCTCGGGCGAGTGCCGCACGAGCGCGAGAAACGCGTAGCTCCACGAGCGGTTCAATTCGCTCGCCTGCCAGTCGATCCATTGATCACAGCGCGCGCGCTCGACCGGATCGGCCGGATACAGCCCGTCACCCCGATAACGGTTCGCGAGGTAACGGATGATCGAGTTCGATTCCCACAACACGAAGTCGCCGTCGCGGATCACGGGGACCATCGCGTTCGGGTTCAGCGCGCGGAATTCGGCGACCTCGGTCGAGCGAAAGCCCGAGCCCCAGTCTTCCTGTTCGAACGCAAGCCCAAGTTCCGCGCAGGTCCACAACACCTTGCGCACGTTGATCGAGGTGGTCTTGCCGAGTATCTGCAGCATGAGTCGTTGGGTACCGCGTGGATTGAACGGGTTGAAGGAATGAAACTCGGAAGCCAGCCAGTTTGCCTTGCGCGCGGCGCGCCGTCATCCGGTTTTCAGCGTCGCCTGTTCGCGGATCATGTCGTACAGCGCCTGCGCGGCCGGTGACAACTGCGCGGTCTTGCGCGCGACGAGCACCAGCGTGCGCGACACGGTGGGCTGCGTGAGCTCGACGGTGCGCACGCTCGGATACGCGCCGTTCTGCAGCGCGAGCGCGGGCACCACGGCCGCGCCGACGCGTTGCGCGACGAGTCCGACGGCGGTCGAACTGCGCTGCACCTCGTAGAACGAACGCAGCGCGAGCTCGCTCGATTCCAGCGCGACGTCGAGCAGCGCGCGATTACCGCTGACCTCGCCGGCGAAAATCAGCGGGAACGGCTGCAACTGCCGCCATGCGATGCGCCGCCGCTTCGCGAGTGGATGGTCCTCGTGGCAGATCAGCACGTAGCGGTCTTCGGTGAGCGGCACGGTGGCGAGATCGGGATGATGCTCGCGCGCGATATTGATGCCGAACTCGACCTCTCTGCGCAACACGGCCTCCTCCACCGCCGACGACGCGTGATCGAGAATCTTGATGCGATTGTGCGGATAGCGCGCCGAATACGCCTGCAGGATGCGCGGCAGATACTGAACGCCGACGGTCGGCACGCACGCGATCGACACGTCGCCGCGTCGCGCGATGCCCGTTTCGCGGATCTCGACGAGCGCGTCCGCCAGCTCGCCGAGCAGCCGACGCGCCTGCGGCAGAAAATTGCGACCGATTTCGGTGAGCGCCATCGAACGCGTGGTGCGCTCGATCAGCGTGACGCCGAGATAGCTTTCGAGCTTGCGCAGCCGCTGCGTGATCGCGGTTTGCGTGACGTGCAGCGAATCCGCCGCGCTTTGGAAGCTGCCGCGATCGGCAATCGCGACGAAAGCCTGCACGCCGAGCGTGTCGATTTTCATTAGAAAAATGAAGTAATCGGGATTATAAATTCATTTTACTCTAGGCTGTCAGCGGCCGAGAATGAGGCCGCAACGAACCCCGCGAAGGAGCAAAAGATGACCGACAAAACCACGAACGAGCATAGCGATTGGCACGCGAAGCAGTACATGCTGTTCGAGAACGAGCGCACGCGGCCGGTCCGCGATCTGCTCGCGGCGGTGCCCTTGAACGGCGCGCGGCTCGCGGTCGACATCGGCTGCGGCCCGGGCAACTCGACCGAGGTGCTGGCCGAGCGGGTGCCGGGCGCGTCGGTCAGCGGCATCGACAGCTCCGCCGACATGATCGCGGCGGCCCGTCGGCGGCTGCCGCAATGTCGCTTCGAGATCAGCGACGTTTCGACGTGGGACGCGCACGGCCCCTACGACGTGATCCTCGCGAACGCGGTGCTGCAATGGGTGCCGGACCACGAGCGGCTGTTCCCCGCGCTGGTGGCAAAACTTGCCAGGGGCGGCAGCCTCGCCGTGCAGATGCCCGACAATCTCGACGAACCGGCGCACCGGCTGCTGCGCGAAATCGCCATCGACGGGCCTTGGGCGACGAAGCTGAACGGTATCGAGCGCACCATGCGCTACGACGCAAACTGGTACTACGCGCTGCTCAAGCCGCTGTGTGCGCGCGTCGACGTGTGGCGCACGGTCTATCACCACCCGCTCGCGGGCGCCGACGCGGTGGTCGAATGGTTCAAGGGCAGCGCGCTGCGGCCGTTTCTCGCCGCGCTCGACGACGCCGAACGCGGCGCGTTTGTGCAACGCTATCGCGACGAAATCGTCAGAGCCTACCCGGCGCTCGCCGATGGCACGGTGCTGCTGCCGTTTCCGCGGTTTTTCATCGTCGCGACGACGCGCGGCGAACGTTGAAGCCGCGCCGGGAACCGCTGCGAGCCGGTAAATGCCGGCGCTTCGGCTGCGGCGGGTCGTCCCGGGGCGATCAGATCGCCGGCGCACCACGCTGACGCACCGCCCGAAAACCCCACCTGTGGCGGCGCCGCACGCTAAGGGTGGTCAGGAATTGCCGCCCGGGAATTCCGCATGCTACTGTTTGTAAAAAGCGTGTGTAAAAAGCGGAGGACGGCGCCCGCCGGCCTCACCGGGAAGCCATTTACTGCAGCGAGCGTCGCCATGAGTGATGTACGCCAACATCTGAGTCCCCGTGACCGCCTGGAGCTGTTGTGCTGGCTCACATGCGGAAGCCTCGGCGCTTATTATCTGAACGAAGACTGGCCCGACGCGGCGTTTCACGTGCAGTCCGCGCACAAGTGGCTCGACCGCCGCGCGCGCGAAGCCGACTGGCTGTGCGTCGCGAAGCTGTCGGCCACCGCGGTCGAAATCGCGCGGCGCCACGCGCGCTTCGTCGATGCCGACTGGGCGCGCGACGCGGTTGAAGAAATTCTCGATACCGACGAACTCGACCCGCAAGCCCGGCTCGTCCGGCAGGTTCTGGCCGACTGCCAGAACGCGCTGGCCGACAAGCGGATCGCCGATTAGTCGCGGGCTCGTTTTTCTTCCTTTTTTACAGCGGATTGGGGGCCAATTTTTTGGCCCCTTTTTGCGTTGTTCCGCGCTTCCATGCACGACGTGCCGCTCGCAGTCGGTAAAAAATGCGGCACCCGCCGTCGCGTACAGCCTACCGGCAGGCGGCCAATCCGCGGGCCGGCTCGGTTCGTGCAATCACCACGGACGCCCGCCCTTCATTCTTCGACCATCGTCTTCAGCTTCAGCAGCGCCTGATCCCACTGCCGCGAAATCGCGTCGAGCGCGCGGCGTGCCGCGTCGAGATGCGTGGGCTCGAACGCCCACAGGCGCTCGCGTCCGACCTTCACGTCGTGCACGAGGCCCGCGTCGGCCAGCACCTGCAGATGCTGCGTGACCGACTGCCGCGTGATGTCGGTGCCGGCCGTCAGCTGCGCGATCGACATCGCACTGCCCGCGCACAACGCCGCGACAAGCCGCAGACGCGTCTCGTCACCGAGCGCCGCGCGAACACCGCCGCCGAACTGCGCAGTGTCGCCGCCTTGAGGCCCGCCCTCGCGGGGGCCGCCCTAGCTCGCGCCGACATATCGCTCGACGTTGACCATCTGCTGCTCCCAGCCGCCGTCGTTCAGCCGGAACGCTTGCGCGCGGCGCCCGACCGGCAACTGGTCGAAGCCCGATTCGACGACGCGCAGCAGCGTGCCCGACTCGACGTCGCTCAGATCGAATTCCACGAGCGTGGTCGGCTCAGGCGTGTAGTCGATCGTGATGTCGATCGCGGCCGGATGCCAGCGCCACGACAGATGATGCTCGGGCTCGACACGCTCGACCAGCACGTTCATCAGCAGATGCTCATAGCCTGGATAGGTGATGTGCCCCTGCGTGGATTGCCCCGCGACGAACCGCTTGCCGGTGAGATTCACGCCGAACCATTTGCCGAATTCCTCGGCGTTGGACAGCGCACGCCAGACGCGCGAGCGCGGCGCCTTACTCCGTCGCATGCGCGTGCATGACGCCGGTTTGCATCGACCACGCCATCCACGGCCGGCGCAGCGCGACGATCGCAAGGAACGCGCAAGCCGACAGTGTGCCGAACGTCGCGAAGCCCATTTGATAGCTGCCGGTGCTTTCCTTCGCGATGCCCATCACGACCGGCAGATAGAAGCCGCCGATGCCGCCCGCCGCGCCGACGATGCCGGACATCAGCCCGGTGCGGCCGGCCCAGCGATGCGGCACGAGCTGGAACGTCGCGCCATTGCCGAGTCCGAACGCGACATAGAGGCAGAGCAGCAACGCAATGCCGCCCGCGAGCGACGGCATCGCCGCCGCGAACAGGAAATCGCAAACCGCGATGATCGCCAGCAGCACGGTCAGCGCGCGCACGCCCGACACGCGGTCGGCAATCAGACCGCCGAGCGGGCGCACCATCGCGCCGGTCGCGGCGAGCAGCGCCATGAACAGGCCCGCGTCGATTTTCGACAGTTGATAGAGGTTGGTCAGCAGCAGCGACACATACGAGGACATACCGACGAAACCGCCGAACGTGATGCTATAGACGAGCATGATGACCCATGTATCGCGCTCGGCGAGCACCGAGCGGTAGCGTTGCGGCAGCACCGCGATCGCCAGCAGCGCACCGATCACCGGCAGCAGCAGCACGCCGGTCTTGCCCGCGCCGAATAGCCCCGCTTCGACGAGCAGCACGAGCGCGATCAGGCCGACCAGCGTCGTCGCGAAACTGCCGAAGGCGCGCAGCACGCTGCCGGTTTTGACGCCCGCGTCGTTGGCCCAGAAGTACAGCGTGATCGCGGCGATCGCGAGCAGCGGCAAGGCGCCGCCCGCGGCGAGTTGCCAACCGTAGCGCGTCGCCAGTTGCGGGAACAGAAAGCCGTCGAGCACCGCGCCGATGTTGCCGGCCGCGGCCAGTCCCAAGACGAGGCCCTGCACTTTCGGCGGATAGTTACTGCCGGCCATCGGCAGCGCGACCGCGAAGCTGGCGCCGCCGACGCCAAGGAACACGCCGAGCACCAGCAGCATTTCGTACGACGGCACCGATTGCAGCAACGGCAGCACGATCGTCGGCACCGCCGACAGTAGCACGCCCATCAACGCAATGCGTTTGCCATGCGCGGACTGATACAGATTGCCGAGCGTCACGCGCAGAATCGCCGCGGACAACACCGGCACCGCGACGAGCAGACCCTGCTGCGCGGGCGTCATCGCGATGCTCTTGCTGATGAACGGCGCGAGCGGCCCATACAGCACCCAGACGGTGAAGCCCGTGTCGAAATACAGAAAGCAGGCGACGAGTGCGCGCCAATCACCGCTTCGCAGGGAGTGAATCACGTTTTTCATCAGAGATCCTCAGTAAATAAAATGCCGGGTAGTCCAGTTGCTGCGTTACTTGTGTTTTGCGCCGGCATGTCGCCCGGAGTTTTCACTGGGACTCGACACGCAAGCGTCATGCCATCGTGTTGTCCGTTACGAGGCCTTTTTAAAGGCATCTTCTGCAACGCATCGGCGGCTCAATACACGTCGCGTGCATAACGCTTTTCGCGCGTCAGACGGCTCACGTATTCGAGTGCTTTCTCTTCGCTCATGCCACCGTGAGTCGTGATGACGTCCTTCAGCGCCGCATCGACATCGCGCGCCATCCGGTTCGCGTCGCCGCATACATAGAAGTGCGCACCGTCTTCGAGCCATGCCCACAGTTGCGCACCGTGTTCGCGCATGTGGTCCTGCACATAGATCTTGTCGGCCTGGTCACGCGAGAACGCGACGTCGAGCCGGGTCAGCAGACCGCTCGCGCGCATCGCTTCGAGTTCGTCGCGATAGTAGAAGTCGGTCGCGGCATGCTGTTCGCCGAAGAACAGCCAGTTGCGTCCGCGCTCGCCTCGTGCCTGCCGTTCGTGCAGAAAGCCGCGAAACGGCGCGATGCCGGTGCCCGGCCCGACCATGATCATCGGCGTGTCCGATTGATGAGGAGGACGAAAGTGCGCGGACTTCTGCACGAACACGGGCACGTCGGTGTCGCTTGCGCGATCCGCGAGAAACGTCGACGACACGCCCTTGCGGTGCCGCCGCCCATTCGTATACCGCACCGCCGACACCGTCAGATGCACTTCGCCCGGATGCGCCTTCGGGCTCGATGCGATCGAATACAGACGCGGCTGCAGGCGTTTCAGCATGCCGGTCAGCTCGGCGGCCGAGAGGCTCACCGGAAACTCGTGCAATACGTCGGCGAGCTGCTGTCCCCATAGCCATTGCTTCAGATCCGCCTTGCGTTCGGGCGCGAGCAGATCGCCCAGCGCGCCGTTGCCGCTGCGCGCCGCGACGAACGCCAGCGCTTCGGCGCTCGGCCGCGCGATCTCGTAGTGCTTGCCGAGCGCATCGGCGAGCCGCATGTCGCCGATACCCGCGACGTGCACCGATGCCTCCGCGTGCAGACCGCTCAGCGTGATCAGTTCGTCGACGAGTTCGGGGCAGTTGCTCGGCCACACGCCGAGCGCATCGCCCGCTTCGTATTCGAGGTTCGTCTCGCCCGTTTGCAGCGACACGTAGCGGGTATCCTTTGCGGCGCCCTGCCGGTTCAGGCGCAGATTGCCGACGACGCGCGACGCGGCCGGCCGCGCCCTGGTCGGCACCGCGCCCACCACCGCGTTGATCATGCCGCCCGGCGGCACCGCGTACAGCGCGGCATCCGCCTGCTTGATGCAGACGATCACGCGTTCGAGCCATGCATCGGCGCCCTGCTGATATTCAATATCGCAATCGACACGCTCGGTCAGACGCAGCGCACCCTGCGCGGCGAGCCGCTCGTCCAGACGGCGGCCGTGACCGCAGAACTGATCGTAGTTGCGATCGCCGAGCGCGAGCACCGCGAAACGCACGCCGTCGAGGCGCGGCGCCGTGGCGGCGTTCAGTTGCGTCCAGAAGTCCTGCGCGTTGTCGGGCGCATCGCCGTCGCCGAACGTGCTCGTCATCAGCAGCACGTATTGCGCCTTCGCGAGCGTCGCGAACGAATAGTCGGCCATGCACGCGGTGCGGATTTCGAAGCCCGATTCCATCAGACGCGTCGCGTAACGCTCGGTCAGCGACTCGGTGTTGCCGGTTTGCGAGGCCCACAACAGCGTGACCTTCGGCCGCACGCGCACGATGCGCACGCCCGATTCGCGTGGCTCTTCCTGTGCGAGATTCGGCCGCAAGGCAGCGGTTGGCGTCTGGGCTGTCGTCGCGCTGCGGCTATACAGTCCCGCAAGCAGACCATCGACATAGAGCCGCTTCACCGCATCGAACGGTGCGCTGTGCGGCAGCACCGGCACGTTGACGAGACCTTGCGCTTCGGCCGAACGCAGGCCACTGACGAAACCCGCCAGATAAGCGCGCTCCGCGTCGCTGAGCGACGGCATGGGCGCGGGCTCGGGCGGCAGTTGCAGCAAAGTCGTGAGGGCTTCGATACGAGGCATGGGTTGATCCTTCGCGCTTGGCGCTAAAACCGCTGCGTCGGCGGGGGTAGAGAGCGCATCGTGGTCATTGCGAGTGCTCGCGTCGCGATCCGCCGTCACCGGACTCAGCGCGACCGCGCAGACTTTCAGTTCGGGCTGCAGAGAAACCGGATCGACCGCGTCGTTGGTCACCGCATTGATGCACAGTTCGTCGCCGAACACGTCGTTCCAGTGCATCGGTGCGAAGCACTGACCCGCGCTCACACGATCGGTGACGACGGCGGGCAGGACCGCGCGGCCGCGCCGCGAACGGATCTCGACCGCGTCCTTCGCGCGAATCCCGAGTTCGGCCGCGTCGTCCGGATGAATTTCGACGAAGGGTCCGGGGTTCAGCTTGTTCAGCATCGCGACCTTGCCGGTCTTGGTCATCGTGTGCCACTGATGCTGCAGACGGCCCGTGTTCAACACGATCGGAAACTCGCGATCGGGCAACTCGGCCGCGGGCTGATACGCACGCGCGAAAAACTTCGCCCTGCCGCTCGCGGTCGGAAAAGCAATGCGCGGGTGGCCGCCATCTTCCGACTCCCTGAGTGTCTGGCTCACGCCGTCATTCAGATAGCGAAGCGGATTGCGCTCGGACGAATCGGCCGACGCGATCGGCCACTGCAGTGGCGAGTCCTTCAAGCGGCGATGGCTCGCGCCGCGCAGGTCGTAGCCGGTCGCGGGGTTCGCCGCGCGCGTGAGTTCGGCGAACACTTCGTCGGCGCTCGCATAGCTGAACGCATCGGCAAAGCCCATTTCACACGCGATGCGCGCGATGATCTGCCAGTCGGGCAGCGCCGCGCCGGGCGGTTCGATGGCTTGCTGCATCAGCGTCAGATTGCGCTCCGAGTTGACCATCACGCCTTCGGCTTCGGCCCACAACGCGCCGGGCAGCAGCACGTCGGCGTAGCGGTTCGTTTCGGTATCGAGGAACGCGTCCTGCGCGATCACGAGTTCGGCCGCGCGCAAACCGGCGATCGCGGTCTGCCGGTTCGCGACGGTCGCGACCGGATTCGTGCAGATGATCCAGCACGCCTTGATGTCGCCCGCGGCCATGCGCGCGAACATGTCGATCGTGCCGGTGCCTGCGTCCGCTTTGAGCGTGCCCGGTGCGATGCCCCACAGTGCTTCGACGAACGCGCGATCTGCGGCGACCAGCGCCGAACGCTGCCCCGGCAGAGCAGGGCCCATATAGCCCATTTCGCGGCCGCCCATCGCGTTCGGTTGGCCCGTCAGCGAGAACGGCCCACTGCCGCGCCGGCAGATGCGGCCCGTCGCCAGATGCAGATTGCACAGCGCGTTGGTGTGCCACGTGCCGTGCGTGCTCTGGTTCAGGCCCATCGTCCAGCAACTCATCCAGTCTTTGGCCGACGCGATCATCTGCGCGGCGCGACGGATGTCGTCGGCGGCGAGGCCCGTGATGCGGGCGACGTTCTCCGGCGTGTACCCGGCCAGAAACGCGGGCATCGCGTCCCAGCCTTCGGTGTGTTCGGCGATAAAAGCCGCATCCGTTGCGCCGTTTTCGTGCAGCAGATGCAGCAGACCGTTCAGCAGCGCGAGGTCGGTGCCGGGTTTGATCTGCAGGAACAGATCGGCTTTCCCGGCGGTCGTGTTGCGGCGCGGATCGACGACGATCAGCTTCGCGCCCGCCTTCACGCGATCCATCATGCGCAGGAACAGGATCGGGTGGCAGTCGGCCATATTCGCACCGCTGACGAAAAACAGATCCGCGTGATCGAAGTCTTCGTACGAGCCGGGCGGACCGTCCGCGCCGAGCGACAGTTTGTAGCCGCTCGCCGCGCTCGCCATGCACAGGCGCGAATTCGCTTCGATATTGTTCGTGCCGATAAAGCCCTTCGCGAGCTTGTTGACCAGATACTGCGCTTCGAGCGACATCTGCCCCGACACGTAAAACGACAGCGCATCGGGACCATGCTCGTCGAGCACGCGCCGCAGACGCGCGGCGGTATCGCTCAGCGCCTGCGCCATCGGCAGCGGCACCGGGTCTTCGTCGCGCGCACGACGCACGAACGCGCCTTCGAGACGACCCGACTTGCGCAGCGCGACGTGGGCCGACTGCCCTTTGGTGCAGAGCCGGCCAAAGTTGGCCGGATGCTCCTTGTCGCCAGCGATCTTCACGACCTGGCCGTCCTCGACGTGCAGCACCATGCCGCAGCCGACGCCGCAATACGGACACACGCTCTTTACGCTGGTAGCAGACATGCGCGAATGATCGGGTTGAAACATCAGAACGATGGACAAAGGCCGCTACCTCAAACCGCGACCCACACCTGGCCGTTTTCGACGCGCGTGGCAAATGCGCTGACCGAATACGACGGCGTTTCGAGGCATTCGCCGGTGCGCAGATCGAAGTGATGCTTGTAGATCGGCGACGCGACCACGATGCGCTCGCCGAGGCTGCCGACGAGTCCGCGCGACAGCACCGCCGCGTGCGAACCCGGATCGAAGTTTTCGATCGCGTAGACCGCGGGCTCGGCCGGCGACTCGACTTGGCCGCCATCGACGTGAAACACGGCCACCTGTTCGCCATTGACGAGCGCGCAAACGCCGGTGTTCGGCACGATGTCGTCGAGTGCGCAGATCGCGGTCCAGGCGCGGGGCAAGCGTTCGTTCTTCATGACTGGGCTCTTTTTGAGTTAAGCGGGAATCGGATGAGGTCAAACCGTCTCGACGACAACGGGAATCGCGATGCGCTGCACCTGCCGCTCGGCGGGCGTTGCCGGCCGGATCTGTCCGCGCTCCTCGACGAAGGCGACGTTGCTATCGGACTCGACGCTGTTGACGAAATGGCGGAAGCGCTTGCGCGTTTCGGGATCGGTGACGGCCTTTTTCCATTCGCACTCGTACGTGTCGACCACATGCTGCATCTCCACTTCGAGCTCGTTGGCAACGCCAAGGCGATCGTCGACGATCACGTCGATCAGATAGTCGAGCCCGCCTTCGAGGTTGTCGCGCCACACGCTGGTGCGTTGCAGTCGGTCGGCGGTGCGCACGTAGAACATCAGGAAGCGGTCTATATAGCGCACGAGCGTCGCCTTATCGAGGTCCGCGGCGAGCAGTTCCGCGTGACGCGGCTTCATGCCGCCGTTGCCGCACACGTACAGATTCCAGCCCTTCTCGGTCGCGATCACGCCGACGTCCTTGCCCTGCGCTTCCGCGCATTCGCGGGTGCAGCCCGACACGCCGAACTTGATCTTGTGCGGCGTGCGCAGGCCCTTGTAGCGATTCTCGAGTTCGACCGCGAGACCGACCGAATCGCCGACGCCATAGCGGCACCACGTCGAGCCGACGCACGACTTCACCGTACGCAGCGATTTGCCGTACGCGTGACCCGATTCGAAGCCGGCCGCGATCAGCTCTTCCCAGATCGACGGCAATTGCTCGACGCGCGCGCCGAACAGATCGACACGCTGGCCACCGGTGATCTTCGTGTAGAGGCCATATTTCTTCGCGACCTGCGCGACCGCGATCAGGCCGTCGGGCGTCACTTCGCCGCCCGGCATGCGCGGCACGACCGAATAGGTGCCGTCGCGCTGGATGTTCGCGAGGTAGTAGTCGTTGGTGTCCTGCAGCGACGCGTGCTCCTTCTTCAGCACGAATTCGTTCCAGCACGACGCGAGAATGCTCGCGACCGCCGGCTTGCAGATGTCGCAACCTAGCCCGCGGCCATGCTTGGCGAGCAGCGCGCCGAAACTGCGCACTCCCTCGACGCGCACGAGGTGATACAGCTCCTGGCGCGAATACGGGAAGTGCTCGCAGACGTGGTTGTTCACCGCGAGGCCCTGCTTCTTCATCTCGGCCTTCATCACCTGCGTGACGAGCGGCACGCAGCCGCCGCACGAGGTGCCCGCGCCGGTCGCGCTCTTCAACGCGCCGATGTCGGTCGCGCCCGCGCACACGGCTGCGCACAGCTCGCCCTTCGACACGTTGTTGCACGAGCAGATCTGCGCGGCCGCGGGCAACGCCTCGACGCCGAGCGCCGGCTTCGCGCTGCCGTCCGCTTGCGGCAGGATCAGGAACTCGGGGGACGCTGGCAGCTCGATGCGGTTCAGCATCATCTGCAGCAGCGTGCCGTATTCGCTCGCGTCGCCGACCATCACGCCGCCGAGCAGATGCTTGCCGCAATCGGACACGACGAGCTTCTTGTAGATCTGCTTGCGTTCGTCGCTGAACTGGTAGGTGCGGCTGCCCGGCGTATTGCCGTGCGCGTCGCCGATGCTGGCGACGTCGACGCCCATCAGCTTCAGCTTCGTGCTCATGTCGGCGCCCGCGAATTCGGCCGGGTCGCCGAGCAACTGCTTCGCGACCACGCGCGCCATCTCGTAGCCGGGCGCGACGAGTCCGAACAGCTGGCCGTGCCACAGCGCGCATTCGCCGATCGCATAGATGTGCGGATCGCTGGTGCGGCACGCGTCGTCGATGGCGATGCCGCCGCGCGCGCCGAGTTCGAGGCCGCATGCGCGCGCGAGATCGTCGCGCGGACGGATGCCGGCGGAGAACACGATCATGTCGGTGTCGAGATGGCTGCCGTCGGCGAACTGCATGCGGTGCGTGCCCGCTTCGCCGTCGACGATCGCCGTCGTGTTCTTCTGCGTGTGCACCGTGACGCCAAGCTCTTCGATCCGGCCGCGCAATACCCGGCCGCCGCCGTCGTCGACCTGCACCGCCATCAGGCGCGGCGCGAATTCGACCACGTGCGTTTGCAGACCCATGTCGCGCAGCGCCTTCGCGCATTCGAGACCGAGCAGGCCCCCGCCCACGACCGTGCCCGTTTTCGAGCGGGCGCCGCATTCGCGCATCGCTTCGAGATCGTCGATCGTTCGATAGACGAAGCAGTCGCCGCGCTCGCGGCCCGGCACCGGCGGCACGAACGGATAGGAGCCGGTCGCGAACACGAGGCGGTCGTACGGCAGCGTTTCGCCGGTCGCGACCGTCACCGTGCGCGCGTCGCGATCGACCGCGACCGCCCGCGCGTTCAGCTTCAGTTGCACGCCGTGGCGCTCGAAGAAGCCCGGCTCGACGAGCGACAGGTCATCGGCGGTCTTGCCCGAGAAGAACTCGGACAGATGCACGCGATCGTAGGCCGGTCGCGATTCTTCGCCCAGCACCGTGATGTCGAGATCGTGCGCGGCCCGTTGCGCCAGGCATTCGACCAGTTTGTGGCCGACCATCCCGTGACCGATAACGATGATTTTCATGAGCACGCTGTCCTCTGGTGTCTGGCGAAAGCGATTGCGGAAAAAAAAACGGCGTCCCGCGAATCCAGCCGAGGGGCCGAATTCGGGGGACGCCGTTGTCCTGTTGGGTGCTGCGGGGCGCGTGCAGTTGTGCTGCAAGCGCGACGAACCCACGTTGGTCCGATGGCAACGCCTATCGCAAGGGCTGTGCCAATTTCGATAAATGCGCCCGAAAGCGCGGTGTGGCGGGGATTTGCGGCAAGTCGCGCGGCTTCGGAGCGGATCCCGCGCGCGACGCGTTTTGAGGCGGCCAGGCACAGGGATGGTGCGACGCAGCACTGTCGACGTGCGAAACGAAGGCGCACGGGCGTGCGATCGCCGTCATGTTTTCCGCGTGAATCGCAATGTGCGGCAACGGCTTGCGCGCCTTGATCGGATCGATGGCGTGGTCCTTGCATTGCTCTTGCGCAACGTCATCGCGGCAACGTCGTCGCGACGCGCAGACTCAACCGTCGACAGGCAATGCAACGGACAACGGCGTCCCCTCGTGATCTTCACGGGCGGGCGCCGTTTTCGTTTCGGGCCAACGGAAACCAACGGCATAAGGACACCGACATGAACACCAACACCGGCAAGGTCACGCTGCTGAGCGCCGGCCCGGGCGACCTCGACTTGCTGACCCTGAAGGCCGTCAAGGCGCTCGCGGCCGCCGACGTCGTGCTGCTCGACCACCTCGCGAATCCCGACATCGTGACGCTCGCGCCGCAGGCGCGCGTGATTCGAGATGGACAAACACTACCCGCGTCGGCCATGGCGCGGGCAGCCTGATCGGCGCTCGAAGCGGGCCTCGCCCGCCTTTCATCCCATCAATCGCCGAACCCGAGCTCCGCGTCGACCTGCTGCCCGACGCGCAGCCAGGCCCCCGCCCCGCTCGCGACCAGCGCGTTGTTGCCGAACGTGACCGCGCCGTCGAAGCGCTCGCTGACTCGGTAACCGAGCATCGTGTCGGTCGGCTCGTTCGGCCAGTCGGGATCGGGCGCGCCGCGCGCCTGATCGATGGTCGGCATCGGACAGCGCGTGCACAGCTTGACGAGCCGTAACTCGACGCGCGCGCTCGAGTCCGCATTCGCGCCGACGGCGAGTGTCTCGACATAGTCCTCTTCATAGGCATCGAGGCCGCTGAGCACGATATTGGGCCTGAAGCGATCGATTCTGATCGACGGTGCGCCTTTGCCGTTCAGGCGCGCGTTCAGATCGTCGAGCGAGGCCTGGCCGACCACCAGCAGCGGAAAGCCATCGGCAAAAAAGGTCGTGGCGCCCCCCGTGCTGTCCGTATAGCCCGGATCGACGACGCGTTCCCGCTCGGGATCGAAGCGCAGCAAGCGCGCGGGCAGACCGAGGAACTCCGTGAACCAGACCGCCGTTTCTGCGCCGGTGTCGAGCCCGTAGGCCGCGTCGCGCCACACCGCGGTAGCGACCCTGGGTGCCGCGGCGAGCCGCGCGGCATCGAGCGGCGTGCGCAGCTCACGCATGCCCGGCGCGCTGACGATCAGATCCTCTGCGCCGAGTTCGACCTTGATCAGCGCCATGGGCGGATACGCGCGCTGCGTGAACATCGCGCCTTCGGGATCGACGATCATCCAGTTGCGGTCGTATTCGAGGCCCGTCGCCAACAGCCGCGCCTCGGTGAGCGCGATGCCCGCGCAGGATTTGATCGGATAGACGAATAGTTCGTTGATGGTAGGCATGGTTGCACGCGCGTCGGGAGCGCAGTTCCGGCGAAAATCGGGGACTGAAAGTAGATCCGTATAGTACCGAAATTAGCGTTGACGGGGACGTGCGAGCCGGACCCTCTCATCGGGTTTTTTTAAGCTTGTTTTAAAAGTGGCGACCTAGAGTCGAATCACAGCAGCATGGAGAACGCATCGGACAGACGCGTTACTCCGACTCAACCGACTCAACTGCTCGTGTCGGGGGGCATGTGATGCGACGCGACAAACTCAAGTACTTCCTGATCGTGGAATGTCTGACCGTGGCGGTGTCCGCGGGCTGCATGGCGCAATCCCCTCCGAACAACGTAAGCTCCGGCGCGAATGTGCCGGCTGCCAGGCTTCCAGGCCACGACACGGCGCCCGCGATAGTGACGGACTTCTCGCGCCTCGTCAGCGAAGAAGGCAAAGCAGTCGTCAATATCAGCGTGACAGCGGCTCAACCCGTCGCCACCGTCACTCCCCTCTGGCCGCCGGCCGGCAGCGAAGACGATCCATTTACCCAGCAGTTCCAGCAGTTCGCCTACGCCCCTCCTGGCGCGGCAGGCCTGGCTTCGCAACGCAGCGGCTCAGGATTCATCATCGCCGCCGATGGATACATTCTCACCGACTCCAGCCTGATAACGAAAGCAACCCGAATCAGCGTGACGCTAAGGGACGGTCGCAAGTTCAAGGCCAAGGTGGTCGGCGACGACCCAGCGAGCGGTATCGCGCTGCTCAAGATTCCCGCCACCAAACTGCCGACAGTCAAAATTGGCTCACCGTCCGCGAACAAGGCCGGTCAGTGGGTCGTCTCGATCGGCTCCCCTTATGGACTGAACGACACGGTGACGGCAGGCATCATCAGCAACATGTCGCGGGCTTTGCCAGGCGAGTCGTATGTACCGCTTATCCAGACTGACGTGACCGAAAATGCGGGCGATGCAGGCAGCCCGGTGTTCGGTCTGAACGGCAACGTCATTGGGATCGAAATGCCTATCACGAAAGAGATCGGCGACGTTGAAGGAGCCGCGTTCGTGCTGCCGATCGATGAAGCGATGAAAGTTGCCCGACAGTTGCAACTGCACCACGAGGCGGAACACGGACGCCTCGGCATCACGATTCAGGATGTCAGCTGGCCGCTTGCGCAATCTTTCGGTCTGAACAGGCCGCAAGGGGCGCTCGTCAGCTCGGTCGACCCGCGAGGACCGGCTGCCAGGTCCGGTCTCAGACCAGGCGACGTCATCATGAAGATCAATGGCGTTGATATTCCAGATTCGACCCGGTTGCCCGTCACAGTAGCCGATCTCAAACCGGGCACATCCGTCCATCTCGTGTACTGGCGCGATAACGCCACGCACGATACGACAGTCGCGCTTGGCAGTCTGAATGCCACTCCTGCCGAGACCCCGGCCATTGCGCAGGTCGCAGCGCCCGATGGGTTGACCGTGCGTGGTTTGACCGCACAGGAGCGACACGACGCAGGTGTCGAAGGTGGTGTCCTGGTCGAAAAAAGCACGGGGGCCGGCGCGCTCGCCGGCATCGAACCGGGAGACATCATCCTGATGGTCGACAGCACTCATGTATCAAGTCCCGCCCAGTTCCGGCGGAAAGCGGCGAACAGCGGTAACGCGGTCGCGCTATTGGTCCAACGCGACGGACAGCGCATGTTCGTCACCATCGACATGGGCTAGGGTCTGTTTATATATGCAAATAGACCCTGGCAGCGCAGTGGCGGCGCGTACCTCATCGCCACACTTTACGAGGAGCTCGAAATGAACCAGCACGCAATCGTCAAAGTTGGCTTGACGGCACTCGCACTGAGTGCAAGCGTCCAATACGCGTTCGCGGCAACTCAGCCTTTACCCGCGGTACAGCACGAGGGTGAGGTTACGTTCCTGAGCGGCGGGATCGGCCTTGGCCAATCCACCGCTATCAAGGAGGTCATGCCAAGGTATCCACTCACGCTCGAGTTTGCGGGCAAGGCGGCTAGCGGCAACGAATACCTTGCGAATATCCCGGTGACGCTATCCGACATGCACGGCAATACGATATTGCAGACCACCGCAAAGGGTCCTTTCCTGTTGGCGTCGCTGCCTCACGGCCGGTATAGCGTAAGCGCCACATATAACGGCAAGACGGAGCGCAGGGACGTGAATATCGCTCCGTCGTCGCATGTGCATGAAGTGTTCCTGTGGTCGATGTAGACCGGCGTTTCGCGTTTCTGGCCGCACGCGATCCGATTCGCCGGCTTTCCGGCGCGTGACGACCGCGGCGGTGCATTCGTAAACGGTACTCGTGAAAAGTCGCGATGGGCAACCGAACCGACTCGGAGCTTGCCATGAAAAACGGTTCCAGCGAGCCTCTCGACGAAACCCGCCGCAGATGGCTCATCGCCACATCGGCCGTCGGCGCCATAGGAGGCGTGGCGGTCGTCGTTCCTTTTGTCGACTCGTTTGCGCCGCCAGCGAGTGCGAGGGCAGCCGGGGCGCCGGTCAGCGCCGACATCAGCAGACTCGAGCCTGGCAGCATGATGACCGTGGCGTGGCGCGGCAAGCCGATTTTCATCGTCAACAGAACCAACGAGATGCTGGCGGCCGTGCTCAAGGCCGACCCGATGGTCGCCGACCCGCATACCGAGCATCCGTTCTCGATACCGCTGCCGGCCTACTGCAACAACGAATACCGGTCGCGCCCGGATCATCGCAACATACTCGTTGTGATCGGCGTGTGCACCCATCTCGGCTGCACCCCGCTGCCCCGCTTCCAGCCCGGGCCGCAACCCAGTCTGCCCGACGATTGGCCCGGGGGCTTTCTGTGCCCTTGTCACGGCTCGACTTACGACCTGGCCGGTCGAGTGTTCAAAGACAAACCCGCGCCCCAGAATCTGGATGTGCCGCGTTACATGTTTGCGTCGTCGACGAGCGTCGTTATCGGACAGGATGAAAAAGGCGAGGAGGCATAGCCGCGGCATATGGTCGAGGACGCGGGAAGTTCCTGCCACGGTCACGCAATACCAGCCCGCCTCGCTACCGCTACATCGATCCGTGGCGGCCGGTCGAGCGCGCGGTGTCGCGCGGCTCGCCTATCACCTACCGAGATCGAGATCACCAATCGATGCGCGAAGCGAGCCGCTCGACAACCTCATCCCGGCCCAGTGACCCGATGAATCCGGCGGCATCAAGTCCTCAGCAATCCGATCGCCCACCTTGAGACCCCTGCCGTGCACGGCATACGAAGCGTCGTTGACGCGCACGGATTGCGTCGACGTGGCGGTCCTTCTGCGAGCCCGGGGCTGGAAAATATCGATACTGCGGGCGACGGCGTGCGCAATATGCTCCTTCGCAATCACGCCGGACACGTCGAACGCGCCATCGACAGCGGCATCGACGACGACCACCGCCATCACCGCGCGGCGCTGCCGGAGTTCGCTGATCACTTCGAACGCCGCATCGGATTGCTTCACGACGATGAAGTTGCGATAAGCCATGTCGGCATTCCGTTACCAGTTACGCAGGTTCCTGCGGTATTCGGAAGAAATTACTCACGCGGAAGGAGTCACGCCTCTGCAATATCAGATGCTCCTTCACGTCAGGGGATTTCCCGACCGCTCCTGGGCCAGTATCGGCGAACTGGCTGAACGGTTGCAGGCCGCGCCCAACGGCACCGCGGCGCTCGTGTCCCGCTGCGAAGCCGCCGGGCTCGTCGAGCGTCGCCCCGACGCTTCCGACCGGCGACTCGTGCAGGTCCACCTTCTTCGTTTGCCGGGCCTTCGGCGTATGGGTAGCAGGCACCTGCCACAAGGTGTTCCCGCACAGCGGAGAGAACGGGCGATCATCATCGTGCCGGCACGGGGAAAGCCTTTAAGCCTGCTTTAATCGCCACTGCATAGATTGAAAGCGTACCAGGCCTGTCGTGCCTTCAACGAGCCAACGATCGATCCGCCACTGCCGACGCGGGGCAAGGTTGATCGCTGCAGAGCCCCACTGATCGAAGCTGACAGACAGTTGACTGGCACTCTACTGGTTCTCTCGCACAGGAGGCCACACCATGCGTACGCTGCCTGCACTATGCGCTGGAATATGTTTGGGCTTCGCCCAGCTTGCCATCGCGCACCCGACCTCGGACGTCGCCCCGAAAACCGGGTGCAAGGATTTCTCCGCGATCGCCATTCATCAACGCGCCCCGATCGCTGACTGGGTCGCACCGCCGAGCCGTCATCGTGTGGTCCGGACTGACAGCGCGATCATAGTCAATGCTGCTGCCCCGGTTGGCCTCATTGTCGGCGAGTGCGGGAAACCGACCTGATAGAGGTCGAACGCAGATCGAACGTTTCTTCGGGCGTATCAGCCAGTTTCGGCTGCCTTCCACTGGCTTCGACTGGTTCGGGGGCGGCTAAGCGGTGTTCGCGTCGCCCATGCGCGGGTCTGGCTCACTCGTGAAAGCGTGAACCGGGCCTAGTTCGCTTGCCGCGATCCGACGATGAACCGAAGCCGTCGCCCCCGCTACGGCTCGCGGCGCGACCATTGTCTGGCCGCAATGAAGGCTTCGAAAACCAGCTCATCGGCTGGTCTACCTCGTTATTTCTGAACCAGGCCGCGCTTGTGGACCGCCCGGCGCGTGGCGTTGCGGCGGCACTGTCGAGCGCACGGGCAGAGCCGCCTGGCGAGGCCGCCGTTTCGCGCTGCCTCGCGCGGAAGTAAAATCGTCGAATCAGGCGCGCGCCGGAGAGCCGCAAGAAGCTTGCAACGGAGCCCCGAGGATCTTCTGAAGCGCCGCATCGCCGGTTACCGAAAGAAGCTGTAGAAGCCACCTTCCCATCACCGAGACAGGAAATTCATTATGCTGAGCAAACCCGTGTTGACCGTCGCCGAGACGACCCGCATTGTCGATGCCGCCCGCGCGGAAGCCGAGAAGAACAAATGGCCTGTCGCGATCGTCGTCGCGGACGACGGCGGCCATCCGCTCGCGGTGCTGCGTCTCGACGGCGCGGCGCCCTCCACCTCGTATATCGCGACCGAAAAAGCGCGCACCGCGGCGCTCGGCCGGCGCGAAACCAAGGTCTATGAAGACATGATCAACAACGGCCGCACCGCGTTCCTCAGCGCACCGCTGCAGGGCACGCTCGAAGGCGGGGTGCCGGTGATCGTCGACGGCCACGTGGTCGGCGCGGTCGGCGTGTCGGGCGTCAAGTCGGAGCAGGATGCGCAGATCGCGAAAGCCGGCATTCACGCGCTCGGCGTGTAAAGCGCCGAGCGCCAAAGCAATCCCGAGACACAACGCGGACCGATGCCCCCTCGTCGGTCCCATAACAGATGGAGCAGTCGATGACTCAGATGAACCCGCGCGGCGGACTGCAGGTCGCCGCCAACCTCGACCAGTTCGTCGAATCCGAAGCCCTGCCCGGCACCGGTATCGACAGCGCCGCTTTCTGGTCGGGATTCGACGCCCTCGTGCACGAGCTGGCGCCCAAAAATCGGGCGTTGCTCGCCGAGCGCGACCGCCTGCAAAGCGAACTCGACAACTGGCATCGGGCCAATCCCGGCCCGGTGCGGGATCTGCGCGCGTATCGTGCGTTTCTCGAAGGCATCGGCTACATCGTGCCCGTGCCCACCAGCGTCCAGGCCACGACCGACCACGTGGACAGCGAAATCTCCGGACAGGCCGGCCCGCAGCTCGTCGTGCCGCTGTCGAACCAGCGCTACGCGCTGAACGCCGCAAACGCGCGCTGGGGTAGCCTGTACGACGCGCTGTACGGCACCGACGCGATCCCCGAAACGGACGGCGCGGAAAAGCAGAAGGGCTTCAACCCGGTGCGCGGCGCCGCCGTGATCGCGTACGCGCGCAAGCTCCTCGATCAGGCCGCGCCGCTCGCGAACGGCTCGCACGCGGACGCAACGCGCTATAGCGTCGAGAACGGCCGGCTGGTCGTCGCGCTGAAGAGCGGCACCACGGCGCTGAAGACACCTGCGCAGTTGGTCGGCTATCAGGGCGACGCGAGCACGCCATCGGCGGTGCTGCTTAAGCACAACGGCCTGCACGTCGAGATCCAGATCGATGCGAACGATTCGGTCGGCAAGACCGATGCGGCCCATGTCAAGGACGTCGTCGTCGAAGCGGCCGTCACCACGATCATCGATTGCGAAGACTCGGTCGCGGCCGTCGACGCCGATGACAAGGTGCAGCTCTATCGCAACTGGCTCGGCCTCATGAGCGGCGACCTGACCGAAGAGGTCACGAAGAACGGCAAGACCTTCACGCGCCGGCTCAATGCCGATCGCGAATACATCGGCGCCGACGGCAAGTCGCAGGTCAAGCTGCATGGCCGCTCGCTGCTGTTCATCCGCAACGTCGGCCATCTGATGACGAACCCGGCCGTATTGACGAAAGACGGCCACGAGATTCCGGAAGGCATTCTCGACGCGGTGATCACCACGCTGTGCGCGCTGCGCGACCGCCAGAACAAGCTGAACTCGCGCACCGGCTCGATCTATATCGTGAAGCCGAAGATGCACGGACCGGCCGAAGTCGCGTTCGCGAGCGAACTGTTCGCGCGCGTCGAAGACCTGCTGAAGCTGCCGCGCAACACGATCAAGATGGGCATCATGGACGAGGAGCGCCGCACCAGCGTGAATCTGCTCGCCTGTATCGCCGAAGCGTCGGCGCGCGTTGCGTTCATCAACACGGGCTTCCTCGATCGCACCGGCGACGAGATGCACTCGGCGATGGAAGCGGGCCCGATGATGCGCAAGGGCGACATGAAGTCGAGCAAGTGGATCACGTCGTACGAGCGCAGCAACGTGCTGGTCGGTTTGAGCGCTGGCTTGCGCGGCCGCTCGCAGATCGGCAAGGGCATGTGGGCGATGCCCGACCTGATGCACGCAATGCTAGAGCAGAAGATCGGCCATCCGAAGGCCGGCGCGAACACCGCGTGGGTGCCCTCGC
The DNA here is from genome assembly GCF_902833905.1 of Paraburkholderia tuberum STM678. Classification (GTDB taxonomy): domain Bacteria; phylum Pseudomonadota; class Gammaproteobacteria; order Burkholderiales; family Burkholderiaceae; genus Paraburkholderia; species Paraburkholderia tuberum. Next base: position 5,077 of record NZ_CADFGP010000005.1, on the reverse strand, counting down.
CGACCGCGGCGACGCTGCACGCGCTGCACTATCACCAGGTCGACGTGCAGGCGGTCCAGCAGGAACTCGAACGCACCGACTATGCGACGGTGCGCGACGAACTGCTCGACGGCCTGCTGACGATTCCGGTCGTCGAAAAGGCGCAATGGGGCGACGACGAAATCCGCGCCGAGGTCGACAACAACGCGCAGGGCATTCTCGGCTATGTGGTGCGCTGGATCGACCAGGGCGTCGGCTGCTCGAAAGTGCCGGACATTCACAACGTCGGCCTGATGGAAGACCGCGCGACGCTGCGTATTTCGAGCCAGCACATCGCCAACTGGCTGTATCACGGTGTGATCAAGCGCGAGCTCGTCGAGGAGACGTTCAAGCGCATGGCCAAGGTGGTGGACGCGCAAAACGCCGGTGATCCGCTCTACCAGCCGATGGCGCCCGGCTTCGACACGATCGCGTTCAAGGCCGCGCAGGCGCTCGTCTTCGAGGGGCGCCAGCAGCCGAGCGGATATACCGAGCCGTTGCTGCACAAGTTCCGGCTCGAGGTGAAGAAGCGGGGTTGAGGCCGTCCGGCCGAAACGACGACGGGCGCCGTGTAATGCGGCGCCCGTTTTTCCTTCCAGGTGGTGTCACTTCACGCGGCTTCTGCCGTCAATTGCGACGCCTCGCCACCTGACGCCTCGTTCTGCATAAAGGCTTGCAGATACGCCTCGAATTCAGCCTTCACCTCGGGATGGCGCAGTGCGAATTCGACGGTCGCCTTCAGATAGCCGAGCTTGCTGCCGCAATCGAAGCGCGTGCCGAAGTAGCGATACGCTAGCACCTGCTCCTCGGTCAGCAACGACTGCACCGCGTCGGTCAGTTGCAGCTCGCCGCCCGCGCCCGGCTTCAGCGCGCGGATATGCTTGAAGATCGTCGGCATCAGCACGTAGCGGCCCACCACGCCGAGATTCGACGGCGCCTCGTCCGGCGCTGGCTTCTCGACGATGCCCGACAGCTTGATCACGTTGTCTTCCCACTCGCGGCCGTCGACGACGCCGTACGAGCGGCTGTCCTCGCGCGCGATCGTTTCGACGCCGATCACCGAGCTGTGATAGTGGTTGAAGGTATCGACGAGCTGACTCATCACGGGCTTCGCGCTATGCAGCAGGTCGTCGGCGAGAATCACCGCGAACGGGCTGTCGCCCACCAGTTTTTCGGCGCACAGCACCGCATGGCCGAGACCGAGCGCTTCGGCCTGGCGCACGTAAAAGCAGTCGACGTTGGCCGGCTTGATGCTGCGCACGAGGTCGAGCAGCTTCTGCTTGTTGCGCGCTTCGAGTTCGGACTCGATCTCATAGGATTTATCGAAGTGATCTTCGATCGCGCGCTTGCTGCGGCCCGTCACGAAGATCATCTCGGTGATGCCGGCGTCGATCGCTTCTTCGACCGCGTACTGGATCAGCGGCTTGTCCACGATCGGCAGCATTTCCTTCGGACTTGCTTTGGTAGCCGGCAGGAATCGTGTCCCGAGGCCTGCTACGGGAAACACGGCTTTGGTGACTTTCAGCATGGTAGGCATTCCCACATCGGTTAGAAATTGGTGTGTTCGCGGACCTGGCGGCCAATCAATGCCGGCGCAAGACTAGCAGAAAAACTGCGAGGTTCACGCAAGCGTTTTTCTCCGATTTAATTCGGATAATTCACGCATTAATCTCAATGCGATATTGTGAACAAATTATGAAATTATTACGTATCTATTGCCAGTTGGTGATCGAGCAAATCCGAAAGTCTTACCTTTCGGACGACCCCTGGCACGGGTCGCCTGGCGACCCGATGACCGCCTTCGGCAGCACGTCATTCCTGTTCGTCGACCGGTGGCAGCTTGCCTGGGTTCATCCGGTAACGACGGATCGGCTCGTTGCGCAAGGCATCGCGGTAGGCGGAGGCGGCCACCAGGATCAGCAGGACGGCCACGCCGGCCAGTAAATGCAGGTTCATGACTTCACCTCGGGGTCAGAAAATCCTTGCTTTAAATTAGCACGACAAAAGCGATAAATAATTCGATACCCCATACGTCGACGCGCAATTACAATTCGTCACAAAATCGATATCGGATTCAATGCGAAATGGAATTTTTTAATCATTTTTCAGGATTGCGGTGCTCTAGGATGGATGCGTCGCGGGTGCGCAAGACGCCCGCTCGAAGGCCTGTTCCGCGCAATTTTTTCTTTTTTCCGCTTCAGATAAGGACCGCGTATGAGCGACCCAGCACTGGATGCCGCCGGCTCATCCCTGCCCCTCTCCCCGCTGCCGCGCCCGGAGAAAAACCCGGCCGCGGCGCATGCGCGCAGCGACGCGCGTGTCGATAGCGCCGGCAAGGAGCACGCGATCGACGCGATGCGAGGCTTCGCCGCGCTGCTGGTCGCCTACTTTCATTGCCGCCAGATCGTGTGGGTCGGCATGCAGGCGTTTCATCAGAGCGTCGGACATTCATTGAGTCCCAGTAGTCTCGCCGCGTACCTGACGTTTCCGATCGCATGGGGCTCGGCCGGTGTGCCGATGTTCTTCGTCATCAGTGGCTACTGCATCCATCGCGGCGGCGCGCTGCGGCTCGCGGGCAATCCCGCTTACCGGCTCGATGCAGGCAACTTCTGGCTGCGGCGCTTCGCGCGCATCTACCCGGTGCTGCTCGCGGCGCTCGTACTGACCTTCGCGCTCGATTCGTTGAGCCTGCAATTGCCGCCCGTCAGTCACAAGATTCGCGACATCGGCTGGCATCCGTTTCTGGTCAACCTGTTTTCGCTGCAGGGTGTGGCGGGTAAAACGTATGGCTCGAACGGCGCGCTGTGGACGCTGTCGCTCGAAGTGCAGTTCTATGCGATTTATCCGTTGCTGTTCGCGCTACGCAGACGCATCGGCATGAACGCCGTGCTCGCGCTCGTCGGCGCGATCAACGTTGCGTCCGCGTACGGGTTGGAGCGCCACGATGTGCAGTTCTTCACGTCGTACTGGTTCTCCTGGACGCTCGGTGCGTGGATCGCCGATGCCAAAGCGCGCAGCGTGCGAGCGGCGCGTGCGCCGGCATCGCTGTACGTGCTCGCGGCGGTATTGATCGCGGCAGGCTGCGTCGCGTTTCACTTCGGCCAGTACGGCGCGTTCCAGATATGGGCGCTCGGCTTTGCGTGCTATCTGTACAAGGCGCTCGATGGACGTCATGCCCCCCGGCGTGAAACGGGCGGCGTGCGCGCGCTGCTTCGTGCCGGGTCGGATGCAGTAGCGCGCCTGCTGTCGCGCGTCGGCGACTTCAGCTTCTCGCTGTATCTGATCCATCTGCCGATCTTCGTACTGCTGTCGGCGTGGCTGTTTCGTTCGTCGCTGCAGATGTCGATCTGGCCGTCGTTCGGCTATATGCTGGTCGCGGTGCCGGCCGCCTATGTGTTCTATCGGCTCGTTGAGTTGCCTGCGATGAAGTGGTCGGCGAGTTTTAAGCCTGGAAGGCGCTAGCAGAACAAGAGCATCGGGTCATCTCACCGTATTCATGGCGGCATGGCCAGACGGAAAATCAATCGCGGCTTGAGCAAGTTTTGAACACCATCGCTAACGGCTTCATGCTTACCGGCATCGAGTTCATCGGCGATGTCGCCTATGCCCAGTCGTGATGGTGCCGCTTGCCTGCCTGACCTGTCTATGAATGGGCCCCGCTTCGGCGGAGCCCTGTTCGTGTGCTTACGGGTTGATAACCTTGCTGCGCGGCGTCACCCTTGGATCGTCGCACATCCACGCACAGCTACCGTTACAGATCGGCTTGAACTCTACGAAGACCTGACGGTAACTAAGTGTGCCATCAGGACGCTTCACCACCATTTCATCCGTGAAAGTATGCTTCTCGATCAAAATATTTTCACTTCTTATACCAAGCTGTTGCAAATACACCTTGACGTTTCTAGCCCGGTCTTCTTTCAACTGATCCAGATTACGCTCTACAGTATATGCGCCAGCCATAATAACCGCCTGAATCTGAACGTCGGGCCATTTTTTCGCCTCAATGACAGCATCCGTAATTGCGAGCCTGTTTGCATTGGTCAGCGCAGTTGTATTGACTGGCAATTCAATCTCTGCTTCTTCCCCGATGGTACATGCGCCAGCCGATCCATAAGAACAAGCCGAAATGGCAAGCGCTACGATCACAACACTGCCCCTCACTTTCAGCTTCTTACTCATCTGATATTTCGCCCATCGAATGTTGCAATATAGCCGGTTATGTTGTCGGCATTTCTGATTGCGAGGTCAGGATGATTTTTCGCAAAGTATTTCGCTCCTGACTCGGTATCTGCATATACCTCATCGATCGAATTAAAAGTATCCGTATAATGGGTGCACTCGTGAATCAACGTCTTGATCTTGCACTCGTGAAACAACTCGCCATGTGAGATATTGCAAAACTTCGAGTAGATAGCGATAACGCGCTTTTGGGAATCGGGTTTGCACACTGCGGCGTGATTGTCGCCGCTATCTAGCGCAACTGTGCATGTAAGGCTCCTGTTCAGTACGCTGTCCCATCGAACAATCTTTTCTGGTACAAGCTCCTGCATCGCAGCTAGCAGGCGCGGCAGACCAACAGCCAAAGTGCTTCGGATTTCTTCATCTGCGCGAGCGAAATAAATTTCGGCACGGTCCCGCTCTTTTGCGTCCCAACGTGCCACTGCTGCAATGCGCTCCTTAATCAACGAAACGCCAGCATCGCGTGCCCGCATGACCTCCTTTCTGAATTCCTTGTTGCTCATGTTTGGACAGATAGGCGTCGTATTGATTATGACATTGGATATTGACCCGGGAGTTGTATTGGTAATGGCAGTGCCGACCTCGGTCCACTCTTCATTCTCGTCGGTCTTGAGATATTGGCTGTTTTTGTTAAAGAAGTCGTTTGTCATCTGTTCTCCCATAATAAAAGACTTACCTGCTGTCCGCCGCTATGACCCATAGCGTTATACACATCTCGCTGCGGCAGCCGCCCGCGCCAGCAAGCCGTTTACATTCAATGACTTGAAAGCCGTGCTTGTAAACTTTGGCCGGATCGCGTCTACTCTCGTAATTTGGGCGG
>NZ_CADFGP010000004.1 GCF_902833905.1 Paraburkholderia tuberum STM678 | reverse complement strand
CTTCCCCTTGCCGGGTGTGCAGAGGACTTTCACCCCCAAGTCATCCGGCTCGCCACCACAGCGGGTCGGACAGCGCCAGTCACGGCGCTACGCGCCATGCCTGGCGCACCAAGAAAAAAGGGCGAGGATCGCAGGATCCTCGCCCTTTTACGTTGCAACGCCGCCGCTCTCTTCGGAACGGCGGCCGGTCGTCATTAGACGCGCGCGATGCGGTGCGTCATGAATTCTGCCTGTACCGATCGCTGCCGATCGCACCGTCGACCCGCGCCGGCGCCACCTGCGCCGTGCGAATGATCGCGTTCGACAGTGCCCCCGTGCTGCCCGGATTCGAGCGCACCGGCGCGCTCATCGCGAAGAAAGCGGCGGAAACCATCAGGAAGGTCTGGATGTTTCTTGTGTTCATGCGTACTCCTTTTCTAACTGCCCTGCTGTCCAGAAGCTGCACAGAATGCGCGGCGTTCGGCATCGCTCGCAGGTCGGGGTTAGACAGTCGTTTTCACTGCGGTTCCGCAAATTTGTAGGTTTTACAGCTTGTTACACGCGCAGGCGCAATACAACTCCATTCCGGCGGAAATCCGCGACAACTGCTGACAACACGTCGGCAACTTGTCGCGAAACCGGCCGAAATCAGACCGTGCGCGGGCGATTTTTGATCCGCTGCGGCGGGTTTCCACCAGTGCTACCATCGCTTAAAACCCGTCAATATGACGACCCCGGCCCCAGCATTCACGAGATGCCGGGGCCAGAAAAGTTTTGGTGATCCCAAGCTGAAGTGGAGGAGTACACATAATGAATGCCCCGCTAGACGCAGGTCAGCGAGCCTCGCTCGAAGCCGCGTTGTCTTCCGTCACGCTCGACGACAAATACACCCTCGATCGCGGCCGCGCGTACATGAGCGGCATCCAGGCGCTGGTGCGTCTGCCGATGCTGCAGCAGGAACGCGACCGCGCCGCCGGCCTCAACACGGCCGGCTTCATCTCCGGCTACCGCGGATCGCCGCTCGGCGGGCTCGACCAGTCGCTGTGGAAAGCGAAAAAGCATCTGGCCGCGCATCAGGTGGTGTTCCAGCCCGGCGTCAACGAAGACCTCGCGGCCACCGCCGTGTGGGGTTCGCAGCAGGTCAATCTGTACCCGAGCGCCAAATACGACGGCGTGTTTTCGATGTGGTACGGCAAGGGCCCCGGCGTCGACCGGTCCGGTGACGTCTTCAAGCACGGCAACTCGGCCGGCTCGTCGCGGCACGGCGGCGTTCTCGTGCTCGCCGGCGACGATCACGCCGCCAAATCCTCGACACTCGCGCATCAGTCCGAACACATCTTCAAGGCATGCGGGCTTCCGGTGCTGTTTCCGTCGAACGTGCAGGAATATCTGGACTTCGGCCTGCACGGCTGGGCGATGAGCCGCTACTCGGGCCTCTGGGTCGCGATGAAGTGCGTGACCGACGTGGTCGAATCGTCCGCATCGGTCGATATCGATCCGCACCGCACCAACATCATCCTGCCGGAAGACTTCGTGATGCCCGACGGTGGGCTGAACATCCGCTGGCCCGATCCGCCGCTCGTGCAGGAAGCGCGTCTGCTCGACTACAAGTGGTACGCGGGCCTCGCCTACGTGCGAGCGAACAAACTCGACCGCGTCGAAATCGATTCGCCGCATGCGCGCTTCGGCATCATGACCGGCGGCAAAGCTTATCGCGACGTGCGCCAGGCGCTGACCGACCTCGGTCTCGACGACGAAACCTGCTCGCGCATCGGCATCCGGCTGTACAAGGTCGGCTGCGTGTGGCCGCTCGAAGCGCAAGGTGCGCAGGCCTTCGCCCGCGGTCTCGACGAAATTCTGGTGGTCGAGGAAAAGCGCCAGATCCTCGAATACGCGATCAAGGAAGAGCTGTACAACTGGCCCGACGCGCAGCGCCCGCGCGTATTCGGCAAGTTCGACGAGAAGGACGGCGCGGGCGGCGAATGGTCGGTGCCGATGGGCAACTGGCTGCTGCCGGCGCACTACGAGCTGTCGCCCGCGATCATCGCGAAGGCGATCGCCACGCGGCTCGACAAGTTCGATCTGCCGTCGGATGTGCGCGCCCGCATCGCCGCGCGCATCGCGGTGATCGAGGCGAAGGAAAAGGCGCTCGCGCGGCCGCGCGTCGAAGTCGAGCGCAAGCCGTGGTTCTGCTCGGGCTGCCCGCACAACACGTCGACCAACGTGCCGGAAGGCTCGCGCGCGATGGCCGGCATCGGCTGTCATTACATGACGGTCTGGATGGATCGCAGCACCAGCACGTTCAGCCAGATGGGCGGCGAAGGTGTCGCGTGGATCGGCCAGGCGCCGTTCACGAACGACAAGCACGTGTTCGCCAATCTCGGCGACGGCACCTACTTCCACTCGGGGCTGCTCGCGATTCGCGCGGCGATCGCGTCGAAGGCGAACATCACCTACAAGCTGCTGTACAACGACGCGGTCGCGATGACGGGCGGCCAGCCGGTCGACGGCGTGCTGAGCGTGCCGCAGATCACGCATCAGCTCGCCGCCGAAGGCGCGGCGAAGATCGTCATCGTCACCGATGAGCCGGAGAAGTACGCGGCAAACGTCGGCCTCGCGCCCGGCGTCGACATTCACCACCGCGACCAGCTCGACGACGTGCAGCGTCAGCTACGCGAGGTTCCGGGCACCACGATCCTGATCTACGACCAGACCTGCGCGACCGAAAAGCGCCGTCGCAGGAAACGCGGCGCGTATCCCGATCCGGCACGACGCGTCGTGATCAACGAAGCGGTGTGCGAAGGCTGCGGCGACTGCTCGGTGAAGTCGAACTGCCTGTCGGTCGAACCGCTCGACACTGAGTACGGCACGAAGCGCCAGATCAACCAGTCGACCTGCAACAAGGACTTCTCGTGCGTGAACGGCTTCTGCCCGAGCTTCGTCTCCGTTGAAGGCGGCCAGTTGCGCAAGCCGAAGGCGGCGTCGGGCGCCGGCGCCGAAATGCCGCCGGTGCCGGATCCCGAGTTGCCGTCCATCGACCGTCCGTACGGCGTTCTGGTGACGGGCGTCGGCGGCACGGGCGTCGTCACGATCGGCGCGCTGCTCGGCATGGCCGCGCATCTCGAGAACAAGGGCGTCACGGTGCTTGACGTCACCGGCCTCGCGCAGAAAGGCGGCGCCGTGATGAGCCACGTGCAGATCGCGAAGCAGCCCGCCGACATCCACGCGACCCGCATCGCAATGGGCGAAGCGAGCCTCGTGATCGGCTGCGACGCGATCGTCACCGCCAGCGACGAATGCGTGTCGCGGATGCACGCGGATCGCACGCGCGTCGTGCTGAACAGCGCGCACACGCCGACGGCCGAGCTGATCAAGAACCCGAACTGGCGCTTCCCCGGCAGCAGCACCGAAGCCGACGTGCGCGCCGCGGCCGGCGATGACAACGTCTCGACCGTCGACGCGAATCACTTCGCCGTCGCGCTGCTCGGCGACGCGATCTACACGAACCCGTTCGTGCTCGGCTATGCGTGGCAGCGCGGCTGGGTGCCGCTCACGCACGAGTCGCTGATTCGCGCGATCGAGCTGAACAACGTGCAGGTGGACAAGAACCGCGCGGCGTTCGAATGGGGCCGGCGTGCCGCGCACGATCTGGCTGCGGTACGCAAGCTCGCGCAAACGCAGGGACGCGGCGATCCGGCCGACAGCGCGGGCGGCAAGATCATCGCGCTGCATACGCCGAAGGCGCTCGACACGCTGATCGAGAAGCGCGCCGACTATCTGACCGCCTGGCAGAACCGTGCGTACGCGGAGCGCTATCGCGCGCTGGTGTCGCAGGTGCGAGCCGCGGAAGAAGCGCTCGATTCCGCCGACGGCCAAATGCCGCTGACCGAGGCGGTCGCGAAGAACCTGCACAAGCTGATGGCGTACAAGGACGAATACGAAGTCGCGCGTCTGTACAGCGACCCGGCGTTCATCGAAAAACTGAACGCGACGTTCGAAGGCGACTGGAAGCTGCACCTGCATCTCGCGCCGCCGACGCTATCGAAGAAGGACGCGCACGGCCATCTGGTTAAGAAGAAGTACGGCCCGTGGATGTTCCGCGCGATGCACGTGCTCGCGAAGCTCAAGTTCCTGCGCGGCACCGCGTTCGACGTGTTCGGCAACACCGGGGAGCGTCGCACCGAGCGCGCGCTGATCGGCGAATACGAGGCATTGGTGCGTGAGCTGATCGGCGGGCTGACTTCTCAGAAACGCGAGCTCGCGGTCGAGCTCGCGAATCTGCCCGACGGCATCCGCGGCTATGGGCACGTGAAGGAAAACAACCTGAAAGGCGTGCGCATCAAGTGGAACGAGCTGCTCGCGCGTTGGCGTTCGCCGGATGCGGGCAAGACGCAGCACGCGGCTTGATCGACTCTCCCAACTGAACCGAAAAGCGGCGGTCTGCACGGACCGCCGCTTTTTTTCAGGCGTGATGCACGTTACTTCGCGTTCACCGACTTGCGCGCGTTCGCCGAAGCGACCGCCGTCATGTTGATGATACGGCGCACGGTCGCGGCCGGCGTCAGGATATGCACCGGCTTTTCCGCACCCAGCAGGAACGGCCCGACCGTCACGCCCTCGCCGCCCACGACCTTCAGCAGGTTGTACGCGATGTTCGCCGCTTCGACGTTCGGCATGATCAGCAGATTCGCTTCGCCGGCGAGCGTCGTGCCCGGGAACGCGGCCTTGCGGACCGTCTCCGACAGCGCCGCGTCGCCGTGCATTTCACCGTCGATTTCGAGCGACGGCGCGCGTTGCGTGATCAGCTTGCGCGCCGCGGCCATGCGCTGCGACGACGACGACGGCGCGCTGCCGAAGTTCGAGTTCGACAGCAGCGCGACCTTCGGCGTGATGCCGAACTTCTCGATTTCGCGCGTGGCGAGCATCGTCATGTCGGCAAGCTGCTCGGCGGTCGGCACTTCGTTGACGTACGTGTCGCAGATGAACATGTTGCGGCCCGGCAGCATCAGCAGATTCATCGCGGCGAAGTTCTCGACGTCGTCGGCCTTGCCGAGCACCTGCTCGATGAAGTTCAGATGCATGTGGAACTGGCCGATCATGCCGCAGATCATGCCGTCCGCTTCGCCAAGGCGCACGAGGATCGCGCCGATCAGCGTGTTGAACTTGCGCATCGCGGCCTTCGCGACGTCCGGCGTCACGCCTTCGCGCGCGCCGAGTTCGTGATACGCCTGCCAGCACTTGTGATAGCGCGGATCGTCTTCCGGATCGACGATCTCGACGTCTTCGCCGCACTTGAGCTTCGAGCCCATCTTCTTCAGACGCATCTCGATCACCGACGGACGGCCGACCAGGATCGGCTTGGCGATCTTTTCGAGCAGCACGAACTGCGCGGCGCGCAGCACGCGCTCGTCTTCGCCTTCCGCGAACACGATGCGCGCCGGTGCCGACTTCGCCGCCGCGAACACCGGCCGCATCACCATGCCCGAGCGATAGACGGTCGCGCCGAGCTGTTCGCGGTACGCATCCATGTCCTGGATCGGGCGCGTCGCGACGCCCGAATCCATTGCGGCCTGCGCGACGGCCGGCGCGATCTTGATGATCAGGCGCGGATCGAACGGCTTCGGAATCAGGTATTCGGGACCGAATTCGAGCGAGTGGCCTTCGTAGGCCTTCGCGACTTCATCGCCCTGGTCGGTTTCCTCGGCCAGTTCGGCAATCGCGCGCACGCACGCGAGCTTCATTTCTTCGGTGATCGTCGTCGCGCCGACGTCGAGCGCGCCGCGGAAGATGAACGGGAAACACAGCACGTTGTTGACCTGGTTCGGATAGTCCGACCGGCCGGTCGCGATGATGCAGTCCGGGCGCACCTTGCGCGCTTCTTCCGGACGGATTTCCGGCTCGGGGTTCGCGAGCGCGAGAATCAGCGGCTGCGAGCCCATTTCGGCGACCATCTCCGGCTTTAGCACGCCGGCGCTCGAGCAGCCGAGGAACACGTCCGCGCCGCGGATTGCATCGGCGAGCGAGCGCGCTTCGGTGTGCGCCGAATAGCGCTCCTTCGACGGATCGAGGTTGCCGCGCCCTTCGTAGATCACGCCCTTCGAGTCGGCGACGAGAATGTTCTGCTTCGACAGACCGAGATTGACGAGCAGATCCAGACACGCAATGGCCGCCGCGCCCGCGCCCGAACAGACCAGCTTCACTTCGTCGAGCCTCTTGCCGACCACCTTGAGACCGTTCAGGATCGCCGCCGACGCGATGATCGCGGTGCCGTGCTGATCGTCGTGGAAGACCGGAATCTTCATACGTTCGCGCAGCTTCTTCTCGATGTAGAAGCACTCGGGCGCCTTGATGTCCTCGAGGTTGATGCCGCCTAGCGTGGGCTCGAGCATCGCGATCGCCTCGACGAGCTTGTCCGGATCGGATTCGCTCAGCTCGATGTCGAACACGTCGATGTCCGCGAACTTCTTGAACAGACACCCCTTGCCTTCCATCACCGGCTTCGCGGCAAGCGGGCCGATGTTGCCGAGGCCGAGCACCGCGGTGCCGTTCGTGATCACGCCGACGAGGTTGCCGCGCGACGTGTACTTCTGCGCGTCGAGCGGTTCCTCGTGAATTGCCATACAGGCTGCCGCCACACCCGGCGAATACGCGAGCGACAAATCCAGCTGGTTCGACAGCGCCTTGGTAGGCGTCACCGAAATCTTGCCAGGTTTCGGATTCTGGTGATATGCGAGAGCGCTTTGCTTGAGTTGTTCGTCCATTTCTAGGCCTGCGAGACGTAAGTGATTGGGCCCGGCGACACACATCGTTGCAGCGCTTTCATCTGTCGGACCGATAGCCGACAGAAGTGGCGCCGTTGGTTCGGACAGTCAGATCGAATTTATAAGTGGAAGAGCCGGGGTCATCAAGCTGCCGATTTGATCGCTGGCAGCGTCGCGAAGTATGCCTCATCCGGCGTCTGATCGGACAGACTTGAATGGGGCCGTTTCTGGTTATAAAGGTTCAGGTAATCGCCGATGGAGCGGCGTGCATGGCTGACTGATTCATAGGCTTTCAGATACACCTCTTCATATTTCACGCTGCGCCACACGCGTTCGACGAATACGTTGTCGCGCCAGGCGCCTTTGCCATCCATGGACAGGCGGATGTCCCTGCCGAGCACGGCGTCGGTGAACGCTGTCGCGGTGAACTGGCTGCCCTGGTCGGTGTTGACGATTTCAGGTTGCCCGTATTTCGCAAACGCTTCTTCCAACGCCTCGACAGCGTGCATCGCTTCCATCGTAATCGCCACGCGGTGGGCCAGTACCTTTCGGCTGGCCCAGTCCACCACGGCGGTCAGATATACGAAGCCGCGCGCCATCGGGATATAGCTCGTATCCAGTGCCCAGACCTGGTTTGCCCGATTGATCGTCATGCCCCGCAACAGATAAGGCCAGATCTTGTGCTTCGCATGACGGCGGCTCGTGTTCGGCTTGCAGTACAGCGCCTCAATGCCCATGCGCTTCATCAGAGTGCCGACGTGTTTGCGCCCGACCCTGATAGCTTCACGTTTGAGCAGGCGAACCAACATTCGTGCACCAGCAAACGGGAACTCCAGATGCAATTCATCGAGCCGCCGCATCAGCTTCTGATCGGCCTCGCTGACCGGGTGCGGTTGGTAGTAGGCGCTTGAACGGGCAATGCCCACCAGCCGCACCTGCCGGCTCACCGGCAATGCGTGCTCGCGATCAATCATCGCTTTACGCTCAGCAATCCCGCCTTGCCGAGCGCGCTTTCCAAAAAATCGTTCTCCAGAGTCAATTGCCCGATCTTCGCGTGCAACACCTTCACATCGACCGGGGGCTCGGCCGATGTCTGGCCCGTCTCGAATACTTCGGCAACACGCTCTTGCAGTTGCTTCTTCCAGTCCGTGATCTGGTTCGGATGCACATCAAACTGCTGGGCCAGTTCGGCCAGCGTCTTGTCGCCCTTGAGCGCCGCGAGTGCCACCTTTGCCTTGAACGCCGGTGAGTGTGTCCGTCGGTTGCGTTTCGTCATCTTCTGGTTCCTTGTTGCCGGCCATTATGACCGACTCACGTCCCAGCTTTTCCACTTACCGACCTGTCCGAATTCTCGGCGCCACTTCTGACCGAGGCGGTTTTCGCACGCGCCCGGTCAGGCGCGACGTCTTACCTCGACGAACACGGGACGATGTGGAGTGCTTCGCGGGTCGATTAGTGTACACCCCGGACGTGTCGATGCACTGCGTGGTTAACAGGACTCGCCATTAGCGAAACAGGCGCTCAGGACGCTGCGTCGCCACGACCCGGCCGTGCTTTTCCGCCACGCGGCGGGGCGCCATGCGGGCCGCATGGTCCACGCATTCGCAGTATTCGAAGCGATTGAAGGACGCGCTTCGTCGACGCGGTCAGTCGAGTTCGGCGCCGCGTCGCTCAGGAATCAGAAACAGGGTCGCGAGGATGTCCAGCAGGTAAATCGACGCCAGTAGCGCGAGCGCCGCGCCGAACGAGTAGCGCGCCGCCAGCGCGCCCACGACGACCGGCCCAAAGCCGCCCACCGCGCGACCCGCGTTGAACAGCACGTTTTGCGCGGTGGCGCGCGCATCGGTTGGATAGAGCTCCGAAATCAGCGCGCCGTAGCCGCCAATCATGCCGTTGACGAACACTCCCATCGCCGCGCCGCCGACCAGCAACGCCATCGGCGTCGTCAGTTGCGCATAGACGAACACCATGACGACGGCGCCCGCCTGGTAGAACAGGAACGTCGGCTTGCGGCCGAAGCGGTCGGCGGCGATGCCGAATAGCCAGATGCCGGCCGCCATGCCGAGAATCGTCGCGGCGGTCCACAGCCCCGATTTGGTCAGCGAGTAGCCGAAGGTCTTCGACAGATAGCTAGGTAGCCAGAGCATCAGCCCGTAATAGCCGAAGTTCTGCACCGAGCACAGGATCGTGACGCCGAGGCTCGCGCGCGTCGTGCGTCCATCGACGAACAGCAGTTTCAGCGGCAACTTGCGCATGCCGCGCGCGACGCGTTGGTCGAAAAGCGCCGGCTCCTCGACGCGGCGCCGCACGAAGAACGACCCGACCGCCGGCAGCAGCCCGAGCGCGAACATGCCGCGCCAGCCGATCACCGGCAGCAGCAGCGGCGTCAGCAACGCGGCCGCCAGCACGCCAAGCTGCCAGCCGAGCCCGACATACGACGACACCCGCGCCCGCTGCGACGCCGGCCACGCTTCGGCGACCAGCGTCATACCGATGCCGAATTCGCCGCCCAGCCCGATCCCGGCGACGGTCCGATAGATCAGCAGGTCCGTGTAGCCTTGCGCGAGCGCGCACAGGCCGGTGAACACCGCGAAGATCAGGATCGTCCACGTCAGGATGCGCACGCGGCCGAAATAATCGCTGAGCACGCCGAAGAGCACGCCGCCCGCCACCGCACCGATGAGCGTCCACGTGACCAGCGCACCGGCCTGCGAGGAACTCAGATGCAGGTCGGCGGCGATCACCGGCAGCATGAAGCCGAGAATCAGCAGATCGAAGCCGTCCATCGCATAGCCCAGCACCGACGCAAGCAGCGCGCGGCCCGCATAGCCCGGTTGGACGGCGGAGCGGGTTTCGGTGGTGGAGGCGGAGGCGGGTGGAGCGGCGTTCATTGAAAGCATTCCGTAGGTCTGAAGGCGGCTGCGTGGGAAGCGTCCCGGGAAAGTCGCGTGAGTGTAAAGGCGGCCTCACCCGGTCACAAGACGATGCGCGCGCCAAAGCGCCCGCCGGCTGCGCCGCCGCGCACGACGGCCTCCTCGGTGCGACCCATTTCAGGTAAAATAGCGGCCCACGCGCGCAGCAAAAGCCGGTCTGTGCTCTTCCCCCGGCCGCGTATCCCGCCCAGCATGGCGCGGCATACCCCGCTTGCTGCGCCACCGGGCCCAGCGCCCGCTTCTCCCCCGCTCACTCCGAAGGATCCGCCCATGACAGGCTTCGATCGCCAGACGATCTCCGACACCACCGCCAAAATGCTGCTCGAAGTGCAAGCAGTGCATTTCAACGCGGAGAAACCGTATATTTTCACGTCCGGCTGGGCGAGCCCGGTGTATATCGACTGCCGCAAGCTGATCTCGTATCCGCGTGTGCGCCGCGGCCTGATGGAAATGGCCGAAGCGACGATCCTGCGCGACGTCGGCTATGAGCAGATCGACGCGGTCGCCGGCGGCGAAACCGCGGGCATCCCGTTCGCGGCATGGCTATCCGACCGCCTGATGGTGCCGATGCAGTACGTGCGCAAGAAGCCGAAGGGTTTCGGCCGCAACGCGCAGATCGAAGGTCTGCTGACCGAAGGCCAGCGCGTGTTGCTCGTCGAAGACCTGACGACCGACAGCCGCAGCAAGATCAACTTCATCAACGCGCTGCGCACCGCCGGCGCGACGGTGAACCACTGCTTCGTGCTGTTCCACTACAACATCTTCAAGGAAAGCGTGTCGGTGCTGAAAGACATCGACGTCGATCTGCACGCGCTCGCCACGTGGTGGGACGTGCTGCGCGTCGCGAAGCAGAACAACTACTTCGACACGAAGACGATCGACGAAGTGGAAAAATTCCTGCACGCGCCGGCCGAGTGGTCCGCTGCACATGGCGGTGCGACGTCTACGCCGCAATAAAGCCATCGCGGTAAGGCTGTGACAATAAAACCTAGCCGCTTTATGCTGATTGAATGAAAAAGCCGCCTGTTTCGCAACAGGCGGCTTTTTTTATCGCGATTGTTTATCGCCGATTACCCGGCGGACGAAACGAGGCCGATATCAGGACTGGTTCGCGATGTTCTTACTCGAGTTCGACGAAAGATTCAGCAAACCATTGCTCTGCGCATACTGGAATAGTTGGGAGTCGCGATCGATTCCGAGCTTGCGCATGGCCGCGTTTTTTTGTGTGCTGATCGTCTTGATGCTGCGATTCAAACGCTCCGATATTTCCTTGATCGTCATACCCGATACGAACAGGCGCACGACTTCGAGTTCGCGCCGCGACAGCTTCGAGTCGTCGCGCTTGCCGGCTGAATTGACCCGCAACCCATCGAGCACAGCCTTCACCGACGGACTCATATAGGCCATGCGACGGCCCACGTGTTGTACCGCAAGCGCAATATGGCTGAGATCGTCCGATTTGTTCACGACCGACGTCACGCCAAGTTCCTTGAGCCGTTTGAGCAATGCGGCGTTCTCGAGCATGGTGAGCACGACGATCGGCAGATCCGGGAAATTGCGGCGCAAATAGTCGATGAGTTGCAAGCCGTCGCCGTACTGACCGCCCGGCATGGCCAGGTCGGTGACGAGCACGTCGCATTCGGTGGATTGCAACATTTTGATAAGTTCAGTCGACTGCCTTGCGCGCCCAACGACTTGCATACCGGGAAATTTGAGCAGCGCATTTTCAGCGCCAAACAGAATAACCGGATGATCGTCTGCCACCACGACCCTGAGTGAAACTTGCATCGTCCTCCTCTGGACGGATAAACCGGTCTCCACAACTTCTAACACTGCTTTTGACGCTCGCTATTTAAACGAGTCAAATGCAGTAAGGGTCGCGCGACAACCCCCTTACTATAGCTGATTTCCTGTCTGCGAATTCCGCGGCACGCGAACATATTGCGTCGCAGAGCTAATCAGCGCTGATGTTAGACTTGATTCGACCTTGGGGCACAATTCAGGACAACGACAGTCGCGAGGACCCGCGCCTCGCGCCCTTACAGGAGAACCGGCATATGCGCATGCGTTGCCTGGTTGTTTCGCTGGCTTCATCTTGGCGGCATCGATCGCTCGCCGTCGGCGCGATGCTTGCGCTATTCGCAGCGCATAGTGCCGGTGCGCGGGCCGACGAGCCGTTCACGCTGACGAGCGCGAGCGTGCGCGCGGGCGGCACCGTGCAGAATGCGCAGGTGTTCGACCGGAACGACTGCAAGGGCGGCAACCGTTCACCGCAGCTCTCATGGCGCGACGCGCCGGCCGGTACGCGCGGCTTCGCGATCACGATGTTCGACGAGGACGCGCCGGGGCGCGGCTGGTGGCACTGGGCGGTCGCGGGCATCCCCGCCACGGTCGACAGCCTGCCCGAGAACGCGAGCTCGTCCGGTTTCCTGCGCAAGCTCGGCGCGGTCGAAGCGCGCAACGACTTCGATACCGACGGCTATGGCGGTCCGTGCCCGCCGCCCGGCAAACCGCATCGCTATATCATCACCGTGTACGCGCTGAACTCGGCCGATCTGCGTCTCGCGCAAGGACGTCCCGCGTTGATGTTCGATCACGAGATCGGCACGGCCGCGATCGGCAGTGCGCGGCTCGAGGTCAATTACGGGCGCTAGTGGCGGCCGTCGCGGTCGTGATGGGGCGCCGCCGCGCCGCATCGCCTGGCTTGCGCCGTTCGCCTTCCCGATCGCTTTGCTGGAGCACTTCATGTCGAAGATCGTCATCGTTTATCACAGTGGCTACGGCCACACGAAGAAGGTCGCCGAAGCCGTGCTCGCCGGCGCGCTGGAAGCCGGTGCGCAGGCGAAGATGATGCCGGTCGGCGACCTCGACGACGCCTCGTGGGACGAACTCGCCGCCGCCGACGCGCTGATCTTCGGCGCGCCGACCTACATGGGCGGCCCGTCGGCCGACTTCAAGAAGTTCGCCGACGCCAGTTCGAAACCGTGGTTCGCGCAGGCGTGGAAAGACAAGATCGCAGCCGGCTTCACGAACTCGGCGACGATGAACGGCGACAAGTTCTCGACCATTCAGTACTTCGTCACGCTGGCGATGCAGCACAGCATGATCTGGGCCGGCACCGGCATGATGCCGTCGAACACGAAGGCCGCGACGCGCAACGATCTGAACTTCGTCGGCGGCTTTACCGGTCTGCTTACGCAATCGGCGGCCGATGCGTCGCCCGACGAAGCGCCGCCGCCGGGCGATCTCGAAACCGCGCGCCTGTTCGGCGCGCGCATTGCGGGCGTCACCGCGCGCTGGATCGCGCCGCGCGGGTAGCGGCGCGCGGCTAATGGCTGAACGGCGCCGAAACGACGTCGCGGCTCATCTGCGGTTCATCTTCGGTCATCAGCCCCATTCGCCGCGCAACGGGTCACGCCGACGTCACGTTGTGCGCGCATCGTCGTTTTTTCGCGCTGCACCGCACGGTCGCGGCGATGACGTCTTAAAATAACGTTCCGGCGCGGCGTCGCGCCCCGTTTCCAGCGAGTGAGATCGAGATGAGCACGAAAGTTTTTGTCGACGGACAGGAAGGCACGACCGGCCTGAAAATTTTTGAATACCTGTCGCAGCGCGCCGACGTCGAAATCCTGCGTATCGAAGAAGCGAAGCGCAAGGACCTGGACGAGCGCCGTCGTCTCATCAACGCGTCGGACGTCACGTTCCTGTGTCTGCCCGATGTCGCCTCGCGCGAGTCGGCCTCGCTCGTCGAGAACGACCGCACGGTGCTGATCGACGCGAGCACCGCGTTCCGCACCTCGCCCGACTGGGCCTACGGCCTGCCCGAGCTGGCTCGCTCGCAGCGCGAACGCCTGCGCACCGCCAAACGCATCGCCGTGCCGGGCTGCCACGCCTCGGCGTTCGTGCTTGCGATGCGCCCGCTCGTTGAAGGCGGCGTCGTCGCGCCCGAGTTCGCCGCGCACGCCTATTCGATCACTGGCTACAGCGGCGGCGGCAAGAAGATGATTGCCGACTACGAAGCCGGCGGCAACGACAGACTCAAAAGCCCGCGCCCGTACGCGCTCGGCCTCACGCACAAGCACCTGCCGGAAATGGCCGCGCATACGGGCCTGAAGTCGGCGCCGATCTTCACGCCGATCGTCGGCGACTTCTACAAGGGCCTCGCGGTCACCACGTACTTCTCGCCGGGCCAGCTCGCGAAGAAGACGACGCCGCAGGACGTGCAGGCTCAGTTCGCCGAATACTACGCGGGCGAAGCGTTCGTGCACGTCGCGCCGTTCAACGCCGACGCGAGTCTCGACAACGGCTTCTTCGACGTGCAGGCGAACAACGACACCAACCGCGTCGACCTGTTCGTGTTCGGCAACGAAGAGCGCTTCGTCACCGTCGCGCGGCTGGACAATCTCGGTAAGGGCGCGTCGGGTGCGGCGATCCAGTGCATGAATCTCGCGATCGGCGCGGCCGAAGACACCGGTTTGAAACGCTAGGCGGGGTCGACCCGCATCCGCGGTGCCACGAAAAAAGCCGGTCTTTGCAGACCGGCTTTTTTCGTTTTAAAGCCCGCTCATTGCATTGCACTGCATTGTTTTCCGCCAGCAGCATGTCGCACGGCATAGCTCGCGGCCTGGCCATGGCTATTGCCACAGCACCTTTTCTTATCGCTTGCGGCGGCGGCAAAGCCGACAATCCGGGCCCCGTCACACCGGCGCAATGCGCGGGCGCGAGTTGCGGTACGCAAGGCGCGCCGACGCCCAGCGCTAGCACCGCGACGCTGTGCCCCGGCAGCGGCGAAATCGTTCAGTTGAATATCGACGCGACCGCGATGACCTACACGCTGAAGTGGCTCGAGTCGCCGATTCCGCTCACCAGCGCGAGCGTCGCCGTCACACGCAGGGGCACGCAGATCACGGGCGCGGTGATTCACCCGCCCACCGGCATGCTGCCGACCGCCGAGCAGACGCGCTGCGCGTTCATCCTCGGCGCGGGCACCGGCACCGCGTCGGACGGCACGACCTACACGACGCCCGACTTCGTCGACAACCCCAACCCGCCGATGATCCTGATCGGCAAGTGCGTCGCGGGCGGCGGGATTCCGGGCGCGACGATCCAGTATGCAGGCATCACGCTGCTGCCCGGCGTTCCCGCCATCGGCGCGGTCAACAAGCGGCACTTCGACTTCTATCCGTTCCTCGGCTTCGCGAGCACGACGACCGACATCACGAAGCTTGCCGGCACCTACAACGCGCTGCTGTACCACCTGTCGCCGACCGCGAACTACGAAACCGTCGCCACGAATGCCGTCGAAACCTTCGACGCGAGCGGCAACTGCACGTCATCGAGCGTGGCCGGGTGTCTGAGCACCGGCAACCCGTTGACGCTGAACAGCAACGGCTATTTCGACAGCGCCAACCCGCCGCAGATCGTGCCGGGCACCGGCGCCACCAGCAATCCGCTGCGCACCGGCAAGTACGGCACCGCGCACATGATCCTCGGCCAGCTCAACGGCGCGACGGTCCCGCTCGTGGTCCGCACCGGCCTCGTCGACACGAGCAACCTGATCTCCCCGCAGGTCGACGACGAATCCGGCATCGCAATGCTCGCCGCGGCGACGCCGCTCGCCTCGGGCGGCTTCGACGGCGGTTACGTCGGCGCGGATTCGAACTTCAAGTACACGGCGACGCTGGTCCAGGGCGCGGCCGCGACATTCATCAATCCGTCGACGTCGGCCGCGGAAAGCTCGCTCGGTCTGAGCTATGGCGCGTCGAGCCCCGGTCTCGTCAACGTTCAGGACGGCACCGGCAATACCGGTCTCGCGATCGCGTCGGGCGGACTGTACGCGACCGTGATTCAGGGTGAAGAAAACGGCGGGATCACGTCGACGTCGGCGAATGCGGATACGCCGAGCGCGCCGTACTTCGGCATCGGCGCGCAGATCAGCAAATAAAAGCAACAGGCACCCGCTGCGCGCAACGCGCAGTCGACCCGCGCGGCTCAGTGCAGGACACATGAAGCAGACGGTGGCCGGAATGGGAGCCGGCGACGGACCGATGACCGAAACGCGGCTGTGCCCTGCGTCGCTCGACTACGGCACGGTCTTCACCGGTGGCGGCGGAGACGGTGAACTCGTCAAACTGCAGGTCGATACGACGAAGATGACGTGGCAGATCTGCTACATCCAGTCGCCGATTCCCGCCACCACCGGCACCGTCGCCCCGACGCGCGCGGGCCAGGTCGCGAGCGGCTCCCTGACCCAAGAAACGCTGCTACCGACCAACAAACTGAACCAGTGCGCGTTCCGTCTGAACGGCGCGAGCCTCGATGCGAGCCGGCCGGCGCGGATTTTCGTGGGCGAAGGCGTCGTCGTGGGCGCCGGTGTTCAACGCGGGCCTTGCGTACAACATCACCGAGCACTGGGGGCTCGTTGCGTCGGTCACGTATATCCCGCTGAAGAGGACGTCGTCGGTCATCATCAAGGCGGCCGATGGGACGGAGCTTGGCGTGTCGAAGGCGGATCTGCGCGCAAACCCGATCATTTCCTTCCTGGCCGTGTCGTATAAGTTCTGAATTTGATTTTCCGCGGTCGCGGCGCCGCTTTGGGCGCGCGGCGAATTCCGGGCAAAAAAAAGCCCACCTAGGTTGGCGGGCTGAATCCATATCAGAGGAGACATGGAGGAGACAAGACGAACTATAGCAGACCGCTTGGTGCGTTGCAACATGCAAATTAGGGTTGACCCTCAATGTTGCAGACATACAACGGTCACATGGGTACGGCTCAGTTTTCCCTTGTCTGCCGACACGCGCGGTGCTTAGTGCCTCACCAGCGCCATCATCGCGCCGAAACCGACGAACACAGGATCGGGCGGCTATTATGCCTTGCCGCCCAGCGCGACTCATGCGGCCACGCTGCGTCGATCGCTCGCGTCCGGGGATCGACAGCGCCGTCAGCGGCCGGCCCGACGCGCCGCGACCTGACCCAGCACCGCGAAATCCTTCTCGCCGTCGCCGTGCGCGATCGCCTCGATCAGGCTGTCGCGAACCACGCTCGCGACCGGCATCGGCGTTGTCACCGCATCGGCGGCGGCGAGCGCGAGGCGCACGTCCTTCAGTCCCAGACGCGCCTTGAACAGCGCCGGCTCGAAGCGCTGCTCGGCGATCAGCTTGCCGTAGCCCGAGTACACCGGTCCCGGAAACAGGCCGCTCGTGATCACGTCGAGAAAGTCCTGCATCGCGAGGCCGTGGCCCGTCACGAGCGCGGCCGCTTCGCCGAGCGTCTCGATCGCCGCGCCGAGCATGAAGTTCGCGGCCAGCTTCATCACGTTCGCCTGCTGCGGCAGCGAGCCGATGCGCCAGGTCTTCTGGCCGAGTGCGTCGAAAATCGGCTGGATCCGGTCGATCGATTCGGCCGGGCCGCCGGCGACGATCGTCAGCTTGCCCGCGGCCGCGACGTCGGGCCGCCCGAGCACCGGTGCGGCGACGTAATGCACGCCGCGCGACGCGTGCGCGGTCGCCAGTTCCTCGGCGAGCGCCACGGAAATCGTCGCCATATTCGCGTGGATCAGCCCGCGCGGCGCATGTTCGAGCAACGACGCGGTGATGACTTCGCGCAGCGCGGCATCGTCGGCGAGCATCGAGAACACGGCGTCGCCCGCAAACGCTTCAGCCGGCGTCGCGACGACTTGCGCGCCCAGCCCGGCCAGCGGCTGGGCCTTTTCCGGTGAGCGGTTCCACACGCGCACCTGGTGCCCGGCTTTCAGAATGTTTGCAACCATCGCGGCGCCCATCTCGCCGAGACCGATAAAACCGATGTCCATCTATCGCTCCGTCTTCTAAAGAACCCGAAGTAGAGCACACTCATGCGACAAGCGCAGGACAACGCGCAACCCGAGCGGTGCGATACTGCAGGCATGGTCACCGCGACATTCCGCTTCTACGAGGAGCTGAACGACTTCATCGCCCGGCCGCTGCGCCGGCGCGCGTTCACCTGCGTCTGCGCGCGCGGCGCAACGACCAAGCACATGATCGAAGTGCTCGGTGTGCCGCATACCGAGGTCGAGCTGATACTGGTGAACGGCGACTCGGTCGGTTTTGATCATCCGCTCGCCGACGGCGACCGCGTCGCGGTCTATCCGAAATTCGAGGCGCTCGACATCCAGCCGCTGCTGCGCGTGCGCGAGCGTCCGTTGCGCGTGATGCGCTTCATCGCCGATGCGCATCTCGGCGGCCTCGCGCCGCTTCTGCGGCTTGCGGGCTTCGATACGCTGTACGACAACCACTTTCCCGACGCCGATATCGAGGCGCTTGCCGCCGCGCAGCAGCGCATCGTGCTGACGCGCGACCGCGAGCTGCTCAAACGCCGCAACATCACGCATGGCTGCTACGTGCGCGCGCTGCGGCCGCGCGAGCAGTTGCGCGAATTGTTCGAGCGGCTCGACCTCGCGCGCAGCGCGCAACCGTTTCGGCTATGCCTCGTATGCAACGCGCCGCTGCGACGCATCGCACGCGAGGAAGCCGGCCCGCGCGTGCCGCGCGGCGTGCTGCAGCGGCACAGCCGCTTCGTGACCTGCGATGTATGCGGACGCGTGTTCTGGGAAGGTACGCATTGGCAGAGGATGCGCGCGTTGATGGACAGCGTCTCCGCCGGCGCACCGGACCGTGTCGGCTGACGCCCCGCGCTTGCGTACAATGCGGGTTGATCTATTTGGCAGAGGCCTTTCCGATGATGAAAAAAACCGACCTTGAAAAGAACAAGGCGCTGAAACTGGGCAACGCGATGAAACAGGCGACCGCGAACCGCGGTGGCAAGAACGCGGCGACCGAGCCGAAGATCGACCGGCGCGAGCAGCGCAAGCTCGATCAGGCGCAAGGCCTCGTCCCGTTTGCGTGCAAGCTCAACGGCGAGCTGGTGGAGGAGCTGAAAACGCGCGCTGCCAGTCATCCGGACGGCCTGAACGGGCTGCTGGATGAAGTGATCCGGCGCGGGCTCGCGGGCTGATCTTCCCGCGCGCAAAATGCGCCGCAAAAGCAAAAAGGCCAGAGCGCGAGCTCTGGCCTTTTTGCTGGCAACGCATCTGCCGCCACCGGCTGCACCGACCGGCAACCGGTGCGGCGCAGCGCTATGTCGCGCCCAACGAGCGCGCGTTGGCTTAGTTCTGCACGCCCTTGTCGTTCGTGCCTGCTGCCGAAGCTGCGGCGGAAACGTGTGCCTTCTTGCCGTGGGTCTTCAACTGCTTGACGTGGTGCTTCTTCGGTGCGCTTGCTGCTTCCATAGCAGCGGCCTCCGATGCCTGCGCGAAAGCCTGAACGGAAACGAGTGCGATCGAAGCGGCTGCGAGCGAGACGATAACTTTTTTCATGTGTTGATCCCCAAACCAGACGACTGAGTCAATGTGAATGAATACAGCTGCACGGTAGAGCGGCTGGACTTCGAGGTGCCTTGTGCTCCCCGCGGGAGAGTATTACCCAGGCGTAGGCGGTTTGTCATGCGCAAAACTCGATATGTATTTTCCGGGAGACAGCCTGCTTTCAGTCTGCTTTCATCTACCTGCAAGGCGCACCAAGGACCCTATCAGGTCCCCGTGAAGCCGCCGCCCGCGCGCCTCGCCGACCGCTTCGCGGCGCTCAAACCAGGTTCCGCAGCAGGCTCGCGGTCTCCTGCAGCGCCGGCAAAACGCGGTGCAGCGCGGCGTTCGCCGACTCCTCGCCGATCGGCATGCTGACGCTGATCGCCGCGACCACCGTACCGTGCCGGTCGCGCAGCGGGACCGCGACGCCGCGCACACCGATCTCGAGCTGCTGGTCGGTGACCACGTAGCCGTTGCGGCGGATTTCGCCAAGCACTTCTCTGAGCCGTTCGACGGTCGAATAGGTGTACGGCGTGAAAACCTTGATCGGATACGACGCGAGCCACGGGTCGATGCTGTCGGGCGGCTGGAACGCGAGCAGCACGAGCCCCGCCGACGACAACGGCGCCGGCGCGCGCGAGCCGGTCACGAAGCCGACCGCCATCGCCCGATTCACGCCGTTGCGCGCGACGTAGACGACGTCGTGTTCGTCGAGGATCGCGACCAGCGCGGTTTCCTGCACGGTCGCGGTGATCCGTTGCAGGAACGGCTGCACCGTGCGCGGCAGCCGCGCCGAATCGAGGTAAGACTGGCCGAGCCGCAGCACGCGCGGCGCGAGCCAGAACAGCTTGCCGTCTGTGTCGACGTAGCCGAGCTCGCGCAGCGTCAGCAAATAGCGGCGCGCAGCCGTGCGCGACAGGCGGGCGCGCGCGGCGACCATCGTTGGCGTCATGCGCGCGTGCTCTTCGTCGAATGCTTCGATGATCGCGAGCGCCTTCGCGGCGCCCGCGATCCAGTCCTTGTCGTCCATGTCGTTTGCTCGTGGAAGGAGCGGGGGATCGCGGTCCGGTCCGCAAGTCGCTTGATCACCGCGATCCGCAGGCCGGCGACCGCACGGCCGTTGCGCGATTATCGCGCGACTCGCGGGCTTTGCCTGCCCGGCGCGCGACGCCCGCGTATCATGTGAGCGATTCCTTACCGGCTGAGCACCGCGTGGCGCGCCTGCGCGGCTTCCCAGCGCGATCCCAAGACAAACCATAAGAAATCTTGCATCCCGATACCCGCCAACACCTGCGCGCGAACGTGCTGATGCTGATCGCCGCGATGATCTGGGGCTCCGCGTTCGTCGCACAGCGACTGAGCCTCGATACGATCGGCCCGTTCCTGTTTACCGGCTTGCGCTTTCTGCTCGGCGCGCTCGTCGTGCTGACGATGATCGTCTGCGTGCGCCGCGCGGCGCTCGCCGAGCTGACGAAGCGCGCGCCCGGCGGAGCCCGCGAACTGCTTGGCGCGGGCGGGCTGCTCGGCGTCGTGCTGGCCGTGTCGATCTCGCTGCAGCAGATCGGCCTGCAGTACACGAAGATCGCGAACGCGGGCTTCATCAGTTCGCTGTATGTGGTGATCGTGCCGCTGCTCGGCGTGCTGTTTCGCCACCGGACTGGCCTCCGTACGTGGCTTGGCGCGCTACTGGCGGCCGCGGGCATGTACTTCCTGAGCGTCGACGAGCACTTTTCGATGCTGTACGGCGACTGGTATCAGCTCGCCGGGGCGCTGGTGATTTCCGCGCAGATGATGCTGGTCGGCCGCTTCGCGGCGCGCCACGACACGCTGATGCTCGCACTCGCGCAGTTCGTGACCTGCGGGCTCGTGTGCCTGTCGATCGGCCTTGCCATTGAACCCGTTAGCGCCGCGGTAATTGCGCGGGCCGCGCCGACGATCGCGTACGGCGGTGCGTTATCGGTGGGCGTCGCGTATACGATCCAGGTGGTCGCGCAGCGCTACGCGGCGCCCTCGCATGCGGCGGTGATTTTCAGCATGGAAGGCGTGTTCGCGGCGTTTGCGGGCTGGCTCGTCCTCGGCGAAACGCTGACGACTCGTGCGTTGTTCGGCTGCGCGCTGATGCTCGCGGGATTGATCGTGTGTCAGATACTGCCGGGCTGGAAACGCGCCCGGCAGCGTGCGCCGCAGGTGATGTGATTTACAGCGTTTTAAAACGATTCGACGCCAACGCTCGGTGCGCGATGCGCGCCGACAGGCGTCTTGCCCCTTCGCCCAACTATGCCGCGCGCGGATGAGCGAATAGGCTAGGCGTATCGGCGGTTGGCGGAAACACGCACCAGCAGCCGTCGTCGTGGCGAAAGAAGAACAGACCCCGCCCGCCCTGTTCCGGCGACGTCTCCACCCGCACATAGCGCCGCCCGCCCGCGCGTGTGCGGCTGAACTCCGTCACGCGAACCGGCTCGGCCGGCGATGGCGAAAGCCACTTCTCGACCAGAAACCGCAACGACTGTTCGCTCGCGGCTCTCATGATCTGCTCCGGAACAGCTTGTCGCGCTGCGCATCGCGCGTGGACTCGGGACTGTCGTCGTCGCGAGCGGCGTCGCCGTTCTCGGCGGCCTCGGCGGCTGCCAGCGCCATCATCCGACTCGTCGCGACCGCACGCAACGAGCTGCAATGGGCCGCATGTCGAAGGTCCGACAGAAGACGGACTAGCTGTCGTGCTGATCTGCGTCTCATACATCCCCCGCACTGCACCAGAAACCTCACAAAGCACTTTAACTCTATGCCGGATTGTTCGTTGGGCAAATGATTTTGACTAAATAGCAACAGTCGCGCTTGCAATAAGAAGGCGCGCAATCTTCGTGCCGCGTTATCAATGTGCGCGTTCGGTGGGCGGAAATCTGTGCGTTGGCGAGCGCTTCGCGTCGCGCGAAGCGTCGATGCGGGAGCAACGGGAAGTGTCGGTCGGAGACTTGTTATCCACAGCGACCTCTGAATAACTTCGGGATAGCGCGACGAACAGCCTGTGCGCGAAATCTTGATAAAGATCAGGGTCGGCTAACGGTGTTCGAACTTATCCCAGTTATGTAGTTTTTCTACCGACGTATTCCGCAGGGTTATAGGTTTCGCATGATGTTGAAGCGGCGCGACATTTGCGACTTATCCACAGAATCGGTTGACCCTTGTTAACTACTACTACGTATGTATACGTATCAAGTAAACACCATAAGGTGAATATCGCTGCGCGCCTGAATCAGAGGCTGATCGGACCTTGATCAGCCTCGATGCGAAAGCCGCTGCGCCGCTGTCACGGCACCAGAGGCGCCGTGCCGCTCGCGGGTTCGATCGCTGCAGCCTGGCCAATCGGGTCGGCGGGTTGGACCGGCGAGGATGTCGACGGTGTCGTCAACGGAACCGGTGCGGGTGCGGTTAACTGCACTGGCGCGGGCGCTGACTCGACCGCCTGAGCCGCAGCTGGTGGTGTCACGGCGACAGGCTTGTCGGTCGTCGGTTGAGCGAGCGCTGGTGAGGTCGTCTGAACCGGCACGGTCGGCGTCGCTCGAACTGCAGCGGAGGTGGTCGCCGCTACCGGCTCGGGCACCGGCTCAGGGATCGTCAGTTGAAGCGGCTCTGCTACCGGCATCGGCAGCGTCCGCGTCTCGATCGGGCTGCTCGTCACCGGCTGCGTGCGCACGACCGTCTGCAAGTAATGATCGACGAGACCGAAAAAGCGGTCATAGAACTTGCCCGACGGAATCGTCTCGCTCGAGATCTTCACCATCGCGTCGCTATTCGAGCGAATCGGCAACGACAGCGAACCGAGCACGCTGAGCCCGACGCTCGCCGACGTATCGCTCTTCTTCAATGCGAAGCCGTTCTGCACCGCGTTCACGTACACGATGCTGGTATCGGCCGCCTCTTCGCCGGGCGTGCACACGACGTGAAATTCGACGACCACGTGCGAATCGCCGGTCGGCTGAAAATTCTTCGTGCCGTCGACGGTATCGGGACGCGACATCGTCGTCAGATAGCCTTGGCTCAGCAATGCGCGGCGCGCGGCTTCGCAGCTATCGCCCGTACTCGAATTGAAATTGCGCGCGTACGGGCTTGCGCCGGTTTCGAATAGTTCCTGAGTGAATTCGGGTTGCGGCGTGCTGCTGCATGCCGTGAGCGCGACCAGCCCGAACAGGGCCGCGGCGGTGGTGGTGCGGGAAAAGGGGTTCTGCATGATCAGTTGCGAGAAGCGCCTCGTGAGCGCGAATGGAAATGCATTGTAGAGCGGGTAGCGTCACGTGCGTAAAAAGCGTGCAAGGTACAGCCCGGACCCGATTGCAGCGGGTAACACCACGTCAACTTGAAGCACGCTGCCGCGCCCTCGCAGTGCACGCGGGCGAAAATGCGAAAGAAATCGCGCGCGTGCCTAGTTTGACGTCGTGCGCGCCGAGCCCACCGTCGCGGCCGAAGTCGACCCAGAGGTCGCGGCCGACGATGCCCCGGCTGCCCCGCTCGCGGCGGGTGCCGCGGATGCAATGAGCGCCGCCGGCACGCTGAACGCGTCGGCCCACGGGTTCGCGCTGGCGCAACGATCCGCCTCGCACGACGCGGCCCGCCCAGCGGCCCCGGAAGCGCCGTCAGCGGGTGTCGCAACCGCCGCGAAATCCTCCACGCGCAGATTCACCTTTTGCGCATAGGCCTTCGAGCCGCCATAGCTCTTGAGCGCGGTATTCAGATCGCCGTTCGCCGAGCGCATGTAGCCGTACAGAATCGCCGAGCCCGCTTCGATGTTCGCACCCGGCTCGGTCAGATCCTTCACGTTGCGCAGCAGGCCGCGGTGCGCCTGCGGCACGACCTGCATCAGCCCCGTCGCGCCATTGGCGCCGCGGGCTTTTTCCTTGAAGCGGGATTCGATCGAGATGATGGCGAGCAGCAGCGCCGGAGGAAGGGAGTATTTGTTGGCGGCGGATTGCACCGCGTCGGAGATCTTTTGAGCCTTTTCTTTGCCCACACCGAACTTCTGCGTCAGGTACGCCGATATTCGGTCGGTGTTTTCGTCGGCCGCCGCGGTTTGCGCGAGGCCGAGCGAAAGCACGATCAGGCAAAGTAACCGGCTCATAGTGGACGTCGGAGGAAGCAAAGATCCGCGCATTATAGCGCCGCGGCGTCGGGCGGCGCCTTTCCTCGGCAATTTTTGTCTTTTAAATCAAGGGTGAGCGGAACTCGTCCCGCTTTCCGGTGCGTTCATTTGACCGCTTTTGACTTCAGGTCATAGCCGTCGCTCAGCGTCGCGAGGAACGCGGCGACGTCGTCGATATCACGCTCGGACCAGACCGGACGCTCGCCCGTTTTGCGCGTCAGCGGCTCGTCGGTCGTATCGACGTTCACGCGCAGTGCGACCGGCAGATCGTTGAACTTGTCGACTTTGCCGTGCGCATCCCTTGGATACCACTTGTCCGGGTTCGTATCGCGTTGCACGTAGAAACGCAACGCCTCTTTCAGCGTGTGGAAGCGACCGTTGTGAAAAAACACGTGGCGCGTCGCGGTATTGCGCAGCGATACCGACTTGAACAGTCCGCAGTTCAGCTTGTCGCTCTGATCCGTACGCAATGGTCCGCACAGGCCCATGTCGAAATACTTCGGATCGGCGTTGACCTTCAGTTCAGCGTTGCGCGGCACGCCAAGCGCCTGAAAGTTGAAGTCGGTGAAAAGCGGATGAGCGCCGTTCACGCCCGACTGGTCGATATGACAGGATGCGCAATTGCCGCCGGCGGGGTCGTCGAACAGTTTTTTGCCGCGAAACTCTTGTGCAGTTAGTTGCACTTTCCCGTCCAGGTAGTAGTCGAACTTGCTCGTGTACGGATGAAAACTCGGGTCTTCGAGCTCGAAGCGCTCGATCGCGTACATCGCCTGGGTGAACGCCTTGGTCGGATCGGCAAAAATGTTCTGGCCGAATACTTCCTTGAAGCGCGCAGCGTATGGCGCGCGCTGCATCTTCGCGAGCAATGCGGCCGGATCCTTGTTGGCCATCTCGTTCGGATTGAACAGCGGGAAGTTCGCCTGATCGTGCAGATAGTTGAAGCGCCCGTCCCAGCCGAAGCCGCCGACCGGCGCGTTGTCCGTTTCGCTGAGCCGCTCGGACAGGCTCGCCGCCTGCGCATGCGTCCAGATCGGCGTACGGTTCAGCACGTAGCGCAGGCTCGGCACCGCGCGTGTGCCCTGCTGATGCAAGTCCGTGCCGCCCAGTTGCGCGGCGAGACCGTTGGGCGGCCCGTACGCGTGCTCGGGACTGTGGCAGCTCGCGCACGACATCTTGCCCGAGGCCGACAGCGCCGGATCGAAGAACATCAGTTTGCCGAGCGCGGCGGCGTCGCTATAGACGGGCTTCGCATCGGCGGATGTCGGTGTCGCATTCGACGCAACAGCGGGCGCCGCACCGGCGCCCCCCAGTAACGCGCCGCCCATCAGGGCGGCGAGCGCTATCCGACGCGCGCTCGCGCGCGCCGTGAATCGTATGACAGAAGACAGCATCGAGTCTTTTACAGGTTCGTGAAGATGTCGCTGCCGAACCCCACCAGACCGGCCTGTCCCGCATAACCAAGGTGGTCGAGCTGGAAGATGTCCTCGATGCTCTTCAGCATCGAATAGTGGTTGTACGGCACCGTGGACACCGTACCCGGCTTGATGAACTTCGAGATCATCACAGCGCCGGTCTGGTCGCCGCCGTAGCTCGACTTGGTCAGGTTGATCGTGATGCCGTTATAGGCGAGCGACGAAGTCTCCGGGAACGACGGCAGGTTCGGCCCGGGTTGCTGGCTACAGCAGGTCGTGCCGGCAAATATCAGATCCTCGCCCGACGCGGACTGCGTGACCGTCGCGTAGCTGCTTTCGTCGAAGTTGATGATCAGCAGGCCATCCTTCTGGAACGCCGGCGATGCGGTGATGATCGGCACCCACTTCTGCAGGAACGTGTTCGCGCTCGTCAGGCCGCCCGGCTGGCCGTTCACGCAAGGTGCGTCGTGGCCGTCGTCGCACAGGTTCGGCGTGATCAGGTTGAAGTTCGCCGTGGTCGAGACCGATTGCAGATCGTTCTGCAGGTTATTCAGATTGACGACGTGCTGTCCGCAGTCCGGCGAATCGATGATCGAGTGGAAGTACATGAACGGATTGTGGCGCGTCGCATACTGGTCGCCGAGCGGCACGGCCGCGCTCGGCGCTTCGGCCGACTGCGTGAGGTCCGTCGTGTTCAGCGTCGGATGGCCGCAGGTGGCCGCTTCGCGCGACGGATCGTTGCCCATGTCGCCTTCATAGCCCTTCCACGTATAGCCCGCTGCCTTCAGTTGGTCCGGCAACGTCTTCACGCTCGCCGGATACACACAGCCCGAGCCGATCGCCTGGCCATCGGACGTCATGCCGGTCAGCTTGAAGTCCTGATAGGTCATGCAGTCGTTGTCGGTCTCGTTGGTCGGCGACTGGCCGCTGATCATCGAGATGTAGTTGTCGAGACTCACGTGGCCCGTGCCGTAGTACTGCTGCACGAGCGCGCCTTGCGATGCCAGTGTTTGCGCGAGATACGGCGCTTTGGTGTTGGCGCCGAATGTGGTCGCGTAGTTTTCGTTTTCGAGCGTGATCACGAAGACGTGGCGAATCTGCTGCTGTCCGGTCAGTTGCAGCCCACCGGACGAAGAAGACGAGCCGCAGGCGGCCACGATCAAAGCGATTAAAGCCGCGCAAGCGGCCATGATGAGTGCGCGTAGCCCAATGCGGTGTGACATGTTCGTGGCCCTCTGTTGCTGTCTCTTTGTTGCCCTGTCGGGAATGCGGTTTTATTTGCGGGCAGACTTTATGGAGCGCCTATGACATTGCCGTGAAAGTTGACGTTAGTTCACCGATAAAACCATTGGCGAACCAGCGGGTTGCCGACTCGATTCACGCTTCGCGCCGATTTGAGACAATGCGCGTCGGCCGCGCGCATCGTTGCATGCCGCCTCAACGAACAACCGATGTTTTCAGCTATGAGCAAGACCGCGTTTATTCCCAGCGTCCCCGGCACGTCGGAGGACGACTTCGAGATTTCGGCGAGCGCGAAAATGGCCGGCTACCGGCGCTTCTTCGGCGTATTGAAAGTGGTGCGCACGACCGACGGCCGCGTGCTGTTTCCATTCGATGGCGCACCCGAACTGGGCCCACACGCGAGCCGACTCGAAGCGCTCGCGGCCGCGCAGGTGTATGGCGAACACATCGTCGCGAGCGATCTGGCGCGGCCGGAGTTATAGGATTCGTCGATCACCCGGCGATATGCCGATACGCGAAAAAATGCGGGTGGGTCAGCGCACGCGTACCCGGTTTGCCGCGCCGGCCCCCGCACGCGCGGCGAGCACCCCACCGAGCACGCCGCCGACATGGCTCTGCCACGACACATCCGGATAGATCGGCAGTACGCCGAACAGCAGGCTCAGACCGTAGCTGCTGACGACGACCAGGGCCACGAGGATCGACACGAGATTGCGCGTGTAGTAACCACGCGCAACCAGGTGACCCGCATAGCCGAACACCAGCCCGCTCGCGCCGATATGCACCGAATACGGCGCGCCGAATAGCCACGCGCAAAGACCGGCGCCGAGCATCGCGCCGATGGTCGCGCGCCAGAAGCCGGCGATGTTCGGCCACGTACACAGCCAGCCGAGTACGACGAGCCCGCTCGTGTTGGCGGCGATGTGTCCGACGCTCGCATGCAGCCACGGCGCGAACAGGATGCCCTGCAAGCCGTCGAGCGAACGCGGCACGACGCCGTGCTCGTTCAGATGCAGGAACGGCAACGCAACCGACAGAAAGAACACCGCCCACATCGAACCGACGAACAGCGCGATCAGCACGACGCGTGACTTCAGCTTTTCGGTTAGCGTGTTGGGAGATGAGGTCTTCATGATGACGAGGCCACGTGGGATGTCGACAGAGGGTAGTCGATGTGGCGTCGTCACGTCGAGGCATCGTGGCAAGACAGATGCCGATGGTGTTTCGTCCGCCGGACCGCACGGCAGTGCGGCTGATTGCGTGAGCTTGCGGCCCGGTTTGCCGCTACGTCTTCGTCACTCCACCGTCACCGACTTCGCCAGGTTCCGCGGCTTATCCACATCCGTGCCACGCGCACAAGCGGTGTGATACGCGAGCAACTGCAGCGGCACGACGTGCAGGATCGGCGACAGCAAGCCATAGTGCTCTGGCATCCGGATCACATGCAGCCCTTCGCCGTTGACGATCTTCGTATCGGCATCGGCGAACACATAAAGCTCGCCGCCGCGCGCGCGCACTTCCTGGATGTTCGACTTCAGCTTTTCGAGCAGCGCGTCGTTCGGCGCGACCGTCACCACCGGCATCGCTTCGGTCACGAGCGCCAGCGGCCCGTGCTTCAGCTCGCCAGCCGGATACGCCTCGGCGTGGATATACGAAATCTCCTTGAGCTTCAGCGCGCCTTCGAGCGCGATCGGATAGTGCATGCCGCGGCCGAGGAACAACGCATGTTCCTTGCGCGAAAACTCCTCCGACCACGCGATGATCTGCGGCTCCAGCGCGAGCACGCTGTTGAGCGCCGCCGGCAGGTGGCGCAACTGCTTCAGATAACTCGCTTCCTGCTCGTCGTTCAAACGTCCGCGCAGCTTCGCGAGCGTTGCCGCCAGCGTGAACAGCGCAACCAGCTGCGTCGTGAATGCCTTGGTCGACGCGACGCCGATCTCGCGGCCCGCGTGCGTGAGGAACGACAACTCGGTCTGCCGCACCATCGCGCTCGTGCCGACGTTGCAGATCGCGAGCGTGTGCTTGTGGCCGAGCTCCTGCGCGTGCTTGAGCGCCGCGAGCGTGTCGGCGGTTTCGCCCGACTGCGAAATCACCACCACCAGCGACTTCGGATTCGGCACCGACTCGCGATAGCGATACTCGCTCGCGATCTCGACCTGAGTCGGAATCTTCGCGAGCGATTCGAGCCAGTACTTGGCGGTGAGCCCCGAGTAGTAGCTGGTGCCGCACGCGAGAATCAGCAGGCTGTCGATGTCCGCGAACACCTGGCGCGCGCCTTCGCCGAAGATCGACGCATCGAACGCGTCGGCCTGCGGAATCGTGTCGGTGATCGCGCGCGGCTGCTCGAAGATTTCCTTCTGCATGAAGTGGCGATACGGGCCGAGTTCGACCGCGCCGCCATAGGCGGCGACCTGGCGCACCTCGCGTTGCGCGGCCTCGCCCTGGCGATCGGCGATGCGCACGCCATCGAGCGACAGTTCGCAGACGTCGCCTTCCTCGAGGAAGATGAAGCGCTCGGTGCTGCCTGCGAGCGCGAGCGCGTCCGATGCGAGGAAGTTTTCGCCGTCCCCGAGCCCGACCACGAGCGGCGAGCCCTGACGCGCGCCGACCACCGTATGCGGCTGATCCTCGTGCAGCACCGCGATCGCATACGCGCCGTGCAGTTGCGCGATCGCCTCGCGCACCGCGGCGAACAGGTCGCCGCGATACAGGCTATGGACCAGGTGCGCGATAACCTCGGTGTCGGTCTGCGAGACGAACTCGTAACCCTTGCCGCGCAGCATTTCGCGCAAGGCCTCGTAGTTTTCGATGATGCCGTTGTGTACCAACGCCAGCGCATCCCGCGAGAAGATCGGGTGCGCGTTGTCGGTGACCGGTGCGCCATGCGTGGCCCAGCGTGTATGCGCGATGCCCGTCACGCCTTCGAGGCGACCGTCGCGCACCTGGCCTTCGAGGTCGGCCACGCGCGCGACGCTGCGCGCGCGGCTCGGCCCGCGAGCGCCGAGCACGGCGACGCCGCACGAATCGTAGCCGCGATATTCGAGGCGTCGCAGTCCTTCGATCAGGACGGGAACGATATTACGTTGCGCAACCGCGCCGACAATGCCGCACATGGTGTATTCCTTTTCAGTGCCGGATTCAGTGAGCGCGCCTCGTGGGCACGCCGTATCGATCAGCTTTTCTTTTTGACAGGGCGCACGTAGCCCGTCTTGCTCGTCTGGGTTTTATCGTTCAACACCAGCGCGTCGGCGGCGACGTCCTTCCACACCGTGGTGCCGGCCGCGATCGTCGCGCCGCGCTGCACGCGCACCGGTGCGACCAGTTGCGTGTCCGAGCCGACGAACACGTCGTCCTCGATCACGGTGCGGAATTTGTTGGCGCCGTCGTAGTTGCAGGTGATCGTGCCCGCGCCGATATTCACGCGCGCGCCGACATCCGCATCGCCGAGGTAGGTGAGGTGGTTGGCCTTCGAGCCATGACCGAGCACCGCGTTCTTGATCTCGACGAAGTTCCCTACATGAGACTCGTCTTGCAGCGCCGCGCCTGTGCGCAAGCGCGCATATGGACCGACAACGGCCTTCGCGCCGACTTGCGCGCCTTCGATGTGCGTGAACGCATCGACACGCGTACCGGCGCCGATACTCGCGTTGCGAATCACGCAGTTCGGCCCGATGCTGACGTTGTCGGCCAGCGTCACACGGCCTTCGAACACGCAGTTGACGTCGATCGACACGTCGCGGCCGCATTCGAGCGTGCCGCGCACGTCGACGCGCGCCGGGTCGGCGAGCGTCACGCCCGCGACGAGTAGTGCGTCGGCGACATTGCGCTGATGAATCCGCTCGAGCTCGGCGAGCTGCTGCTTGCTGTTGACGCCGAGCGTTTCCCACTCGTCGTCGGGCTGCGTGGTGACGACTTCGAGGCCGGCTTCGATCGCCATTTCGACCGCGTCGGTCAGATAGAACTCGCCTTGCGCGTTGTCGTTTTTGAGCGCCGCGAGCCAGCCGGCAAGGCGCGCGGTCGGCGCGACGATGATGCCGGTGTTGATTTCGGCGATCTTCAGCTGCTCGGGACTCGCGTCCTTCTGCTCGACGATGCGTTGCACGTTGCCGTGCTGATCGCGCACGATGCGACCGTAACCGGTCGGGTCGTCGAGCGTGACGGTGAGCACGCCGTAGCCGTCCTGGCCGGCACGCCCGGTCAGTGCGCGCAGCGTCTGGGCACGCGTGAGCGGCACGTCGCCATAAAGCACCAGCGTGGGCAACGATGGATCGAGCAGCGGCAGCGCCTGCTGCACCGCGTGGCCGGTGCCGAGCTGTTGCTCCTGCACCGCGAACTGGATATCGGGCGCCGCGACGGCTTCGCGCACGGCTTCGGCGCCGTGGCCGATCACGACGATCAGGCGGGCGGGCTTCAGCGCGCGGGCGGTGTCGATGACATGAGCGAGGAGCGGCCGGCCGGCCAGAGGATGGAGCACCTTGGGAAGCGCGGACCGCATGCGCTTGCCGGTACCTGCCGCCAAAATGACGATGTTCATGGCGTCGGCAAATAGACGAGTTTGGAGCGGACGATTCTATCATGCTGCACCTGCAAAAAAGGCCGCAGACGCGGCCTCGGCAGGGCTTGCAAGCCAGCGGAAAAGCGCCGGAATGCCGCCGGAACAGGCACTTTTCGCTCGTTACAGGTCGTCGAACTGGACCAGCGAAATGGTCTTCGCACTGGTGAGCGGCGCACCTTCGTCGCCGCTCGAGCATGGTTCTTCGTCGAACGCGATGTCACCTTGCGGGTCGGCTTCGCCGCTCGCGCGCAGCCCCGCGAACGCAAACAGCTGGTGATCCATCAGATGCGACGGCACCACGTTCGACAACGCATTGAACATGTTCTCGATGCGGCCCGGGAAACGCTTTTCCCAGTCGCGGACCAGCGCCTTCATTTCCGCGCGCTTAAGGTTTGGTTGGCTACCGCACAGATTGCACGGAATGATCGGGAATTCACGCAGCTCGGCGTACTTCTCCAGATCGGTTTCCTTCACGTAGGCGAGCGGCCGGATCACGATGTTCTTGCCGTCGTCCGATTGCAGCTTGGGCGGCATGCCCTTCAACTTGCCGCCGTAGAACAGGTTCAGCAGCAGCGTTTGCAGGATGTCGTCGCGATGATGGCCGAGCGCGATCTTGGTCGCGCCGAGCTCGCCGGCGACGCGATACAGGATGCCGCGCCGCAGCCGCGAGCACAGCGAACAGGTGGTCTTGCCCTCCGGCACGAGCCGCTTGACGATGCTGTAGGTGTCCTGATTCTCGATGTGAAACGGGATGTCGAGTTGGGTCAGATACTCGGGCAGCACGTGCTCGGGGAAGCCCGGCTGCTTCTGGTCGAGGTTTACCGCGACGATGTCGAAATTGATCGGCGCGCGCTCGCGCAGCCGCATCAGGATCTCGAGCATCGCGTAACTGTCCTTGCCGCCCGACAGGCACACCATCACCTTGTCGCCGTCCTCGATCATGTTGTAGTCGCCGATCGCCTGGCCGACCTGGCGCGCGAGACGCTTGAAGAGCTTGTTGTTCTCGTACGCTTCCTTCTGCTCGCGGCGCGTGAGCGGCGATTTCGGGGCGCGGGCGGCGCTCGGTGCCGCGGTGGCGTCAGCGGCTTCGTTGTCTGCGGTCAGGATTTCCGGTGCGTTCATCGCTCAGTCCTCCTTGATGCGGAAGACTTCGACGCCGACCGCATCGCAGTCCGGATACACGTCCGGCTTTTCGGTCGACACGCGCGCGCCGCGCACCTGCGGATGTTCGAGCATCGCGCGCACGAGGTCGTCGCACAGCGTTTCCTGCAGATGAATATGGCCTTGCGAGACGCGCCTCGCGATCGTCGAGCGCATGAAGTCGTAGTCGACGACTTCGGTGAGCTTGTCGTGCACCGGCGTGGACATCGCGAGCGGCACGAACAGTTCGACGTTGATCACGACGCGCTGCTCGCCGCGCTTTTCGAAGTCGTGCACGCCGATATTGATGTGCACTTCGTAATTGCGCAGAAAAAGCCGGCGGCAATCGGCGAGCCGGGGGTGCGAAAGAGCGGCAAACATGTTCGTTCCAGTCCAAAAAAGCGTGCGGGGCACGCAAAGGGGCGCTTCGCCACACGCGATGACCGCCTCGAAGGCCGGCCACGCGCACGTGTCAGGCGCCCGTCAAAAACATCACGTCGCGCGGCAGCGGCACGAGATGCTGCCCGCCGTCGACCACCAGCGTCGTTCCGGTCACGCCGGCTGCATCCGCGAGATACAGCGCGGCGGCGACGATATCCTCGGGCCGCGACGCACGGCCAAGAGGCGTCATACGGTGAGCGGCCTCGAACCCGTGCTGGGTCTGGTCGCCCGATTGCATGGTCAGCCCGGGCGCGAGCCCGACCACCCGGAGCTTCGGCGCGAGCGCCTGAGCGAGCGCGACCGTCGCGGTCTGCAGCGCCGCCTTCGACAGCGTGTACGACAGATAGTCCGGGTTCATGTTGTACAGCTTCTGATCCAGCACATTGATGACGACGCCGCGCTGGCTTTCGTCGCGCAACGCCGCATCGGGCGTCGCGTCGTAAAGCATGCGCGCGAGCACGAGCGGCGCGCCGACGTTCGTCGCGGTCAGCTTCAGCAGCAGCTCGTAGCCGACGTCGCGCGCCGTGTCTTCCTCGAAGCGCGACGCGTTATTGACGATGCACGACGGCCGCCCGAGCGCAGCGGCGCAGTCCGGCAGCAACCGGGCGACCTGCGCCTCGTCGCCGAGCTCGGCGTGCAGCGCGACCGCGCGGCGGCCGAGCGCGACGATCTGCGCGACCACTTCGTCGGCGTCCTCACGCGAGGCACCGTAGTGCACGGCCACGTCCCAGCCGCGCGCGGCGAAGCCGAGGGCGAGCGCGCGCCCGATGCGGCGCGCGGCGCCCGTAATCAGCACGACGCGGGGCGTTTCGGGCGGCAGTTCAGCCGCGCGGGCAGCGATGTCCGGAGAAACGGTCATTTACAATGCGGGGATGAATCCCAAAGCTCACCAACCCGATAGTTTACCTGCTCCCGGCCCGAGCGCGCTCGCGCAGTCCGACGCGCTCGTCGCCGAGATCCGCGCGCAGCTCGACGCGGCCGGCGGCTGGCTGCCGTTCGACCGCTACATGGAGCGCGCGTTGTACGCGCCGGGTCTCGGCTACTACAGCGGCGGTGCGCGTAAATTCGGCCTGCGCGCCGACGACGGCAGCGACTTCGTCACCGCGCCGGAATTGTCGCCGCTGTTCGCCGCGACGCTCGCGCGCCCGCTCGCCGAAGCGTTGGAGGCGAGTGGCACGCGCGATGTGATGGAGTTCGGCGCCGGCACCGGCAAGCTCGCCGCGGGCTTGCTCAATGCGCTCGACACGCTCGGCGCCGGGTTCGACAGCTATTCGATCATCGATCTATCGGGTGAGCTGCGCGAGCGGCAGCGCGAAACGATCGCGGCGGCCGCGCCCGCGCTGCTCGCGAAAGTGCGCTGGCTCGACGCGTTGCCGCAGCGCTTCGAAGGCGTGGTGATCGGCAACGAGGTGCTCGATGCGATGCCGGTGCGGCTCTTCGCGCAAAACGGCGGTGTCTGGCGCGAGCGCGGCGTGGTGTGGCGCGACGGCGCCTTCGCGTTCGACGACCGGCCCGTCGCGGCCGCCGCGGACCTCGCGCTGCTGACCGAAATCGATGCGACCCGCGAACCGGCCGGCGACGACTACGTGACAGAAACGCACGAAGCCGCGCGCGCCTTCACGCGCACCATCTGCACGATGCTCGCGCGCGGCGCGATCTTGCTGATCGACTACGGTTTTCCGCGCCACGAGTACTACCACGACCAGCGCGCGCAGGGCACGCTGATGTGCCACTACCGGCACCGCGCGCACGGCGACCCGTTCCTGTACCCCGGTCTGCAGGACATCACCGCGCACGTCGAATTCACCGGCATCGCCGAGGCGGGCGTCGAGACCGGCGCGGACCTGCTCGGCTTCACATCGCAAGCGCGCTTCCTGCTGAACGCGGGCGTCACCGAGGTGCTCGGCGAAATCGATCCCGCCGACGCCGCGCGCTTTCTTCCCGCCGCCAACGCGGTACAGAAGCTGCTGTCCGAGGCGGAGATGGGCGAGCTCTTCAAGGTGATCGCGTTTTCGCGCGGACTCGACGATACGCTGCGCGCCTTTTCGAGCGGCGATCGTTCGCATACGCTGTGATCGTGAATCCGCTCTGGATCGAGGACTCGCGATGATTCGCTGGCTTTTGACTACCTTCGTTGCCGTCGCGGTGCTGTCGTCGTGCTGGCCGTGGCTGAGGAAGCTCGGCATCGGCCGGATGCCCGGCGACGTGACCTTGCGGC
Organism: Paraburkholderia tuberum STM678; assembly: GCF_902833905.1. Taxonomy (GTDB): domain Bacteria; phylum Pseudomonadota; class Gammaproteobacteria; order Burkholderiales; family Burkholderiaceae; genus Paraburkholderia; species Paraburkholderia tuberum. Next base: position 218,992 of record NZ_CADFGP010000004.1, on the reverse strand, counting down.
TGTTCGGCCGCGAGTATCCGTTTCCGTTCATGTCGACGCTGGTGCTGTCGATGCTGTTGTCGCTGTTGGCGCGGGTGTTGTAGGCGCCGTCGCGCGCTACTTTACGCCCGCGCGACTTCAAGCCAGCGCAGCCTCTACCGCACGCACGCGCTCCTCATGCACGGCGTCCTTGATGCCGGCCGGCGCATCGGCGAGCCGCTGCGCCACTGCCCCTGCATCCACGCCTCGCGCGGCCACCAGTGCAAGCCTCAGCCGCTCGGCCTGCGGGTACGCGCTCATCTCGAGGCCGAGCCGCCCGCGTGCATCCGACTCGCAGGCCTGCAGCGCCTCGGCGAAGCGCGCCGGCTTCCTGATCGCGTCGCTGCGCTCGAGCAGGCGCACCAGAGCCGCCGCCCCCATCTCCATCACGCGATGAATATTGCCGTGCTCGCGCGCGACCAGCACCGCCAGATCGCGGCACTCGTTCGGCACGCGCAGCCGCTCGCACAGCGGCTTCAGCAGATCGACGCTGCGGCCCTCGTGGCCGATGTGCCGCGGCAGCAGGTCCTCCGGCGTGGTCGCCTTGCCGAGGTCGTGCGTCAGCGCCGCGAAGCGCACCGGCAGCGCGTAGCCCTGCTGCGCGGCATGGTCCAGCACCATCATCACGTGGACACCGGTATCGACCTCGGGGTGATAGTCGGCGCGCTGCGGCACGCCGAACAGCGCGTCGATCTCCGGCAGAATCCGCGCGAGCGCGCCGCAGTCGCGCAGCACGCCGAACATCCGCGACGGCTTCTTCTCCATCAACCCGCGCGACACCTCCTGCCACACGCGCTCGGCCACCAGCGCATCGGCTTCGCCGTCGGCGACCATCTCGCGCATCAGCGCCAGCGTTTCCGGCGCGACCGTGAAATCGACGAAACGCGCCGCGAAACGCGCGATGCGCAGAATCCGCACTGGGTCTTCGAGGAACGCGGCGCTGACATGGCGAAAAAGCCGCGCCTGCAAGTCAGCCTGGCCGTTGAACGGATCGATAACGGGGCCGGTCAGCTCGCCGTCCGGGCGCACCTCGCGCGCCATCGCGTTGATCGTCAGATCGCGGCGCGCGAGGTCTTCTTCGAGCGTCACGTCGGGCGCATAGAAAAACTGGAAGCCGTGATAGCCGGCCGCCGTCTTGCGCTCGGTGCGCGCGAGCGCGTACTCTTCCTGCGTCTGCGGATGCAGGAATACCGGAAAGTCCTTGCCCACCGGCCGATAGCCCTGCGCGACCATCTGCTCGGGTGTCGCTCCCACCACCACGTAGTCGCGGTCCTGCACCGGCACGCCGAGCAGCTCGTCGCGGACCGCGCCACCTACCGCATAGATGTTCATGGGCATTCGTCTTGATAGGCGATCGCGTGCGTTTCGCGGCGCGAGGCTTCGATCCATGCATTGACCGCGGGCAGCTCGGTGAGCCGCTCGACATAGGCGGCTGCGGTCTCCGACAACGCCGGCTTCCACGTGTTGAAGCGCATCGCGACCGGCGCGAACATCGCGTCGGCAATGCCGAATTCGCCGAACAGGAACGGACCGCCGTAGGTCTCGAGGCAGTCGCGCCAGATCGTCTCGATCCGCGCGATATCGGCGAGCGCGCCCGGCGTCGCGTTCTTGCCCGGGAACGACGCACGGATGTTCATCCACATCTTCGAGCGCAACTCGCCGAACCCCGCATGCATCTCGGCGCTGACGCTGCGCGCATGCGCGCGCGCCGCCGCGTCTCGCGGCCACAGCGCGTGTTGCGGGAAGCGCTCGGCGAGCGTTTCGGCGATCGCCAGCGAATCCCACACGGCCTGCCCGGCGTCGTCGATCAGGCACGGCACCTTGCCCGGTCCGCGCGGCGCCTGAGCGCGGATCTTCGCATTCGTGTCCGCTTCGTACAGCAGGATCAGTTCCTCGTCGAACGGAATGCCGAAGTGCGTGAGCAGCAGCCACGGACGCATCGACCACGACGAATAGTTCTTGTCACCAATCAGCAGTTTCATACTTGTTATCAGGTAGAGGGAAAGGCTTCAGCGCCCGGCGTTGGCGCGGAACGTGTCGAGTCGCGAACCCGAGGCAGCACCGGTCAGGTACGTCGGCACGATCGCTTCGATGCTGACCGGTTCGAGTCCGAGCTCGGGCGCGAGCGGCCCGCTCAGAATGTTGGCAACCTTCATCGAATCGAGATTGTCGCGCGAAATCACCGGTTCGCCCGGCGCCATTTCGAAGCTCAACGCCTGCAGGCGCGCGAGCGGCTCGGGCAGACGGATGATGCGCGCATGCTTGCCGATCACGTCGCCGCAGTACGAAACCAGGTCTTCGAGCGTGTAGACGGTCGGACCGCCGAGCTCGTAGGTGCGGCCGCTCGCGCCATCGAGATCGAGCACGTTGACGATCGCCTTCGCGACGTCGCCGACATAGACCGGTTGGAACTGCGCGTCCGGCATCGCGAGCGGAATGGCCGGAAACACGCGCTGCAGGAACGCGAACTTGTTCAGAAACGCGTCCTCGGGTCCGAACACGACGGACGGCCGGAAGATCGTCCACGCGACGTTGGCCGCATGCACGGCTTTCTCGCCGTCGGCCTTCGAGCGCGAATACATGCTCGGGCCGTTCGGATTGGCGCCTAGCGCGCTCAGATGAATCAGCCGATGCACGCCCTTGCCTTCGCAGGCGGCGACGATGCGCGTCGGCAGCTCGACGTGCGCATGCGCGAACTCCCGCCCATAGGGCTTGCCGCGTTTGCCGTTCAGGATACCGACCAGATTGATTACGCAATCCGCGCCCTCGACGAAGCGCGCGAGTTGCACCGGATCGAACACGTCGGTTTCGAGCACGTCGATCGGCAGCATGGTCAGATGTCGCGCGTTGTAGCGTCGCCGTGTGGCGACGCGCACGTCCTTGCCCGTCTCGACGAGCGCGTTGACGAGGTAGCTGCCGATAAACCCTGAACCGCCGATGACCGCGATGGCTTGATGTCGCATTTTTCGACTCCCTGATGGAAGCCGCGGCAACGGCTGGCGAAGCGCGCCGCAACCTCGAAGCGAGATTGCGGCGCCAAGGCGCTTACGGTGCGATGTAACCCAGGCGCGCCTTCAGCGATTGCGGACGGCCTTCGAACAATGCCGCGTAGTAGACCGTGTTGGACAACACATTTTTCACGTAGTCGCGAGTTTCCTGAAACGGAATCGCCTCGGCGAAGACCGCGCCTTCGACCGGGCGCTGCAGCGACTGCCGCCAGTTGCGCGGACGGCCCGGACCTGCGTTATAGCCAGCGGTGGCCAGCACGGCGGACCCGTCGAACTGATTGTAGATCATCGCCAGGTAGTTCGTGCCGAGCAGGATGTTGGTGTTGATGTCGTTCATCTGCTCGCGCGACACCGGTCCCAGACCGATCTTCTTCGCGACCAGTTGCGCGGTGGCGGGCATCAGCTGCATCAGTCCGCCCGCGCCGACCTCAGAGCGCGCGTTGATGATGAAGCGCGACTCCTGGCGAATCAGCCCGTACGCCCACTCGACGTCGAGCCCGCTCGACTGCGCATCCTGCTCGACGATGTTGCGGAACGGCGATAGATAGCGCAGCGAAAAATCGTGCTCGCTCTTCGTGCGGTCCGCGGTGTTGACGGTGCGGTCGTACAGCTCGATGCGGCGCGCGTACTCGGCGGCGGCGAGCAGTTGCCGGTCGGACATGTTGCGCAACGGCCAGTTCCATTCGCGATTGCCTTCGAGCCGCAGATTCAGCCCATAGAAGCGCTGCGCGAGACCGAAGCCCGGCGTGGTGCCGGCTTGCTGCACTTCGGCGTCGGTCACGGTGGTTTTCGGCGGCACGGTGATCTTCTGGCCGAGCTCTTCGAGCGCGAGCTGGCCGTAGAAGTTGAAGTTCGACGCGATCGACTGGAATTCCTGACTGGCCGTAGCCGTGTCGCCGGCCTGCTTCAGCGCGCGCGCGTGCCAGTACACCCACGACGGTTGCTTGCGCAGCGACTCGGGCATCTGCTCGATCGACCAGCGCACCATGTTCCAGTCGCCTGCGAGTAGCGCGCTGCGTGTGCGCCATTCATACGCGGGATTCGACAGCGGCGCGTTGGCCGACAGCCGGAACCAGTCGACCGCGCCAGGCATCTGCTTGAGCGCGCCCTGATAGCCGATCGTGCCCCAGCCGATCGCGCGCTCCGGCGAATTCAGCGACGGCGCGACCGACGCGAACGTGGCCGCGGCCATGGCCGGATCGTTGCGCGCCATGCGTGTGATGGCGAGCAGCGCCAGTTGATGCGATTGCGCATCCGGTCCGACGCCGCGCGCGAGCAATAGCGGCGGCGCATTGGTCGCCTGGCCGAACAGCACCGGGTCGGGCGGCTGGTCGCCGAGCGCGTCGACGAGCTTGCTGCCGGTGCTCGTGTAGTTCTGCTCGTACGCGAGACGAATTTGCGCCCAGATGTCGTCGGCGCTGAACTGGTGGTTCACGCCGAGCACCGTGATCAGATCGACGCAGCCGTCGCCGTACCACTTCGGCTCGACGAGCAGCGCGCGCGCCGCGTCCGCGACGTTCTCGCCGCGCGACGCGCGCGATTCGAGCGCGTAGCACTTGACCTGAGTGTCGTCGTCGAGCACGAACTTCGCGTACTGCTGGTCGAAGTTGCGCCAGTCGTGACGCGTGCCGAGCACCGTCAGGTAGTCGTTGCGCATGCGATCGGCGATCGCCTGGCCGTCGTACTTCTGCAGGAACGCGAGCACGGGCGCGTCCGGCGCGTCGATGCGCGCATGGCCGGTCGAATCGAACAGTTGCGGCTTGATCTGGAAGTACTCCAGATACGAGGGCGCCGGATAATTCGGGATCATGCTCGCGAGCTGGGCTGCGCGCGCCGCGTCGTTAGTACGCGAGGCTTCGCGAAGCTGGACGAAAATCTGGTCGTCGTTCGTGAGTTGCGAGATCGGAAGGGGCTTGACGGCCGAGGCAGTGCTGCAGGCCACGAGTGCCGCTGCGGCAAGCGCGATACTGGCCGCGCGATATACTCGAAAAAGGCGTTTTGACATCGTTGTTTCTGGAGCGCGAATTGGACCCAAGCATAGCATGCAACCCTGTCCCGGCAACGAAAAAGGCGCTGCGCCGGAGGTTGCTGGAAAGCCGTCTGCAAGCGGCTTCCGAGCCGGCGAAGAATGCCGCGCTCGGGCGTCGGATGCTCGACGCGCTGAAGCACTACGCGGTACGCAGCGCGGGATTCTACTGGCCGCTTGCCGGCGAGTTCGACGCGCGCGGGGCGATTGCGCTCTGGCTTGCCGCGGACTCGCACCACGAAGCCAGCCTGCCAATCGTTAAAGAACGTGGCATGGCGCTCGAATTCCATGCCTGGACGCCCGCGACGCCGATGAAAATCGGCCATCACAAGATTGCCGAGCCCACCTCGGGGCGCGTGGTGCTGCCCGAGCTGCTGTTCGTGCCCTGCGTGGGTTTCGACTCGGACGGCTACCGCCTCGGCTACGGCGGCGGCTATTACGACCGCACGCTGGCCGGCTGGCCGGCGGCGCACAAGCCGATCACGGTCGGCATCGCCTACGAAGCGTGCCGCACCGACACGCTGGAACGCGAGGCGCATGACATTGCGCTCGATCTGATCGTCACGGAGGCGGGGTTTCATCCGGCGCTGCCGGGCTGAACGCGCGATGCGCGGCGTGTGACGCGCCGGCGCTTGCGCGGTGTTTCGTCGTTACAGCGAAGCCGCCGCGCGCGCCGCCGTGTCGTACAGGCCCGACGCATTGCGCATCAACTGCGCGGCCTCGCCGATCTGCTGGTTGGTCAGGCCGCTTTCCTTGAGCGTCGAGATCAGGCAGTTTTCGCGCACCTCGCGATACTTCAGGCATAGTTCGCGGCCCGCGTCGGTTGCGGAAAAGAACACTTCCTTGCCGGTCTTTTCGCTTTTTACGTACCCTCTAGCTACGAGCTTTTTCAACGCGTACGTCGCGACGTGCGTGTCCTCGATGTTCAGCACGAAGCAGATGTCCGCGAGCTTCTTGCGGCGTTCGCGATGGCTCACGTGGTGCAGCAGCGACACTTCGATCGCGGTCATGTCCTTGTCGCCCGCCGCCGACATGCAGCGCACCATCCAGCGGTTGAACGCATTGCCCGCCATGATCAGCGCGTATTCGAGTTCCGAGAGTTCCGCGCTGCTCTCGGAGACGAGATGTTCCGACGAAACGATCTTGGTGGGATGACGCGTCATACGAGGGTCCCGTGACGAAAATGGGCTGGAAAAGTGTCGCAAGTGTACGACGATGCCCGCCGCCGACGAGCCTGGCAAAAACGCTTATTGGTAAATCGTCAATATTTTATTGATAATGTACGCTCCAAACGTCGCCGACTCCGTGCCGGGCATGCGCCAACGCACCGCGCTGTCCGCCTCATCCTCCGACTCGATCCGGGCCGCCCAGTCATGAGCCAACCACGAATTTTTCCCCTCGGCGATGCCGCGCTCGTCTGCGAAGCGCCGCCGCCCGCCACGCTGGAGTGCCAGCAGCGCGTGTGGGCTGCGGCCGAAGCCGCGCGCGACTGGCCGCAGGTGCTCGAAGTCGTGCCCGGCATGAACAATCTGACGCTCGTGTTCGACCCGCTCTCGACCGACGCCGACGCGCTCGCCGAGCAGTTGCTGACGGCCTGGAACGCAGCGGCCAAAGCCGTCGCGCCCGGGCGCGACGTCGAGATTGCAGTGCAGTACGGCGGCGCATTCGGCCCCGATCTGCAGGCGGTCGCCGAACATACGGGCTTGAGCGCGCGCGAGGTCGTCGAACGTCATGCGGGCGGCGTCTACGTGGTGTTCTTTCTCGGCTTCCAGCCCGGCTTCGCCTATATGGGTGGGCTCGACACCGCGCTGCACACGCCGCGCCGCGCGTCGCCGCGGCTCGAGGTGCCGGCGGGCTCGGTCGGCATCGGCGGGGAGCAGACTGGCATCTATCCGGCGGTGTCGCCGGGCGGCTGGCAGTTGATCGGCCGCACCGAGGTGCCGCTGTTCGATCCGGCGCGCCGTCCGCCCACGCTGCTGCAGCCCGGCGACCGGGTGCGCTTCACGATCGCGGGGATGCACGCATGATCGACGTGATCCGCGCGGGTCTCCAGACCACGATTCAGGACCTCGGCCGCCACGGCTATCGGCATCTCGGCGTCGCGATGGGGGGGGCGCTCGACCGGCTGTCGCTCGAAGTCGGCAACCGGCTGGTCGGCAACCGCCCCGACGCGGCCGGCCTCGAAATCACCTTCGGCCCGACCGCGCTGCGCTTTTTGCGCGCGACGCGCGTCGCGATCACCGGCACCGAGTTCGGCGCGACGCTCGACGGCAAACCCGTCTATTCGTTTTGGAGTCTGCCCGTGCAGGCCGGCCAGGAGCTCGTGCTGCACGCGGCGAAGCGCGGCATGCGCGGCTATGTCTGCGTGGCGGGCGGCATCGACGTGCTGCCGATGCTCGGCTCGCGCAGCACCGACCTTGCCGGCCATTTCGGCGGACTCGGCGGCCGCGCGCTCAACGACGGCGACCGTCTGCCGGTCGGCGCGCCGCAGCAGCGCGGCCACCTCGGCTTCACGCCCGAGGCGCCCGAGTTCGGCGTGAAGGCGCCCGCCTGGTGCAAGTTCGTGCTGGTCAACGAGCCGCTGCGGCGCGGTCGTCATCCGTCGGGCGTGCCGTGGGCCATACCGATCCGCGTGCTGCGCGGCCCCGAATACGACAGCTTCACCGCGGATGCACAGCAGTCGTTCTGGTCCGACGAGTGGCTCGTGACGCCGAACAGCAACCGCATGGGCTATCGCCTTGCCGGCACCGAGCTGAAGCGCACGCACAAGACTGACCTGCTGTCCCACGCGGTACTGCCCGGCACGATCCAGGTGCCCCCGAACGGTCAGCCGATCGTGCTGATGAGCGACGCGCAGACCACCGGCGGCTATCCGAAGATCGGCGCGGTGATTCAGGCCGATCTGTGGAAGCTCGCGCAGGTGCGCCTGAACGGTGCTGTCCGTTTCATCCCGACGACGCCCTACGAAGCGCGCCAGGCTTTGCTGGAAGAACGCACGTATCTGCGGCAGATCGATGCCGCGATCGCGATGCATGAAGAGCGTTGCGCGCGCCGGGTGGCGCTCGCGGCGCTGTGACACTAAGTAAAGGAATCCCCATGGAAATCGATCTGAACGCCGATCTCGGCGAAGGCTGCGGCTCCGACGAGGCGCTGCTCGACCTCGTGAGCTCGGCCAACATCGCATGCGGCTGGCATGCGGGCAGCCCCAACGCGATGCGCGACTGCGTGCGCTGGGCCGTGCAGAAAGGCGTGTCGATCGGCGCGCATCCGAGCTTCAACGATCCCGAGAATTTCGGCCGCAAGGAAATGGATCTGCCGGCGGGCGAGATCTATGCGGGCGTGCTGTATCAGCTCGGCGCGCTGTCGGCGATCGCGCAGGCCGAGGGCGGGCGCATCGCGCACGTAAAGCCGCACGGCGCACTGTACAACCAGGCCGCGCGCGAGGCGAAGATCGCTGACGCGATCGTCTCCGCCGTGCACGATTTCGATCCGTCCGTGGCGGTGTTCGCGCTCGCCAACAGCGGGCTCGTGAGCGCCGCGCGCAACGCGGGCCTGACCGCGATCGAGGAAGTGTTCGCCGACCGCGGCTATCGCGCGGACGGCTCGCTCGTGCCGCGCAAGGAGCCGGGCGCGCTGCTCGACGACGAGGACGAAGTGCTCGCGCGCACGCTCGCGATGATCCGCGAGCATCGCGTGAAAGCCGTCGACGGACAGTGGGTGCCGTTGAACGCGCAGACCATCTGCCTGCACGGCGACGGCCCGCATGCGCTGGCGTTCGCGCGACGCATTCGCGGCGCGCTCGCCGACGCCGGCATCGAAGTGCATGCGGCGGCCGCCGCGCGCGTCTGAGCGTTCGCATCACCGTCGATCACACCGCACGCCGATCCGATGCGGCGGTTCCTTTCATATCGACGAGGTGCTGGCCATCTGACGCAGTATCTCGTCGTCCGAAAGCTGCTGCTGTCCAATCAACGGTGGCGGGGCCGACGCAAATGACTAACGATCGCTAATAGAGCGACGGCCAATATCAACGAGACCAGAAAACTGACAACGAGCAACGTTGCGACGATGATGTCCGTGTTGTTTTCTCCGCCAACCGAATCCAGCACTTTGAAAAGCGGCGCAAAAAACTCAGAGCCCGCGCCGCTCGCAAACCATTCATCAATACCCGGCATGCGGGCAATTCCCACTGCGATGGGAAGCGTCAGCGCCAGTGCGAGCGCAATACAAATCAGCGCCTTTTTCATTTCACGTTGATCGTGCCGTAGTATCGGGTCATCGTTCCGGGAATGAACGCGGGCGGCTGTGCTTTCAGGTATGACCGCAGTGCCTTGAATTGTTCGCGGGACGAAAGCGTAATACAACCGTCGCTTTCTCCGGATCGTCCTACCGGGTGCAATCGAAAGCTACCGCGTCGCACACCGTCCACGAACATCCAATCATCAATGTGTTGGTCGATGTGGTAAAGAGCAAACCATTCCGCGCGGTGCGTGTCCACCAATAGGTCCTTGGCAGAATCCCAGAGCCAACCGAAATGTCCCCCGCTTTCCCTATCGACGATGTAATACTCGCCCGCGGGAATAGCGCCAGCGCTTACCACTTTCGTGGAATCTGGGTCATCGATATATCGCCCCTTACCCGAAAATGCGGGAACGCTACCAAAACCGGAACAAAGCAATCGCGACATGGGGCGTCGATTCAATGTGAAAGTGCAAGACACAGGCATTTGATTAACCCTGCCTGTTTGCCCGGATGTCTATGAGGGCAGTCACCGTGCCCCCGCTTCTACCCTGATTGTTCTGCAATATGTATTCGTGCCTCATCCGTGCAAACGACAGACGCACCTGTTCGTGGCAGCAATGACCGCCTCCAATCGGTTCAACGTACGAGACAATCACGTCGTACATCGTGATTCTTGCGTACTCGTGAGGAACGCCGCCGGCCCTTCGCACCGTAAGTTTCGCTTCGGAGATATGCTCTCCGGAGAAGCAGTATTTCGCCAGATTCGGACTGGCACGGTCCATCAAATGAGTAAATTCAAGGTCGGAAACAGTGGCTGTTGGGACATGTCGGCTTGAACCGGCGAGCATCCCGGTCGGTTGTGTAACTTGCCAGCGCCATCCGATTACATCGATCTCGTTGAGATGAGCCGCGTCCTGCGATTCGCCATCGATACCATCGATCTTGATAAAGATGTCCTGTTCCATCCTTGGATCTCCTTCCTGTTAGTCGCTTGCGAAAAAAAAGTTCTGACGAAGCTAACAGGCACAGGATGCAAAACGACTCGGACGCCTCCGAGAAATGCGCCAGAGATTCACGGCGCTGATCGCGATGGCCTGGCTCAGCACGGCGATCGCGCTATACGGTGGTCTGCAGTTGCCTTCTGATCGATCCCGCCGCTACGGCCGCAGTCTCGAACCGGCTCAACCCGCCTCAACCACGAAGCCGTGCTGCCGCAACAACTGCAGCACGCCCTTCGGCCCACCCAGATGCAGCGCGCCGATCGCGACGAACAGCGGCTTGTTCGGCGCGGCGATCTGCAACATTCTCGCGACGAAGCGGCGATTGCGCTCGTAGACGATCCGGTTGTCGATCGAATTGGAGACGCGCAGGTCGCGCGCGAGCTTCTCCGATTTGGCAGCCTGCCACGCGGCGATCGCATCGGCATCGCCGACCCGCCACAGCCGGTGCAGCGTGCGCACGTCCTCGACGTTCTGCGCGGGCGTCTGCACCAGATCCTGCGCGAGCATCTCCCGCTGCTGCGCGGCCGACAGTCCGGTGAACGCGCGCATCTGTTGCGCGAGCGTTTCGAGTCCGACGATCTTGCCGCGCGTCTTCAGATAGACGTTCTGCAATTGCGCTTCGGTGCCGTATTCCGTTTGCAGACCCGCAGACAGCGAGTCGTAGGTCTCGACCACCAGCGACGCGAGCCACGGCCGCATCTTTTTGATCGCATCGAGCGCGGCCGGGTTGCCGCGCAGCCGCAACGCGAGCTTGTGCCACAGCGGCTCGGGCAGCAGACCCGGCAGGCAGTCGTGCTTGCATACGCCGTACTTCGACACGTCGTCCTGCGACACCAGCAGTTCGTCGGGCGACAGTTCGAGCGCGAGCGTCGGCGACGCGGCGAGCGCCGCGAGGATCGGCGCGCGGAACGGCTGCCCCGCCGGATAGTCGGCGGGATCGCCGACGTGCAGCGTGCCGAGCACGTAGATCGTCGTACTGCCGCGCGTCGCGACATAGAACGGCATGCGCGCCGGTTGCTGGCGCACCGGGCCGCTCGCCGTGGTGCCGGGGACCGGGGGCGGCGCAATTGACGGCGGTGGCGGTCTTGGCGCCGTGACGGCAGGACGGGCCGCCTGGGCTGGCGCCTTGGCCGCCGCGCCGGCCGCGTGAGCGATGCAGGGTACGGCCGCGCCGACCGACAGCGCGCAGCCTACGCGAAATAAAGCGGACAGCGACGCGGGAAGAAATACGGAGAAAAAGGCGCGCGCGAGCGCATGAACAAACGCGCAGAGAAACGTGCGAAAAAACTTGCCGGCGAACCTTCCAGCAAATGCGCCGCAGGGCGCGGCGCCTCCCAGCGCACGCGCCCCGCGGCGCCGCGCGAAGGCGGCTATCCAGCCGCCCTCACACAAGCGGCGCGCAAGACGACGCGCCGCCACCACATCAGGCATCCACGTCCCCCACCTCTTCAGCGCGGTGACAGGAGACCAGGCGGCCATCCACTTCTCGCAGCTTCGGCTCCTCGCTGCGGCAGCGGTCGATCACGTACGGGCAGCGCTGATGGAACGTGCAGCCCGACGGCGGATTCAGCGGCGACGGCATTTCGCCTTGCAGCTTGATCTTGATCGTGCGGTCGGCCTCGAAGATCGACGGGGTCGCCGACATCAGCGCGCGCGTGTACGGATGGCGCGGCTTCGAGAAGATGCGCTGCTTGTCGCCGAGTTCAGCGACGCCGCCGAAGTACATGACCATCACGTCGTCGGCGATATGCTCGACCACTGACAGGTTGTGCGAGATGAACACGTAGCTCGTCTTGAACTCGTCCTGCAGGTCCATGAACAGGTTCAGGATCTGCGCCTGGATCGAGACGTCGAGCGCCGAGACCGGTTCGTCGGCGACCACGATCTGCGGATCGAGGATCATCGCGCGCGCGATCGCGACACGCTGACGCTGGCCGCCGGAGAACATGTGCGGATAGCGCTTCGCGTGCTCGGGCCGCAGGCCGACCGTGCGCATCATCTGCGCGATGCGCTCGGCGCGCTCGGTCGCGCTCATCTGCGTGTTGATCGCGAGCGGTTCGCCGAGCGTCTGCTCGACGGTCTTGCGCGGATTGAGCGACGCAAACGGGTTCTGGAACACCATCTGCACGCGGCGCCTGAGCGCCGCGATCTTCTCGTGATTCGCGCCGGCCACGTCCTCGCCGTCGATCAGCAGGCGGCCCGCGCTCGGCGTTTCGATCATCGTCAGCTGACGCGCGAGCGTCGACTTGCCGCAGCCGGACTCGCCGACTACCGCCAGCGTCTTGCCGCGGTCGAGCGCGAACGACACGCCGTTCAGCGCCTTCACCGTGCCGTGCGCGAACATGCCGCGCTTGACCGTGTAGTAGCGCGCGAGCTGGTCGGCGACGAGCACGTGATCGCCAGTACGATCCGACTGGCGACGGGTTTCGGGTACTGCGCTCATCGGGCGCCTCCTTGCGTGTGAACGTTGGCGTCCTTCTCGAGGTTCAGCGGCTTGATGCAACGCACGCGCGTGAGCTCGGCGTGCGCGGGCAGCGGCGCGAGCGCGGGGCGGGCCTTCATGCAGTCGTCGACCACGTACTTGCAGCGCGGCGCGAACAGGCACCCCTTGGGCCGGTCGTCGCGGCCCGGCACCATGCCCGGCAGCGCCGCGAGCCGCACCGCGCCGACGTTGTGCTCGGGAATCGCGGCCAACAGCGCTTCCGTGTACGGATGATGAGGCGCGGCGAAGATGTCCGGCACCTTGTTCGTCTCGATCACCTCGCCCGCATACATCACGGCGACGCGCTGCGCGACCTCGGACACCACGGCCAGATCGTGCGAAATCAGCACGAGCGCCATGCCGCGTTCCTTCTGCAGGCGCATCAGCAATTCCATGATCTGCGCCTGGATCGTCACGTCGAGCGCGGTGGTCGGCTCATCGGCGATCAGCAGCTTCGGGTTGCAGGCGATCGCCATCGCGATCATCACGCGCTGGTTCATGCCGCCCGACATCTGATGCGGAAACGAGCCGATACGGTTCTTCGCGTCCGGAATGCCGACCTGATCGAGCAGTTCGAGCGCGCGTTTGTCCAGCGCGCTGCCGCGCAGGCCCTCGTGCAGCTTCAGCACTTCCTTGATCTGATAGCCGACCGTGTAGCTCGGGTTCAGGCTCGTCAGCGCGTCCTGGAACACCATCGCGATGTCCTTGCCGATGATCTTGCGGCGTTCCCTCGCGGAAGCCTTCAGCAGGTTCTTGCCGTCGAACGTGATTTCGTCGGCGGAGACCTTGCCGGGCGCGTCGATCAGGCCCATCAGCGCCATCATCGTCACGCTCTTGCCCGAGCCCGATTCGCCGACCACGCCGACCACTTCACCGGCCGCAACGTCGAGATTGATGCGGTCGACCGCCGGCAGGCCACCGAAGTTGACCGCGAGATTGCGGATGGTCAGTAAGTTGCTCATGGTCAGGCCATCCGTTTCAGTTTGGGGTCGAGCGCGTCACGCAGCCCGTCGCCGAGCAGGTTGATCGCAAGCACCGAGATCAGGATGGACAGACCGGGCATCGTGACGATCCACCATGCGCTGTCGATGTAATCGCGCGCCGACGCGAGCATCGCGCCCCACTCCGCCGACGGCGGCTGCACGCCGAGGCCGAGGAAGCCGAGCGCGGCGGCATCGAGAATCGCCGACGAAAAGCCAAGGGTTGCCTGCACGATCAGCGGCGCGGTGCAGTTCGGCAGCACCTGCGAGAACATCAGCCGCAACGTGCTCGCACCCGCGACGCGTGAAGCGGTCACATACTCCTTCTGCAACTCGCCCTGGGCGGACGCGCGCGTCAGACGCACATAGCCCGGCAGCGCGACGATCGCGATCGCGAGCATCGTGTTGACGAGACCCGGACCGATGATCGCGACCACTGCGACCGCGAGCAGCAGCGACGGCAGCGCGAGCAGCACGTCCATGATGCGCATGATCGGCGTGTCGGCCCATTTCTCGAAGAACGCGGCGACGAGGCCGAGCACGACGCCCGGAATCAGCGCGAGGACCACCGAGACGAAACCGATCCAGAACGACAGTCGCGCGCCGTACATCAGACGCGAAAGGATGTCGCGGCCCGCTTCGTCGGTGCCGAGAATGAACTTCCAGTTGCCGCCGTCGAGCCACGCCGGCGGGATCTTCACGGAGTCCCGGTATTGCTCGATCGGGCTGTGCGGCGCGATCAGCGGCGCGAAGATCGCGATGAAGACCAGCACCAGCACGATGATGCCCGCGCCGACCGCACCGCGGTTGCGCGAGAAGTTCGCCCAGAATTCGCGTGCCGCGATGCCGCGGCCGCTCGGCGGGGTAACCGCTTGGGGGACGGTGTTTTGAATGTCAGCCATCGTGATTTACCTCGTATGGCGAATGCGCGGGTTGAGCACGCCGTACAGCAGATCGACGACGAGGTTCACGACGATCACCAGCGTGGCGATCAACAGGATACCGCCCTGCACGACCGGATAATCGCGCCGGCCGATCGCGTCGATCAGCCACTTGCCGATGCCCGGCCATGAAAACAGCGTTTCGGTCAGCACCGCGCCCGCAAGCAGTGTGCCGACCTGCAGGCCGATCACGGTGACGACCGGAATCAGCGCATTGCGCAGCGCATGCACGACGATCACGCGTCCCGGCGACAGCCCCTTCGCGCGCGCGGTGCGGATGTAGTCCTCGCGCAGCACTTCGAGCATCGACGAGCGCGTCATGCGCGCGACGACCGCGAGCGGAATCGTGCCGAGCACGATCGCGGGCAGGATCAGGTGACTGAGTGCGGATTTGAACGCGCCTTCGTCGGTGGACATCAGCGAGTCGATCAGCATGAAACCGGTCACGTGCGGAATGTCGTATTCGACCGCGATGCGGCCCGACACCGGCGTCAAGCCGAGCTTGACCGAGAACACCATGATGAGGATCAAGCCCCACCAGAAGATCGGCATCGAGTAGCCGGTCAGGGCGGTGCCCATCACGCCGTGATCGACCACCGTGCCGCGCCTCAGCGCCGCGAACACGCCCGCCGGCAGGCCGACGATCAGCGCGAACAGCATCGCGCAGAACGACAGTTCGACGGTGGCGGGAAAGCGCGCGAGGAATTCGCCCATCACGCTCGTGTTGGTGATGATCGAAGTGCCGAGGTCGCCGTGCACGGCGCGCACGATGTAGTGGAAGTACTGCATTGGCAAGGGCTCGTCGAGCCCGAGGCGGTGCATCGCGGCCGCATGCATGGCCGGATCGACGCCGCGCTCGCCCATCATCACTTCGATGGGGTCGCCCGGGATCAGGTGAATCAGCGCGAACGCGAGGATCGTGATGCCGATAAACGTCGGTATCACCATGCCGATGCGGCGCAAAACGAAGCGGAACATGGTTCGCTCCCATGGTACTGGTGATGAAAAAACGCAACCGGCGACGAGGGCTCGTGACCCCGGTCGCCGGACCATTTCGACCAGTTTTCTAACCGTGCGAAAAGTGTACTGTGTTGCGGCGTACTGTATTGCGGCCTACTGCGCGAACTTTACGATTACTTGACGCTGACGCCGTCGAAGCGCGCGTAGCCGAGCGGTTCGATGCGCATGTCGACCACCTTCTTGCTGACCGGCTGATAGACGGTCGAGTGCGCGATCGGCGAGAACGGCAGTTGCTGCGCGAAAATATATTGCGCTTCGCCGTAGATCTTCGTGCGCGTCGCCACGTCCGAAGTCGTGCGGCCCTTCTGGATCAGATCGTCGAACGGCTTGTAGCACCACTTCGAGAAGTTGTTGCCGTTGATCGCCTCGCAGCCGAGCAGCGTGCCGAGCCAGTTGTCCGGATCGCCGTTGTCGCCGGTCCAGCCGATCAGCATCGTGTCGTCTTCGCCCGCGTGCGCGCGCTTGATGTACTCACCCCATTCGTACGTGACGATCTTCGCCTTCACGCCGATCTTCGCCCAGTCCGCCTGGATCATTTCCGCCATCAGACGCGCGTTCGGGTTGTACGCGCGCTGCACCGGCATCGCCCACAGCGTGATGTCGAAGCCGTTCGGGTAGCCGGCCTTCGCGAGCAGATCCTTCGCCTTGGCCGGATCGTACGAGGCGGCCGGCAGGTTCTTGACGTACGACCATTGCGTCGGCGGCATCGGGTTCGTGGCCAACTGGCCCGCGCCCTGGTAGACCGACTCGATGATCGCCTTCTTGTTGATCGCCATGTCGAGCGCCTGACGCACTTCGAGCTTGTCGACCGGCTTGTGCGTCACGTTGTACGCGAGGTAGCCCAGGTTGAAGCCCGGCTGCGACGGCATGTCGATGTTCGGCTCGGCCTTCAGCGGCGCGATGTCGGCCGGGCGCGGATAGCTCATCACCTGGCATTCGTCGCGCTTGATCTTCTGCACGCGCACGCCGGCGTCCGGCGTGATCGAGAAGATCAGCTTCGAGATCTTCACCGCGCCCGGCTTCCAGTAGTCGGGATTGCCATCGAAGCGGATCGTCGCGTCCTTCGTGTAGCTGCGGAAGATGAACGGACCGGTGCCGACCGGGTACTGATTGATGTCGGCGGCCTTGCCTGCCTTGAGCAGCTGATCCGCATATTCAGCCGACAGGATCGACGCGTATTCCATCGCCAGATTCTGGATGAACGGCGCGTTGACTTCCTTCAGCGTGAACTTGACCGTGTACGGGTCGACTTTCTCGACGCTCGTGATCAGCTTGTCGAGGCCCATGTCGGTGAAGTACGGGAACTGCACCGGATACGCCTTGCGGAACGGCTGGTTCGGGTCGAGCATGCGCTGGAACGAGAAGACCACGTCGTCCGCGTTGAATTCGCGCGTCGGCTTGAAGAACGAGGTGGTCTGGAACTTCACGCCATGACGCAGATGGAACGTGTAGGTCTTGCCATCGGGCGACACGTCCCACTTCTCCGCGAGGCCGGGCTCGACCTTGGTGCCGCCGCGTTCGAACTCGACGAGGCGGTTATAGACGGTGAACGTGTTGGCCGTGAAGTCGACGCCCGTCGTGTATTGGGCCGGATCGAAACCCGCGGGACTGCCTTCCGAGCAGTAAACGAGGGTTTTGTTCGGGATCCCAGCGGCCTGCGCGCTCGTGACGCCAAGCAGGGATGCCGCTGCGGCAGCGACGAGCGTGGACCTACGCGCGACGCGCAACAGATTGTTTTGCTTCATGTTTCCTCCAGGTTCAGGGCCGGCTTGCGCCGGCGTAGCGGGATATTACTTGAGCTTGGGCCGGCTACCAAGCGGAGCAAAATCCCTCTGTTGACGACAGGAAACACTTCGTGCAAACGTTTTGCCACGGTTTTGTCACGGGCCGGGCGGGCTCATTCGAGCCGCCCGGCGACGAATGCGGCGCAAAAAAGCGCGCCGCGCCCGCTTATTTCACCCCAACCCCCAGGAATTGCGTCGGCCCGAACGGATCGATCTTGAAGCCCGTCACGTTCTTGCTGATCGGCTGATAGACGGTCGAATGCGCGATCGGTGTGAACGGCACCTGGTCCTTGAAGATCTCCTGCGCCTGCGTATAGGCCTTGGTGCGATCGGCCATGTTGGTGGTGCTGCGGCCCTGCTTGATCAGATCGTCGTAAGGCTTGTAGCACCACTTCGAGAAGTTGCTGCCGTTGACCGCGTCGCAGCCGAGCAACACGCCGAGCCAGTTGTCAGGGTCGCCGTAGTCACCCGTCCAGCCGATCAGCATCGCCTGATGCTCGCCGGCGTGCGCGCGGCGAATGTACTCGCCCCATTCGTACGTGACGATATTCACCTTGACGCCGATCTTCGCCCAGTCCGCCTGCAGCATTTCGGCCATCAGGCGCGCGTTCGGGTTATACGGGCGCTGTACCGGCATCGCCCACAGCGTCAGCTCGAAGCCGTCGGGGTAGCCCGCCTGCTTCAGCAGCGCTTTCGCTTTGTCGACGTCGTAGGGCGCGTCCTTCAGGTTCTTGTCGTAACCCCATTGCGTCGGCGGCATCGGGTTCGTCGCGAGCTGGCCCGCGCCCTGGTAGACCGCTTCGATGATCGCCTTCTTGTTGACCGACATGTCGAGCGCGCGGCGCACGAGGACGTTGTCGAGCGGCTTTTTGGTCGTGTTGTACGCGATATAGCCGAGGTTGAAGCCCACTTCGCTTGGCATCGCGAGCGACGCATCGGCCTTCACGGTGGGGATGTCGGCCGGGCGCGGATACGACATCACCTGGCATTCGCCGCGCTTCAGCTTTTGCAGGCGCACGGCCGGATCGACCGTGATCGCGAAGATCAGCTTGCCGAGCTTCGCGACGCCCGGCTTCCAGTAGTCGGGATTGCCGTCAAAGCGGATCGTGTCGTCCTTCGTATAGCTGCGGAAGATGAACGGACCGGTGCCGACCGGGTACTGGTTGATGTCGGACGCCTTGCCCGCCTTGAGCAGCTGATCCGTGTATTCAGCCGACAGGATCGACGCGAACGGCATCGCGATCTGCTGCAGGAACGGCGCGTCGACTTCCTTCAGCGTGAAGCGCACCGTGTACGGATCGACCTTCTCGATTTTGGCGATGTTCTTCGCGAGACCGAGGTCGTTGAAATACGGGAAATTGACTGGATACGCCTTGCGGAACGGGTTCTCGGGATCGAGCATGCGTTCATAGGTGAACACGACGTCGTCCGCGTTGAATTCGCGGGTCGGCTTGAAGTACGACGTGGTCTGGAATTTGACGCCGTGGCGCAGATGGAACGTATAGGTGAGGCCGTCGGGCGACACGTCCCACTTTTCGGCGAGTCCTGGCTCGATGTCTGTGCTGCCGTGCGCAAATTCGACGAGCCGGTTATAGACCGTGTACGAGCCGGCGCTGAATTCGACGCTGGTCGTGTATTGCGCGGTATCGAAGCCCGCCGGGCTGCCTTCGGAGCAGAACACCAGCGTCTTGTCGGGCAGCGTGGCCGCCTGCGACGCGGCGGGCGCGAGGCCGCTCGTGGCGACCGCGAGCGCGGCGAGCGCCGGCAGGCAGAACTGGTGAAGCGCGAACCGCCGGTGTGTCGCAGTCTTTCTTGTCACTGTCATATCGTCCTCCGCACAGCAGCCGGGTTGGCTGCGTTTCGATGATAGACAGCCCAAAAATGAGCTTCAACAGGGACTTACCACGCTATTTGGGACAAATTTGCGACCCATGCCAGACTGGCGGGGACCGCGCGGCCGTTGCAGCCGCGCGGGCATCGCAATTACACGGCGAGCCGTTCGCAGATCGCCTTGGTCGACGCGGCCGCGTTCAGCGTATAGAAGTGCAGACCGGGCACCTTCGCATCGACGAGCCGTTGACACAGAGCCGTCACCACGTCGAGCCCGAACGCGCGGATCGACTCGCGGTCGTCGCCGAAGCTCTCTAGCCGGCGCGCGATCCAGCGCGGCACTTCGGCGCCGCACATTTCGGAGAAGCGCATCAGCTGCGAGAAGTTCGTGATCGGCATGATGCCGGGCACGATCGGCACGTCGACGCCCAGCTGGCGCGCATCGTCGACGAAACGGAAGTACGCGTCCGCGTTGAAGAAGTACTGCGTGATCGCCGAATTCGCGCCGGCTTTCACCTTGCGCGCGAAGTTTTCGAGATCGTGACGCGGCGAGCGCGACTGCGGATGGTATTCCGGATAGCCCGCCACCTCGATCCAGAACCAGTCGCCGAACTCGGCACGGATGAAGCTGACGAGCTCCGACGCATAGCGCAGCTCGCCGACCGCGCCCATGCCCGAGGGCAGATCGCCGCGCAGCGCGACGATATGGCGGATGCCGTACGCGCGGTACTCGTTGAGGATCGCACGCAGGCTGTCCTTCGACGAGCCGATGCACGACAGATGCGGCGCCGCCTCGAGCCCTTCCTTCGCCATGTCGACGACGGTATCGAGCGTGCCTTGCTGGGTCGAGCCGCCGGCGCCGAACGTGACGGACACGAACTTCGGTTTGAGCGACACGAGTTCCGCGCGCGTCGCGCGCAGTTTGTCGATGCCTTCCTGCGTTTTCGGCGGGAAGAATTCGAATGAGAGTTCGATCGGATTCATAGTCAAAAAGGTCAACCGAGACTGCGGTTGCCGAAAATGAGCGCGGACAGTAGCCACGACACGATGCTGTACAGGATCGAGCCGAAGAACGCCGACCAGAAGCCCGACACCTCGAAGCCCTTCAGCAGCGACGCGCACAGCCAGAAGCACAGCGCATTGACGACCAGAATGAAGAGTCCGAGCGTGAGGATCGTGACCGGCAGCGTCAGCAGGATCAGCAGCGGCCGCAGCAGCGTATTGATGAGGCCGAGCACGATCGCGACGATCAGCGCGGTACCAAAACTACGGATATGGATCGACGGAACGATGTAGGTGATGATCAGCAGCGCGAGCGCGTTGATGAGCCAGGTCAGCAGCACGGTCATGTAGAACTCCTTGTAAGCACCTGTGCGGAGAAGATGTCCAGCAAACGAAAAGCCGCGCGGGCGAACAAAGCGGCGCATTGCGCGCCGCCCCGGGATCGGACCGTCAAGCTTTTACCGCCGCCCGCGTGGCCGGGCGCGCGAACGCGCGCATCGAGCCGCGGACGGCCGCGTGCTTAATAGCGGTAGTGGTTCGGCTTGAACGGACCGTTCCTGTCGACGCCGATGTAGCCGGCCTGCGCGTCGGACAGCACGGTCAGATTCGCGCCGATGCGCGCCAGATGCAGACGCGCGACCTTCTCGTCGAGATGCTTCGGCAGCACGTACACCTTGTTTTCGTACTTCGCGCCCTGCGTGAACAGTTCGATCTGCGCGAGCGTCTGGTTCGTGAACGAGTTCGACATCACGAACGACGGGTGGCCCGTCGCGCAGCCGAGGTTCACGAGGCGGCCTTCGGCCAGCAGGATCACGCGCTTGCCGTCCGGGAAAATGATGTGGTCGACTTGCGGCTTGATGTTTTCCCACTGGTACTGACGGGTCGACGCGACGTCGATTTCCGAGTCGAAGTGGCCGATGTTGCAGACGATCGCGTTATGACGCATCGCCTTCATGTGATCGTGGTTGATCACGTGGTAGTTGCCGGTCGCGGTCACGAAGATGTCGGCCTTGTCGGCCGCGTATTCCATCGTCACGACGCGGTAGCCTTCCATCGCCGCTTGCAGCGCGCAGATCGGATCGATTTCGGTGACCCACACGGTCGCGCCCAGACCGCGCAGCGATTGCGCGCAGCCTTTGCCCACGTCGCCGTAACCGGCCACGACCGCGATCTTGCCCGCGATCATCACGTCGGTCGCGCGCTTGATGCCGTCGACGAGCGACTCGCGGCAGCCATACAGGTTGTCGAACTTCGACTTCGTGACCGAGTCGTTGACATTGATGGCCGGGAACGGCAGGCGGCCTTCCTTTTCCATCTGGTACAGACGGTGCACGCCGGTGGTGGTTTCTTCGGTGACGCCCTTGATCGCCGCGAGGCGCTTCGAGTACCACGTCGGGTCGATCTCGAGGTGCGCGGCGATCGACTTGTACAGCGCGACTTCTTCTTCGTTGGTCGGTCTGGCGATCACCGAGCGGTCTTTTTCGGCCTTCGAGCCGAGGATCAGCAGCAGCGTCGCGTCGCCGCCGTCGTCGAGGATCATGTTGGCGAACTCGCCGTTCGGCCATTCGAAAATGCGGTGCGAGAACTCCCAGTATTCATCGAGCGATTCGCCCTTGAACGCGAACACCGGCGTGCCGGCCTGCGCGATCGCGGCGGCGGCATGGTCCTGAGTCGAGAAGATGTTGCACGAGGCCCAGCGTACGTCCGCGCCGAGCGCGGTCAGCGTCTCGATCAGCACGCCGGTCTGGATCGTCATGTGCAGCGAACCGGCGACGCGCGCGCCCTTCAGCGGCTGCTGCGCCTTGTACTCATCACGGGTCTGCATGAGGCCGGGCATTTCGGTCTCGGCGATCGTGAGTTCCTTGCGGCCCCAAGCGGCGAGCGACATGTCGGCGACAACGTAATCCTGCTTCTGGGAATCGATGACTGCGGCGTTCATCACGCCCTCCTTTCTAAGAAATTGACTAGAAATGTGACGTGAGCGCGGTTTGAGGCAGCGGTTCGGAATCGCGCAAGCGCGTTCCATGCTGCCAATTGAAGCCTTCGAGCCTGGCGGGCGGCCGGCGAATGCGGATTCGCGGTACCCGTCGCAACGCTCCTCGAAGACGAACGGCGATTGTAGCAAATCGAGATGACTTCGGCGCGCGCCGGATGGCGTGGCAGCGCGCTGGTTCAGATCGGCAGCAGCCCCAGCATCGGCGCGAGCAGCACCATGGCGAGACCGGCGATCATCATCGTCAGGCTGGACACTACGCCCTCCTCGCTGCCGAGCTCGCGTGCCTTCGCGGTGCCGACGCCGTGCGCGGCCGCACCGAACAGCGCGCCGCGCGCGAGCCGCGTGCGCAGCGGCACGAACGCGAGCACGATTTCGCCGAACAGCATGCCGCAGACGCCGGTCGCGATCACGAACAGCGCGGTCAGGTCCTTCGGCGCGTGAATCCTGTCGGACACCGCGAGCGCGAATGGCGTCGACACCGAACGCGTCATCAGGCTGCGCTGCAAGTCCGGCGACAGGTGCAGCAGCTTCGCGAGCATCAGCGAGCCGCCGACGCCGACCAGAATGCCCACCGTCACGCCGACGGACAGCGAGATCCAGTGGCGCTTCAAGAGTGCGCGGTACTCGTAGATCGGCACGGCGAACGCGACCGTCGCGGGGCCGAGCAGCCACATCAGCCAGCGCGTGTCCTCGAAGTAAAGCGAATACGGAATGTGCGCGAGTACGACGATCGCGACGAGCGCGGCCGGCACCGTCAGCATCGGCGTGAGCCACGGCGAGCGCACGCGCGCATACAGCGCCTTCGACGCGAAGCACAGCGCGATCGTCAGCACGAGGCAGCCGGCCGCGATCAGGCGCGAGGCGTCGTCGGCCAACAGCGAAGCAAACGGGAGCGGGTTCATCGGCGCTCGCGCGACAGACTGCCTGCCTTACGCGCAACCCGCACGCGGCGCAGCGCGAAACGCCGTTCGACGCGCGCGGCCTGATCGACAGCGAACGCCACCGCGACCATCACCATCAGCGTGCCGGCGATCACCACCAGCGCAAGGCGCCAGCCGTCCGCGCGGAACAGGCCGCCGTATTGCACGGCGGCGACTGCCGCCGGAATGAAGAACAGCAGCATGTCGGACAGCAGCCAGTCCGCGCCGGCCTTGACCCAGCGCGGCGCGATACCGCCACAGAACAGCAGCGCGAGCAGCACGACGAGGCCGACCACGCCGCCCGGCACCGGCAGATGCAGCCGCCGCACGATGAAATCGGCGCCAATCCACAGCGCCGCGATCGCGGCGCTTTGCACGGCGATGCGTGCGACACGGCCGAAGCCACCCGCGTCCCCACTTGAGCCGCCACCGGCGGGACGCACGGAACGGGCGAAAACTGGCGCGGACATGACATCCCCTGGCTGGCGTGGAAGGCACTTAGTATGGGGCCCGCCGCGCCATAAACAAAATGACTTACAATCATCGAAATCATTCCAAACTGGAATTCTGGAGACCACGCTCATGGAACTCCGCGCGCTGCGCTATTTCGTCGAAGTGGTCCGTCAGCAAAGCTTCACCGTCGCCGCTGAGCAGATGTTCGTCACGCAGCCGACCATCAGCAAGATGGTCAAGTCGCTGGAAGACGAAATCGGCTCGCCGCTGCTGCTGCGCGACGGCCGCCAGATGGTTCTCACCGACGTGGGCCGGATCGTCTATCAGCGCGGCCAGGACGTGCTCGCCGCACACGCGCAACTGCAGGCCGAGCTGAACGATCTCGACACGCTCGGGCGCGGTGAACTGGCAATCGGCATTCCGCCGATGGGCGGTGCGCTCTTCACCCCCGCAATCGCCGCGTTCCGCCAGCGCTATCCGAAGATCGAGCTGAAGCTGTTCGAGCAGGGCTCGCGCGCGATCGAAGCCGCGCTGATCAACGGTGAACTGGAACTGGGCGGTGTGCTGCAGCCGGTCGACCCCGACAACATCGACGTGCTGCCGATGTCGCGCGAGCTGTTGTGGCTCGTCGCGCGCGCCGGCTCGCGCTGGGATGCGTTGAACGAGGTGCCGCTCGCGCAACTCGCCGATGAGCCGTTCGTGTTTTACGGCGAAAGCCTCGCGCTGAACGACGTCGTGTTGAACGCATGTCGCGCGGCGGGATTTGCGCCTGCGATCGTCGGACGCAGCGCGCATTGGGACTTCATGGCGGCGCTGGTGCTGGCTGGCGTCGGCATCGCCCTGCTGCCCGCGCCCTATTGCCGGCGGCTCGATCCCGCGCAGTTCACCTGCCGCCCGGTCGTCGAACCGGAGATCCCGTGGGAGATGGCGATCGGCTGGCGCCGCAACGGCTATCTGTCGCACGCGGCGCGCGCGTGGCTCGACGTCGCGCGCGAAACGCTGCCGACACACGCCAGCGACGATTTCATACTCGGACCTGGGATCGGCTTTAACGGAATCACAGCGCCGCAAGGAGCTCTGCCACCCTCGGGCGAGTGACGGGCGGCGGCCGGCCGCCGGCCGCGTTACGCCGCTCGCGTTTGCCGACCTCCTTGCAAACGGCGATCAAACCGCCTGCGCCGGCATGTCACCTGGGTTCGGGGGCGTCACCGTCGCCGACCTCCCCGCTCCCTCTCGCCGGCTCGTCGCGATCAACTCCGCCGCCCGTTCGCCGATCATCACCGTCGGCGAATTGGTGTTGCCGCCGATCAGGGTCGGCATGACCGACGCATCGACGATCCTCAACCCCGTCACGCCGCGCACGCGCAATTGCGGATCGACGATCGAGCGCGCGTCGCCGCCCATCCGGCAGGTCGCGACCGGGTGATAGATCGTGTCCGCGCGCTCGACGATCGTCTGGCGCAGTTCCGCATCCGATTGCCCTGGCCGCGTGTACAACTCCTCGCCGCCGTGCAGCGCGAGCGACGGCGCGCCGAGAATGCGCCGCGCCATCTTCGCGCCCTCGACGAGCAGATCGAGATCGCGCGCATCGCTCAGAAAGCGCGGATCGATCAGCGGCGCGGCACGCGCATCGGCGCTTGCGAGCATCACGGTGCCGCGGCTATGCGGACGCAGCACGCATACATGCAGCGAATAGCCGTGGCCCCAGTGCATATGGCGGTTGTGATCGTCGACGATCGCCGCGCAGAAATGCAGTTGCAGATCGGGCCGCGCGAGCGTCGGCCGGCTCTTCAGAAAACCGCCCGCCTCGGCGACGTTGCTCGACAGCATGCCGCGCCCGTGTCGTATGAAGGTCACGAATTGCGGCAGCATCCGCGCGATGCCGCGCACCGAAAAACCGGTGGGCTCGATCGACCTCACGCGCTTGTTGATCGTGAAATCGATGTGATCGATCAGGTTCTGGCCGACCTCGGGGGCATCGTGAAGCACGTCGATGCCGAGCGAGCGCAGATGCGCGGCCGGCCCGATGCCCGAGCACATCAACAGTTGCGGCGAGTTGAACGCCCCAGCGGCGAGCACGACCTCGGCGCGCGCCGCGAGCGTTTCGGTGCGGCCGCCGCGCACGATTTCGACGCCGCTCGCGCGCTTGCGGTCGAACACGACGCGCAGCACGGTCGCGTCGGCCATCGTGTGCAGATTCGCGCGCGGCCGGTCGTAGATGTACGCGCGCGCGACGCTGCAACGGCGCCCGTCACGTTGCGTGACCTGATAGAAGCCGATGCCTTCCTGATCCGCGCCGTTGAAGTCGTCGTTCGCTTGGTAGCCCGCTTCGAGCGCGGCCTGCACGAAGCGCCTGGAAAACGGATTCCTGAAGCGCAGATCGGACACGGTCAGCGGACCGGCCTCGCCATGCCACGCATCGGCGCCGCGCTCGTTGTCTTCGGCGCGGCGAAAATACGGCAGCACCTCGGCCCACGACCAGCCGTCGCAGCCGAGCCGCGCCCACTCGTCGTAATCGAGCGGATGGCCGCGCGTGTAGATCATCGCGTTGATCGCGCTCGATCCGCCGAAACCGCGTCCGCGCGGCTGATAGCCCTGGCGACCGGCGAGCCCCGGCTGTGGCGTGGTCAGGTAGCCGTAGTTGGTCTTCAGTCTATTCGGCACCACGGCCGCGACGCCGACCGGCATGTTCACCAACAGATTGCGCCCGGTATGCGGACCGGCCTCGATCAGCGCGATGGTCGCGTCGGGACAGCTATCCGCGAGACGGCTCGCGAGCGTGCAGCCGCCCGAGCCCGCTCCGACGATGATGTAGTCGTATTGCATGCGCTCCTCCTGATGGGCCGCGTTGCTCGCGGACCCTGTCTCGTGCACACTTGTCTACGTGTGTTTTCTGCGCATTGTAGGGAGCGTATTGGGGCTGCGGCGGCTCCCTGAAAGAACGATTCCTCTAAACGCCGGCGGCAACGCGCCCCTATGATGAAAGGCGCGAACGGCCCGCGCGCGGCTTCCAGACATGGCGCGACGCGCGCCCTCCTTCCGGCATGCGGCATCACGCGCGGCGCTCGAACAGATGCGACAAAGCGCATCGGGGATGCCGTCGGCGAAGCGGCGCACAATAGCGAAAAAGGAGACAGCAGATGGAACGGCACGGCTTCGGCCAGACTCACGAGGTGACGAATCAGGCACCGCCGCTCGCGGACTACAACCTGTTCTCGAGCGACGCCGCTTTGAGCGCGGCCGTCGATCGCGACGGCGCGAGCTGGCATCGCGAGGCGCTGCTGCGACACGGCGCGACGCTGACGACGCCCGACACGCTCGCGCTCGCGGAGCTCGCCAACCGCCATACGCCGGAGCTGGTCACGCATAGTCCGCGCGGCGAGCGCATCGACGCGCTCGAGTTCCATCCCGCGTGGCATGAACTGCTCGCGCTGCTGCGCCGCGAAGGGCTACACGCGCTGCCGTTCGCCGAGCCGCGAAGCGGCGCGATGGCCGCGCGCTGCGCCGGCTACTTCATGCATGCGCAGATCGAATCCGGCTCGCTATGCCCACTGACGATGACATTCGCGAGCATTCCGGTGTTGCAGCGCGAATCCACGTTGTTCGATACGCTGCGCGACCAGTTGTACACACGCGAGCACGATCCGCGCGACGTGCCGCTCACGCAAAAGCGCTCGGCGATGATCGGCATGGGCATGACCGAGAAACAGGGCGGCTCCGACGTGCGCAGCAACCGGACGCGCGCCCATGCGTTCGACGGTGCCGGCGGACGCGGCGGCGCCTACCGGCTCGTCGGTCATAAATGGTTCTTCTCGGCGCCGCAGTGCGACGCGCATCTGGTGCTCGCGCGCACCGACACGCACGAGGGACTGTCGTGCTTTTTCGTGCCGCGCTTCGCGCCGGACGGCAGCAAGAACGCGGTGCAGATCCAGCGTCTGAAGGACAAGCTCGGCAATCGCTCCAACGCAAGCAGCGAAGTCGAATTTCTCGACGCGTACGGTGTGATGATCGGCGACGAAGGACGCGGCGTGCCGACCATCATCGAAATGGCGAGCTACACGCGGCTCGACTGCGTGATCGGCAGCGCCGCGCTGATGCGTGCCGCGCTCGTGCAGGCGGTCCATCATGCGCGGCATCGCAGCGCGTTCGGCCGGCACCTTGCCGAGCAGCCGCTGATGCGCAACGTGCTCGCCGATCTCGCGCTCGAATCCGAAGCGGCTACGGTGCTGTTCATGCGTCTCGCGCGCGCGTTCGAGGAATCCGCCGACGCGTCGTCGGCTTCATCGGCCGAACGCGCCTGGCGGCGCATCGCTACGCCTGCCGCGAAATACTGGGTCTGCAAGCGCGCGCTCGAATTCACCGGCGAGGCGATGGAAGTCTGGGGCGGCAACGGCTACGTCGAAACCGGGCCGATGGCGCGCTTCTATCGCGAGGCGCCGGTCAACTCGATCTGGGAAGGCTCGGGCAACGTGATGTGCCTCGACGTGCTGCGCGCGATGGAGCGCGAGCCGCAGGCCGCGCAAGCGCTGTTCGCCGCCTGGCAGGACGTCGCGCGCGCGCATCCGGCGTTGGGCGCGGCACTCGCGCGCCTCGCCGCGACGCTGAACGGACCGGCCGAACAGCGCGAGGCGTCGGCGCGACGTATCGCGCAGCAGATCGTGCTGATCGCGCAGGCGACGCTGCTCGCGCAGCACGCGCCCGCCGAGGTCGCCGACGAGTTCATCGCGACGCGTCTCGCCGACGGCTGCGGCGAAAGCGGCCGCGTGTACGGCACGCTGCCGGCCACGTTCGATCACGCGGCGATCGTCAAGCGCGCCTTTCCCGCGTAACCGCGGCGGGCGCGCAAACCCCGAGCGCACCGCTCGCAACTCCGACTCAACCTCACACCAATATAAGTGCGCTCGACGCGCACGGTCATCCATCTGGGAGTGGACTCACATGAAGAACGATGTGCCGGAGGTCGCCGCGCTCCAAGCACTGTTGCGCGATCAACGTCATGCGTATCTGCGCGCGCCGTATCCGTCGTGGGACACGCGCGCGACGCATCTGCGTGCGCTGCGCAAGCTGATGCTCGACAATCGCGACGCGCTCGCCGACGCGATGCACGCGGACTTCGGCAATCGCGCGAAGGAAGAAGTGCTGCTCGCCGAATTCCTGCTCGTGAAGGAAGAGATCGACGCCGCACTGCGTCACGGCAAGCGCTGGATGAAAGCGCAGCGCCGCCGCACCAACAAGTGGCTGCTGCCGGCGCGCGCGAAGGTGGTGCCGCAGCCGCTCGGCGTGGTCGGCATCATCGTGCCGTGGAATTATCCGGTGCTGCTCGCGGTTGGCCCGTTGATCAGCGCGCTGACGGCCGGCAATCGCGCGATCATCAAGATGTCCGAGCTGACGCCGCGCACCTCGGCGCTATTCGAGCTGCTGATCGGTCAGACGTTCGCGCGCACTCACGTCGCGGTCGTCAACGGCGATGCGGCGCTCGCGGCCGCGTTCAGCGCGCTGCCGTTCGATCATCTGCTGTTCACCGGCTCGACGAAGGTCGGTCACGAAGTGATGCGCGCGGCGGCCGAGCATCTGACGCCGGTCACGCTCGAACTCGGCGGCAAATCGCCGGCGCTGATCGGCGCGCATGCGCGTTTCGACAACGCGGTCGACAATCTGATCGCCGGCAAGACGCTGAACGCGGGGCAGACCTGTGTGGCGCCCGACTACGTGCTGGTGCCGCGCGGCAAGGAGCAGGCGTTCATCGAACGGGCGCGCGTGCGGATGGCGAGGATGTATCCGGACTTCGCGCAGAACCCGGATTACACGTCGATCATTTCTTCGCGGCACTTCGAGCGGCTCGAACGTCTCGCCGACGAAGCGCGGGCTGCGGGCGCGCAATTGCATGCGCTGACCAACGCGACGCCCGATGCCGGGAGCCGGCGCTTTCCGCTGATCGCCGTGACTGGCGCGCCGGACGAATGCGCCCTGATGCAGGAGGAGATTTTCGGGCCGCTGTTGCCGCTCGTGCCGTACGACACGCTCGACGACGCGATCGCGTGGATCAATGCGCGGCCGCGGCCGCTGGCGCTTTATCTCTATGCCGACGACGCGCGGACGGTTGAGCGTGTCACGCATGAAACGATCGCCGGCGGCATGGCGGTTAACGAGACGCTGATGCATCTGGCATGTGAGAGTTTGCCGTTCGGCGGGGTCGGGGCGAGTGGGATGGGGGCGTACCACGGGTATGAGGGGTTCGTTACTTTTTCCAAGATGAAGCCCGTGCTCGTGCAGGCGCGCTTGAATGCGCGCGGGTTGATTTCGCCACCGTACGGGAGACGCGTGAACGCGGTGTTGAAGTTGATGATGAGATTCTGATTTAGCCCCTGGGCGGGGTGAGGCCTTTTTTTGTCTTTGTTCTTTGCGGTGTTGGCCTTTCCTTGTTGTCTTATCGGTCTATTAGCGTTGCCCCTGTGCGGGGCGGCACCTACTTTCTTTGCTGCTGCAAAGAAAGTAGGCAAAGAAGACAGCTAAAACCGCCAACTCTTAAGCGGGTCCCTCGGTCTGCATGAGGTAGTGGTGCATCTGGAATCCGTGCTCCCGCACATTCCGCGCCAGTGACAAGGCAGTCATTCTTCCGGCGGCGCTACGCGCGCCGAAACCCCGTTCAAAACCCACCGGTTGTTTCGGCGCATCGCCGAGGCGCAGCCGACGGCCCCCGCTGCGCGGGCCAAACCATTGGTTTCCCTGGCAGACCCGTCCGCGACGCACGTAGTGCGGAGTGGGAGGGATGATGGCTTTGTCACGAACGGGGAATGTGCGGGGGCCCGGATTCCAGATGCACCACTACCCCTTCCAAGCCAGGGGACCCGCTTATGAGCTTGCGGTTTGAGCTGTCTTCTTTGCCTACTTTCTTTGCAGCAGCAAAGAAAGTAGGTGCCGCCCCGCACAGGGGCAACGCTAATAGACCGATAAGACAACAAGGAAAGGCCAACACCGCAAAGAACAACGACAAAAAAGCGCCCCGCCCTGCCAAAGGGCAAACACACACCTTCAGTGATCCACAGTACTAGCACCGCCAGGCACATCAGTAGCAACAACATCAACCACATCCGGCGCGCCAGCGCCATTGCCCGTCTCAGCATCGGCCCCACTCTCGAGCCGATGCAACCAGGCCAGCAACTCGGCGACAGCCTGATAAAGCTGCGGTGGAATCCGCGCATCCAGATCGACTTGCATCAGCAGCGACACCATCTCGGGCGCCTCATGCACATAGAGCCCTGCCTCCTTCGCGCGCTGCACGATCATCTCAGCGAGCAGCCCATACCCCTTGGCGACCAGACGCGGGGCGGCCTCGCCGCCATGAGCGTCATAAACAAGCGCAGCCGCGCTGCGACGTTGGGTGCGGCTCATCAGATATCCCAATCGAGGTCGTCGCGCGATGCGGCGCCCGACGCCGACGCCGTCGACGTGGCCACAGCCGCCGACGCCGACCGTGCATACGCGCCCGCGGCCTGCGCTCCCGCCGCCGAAGTGCCCGCCGCGGTAGTACCAGGCACACCGCCGCCGATCTCGCGAATCGTCAATCCCTGCAACTCGAGCCCCGCCGCCGCGAGCCGCTGACGGAAACCGTCCCCCTGCATCGCGAGCCGCGCGGCGCCCCGCGGGCTCGCCTGCACGCGCGCGGTCAGCCGCGTGCCGGTCAGCGTCAGTTCGGCATCGACGGTGCCGAGCGTCGGCAGCGACAGCGTCAGGCGCGTGCGCCACGGCTGGTCGTCCTCGCTCGCGAGGCCGCCGCCGCTGCGGTCCCATTCGTCGCCATCCTGCTCGATCGTCCAGTCCAGACGCGCGCCGGGCCACGCCTCGCCGGTCCAGCGGAACTGTCCGGTCGCCAGCAGATCGAGCTGCTGGCGCACGAGCGGCACCGTCGCCGGATGCACCGCCGCCGCCATCGCCTGCGCGCTCTGCGACGAGCCGGCATCGGCCGCCTGGGACACCGCGCTGTGCAGCCCCGCGTGTGTGGACTGGCCATTCAGGTCGGACACCGAGCTGGCCAGCAGCTCGCCCGCGACGAGTCGCGCGGCCTGCGCGGTCAGGATCGACGGCATCGCGTGCATGGCAGGGTTGTTCTCGGCAACGTTCGCCGTGCCGCGTGGCGTTGCCTCGGGGGCTCCGTTCGCCGCAGCGGACCGCGCGCCCGCGTCGCCAGCGTCGGCGCTCCAGTCAGGAGGCAATTGAGAATCTGCGACGAGCTGGTTCTGCGCCTCGTTCGCCAGTTGGGCCGGCGAACGCTGGCCGACCAGCCACGCCGCGAGATGCGCCTCGTAGAACAGGCCGCTGTCGGCGACCGTCTGTTGCAGCGCGGCCGCGAGCGCCGCGACCGGCACTTCGGTCGCCGCCACGCTCGCGGTGGCGGCCGCGGTTGCGCTGGCGGCAGCGTTGGGATTGGTGTTGGCCGCAGCGGCGGAATCGCCGGCAGCGAAATTGACTGTCGCGGCGCCCGCCGCATCGGTCAGCGGCAAGCTTTCGATGGCGACGTCGAGCGCTGGCGCGGCCGCCCAGATCGGCGCGCGGCCGAGCACCGCCGGTGTGGCCTCGCCGCCTGAGTGCGCAATCGCATTCAGCGTCAGCGCAACGGCCGACAGCGCGGTTTGCGCGGACGGCTGGGGCGCGGGCGTCACGTTCGCAGGCGCCGCGGGAACCGCGGTATCGACGCCGGCCGCGCCGGTCTGCGAGGTGGTCGCGGTTCCCGGCGCGATGCTGAGCAGGCTGTCGATCCGGCTCGACAGCACCGAAGCGAGGGCCGAATCGATTCCGTTCATGCCGGTTCCTTGGTCGCATCGGCGGCAACGCGCGCGATGCTCTGATTGCTCCGATCCTTCAGACGCGTGCGGCGTGGCGCCAGCTCACGCGCGCGCGCGCTCGCGCTCAGCGCGCCCCGTACAACTCCTTCAGCACGCGCGTCGACCGGCCGGCGAACAGCGCCGACAGATGCGCCATGCGCGGATTCGCGAGATCGCGGATCGCGGCGTCGTCGGCGAGGATCTGGCGGATCAGCGCGTACTTGCGCAGGCGTTCGGCCTCGTCGAGCTTGACGCCCACGTCGGCTTCGCGCAGCGCTTCGACCAGCTGCCGATACTCTTCCTGCAAGTGCACCAGGTCGTTCCACAGTGCACGACGGGCCGCCATCAGCATGCGGCAGGACAGCGCCGCGATCGCCTCGTAGCGGGCAAAATATTCTGCGTTCGATGTCATCTCAGGCTTTCCGCGGCTGGCTGTGCTGCCATCCGCGCGATCTCCGGGGCTATCCCGATCCATGCCTCTTCGAGCGTCGCGAGCAGACGGTCCACTTCCACGAGCATCGCCTCGCTCTGATTGATATTGGCTTGCAACAGTCGACGCGCCATATAGTCGTACAAAGCATTGAGCCGTTCGGCGATTTCGCCGCCCACCTCGAGGTTGAGCGACTGCTGCAGCCCGCTTTCGATGATCCGGATCGCCTTGCTGATCGCCATGCCACGCTCGGCCACGTTGCCCTGCTGCAAATGCATGCGGCTTTGCGCGATCGCCTGGCGTGCGCCCTGGTACAGCAACACGATCAGACGATGCGGACTTGCGCCCATCACGGATGTCTCGATACCGACACGCGCATACGCGTTGGCTCCAGCGTGCCCTTGGGAAAACATCGGCGCTCCTCCTCTTATACTGGCTGCGGTTAAGTCGTGGCGTGGCCGCGCGGCGCGTCGACGCGCCGGTCGCTGACCTGTAATTGGGTTATCGGATGCGCGACGACAAAGCTTTAGTCCGGTGTAAGGAGGATCGAAAGCGCCGCTGGGCGAGCCCGGAAACACGGCACGAAGCCGCCGGCGCAAGCGCCAGCAGCGTCCCGCTCAGATCGACATCTGCGCGATGTCGTTGTACGCGGCGACCAGCTTGTTGCGCACCTGCAGGCCGAACTGGAAGCCGATGTTGGCCTTCTGCATGTCGACCATCACGTCGTTCAGCGAGACGTTCGACGCACCGAGCTCGAACGCCTGCGACTCGCCGACCGCCTTCTGCTGGTCGCCGCTGATCTTGTCGAGCGAAGCCTTCAGCGCCGCCGCGAAGTTGGTGGGCGTCGCCGCGCCGGATTGCTCCGCCGCCGGGGTCGCGTCGCCGGCCGCCTGCGCCGCCATCGCCTGCATCTGTTGCAGCGCCGACGATAGCGCGTTCACGGGCATGGTCATGTTTTCTCCGTTGGATGTGCGATCGGACCGCCGGACGGTGTACCGATCTGGACGAAAGCATAGCAGCGGCTCCTCGCGGAAAGTCCCGAAACTAGAGGGAAAACCCGGCTCTATTCAAGCAATCGGGTTCAGCGGCGCTGCGGATAATTTCAAAGGTGAAAGTCTCTGTCCGTCCGCCCAGCCCCGGCGCGGCATCACGACAGAACGCCAAGGCATTCCCCGGAGAAACCCGACGCATGGATTCGTCAGCCAACTCGTTGATCAACCCCGACGCCCGTATGGGGCTCGCCGGCGCGCAGGCCGCTGCCGGTCAGGCCGGTAGCGGCCAGGCCGGCGGCACGGCCGACCTCGGTGGCCTCGGCGGCCTGGGAGGTATCGGCGGCAATTTCGGCCAGCGTCTGTCCGGACTCGCGCAGATGCGCGGCAACCCGCGCGCGCCGCTCGTGTTCGCGGTCGCGCTGCTGGTGGCGGTCGTCGCCGGCCTGTTCCTGTGGTCGCGCGCGCCCAGCTACAAGGTGCTCTACAGCAATCTGTCCGACCGCGACGGCGGCTCGATCATCACCGCGCTGCAGCAGGCCAATATTCCGTACAAGCTGTCCGAAAGCGGCAGCGCGATCCTCGTGCCGGCCGAGCAGGTCCACGAGATGCGCCTGCGCCTCGCATCACAGGGGCTGCCGAAGAGTGGCTCGGTCGGCTTCGAGCTGATGGACAACCAGAAATTCGGCATCAGCCAGTTCGACGAGCAGATCAACTATCAGCGCGCGCTCGAAGGCGAACTCGAACGCACGATCGAAGCGATCTCGAGCGTCAAATCGGCGCGCGTGCATCTCGCGATTCCGAAGCCGAGCGTGTTCGTGCGCGACAAGGAAGCGCCGTCGGCGGCGGTGCTCGTGAACCTGTACCCGGGCCGCGTGCTCGACGAAGGGCAGGTCGTCGCGATTACGCACATG
The DNA here is from genome assembly GCF_902833905.1 of Paraburkholderia tuberum STM678. Lineage (GTDB taxonomy): Bacteria > Pseudomonadota > Gammaproteobacteria > Burkholderiales > Burkholderiaceae > Paraburkholderia > Paraburkholderia tuberum. The sequence goes on along the minus strand of NZ_CADFGP010000004.1, from coordinate 184,134 downwards.
GTGGCGTCGGCGGTGCCGGAAATGCCGGTGCGCGGCGTGACGATCCTCGACCAGGACGGCAACCTGCTCACGCAGCCCACCAATGGCAGCGGACTCGATGCGACCCAGCTGAAGTTCCGCCAGCAGATCGAGCGCAACACCCAGCAGCGCATCGACACGATCCTCGCGCCGCTGTTCGGCGCCGGCAACGCGCGCTCGCAGGTCAGCGCCGACATCGACTTCTCGCACAGCGAGCAGACCTCGGAGAACTACGGCCCGAACGGCAATCCGCAGCAGGCCGCGATCCGCAGCCAGCAGTCGAGCAGCGCCACCGAAATGTCGCAAGGCGGCGCCTCGGGGGTGCCGGGCGCGCTGTCGAACCAGCCGCCGCAGCCGGCCTCCGCACCGATCGTGGCGGGCAACGGCGCGAGCTCGGTCACCACGACGCCGGTCAGCGACCGCAAGGATTCGACCACCAACTACGAGCTCGACAAGACCGTGCGCCACGTCGACCAGCCGATGGGCGGCATCCGCCGGCTGTCGGTCGCGGTAGTCGTCAATTATCTGCGGGTCGTCGATCCGAAGGGTCACGTGACGATGCAGCCGGTCAGCGCCGACAAGCTCGCGCAGATCACCCAGCTCGTGAAGGACGCGATGGGCTTCGACGCGTCGCGCGGCGACTCGGTCAACGTGGTCAACAGCGCGTTTACCACCGAGCTCGACCCGAACGCCGACCTGCCATGGTGGCGCACGCCCGACATGCTCGCGCTGTACAAGCAGATCGCGACGTACCTCGGCATCGGCGCGGTGGCCCTGTTCCTCTACTTCGTGATGGTGAAGCCGGCGTTGCGCCGCGCCTTCCCGCCGCCGCCCGAGCCGGTTGCCGCGCTGATGGCGCCCGACGAACCGGTGCTGCTCGACGGCATCCCGGCCGAGGAGCGCGATGGCGCGGTGGTCGAAATCGAAGCGGATAGCGAGCAGCTCGCGCTCGAAAACGCGAAGCACAAATACGAGCGGAACCTGGAGTTCGCGCGCAGCATCGCGCGTCAGGATCCGAAGGTCGTAGCAACCGTCGTCAAGAACTGGGTGTCCGATGAGCGCTGAAGGCGTAGTGAAGAGCGCGCTGCTGCTGATGTCGATCGGCGAGGAAGAGGCGGCGCAGGTGTTCAAGTTTCTGGGCCCCCGTGAGGTTCAGAAAATCGGCGTCGCGATGGCCGCGCTGAAGAACGTCACCCGCGAGCAGGTCGACGAGGTGCTGCAGGAGTTCGTGCGCGAGGCCGAGCAGCACACCGGCATGTCGCTCGATTCGAGCGATTACATCCGCTCCGTGCTGACCAAGGCGCTAGGCGACGACAAGGCCGGCGCGATCATCGACCGGATCCTGCAGGGCAGCGACACGAGCGGCATCGAAGGCCTGAAGTGGATGGACTCGGCGGCGGTCGCGGAACTGATCAAGAACGAGCATCCGCAGATCATCGCGACGATCCTCGTGCATCTGGACCGCGATCAGGCTTCGGAGATCGTCGGCTGTTTCACGGACCGGCTGCGCAACGACGTGCTGCTGCGGATCGCGACGCTCGACGGCATCCAGCCGGCCGCGCTGCGCGAGCTCGACGACGTGCTGACCGGCCTCTTGTCCGGCAGCGACAACCTGAAGCGCAGCCCGATGGGCGGTATCCGCACGGCGGCCGAGATTCTGAACTTCATGTCGAGCAACCACGAGGAAGGCGTCATCGAAAACGTGCGCCAGTACGACGCCGAGCTCGCGCAGAAGATCATCGACCAGATGTTCGTGTTCGAGAACCTGCTCGACCTCGAAGACCGCGCGATCCAGCTGCTGCTGAAGGAAGTCGAATCCGAAGCGCTGATCATCTCGCTGAAGGGCGCGGCGCCCGCGCTGCGTCAGAAGTTCCTGTCGAACATGTCGCAGCGCGCGGCCGAGTTGCTCGCCGAAGACCTCGACGCGCGCGGCCCGGTACGCGTGTCCGAAGTCGAGACGCAGCAGCGCCGCATCCTGCAGATCGTGCGCAACCTGGCCGAGAGCGGACAGATCGTTCTAGGCGGCAAGGCGGAAGATGCCTATGTCTGATCCGAACGCCCCGGCAAAGGAAAGCCTCTCGGCCTACCAGCGCTGGGAGATGGCGTCGTTCGACCCGGCTCCGCCGGCGCCGCCGCCGGCCGAACCCGAGTTCGACGAGCGCGCGTTCGAAGCCGAACTCGAGCACCGCCGCGAAGCCGCGCATGCACAGGGCGTCGCGTCCGGTCATGTGGCCGGCCAGGCGCTCGGCTATCAGGCGGGCTATGACCAGGGGCACGCGCAGGGTTTCGCGCAAGGCCAGACCGAGGCGCGCGAGGAAGCGATGCGGCTCGCCGCGCTCGCCGAAACCTTCAAGAGCGCGCTCGATGGCGCGCAGCACGCGATCTCCGAAACGCTGATCGCACTCGCGCTCGACATCGCGCAGCAGGTCGTGCGCCAGCACGTGCAGCACGACCCGACCGCACTGATCGCGGCCGCGCGCGAGGTACTCGCGGCCGAGCCCGCGCTCGCCGGCGCGCCGGCGCTGATCGTGAGTCCCGCCGATCTGCCGGTCGTCGAGGCGTACCTGCTCGATGAATTGCAAACGCGCGGCTGGACCGTGCGCACCGATGCATCGGTGGAGCGTGGCGGTTGCCGCGCGCAAGCCGGCACCGGCGAGGTCGACGCGGGCATCGACACGCGCTGGCAGCGCGTCGCCGCCGCGCTCGGCAAGGTGAGCACGTGGTGAAGCCGACGCTCGACGAGATCCGCGCGAGCGATCTGACGCCGCTCGAACGCGAGCTCGCGTTGGCGTCGTTCGGCGCCGAGGCGCTGGCCGATGTCGAGTCGGCCGGTATTCCGGAGCCCCCGGATGCGGCTTGGCACGCTCCTGCGAGCGCACATCCGGCGACAGGCGCGGCGGCGAGCCGCGAGTCCGCCGCGACGGACCACGCCGCGCGCAGTGCTTGCGCCGCTCACGCTGCGCACGCGCCGTCCTACGATCCCGCGCTCGACATCAATCCCCACATGCAGGCATGGCGCGGCCAGCTCGACGCGCTGCGCGCGCGCAACGCGATCGCGAAGCCGCTGCGCGCGTGCGGGCGTCTCACACGCGCGGCCGGTCTCGTGCTCGAAGCGGTCGGCCTGCGTCTGTCGGTCGGCGCCGAAGTGATGATCGAGTTGCCGCCCGGCAGTTCGCTGCCGATGGCCGAAGCCGAAGTGGTCGGCTTCTCCGGCGACAAGCTGTTCCTGATGCCGACCACCGAAGTGATCGGCCTGTTGCCCGGCGCGCGGGTCTTTCCGCTCGAAAGCGCGCCGATCGCCGACCCGCTCGCGGGCGCGAAGCGTCTGCCGGTCGGCTGGGAATTGCTCGGCCGCGTGCTCGACGCATCCGGCCGTCCGCTCGACGGGCTCGGCCCGCTCGGCACGCAAAGGGACGCGCCGCTGTCCGCGCCGGTCATCAATCCGCTCAATCGCGAGCCGATTCACAAGGTGCTCGACGTCGGCGTGCGCGCGATCAACTCGCTGTTGACCGTCGGTCGCGGTCAACGGATGGGGCTGTTCGCGGGTTCGGGCGTCGGTAAATCGGTGCTGCTCGGCACGATGGCGCGCTACACCAGCGCCGAGGTGATCGTGATCGGCCTGATCGGCGAACGTGGCCGCGAAGTGAAGGAGTTCATCGAACAGATTCTCGGCGAGGAAGGGTTGGCGCGCTCGGTCGTGGTCGCCGCGCCGGCCGACGTGTCGCCGCTGTTGCGGATGCAGGCCGCCGCGTACTCGACCTCGCTCGCCGAATACTTCCGCGACCAGGGCAAGCACGTGCTGCTGCTAATGGATTCGCTGACCCGTTACGCGATGGCGCAGCGCGAGATCGCGCTCGCGATCGGCGAGCCGCCCGCGACCAAGGGGTATCCGCCGTCGGTGTTCGCGAAGCTGCCGGCGCTCGTCGAGCGCACCGGCAACGGACCGGCGGGCGGCGGCTCGATCACCGCGTTCTACACGGTGCTCACCGAAGGCGACGACCAGCAGGACCCGATCGCCGACTCGGCGCGCGCGATTCTCGACGGCCACATCGTGCTGTCGCGCTCGCTCGCCGAAGCCGGCCACTACCCTGCGATCGATATCGAAGCGTCGATTAGCCGGGCAATGACCGCGCTGATCGACGATAACCATCTGAATAAAACGCGTATGTTCAAGCAGATGCTGTCGCGCTATCAGCGTAACCGCGATCTGATCAACGTCGGCGCGTATTCGAGCGGGCGCGACGCGGTGCTCGATCGCGCGATCGCGCTGTATCCGCGGATGGAAGCGTTCCTGCAGCAAGGCTTTCGCGAGTGCGCGAACTTCCAGCCGAGCATCGACATGCTGAACGCGCTGTTTGCTTAGGGCCGAGGAGGCTGACGATGTCGAAACATTTTCCGATCAAGACGCTGATCGGTCTCGCGCAGGACGATGTGGATGCCGCCGCGCAGCGGCTCGGCCGCGCGCAGCGCGAGCGTAACGACGTACAGGCGCAACTCGATGCGCTCGTGCAGTACCGCGACGAATACTACGCACGCTTCATGGAGAGCGCGCAGTCGGGCATGCCGGCCGGCAACATGCGCAACTTCCAGGCGTTCATCGATACGCTCGATGCCGCGATCGAGCAGCAGCGCAGCCTGCTCGCGGCGGCGAGCGCGCGCCTCGAGGCGGCGAAGCCCGACTGGCAGCGCCACAAGCAGAAGCTCGGCTCGTACGAAGTGCTGCAGGCGCGCGGCGAGGCGGCCGAGGCGAAGGTTGCGGCGCGGCGCGAACAGCGCGACGCCGACGAATTTGCGGCGCGGAGTCTGCGCATGCGAGCCGACGGCGCATGAGGCCTTGCCTCGCGGCTAACGCCCTACGGCACACCCGTTCGACCGATTCACAGGATTCTTTATGTCGCTTCTTTCACAGATCGGCTCCCAACTGAGCACGCTGCTCGACACGAGCGGCAATGGGTCGAGCAGCGCGTCCGCGAACGCCGCGGTCTCGAGCCCGTTCGCGCAGACCTTGCAGCAAAGCATCGACCAGCAGAACAGCGCGAATCAACAGCAGACCAGTTCAGCGACGGCGTCGCAAGCCTCGGCGCCGAGCGCGCCCAGTGCGCCGCCGCCCGCTTCCACGTCCGCTCCCGCTTCCTCGCAGCAGAGCGCGAGCGGCAGCCAGAACGGCAACGGCACAGCGAGCAACGCGGCGAGCAGCAGCGCGTCATCGCCGTCGTCCACGCCGTCGACGACACCGACGCAGCAGGCATCGAACAGCCAGACGACCGCGACGCAAGCCAGGCAGAAAGACACCAAGGCGCAAACCGACGCTGGCGCGCTCGCCGCCGCTGCGGCTGCCGCCCAGGCTCAGGCGCAAGCGCAGGCACAGGTCGTCGCCAACAACGCCGACTCGAACGCCACCACCACGACCGATGCCGCGAGCTCCGCCGCCGATGCGGTGAGCGCGCTGGCCGGCACGGCCACGAGCGCGCTCGCGGCGACCGCGGCAAGCAGGAAAGGCGCGGTCGATCCGAAGTCGCTGCAGGATGCGTTGCAGCGTGCGCTGTCCGCGCTGTCGAGCGGCCAGGGCGCGGTGCCCGCGGCCGCGCTTGCTGCCGGCGCGGCCGCAAAGGCCGCGAGCGTGTCGAGCGCGGCGGGCGGCTTGGGCAGCACGAAAAACGGCCTGAACGGCACGTCGGACGACAAGACGCTCGCGAGCGGCCTGTTCGGCAACGGCAAGGGGGCCTCGACGACCCACACGACGTCGACGGCGACGGCCGCCGCGACCGCGCTGGCCGATCCGTCGGCAGCGAAGTCGGCCACCGATGCGTTGAGCGCCGCGGCCGCGACGAGCGGCCAGGCGGACAACCTCGCATCGGCGCGCAGCGCGTCCGAGGCGGCGAACGCCGCGCTGGCCGCGACGCAGGCGGCAGCGAACGCCGCGAGCACGACGGCGGCAGCGCAGAGTACGGGCAATGCGAGCGCGGCCGCCGCCGCGAATGCGTTGACGCCGCAGGTCGGCACGAGCGACTGGGAAGACGCGCTGAGCCAGAAGGTGGTGTTTTTGTCGAATGCGCATTCGCAGAGTGCTGAGCTGACGCTCAATCCGAAGGATCTGGGGCCGTTGCAGGTCGTGTTGCAGGTGGCGGATAACCATGCGCATGCGCTGTTCGTTTCGCAGCACCAGTCGGTGCGGGAGGCGGTCGAGGCGGCGTTGCCGAAGCTTCGCGAGGCGATGGAGTCGAATGGGATTGGGCTCGGCAGTGCGAGTGTGAGTGATGGGTTTGCGCGGCAGAGCGGGCAACAACAGCAGAGCGCTGGCGCGGGTGGGGGGAATGGGAAGAGGGGCAGTGGTGGTGGGGGCGCCCTTGCAGGGGACAGTTCCAGCGATGCCATCGGGAATGTTGCCGTGCGGCAGCAGGTTGGATTGGTCGATACGTTTGCCTGAAGCGAGGCGGGCGCTTTTTTGTCGTTGTTCTGGCTTTGTTGGCCTTTCCTTGCTTTGTTATCGGTCTATTAGCGTTGCCCCTGTGCGGGGCGGCACCTACTTTCTTTGCTGCTGCAAAGAAAGTAGGCAAAGAAGACAGCTAAAACCGCCAACTCTTAAGCGGGTCCCCTGGCTTGGAGGGGGTAGTGGTGCATCTGGAATCCGGGCCGCCGCACATTCCCCGTTCGTGACAAAGCCGTCATCCCTCCCACTCCGCACTACGTGCGTCGCGGACGGGGCTGCCAGGGAAACCAATGGTTTTGCCCGCGCGGGGGCCCTCGGCTGCGCCTCGGCGATGCGCCGAAACCACCAGTGGTTTTTGAACGGGGTTTCGGCGCGCGTAGCGCCGCCGGAAGAATGACTGCCTTGTCACTGGCGCCGAATGTGCGAGGGCACGGATTCCAGATGCACCACTACCTCATGCAGACCGAGGGACCCGCTTAAGAGTTTGCGGTTTGAGCTGTCTTCTTTGCCTACTTTCTTTGCAGCAGCAAAGAAAGTAGGTGCCGCCCCGCACAGGGGCAACGCTAATAGACCGATAAGTCAGCAAGGAAAGGCCAACAAAGCCAGAACAACGACAAAAAAAAACCCAAAAACCAGAAACAGCCAGAAATAGCCAGAAATAGCCCTTCTTTTCGACCCATAGCGCCGCAGGCAAATCAACAACAATCACCCTAACCCTTACTAGGCCAGCAACAAGCTGGCAAACCAAATGGCAACCACGACCGCCCCGCAACAAGCCGCGCCCGCCTCGCCGGGCCCCATGAAGCGCATCATCCTGATCGTCCTCATTGCGCTGATCGCCGCGGGCGCTGCCGGTGCCGGCGTGTGGTTCTTCATGTCGAAGCGCGCACCCGTCGCCGTATCGGCCGAAGCCGCGCCGGCGCAATCCGCCGTGCCGCTGTTCTTCCCGCTCGAATCGATGACCGTCAACCTGCAATCGGACGACGGCCAGCAACACTTCCTGCGCATCGGCCTCACGCTCAAGCTCGGCGATGCCGCCACCCAGCAGGCGCTCACCGATCACATGCCGGAAGTGCGCAGCCGCATCCTGCTCGCGCTGTCGAACAAGCACCCCGAAGAACTCGCGCCGCTCGAAGGCAAGCGCGCGCTCGCCGAAGAGCTGAAGACGCTGATCACCGAGCCGATCGACAAGGGCGCCGCACCGATCCGCGTGCAGGACGTGCTGTTCACCGAATTCGTCGTGCAGTGACGTGACGTTGTCAAGCGCTGCCATCATCAATCGCCAAGGGACGCACGAGGAATAAGCAATGGGCCACGAAGAGTTCATGTCCCAGGAGGAGGTCGATGCCCTTCTGAAGGGCGTCACCGGCGAATCCGACACGGAATCCGAGCAAACCGACCGCACGGGCGTGCGGCCGTACAACATCGCCACGCAGGAACGTATCGTCCGTGGCCGGATGCCGGGCCTCGAAATCATCAACGACCGCTTCGCGCGCCTGTTGCGCGTCGGCATTTTCAACTTCATGCGGCGCTCGGCGGAAATTTCCGTCGGCCCGGTGAAGGTGCAGAAGTACAGCGAGTTCACGCGCAACCTGCCGATCCCGACCAACCTGAACCTGGTCCACGTGAAGCCGCTGCGCGGCACGTCGCTGTTCGTATTCGATCCGAACCTCGTGTTCTTCGTGGTCGACAACCTGTTCGGCGGCGACGGCCGTTTCCATACGCGCGTCGAAGGACGCGATTTCACGCAGACCGAGCAGCGCATCATCACGAAGCTGCTCAATCTGACGTTCGAGCACTACGCGGCGTCGTGGAAGAGCGTGCGTCCGCTGCAGTTCGAATACGTGCGCTCGGAAATGCACACGCAGTTCGCCAACGTCGCGACGCCGAACGAAATCGTCATCGTCACGCAGTTCTCGATCGAGTTCGGCTCGACGGGCGGCACGCTGCACATCTGCATGCCCTACTCGATGATCGAGCCGATCCGCGACATTCTCTCGTCGCCGATCCAGGGCGAGGCGATGGACGTCGACCGACGCTGGGTGCGCGTGCTGTCGCAGCAGGTGCAGGCCGCCGAAGTGCAGCTGAGCGCCGATCTCGCGCAGGTGCCGGTCACGTTCGAACAGATCCTGAACATGCGCAAAGGCGATGTTCTGCCGATCAACATCCCCGAGCACATCACCGCGAAAGTGGACGGTGTGCCGGTGATGGAGTGCGGCTACGGAATTTTCAATGGTCAGTACGCGTTGCGGGTCCAGAAGATGATCAGCGCAGCCGACACGATGAAGGAAGGTGGATATGAGTGACCTGAACGCAAAGCCCGAGACCGATCTCGCGGCAGCCGAGCAACTCGCCGCCGGCGAGCTGTCCGCCGTGGAAGACGACGCGGCGATGGCCGACTGGGCAAGCGCGCTCGCCGAGCAGAACGGCAACGACGAAATCAACCCGGCCGCGGGCGCCGTGTTCCAGCCGCTGTCGAAGGCCGCGCCGACCTCGACGCACAACGATATCGACATGATCCTGGACATTCCCGTCCAGATGACGGTCGAACTCGGCCGCACCAAGATCGCGATCCGTAACCTGCTGCAGCTCGCGCAGGGCTCGGTCGTCGAACTCGACGGCATGGCCGGTGAGCCGATGGACGTGCTCGTCAACGGCTGCCTGATCGCGCAGGGCGAGGTGGTGGTCGTCAACGACAAGTTCGGTATCCGGCTGACCGACATCATCACGCCGTCCGAACGCATCCGGAAACTCAATCGATGAAACGTTTGGCAGGTCGGGGCGTGCTGCTCGCGTCGTTTTTCGCGTCCACCGTCGCGTCCACCGTCGCGCACGCCGCCGACATGAACGCGGTCAACAACGCCGCGAAGATCGCCTCCAGTGTCGGCGCGGGTAGCGCGGTACCGGCGCTCGGCGTCGGCGCGGTCCTGCAAACCTTCGTCGGGCTCGCGGTCGTGATCGGCCTCGTGTTCGGCTGCGCGTGGCTCGCGCGACGCTTCGGCCTGCAACCGGGCCAGCGCGGCGCTCTTGTGAAGACGGTCGGCGGCGCTTCGCTCGGTGGCAAGGAACGCGTCGCGGTCGTCGAGATCGGCGATACGTGGCTCGTGCTCGGCGCCGCGCCCGGCAACGTGCGGCTGCTGCATACGATGCCGGCGGGTTCCGTCGCGGCCGATATGGTTGCCGCTTCGCCAACACCGCTTTCCGGCACTTTTGGTCAACGCTTTCGCGACGCCCTGAAAGGCGAAGTGGGCAAACGTTTCAACGCGCACCGCGGCGGGGATCGGTAATGCAGGTCAGTTTCAGGCAGTCAGCCTGGTTCTTCACGCTTACGCGCCGTGCGGGGCGGGCGCTCCCCGCAGCGCTTCAACTCGCGCTGCCGGCACTGCTGTTCGCGCTGCCGACGCTGTCTTTCGCGCAAACCGCCGGCCTGCCGGCGTTCACGACGAGCCCCGGCCCCAACGGCGGCACCACCTACTCGCTGAGCGTGCAGACGATGCTGCTGCTCACGATGCTGTCGTTCCTGCCCGCGATGGTGCTGATGATGACGAGCTTCACGCGCATCGTGATCGTGTTGTCGCTGCTGCGCCAGGCGCTCGGCACGACCACGACGCCGCCGAACCAGGTGGTCGTCGGTCTCGCGCTGTTTCTGACGCTGTTCGTGATGTCGCCGGTGCTCGATAAAGCCTATAACGAAGGTTACAAGCCGTTCTCCGAAGGCACGATGTCGATGGATCAGGCGATGGCGCGCGGCGTCGCGCCGTTCAAGACCTTCATGCTGCGTCAGACCCGTGAAAGCGACCTTGCGCTGTTCGCGCGCATCTCGCACGCGGCGCCGATGCAGGGGCCCGAAGACGTGCCGCTGTCGCTGCTGGTGCCGTCGTTCGTGACGAGCGAGTTGAAGACCGGCTTCACGATCGGCTTCACGATCTTCATTCCGTTCCTGATCATCGACATGGTGGTCGCGAGCGTGCTGATGTCGATGGGCATGATGATGGTGTCGCCGGCGACGATTTCGCTGCCGTTCAAGCTGATGCTGTTCGTGCTCGTCGACGGCTGGCAGTTGCTGCTCGGCTCGCTCGCGCAGAGCTTCGTCTGATATTTTTTCGACTCCTTGTTCCTCAGGCACTCACGATGACACCCGAAGCAGTCATGACGCTGGCCCACCAGGCCATGTACGTCGGCCTCGTGCTGGCCGCCCCGCTGCTGCTCGTCGCGCTCGTCGTCGGTCTGGTCGTGAGCCTGTTCCAGGCGGCCACGCAGATCAACGAAAGCACGCTGTCGTTCATCCCGAAGCTGCTCGCGATCGCGCTCACACTGGTGATCGCCGGACCATGGATGCTGACCACGATGCTCGACTATCTGCGCCACACGATCACCAGCATTCCGACGCTCGTCAACTGAGCGCCGCTGGCACGCCCGCCCTCCCCACTCCATGTTCACGGTCACCTACGCGCAACTGAACGTCTGGCTGACCGCGTTCCTGTGGCCGTTCGCGCGCATCGCCGCGCTGATCGCGACCGCGCCGGTGCTCGGCAACATGTCGCTGCCCTCGCGCGTGAAAATCGGTCTCGCCGCGTTCGCGACGATCATCGTCGCCCCGACGATCGGCGCGCTGCCGCAGGTCACCGTGTTTTCCGCGGCCGGCGTGTGGATTCTCGTCAACCAGTTCCTGATCGGCATCGCGCTCGGCGTGACGATGCAGGTCGTGTTCCAGGCGATCGACGCGACCGGCTACTTCATCGGCCTCGGCATGGGCCTTGGCTTCGCGACCTTCTTCGACCAGCAGGCGACCGGCTCGGGCGTCGTGATCTCACGCTACATGACGACGATCGCGACGCTGGTGTTTCTCGCCGTCGACGGTCATCTGCAGATGATCGCCGCGCTCGTGACGACGTTCCAGTCGGTGCCGGTGTCGGCGAACCTGCTCGCGCCGCACGGTTGGCAGACGCTCGCGAACTGGGGCGGCTCGATCTTCTCGGCGGGGCTGCTGCTCGCGTTGCCGGTCGTCGTCGCACTGCTGATCGCGAACCTCGCGCTCGGCATTCTCAATCGCGCGGCGCCGCAGATCGGCGTGTTCCAGATCGGCTTTCCGCTGACGATGCTGGTCGGCCTGCTGCTCGTGCAGCTGATGCTGCCGAACATGATCCCGTTCTTCGTGCGCTTGTTCGATAACGGCATCGATGAGATGGGACGGGTCGCGGCGGCGCTGGGATAACGCCGAAAATCGCGGACATAAAAAAACCGGCTCGCGCCGGTTTCTTTATTGCGCCGCCGGGAGCGGCATCAGCTGTTGATGTACTGGAACAGCGACATGTTCTGGATCTGCACGAACGCTTGCTGCGAAGCCTGCAAGGCCGCCTGCTCCATCGAGTACTTGCTGATCGTCGAGACCATGTCGGTCTGGGTCAGGTCCGCGAGATCGCTTTGCGTTTGCAGTGAGTTGGTCTCCGTAACCGTTTGCAGCGCCTTGACTTCCTGCTCGCGGCCGCCGACCGATGCCTGCACCGCGGTGACGTTGTTCAGCGTGTTGCCAAGCTGCGACAGGCCCGTATTCAACGCGTTCTGCAGGTTCGCCGAGGCCGCGGGGTTGCCGCTCACCGGCTGCTGGAGCGCGGCGATCATCGCGTTCAGGTTCGCGAACACGTTGGTGCCCGCCTGGTTGGCCGGCTGCACCGTGAATTTGTCGTTGGCCGCCGGCGTGCCTGTGATTTCGACGGTCTGGCCCGCGATCGTGATGTCCGAGCCCGCCGTGTACGGCTGCGCCGTGCCCGCGACGCCGGTCGTCGTGTCAGTGACCGTGTAGGTGAGCGAGCTGCCGCTGCCGCTGAACTGGATCTGGTACGAGTCCGCGTTCCCCGCGTTGGTCGGATCCTTGACCGACACCGCGCCGATCACGCCGCTGCCGGTATTGGCCGGGTCGCCCGAGGCGATCGGCTGCGCGTTGGTCGCGCCGACGCTCATGAACACCGACAGCCCATTGTCACCGGTCGAGACCGCGTTGCTGCCGGTGACCTGCACGGTGCGCGTGCCCGTGTCGCCCGTATAGGTGACGTTGCCGGCCGCATCGGTCGTGAAGGCCTGGGTCGAATTCTGGAAACCGGCGAACAGCGCATTGCCCGAGCTGTCGGTCGCATTCGCGGAGGTGACGAGCTGGTCGCGCAGGGCGGTCAGCTGCGCGGCGATCGCCGTGCGGTCGGCGTCGTTCAAACTGCCGTCGCCGGCGCGCAGGCCTAACGTGTTCGCGCTTTGCAACGTCGTAATGACGTTGGAGAGCGTCGAGTCCTCGGCCTGCAACGACGTGAGCGCCGCGTTCTGGTTCGTCGCGTACTGCGACAGCGCGGACGCCGTCGAGCTGAGCTGCACGGCCTGCGCGGCGCCGAGCGGATTGTCGGCGGGCGTGGTCAGGCTCTGGCCGCTCGAGATTTCCTGATAGATCTGCGACAACTGAGCCTGCTGATTGCTCATGTTCGCGACGTTCATGCTGAAGTACTGCTGGGTCGAAATTCGCATGGTTCCGCCTTACGAGAAGATGCCAAGCAAAGTCTGGAACAGCGTCTGCGCCGTCTGGATGACCTTGCTGTTGGCCTGATAGAGCTGCTGGTACTGAAGCAGGTTGGCCGCTTCCTCATTGATATTGACGCCCGACACCGACTGCTGCGCCGACGTGATCTGCGCGACGAGCGTGCTTTGCGCGGTCGCCGAGGTCTGGATCTGCGTGGTCTGGTTGCCGATGTTGTTGACGTAGCTCGCGTACGCGCCCGTCAGCGTCGAGGTGCCGCCGTTGAGCGCCTGCGCCGAAGTCAGGTTCGACAGCAGTTGCGCGTTGCGGCCGTCGTTGGTCGCGCCGGTGTTCGGTCCGATCGTGAACGAGTCGCCGTTGGCGGGCGTGCCGCTGATCGTGACCGTCACGTTGTTCATCGCGCCCGCGCTCGTCGAATTGCTCGGGTTGGTGATCGTCAGCGTCGCGCCCGAGCTCGGCGAGTATGGCACCGCGGTCGTCGCCGAGCTGATCGTGTACTGCGTGGACGGCGAGCCGGCGACTGTCACCACCGTGCCGACCGGGAAGCCGGTCAGGCCGGTGCCCGCGGTGTAAGTGATCGTCGAGGTGCTGGTCGGCGCGCTGTAGCCGGCAGATACCGTGCCTTGCGTGATCGTCCCGGTGCCGGTGTTCGACGTCGACGCCGACGCGAGCACCGGCGCCGCGGCCGCGATTGCCGACGCCGACGTGGTGGTCAGCGCGAAGCCGTCGAGCGCGCCGCGGGTCGGTTCGACCGAGAACGAGTCGCCGGCCTTCATCGTGCCGCTCGCGACCGAGAACTGCAGGCCGCCGATCGGGTTGGTCAGGTTCGCCGCCGAACCGACGATGCTGCCGGTCTGGTTGTCGGTCAGCGTGTAGGTGCTGCCGTCGTACGAGAGCGTGTAGTCGCCCATGGTCGGCTGGGTCGCGTCGGCGAACGAGACGCCGAGCGTAGCGTTGCCGGTGTTCTGCGAGTTCGCGTACACGGTCGGCGAGCCGACCGTGAACAGCGCGCCGCCCGCGGTGCCGTTCAGCGTCAGGCCGAGTTCGTTCTGCGCATTGACCTGCGCGGCGAAGCTGGTCGCGATCGCGCCGAGTTGCGCCTCGGCCGGATCGAGCGTTTGCGAGCGGAATTGCAGCAGTCCGCCCAGCGTGCCGCCGGACACGCTCGTGTCGGACAGCGTCTGCGGCGTCGGTGTCGGCTTTGCCCCGGCCTGCCCGAGATACTGGACCGACAGCTCGCTCGGATCACCCGACGAAGTCGCCGTGCCGAGATTGAAGCTGTTGCCGGCCAGCACGAGCGGCTGTCCGCTCGACATGAACAGGCTATAGCTGCCGTTGTCCTGAACGACCGACACGCCGATCAGCTGGGACAGGTTCGACACCGCCTGGTCGCGTGCGTCGAGCAGCTGGTTCGGCGGCTGGCCCTGGTTGCTCGCCTGCGTGATCTGCGTATTCAGCGACGCGATCTGCGCGGTGTAGGTGTTGATCTGCGCAACAGAGTTGCTCAGCTGCGTGTTGACGCTCGAGCGCAACTGGTCGTACTGCTGGCCCGCCGCGTTGATCTGGTTCGCGAGCGTCTGCGCGTCGCTGACCGCGGTCTGCCGCGCCGACACGCTCGACGCGTTGTTGGCGACGTTCTGCAGCCCCGTGAAGTAACCGCTGATCGCGCTCGCAATCCCGGCGGTCGGACTGCCGACGAGGTTGTTGAGCTGGGTGATCATCGTGTTGTACGCGGTGAGCGCGCTGCTCGACGACTGCGCGTTGTTCAGCTGGGTCGTCAGGTACTGGCTGTACGCGCGCGTCACGGTGTCGGTGGAGACGCCCATCGGCAGGTAGCCGGAGCCGGTATACGTGCCGCCCGTCTCCGAATACACCGGGGTTTCCATCGTATAGCCGGGTGTCGACGCGTTGCTGATGTTCTCACCAGTCGTCGTCAAACCCCACTGGGCCGCGTTGAGTCCGCTAAGGCCGATATTCAACAGATTGCTGGACATGCGTCATCCTGAAGGGCGGCATCGCAGACATGCCACCGCGTTAGTGGAACATCCTCTTTAACGGCCCGACGTGCGAAAAATTGAGGGCCATGCCACTTCGTTTGCGCTCGCCGCGACGTTTGCGCGACCTTGCCGCGCCGTTGCCTCCGACGCGAGTGCAACGTTTGCTTCGTCGGCCAAAGCGTTCGCGCGGTGCCGGGCGTCACGCGCACGGCACCGCGCGTTGGCTCGCCGCTCAGCGCGCCAGCGAGCGGCGCTTCATTTCGAGCTGCGTGATCAGCCGCTGCAGCGTGTTTTCCGCGCTGCCCGGCAGCGACAGGAAACGGAAGCCGAGCTGATAGCGCTGCGTGCCGTTCGGCAGCGCGAGCGAGCGATGCGACACGAGCTGCAGATCGAGCGACAGACGGCCGAGCGCGCCGAGCGTGAGCTCGCAGTCCATCAGGCGCGCGCCCATCGGCAGCGCGGCGACGCGCAGGTCGGTCGTGCGCATCCCGACGCCGCCGAGCGACAGGTCGTGCACCTCGAAGCGGAACGTGTCGCCCTCGGGCAGGCGGCCCGTACACATGAACGGGTCGAGAATCGGCGCGGCGACGCGGAAGTACTCGCGGCGCTGCACGTAGAACAGCACCTCGGGGAAGTCGGCCTCGAACGCCGGCATTCCCTCGAAGCGCGTCTCGCGTGGCGTCGGGGTCGTGAACTCGACGCGCACGCCGTCGGGCGACGCGTGGAACTGGCAGCGCGGCGCGTTGAGCAGCCCGTTGTTCTGATCGGCAAGCGCGCCCCAATCGAAGGTGAAGGTGCGCTCGCGCACGTCGACGTCGAGCAGGCGCGTGACGATCTGCCCGCCCGCATATTCGACGGTGAGGAAATCGCCGCGATTGACGATATTGCGCAGCTGCACGCCGATTTCCAGCGGATTGCGGCGGCCGAAATCGGAAGCGCTCTCGTTTTGCGGGACGTGCGGCTGACCGTTCGTGTCAGTCAGGCCGTTCGACTGGTTCATATCCATGGGCTTGCCGGTAAGCATGTTCTTGCGGGCACGTGCCAGGGCCTAGTCATGGACTCTGAGGGTCTTCATGCAAAGCCGCAACACACGCGTTCGACCGGACCTTACAGCGCTATTCCGGTATCGGGTCTAACTCGTTAGCGGCAGCATCGAGCCAAAATTTAGGGGCTCAATTTAAATATTCGCCGGAAAATTTCGCGCAAACGTTAAAAGCGTATCTGCCCTATTTTTCCGCGACCTTGCTCGCCCCGGACCCTGCGGAGCTTTTTACCGATGCCGGTTTTTCTGCTGCCTTTATCGCCGCTTTTACCGACATCTTTAAAACCGCTTTAATGCCCGTCGCGTGCGTTATTTTTAATCAGCTCATTTTCTGCATGATCGACAGCAGCTTTTTCGCGTAATGCGGATCGGTTGCATAACCGGCGCGCTGCATGCCGTTCGCAAAACCGTTCACGTCGCGCGACGAATTGATCACCTGCGCGTAACGCGGATTGCTCTTCAACATGCCCGCGTAATCGGCCATCGCTTCCTGGTATGAGTCGTACGCGCGGAATTTCTCGACCGTGCGCTGCGGCTTGCCGTTCACGTATTCGGTCGTGACCGTCGACACGGTCTTGCCGGTCCAGTCGTTGCCCGCCTTGATGCCGAACACGTTGTGGCTCGTCGAGCCGTCGGCCTTCTTGATCTCGCTCTTGCCCCAGCCCGATTCGAGCGCGGCCTGACCGATGATGAAACGCGCCGGAATGCCGGTCGCCGCGCTCGCGGCCTGCGCCGGCGTGGCGAGCTTGTCGACGAAGGCGTCGACCTTCGACGAGCTGCCGTCGCCGCGCACCGGCGGCGTCAGCGCGCTATTGGCCGAGTAGGCGCGGCCGAGCCCGAGCTGACCGTTGGCCTGGGCGTTGCCGTAGGCACGCGCGAGCGCGTTGAGCGCCGCGCTCTGGCCTTCGTCGCCGCCGCTACCGCCGCCGAGCGCGTTGGCCATGCCGGCGAGACCACCCGCCGCGCCCGCGCCGCTCGCGCCACCCACCTGCATGCCCTGGTTGCGCATCAGCTGCTTGAGCATCGCGTCGGCGACGCCGATGCCCTTCTTCGACAGCTGCTGCGCCATCTGCTGATCCATCATCGACGTGAACGTCGCCGTATCGTGCGAATCGAACGGACCGTCCTGCGGCGTTGCATCGCGCATGCTCTTCAACATCATCTGCGTGAACACGGCGTCGAACTGCTGCGCGGCCATCTTCATGCCGGCTTGCGGCGAGGCCTTCGCCTGCGCGCTGAGTGCGCCGAAGCCCTGCACGTCGAGCGCGAACCGGCTGGTCAGATCGTTGGCGGAGTTGACGCTATTGGTCGTATCGGAATTCATCTCGCGTGCTCCTTAGATGATTTCAAGGTCGGCGCGCAATGCGCCGGCTGCTTTCATGGCCTGCAGGATCGACATCAGATCCGCGGGCGTCGCGCCGAGCGCGTTGAGCGCTTTCACCACTTCGGCGAGGTTCGCACCGGCGTTCACGAGTTTCAGCGAGCCGTTGTCCTGCTTCATCTGGATCTGCGACTGCTGCGCGACCACCGTGCGGCCGTTCGAGAACGCGCCCGGCTGGCTCACCACCGGCTGCGTATTGATCACGACCGACAGATTGCCGTGCGCGACCGCGCAGTTCTGCAGCGTGACCATCTGGTTCATCACGATCGAGCCGGTGCGGGCGTTCAGGATGACCTTCGCGGCGGCCTGCCCGGGCCGCACTTGGAGGTTCTGCAATTGCGCCATGAACGAGACCTGCTGCTGCGGATCGGCCGGCGCGCGCAGCTGGATCGTGCGGCCGTCTAGCGCGGTCGCGGTGCCGCTGCCGAACGCGTTGTCGATCGCCGCGACGACGCGCTGCGTGGTGTCGTAGTCCATGTCGTTCAGATCGAGCTGCATGGTGCCCCCCTGCGACACCGCCGTCGGCACCGAGCGCTCGACGATCGCGCCGCTGGTGATGCGCCCCGCGGCGAGCTGGTTGACCTGCACCTTGCTGCCGTTCGCGCTCGCGCCCGCGCCGCCCACGGCGACGTTGCCCTGGCCGAGCGCATACACCTGGCCGTCGGCGCCCTTCAGCGGCGTGAGCAGCAGCGTGCCGCCGCGCAGGCTTTTCGCATTGCCGAGCGACGACACCGTGATGTCGATCGCTTCGCCCGGCCGCGCGAACGGCGGCAGCACCGCGGTCACCATCACCGCGGCGACGTTCTTCAACTGGATGTTCGACAGCGACGACTGCGAGTTGCTGGAGCCCGCCGCCTGGTTGTTGATCGAGATGCCGAGGTTCGCGAGCATGTTCGCGAGCGTCTGCGTCGTGAACGGTGTCTGCGTGGTCTGGTCGCCGGTGCCGTCGAGGCCGACCACGAGGCCGTAGCCGATCAGCGGGTTGTCGCGCACGCCCTGAATCTGCACGAGGTCCTTCAGGCGCTCCGCGTGCGCCGGCGTCGCGGCCGGCAGCGCCGCGCAGGCGAGCGCGACGAACATCAGTGCGCGGCCCGCGCGCGACAGCGTGTTGAAGACGGTACCCATGATCACCACGGCGCCACGTTGAGGAAGAACCGCTGCAGCCAGCCCATGGTCTCCGCTTCGTTGATGTAACCCTTCGCGGAGTATTCGATTTTCGCGTCGGCGACCTGGGTTGAGTACACGGCGTTCAGACTCGAAATCGTGTTGGGATTCACGACACCGGAAAAGCGCACGAATTCATTGCCCTGATTGATCAGCATCTGTTTCTCACCGCTCACGATCAGGTTGCCGTTCGCCTGCACGCCGGTCACGGTCACGGTGATCGTGCCGTTGAACGTATTCGACGCGTTCGCGCCGCCGGTGCCGGTAAAGCCGTTGGCGCCGGTCGCGTTCAGGTTGGTCTTGGCGAACAGGCCGCCGAGAAAGCCCGCGGTCGGCACGCTGAAGTTCGTGCTGCCGTCGCGGCTCGCATTCGCGCCCGAGTTCTTCGTTGCGTTGATGTTCTCGGCGATCACGATCGTGATGATGTCGCCTACGTTGCGTGGCCGCTGGTCTTCGAACAGCGGCCGACCCGCGAAGCCCGGGTTGTAGATCGAGCCCGGCGCCTGCGCCTGCGGTGGCATCGGCGGCACCGCGTTCATCGGCTGCTGGGTGATCGGTTCCCTCGGCAGTTGGGCGCAGCCGCCGAGCGCGGCGAGCAGCGCGAGCTGCACGAGCGCCTCGGCCGTGCGCGAATGAACCGGAGTGCGAGTGGAGTGCGACATCATCGTTTACCGCCTTAAATTTCCAGTCCTCAAACCTGCATCTGGCTCAAGGTCTGCAGCATCTGGTCGGAGGTCGTCACGGCCTTGCTGTTGATTTCGTACGCGCGCTGCGTCTGGATCATGTTCACCAGTTCCTGCACGACGTTCACGTTCGACGCTTCCACGTAACCCTGGTTGAGCGTGCCCGCGCCGTTCAGACCCGGCTGCGACACGTTCGGCGCACCCGACGACGCCGTCTCCGAAAACAGGTTCTCGCCCTTGGCGTCGAGGCCGGCCGGGTTGATGAAGGTCGCGAGCTGCATCGTGCCGAGCTGCTGCATATTGCTCGAGTTGGCCACGGTGATCGACACCGCGCCGTCGCTGCCGATCGTCAGCGAGGTGGCATTGGTCGGGATCGTGATCGCCGGAATCACCTGGTAGCCGCTCGACGTGACGAGCTGACCCTGCGCGTTGGTCTGGAACGAGCCGTCGCGCGTGTAGGCGGTCGTGCCGTCGGGCATCTGCACCTGGAAGAAGCCCCCGCCGTTGATCGCGACGTCCTTCGAGTTGCCGGTCTGCTGCAGGTTGCCCTGCGTGTACAGACGCTCGGTCGCGACCTGTTGCACGCCGGTGCCGAGCTGGATGCCGGACGGCAGTTCGGTTT
This sequence comes from Paraburkholderia tuberum STM678, assembly GCF_902833905.1. Classification (GTDB taxonomy): domain Bacteria; phylum Pseudomonadota; class Gammaproteobacteria; order Burkholderiales; family Burkholderiaceae; genus Paraburkholderia; species Paraburkholderia tuberum. The sequence goes on along the minus strand of NZ_CADFGP010000004.1, from coordinate 164,277 downwards.
GCTGCGTCGAGTTCGCGCCCGGCTGGCGGATGGTCTGGTACAGCAGATCCTCGAACACCGCGCGCGAGCCCTTGAAGCCGTTGGTGCTGACGTTCGCGAGGTTGTTCGAGATCACGTCCATCTGCGCCTGTTGCGCATTCATGCCGGTGGCGGCGATATACAGTGAGCGGTTCACTTATGGTTCTCCAATGTCGGGCGGAGTTGGCGCTTTAGCGCTTGCTCCGGGCCCATGCAAAGCGGTCTCGGAGCGCGCCTCGTAGGGCGCCCCGTGGCAATCCGTTAGCTGAAGCTGAGCAGCTGGTTGGCGGACTGATCGTTCTTGTCGGCGTTTTCCAGCAACTGCGTCTGCATCTGGAACTGGCGCGCGTTGGTGATCATCGAGACCATCGCGCTGACCGGATTCACGTTGCTGCCTTCGAGCGACGCCGGCGCGAGCGTCACGGTCGGATCGGCGTCGGCGGGATTGCCGTCGGCGGTGCGAAACAGACCGTCATCGCCGCGCGTGAGCGACTGCGGATCGGGATTGACCAGCTTCAGCTGATCGACGGTGACCACAGCGGTGGGCGGATCGCCCGGCGTCAGCGCCGACACCGTGCCGTCCTTGCCGATCGTGATCTGCGCGCCCGGCGGCACCGATACCGGCCCGCCGTTGCCGAGCACGACCTGATTGGTCGCGTTCACGAGCTGGCCGTTTTCGTCGATGTGCAGATTGCCCGCGCGCGTGTAGGCCTCGTTGCCGTCGGCGGTCTGCACCGACAGCCAGCCCGGCCCCTGAATCGCGACGTCGAGCGGATTGCCCGTCTGCTGGATCGGCCCCGGCGTGTAGTCGGCGCCCGGTGTCGACGACAGCACGAAGGTGCGGGTCGTGTCGTCGTTGATCGCGCTGCCGTCGCCGAACGACATCGGCACGGCGCGGTAGGTTTCGAGCTGCGCGCGAAAGCCCGTGGTCGACGCGTTCGCGAGGTTGTTCGCGACGATCGCCTGCTGTTCGAGCGCCTGCGCGCTGCCCGACATCGCGGTGTAGATCAGCCGATCCATGAAGAGGTCCCGTTCGCTTACAGGTTGATCAGGGTCTGGTCGACGGCCTGCTGGGTCTTGATCGTCTGCGCGTTCGCCTGATAGTTGCGTTGCGCGGTGATCAGGTTGACCAGCTCGCTCGTCAGATCGACGTTCGAGTTCTCGACCGCGCCGCCTTGCAGCACGCCGTGATTGGTCGAGCCCGGCGTCGAGATCTGCGCGACGCCCGAGGCGGCCGTCTGGCCGTACTCGTTGTTGCCGAGGTCGACGAGGCCGTTCTGGTTCGAGAAGTTCGCGAGCACGATCTGGCCGAGCGCCGCGGTCTGCCCGTTCGAGTAGTTGCCCGTCAGCGTGCCGTCGGAGCCGACCGTGAAGCTCGTCAGCTGGCCCGCCGCGTAGCCGTCGGTCGACAGGCTGTTCACGCCGTCCTTGCCGCCGTACTGCGTGGTGCCGGCCATGTTCAGCGTGACGTTCTGCGGCGTGCCCGAACCGTCGGTGGTCGGGATCGACATCGTGAACGCGCCGAGCGTCGCGGTCGCGAGGCCGGTCGTCGCGTCGGTCGTGCTGACCAGCGTGCCCGATGAATTGAAGTTCGCCGTGCCGATCAGGGAAGCGGTGCCGGTCGACGGGCCCGCGTACACGTTCCACGTGCCCGAGCCCGTTTTCGCGAAGTACATATTGACGGTCTGCGAGCCGCCGAGCGTGTCGTAGACGGTCGTGCTCGTCGAGTAGTTGTAGGTCGACGAGCTGTTCTGGTTGAAGGTGGTCGGGTTCTGCGTGATCGTGTAGCTGTCGTTGGCCACCGGCGCGCCGCTGAACGTGATGCTCTCGCCGTTGCCGAGCGTGATCGCGGTGCCGGCCGTGTAGGGCTGCGACGCCGTGGTCGTGCCGAGCGTGTTGTCCGTGACCGTGTAGGTGGTCGGGCTCGTGAAGTTGATCGTGTACTGGTCGGTGTTGGTGCCCGCTGCCGCGTTGGTGATCGTCGCGCCGGTCGTGTTCAGCGTGCCGGCGTTGGTGCCGCCCGGCGTCGCGGTCGGCGCGCCGAGCATGATGTTGTCCTGCGCGTTCAGGTTCAGGCCCGCGGTGATCGAGGTGGTCGCCTGCGGCGCGATGTTCGCGGTTGGCACCTGCAGCGGCACGGTCTGCGCGGTGTTGACGATGCCCGAGCTATTGGCCGCGTAGCCCATCAGATCGAGGCCCTGCGCGTTCGTGATGAAGCCGTTCTTGTCGAGCTGAAACACGCCGTTGCGCGAATAGGTCAGCGTGCCGTTGTTCGACATCTGGAAGAAGCCGTTGCCGTTGATCGCGACGTTCAGCGCCTGGTTCGTCGTCGTGAGCGTGCCTTGCGAGAATTGCTGCTGCACTTCGGAGAGTTGCGTACCGATACCGATCTGCTGGCTCGTCGCGGTCGCGACCGAATTGGCGTACATGTCGGCGAATTCCGCGGTGCCGCTCTTGAAGCCGACGGTGTTGGCGTTGGCGATGTTGTTGCCGATCACGTCGAGATCGCTAGACGACGCCGACAGACCGCTCAAACCTGTTTGGTAACTCATGACGTACTCCGTATCTGTAAAGTCGTAACTGAATGGATCCGGACTACAGGATCGCTGCGACGCCGGTCAGGTCGACCGTCGAGCCGTTCGACAGCACGAGGCCCGGCGTGCCGCTGCTCTGCTGGACGACGCTTTCCACCGTCGCGCCGGTGAGCGTGGTAGCCGTCGCCTGCTGGCCGTTGATCGTGCCTGTCGCGGTGATCGTGTAGGTGCCGTCGGGGAGCGTGTTGCCCGCCGAATCGGTCGGCGTCCAGCCAACCGGAATCGTGCCGGCCGACTGCTTGCCGAGATCGAGCGTGTTGACGATCGTGCCGGCCGAGTTCTTCACGACGATCTGCAGGTCGCTGACGGAGTTCGCGAGCGTGACGCCGAACTCGTTCGTCTTGCCGCTCGCCACGGTGATCGAGTTGCCCGGTGCGAGCACGGTCGAACCGATCAGCAGCGCGGCCTGCGACTGCTGGCCCGCCGACAGCTGCGTCGACAGCGAGGAGAGCGACGTATTGAGCTGGCTGATGCCCTGCACCGTGCTGATCTGGGCGAGCTGCGAGGTCATCTGCGAGCTGTCCATCGGATTGGTCGGGTCCTGGTTCTGCATTTGCGCGACGAGCAGCTGCAGAAAGGTGGTCTGCAGGTCCGCCGCCGACGTGCCCGACGTGCTGCTCGACGTGCTGCTCGTCGAGCTGGTCGCGCTCGAGCTGCTGCTCGTGCCGTTCATCGTGTCGAGCAGCGTCGGCGAAACGGTCGTGCCGCTGCCGCCGATCGTGGTGTTGGTGGTCAAGGCTCTCTCCTCAGGTTCCGATCGTGAGCGTTTTCAGCATCAGGGTTTTGGCGGTGTTCAGTGTTTCGACGTTGGCCTGGTACGAGCGCGAGGCCGAGATCATGTTGACCATCTCCTGCACCGGGTCGACGTTGGGCAGCGTCACGTAGCCGTTCGAGTCGGCGGCCGGATTGCCGGGTTCGTACGCGGTCTTCATCGGCGACGGATCGTCGACCACGCCCGTCACCTGCACGCCGCCGACCTGCTGGCCGGAGCGTGTGCGCGCGCCGCCGAGCGGGCTCACCGCGAACACGACCTGCTTGGCCTTGTACGGCTGACCGTCGGGGCCCGTCGTGCTGTCCGCGTTGGCCAGGTTCGACGCCGTCACGTTGAGCCGCTCCGACTGCGCCGACATCGCGGAACCCGCGACACCAAAAATGTTCATCAGGGATGGCATGTTTCCTGACCTCTCCTGCCGGTTCGCACCGGCTTTACGTTAAGTCCCGTAGCGTTTCTGTTCGTGCGTGCATGCTGCCTGTGTTCAGCTGCTATGCGCCCTGCCTGGGTGCCGTGCTCTTGCCCGGCTTACGACGAGCCCGACGTGATCGCCGACAGCATCGTCTTGATCTGGTTCGACACGACCGTCATACCCGACTCGAAGTGCACCGTGTTGTCGGCGAACTGCACGCGCTCGGTGTCGACGTCGACCGTGTTGCCGTCGAGCGCCGGCTGCAGCGGAATCCGGTATTGCAGGTTGCCGTAATCGTCGGGGCTGCCGCCCGTCGCCGTCAGCGTGGCCTTGCCGCTCATGTGGCCGGCCTCGGTCGTGTTCATCGACATGCCGCTCGTCACGCCCGCGGGTTGCGTCATCGCGAGCGTCGAGCTGTTCGATGCGCCTTGGCCCGCGGTGCTGCCGCCCGTCTTCTTCAGCGCGCCGGCGAGCGACGACGCGAAGTCGATATCGCGCGCCTTGTAGCCGGGCGTGTCGGCGTTCGCGATATTCGACGACAGCAGTTCCTGCCGGTATGCGCGCACATCCATCGCCTGCCGGCCGAATGCGAATTCGGCATCGAGCTTGTCCAGCATCGGAATCTCCCGAGAACGTTTCCAAGGCCGTCCCGTGTGCGCATCGTGAGAGACACGCGGCGGGCGCGAAGGCCTTTTTGCATGTGATGCATCTTATGGGCCGCGCGCAAGCGGCAATCGGACGAATAACCGGGAAAGGGGGCTTCTATTCAACGTTTGCGCGAAAGCGGGGCTCACTAGAATGCAAGGCGTACCGATGCATTCGATGGAGACCCGCGATGGACCAGCCCACCAACACCTTGCCGCGGCCGGCGAGCAGCACGACGATGCGTCGCGTGTGGGGTGGCCGGGTCGATGAACGGGGCGATGGTTCGGAGCGCGCGCTCGCCCAGCCGGTGCCGCGCTCTTTCTCGCGTTGCCTTGCGCATTGCCTGACGCGGGCGGCCGTCAACCTCGCGGTATGGGTTGCGGGCGGCATCGTGTTGCTGCCGGCTACGACCCACGCGCAGGATGCGGGCGGCCCGATCGTGATTGCCGGGCCCGCCGAGAAAAATCCCGCCGCGCTGAACGATCTCGCGCAACGGATTCAGACGCCGGCGCAGCGCAGCGCGTCGGCGGCGTCGCTCGCGGCGGTGACCGCACAGTCGCTCGGCCGCGCGAGCGCGTCGCGCGACACCGATACGTTCGGGCGTGCCGCGAGCGCAAGCGGCGCGATCGTCATTCCGGGCGCGGGCGAGCCCGCTGCCGCCGCGCCGGCCATCATCCGCACCAACTTCAAACCGGACGCCAACGGCGTCGTGACGATTCCGCCGGCGGCCAGCACTGGGGCGTCGGGCGTCGCGCGCGTCAATGTCGAAGCGGGCCCGGCCGCCAGCGTCGCGAATCAGCGCGTGGTCGCGGCCAGTGCGCCGCAAGGCGACGGTTTCGACAGTCTCGCCGCGCGCGGCGAGCCACCCGAGTTCGGCGCGAATGGCAAGCCGATCGCGGCCGCTGCGGCGCAGTCGGCGCATCCCGGGATCGCGAGAACACCCGCGACGTCGCCTGGCTCGCGCCAGCCGGCGGCCGTCATTGCACAGAGAACGCCGCAGACCGCTACCGCCGCGACGGCTGCGCAAGCCGCCGCGCCGCTGCCTGGCCAGCAGGACCCGGAAGCGATTCACGCGAGCGCGCTCGCGTTCCTGCAACAGCAGGCCGTCGGCCTGCCCGGCAAAGCCGACATCACGGTCGCGTCCGCGTTTCCGCGCGGCCTCGCCGCGTGCACGTCGCTCGAACCGTTCATGCCGACCGGCGCGCGCCTGTGGGGCCGGCTGACGGTCGGCGTGCGCTGCGCGGGCGAGCGGCCGTGGACCATCTATCTGCAGGCGCGCATCTCGCTGCATGCGACCTACTACCTCGCCGCCCGCGCGATGGCGCCGGGCGAAGTGCTCACGGCCGCCGACCTCGTCGCGCGCGAAGGCGACCTGACCGGCCTGCCGCAGGCGATCGTCACCGACCCGTCGCAGGCGGTCGGCTCGGTCTCGCTCGCGCGGATCGCGGGCGGCATGCCGCTGCGCCGCGACATGCTGAAGAGCGCGTCGGCGGTGGTGTTCGGCCAGACCGTGCGGGTCATCGCGGCCGGCGACGGTTTCTCGATCTCGTCCGAGGGCAGCGCGATGAACAACGCGTCGCCGGGCCAGCAGGTGCGCGTGAAGACCGCCAACGGCCAGATCATCTCCGGCATCGTCAAGGACGGCGGCACGGTGGAGATCCAGATGTGAGCGGGCTGGCGGCCACGAGCACCGTCGAAACGGTCGGCGCCCCGGTGGCCAGGGCAGACGGACGGGGATTGAAAGGGGTAGATGGCCACCTGGCGGCGAGCCGGGTGTCGAGCGATTGCGCTAAAGTTTTGATCAGCGGTTGCCGTTATCAGGATCAAATCGTTAGGGAAGCCAATCGTGAAAGTCGATCCCACCACCTCTTCAAATCTGCCGTCGTTGAAAGACGCTTTGTCCCGTTCGCAACAGAGCGACGAAGCCACGCCGGCAGCCAGCACCACCCAGGGCGCGACGAGCACGGCCGCGCCGGCCGCGAGCAGCGCGTCGGGCGAAACGAGCGTGAGCCTGTCGGGTCTGTCGCAGCATCTGCGCAGCCTCGCGGCCTCCGGCTCGGCCGACATCGACACCGCGCACGTCGAGTCGATCAAACAGGCGATCAAGGACGGCAAGCTGCAGATCGACTCCGGCAAGATCGCCGACGGCGTGCTGCAGACGGCGCGCGACCTGTTGCAGAACAAAACCTCGTCGACCGGCAACTGATCGGCATTTCGCCGCGCGGTGATCTGCCGGGCGGCGTCCGACCAACCCGGTTCGCGCGCCGTTCGCGAGCCAGTGTGCGTAGCGAGTTGTTGATATGAAAGACGCCCTCGTTGCTACCCTGATCGAAGAATATTCGACCGTCGAGGCATTCGCCTCGATCCTCACTCTCGAAACCAAAGCGCTGACGGCGATCTCGCCGCTGGAGCAGTTGCCGGCGATCGTCGAGAAAAAAACCGAGCTGATCGGCGTGCTCGCGAGGCTCGAAGCCGCGCGCGACTCGCATCTGGCCGAACTCGGCTTTCCGACCGGCTGGTCCGGCATGGAGCTCGCGGCCAGCACCGACGCGCGCGTCGCGACGCAATGGAAGCTGCTGCAGAAAGCCGCGGATCGCGCGCGGCGCGTCAACACCAACAACGGCGAGCTGATCCGCGTGCGGATGGACTACAACGAGCGCGCGCTAAAGGCGCTGCAAGTCAACGTGCCGCGCAAGACGAATCTGTACGGGCCGGATGGGCGAGTTCCGGCTTATTCGGGACTTTGATCGGCCCGCCTGCCCGGCCTGCAATCGAGCAATCTACGAAATGAATGAAAAAGCCCGTCATCGACGGGCTTTTTCGTTTTCCGCCGCCGCTTGTCCACCCACTTCCCTGTCCGTTCCGCGCTGCGTTAGCCGTTCGGCTAGCTGGCGCTAGTCCACCTCGTCACGTTGAAATGGTGACTTCGTTCGAGCTTTCGCCAACGCCGCGGCTTCGACGCGGCCGCAATTCGACGGGCGGAAGCTTGTTTGCCCGTTAGTTTGTGTAGGCGTGTGTATAATGGAGGGTATGATGTATGAACAGTGCCGAGGTCGTCAAATTGATTCAAGCGAATGGCTGGCAGCTCGTCCGCATAGCGGGCAGTCACCATCATTTCAGGCACGCGGGAAAACGGGGGCTCGTGACCGTCCCGCATCCGAAAAAAGATTTGCCGGCCGGCACCCTGAACAGCATTCTGAAACAGGCGGGGCTCAAATGAAGCATCTGATCTTTCCGATCGCCATCGAACCCGGAGACAACACGCACGCGTTCGGCGTCGTGGTGCCCGATATTCCAGGCTGCTACTCCGCGGGCGACACGCTCGAACAAGCGTATGTGAACGCGAAAGAGGCAATCGAATCGCATCTCGAAACCTTGCTCGACGAAGGACTGCCGCTGCCCGAGCCTCTCACGCTAGGCGAGCATCGGCGCAATCCCGAGTTCGCGGGGTTCACATGGGGTTTCGTGACGACGCGCAATATTCCGGCGTTGAAGAAGGCGGTTCGCATCAACATCTCGCTGCCCGAGGTGCTGGTGCAGGAGATCGACGCGTATGCGCAGGCGCGCGGTATGTCGCGCTCGGCGTTTCTCGCGCTCGCCGCCGAGCATGAGATGGCGAACGCCTGAGCAACGGCAGGCGGCACAGGCGCGCATCGGCATCGGCGCACCGCCGCATCCGAAGGCGGCGTTTGAAAAACGGCGTGCGGCGCCGCGGTGGCGTCAGTTCGCTTCGGCGTTCGCCCAGGCCATTTCGCGCAGTCGGGCGCGCAGGCGTGCCACGGCCTGGCTATGCAACTGGCACACGCGCGATTCGCTGACTTCCATCACTGCGCCGATCTCGCGCAGATTCATGCCGCGCTCGTAGTACAGCGACATCAGCAACTTCTCGCGCTCCGGCAAGCGGTCGATCGCTTCGATGAGCGCCGAGCGCAGGCTGTCGTCGAGCAGCGCCGAGAGCGGATCGGAATGATCGACGCAGTAGCGGTCCAGAAAAGGTTCGTCGTCGGCGGAGCGGTCGAAGTCTTCGTAGTAGATCAGCTGGCTGCCATGCAGGTCCTGCAGCATCGACTGATATTCGTCGAGCGGCATTTGCAGGTGCTCGGCGACCTCCGCCTCGCTCGCCGAGCGGCCGAGGTTCTGCTCCACCTTGTGCACCGCGGATTCCACTTCGCGCGACGTGCGGCGCAGGCTGCGCGGCAGCCAGTCGTTGCTGCGCAGCTCGTCGAGCATCGCGCCGCGAATCCGCTGGCTGGCATAGGTCTCGAACTGCGCGCCCTGGTCTTCCTTGTAGCGGCCGGCGGCATCCAGCAAACCGATCATGCCGGCCTGGATCAGGTCGTCGAGATCGACGCTCGCCGGCATTTTCGCGACAAGCTGCAAGCCGAGTCGACGCACGAGCGGTGCGTACTTCGTCAAAACTTCGGCCTGAGAAATCTTTCCCTGAGCGTTGTACATCGTGCTCCCCTTGTCCTTCGTGCACGCCTTTCAAGCGTGATGCGCGGACGGTTGGTCGGCGTGGTGCGCCGCTGTAACTGTCGCAGGCGCCCGCCAGGGCGTTTGCGACGACATCGCTGGCCGCATCGGCCAGTACTGCAATTCGGCGGCGAGATGGCGGAAGTCGCGCGCGGCCGGTGTCGACGGAAACGCGTCGACCACGCAGCGCGACAGCTCGAGTGCCCGTGCGATGCGCACGTCGGCCGCAATGCAGCCGGCGTTTTCCAACGCGACGCTCAGGTAACGGCCGGCCACGCCGGCGAGATTCGCGAACGCGGCCTGCGCGTCGTTGGCGCTTTGCACGTGATTCGCGAGCACGCGCAACTGCGCGATCGCGTGCGCGTAATGCAAACGCTTGATGCACGCATAGGCCTCGGTGATCGCCTCGCCCGACATGCGCGCGACGACCATCACGTCATGCGCCTGCCTGGCGAGCGGCGACAGATGCCCTTCGTCGTCGAGCTGCGCGTCGATCAGCACGATATCGGCCGAGCCGCCGAGCAGCACACCGAGTTCGGCCTCCGTATGCCCCTCGCGGTTGTTGCGCGAGGCGGACAGCACCGAAAAACCGAGCGCGTGACGCGCGGCGGCGAAATCGACCGGGCTCTCGCCGCGCATCACCGCCGCGAAGTTACCCGCGCCGCGCAAGCCGCCAAGCATCGCGCTCACCGATTTCTCACCGACGCATTCGTCGATCACCAGCACGTCCTTGCCCTGCTGTGCGAGCGCCGCGGCGAGGTTGACCGCCACGGTCGTATTACCGACGCCCGACGACGCACCCGCCAACGCGATCACGCGCGCGCCGCCGCGCCCGAGCAGCCGCCGCAACCCTTCGGCTTGATCTGAAACGAACTTATCCAAAGCGAACCTCGTGCAGCTCGGCCGTCGAACGCGCGGACAGCGAGGACAGCAAAGCGGGGATGTCGTCGTCGTGCGGCACGAACGGCGAGCTGTCGCGCGGAATGCAGAAGGTGCTCTTGATCAGGAATTTCTTCGTCGCGACGTAAAGGTTCTCTGGCACCTTCTGTCCGGTCGATACGTAATGCACCGGCAGCTTGTAGCGGATCACCGTATCGAGCACGCCGCCGAGGTTGGTCGCTTCGTCGAGCTTGGTCAGAATGCAGCCGGCGAGCGGCTGCTGGTCCGGCGCGCGCTGATACGCCTGCACGACTTCGTTCAACGTGTCGCCGTGGCTCGTTGCGTTGAGCAGCAACAGACGCTGCACCGGCTGGCCGGCGCGGCTTAGCATCGCGATCTGGTCGGACACGAGCCGGTCGCGCTGGCTCATACCGATCGTATCGATCAGCACGATGTGCTTGTTGCGCAACTCCGAGAGCGCCAACTGCAGATCGGCGCTGTCCTTCACCGCATGCACCGAAACGCCGAGAATCTTGCCGAAGATGCGCAACTGTTCATGACCGCCGATGCGGTAGCTGTCGGTCGTCAGCAGCGCCACCTTGCTCGCGCCGAAGCGCATCACGCAGCGCGCTGCGAGCTTCGCGGTGGTCGTCGTCTTGCCGACGCCGGTCGGCCCCATCAGCGCGAATACGCCGCCGCGCTCCATCAGCGCGTCTTCGTCCTCCATCACCGGCAGGTTCGACTCGAGCACCGAGCGCACCCAGTCCATGCCGCCGTCCATCGTGTCGACCTCTTCGGGCAGGTTGTCGACCAGCATCTGCACGAGCTGCGCGGAAAAGCCGGCGGCGAACAGATGCTTGGTGAGCGCGGCGCGTGCGGGACTGCGGCGCTGTCGATCGCCCCACAGCAGACCCGCGAAGTGCTCTTCCATCATGTCGCGCATCGACGACAGCTCGTTCATCACGGTGTCCTTGACGACCTGCTCCATGCGCCCCTTGATCGCTTCGGCGACGGCGGACGGCGTGCGGCTTTCGTCAGTAGCGGACGGCACGGGCGCGATCTTCTGAGCGGCGCGGCGCGCAGCGACCTCGGCGGCTTCGCGCGCCCAGTCGGGCGTGTCGATCACCGGCGGCACGGCGGCCGGCCGCGCGTCGACTGCGCTGCCGAGGCCTTTGGCGGTCGCGACGGCGGGCGTCATCGCGGCGGGACGCGCGCTGTATTGGCCGCTCTGTTGCTGCTGCTCGGCCGCGAGGCGGCGCGCGTGATCGATGAGCCACGGATTCGACTCGGCCATCGTGCGCGGCGCGGCGGCTTCGTTCGATGCGATAGCCGGCGGTACCGGCACGCCGGCAGCTTTCAGCACATCCGCGCGGATGTCTTTCGACAGGCGCGCGGCCGCGGCGCGGGCGCTCGCGCCGGAAGGCGCGGCGGCAGCGGCGGGCGTGGCCGGTGCGTTGAACGATGTGGCCGCGCTGGACGCCGACTGGCTCACGGCGGGCGCGGGGCCTGTCGCGATGGCCGCGGACGCGCCGCTCGCGCCCGGCATCGCCGGGCCGATTGGCGAATTGCCGGGCAACGCGGCGGCGGACGCTGCTTGATTCGCGGACATGCTGAGCGCCTGGCTGAGCGCCGAATTGAGCGTCGAATTGAGCGCCGTCCTGTTCACCGAGCCGGCCATGAAATCCGCAGCCGCATTCGCCGGCTCGATCGCCGGCGTCGCTTCACCACCCGCTTCCGGGCTCGCGCCGAACACCGACGAAAACACGTCCGGCATTGCGCTCGCGTACGGATTCGTCGGCGCCGCGAACAAGCCGCGCGGGGCCTGCCTCGATGCCGCACCTGAGCCCGTGCCGAGCGCCGCGGCCTGCGCGCCTTCGCGCGCTTTCGGCGTGATCGCGGCGAGGTCGCTATCGGCGAGCGCGACGATTTCGACGCTGCCGTCGTCCATCGTGCGATTCGACAGCACGACCGCATCGGGGCCAAGTGCTTCGCGAACGAGACGCAACGCATCGCGACTGGTAGCACCGACAAATTTACGAATGTTCAAGCTGGACCCCCGATGAGGTATACGGACTGACGGACCGGCGATACACCGTTTCCCATTGCGATCAATTATTGCGAAAGGCGTCGGGCGACGATCGATGGATAAAGACCGTTAAAGGTGGGTAATTCGCGCGATGGACACACGGCAGACGCATCGTTCGACGAGCCTGGGGGAGCCGTGCAAACGCAAACCGGCGCCCCATTGGAGCGCCGGTTCGTTGTATCGACAGCCGCGGGCGAGCGACCTTCGTCAGCCGTGCGCGCCGATCAGATTGACCACCTTGACGTTGCGCGTATCGGGCACTTCCGCATACGAGAGCACCTTCAGCTGCGGCAGGCTGCGGCGCAGGAAGCGCGCGAGCATCGGCCGCAGTGCGTGCTGCACCAGCAGCACCGGAGCGAGGCCAAGGTTCTGCTGACGCGTCATCGCTTTCTGCGTTTCGGTGAGCAGCGTGTTCGCGAGACCCGGTTCGAGGCCCGGGTTCGGTCCGGTCGATAGCGCCTGCGACAGCACCCGTTCGAGGTTCGCGTCTAGGCCCATCACCTGCATGTCGGCGGTCCCGGGGAACCACTGCTGCGTGATCGCGCGGCCCAGCGCGAGCCGCACCGCGGCGGTGAGGTCGTGCGGGTCGGTGAGCTTGGTCGCGTGTTCGGCGAGCGCTTCGAGGATCGTGCGCATGTCGCGAATCGGCACGCCTTCTTCGAGCAGGTTCTGCAGCACCTTTTGCAGCGTGGTGAGCGGCAGCATCTTCGGCACCAGATCGTCGACGAGCGACGCCGTGTCCTTCTGCATCCGCTCGACCAGCGACTGCACCTCGCGGCGGCCGAGCAGCTCCGACGCGTGCGTGACGACGAGGTGATTCAGGTGCGTCGCGACCACCGTGCTCGAATCGACGACCGTGTAGCCGTATACCTGCGCCTGTTCGCGCAGATTCGTGTCGATCCAGATGGCGGGCAGGCCGAACGCCGGGTCCTGGGTCGGCGTGCCCGGCAGCGCGGCCGATACCTGGCCCGGGTTGATCGCGAGCCACTGGCCCGGATACGCCTCGCCCGAGCCGACCTCGACGCCCTTCAACGCGATCCGATAGCCGTTCGGCCGCAATTCGAGGTTGTCGCGGATATGAATGACCGGCGGCAAGAAGCCGATTTCCTGCGCGAACTTCTTGCGGATGCTCTTGATCCGCTTGAGCAGCTCGCCGTCCGAGTTCTTGTCGACGAGCGGAATCAGCCGGTAGCCGACTTCGAGGCCGAGCGTGTCGATCATCGTCACGTCGTCCCAGCTCGCCTCGGCGTTTTCGATCGGCGCCAGCGCGGCCGGCGCGACGTCGACGAGCGCCGGTGCGTTCTTGCGCTCCTCGGTGCGCTTCTTCATCGTGCGGCCGAGCTGGATCAGGCCGCCGCCGAGAATCAGGAACGCGAAGTGCGGCATGCCCGGGATCAGGCCCATCAGCACGAGAATGCAGCCGGTGATCATCAGCACGCGCGGGTTCGTGAACAGCTGGCCGGTCAGCTGCGTGCCGATGTCCTCGTTGGTCGCGACGCGCGAGACAATCACGCCGGCCGCCGTCGAAATCACCAGCGACGGAATCTGCGCGACGAGGCCGTCGCCGATCGTCAGCAGCGTGTAGTTCTTGCCCGCCGCGGCAAAACTCATGTCGTGCTGGACCATCCCGACGATCAGCCCGCCGATGATGTTGATCACCATGATCAGGAGGCCGGCGACCGCATCGCCTCGCACGAACTTGCTCGCACCGTCCATCGAGCCGTAGAACTCGGCTTCCTGAGAGATCTCCTTGCGCCGCGTGCGAGCCTGCTCTTCGTTGATGAGGCCGGCGTTCAGATCGGCGTCGATCGCCATCTGCTTGCCGGGCATCGCGTCGAGCGTGAAGCGCGCGGACACTTCGGCGATCCGCCCCGCGCCCTTCGTGATCACCATGAAGTTGATCACCATCAGGATCACGAACACGACGATACCAACCGCGAAGTTGCCGCCCACGAGGAAGTGGCCGAACGACTCGATCACCTGACCGGCCGCATCGGGACCGGTATGGCCTTCGAGCAGCACGACCCGCGTCGAGGCGACGTTCAGCGACAGCCGCAGCAGCGTCGAGAACAGCAGCACGCTCGGGAACGCGGCGAAGTCGAGCGGCTTCATCGTGTACATGCTGACGAGCAGCACCATCACCGACAGCGCGATGTTGAACGTGAACAGCAGATCCAGCAGGAACGGCGGCAACGGCAGAATCATCATGCCGAGGATCATGCAGATCAGCACCGGCCCGGCGAGGGCGCGCAGGTTGGTGCTGCTCAGCGCATCCGAGCGTCGGGCGAGGAAACCGGCGCGAGCGTTCATGCGGAGGCTCCGTTGTTGTCGTCGCTAGTGGCGTCGTTGGCGTTGTCGTCGGCCGGGTTCAGCGTGTTGGCGGCTTCCTCGGCGGCGTCCTCGTCCGATACGCCGCCCTTGTCGAGTTCGGGCGGCACGTCGAGTTCGGTCGGCGCGACCGGCACGTCGCCGCCTTCGGCCTTGAAGCGGCGCAGCTGATAGACCCACGCGAGCACTTCCGCGACCGCGCCATAGAGCGGCCCCGGAATCTCGCGATTCAGATCGACGTTGTGATAGAGCGCACGCGCGAGCGGCGGCGCTTCGAGCAGCGGCACGTTGTTTTCGGTGGCGATCTCGCGAATCCGCGCGGCCACGAGGTTCACGCCCTTCGCGACCACCTTCGGCGCGCGCATCTCGCCGTCCGTGTACTGCAGCGCGACCGCGAAGTGGGTCGGGTTGGTCACGACCACGTCGGCCTTCGGCACTTGCGCCATCATGCGGCGCCGCGCGATCGCGCGCTGCTGCTGGCGAATCTTGCCCTTGATGTGCGGATCGCCTTCGCTCTCGCGATGCTCACGCTTCACTTCTTCCTTCGTCATGCGCAGCTTCTTGTGGAACGACCACAGCTGGTACGGCACGTCGAGCGCGGCCACCGCGAACATGCCGGCCACCGTCATGCCGCAGCACACCGCGATCAGATGCACGGAGTTGGCGAGCGCGAGATTGAGCGGCTGCGTCGCGAGCGCGAGGAATTGCTCGTGGCGATTCCAGATCGCCGTGCCGCCGATCAACCCCACCACCAGCGTCTTCGCGAGCGACATGCCGAGCTGGATCGGTCCGTTGATCGAAAATATGCGGCCGAGGCCCTCGATCGGGTTCAGCCGGCTGAACTTCGGCTCGAGCCCTTTCGCCGACAGCAGCCAGCCGCCCAGCGCCATCGGTGCGAGCAGCGCGGCAAGTCCGGTGACGCCGAGTATCGGCACGAGCGCGTAGAGTCCTTCGCGACCCGCTGTGCCCGCGCCGATCAGCATGCGGCTGGTGTCGAACGCGCTCGCGTGGTTGAAGGTGAGCGACGCACGCAGCATGTTCTGCAAATGCTCGCCGATGCTGCCCGACATGCCCCATACGCCGTAGAACCCGGCCGCGAGCAGCGCGAAGGTCGACAGCTCCCGCGAACGCACGATCTGCCCCTCCTCGCGCGCCTTCTGCAGGCGCCGAGGGGTGGCGGATTCGGTTTTTTCGAGGTCGCTGTCCTCTGCCACAAAGCTCTCCAGTCGGCCGAGGCACGGCGCCTCTTTCCAGTGACAGCGATTATTCCTGCTCGACGCAAGCGCCGATCGGCGGATAAGGGCGGAGAAACGGGGGTATTTCGACGGATGAGCGGACGGCTCGCGCGTCTGTCACGCAAGCCGTCCGGCATTGGATCGACGTGCGGCTTCAGTAGCCGACGAAGGGGGAGGGACCGCCGCTCGCGGTCTGATCGAGGTGGTAGTACACGTAGCGGCCGAAGAAGTACGGCAGACCGAGGTCGAAGCTGGCGCTGCCGCCGATCTGGCCGGCGAGCGTGTTGAACGCGTAGTTGCTGCCGTTGGCGAACAGCGTCTGCGCGTTCAGAATGCCGATGCTCGCGACCGCCGACACGTTGTTCTTCCCGACCAGCGTGACCGTGCGGGTCTGCGCCGACGACGGGCAATAAAATCCAGAGAACTGGCTACCGCACTGCGTGAGCGTGCTATCGCCGAAGAAATAGGCGTTCGAGCCGGAATCGAGGAACGCCTGGACGGTCGTGCCGTTAAAGGTGCTGTTGTTGAGGTCGCCGTATGGGTCGGTCGTGAATACCTGCGCAGCGGCAAGCGGGTTGTTCCCCTGCGTGCCGATGCCGAACACCAGCGTGCCGGTCGCCGACGCCTGCCCGGTGTTCGAGACCGGCGCCATCTGCACGATCACGCCGTTGTTGTCGAGCGGGAAGTTCGCGACCGGGTTGGCGACCTGTTGCGTCAGCGGCACCGCGGTGCGCGTGCACGACGTGCCGTTCGGGCAGGCGAAGTAGTTGCTGTAGTTCGCCGCGGTCGCCGGGTTCGCGCACGTATTGCCGCAATCGGTCAGCGCGGTGCCGATGCCGAGAATGCCGTTCGCGCCGAGATCGCCGACCGTGTTTTCGGCCATGCCGCTGCCGCAGGCGCTCGTGGGCACCGTGCTCGCCGACTTGTCGCCGATGATCTGCAGCGGGATGCTGCTGGTCGTCGTTTCACCGCCGATCGTCACGATCGCGGTGCGCACCGAGCCCCACGTGTAACCGTCCGCGAAAGTCGCGCACTCGGCGAGCTGCGCGCCGTTGCTGCCGATCGTGCTGACCGGCAGCGCGCCGAGCAGCGTCGAATTGAGCGTGGAACTGACCACGCGCAAGCCGAACGACCCGGTGTCGACCTGGATATTGTCGATGGTCTGACAGTTGCTGGTCGAGCCTGGCGCGCAGATCCTCACGCTGACGGTCGGGATGTTGATGACACCGGCCACGCCCCGGCCGACCGTGATCGGCACCGTGTTCGACGCGTTCGCGGAGATCGGCTGCTGGGTCGGGCTGGCCGGCAGCGAACCGCCGTTCAGTCCGTTCGAGGTGTTGCCGCCATTGTTGGAACTGGAGTTGTTGTCGCTACCGCCGCCTCCGCCTCCGCCGCAGGCGACGAGCGTCGCCGTGAGCAGCACGGCAAGCGCGGCCTGCATCCAGCTTTTGATGTTCGCGGTCGTGAGCATGGTTCGCATCGTGGTCCTCGCCGTTACTGGATGTCGGAACCGCTGACGCCGGCCGGCAGCGCGGAGGGCAGCCACGCGACGCCGCTGAACGCGCCCATGTGGCCGCCCGAACGCACCACCAGCCCGCTCTCGTCGACGGCGACCGGCCCCCGCGCATTGCTGCGCGCGGCCCGCACGGCCTTCACGCCGGCCACGTACTGCGGGAAATAACTGCCGAGCAGATCACTGAGATCGGGCATTTGCGGACCATGCCACGAAATGCCGAATACCGCGCCGCTCGTGCTCAGGTATTCGCGCACCACGGTGCCGTTGCCGAACGTGGTCTCGCGTACCGTGTAGGAAGCGGGTGTGGAAGATGTGGAAGACGCCGCGCTCGATTCAGAACGCATGACACTTTGCGATGTGCCGCTGGCGGGCTGCACCACGCGGGAGGACACCGACGCGTCGGACGGGGGGGTAAGCGGCGCGCTGCCCAACGCCGCATAAGCGGATTGCGCGGCCGTCAGGGCCAGTAACGAACATGGCAATACGAGCGCCGTGACTCCGGCGCGACCAATACGACTCCACATGAGAAGCTCCTCCCGAGCCGCGGCACGCTTCGCCGACTGCGCGAAGCGGCCGCTTATAGGCAGATGATACGGCACCGCCGCGGCCGCAACGCTGAGGGATGGCCTCACCGGGCGACTGCCCGGCGTTGCGCGGGCCGGGTGCCGTACCGCTTTGACCTCGTAGTATGCCTGCGGATTCTTTCAGCCGGCGCAAGGCGCGCCCACGCGCGCGACTTGCCGACTATTACTAGCAGGAAAACGTACGGAAGATGGGTAGCCGGTACTCATTGAATGCGTGTTTGGCGCAAATCGCGGAGAAACCACCAGCCCGGCGCGCTTGCCGGGCCGAGTCACTTGCTCAGAAACCGAGGCTCGCGAGCAGATCGTCGACCTGCGATTGATCCTGCACCACATCCGTCTTGCCTTCCGGATTGATCTGCGGACCGTTGAGCAGATGCTCCGGGCTGCCCGTCGACGACACCTCCGCCTTGAGAGCCGCGGCGTTCGCCGCGAACTGCTCGCGCCGCTCGAGCGCGATGTTCTCGACCAGCACGCCGAGCAGCTGCTGCTCGATCAGATAGACGACGTCGGTGATCTTCTTGATCACCTGGCCGGTCAGATCCTGGAAGTCCTGCGCGAGCATGATCTCCATCAGCTGCGAGTTGGTCGCGCCGGTCGCCTCGGGCACGCCGCGCAGGAAGGTGCGCGTGTCGTTCATCAGCGCGCGCACTTCCTCGCGCTCGATCGGCGCCGCGTACCACTGCTCCCAGCGAGCGTCGAGCGTGCCCGCGTCTGTCTGCAGCTGCTCCTGGATCGGCTTCGCGATGTCGATCGCCGACAGCACGCGCTCGGCGGCCTGCTCGGTCATGTTGGCGATGTACTTCAGACGATCGCGCGCATCGGGCACGGCTTCGGCCGCGCGCTCGACGTGCTTGTCGAGCCCGAGTTCGCGCATCGAATCGCGCAGCGTGCGCGTCAGTTGTCCGATGCGGGCAAGGATGCGGTCCGACGCGAAGTCGCCGCTGTCGTTGTCCGCTTCGGCGCCAGGCGTTTGGGTCGGCGGCGTCACGTCAGCTCCCGGCTTTCGCCATCTTCTCGAGGATCTTGTTGAGCTTCTCGTCGAGCGTCGCGGCCGTGAACGGCTTGACGACGTAACCGCTCGCGCCGGCCTGCGCCGCCGCGATGATGTTTTCCTTCTTCGACTCGGCCGTCACCATCAACACCGGCAGGTGCGCGAGGCTCGCGTCGGCGCGGATTTCCTTCAGCATCGCGAGACCGTCGAGGTTCGGCATGTTCCAGTCGGAGATCACGAACTCGTAGCTGCCGCTGCGCAGACGCGCGAGACCGGCCGCGCCGTCTTCCGCCTCGTCGACGTTCGAGTAGCCCAGTTCCTTCAGCAGGTTGCGGACGATCCGGCGCATCGTCGGAAAATCGTCAACCACCAGAATCTTCATTCCCTTGTCCATTTCTTTCCCTTTGCTTGATCCATGTTGCGGCGCTCGGCCGCGTCATTCCATCCGGCACGCATCATACCCGCTGAACGCGGTCACCCATCGACGACAAACGTGCCATCACGCGCCGGCTCATGTCCGGCAGCGCGGCGATTTCGTCGGCCGCGCCGAGCGCGATCGCCTCGCGCGGCATGCCGAACACGATGCAACTCGCCTCGTCCTGCGCCAGCGTGTAGGCACCGGCCTTTTTCATCTCCAGCAGCCCGGCCGCGCCGTCGCGCCCCATGCCGGTCAGGATCACGCCAACGGCGTTCTTGCCCGCTTGCTGCGCGGCCGAACGGAACAGCACATCGACCGACGGACGATGCCGGTTCACCGGCGGGTCGTCGGACAGATGCGCAATATAGTTCGCACCGCTCCTCGCGAGCAACAGATGCGCATGGCCGGGCGCGATGTACGCGTGCCCCGGCAGCACACGCTCGCCGTGCTCTGCTTCTTTAACGGTAATCCGGCACAAACCATTGAGGCGTTGCGCGAAAGATTTCGTAAAGCCCGGCGGCATGTGCTGCGCGATCAGCACCGCGGGCGCGTCGGGTGGCAGTGGCACCAGCACTTCGCGGATCGCTTCGGTGCCGCCCGTCGAGGCGCCGACGATAACCAGCTTCTCGGTACTCAGCAGCGGGTTGTTGAAGAGCGGCGCGGCGCCGGCCGGCGCCTGCGCGGTCTGGGTGGCCGCATGCTGCGCCGGCGCGGCCTGGCGTACGCGCGCGCGGGCTGCCGCGCGAACCTTGTCGGCGAGCTTTTCCGCGTAGTCGAGCATGCCGTCGCGAATGCCGACCTTCGGCTTGGTCACGAAATCGACCGCGCCGAGTTCGAGCGCGCGCAGCGTGATTTCGTTGCCGCGCTCGGTCAGCGACGACACCATCACGACCGGCATCGGCCGCAGACGCATCAGCTTCTCGAGAAAGTCGAGGCCGTCCATGCGCGGCATTTCGACGTCGAGCGTCAACACGTCCGGGTTGTGCTGCTTGATGAGCTCGCGCGCGACGAGCGGATCGGGTGCCGTCGCGACCACCGTCATGTCCGGCTGGCTATTGATGATTTCGGTCATCAGGCTGCGGATCAGCGCCGAATCGTCGACGCACAATACCTTGATCTTTTGCACAGCGCTCACGCCTCCTCTGTGGTTCTGGCGTTGTTGGAATGAGTCGGGCGCGGGCTCGCGCCGAACAGTTCGATTCTCGGCCGCGCGGCGGCGGCCGGCTTCGCGAACAGCTCGACCCGCTTGCGCGCGGCGGCGAGCCGCTCCGCGCGTGCTTCGGCGCTTTGCCGCACGAGCGCCTGCTCGCGCTCGGCGACGCCCGCTTCCTGTTGCAAGCGCAATTTCTTCACCATCACCTGACCGGTGCGCGGCATGAACGCGACCTTGCGCGGGTGCGAGCCCTGCAGGTCCTCGGCGACGATGCGGATCTTTTCGGTGGCCAGATAGCGGCGCACGAACTCGGAGTTGCGATCGCCGATGTTCATCGTCGTCATGCCCGCGAGCACCGCGCCGCCGCCGAACACCTTGGCCTCGAAGCGCTCGCGCCGCCCGCCCGCCTTGATCAGTTCGTTGATCAGCACTTCCATCGCGTACGCGCCGTAGCGCATCGAGTCCGACGCGGCCTGCGCGATGTCGGCGCCGTCGTCGGGCAGCATGAAGTGATTCATGCCGCCGATGCCCGCGGTGCGGTCCTGGATGCAGGCCGCGACGCACGAGCCGAGCACGGTTACGAGCACCATGTCTTCGCTCGTCGTATAGAACTCGTTGGGCAACAGCTTCACGCCGGGGCGCTGGAAGTGGTTGTCGTAGTACAGGTTCGAAGCGATCGGCAGCGTGCTGCTCATGCGGCCACCCCGCTCGATTGATGCGCGTCATGCGCGTCAGGCGCGTTGGCGCGCGACGGCGCGCGCGCGCCGCCCGCGTCGCGCGTCAGTTCGTAGACGGTCTGGCCGCGCAACCGGAACGCTTGCGTCACGTACGTGAAGTTTTCCGAATGGCCGGCGAACAACAGGCCACCCGGTTTCATCAGCGGCTCGAAGCGCGACAGCACCTGCGCCTGCGTCGGCTTGTCGAAATAGATCATCACGTTGCGGCAGAAGATCGCGTCGAACTGCGTGCGCAACTGGTAATCGCGATTGGTCAGGTTCAGTTGCTCGAAGCGCACGAGCGCGCGCACTTCGGGACGCACCTTGACCATCCCCGCATGCGCGCCCGTGCCCTTCAGGAAGAAGCGCTTCAACCGCTCGGGCGACAGGTGCTTGACCTGGTCGAACTGGTAGACGCCGGCCTCGGCCTTCGCGAGCACCTGGGTGTCGATGTCGGTCGCGAGCACCGACGCCTGGCGCGCGCCGCTGTCGCCGAGCGCCTCGATCAGCGTCATTGCGATCGAGTACGGCTCCTCACCCGTCGATGCCGCCGAGCACCACACGGACACTGGTTGCGCACGGCGCGGCACGAACTCGGCGAGGATCGGAAAGTGATGGGCTTCGCGGAAAAACGCCGTGAGGTTGGTGGTCAGGGCATTGGTGAACGCTTCCCACTCGGCCGGATCGTTTTCCGCTTCGAGCAGATCGAGATACTGCCGGAACGTATCGATGCCGCGCGCCCGCAAGCGGCGCGCGAGGCGGCTATACGCCATGTCGCGCTTGTGGTCCGACAGCGAGATGCCCGCCCCGCGATGAATCAGCTCGCGGATGCGGGCGAAATCGGCCGCCGTAAATTCGAAATCGCGGCCCGTCTCGACGGACCTGGCCGGCTCTGTGCCGTCAGGTGCTGCCCGCGCGGGGCGTTGTGTTGCGCGCGTTGCCATCATGAAAATTCCTGTCTGCGATATGAGCCATCACGCTCGCCGCCCAGCCGGACTGCCTGAGAGGTAGGAATTGTCGTCGCGGGGTCGCGCCCTCCCGCGAGTACCATCGACATATGGCCGGCTCGCGACACGCGTGCTGCGCGTGCTTCGATGCTTCGCCCATCCGCGGGCGCGATGCCGGTTGACCACATGTCACTCTGCCGTTGCCTAAAACGTTTCCCAGTCCGCGTCCGAACTCGCCTTCGCCGTGCCCGGCGGAGCGGCGCGCGTGGGCGTGTCGGTCGCGACGCGAGCCGCGGCTGCGGCCGGCCGGGGCTTCAATGTCGGTTCGACGCGTGCGGCCGCGTCGTGCTGCGTCGGGGTCGCCGCGCTCGCCGCGATTGCCTTCGATTCCTTGCTCGCGCCCACCGGGTTCACCGAAGTCGCCGCGCTCGCCGCTTGCGGTGCAGCCCTGGCGGGCCGCACGGGCGTCTGCGCACGCGTCGCCGGGGCGCTCTGACGCGCCGGTGTGCCGGTTACCTTCCAGCCGCCCAGCACCGCCTGCAACTGCCGCGTCTGATCTTCGAGCGACGCCGCCGCGGCCGCCGCCTGTTCGACCAGCGCCGCGTTCTGCTGCGTGACCGAATCCATCTGCACGACCGCGCGGTTGACCTGCTCGATGCCGCCCGACTGCTCTTCCGACGCCGCGCTGATCTCGCCCATGATGTCGGTCACGCGACGCACCGCCTGCACGATTTCTTCCATCGTCGTGCCCGCGCGGCCGACCAGCTCGGAGCCGCTCTTGACCTTGTCGGCCGAATCGCCGATCAGCTCCTTGATCTCCTTCGCGGCGCTCGCGCTGCGCTGCGCGAGGCTGCGCACTTCGCCCGCGACGACCGCGAATCCGCGGCCCTGTTCGCCGGCGCGTGCGGCTTCGACCGCCGCGTTCAGCGCGAGGATGTTGGTCTGGAACGCGATGCCCTCGATCACGCCGATGATGTCGACGACCTTGTTCGAACTGGTCGCGATTTGCTGCATCGTCGTGACGACCTGGCTCACCACGTCGCCGCCGCGCGTCGCGATGTCCGACGCGTTGACGGCGAGCTGGCTCGCCTGGCGCGCGTTCTCGGTGTTCTGCCGCACGGTGCCGGTCAGCTGATCCATGCTCGATGCGGTTTCCTGCAGCGACGCCGCTTGCTGCTCGGTGCGCTGCGACAGATCGGTGTTGCCCATCGCGATTTCGCGCGCGCCGGTGTCGATCGATTCGGTGCCGCTGCGCACCGCGCGCACCATCGTCGCGAGGCTTTCCTGCATCCGCTTGATGCCCGCGAACAGACGGCCGATTTCATTGTTGCTGAACACCTCGACGGGGGTAGACAGGTCGCCCCCGGCGATCCGCTCGAAACAAGCGGTCGCGTCGTTCAGCGGCTGCACGATGAGACCGCGCAGCGCGAAACGGATGCCGACCACCACCAGCAGCGCGAACACCGTGGTCACGCCGATCAGCATGATCATCAGCGACGCGCTCGACTGCGCGCTCGTTTCCTGATCGGCCACGCTCTGCCGCAACGCCTGGATCACCGCGGCGCCGGCCGTGTCGTAGGCGATGAACATCGGGCTGATCTTCGTGTCCGCGACCGCGTGATACGCGTCGAGATTGTTCGCGTTCAACGCGGCGAATTCGACGTCGACGCCGTCGTGCATCACCGTCGTATGCTTCGCGAGCACATCGTCGAGCAAGGCCTGCTCGACGCGGTGCTTCGGCGCGTCGAGATACGCCTGCCAGCTCTGCTTGCTCTTGCCGAGCAGCTCCTGCCCGCGATCGAGCGCCTTCTTCGCCTCGTCCGCGTTACCGGCGGCCGTCAGCGTGTTGAAGCGATCGATCGCGATGCGCGAACGCAACAGATACGCCGACGCATCGTCGAGCGCATGAATCGCGACCAGTTCGCCGCGTGCGATGCGATCGAGCGAGCCGCTCGCGCGATTCAGCGCAGTCAGCCCGAGCGCGCCGACTACTGCGGTCAGCGTCACCAGAAGAATCCCCACCATCGTCAGCGACGTGCGGATCGACCACCTGCTCAGCATTTCGATGCTCCTTGTGCCGGGTTCCGTTACTGCCTGCGCTCAGACGCCGAGCGTTTCGGTCAGCGACATCTCGGAGCTGGTCATCAGCTTCTCGATGTCCATCAGGATCAGCATGCGGCCGTCGACCGTGCCGAGACCGGTCAGGTATTCGGTCGTCAGCGTCGCGCCGAATTCCGGTGCCGGCATGATCTGATCGACCGCGAGCGTCAGCACGTCCGATACGCCGTCCACGACCATGCCGACCACGCGATGCGCGACGTTCAGGATGATCACGACGGTCTGATGGTCGTACTCGACGCGGCCGAGATGGAACTTGATCCGCATGTCGACGATCGGCACGATGATGCCGCGCAGGTTGATCACGCCCTTGATGAACTCGGGCGCGTTGGCGATGCGCGTCACGTTGTCGTAGCCGCGGATTTCCTGCACCTTCAGGATGTCGATGCCGTACTCTTCCGCGCCGAGCGTGAAGACGAGGAATTCCTGACCGCCGGCGTCCGCCTGCGCGTCGCGGCGGCCATTCGTACCGCTCGCGTTTGCGACGCTCGAATTGATGGATTGGACTTCTGCCACGTTAGCCCCCAAACGGTTGGGATGAATTGAGTTGAAGTTGTGTTGCGATGTCTGTCAGTGCCGCGTTTGCTGCGTGCGTTACGCGAGGCTCATCGCCTGCGCATGCCCATGCGCATGACGCGATTCGCGGTTCAGCGCCGCGACGTCCACGATCAGCGCGACGCTGCCGTCGCCCAGAATGGTCGCCGCGGAAATGCCGTGCACCTTGCGGTAGTTCGTTTCCAGATTCTTCACGACCACCTGCTGCTGGCCGACGAGTTCATCGATCAGCATCGCGAAGCGCCGTCCCTCGGTCTGCATGATCGTGACGATGCCCTGGGTCGGCTCCTGCTTCGCATCCGACACGTTGAACACCTCGTGCAGCGCGACGAGCGGCAGGTATTCGCCGCGCACGCGCACCACGCGCTCGCCGTTGGCGACCGTGTAAATGTCTTCGGCTCGCGGTTGCAGCGACTCCATCACGAAGTTCAGCGGCAGGATGAAGATCTCGTTGCCGACCTTCACCGACATGCCGTCGAGGATCGCGAGCGTGAGCGGCAGCACGATCCGCGTGGTGCTGCCCTTGCCCGCGTGCGACGTGATCTCGACGTGACCGCCCATCGACTGGATGTTGCGCTTCACCACGTCCATGCCGACGCCGCGGCCGGACACGTCGGTGACCTGCTCGGCGGTCGAGAAGCCCGGCAGGAAGATCAGGTTCCAGACTTCCTCGTCGCTCATCGTGTCGCTGACCTGCATGCCCTGCTTGGCCGCCTTCGCGAGGATCTTGTCGCGGCGCAGGCCCGCGCCGTCGTCGCTGACCTCGATCACGATGTTGCCGCCGTGGTGCGCCGCCGACAGCACCAGCTGACCGGTCGAATCCTTGCCCGCCGCGCGCCGCGCCTCGACGGTCTCGATGCCGTGGTCGAGACTGTTGCGCACGAGGTGGGTCAACGGGTCGATGATCCGTTCGATGAGGCTCTTGTCGAGTTCGGTCGCCTGACCGAAGGTGACGAGTTCGACCTCCTTGCCGAGTTTCGCCGCGAGATCGCGCACCAGACGCGGGAAGCGGCTGAACACGTAATCCATCGGCATCATGCGGATCGACATCACCGCTTCCTGCAGATCGCGCGCGTTGCGCTCGAGTTGCGCCATGCCGTTGAAGAGCCGGTCGTGCAGCGCCGGATCGAAGGTGCTGGTGGTCTCCGCGAGCATCGCCTGCGTGATCACCAGCTCGCCGACCAGATTGATCAGCTGATCGACCTTCTCGACGCCGACGCGAATCGAGCTGCCTTCGGCGCCGGCCGCCGCGGCGGCCGGACGGGCCGCCTTGCGGTCCTGATCGGCGGACGCGGCCGAAGCCGGTTTGGCCGCCGCCTGAGCCGCCGCGGGTGCCGCTGGCGGCGGCTCGATGCTGTCCGCCTGAGCGGGTGCGCTTTCGGGCGCAGCGATGAGGGCCGCTGGGGTCGATGATGCCGCGGGCTCCGTGTGAAGGACCGGCTGCGCCTGCGCTTGCGCCGCGGGAGCGGCGGGCGCGACCTGCGCGGATTGCGCCGGTGTCGGAGCGGCAGCGTCGGGCGTTCCAGGTTCGCCCTGCTGCGCGTCGTCCACCGGCGCGGTGCCACGGCCGATCGTGATCTGACTTTCGTCGATCACGAAGCAGCACACGGCGATGATGTCGTCGGAAGATACGTCGCTCGAGAGCCACAGCGTCAGATCGCTGCCGCTCTTGACCTGCCCGACGATGTTGCCCAGGTTGCCCAGCTCTTCGGCGAGCAGTTCCTGGTCTTTCTCTCCCACGCCCCGTAGCGTAATTTTCAGATGTGGGCCGGCGCTGTCGGCCGTGCCCGCGGCTTGTCCGGTCTGTGCCGGTTCGCCGTCGATCCATTCGCCCGCCGCCTGCACCGCCTGTTCGACGACGTGCTCGGGCGGGGTGCCGCCTTGCTGCTGTACCGCGGTTGCTTGTGTTGTTGTTTGGGTTGCCGTCGCCTGCGCTGCTGCGGGCGCGGGGGCGCTCACGGCCGGCGCGGTTGCGGCGCTCGCCGCCGCTGCCGGCGCGCCGCCCATGCGGCTTTCCGCGTGCAGCTGCTCCAGCTTCGCGCAGATCGCGCGCGCCGCCGCCGCATCGGGCTCGGCGCTCGCGCGATAGTCGGCGAGCTGGCCGGACAGCACGTCCTTGGTTTCGAGGAACGTGTCGATCATGTCCTTGCGCAGCACCAGCTCGTTGTTGCGCGCGCGATCGAGCAGCGACTCGAGAATGTGCGTGGTCTCGGTGAGCGCGGTGAAACCGAACGTCGCCGCGCCGCCCTTGATCGAATGCGCGGCGCGAAAGATCGCCGCGAGGTCTTCGGGGTCCGGGTGGGCCACGTCGAGATTGAGCAGCAATTGCTCCATCTGCGCGAGCAGTTCGTCCGCTTCGTCGAAGAACGTCTGATAGAACTGTGTGATGTCGAGTGTCATGCCTGGTTCACCGCGAGAGTGCCTGTCTGGCTTGAGTCGCCGTAAAGGCGCGTCGAGAGCTATCTGTACTGTGTCTAAAGGTGTTGATGACGCGGATCAAGCCGGGTCCGGTTCGGCCAGCGCCGCCACCAGCTCGGTCAGCATGTCCGGGTCGAGCGGCTTTTCGATCCAGCCGGTCGCGCCCGCCGCGCGCGCCGCCTCTTTGAAGGGTTCGCCCGATTCCGTCGTGAGGACGAGGATGGGCGTCGCCTGATAGGCCGGATTTCCGCGCAACGCGGTGATCAGATCGAGACCGGTCTTGCCGGGCATGTGCTGGTCGGTCAACACGAGATCGAACGCCATCGCGAGCGCGTTTTCGAGCCCTTCGTTGCCGTCCGCCGCGAGCGTGACTTCATAGCCGGCGCCCGTCAGCGTCGCGGCGAGGATCTGCCGCATCGATGCCGAATCGTCGATTGCCAGGATGTGCCTGATCATGAAAACCTCGCTGCGCTTAACACTGGGCCGCCGGGCGGTGCGCGCCGGTCGGGCGCGGGCCGCGGCCCGGCGGCCGCGGTCTGTTACTGGGCCGGTGGCGCCGCCGCCGGCAACTTCGGTGCAGCCGTCACCGGCTGCGCAAGTCTTTGCAGCAGCGGCTTCGAGCCGGCTGCGTCGTCCGACAGGGTCGTCGTCGTGGAGTCGTCGTGATCGAGCGCCTCCTCGGACTTCCTGTTCAACACGATGATGCTGATGCGACGGTTTTCCGGATCGAGCGGGTCCGCCTTGTTCAGGTTCTGCGTCGACGCGAGACCGAGCACGCGCATCACCTTCGCTTCGTCCATGCCGCCCGCGACCAGCTCGCGCCGCGACGCGTTGGCGCGGTCGGCCGACAGCTCCCAGTTGCTATAGCCCTTCTCACCGCCCGCGTACGGCACGGCGTCGGTATGGCCCTGCACGATGATGCGGTTCGGCACGTCGTTCAGCGTGTGGCCGATCTCGCGCAGGATGTCGCGCATGTACGGCTCGACGACGTCGCGTGCGGTCGCGAACATCGGCCGCTTCTGCGAGTCGACGATCTCGATGCGCAGGCCGGTCAGCGTCGAGTCGATGCGGATCTGCTGCTTGAACTGGCGCAGCACCGGGTTCGCCTCGATCGCCGCCATCAGCTTGACCTGCAGGTCGTGCAGACGCACCTGTTCCTGGCGTTCGAGCGCGCCCGTCAGCTGCTTCACGGAGTCGTCGTCGTTGTGCGACGCGGTGCGCTCGGCGCGGCTGCTGCTGCCGTCGGTCGAGCGGGTCACGCCCTGCGCGTCGGTCGAGATGTCGCGACCGCCGCCCTTCAGGATGCTCGAGTCTTCGGCGCTGCGATCGCCGCCCCACAGCGTGATCTTCAACGGCTGGTTGAAGTAGTCGGCGATACCTTTCAGCTGCACGGTGGAGGCCGAACTCAGCAGCCACATCAGCAGGAAGAACGCCATCATCGCGGTCATGAAGTCCGCGTACGCGAGCTTCCACGCGCCGCCGTGATGACCGGACTTTTTCGGCGCGCTGCGCTTGACGACGATTGCGCGGTCTTTGTCCTTGCTGCTCATCGGATCGGTTCCCGTCGCCTGCTTATTTCGCCTTGACGCGGCGCACGTGCTCTTCGAGCTCGGCGAACGACGGGCGCTCGGTCGAGAACAGCACCTTGCGGCCGAACTCGACCGCGATCGCCGGCGCGTAGCCGTTCAGGCTCGCGAGGATCGTCACCTTGATGCACTGGAACATCTTGGTCGACTCGGTCACGCGCTGCTCGGCGACGCTGGCGAGCGGCCCGATCAGCCCGTACGAAAGCAGAATGCCGAGGAACGTGCCGACGAGCGCCTGCGCGATCATTTCACCGAGCACCGCGGGCGGCTTGTCGGCCGAGGCCATCGTGTGCACGACGCCCATCACCGCGGCGACGATACCGAACGCCGGCATCGCGTCGCCGACCTTGGTCAGCGCGTGCGCGGGCGCCTCGCCTTCCTGGTGGTGCGTCTCGATCTCCTCGTCCATCAGGCTTTCGATCTCGAACGCATTCATGTTGCCGCCGACCATCAGCCGCAGGTAGTCGGTCAGGAACTCGATGATGTGCTTGTCGGCGAGGATCTTCGGGTACTGCGTGAAGATCGGGCTCTTCGACGGATCGTCGATGTCGGCTTCGAGCGTCAGCGTGCCTTCCTTGCGCGCTTTCGCGAGCAGCACGTACAGGAGCCCCATCAGCTCCATGTAGACGTCCTTGTTGTACTTCGCGCCCTTGAACAGGGTCGGAATGACGCGCAGTGTCGCCCGGATCGTCTTCATCCCGTTACCGAGAATGAATGCGCCGACTCCGGCGCCGACGATCATCAGCACCTCGACGGGTTGCAGCAGCGCGCCGAGATGGCCGCCTTCGAGCGCGTAACCGCCGAAAACGGACAACAGCGTCACGAGTGTTCCCACGAAAATCAGCACTGCCGAGCCCTCACAAAAAAGCGACGGTTACCGTCGTTAGTCAGGTTTACGGCACCGGGGCGGAAAACTTTGGGGAAAAAGACGGCGCTCGAGTCCGGTGTAAACCAGAGGCTTGCGCTGCCTCAACGCGTGCTGCTCAGACTTCGGCGGTGACGACGGTATCGAGCGTGGGGGCGGGGCAGCGGGCCTCGTGAGCTCGCGCGTCGGACACTTGCGGCACCTCGGCCGGGACTCGGGCGACGGCGATTTGCCGCTCGGCCCGCGTTTGCGCCGCCTTCTTCGTCTTGCCCGCGCGCGACGGCGGCTGACACAGCCCGCACACGAACCCGTGCTGCGGATCGTGCGCGTGCGCGACGAAGTGGCCGCCGCAGCGGCGGCAGGCGCTCATCTGCAGCATGCCCGAGTCGAAGAAGCGCACCAGCGTCCAGGCGCGCGTGAGACTGAGCACCGGCTCGTCGTCGTGCAACTGCACGTGCTCGAGATACAGCCGGTAGCTCTTCACGATCGATTCGATCGCGCGGCAGCCGCCGTGACCGGCCATGAAACGGTAGATGTTGTAGAACAGCGACGAATGAAAGTTCGGCTGCCAGGTCATGAACCAGTCGGTCGAAAACGGCAGCATGCCCTTGGGCGGCGACACCCCTTTCAATTCCTTGTACAGCTTGACGAGCCGGTCGCGCGACAGGCTGGTTTCCGCCTCCAGCAATTGCAGACGCGCGCCCAGTTCGATCAGCTCGATCGCGAGGGTGATTTCCCGGACTTCGAGTACGACGCTCTTACTGGCCATCAGCCGATCTGCTCGACCGGCTGGCTCGCCATCAGGATCGCCGAATGAGCCTGCGCCATCGCGCTGGACTTGTCCTTGTCCGCGAGGGCGGACAGCACCGCGTGATCGTCGAAGCGGAAGCGGCACAGCATCTGGTTGGACGCCGCGAGCTTGACGGTCTGCGCCAACGACAGATTGGCGAGCACGTCGGCCAGCTGGTCCGAAATACCCATGCGGAACATGCCCATCGGCTTGTCTTCGCGCAGCAGACGCTGGGCGAGCAGCAGATAGGAAAGATTGACTTCCCTGATCTCACTGAGCATATGGCTAGTCGTGCTCATGATTTCCCCCGTTCGTATGCCCGGCTGGTCAGGCCGATTTTTTGCGGAAACGTTTGCTCGAACGCGCGCGCTGAATCCGCGCGAATCCGCTCGTCTCTGGTCTTGCAAGCATTGTCTCGAAAGGGGGCACAGCCGAAAATCGGAGAGACACCCCAGCTGGGTGACGGATTAATCCGTCATTTGTGTAGGAATTATTCCTACAACCCGGGTTGCGGCGAGGCACGAATTGGGTCGAATTGATGCGCGGGGCGGGACTGACGATGCGCGCTGGGAATTTATACGGCTGCGGCGTGTACCGGATGGTGAGTTTTCAGAACTTCGCCGCCGCACCGTAAAACGGTGGAAAAGAATTATAAGACGTTTTCACCCGGCTGCAATCTGGCTCGGTTAGAGATCTTTCCCGGCGCATCCCGACCCTCGGGTCCGCCGCTTGCTACGGTGCATTTCGCCTGTCGAGCCTGATTAAGTCGGTGGAATTACGCTTCCCGATGATGGGGACCTGTTGGCGGCTCGACCTTGCGCGGCAGCTGTAACGGTCGATGTTTCGCGCTGTAACAACATTAAGCGTTTGAAAAATAACTCGAATTACCGCGGTCGATCCCGATAATGAAGGCTAAGGGATTACCCGATAGCTATTTCGGAGCACCCTCGGGCGGGGCAAACCGCGCCCAACCGTCCGGTTAGGCATACGTACCACGCGCCATTCAGCCGTGGTGCGAAGCCCCGGTAAGTATCAAAAATCCGCATGGGATCCGGGTCGGCGCCACAGCGCTAACTCTGATCGACACAGGAGAAAACGCATGCGAATCGCACAAGTCGCGCCGCTCTACGAAGCTGTCCCACCGAAACTCTATGGCGGCACCGAACGTGTCGTGTCGTATCTGACCGAAGCGCTGGTCGAGCTCGGCCATGACGTCACGCTGTTCGCGAGCGGCGACTCGGTCACGTCCGCCAATCTCGAGGCATGCTGGCCGCGCGCGCTGCGCCTCGATCCGACGATTCGCGATGCATTGGCGCCGCACGTGCTGATGATGGAAAAGGTCCGCAAGATCGCGCACGAGTTCGACGTGCTGCATTTTCATCTCGACTACCTGCCGTTCCCCCTGTTCACGACGATGGACACGCCGTTCGTGACCACGCTGCACGGTCGTCTCGACCTGCCGGAATTACAGCCGGTGTTCGACGCGTTCTCGCATGTGCCGGTCGTGTCGATTTCGGATTCGCAGCGTCTGCCGCTGCAGCAGGCCAACTGGCTCAACACGATCTATCACGGTCTGCCGGACCAGTTGCTGACGCCGCAGCCGCACAAGAAGCCCGAATATCTCGCGTTCCTCGGCCGCATCTGCCCGGAAAAACGCGTCGATACAGCTATCAGGATCGCCGCGCAAAGCGGTCTGCCGCTGAAGATCGCCGCCAAGGTGGACAAGGTCGACATGGAGTACTTCAAGCGCGAGATCGAGCCGCTGCTGTCGATGGCGCATGTCGAGTTCGTCGGCGAGATCAACGAGGCGCAGAAACCCGAGTTTCTGTCGGGCGCGAAGGCGCTGCTGTTCCCGATCGACTGGTCCGAGCCGTTCGGCCTCGTGATGATCGAGTCGATGGCCTGCGGCACGCCGGTTATCGCGTTCAACCGCGGCTCCGTGCCTGAGGTGATCGACCACGGCGTGACCGGCTATATCGTCGAGGACGTGCAAGGCGCGGTAGCGGCTCTGCAGCGTCTCGACGAGCTGTCGCGCATCGAAATCCGCGCCCAGTTCGAACGCCGCTTCAGTTCGAAAACGATGGCGCAGAACTATATCGACGGCTATTCCGCCTTGATTGAAACGTCGCGGCGCCCGGTATTGCGCCAGGTCGCGGTCGGCTAGGCGCGCCTGAAAACGGCCGGCGCTTTTACGGCTGGCCGTTTTCGGCCCGCATTGAAGCGGCGCTGTGAACCTTCGCTTATAACGCCGCAATAGCGGCGAGTCCGGCATCGGAATCGTTTGCGCGAGCGAAAAACGAAGTCTTTTGGCTGCCGGACGCGAAAAAGCCGCCCTGTATGGGCGGCTTTTTTAATACAGGGATGGTTGCGCTTCCACGGTGGATTTGCGAGCGGCGAATAAGCCAAACAGCAAAGAAACCTTCAGACCGCCTTCACCTCGTCTCACATCAGGTCGGGCGAGCGTCACGCCGAGCCAATCAGAAATCGCTCGCGATTCTTGCCGACGATCCATTTGGGCGGCTTGCCGCGCCCGCTCCATGTATTGCCCGACTTCGGGTCCTGATATTTCGCCGGCAGCGGCGTCTTCTTGGGCGGGCGGCCGCGCTTGGCGGCGACCGCGAAACCGAGATCCTGCGCGGTCAGACCGTATTCGGCGATCTTTTGGCGGATGTCGGCGACGACATTGTCGATTTCCGTGCGTCGCGCTTCTTCTGCCTGTGCCTGCAATTTGGCAATCTGCGCCTTGAGGTCTGCATATTGAGACATTCGGTTCTCCCCTTTTCTAGAACTCATTCGACCGCAGACTAGCTGCAATTATAAAAATTCGCAATGGCGACTAATACCGGTTTAGCGAATTTTCCTCTGATAATTATTAAAGAGTGTGAATTGTAAAACCTGCGCTTTATCTCGCAATAGTTTATAAATTCTGTGCGGATTGACAATCTTTGACACTCAATTTGGCGCTGTCTGCCTAGAATTGCGCGCTCAAGGTACGTACTCGCCCTTTTCGATGCGTGCTTCTGAAGTACCCATTCTTTTTAGGATCACCAAAAATGCAGTTGTCAAAGCGCCTCGTTGCCGAATTGCTCGGCACCTTCTGGCTCGTGCTCGGAGGCTGCGGCAGCGCGGTCCTCGCCGCCAACTTCGCCGGGCCGGTTCACGGATTGGGCATCGGCTTCGTCGGCGTGTCGCTGGCCTTCGGCCTGACCGTGCTGACGATGGCTTTTGCGATTGGCCACATTTCAGGCTGCCACCTGAATCCGGCGGTGAGCGTCGGACTGGCCGTCGCCGGCCGATTTCCGGTGCGCGATCTTCTGCCCTATGTCGTCGCGCAGGTGGTCGGCGCGGTGCTCGGCGCATTCGTACTGTCGCTGATCGCGTCGGGCAAGCCTGGCTTCGACCTGGTCGCGAGCGGCTTCGCGACGAACGGTTACGGCGAGCAATCGCCGGGGCACTACTCGCTCGCCGCTGCCTTCATTTGCGAAGTGGTCATGACTGGCTTCTTCCTGTTCGTGATTCTCGGCGCGACCGACCGCCGCGCGCCGGCCGGCTTCGCGCCCATCGCGATCGGCCTGTGCCTGACGCTGATCCATCTGGTCTCGATTCCTGTCACCAACACGTCGGTCAATCCGGCGCGCTCGACGGGCCCGGCGTTATTCGTCGGCGGCGTGGCGATCGATCAGCTGTGGCTGTTCTGGGTTGCGCCGATCATCGGCGCGGTGATCGCAGGTGTCGTCTATCCGCTGATCGCTGAGGATCGCAGCAGCGAGGCGCGCAAGCTGGCGCTCGACTGACGGCCAGTTCGACGCCCCGGTCTCGCGATCGTCGCGTAGTGGGTATGAATGGGCGCCTCGGCGCCCATTATTCATGGCGCTCGCCAATGCGATATGAATGCCGCGCCGGCCGCGTGCCGGTGGGCACCGCTGCTAGAATCGGGCGACTTCCCAGCCTCGCACAGGTGCTTTCGATGAACCGTTTCCGCGGATTCCTGCATGGCGTCGCACTGTCGCTCGGCGGCCTGTGCGCGAGCACGATGGCGTTGCCGGCCGCGCCCGCGGCGACGAACACGGCGACCGTCGTTGCGACCGCGGCCCCCGTTGTAGCCGCGGCGGGCGGCAATATCGAAACCCTCGTATTCGTTCGACACGGCGAGAAACCCGCGCAGGGGTACGGCCAGCTAGACTGCCAGGGGCTCAACCGTGCGCTCGCGTTGCCGGCTGTGATCGCCGCCAAATTCGGCAAGCCCGATGCGATCTACGCACCCGACCCCGGCCAGCAAAAAGACGACGGCGGTCATCCGTACTATTACGTGCGCCCGCTCGCGACGATCGAACCGACCGCGATTCAATTCCAGATGCCGGTCCAAACACCGTACGGTTTTGCGCAGATCGACCAGCTCGGCAACGCGCTCGTCGACCCGGCCAATCGCGGCAAGCTGATCGTCGTTGCCTGGGAGCACAAGCTGATCGAGAAGCTGTTGCGGCAGATGTTGAGCACGCATGGCGGTCGCGCGGCCGACGTGCCGAAATGGCAAAGCGACGACTTCGACAGCATTTATATCGTCCGACTCGACTGGCAGAACGGCACGCCGCGCGCGAGCTTCAAACACGATCGCGAAGGGCTCGACGGGCGGGCAACCGATTGCCCTTGCGCGGCCTTGCCGGGAGTGTCGGCATCTTCGGCAGGAGCGGCCTCTTCCGCAACTTCGGCCGCTTCGGCGCCCGCGGCGGATTAATTGAGCAATACAGATGTAAGCCGTGTTTACGTGCGCCGGCGCGGCAAGCGGCGAGCGTGCGCGACGAGCCGCCTGCCGGCTTGAATTGATCCGCCGCAAAGCCCCGTGCGGCGCGGCTGCAAGCGAAGTAAGGTATTTGCGCGCAACGTCCGCGCGAGCGTTTTTTTCTAGCTTCGCTGACTTCGACGATGCTTGCAGTCCGTAACATCTGGTCGCAGTCCTGCCCGCCTCGAGTGCGTACATTGGTCCTGCGCGACAAACCTACGTCGCCTCACAGGAGAGACCAACATGAAACGCATCGTCACTCACTTGCTGGTTGCTGCCGGACTCGCGGCGGGCGCATGCGGTGTCGCGCAGGCGCATACGGATCTGAGCGTCGGCCTATCGCTCGGCGCCCCGGTTTATGCAGCGCCCGCGCGCGTCTACGCGGCGCCGGAGCCGGTGTATTACGGCGGCTGGGATCATCGCTACCCGCGTGGTGACTACTACCGCGACTATCACCGCGATGATCGCGGCTGGGGTCACGACAACCATCGCTGGGGTCATGACAATCGAGGCGAGCACCGCGGCTGGCGGGATTGACGAGCGCAAGCGGAGCGCACGCTGCGCGCTTCGGGAGCAACTTTTGCGGCCCGCATCCACGCGAGTGGATGCGGGCCGCTTTCAATCGCAGTGACTACGGTTCAAGATGCCAGTTCGTCGTTGAGCGCAAACAGTTTGCGCAGATGATGCGCAACGCCCGCCTCGAAATTGTTGCCGATGCGCGGCACATGCGGCAGACGGGTGATCAGATCGGGATTGGCGTTGTTCATCATGAATGGATGGCCGGCCGTCTCGAGCAGATCGATATCGTTCATGTTGTCGCCGAACGCGACGCAGTGCGACGCGTCGACACCGAGACGCTCGAGCACGATCTGCAGGGCGCGCCCCTTCGACACATTCGCGGTCATCACTTCGAGACAATCCGGCAATGAATACGTCACGTACAGTCGCTCGCCGAAGTCGCGTTCCAGATTGGCGGCCACCTGCGCGAGATCGGCGGGGTCGCCGATATACAGCGCCTTGGCAATGTCGACGCCATCGTGCTTCGGCAGGTCGGTCACTTCGTACGTGAAGCCGGAATCCTGGTGAAATTCCAGCAGATGGGGCGCGTCGCGGTCGATGAGCCACGCCTCGTCTGCAAACAGACTGACGATCACTCGACCATGCGCGCCGACAATTTCGGGCTGCACAAGACGCTGAACGATCGCCGGCGGCAAATCGTCGGCGTGGATCACCGTGTTGCCAGGCGCGTGAATGCGCGCGCCGTTCGAGGTGATCAGATACGGATTGATGCCGAGCAGATCGCGGATGCCCGCGACGTCGCAGTAATGCCGCCCGGTGGCGATCACGAACTGCAGCCCGTCGCTTTCGAGCTTGCGCACCGTGGCGACCGTGAACGGGTCTACCTGGTGATCGGCATTGAGCAGTGTGCCGTCGAGATCCGTGGCGATGACTTTATACATGGTGAGTCCGGCGGCTGAACCGTCGAGGCAGCGGCAAAGCGGGTATTTTACAGGTCTCCCCGAGCCAGCCGCTGCGCCTCGCGCCGCGCCAGTTGCAAGCCGCCATGCGCCGAATCCGCGCGCGGCTCGCGCAGGCGCGCCTGATACGCCTGCGGCACGTACTCGCGCAACGGCGTACCGAGGCCTCCGCATAACGCGACCGGCAGCGCGCCCGTCGCGTCCAGCGCGGCGATCATCTTGCCGACTTCGACGCCGGCCTCGCCGAGCAGCCGCGCCGCGAACGGATGTGCGCGGTGTTCGATCGCGATCGGCGCGAGCCGCGCGTAGGCAGTCTGATTGGCCGTGCACAGCCACACGACGAGACTGTCGCGATCCCGCGCGCCGGTATGCGCGAGCAGCGCTTGCGTGAGATCGTCGACGGCAACGCGGCCATCCAGCGCCTGTTGCGCGTGCACGATCAGCCGAAGGCCGAGCCATGCGCCGCTCGCTTCGTCGCCCGATGGAAAGCCGTAGCCGCTGGCCATGCGGAATTCGCCGTCGCTCGCGAGCGAAGCCGCGACGCTGCCGGTGCCGAGTGCGACGATCACGCCGGGCGCGCCGTCGTGCGCGCCGAGCAGGGTCGTGTAGGCGTCGGTTTCGACGGCCAGTCCGGCGAGCCGCGGCGCCTGCTGGTGAAACTCGGCGAGCCAGTCGCGATTGTTGACGCCCGCCAGTCCGCAACCGAGCACGCAGCGCGACCAGTCCAGCGCGACTCCGGCTCGCTGGAACGCTTCGCCGCAGGCGGCCTGAATGGACTGCCATGCGCGCGGGATGCCGAGCCCAAGGCCCGATGGGCCGCTTGCCGCTTGCACCAGTTCGCGGCCCTGCGCGTCGGCGAGCACGACGCGCGTGCCGGTGCCGCCGCCGTCGACGCCGATCAGAAAGAAGTCGTGGTTCATCGAATCGAATCAGTTCCGTGGGTGAATAACGCTTAGCGTGGCAGGTCAGTTTGAATCGCACAATTAGCCGATTGGCCAGCTTGCGGCGCACACCGCTTCCGCTATGCTGGCGAACGACATGACCAGGCGGGGGCACGACAGTGACACAACGATGCAACTGGGTATCGAGCGAAGCGCTCGCACGGTACCACGACACCGAATGGGGTGTGCCCTCGCGCGACGACCAGCACCTGTTCGAGATGCTCGTGCTCGAAGGCGCGCAGGCCGGTTTGTCATGGTCGACGATCCTCAACAAGCGCATCGGCTACCGCCGTGCATTCGCCGACTTCGACATCGACAAGGTCGCGGCCTTCACGCCGAAGCGCGTGGATGCGCTCGTCGCCGATGAAAGCATCGTTCGACATCGCGGCAAAATCGAGGCGGCCATCCTGAACGCGCGCGCTGTGCAGCAGATTCAGGCCGAACATGGCTCGCTCGCGAACTTCGTGTGGTCATTCGTCGACGACACGCCGATTCAGAACGAATGGACTTCGTATAAGCATGCACCTGCGTCGACGGAAGTATCCGACGCGCTAAGCAAGGCGCTCAAGCGCTACGGCTGCAAATTTGTCGGTTCGACGATCTGCTACGCATTCATGCAGGCGATCGGCATGGTCAACGATCATGAGACGACCTGCATGTGTCGTGAGCGATGCGTGTCGCTGGGCAAGAAGGGGCGTGGTCGGAAGGCGAGGTGAGGCCACGGCGTCCGCGGGACGCGCAAACGCGTGAATTGGCGCCCTTTCATGCTCGTAGTCGGCCCTTCGTCGGACGACGCACGGCGGATACTCGTCGCCATGCGCTCAGGCGATGCGCGCTCAACAACAAATAACTACCGCCTCGGACGCGGGAGACCAACCATGAAAACACTTAGCTTCCTGACCCACCAGGACATTTACGATCAGTCCGTCACGCATCTGTTCGAATAGAAACGCGCTGCATTGCTACTGAGGGGCGGGGGCGCCTACCGCGGCTATTGCGGCGGCTGCCCGGTCGGCAATCTGATCAAGCCGCGCGATTACATGACCGCAATGGAAGGCGTTCCGGTGCGCTTCATCGGCAAGCCACCGGCCGAAGTGCCCGCTTACATGGATGTCGGCTTGGCCGCGCTGAAAAAAGCGCTGCTTCGCGCCCGCATCAACGTATACGACCCGGTGACCATCGCTTTGCTCAGTTGCCTGCAAAACGTGCACGACGTGTTCGGCACATGGGAGTGGCACGACCGGCTGGCTCGATCGCGCGCGAGTTCAGGCTGTCGGCCGAGCGGCTGAGGAGCGCGGCGTAACGGCTGCACGCAGGGGCAAAATCCGACGCTATGAAAGCAAAACGGCGATGTGGCTTCTTTCGAAGCCCACACCGCCGTTCGGCGTATCTAAAAAGCGTGTTTAGTGCAGCTTTTTCGGCAGCATCTGGCTGCGCAGACGCTTGTGCAGGCGCTTAACAGCTGCTGCCTTCTTGCGCTTGCGAGCCGTGGTCGGCTTTTCGTACGACTGGCGTTCACGCAGTTCAGCGATCAGGCCATTCTTTTCGATTGCGCGACGAAAGCGGCGAATTGCCACTTCGAACGGCTCGTTTTCCTTCAGAAGAATCGTCGTCATGTAATTCCTAACTCAATCACTAGATACGGGTTTAATTGCATGGCGGTGACCGCTCAGGTCACCACTCACGCGCCGGCCCTCCGGTCGCTCCGATTCATGGCCAGTAACAGGCAAACGCGAGGCTGATAAACAACCCCGGCCAAACCACGAATGAAGCGAGAGGCAAAGCGGCCACGGAGGCCGGAAAAGAGAGGTGGGGAGTTCACCGCGGAACGCGGACAGACGTAATGCAAAAGCCGCGTCAGTTGCCGTTTCGCCAACCTTTCATCAACGAAGAACACTGACGAAACAGGCAAAGATCTCAATTCACTCCCGATCATATCAGGAAACTCTCCATCCTACCAGGGGTTTACCGATTGCGCCAGGCTATTCCCTGGCGCGGATCGCCGCCGCGTTGGCGGCCGAGGTGTTTGCCTTATCAGGCGCTCGCTTCGTCCAGCTCACGAATATCGTCGGCGGAGAGGGATAGCTGGACGGCCGCGACCAGGCTCTTCAACTGCTGGACCGAGGTTGCGCTCGCAATAGGGGCCGTAACGCTCGGGCGCGCGATCAGCCATGCAAGCGCGATCGCGGCCGGCGTGCTGCCGTGCCGTTGCGCGACGCGGTCGAGCGCGCCGAGAATCCGCAAGCCGCGCCCGTTCAGGTATTTTTCGACCCGGCTCCCGCGCGCCTTGCCGGCCAGATCGGCCTCGCTGCGGTATTTGCCTGACAGGAACCCGCTCGCGAGGCTGTAATAAACGACCACGCCGAGATGATTCGCGAGCGCCACCGGCTCGCTGTCGCTCTCGTATTGCGCGCGGTCGTACAGGTTGTATTCGGGCTGCAGCAACTGATACCCGGGCAGCCCGTGCTCGCGCGATACCGCGAGCGCTTCCTCGACGCGCGCGCCACTATAGTTAGACGCGCCGATCACGCGCACCTTGCCCGCCTCGATCAGCTTCTGATACGCACCGAGCGTTTCGGCGAGCGGCGTCGCGGTGTCGTCGTCGTGGGAGAAATAGACGTCGATGTAATCGGTTTGCAGGCGGCGCAGCGAGTCTTCGACCGCCGCCTGGATATTTGCGGCCGATAGCCCCTTGCGCTGCGGATGCTTCGACACCTTGGTCGCAAGCACGATCCGCTCGCGCTTGCCGCTCTGATGGAACCACTTGCCGAGGATCGTCTCCGACTCGCCGCCCTGGTTGCCGGGCACCCAGGCCGAGTAGACATCGGCGGTGTCGATGAAATTGAGTCCGGCTTCAACGAACGCGTCGAGGATCGAGAAAGAGGTGGCTTCATCGGCCGTCCAGCCGAATACGTTGCCGCCGAACATGAGCGGGGCGACCTGCAACGAGGAAGTGCCGATCCTGCGTAGTTCCATGATGGCTCCAGGTATGAGTGGGCGAACGCAATGCGGGAAATGGCCGGGCAAACCCGGGACCGTTGAGCATACGCCGCCTCGCACTACGTTGCAGCCCCGGGCACGAAGGCTACGCCGCACGCCTCGCGCTTGAACGCGGTCGATGCGTGGCGCAAAAGATGGCGCAATAGTTTGCGCGCGCCTCAAGTTTATTCAGAACACCGCTGGTGTTCACGAATGCCGCCGGCGGCAGCGTCACGAACAACCGCGACGCGGGCACGCGCGACGTGCAGGTGTCGGTCCCGCGGCAGATCACGATCATCGACAACGGTCAGACGCTGTTCCAGATCCAGAGCGTGCAGGCAGACGGCTCCGCCTACCTCGCCGCGGCCGGCTCGTCCAATCAGGGCAAGGGCACGTTAGGCACGTACACAGACGTCTCGGTAATTGTGGCCGGCTCCGTCTTGAGCGTCCCGATCTCGAGTACGCCCGAAGGACGGCGACGCGTTCAGCGTGACGCCCGGCAATGCGAGCGCCAACAGGCAACACGCCTGCGGGTACGGCGGCGTTCGATAACGCGCTCACGACGGGCGAGGCGCGGCTCTCCAACTCGTACTCGAACGTGGTCACGATCCTGGCTTCGGTAGGCGGAGGCGTCGCAGAAAACCTTCTCGTCCGCGCAGAACCTGTCGCTCTTCCAATACATCAATCCCTGGTGTGGGCGAGAGGCTGGCACACGCCGCCAGGCACACCAGCCTCCCCGCAAGCGCAGCCGCACAGCGCATATTTTTCAAGCGCGCTCCCAAAGCGCCCGCTCAGCCCCTTGGTCGTAGCGCCGCTGCCACGCACCCCAGCTCCTCGACACATTCTCGCGCTGCTCGATGCGCTGCTGCCGGAATTGCGCGTCGGTCTCGTTTGGCGGGGCAAGCCGCAACATCACAACGACGCAAACCGGTCGTTGCCGGCGGTCGCATTGCTCGCGCAGCTCTGGCGGAAGAGGTGGTCGAGCGGGTGCGGGAGAAGTTGGCTAGTTGGCCCTCATTGAGTGCACGCCCATGGCTACGGGATACCATGCATTAGCACCGCCGATAGTCTGTCGCCTGAACTACTGCTCTACCCCACGTGCCCGCAACAAAGCTTTAGTTGACCGACCAGGCGCAATGGTCACTTCAGGAACGTGGACCATGCCTGGTGTTTGCGGTAGTACTGATCCTCCGCAGCATCCAGTCCGTTGTCCTTGTACCAGGGCAGATGCCTGCACGTGTACCGTCCACCGAAACGCACCGCAGCCAGATGAGTTTCGCGGCGGAAGTACCGCTTGTTGTAGACCGCAAAGGTCGTATCGATCGGCGCGCGAAAGATCGGGTCACCGTTGGCGCCCGCCGCGATCTGCTGTTGCCAGAAGCGTGCTTCCCAGTCGATCAGCCCATAGTTCTTCACGCCGTCCGACTGCATGATGGAGAGTGCTTTCTCGTCCATCAGCGCGGGTTGCGAGATGTCGAGAGCAAAGCCGGCCTTGCCGATTTTCAAAGCTTCCGTGGCGTCTATCAGGTCGAACAGGAAAGTATCGGGCAACTCGGGATTCAGTTCGAGATCGGGATCGGTAATGCAGAAAATGTCCGGCAGCCGGTGATAGATGACGTCTGAAAGCAAGAACGCGCGCGGCCCGACATTGTGGTCGAGCCGTGCGACGCTCACCGTATCCTGGATGCTGGCGAGGTAGTCGAGCATACCGGGGGCGCTCGATGCGTTGTCCACGACGATGAGATTGCGCAATCCTCTGCCTTGGAGCTGCGACACCATCCGGCGCAGATATGTGACGTTGTTAAAGGTCGGGATCAGAACCGGCACGTTGGCGATCAGGGCGCCGACTGGATGCCGGTATTGCCGGCTATCCGCCCTGAGCGCTGCCAGCTCGCTCGCTGGCTCAGCCCGGTCGACCGGCGCGATGCGCTCAAGATCGCTCACGTATTGTGAGACTCGGCTCAGTTCCTGGCGGATGTTCCTGTCGTTCGGCAGCAGAGTATTGGCCTTGCGCAAAGGCTCCAGTGCCTCAAAGGGTTTCCCTTGCTGCAGTAGCGACGTCGCCAGCATGTGCCATGCCTTGCCGATTTCTGGCAAGAGCGTGGTGAACTGGCGGGCTACAGCTTCGGCCTCGGCAAACTGCTGCTTGTCGAGCAGGAGCGTGAGCGTATCGACGAATTCACCGGCCAGCGCGGCGCGCTGCTCGGGCGACAGGCCTGCTGGGTTGTCCACGGCGGTGTGCGCATTGCTGACATGCGCCAGAACCTCGAAATGCTCAGGCTCCAGTCCGTCGCACCACCGCTGCCACATGGTGCGAAACGCGCGCGAGGCGGCGTTGGAGATCGCGCCGGCGTCGATCAGGACCGACTGTCTGCAGTACTCGCGCAGCTCGCCGCGCA
Source organism: Paraburkholderia tuberum STM678 (assembly GCF_902833905.1). Classification (GTDB taxonomy): domain Bacteria; phylum Pseudomonadota; class Gammaproteobacteria; order Burkholderiales; family Burkholderiaceae; genus Paraburkholderia; species Paraburkholderia tuberum. The sequence goes on along the minus strand of NZ_CADFGP010000004.1, from coordinate 121,601 downwards.
CTACCGCGAGCGCTTCGGGGTCGGCGGCCAGCGCGGCGCACTTGCGCACGAAGTCGTCCTTGTCCTGCGCAACGAAGGCTGAGTCGAGCCCGAGGTGCGAGAGCCACCCCGTGCTGCCGCGGCTCGCCATCGAAACGCCGGGCAGGGTCATGGTGGGCACGCCCATCCACAACGCTTGCATGGTCGTGGTCGAATTGCCGAAGGGCAACGTGTCGAGACAGACGTCGATCAGATTGTGCTGCTGCAGGTAAGTCGAGACATTCCCGCGCTGCAGAAAACTGATACGGCTCAAGTCGATCCCTTCGCTCGCGAACAGCCCGGTCAGCTTGTCCATCTGCTCCCGTGCCGTAATCGCGCCGATGACCATGCGCGAATCCGGTACCTCGCGCAGCACGCGTGCCCAGAGCGCCACGACTTCAGGCCCGATCTTGACGATGCGGCTGAAGCTGCCGAACGTGATGAAGCCGTTTTTCAGGGCAGGTAACTCGTTGACGTCCGGCGCTTGCGGGTGCGGCTTGAACGGCGCGAGCGCCGGCAGGAACACGAGCTTTTCCGAGAACTGGCGCTCGAATTGTTCGAGCGGCGTGACAAAACGGTCCGACAGGTAATAGTCGACGGCATCCAGGCCCGTCGTGGCCGGATTGCCGATCCAGCTCGCCTGGACCGGCGCCGGCTTGTGCGCGAAGGCCACGAGCCGGTTGCGGCCGGTATGGCCGGACAGGTCGATGAGGATATCGATGCCGTCGTCGCGGATCTTCTGCACGACTGCGTCGTCGCTCATGCCGAAGATTTCGCTCCACGTCTGCGCATGCGCACGAATCTGCTCGGTGAAGCCGTCGGTCACCGCGTAGTTCGAATAGATGTGCAGTGACAGACTCGAATCGAGCGCCAGATGCTCTAGCACCGACAGGAAGAAATACGCAACCGGGTGACCGAGCAGATCGCCGGAAACAAAACCGACTCGCAGGCGCCGCGACGGATCGCGGTCATTGGTGTGCCGGGGCCGACGCGCACGCAGCGGCGCTTCGTGGCGCGCTGCAAACTCGCGGAACTCCGCGAATGCGCTGAGCGCGTCCAGATCGGGCTTGTGCATCAGGGTGAACAGCAGGTTGCTGTGGGTTATCGCCTGCATCGGTGCCAGTTCGAGCGCACGGCGGAAGGCGGTTTCGGCTTCGTCGTACAGACCATGCTTGAGCAACAAGAGGGCAAGCGCGTCGTACTCGAGGGCGTCGTTCGGCGCCAGTTCCACGGCACGGCGGAGATGGACGATCCCCTCGGCGTACCGGCCCATCTCCTGTAAGGCGGTACCCAGGTTGCGATGTAGCACGGCGCTTTCGGGATATTTTTCGAGCGCTTGGCGGCAATGCGTTTCGGCTTGCTGATACTGGCGGGTGGTGATCAGCCCGTCAGTCAGCATCGTCCGGGCGGCAATGAAGTTGGGCAGCAAGCGGGCGGCGTGCTCGGCTGCCTCGACGGACTCGTTGTAGCGGCCCGTGCGTTGCAGGACACGCCCAAGTTCGTACCAGCATTCGCCATGCGACGGATATTGATGCGTCAGGCGGCGGGACACATTCAGCGCCGCTTCGAATTTCCCGCTGTTGAAGAGATGCTGGAGCTGGCGCATCTCCTTGAGGCTTGCGCGGCGCGTATCGAGCTTCACGCGCTCGTCCGTATCGGATGCCGCAGGGGGGCGCGAGTCGCTCCCGCTCGCATCAGCCTGGGGAGCGGGAGCGGTCGCAGCCTCGGGCTCCGGCGTGGCCGGGAGCGGCGCTTCTTCCCCACTGATGCGCGCGTGCAGCATCTGGACGGCCGCCTCGGGCAGGCCTTGATGCCGCGCGAGGTCGAGCACGACGCGCGCCGCCTCGGTCTGCTGGCTGGCGACGAGGGCGTTGATGTAGTAGACCCAGATCTGCCCATTTTTCGGCATCTGCCCAAGCGCCGCCTCGAAATGCGGCACTGCTTCGGAGGGCCGCCCCGTTTGCATGAGCAGCACGCCGAGGTGGTAGTGCGCGTCGGGGTGATCGCTCGCGGCCTCCAGGACAGAGGCATAGCGCGCGGCCGCCTCCTCATATTCCTGCTGGCGATGATGTTCGATCGCGCGCTGCATGGTGAGCGAAATGTCTTGATTCTGCTGCAATTTGGCAGCAGGTGTGGCGGTGCAGAGGAAGGCGGTCATGACGAAGGCGCGCGTACGCGTCAAGAACTCGGACCGTTCGAATTATGGGCGGCGGCCAATTACGCCGATCGTCCGAGCTAGCGCCAAAACGGCCGCCAATTTGCCTTCGATGAACTCTCAGGGCAAAGAAACGGAAAAGAAAAAGCCCGCACAAGGCGGGCCAGGGTACGCGCTTGCGCCGCGAAGGACGCAATGAACCGTTGCTCCTGCTTCAGTACCGCGCCATGCTCAAATACTGCCCGGCGTTGCGGCTCGCCTGCATGCTCGCCTGATACTCGGCGCCCAGCACCTGCTGCGCGGCCTGCGCGGCCTCGACGATGCGGCTGTCGATCTCGTGGATCTCCTTGAGCCGCGCGATGACCTCCTGCGGCTGGGGCACGCCGAGCGCCGTCAGCAGGGGCGAGCGCTCGTCCGCGAGCTGCGCGGCCCGCTCCCACTCGCCAACAGCGACCGCCAGTTCGAGGTCTTTCGTTATCTGCCAGATGCGCTCGATCGGGGCGACGTTCTGCATGGCTCGCTCCTCGTCGCGCTCAGCTCTTGTTCGTGGCGAGCGCGCCTGCGCTGTTGGTGCCACCGAACAGTTGCGTGAGGTATTGCGAGTTGTTGTTCATCGTTGCCATCAGTGTGTTGAGCGCTGTGAACTGCGCGGTATACATGCTGGTGAGCTGAGCCTGCCACGCTGTAAGCGTCGTCTGCTGGTTCGAGAGGCTAGTCAGGTCGGCGTTGATCGCGTCCGTACGGTTTTGAATGATGCCGCCGGACGAGGTGTAGTTTGTGATGCTGTCGTCCAGTTGCGCGGCGATGCCATTGGTCGAATTGAACAGCGAGGCTACAACCGACTGGTTGTTCTGCAACGCATTGCTGAGCGTCGTGTTGTCCACCGACAGCGTGCCGTCCGCCTGGAGCGTAATGCCGATCGCGGCAAGCGTCGTCTGCGAAGTACCGGTGCCCACGCCGCCGCTCACGATCTTGGCGAGCTGGTTCTGGATCGTGCTCAACGTGGAATCGCCGATTAGCACGCCCTGCGACGTCGAGTTCGCGTTGTACGCCGTCAGCGCCCCCATCGTCGTGACGAGCGTGTTGTAGAGGCTGACGAAATTGTTGATCGCCGAGGACTCCGCGCTGGTGTTCTGCGCGATCGTGAGCGTCTGCGTGGTGCCGACCGCCGCTGCCGTGAGGTTCAGCGTCACGCCGGACACGGCCGTCGTCACGGAGTTCGAGGAGCTGGTTACGCCCACGCCGCCGAGCGTGAAGTACGCATCCTGGGCGGCCTGCGTCTGGGTCCAGCCTGTGCCGGAAATGGTCGACTGGCTAGGGTTGTAGGTCTCCGGGTTGCCGTTGCTATCGAGAACCGGGTTGCCACTGCTATCCAAAACTTGAGCGGTGAGGTCGCTCGCGCTGGAGATCGCCTTGCCGTTGGTGGTCGTCACCGCGAGCTTGTTCAGGCCGTCGGTCGAGCTCGAATCGTTGATCGCGATGCTGATGCCGCTCGACGCGCCGGTCGAGGTCGATTGCAGCACGAGATGCGCGCCGTCCGCGCCGGTCACCACGGTCGCGACCACGCCGGGATTGTCGTTGGCCGAATTGATCGCCGATGCAATGCCGGCAATCGTGCTGTTCGAGCTATTCAGGGAAATCGTGCTGGTCTTGCCGTTGACCGTCAGGGCCATCGTGGCCGCGCCGGAAGCCAGGTTTTGGGTCGAGCTGTAGCCCGCCGAGGTGAGCACTTGCGACGTGGCGACCTGCGCCACATTGAGCGAGTACGAACCTGCCACCGCGCCCGTGCTGGCTGTGGCGGTAACGCCGCTGCCGCTCAAGGTGGACGAGAACGAGTTGAGCGTCGCACCGTCGCTGAGCGGCTCGGCGGCGGCCTGCAACGCGGACAGTGCCGCGGAGAGCGTGCCGTAGGCCGAGATCAGCGTGTTGTCCGCAGTCTGCTCGGCAGCGATGGTCGCGGCCTGGCCGGCAGACTTCGAGTTGACGAGCGCGGTGACGAGCGAACTTGTGTCCATCGACGAATTGGTCGAGCCGCTGATGATCGACTGGGCGGCTGCCTGCACCGTAGCGTTGGCGTCGGCTGTCGTGGTGGCGACCGCACTCGCGATCGCGCTGGTGGTGGATCCGGTTACGGTGGAGGTGGATCCGGTTACGGTGGACATGAGGAGGCTCCGTGCGTCGGCAATGCCGGTTAAAGCGATTTAACAAGCGGGGTAACGCGGGAAAAGACCATCGGGAGGCAAGCCTCCCGACGGGTTTGCGTCCGGCGCGCATCGAGCCGCGCGCCGGCTGCCTGCAGCGGGAAGCGCCTTACTGGAGAAGCTTCAGGATCTGCTGCGGCTGCGAGTTCGCTTGTGCCAGCACCGAGATACCGGCTTGTTGCAGAACCTGTGCCTTGCTCAGGTTAGCCGTTTCTTGTGCGAAGTCGGCGTCCTGGATCGACGATTGTGCGGTCGACAGGTCGGTCGACTGAGCTTGCTGCGTCGTGCCGATTGCGCTGAAGCGGTTTTGTGCCGCGCCGAGCGTTGCTTGCAGGTTGTTGACAGCGTTCAGCGCGTTGTCGATGGTCAGCATTGCTGCCGAAGCGCCGTCCTTGGTCGAGATGTCGATCTGCGAAACCGTGTTCGACTGGCTCAGCTTGTCGATGGTCGCGCCCATTGCGTCTGTAGTCTTGCCCGCAGCATCGAGATTCGGGTTATCGCCGGCCGCTTGACTCGCGGTCGCGATAGCGCCCGTTACCGCTTCGACTTCGGTCGCCATAGTCGCACCGGTGTCGCCAGTCAGCGTGGTGTTGCCGTTGCTGTCCGTACCAACAGTACCGCTGGTGAAGACTGCGCTAGCAACAGCGTTAGTCAAGGCCTTACCGTTCTGGTCCGTGAGCGTGAAGCCGCCCTTACCGTCGGCAATCACGTTGATCTGCGAGACAGTAGCGTTCTCGCTGCCGTTCGTATTAAGCGTCCACGTCTGCGAAGCATCACCTGCTGCAGCCGGAAGCGCGGCGCCACCGGTCACTTCGCCCGCGGGGGCATTCGAGAAGGCCGTGATCGTCGAAGCATCGGTGATGGCGTTACCGTTTTGGTCCGTGTACGAGACCGAATTCGTAGCGTTGTCCCACGAAGCCGTGACCGACGTGATACCCGCAGCCGCCGCCGCAGCGCCGTTGCTATCCAGCGAGACCGAGAACGAGCCGAGCGTGTTGCCCGCTGCCGGAACGCCGCCGCCAATCGAAGCAGCGGACATCGACTGCGAGAGATTCAGCGAGATCGACTGACCGACGTTTGCGCCGACCTGGAACGACACGTTGCCCAACGAGCCGTCGAGGACGTTCATGCCGTTGTACGTCGTTTGCGACGCGATACGGTTGATTTCCGAGACTTGCTGGTTCACTTCCTGTTGAAGTGCAGCACGGTCGTTGTCGGTCATCGAACCGTTAGCTGCTTGCGTAGCAAGCTGGCGGATACGCTGGAGCGACGAAGTCAGCGACGACAGACCCGACGATGCCGTTTGCACCATCGACGTACCATCGTTCGAGTTCGACACACCCTGGTTCAGACCGTTGATCTGGGTCTGCATGATGTTCGAGATCGCAAGACCTGCTGCGTCGTCTGCTGCGCTGTTGATGCGCTTGCCCGACGACAGACGCGTGATCGCTTGCGACAGTGCGCTACCCGAGCCGGTCAGGTTTTGTTGCGCGACGAGCGAGTTGGTGTTGGTGTTGATTCCGAGCATTGAGATTCTCCTGATGGGGCCATCGGCCCAGTAACGGCAGCGGTTCGTTGGCCGGCCGCCTTGTTTGTGATTACGACCCCACCTGGAAAAACTTTAGCTGCCTTGTTGATGCGACCCTCTGGGCTGACGCCCTTCCCTCGCCCGCGTGCGGTGGGGAGGCGCTTTTCAAGATGGGGGACGCCAGGCTTCGTCCTTCAGCGGTTTAAGGCCCGCAGGCGTCGAAGCCACTTCGCGTCGCAATGCTGATTGAGCATCCGATCGCCCTTGATCTGCACCCGGCCTTACGGCTTCGAAAGACAAAGCCCTCGCAGCACGTCATCGGTCGAATTGAACCGAGCTGCCAGCTCAATTCGGGCCGCCACCGCGCGTGCGCATGCCTTAAGCTGCGAATCCACAGCCCTTCTACGACGACCGTGACCGCTACGAGCCCACTTGCCCCCACGCGCCAGCACATTCTGAGCGAAGCCACTGCCCTCGGCGCCACCGGGCAGTTCGCCGACGCACTGGCGCTGCTTGCACCGCTCGTCGGCGCGAAGGCCACGCCGGAGGACGCGGAGCACGCCGATGCGCTCAACCTCGCGGCCATGTGCGCCACGGGTGTGGGCCAGCCCGCGCAGGCGCAAGCTCTATGGTTGCGCTGCATTCAAGCGAAGCCGGATTTCGCCGACGCCTATCTGGGGCTCGGAGCGATGCTCGCGACCCTCAATCAGCTTGCCGAAGCGGAAGCGGTTTACGGGCGGCTTGCCGCGATACGCCCCGATGACGCCGATGTCCACAGCAATCGCGGGATCGTGCTGCACCGTCTCGGACGGCATGACGCGGCCCAGGCCGCGTACCGGGTGGCGCTCGCACTTCGCCCGGACCACGTCGACGCGAACTACAACCTCGGCATCGTGCTTCATGAACAGCGCCGCCTCGACGAAGCGGAGGCGGCCTATCGCACAGCGCTCGCCGTGAACCCGCAATTTGCCAAGGCGAACAACAACCTCGGCAATCTGTTGCGCGAACGCGGCCGGATCGAAGAGGCTGAAGAAGCGTATCGGCAGGCGCTGCTCGCGCACCCGCAATATCCCGAGGCACTGAACAACCTGGGGGCGCTTTACAGGGCGCTCGGCCGGCTCCGGGAAGCCGAGCTGGCTTGCCGCCTCGCGCTTCAGATCCGCCCCGCCTATGCGGACGCGCTCAACAATCTCGGTTGTGTGCTCACCGAACTCAAGCGCCTGCCCGAGGCGGAGAGCGCCTACCGGCAGACGCTCGCGTTGCGCCCCGCCTTCGCCGAGGCGCACTACAACCTCGGCTGCGTCCTGCACGCACTGGACCAACTGGTCGATGCCGAATGCGCGTATCGCGAGGCGCTTCGGCTCGCGCCGAACCGCGTCGAAGCGGCCAATAACCTGGGTTGCACGCTGCTTGCGCAAGCGCGCCTGCCCGAGGCTCTCGCGGCGTTTCGCCACGCGCTCACGTTGCGTGCCGACATCGCCGAAACACACTTCAACATCGGCAGCATCGTGAAAGAGCTCGGCGACCCGGAGCAAGCCGAAGCCGCCTACCGCGGCGCGCTCGCGCTGCGCCCCGACTACGGCGACGCGAAGTTCCGTCTCGCCACGCTGCTCATCAGCATGGGCCGCTTCGAAGAAGGCTTTCTCCTCTACGAATGCCGCTACGAGATGGCTGGGTTCGCGCATCACGCCACGCAGTCGATGCTGAGGTGTCCGCGCTGGCGAGGCGAGCCGCTCGCCGGCAAATCACTCCTCGTTTGGCAGGAGGATGGACTCGGCGACATGCTGCAGTTCGGGCGTTATCTGCGCCTGTTGAAGGCTCAGGGCGCCGCGCACGTCGCGTTTGCCTGTATGGCACCGCTACAACGCCTGTTCGCCGATGTCGATGGAGTCGACGCGGTGCTCAGTCATGACGATGCCTCGGCGCGCGCCGGCGATTTCGATTGCTGGATCAGCGCGCTCAGCGCACCGCTGTATCTGGGCACGACGCTCTACACGATTCCGCCTCCCTTGTGCATCACCCTGGCCCCGTCGCGCGTCGAGCATTGGCGCGCGCGCCTTGCCGTGCTGGGCGCGGGACACCGGGTGGGTCTCGTCTGGAAGGGCAACCCGAAACACCACAACGACGTGCACCGTTCGCTACCGTTGCTCAACACACTGGCGCCGCTCTGGAGCCTGCCGGGCGTGAAGTTCGTGAGCCTGCAAAAGGGCGCGGGGGAAGACGAAGCGCTGTCATTCCCTGCGAGCCTCCCGATCCTGCCTCTCGGCGCAGATCTCGAAGACTTCACCGACACGGCGGCGGTCATCTCGCAACTCGATCTGCTGATCTGTGTGGACACTTCGACGGCACATCTGGCGGCCTCGCTCGGCAAACCATGCTGGGTGCTCTTGCCGGCACGCGACGTGGACTGGCGGTGGATGCACGGCCGTGACGACTCGCCGTGGTATCCCGATACGGTTCGCCTGTTCAGGCGAGGGCTGGATGAACCGTGGGTCGCAGTCGCGGAGCGCGTGCGACAGGTTTGCGCTGCGTGGTTCGGCGTGTGATATCAACGCCGCGCTTGCGCTGAAGTGAGGCTAGTCACACATGCCGCGAAACACCACGGCAGCAGCGGAACGCGGCGGCGGCCAGTTCGTTGCACGACCATGCCGGTCAACTGGTTCAGCAGGCCTCGGATTTCAGGGTGGCTTGAAGCGGCTTCCGGGTTCGCGCAGAAAATTTTCCGGTCGTCGGCGTTGCTGGGGCGTGATGAGACCGGCAACTGATGCTGGAAGCACGCCACGTTGGAGCGCAGGACGTTGGTTCTGACGCCACGACAAAAAACTAAAGGCCCCAGGCTTTCGCCAAAGGGCCTTGTTTTATGGGGTTTTCTGCGAACCCGGCATCATGTCTAATCCTGGCGCGCCCGGCTGGTATCGAACCAGCAACCCCTGCCTTCGGAGGACTATCTGCATAGTCACTTTTCTTTAAAATCAATGCCTTACACAACTCGCAAAGTTGAAAATCAAGGCTGCGCAGGGTAAATCCAGATCAAAACGGATGGCCCTAGGTGCAATTTAGCTGCACTGCGCCCTCTGCACCTCCCCGTCAACCGTGCCTTGCTCGCTCAGAAGCTAACCCGTTTTCAGACGCACGTTGCCGCCCTGCCGGCCAAAAATGGGGCCAGCAGCCGCAACGTTGGCTCCGAATGGACGAACTCATTTTTCGACCAATGCGCCATAAACGGCTGCTGCCGCACAGGCCTGTTTGACCTTTGGGCTAAGCTCCTGGAACAGACGTGCCGCGAGCCATGCGGCCCCCGGCGCTAGAGCGTCAGTTGCAAGCTTCGTCAGTTCCGGTGCTCCTTTGATAGGGCTGAAACCGAGGGCCCAGCTCAAACCAGCGGCGGTCAAGATCGCGCCAGTAGGCAGCAAGAGGCCGTCGAGTGCATTTATCCGCCTCGCCGCCGTTTCGCACTGAGCGCGCCGCAACTCCAGTTGTTCACGGACGTATTTAACGGCATATTCGGCGCCGTCCTGAGTAGCCACACGTGCGGCTTCGACAAACGCCACACCAATTGCCTCACGAAAGTCAGAAAATGACTGCTCGTCAGCCCGGACAAGTAGTAGTTGGTTCAACGGAACGAGAGCGGTCGACGGCAGATCGAACTGCGCCACGGCTTTTTCCACCGTCACATCGCCTCTAGTCCGTTTGGCAAGGTCGTCCGCGCCTGCATCGAGGCGTTCCCATAGGCGTCGCGAACTTGCGAGTGGCCAGTATGCACAGGCCGTGCAGACGCCCGTCGCGCACGCATACTGTTGCAACTCGAAGTAAGAGGCGCTCTGGATGTCTTTCTCGTCTTCAACCGCGATCCTCGACGTTTCGCGAGCGATTGCTTGCGCTCTTCGGGAAAGGGACGCGTGCGTTGACGGTACCATCTCCACGGCCCCTGCTCTGATCAGCGGCGCGATTTCGACAAGCATTCTGACGCCCTGAGCAAACCCTTCTCTAAGGGCGGTAGCATCGACCATGTCGGTTGCAGCCCACGCGAACATGGGTACGGCGATCGCAACTTCGACTGGGTCAGGCATCGCAATCGTCGGAAAGTACAGGGCAGATCTCTTGTAATATGAAACCGGCAAAATCTGTGTTTCATATTGAGATCCCGCAAGAAAATAAAACATCTCGGGACTATGGTCGGGGGCGGCTTGCGCGGTCAGCCACGCGTCCCAGAATTTGTCTAATCTGAGGACAAGGTCGATAATGTGCTGCTCGGGTCCCGTTGAAAGTTGAGTGGCAATCGCGTCGTCAAGAGGCTCGCCCGTGAAACTCTCGATCACGTCCAAGCTGGAATTCTCCATATTCCCTCTCATAGATGGATGTAGTGGGCGCTCCGTGAAAAATCAGTCGCACAGTGCTCGAAGCCCCGTGGAGTGCTTTACCAGACCGGATAAGCGTCACTCGCATGCGCCTCTGACCGCTCGCGTGTTCCAGCTATTGTGCTCTCTCACGCGTCCCAACAAAACACTGCCATATGCAGCCCAATGGGCCACCTGCGTTGAGGTTTGCGTGGCGGATAGGTCGCTCCCTCTGGTCTGCGTCCGTACTTGTTGATCGGGTCTGGATATTGGTTTCTGAATGATCGATTCAGCGCCCTCGCGCGCGATTCTCACCTACACTTTTAGCGGACCCGACGACGAGTCATATTTAGTGGGAGAAACAGCAATGGGCGCATCGGCATATCAGTTCAAGCCCGTTCAGGCGGGATGGGAGGCGAGCGGCATCGCGCGCTTTTTCAACGGCAATCTTGTTCCGCGATTCAGTGAACTCTTTTTTGCGCTCAAGCTAGAGAACGTCGATGCGTCTTGGGTCATGAAGGACGGCCAGAGCCTCTTGGAAGTCACGCTTACGGGCATCGATCCACAGTGCGCGCTCGGAATCCCCGATACTCCAGATCGGGCATCCCTTTGGGCCGACGTGACAGACGATGTCAATGAGGTGAGAGTCAAGCTTAGAGAGTTCTCGCAGGGCACATCAGAAAATGACCCGTTGCCTCACACGACATGGTCAGAAAGTGAGATCCCTCACAATCCCACTGCTCTACGGCTCGTCCTGCATGGCGGTTGCCTCTGACGGCGCCGGGTCGCGGCATGATGGTGCCTTGGCTAGTCGTCCCGAGCATCTTGCAGCCAGCCGGGGCGTCAAGCGTTCCTGCTGGTCGCATGGTTGGTCTCAAGCCACACCGCGAATAGATAAATGACCGGTAGTCGCCCGCCCGTATCGGACGAGTCAACGTGCATCAACGTGCATCAGTTCTCGCTGCGTGGAATCCGGCCGAAGCCCTTGAATTATTGGCTTGGGCAAGATGTTTTCGTGCGCACCAAAACCGAGGCATTAAGAAAGGCCGCAGGCGCGGGGGGGACCGCGTTTCACCGCGGTTCGTGTTGACCTCCTTTTTGCGGCACCGCCGATCCAACCGCCGCGGCCTGGGAAGTGTCATCACCTCGACGACCGCTCTGCAACCGGGCTAAAATTGCGCGGGTTAGGACGCTTGAACTCGGTGAGTACCTCCTCACGGTCAGGGCCGCTGAACAGTTTGATAAACAAGAAGGTAACTTGACAATGAACTCCCACTTCAGCGAAGCCGGCGCGGAAGGTCTCCGCGTTGAGGCACGTGCCGCTGCTCCCAGGATTTGCAGGTGACCCTCGCACGCTCCATCCATCCCGACGACACGCCCGCTCTCCGCAAGGAACGAGGCGCCTTCTTTACGCCTGACGAGATAACCCGGTTTTTGGCGAAATGGGCCATTCGCACGCCCAGCGACTTGGTGCTGGAACCATCCGCAGGCGATGCTGCTTTCCTCGTCGCCGCCGTGAACCGCCTTCGCGAGCTGGCGCCGAGTATGGATGCGCGCCCGACCGTTGACGGTGTCGAGATTCACGCCCATAGCGCACGCGTCGCCAACCAACGCGTGCGGGACGCTGGTGGCAAAGCGCAAATCCGGCACAGTGACTTTTTTTCGGTCGAACCTGAACCAGTCTACGACACTGTTATCGGCAACCCGCCCTACATCCGCTATCAGGACTTTTCGGGCGAGTCGCGTGCTCGATCCCGCGAGGCCGCCCTACGAGGTGGCGTCTCGCTCACCGGCCTCGCCTCCAGTTGGGCCGCATTCACTATCCACTCCGCTCTTTTCCTGAAACAGGGTGGGCGGCTCGGGCTCGTTCTCCCGGCCGAGTTGCTTTCGGTAAACTATGCGGCTCCCGTGCGCCGATTTCTTTTCAACCGCTTCCGCGACGTGCAGCTCGTGCTCTTTGACGAGCAGGTGTTCCCCGAGGCCGAGGCCGACGTCGTGCTGCTACTAGCCGACGGTTATCTTGAAGGCCCCGCGCATCACGCGACCATCCGGCAATCGAAGAACGCCGCTGACCTTGCGTCGCTTGGCGCAGGACTGATTTGGACGCCGACTGACCCGGCGGCCAAGTGGACTAGCAGCCTCATCGACCCCAAGGCTATCGAGCCGCTGCACAAGCTACTGCAGCGAGGACTCTTTACCAGCCTGGAGACGTGGGGGGATACCACCCTCGGCATCGTCACGGGCAACAACAAATACTTCACGCTCTCGCCTCAGCGTGTGAAGGAGCTTGGCCTGCGCCGCAATGAGTTGCTGCGCCTCTCGCCGCCTGGAAGTTCCCACCTGCGCGGTCTCTCGCTCTCCAACGCCATGCTTGCCAAGCTGGGCCGCGAAGGTCACGCTACCTACCTCTTTTATCCGAGCGATCCACCCTCGGCTGAAGCAGCGGCATACATCGAAGACGGCCACCGAACTGGCGTCGATACCGCATACAAGTGCCGCGTCCGCAAGACTTGGTATCAAGTGCCACTCGTTCCCGCTGCGGACCTGTTATTGACTTGCATGAACGCAGACACGCCCCGACTCACAGCAAATGACGCTGGGGCCCGCCACCTCAACTCGGTGCACGGCGTCTACCTCGATGCAAAAAACCGTGAACTCGGACACGAACTTTTGCCGCTAGCGAGCCTGAACTCGGTCACGCTGCTGCACGCAGAGATGGTTGGTCGCGCGTACGGTGGCGGGATTTTGAAGATCGAGCCGAAGGAAGCAGACGTCTGGGCAATGCCCTCGCCCGCGTTGATCTTGGCCCAAGCAGACGCGCTTCGCACAATCAAGCAAGAAGTCGCTGAGATCTTAAGCGAAGGCAGGCTGCTCGACGCCGTAAATATCGTCGATAAAGTCGTCCTTGCGGGCTGCGGTGACTTGACGGCAAAACAGATCAAGCAAATCCGGCAAGCGCGAGCAGAACTCGCCAACCGCCGCACAATGAGGGCAGCCGGTGGCCGCTAAACAATCCGCGAAAGCAGAAGCGTGGGTCATTTTCGACCGAATCGTCTCCCTCGCCGCTCCCGGCGGTGTGCACAGCAATCCCTGGATCAAGAACGCCGACGGCCAGTTGCGCTTCGAGCCGGATTACAACACGCTTGTCAAACTGCTGGGCGTTCCTCTTTACTTGAAGGCCGGGACCCAATCCGGAGTCCCGGCGTTAGCCCTTGATGTATGGCTGAGCTATGAGTTGCGACGGGCCGGCTTCGACTCAGATCAGGCTTGGCCACGCCCCGTCCACCCGCGCATCCTCCCGGCAGCTGTAGCGTCCTTGCTGAAGGCATTGCCTCGCAAGATCCGGGATGCTGTGGCGGATCGCGTGAACAACCAACCTTCGATCCCTGACGTTACGTCCTCCAGCGCATCCATCCTGGGCAAGAACTACCTTAAGCAGGTTGACGTCATCATCACAGACTGGGCCACGGGGCCCGAGTTGCTGATTTCGACGAAGCGCATGGACTCCTCCTACGGCAAAAACGCACCGAATCGAATCGAGGAGTCATACGGCGACGCTAAGAATCTGCGATTGAGGCACCCCCTAGCCGCCCTCGGCTTCGTGTTTGGACTTCGCTCCGACATCCTTCAAAAGGAGCCGAAAACTGCCGATTGGTTGTTCGACCTGCTCGCGAAGCTCGGACGTGAGGACGACGCATACCACGCCACCTGCCTCGTCTTGATGGAATACTCAGACGAAGCCGCAATCCCCGACACTGGGGAAGAAAGACCCCCTGAAGGCGTGCCGGAACCCGGGCCTGAATTGGTCCGAGAAGAGGATGCACCAGCACCCGTCCCCGAGTCGGAAGTTGACCGCGAGATTGCGCAGCTTCCTAAAGTGACGATAGTCGAAGAAAAGATTCCAGAGGATCTCACACCTGACCGCTTCCTCGCGGCGATGGTCACGCGTGTTCTTGCCGCTACGCCGGTCAACATGCACGAGGAAGCGCGACGACGACGTGCTTCGCCTGAGCTACGATAACGACTGTCGCTATAGGGCTCTGTTGCGTTGCATGTGCGGCTGAATGTTCGAGTGTCAGAGTGCACGGGACCTAGGCGCGGCACATCGATCTGCAGCTTGCTGCACAAATAGGTTAGGTAATACGGTGATCGGTCTGAGGACCATAAGGACTAGCAATGAAGGTCGAAGAAGGTAAATACTCGCTTGCCGAGTTGGTAGACTGGTTTAGAAACCGTGTCCTTATTGTGAATCCGGAATACCAACGCGGGGGCGGCTTGTGGCCACCGGCCGCAAAAAGCTACTTTATCGACACAATCCTCCGGGATTTCCCTTTTCCGAAAGTGTACTTTCATGAGTACGTCGACAAGAGCACAAGAAAACCTCGACGCGAAATCGTCGACGGTCAGCAACGGCTTAGTACCATCGTCGAATTCGTTGACGGCAAGTTTGCTCTCGGACGAAACGCGCGTGAATACGAGGGGAAACGCTTCGAGGATCTGCCGGAAGAAATTCACGAAGTGTTCTGGTCGTACACGGTATCTGTAGACGTCATCCGAAATGCAGATCGGTCCGAGATTCTGCAAATGTTTAGGCGCATGAACGCGTTCACATTGCCATTGAATGAAGCGGAAAAACGACACAGCGAGTTTTTCGGCGAATTCAAGGATTGGGTGAATGAAACGCTTGACCGCATCGGAGCGGTCCTGATCGACTGGAAGGTGCTGACAAGCCGTCAAATCGTCCGGATGGCTGATGCTGAATTCATCTCTGATCTTGCACTCGCCGTTGAAGAGGGCATCGTTAGCACAAGTCCCGCCAAACTGCGCAGCCTGTACAAACGAAATGACACTGGGTTCGAAAATCTTCAGCACGTCGACGAAAGGATCATGGGCGCGTTTCAGGCCACTCTTGAACATCTCTCAGCGATTCAAGATACTTACGCGACGAAACCTCACGTTTTCCATTCGTTGCTTTGTGCATTGATCCACAATCGTTTCGGGCTGCCGGGTGCGGAGGCCACGACCGGGATTACCCCTTCCGGAGAGTATTTTGCCGATGCCGGTAGAGCTGTTGAATCCATCAGGCGACTCGCCGCCGCACATGAGGAAAAGGACGTCGGTGAGTTCAGCGAATATGTAAGAGCGGCATCAGAAGGTGGTAATCGCGGCCCGCAAAGAGCAATTCGCGTAAAGTGGTTGTGCCGAGCACTTCTTGGCGAGTTTGCGCAATAGCCATGAGTCTCTATGACACGTGGACGGCGCTGTGTGATGAATTCGATTTACTCGTCAAGTGCCTCAGGGACTTTACGACTGCTAGGTCGAGTATCTCCGCATCGGCGGATTTCGTTACCGAGGATGAATGCCTGCTTGAGGGCGTGCTTTCGCGCTTGTGGCAAGCATGGGCCATTTTTTGCCGCACGTGTGTAATTGAGTCATGCCTCGGAACCGTCGACGGAGCGGGGGTGCAGATCACACCGCACCCACAAGCAGCGACAGAGCCGCACGTATCCGGGGCGGCAATCAACGCGAAAAAGAAGCCAAATCCACCGTTCTGGGGTCCAACAAATACCGTCCTACGTTACGAACCCACGTGGGGCGACGTCGACTCTCTTACGAAGGTGATCCCGCGGCTTCAGCCATCGAACGAAGCGCAGCTTATGGCTGCATTTTCATCCGCGCATCGAAGCGCGAAAGCCTTGCAGCTCATTCGAAACGCTGCGGCACACAACAATCTAGAAACGCGTGCCGATTTACTAGTTCTTTGGTCCAGATTCATGGTCTTCCCAACGACTCATCCAATCCAGTCTCTGTATTGGGTTGAGCCAAGTACACAAGATTACCTTGTGTTTCACGCGGTTGAAGAATTGCGCGATGCCGCCCTCGCGGCTATTTCGTAGCGGCGAGTTTGTCGTCGCCTAATGAGTGGTTCCAGACAAGGCGGCCGCGGCCGACTTGCGCCATAGTGCCCTCGATCAACTTCCAACCACGCGCCTACCCAGCGGATTTCGGTACCTTAATCAAATAGGGATTGAAGCGAACAACCTCGTCGCCGATCCAGTCATTGAGCTGGGCGAACCGCCGTTGCAGGGGTTCGATTTCATTACGCCCGAATACCTCGGCGGCCGTGTCGGCCGCGCCAAATCCGCCGGTATTGCTCGGCACGATCCCCATGAGCTGCGGGGGGATGCGATGCGCCGCGAGCAAGTCGTCGCGCGTGACATTCTTGATATTGAAAAACTCGTCTTTCGCCGTGACCTCGGAAACGGGAATGAGCTGGATACCGTCTTTCTTGCCGTTCGGCGCGTACATGAACAGGTTTCGGAAATTGCCTGGCCCCTTGCTGTTTTTCAACGCCTCGCGCATGTTGTCGACATCGGTTTGCGACTGCGCCGCATCCGTCATGTACAGGATAAAGCCCGCGTGCGAACCATTCTCGTAATACCGCCGGCGAAATAGCGTCGCCGACTCGTTCAACCATGCCGCGTGCAGGGCGCCGAGATATTCGGGCAAGCCATACACCTCCTGATTAATGTCCGGTTCCATCAAGTGATGCACGGTCCCGGCCGCGAACTCGTGCGACGCCTGCCACCCGTTGACCTGATAGAAGCGCTGTAGGTCCGTCGCGCGGCGCATGTACTTGGCTGGCGCACGCTCGAACGCAAGCGGCCCGCCTAGCCGGTTCTTTCGCAGCTCAAGATACCCATTGCCGAACGTGAGGAAATCGAGCGCCCACTTATCGAACACTTCGCGCGTGAGCAACCTGTGCGGAATGAACGTCGCCGATAGCACGTTACGTTTGAAGTAGATCGCCGAGCCGTGATGGACGCCGGCGCGGAATGTTTTAGCCAGGCCCGACCACGACACCGGCGGCTCGAACCAGTTGCCGGCCGACCACGTTTCGACGTAGTCAAGAATCTCGGCGCGGTCCATTACTGGCACCGCGTCGCCGAAGGTGAAGGCCTCGGCCCTCGGCGGCGTCGACGGGGCGGCCGCAGTCGACAGTGCGGGCGGTGCGGCGTGCATGTTGCGCTTGCTCAATTTGAGAACTCCATAAAGCCGGTATTGTTGGCGGTGACGCCTTCTAACGGTTCGTTGCCGAGCGCGTGCAGGCACGCCCAGGCAAGGTCCGCGTGTCCTGTTTGCTCGTTACGGCTCGCTTCATAAGTGACTTTCTTTCCGCTCGCCGTCATGGTTTTGCGAATCGCCATGAACGATTGCGCTAAGTCTGTCCATCCGGCATCGAATTCGAGCCGGCCCTTACCGATCACCGACAAGCCTTTGAGCACCAGGCGGCCCTTAACTTCTGGCGAATAGTTGAGCGCGACCGCGTTCGGATAGAACTGCCTGACGAGCTGATAGACGCCCTGGCCGATGCCTGTCGTATCGATCGCCATATAGGCGACGTTGTATTGCTGCGTGATCGCGCGTATCGCCTCGGCCTGTGCCTCGAAATCCATGCCGCGCCATTGGCACTTGTGCAGCACGCGAAACTTGCCCCCAGGCACCGCCGGCGGTGCGACGACGCTCAAGCCGGCCGAGTCACCCGATAGCGCTGGGTCATAGCCGACCCACAGCGGGCGATAGCCGAAAGGGCGGGGCAATCGACCATGCAACGCTGTAAATCCGCGAGCGGGAAAATCGACGCTGTATCGTCGATAAACTGGCACATCAACAGATTGGCGTATTCCTGCGCGCTGTATTCAAGACGTAGCTCGCCGATATCGAACAGGTCGCACCCGCCGGCGACGGCATCCTCGACGGTCACGATCTGGCGCCATTGCCTATCCTCGCAGAGACGGCCGCCGGCGAGCGCCTTGCGCGTTACGTCCAGATGCAGATGATCGACCTTTGCGCGGCCTCGGTTGAAGTGCTCGCCACTCCAGAAGGTATAGGCGGCATGTCCAATGCTCGACGGCGTGGAGAAATAGGTTTTTCTCCATTTTTTGTGCATCGCCATGCCCGACGCGACCTTATTCAGCTCGCGAAATCCGCCAGTCCAAAAGTATTCGTCGAAATAGAAATTGCCGTGATAGCTCTGTGCGGTGCGCGCGTTCGTGCCTAGAAAGCGTAACGTCGCCTCATTCGGCAAGATGATCGGGTCGCCTGTTAGCTCGACATCGGCGGCCTCGCGCGCAAACTGGCAAATGTACTGCGTGAAAACGTGCGCGTGTGCCTTGCTGGCCGACAGAAAAATCTGATCGCGGCCGGTCGTGATCGCGTCGTCCAGTGCCTCTCGTGCGAAATACCACGTCGCGCCGATCTGCCGCGACTTGAGAATGTTGCGCGTGCGCTGATGCCCTTGCCGATACCAGACCTTTTGATAGTCGAACAGCGAATCAAGAAAGGCCTCGCGAAGCCGCTCGGCCTGCTCGTCGCTGAACTCGTTTTGCGCGGGTTTCCGAGTCGCGCGGCGCGACGAAGCCGACATGCTCGATATCGTCGTCAATGATGCAGACGGCCGGCTTGCGATCCCCGAGCGCGGCGCCGTGCTGCGCGTGTCGTTCGGCTGGTCCGATACCGGCGTCGTCGACAAGGGCGCCTTTACCGTCGACGAGGTAGAGCACAGCGGCGGCGCGGATATCCTCACCATTCGGGCGCGCTCGGCCTCGATGACCAAGGACATGGACGAACGAAAGGAGGCGAGCTGGCACGGCGAAACGCTCGGCCCGATCGTGCGCAAGATCGCCGGCCGGCACAGCCTCAAGCCGGCGATCGCCGACGCCCTCGCGAAAATCGCGATCGCGCATATTGCACACGATTGCCGATGGCGGATACACGACGCAGCTCGACCTGGAGATGCGCGACGATCCGACGAGCGACCGGCACCGCTCGAACTTTCGCAAACCAGGCAAGTAATCGTAGTTACAAAAACCTGTTGCGCGCACCAGTTTACGTAACTACAATAACCATATGACAACGATACACGACCCAGCTAAAAGCGAAGCCAACGAAGGGAAGCACGGCGTTTCCCTGGCGCTCGCTGATGCTATCGATTGGTCGTCGGTATGGTGCGCGCCCGACGACCGCAAGGACTACGGAGAACTGCGCGAAATAGGCTATGCCGTGATCGATGCCCGTCTCTATTGCATCGTTTTCACGCAGCGCGGCGAAACCTTCCGCGTTATCAGTCTGCGCAAAGCCAACAACCGGGAGATTGACCGCTATGAAGAAGCAACCCAAATTGATCCGTAACACGCCAGAAGAAGAAGCCGCGATTGCGCGCGGCATCGCGGCCGACCCTGACACGTTCGAGCCGACCGATGAACAGTTCGCGCAGATGAAGCGACGCGGCGGCCGGCCGAAACTCGCGAATCCGAAAGTCGCGGTAACGGTGCGGTACGACGCCGATATCGTCGACCGGTTCAAGGAAAGCGGCGAAGGCTGGCAAACCCGCATGAACAACGCTTTGCGTGACTGGCTGAAAACACACCACGCATAGGCGTTCCGCAAACGATCGTTTTCAGTACAACCTGACAAGGGGGCGCGCAGTGCCCTTTTTGTCGATTCGAATTTCCATAGCGTCAATGCCAGACAAACTCCCCGGAATCGGCCGGACGCTGCGATTTTCGTTATTTACCGGCGACGCGACGGCCTGCGCTGAGTTTTTCCCAGGTGGCTCCGTTTTCGCCCGTGGTAACGCATTGCTGGCGCAAGCCAGCTTGCAACACGACACTGCCGATCGAGTAGTGATGACCGCCGTACTCGCATTGCGGCGCAGCAGGCAGCTGCGCGGATGCTGCCGATCGCTCCACGACGACGTGTGTCACTGCTGCGAGCGCAGCGATCACTCCACACGCTACAGCAACCGCGCGCCACGGCGTCTGTTTCCCGGGCGCTTGCGCGATGGTCGCCGCCGTCTGAGCAAGGATCGGCGGATCTACTACAACCGGCTTCACGGGAGCGAGTGCATTGCTCGCGCCTTCAATGGCATCGTGCCGCGACGTATCGGCCGCATGAACTGGGTTTCGTGATGTTGCCCTGGCCGATGCCGGCTCTGTTGTGCCATTTCGCAACCACACTTCGAGATATGACATTGCACGCTGGTACACGTCGCGCGGCATCTCGTCCATGTTCGGAAACTTGAACACGGTCATCAAGCGCCGATAGACCATCAGCTTGTCGGTCTGCGTCTTGGCTTGGATCTGATACGCCTTGCGTGCGATCGCACTACGCTGACGATCGCTGATGTAACTCGGTTTCGGTTCGTTGTGGATATGCACGCTTACGTTGGATTGCGCGCTATTCGTCTTGACATGGCGGCCTGCAACTTGCCCGATGTTCCCGTTGAATTTCTGTTGCATTACTTTTTATTCTCCAACGCGGCTGGCACGGCACCGGTTGACGCGACCATAGCGCCGACCAAGGCGGTTCCCGACCGGGCGCGGGATCTCCGATGCTGCGGTCGACGCGGCGATCACGGCCAGGACGCTCGGCTTTAACGACTGGACCAGCTCGAAGGCGAAGTCGGCCACGGCGGGCCGGCCGCCGCGTTCATCGTCCGCACACTGAATCCAGGCCACGTCGTCGCCGTCGACATGCGCTATATCGACCCGACAATCAACGGCGGCGTCAAGACGCAGACCCAAGGCGACAAGTCAGGCTACGGCTGGACAGCCGACGTGCAGCGGCTCGACAAGGCAAGGCGCGTGATCGTCGTCGAAAGCGTGTTCGTATGCCACGGCAAACCGGTCTACCAGACCGTGACTGCGCGTGGACCAAAGCGCTGAAGCGGGCCGGTACCCGTGACTGCCGCTGGCACGATCTGCGCCACACGTGGGCAAGCGGGCATGTGCAGCGCGGCACGCCGTTACAGGCACTCAAGGAGCTGGGAGGATGGGAAACGCTGGAAATGGTGCAGCGGTACGCGCACCTGTCGGCCGATCACTTGGCGCAGTGGGTGCAGCCGATGACGATGCAAGCCGCACCGCAGTTAGCTGCAATTTAGCTGCAATTCGTGGGGAGTGGGAACGGGTGAATTCGTTGGAATCCTTGTCAGACTTGGTGCGCCCGGCTGGGATCGAACCAGCAACCCCTGCCTTCGGAGGGCAGTACTCTATCCATTGAGCTACGGGCGCTTCACCACAAAACTGCGGGGAATCTACGCGAAAGCGCGCCAACCAGAACGGACGCGACGCCAACGCGAGAGACCGCAAGGATACCCGGTTTCGGCCGAACCGTCCACAGGACGGCCTCCGACGCCCATCCCAGCGTCTTCCCCGAGCTCTGCCATCGTCCATGCCGATCCGGGTAAACGCCTGCTGAACACCGTCCTGGCCCCCTCGCCGCCGCCGAAAGCTTGCGTCTATAATCGTCCGTGGCTGATAAAGAACAAGAAGTTGCCGTCGCGCTGTACCGCTCACATACCCACGGAGACGAGACAAGCATGAGCGAAGCACCACACGGAGCCCCGATCAAAACCCCAGCACAGCTCATCGCCGCGGTCATCGCCGGGTTTGCTGTGCCGATCGTCATCATCGTTCTGCTCGCCGTCTACGTCGATAATTCGACGCGCACCGGCGCCGGCACCGACTCTCTCTCCGAAGCCGAAGTCACCTCCCGCATCCATCCGATCGCCCAAGTCGAGATCCGCGACGCCAACGCACCGCGCGTCTACAAGAGCGGCGAGGAAGTCTACAAGGCGGTCTGCTCGGCGTGTCACGCGTCGGGTGCCGCAGGCGCGCCGAAATTCACCAACACCGCCGACTGGGCGCCGCGCATCGCGCAGGGCTTCGACACGCTGTGGCACACCGCGCTGTCCGGCAAGGGCGCCATGCCGCCGCGCGGCGGCACGAGCCCCGACGACTACAGTGACTTCGAGATCGCGCGCGCGGTCGTCTATATGGCGAACAATTCGGGCGCGAGCTTCCCCGAGCCGGCGCTGCCGGCATCCGGCGCGGCCGCGGCATCCGGTGCGGCAGCGGCATCCGGTGCAGCAGCGGCATCCGGTGCAGCAGGTGCATCGAATGCGGGCGCGGCCCAGGCCGCCGCGGCGATGGCCGCAATGGCCAGCGTGCCGCAGACTCCCGCCCCGGCAGCAGGTGGCGCGCAAAGCGCGGACGCCTCGCAGGCCGGCAAAGCGCTGTATCAGTCGGTATGCCAGGCCTGTCACGCGACCGGCGTGCTGAACGCGCCGAAGTTCGGTGACAAGGAAGCATGGGCGCCGCGCCTGAAGGACCCGATGAACACCGTCTATAACTACGCGCTGCACGGCAAGGGCGCGATGCCGCCGAAGGGCGGCTCGAACGCATCGGATGCGGACGTGAAGGCCGCGGTCGACTATATGGTCAGCGCGGTGAAGTAAAGCACGCGGCATCGGTCGTCGCTGAAATGAAAAATCCCTGCATGCGCTAACGCGATGCAGGGATTTTTTATGTGCAATCGCAAGCAACCGCACCTGGTGGGCACTTGCCGTCCCGCCCGCTCACGACTTCTGCAACAACGCCTTCAGGCTCGCGAGCCGGTCCTTCGGCGACATCGGCGCTTCTTCCGGTGTCGGCGGCGGCGCATCGTCGAGCAGCATTTCGTTGATGAAGCGCGACGCCTCGCAGACGACCGTCTCCCGCGCCCGCTTGCGCTTCTTGCACCAGTTCAGATGCAAGCTGCGCTGCGCGCGCGTGATCGCGACGTACATCAGCCGGCGTTCCTCCTCGATGCGCGCGTCGTCGATCGGCTCGTCGTCCGCGCCGCCGCGATGCGGCATGATGCCTTCCTCGACGCCGACCAGGAACACGTGCGGATACTCGAGCCCCTTCGACGCATGCACGGTCGACAGCCGCACCGCATCCGGATCTTCCTCGCGGCCCTCGAGCATCGACATCAGCGCGACCGTCTGGATCAGCCCGAGCAGGTTCTTGCCGGTGTCGCCGAAGCCGTCGGCGGTGTCGTAGCCGGTCGCCTCGCTGCCGCTGCCGTGCTCCGGCTCTTCCTTCGTGCCCTTGCGCTTGAGCCACTCGATGAACTCCAGCACGTTCTGCCACTTCGCCTGCGCCTGGCGTTCGTCGAACGCGTCGTACAGATACGCTTCGTAGTGGATCGCCCCCATCAGCTCATTGAGTAGCGTGCCCGCCGCGTCCTTCTCCGCGCGGTCGGTCAGGCGCTGCATGAAGTCGCAGAACGCGCGCATCGGCTCGATCTGACGCGGCGACAGACGCGCCTCGATGCCGCCCATGTAGACTGCCTCGAACAGCGACACCTTCGCCTGACCCGCGAACGCGCCGAGCGCCTCCAGCGTCGTATTGCCGACGCCGCGACGCGGTGTCGTGATCGCGCGGATGAACGCGGGATCGTCGTTCGCGTTGGCGATCAGACGCAGGTACGCGCAGATGTCCTTGATCTCGGCCTTATCGAAGAACGACTGGCCGCCCGACAGCACGTACGGAATCCGTTCGCGGCGCAGCACCTGCTCGAAGATGCGCGCCTGGAAGTTGCCGCGATAGAGGATCGCGTAGTCGCGGAAATTCGCGCGCCGCTCGAACTTGTGCGCGGACAGCCGAAACACGACGGACTCCGCCTCGTGCTCCTCGTCGTTGCAGCCCGTCACCGTGATCGTGTCGCCCATACCGTGCTCGGACCACAGCTTCTTCTCGAACAGCTTCGGATTGTTCGCGATCACGTTGTTCGCGGCGCTCAGGATGCGCACCGTCGAGCGGTAATTCTGTTCGAGCTTGATCAGGTGCAGGTTCGGGAAATCCTTGCCGAGCTGGCCGAGGTTTTCGAGGGTCGCGCCGCGCCAGCCGTAGATCGCCTGATCGTCGTCGCCGACCGCCGTGAACGCCGCGCGCTTGCCGGCCAGGAGCTTCACCAGTTCGTACTGGCATGCGTTGGTGTCCTGATACTCGTCGATCAGCAGATAGCGCAGCTTGTTCTGCCAGCGGTCGCGCACCTGCTCGTTGCTCGCGAACAGTTCGGCGGGCAGGCGGATCAGATCGTCGAAATCGACCGCCTGGTAAGCGTGCAGCGTCGCCACGTAGTTGCGATAGACGATCGCCGCCTGATGCTCGTCCTCGGTCGAGGCGGTCGCGATCGCCTGCTCGGGCATGATCAGGCCATTCTTCCACAGCGAGATGATCGACTGGATCTTGCGAATGAAGCCCTTGTCCGTCGAGCCGACCTGCTCCTGGATCATGCCGAAGCAGTCGTCGGAATCCATGATCGAGAACTGCGGCTTCAGGCCGACATGCTCCGCCTCCTGACGCAAAATCTGCACGCCGAGCGAGTGGAAGGTACACACCGTCAGCTGGTTCACGGGCACCTTGCGGCCCTCCTTGCCGGGTGCGGTCAGCGTCTTGCCTTCGAGCAGCTTGCCGACGCGCTCGCGCATCTCCGCCGCGGCCTTGTTCGTGAACGTGACGGCGGCGATGTGGCGTGGCTCGAAGCCCTTCGCTTCGATCAGGTGCGCGATTTTCTGCGTGATCACGCGCGTCTTGCCGCTGCCGGCGCCGGCGAGCACGAGACAGGGACCGTCGAGATAACGGACCGCTTCACTTTGAGCGGGGTTCAGGCCTGCGGACATCGTTTGTGGATGGGTAATACGGTTGAGGGCCGCTGAGGTCGGACCGGCGGGTGGCGCCGGCCGAAGGCCCGGGGCATGCTGCGCGGCGCAATGCGCGCGAGAGGTGCGATGTTAACATGGCCACCGCGATGGCCACTGCGATGACCACCGCGATGGACGCCCTCGTTGGATGCCTCGATGGTTCGGACGCCCCGACGGGCTGCGCGCAAGGCCGGCCGTCATGCTCAGCCCCCAGTCCAGCCCACAAATGCCACAATGAGCAGATTGCGCGCCGCCGCCGCGGTGGCAAGGCGGCGCGCCGCTCCTCCAGGAAGACTCGCATGTCCGCATCGCTGAAAATAGGATTGATGGGCTACGGCTTCGCCGGCGCGACGTTTCACGCACCGGTGATCGAACACTGCGGACGCGCGAGGGTCGCCGCGATTGCGACCGGGCAATCCGAGCGCGCGCACGCCGACTATCCGCACGCGAAAATCGTCGCCGATCTCGACGCGCTGCTCGCGCTCGACGACATCGACTGCGTCGTGATCGCGACGCCCAACGACACCCACTTCGACCTCGCGCGCCGCACCCTCGAAGCCGGCAAGCACGTGGTCGTCGACAAGCCTGTCACGCTGAGCGCCGCCGACGCCCACACGCTTGCCAATATCGCGCTCGCGCGCGGCAAGCTGTTCGCGCCCTTTCACAACCGCCGCTGGGACGGCGATTTTCTGACCGTGCGCGATCTGCTCGCGCGCGTGGAACTGGGTCGCCTCACGCAGTACGAATCGCATTTCGACCGCTTCCGGCCGGGCGTGCGTCAGCGCTGGCGCGAAGACGTGACGCGCGGCGGCGGTCTGCTGTTCGATCTCGGTCCGCATCTGATCGACCAGGCGCTCGCCCTCTTCGGCGCGCCGCGGACCGTATCGGCGACGGTGCGCACCCATCGCGACGACGCAAGTGCACCCGACTACGTGCACATCCAGCTCGGCTATGACGAGTTCGAGGTCGTGCTGCACGCAAGCGCGCTGACCGCGTTGCCGGGAGCGCGCTTTTCGATCCACGGCACGCGCGGCAGCTACGTGAAGTACGGCCTCGACACCCAGGAAGATCAGCTGAAAGCGGGCCTGCGCCCCGGCGACGCAGGCTTCGGCGCCGGCAACAGCCCCGGCGTGCTGCGCGTGCTCGAAGGCGACGAGGAAGTCGAGTGCGAATTGCCGACCCGCAACGGCGAGTACGCAGGCTTCTATATTGCGTTGGCCGACGCGATCCAGAACCGCGTCGCATTTCCGATCAGCACGCGCGACGCGGTCGACGTGATGACGATCATCGACCTGGCCGCGCGCAGTTCCGAGCAGGGTGTGCGACTGCCGTTCGAGCGCATTCGCTGAACCCCGCCCCGCTGTGCGTCGACACCGCGCCACTACGATCTGTGTACCAAAAACGGGACCGCCTTTAGCGCCGCGAAGGCTGTCGGCGCGAGCTTTCCTGACGCTCCGGAAAGGAACATAACGTTACAAATTCGCCCGCTGCCAGGTCAGCGGGCGTTCTTCGTCAGCCGTTGCTAGTGAGGTAGCAACCCAACACGACAACGACTCCGGGAGAATCCATGTCTCGAATCATCCGTGCCCTTGTTGCATGCGCGCTGCTCGGCTCCGTCGCCGCCTGCGTGGTAACGCCCTCGCCGGCGCCGCATCCGGGCCCGACTCCGCAGCAGATCGCGGACCAGCGTCTGCATCAGGTCGACGGCCGCATCGACAATCTCGCGCACCGTATCGATAACCGCGTGAATCAGGGCTATTACCCGCCGCCGCAAGGCGCCGCGCTGCATCACCGTCTCGAGACGATTCGCCAGGAAGCGCATGACATGGCCGCCCAGCATGGCGGCGGTTTGTCCGCGGAAGAACAGCGCGTGCTGAATCAGGAACTGGACAATGCGGCTCATGCGATCGGCGAGTGAGTCAGCGAGCAAGTGGGCAAACCGAATCGGCAAACGAGCCACCAGGTGAGCCCCCACTACCGCTCATCGTGCGGTCACGGATGGCACCGGGAGAAGCAACTGAAAAGCGCGGGCACCACGGTCCGCGCTTTTCTTTTTGACGCCCCCGAACAGCCACAGCCGGCCCCACACCGCTCCCGGGCCTTTATTTGACAAGCCCCGGCCCGTCGCGTAAATTCGCCGCACGCGTCGGGAGAGCGTGCTGGCAGGCGAAAAATCGCAGGCCGCGCCGCCGAAGGGGCACACCCGCAAACTCTCAGGCAAAAGGACCGACCGCGTCGAAAAACCCGTCTTCCGGCGGCTTTTTCGCACTCTGGAGAGCGGCAGTAGCCATCCGCGTCGCACGTCGTGCACCGCAGGCAGGCTGCCCACCGAAGGGGCGCGCGTTTCACCGTGACGGATCGAGCTCATTGAGCCAGTCGCGGCGGCGCAATCTCTCAGGTATCGAGGACAGAGGGGTCATGCTGAACCACGCTCGCAGGCACACGGCCGCGAGGCAGTGCGCCGCATGGCCTTTTTTGTTTCGCGAGATGCCCGAGGCCCCATGACCGAACTCAAACACACCCCGCTCCACGCCGCTCACCGCGCGCTCAATGCTCGCATGGTCGACTTCGGCGGCTGGGACATGCCCGTCAACTACGGCTCGCAGATCGAGGAACATCGCGCGGTGCGCACCGACGCCGGCATGTTCGACGTGTCCCACATGTGCGTGGTCGACTTCACCGGCGAGCGCGTCCGCGCGTTCTTCGAATACGCGCTCGCGAACAACGTCGCGAAGCTGCAAACGCCGGGCCGCGCGCTCTACTCCTGCATGCTGAATCCGAACGGCGGCGTGATCGACGACCTGATCGTCTATTACTTCGCCGAAGACCACTTCCGCGTGGTCGTCAACGCCGGCACCGCCGACAAAGACATCGCCTGGTTCGGCCAGCTCAACGCGGGCGGCTTCGGTCTCACCATCACGCCGCGCCGCGATCTGGCGATCGTCGCCGTGCAAGGCCCGAACGCACGCGAAAAGGCCTGGCAAACCGTGCCGGCCGCGCGCGCCGCGACTGAAGCGCTGAAGCCGTTCAACGCCGCGCGCGTCGACGGCACGCCGTTCGGCGAGCTGACCGTCGCGCGCACCGGCTATACCGGTGAAGACGGCTTCGAGATCATCGTGCCGGCTACCCACGTCGAAGCGCTGTGGAATGCACTCGCGGCCCACGGCGTGCGCCCGGCCGGTCTTGGCGCGCGCGATACGCTGCGCCTCGAAGCCGGCATGAACCTGTACGGCCAGGACATGGACGACAATGTCTCGCCGCTCGACGCGGGCCTCGCATGGACCGTCGACCTGGCCTCGCCGCGCGAGTTCGTCGGCAAGAGCAGCCTCGAAGCCGACGGCTCGCGCGCCGCGTTCGTCGGCCTGATCCTGCTGAAGGAAAACGGCAAGGCCGCGGGCGTGCTGCGCGCGCATCAGAAAGTCGTCACGCCGCACGGCGGCGGCGAGATCACCAGCGGCACGTTCTCGCCGACCATGCAGGAATCGATCGCCTTCGCGCGCGTGCCGAAGGGCGTGCAGCCGGGCGACACCGTGCACGTCCAGATTCGCGACAAAGCCTGTCCCGCAAGCGTGGTAAAACTGCCGTTCGTGCGCAACGGCAAGGTGCTGGCGGTCTAAGCGGCCGGCGCACGCCCCTACATTCAAACACTACCGAACATACCGTTCAGGAGCATCCAATGAGCATCCCGGCCGAACTGAAATACACCGAATCGCACGAATGGGTCCGCACCGAAGCGGACGGCACGCTGACGGTCGGCATCACCGACCACGCGCAGGAAGCGCTCGGCGACATCGTCTTCTTCGAAGTCCAGGAACTCGGCAAGTCCGTGACCGCGGGCGACACCGTCGCCGTGATCGAATCGGTGAAGGCCGCCTCCGATATCTACGCGCCGGTCTCGGGCGAAGTCATCGAGGCGAACACGACCGTCGCCGACTCGCCCGACACCGTCAACAGCACGCCGTACGACAGCTGGCTGTTCAAGATCAAGCCGGCCGCCGATGCGTCGCTCGACCGTCTGCTCGACGCCGAGGCGTACGCGAAGTCGATCGGCGCCTGAGTCGCCGTTTGTTTTAACCGTCAGGCGCGGCGCTCGCACAACGGCGCGCCGCGCCGCCAGGAACACCCATGAAGCTCGAACACCCGGATCGTCTGATGAACCGCACTCCTCTCTCGCTCGCCGCGCTCGAAGTGCACGACGCCTTCGCCGAACGGCATATCGGCCCGGATACGGCCGACCAGCAAGCGATGCTCGAAGCACTCGGCTTCGCGTCGCGCGCGGCATTGATCGACGCCGTCATCCCGAAGACGATCCGCCGCACCGAAACGCTGCCGCTCGGCCCCTTCGCGCAACCGAAGAGCGAAGCCGAAGCGCTCGCCGCCTTGCGCGAGCTCGCGGACAAGAACCAGGTGTTCCGCTCCTACATCGGCCAGGGCTATTACAACGCCCATACGCCGACGGTGATCCTGCGCAACGTGCTCGAAAATCCGGCCTGGTACACCGCGTACACGCCGTACCAGCCTGAAATTTCCCAAGGCCGTCTGGAAGCGCTCCTGAACTTCCAGCAGATGGTCACCGACCTGACCGGCCTCGCGATCTCGAACGCATCGCTGCTCGACGAAGCGACCGCCGCCGCCGAAGCGATGACGCTGCTGCAACGCGTCGGCAAACCGAAGTCGAACGTGTTCTTCGTTGCCGACGACGTGCTGCCGCAGACCATCGAAGTCGTGAAGACGCGCGCGACGCCGGTCGGCATCGAAGTGAAAGTCGGCCCGGCCGCTGAAGCCGCCGACGCCAACGCATTCGGCGTGCTGCTGCAATACCCGGGCGTGAACGGCGACGTGCGCGACTACCGCGCGCTGACCGAAGCGATCCACGCGGCGGGCGGCCATGTCGTCGTCGCCGCCGACCTGCTCGCGCTGACGCTGCTTACGCCGCCGGGCGAATGGGGCGCGGACGTCGCGGTCGGCAATACGCAGCGTTTCGGCGTGCCGGTCGGCTTCGGCGGCCCGCATGCCGCGTACCTCGCGGTGCGCGACGAATTCAAGCGGCAAATGCCGGGACGTCTGGTCGGCGTAACCGTCGACGCGCAAGGCAACCCCGCGCTGCGTCTCGCGCTGCAAACGCGCGAGCAACACATCCGCCGCGAGAAGGCGACCTCGAACGTGTGTACCGCGCAGGCGCTGCTCGCGATCATGGCGAGCATGTACGCGGTCTATCACGGCCCGCGTGGCCTGAAGACGATCGCACTGCGCGTCAATCGCATCGCCACGCTGCTCGCCGAAGGCGCGAAGCAGCTTGGCTATAAGCTCGTCAACGAAACTTTCTTCGACACGCTCACGTTCGACACCGGCGCCCGCACGCAAGCGCTGCACGACGCGGCTACGGCCAGGCGCATCAACCTGCGCCACGTGAGCGCGACGCAAGTCGGCCTGTCGATCGACGAAACCACCACGCGCCACGATCTGGCCGACCTGCTCGCGGTGTTCGCTCAAGCGGCCTTCGCGAGCGACGTGCCGCAAGTCGACGCGCTCGACACCGCGCTCAACGCATCGAACTCTGCGTCGGTGCCGGCCGCGCTCGAACGCACGAGCGCGTACCTGACGCATCACGTGTTCAACCGTCATCATTCGGAAACGGAAATGCTGCGCTATCTGCGCAGCCTGTCGGACAGGGACCTCGCGCTCGATCGCTCGATGATCCCGCTCGGCTCCTGCACGATGAAGCTGAATGCGACGTCGGAAATGCTGCCGGTCACGTGGCCCGAGTTCGGCCACATCCATCCGTTCGCACCGACCGAGCAAACCGTCGGCTACCGCGAGCTGATCGATCAGCTCGAAGAGATGCTGGTCGCCGCGACCGGCTATGCGGCCGTGTCGCTGCAGCCGAACGCGGGCTCGCAGGGCGAGTACGCGGGTCTTTTGATCATCCACGCCTATCACGCGTCGCGCGGCGAAGCGCATCGCGATGTCTGTCTGATTCCCGCTTCGGCGCACGGCACGAACCCGGCGTCGGCGCAAATGGCCGGCATGCAGGTCGTGGTCGTGGCATGCGACGCGCAGGGCAACGTCGATATCGAAGACCTGAAGAAGAAGGCCGCGCAGCACGCCGATAAGCTCGCGGCGATCATGATCACGTACCCGTCGACGCACGGCGTGTTCGAGCAGAACGTCCGCGAAATCTGCGAGATCGTGCATGCGCACGGCGGCCAGGTGTACGTGGACGGCGCGAACATGAACGCGATGGTCGGCCTGTGCGCGCCGGGTCAGTTCGGCGGCGACGTCTCGCACCTGAACCTGCACAAGACCTTCTGCATTCCGCACGGCGGCGGCGGACCGGGCGTCGGTCCGGTCGCGGTCGGCGCGCATCTCGCGCAGTTCCTGCCGAACCAGACTTCGTCGGGCTACCAGCGCTCGGAGGATGGCATCGGCGCGGTGTCGGCCGCGCCGTACGGCTCGGCGTCGATCCTGCCGATCTCGTGGATGTACATCGCGATGATGGGCGCGAAGAACCTGAGCGCCGCGACCGAAACCGCGATCCTCAACGCGAACTACGTCGCCAACAAGCTCGCGCCGCACTATCCGGTGTTGTACTCGGGCCCCGGCGGCCTCGTCGCACACGAGTGCATTCTCGATCTGCGTCCGATCAAGGACACGAGCGGCATCACCGTCGACGACGTCGCGAAGCGCCTCGCCGACTATGGCTTCCACGCGCCGACGATGAGCTTCCCGGTACCAGGCACGCTGATGGTCGAACCGACCGAGTCGGAGTCGAAGGAAGAGCTCGACCGCTTCATCGAGGCGATGATCGCGATCCGCGAGGAAATCCGCGCGGTCGAGGAAGGCCGCGCGGAGCGCGAGGACAATCCGCTGAAGCACGCGCCGCACACGGCGGCGGTCGTGATCTCGGACGACTGGAAGCACGCGTATGCGCGCGAGACCGCAGCCTACCCGCTGAAGACGCTGATCGCGAACAAGTACTGGCCGCCGGTCGGTCGCGCGGACAACGTGTACGGCGATCGCAACCTGTTCTGCTCGTGCGTGCCGATCGCCGATTACGAGTAAGCAGCGCGAGTCGGCGAGACGTCATGCGCGGCGCGGTGAAGGTCCGTCGGCGTTTGCGAGCGGTCCACCCGCGGTCCTGTCGTTGAAAGCCGCAACCGGCTAACATCACACACCGAATCAGCCTAACGAGGAGTTTCGCATGGCGCGAAAGGTGCGATTGATGCAAAGCCGGGCCGAGGCGGCAGGCGTCCGTCCGTGGCGGCCCGCTTACGCGGTACTGTTGGCCGCAGCGGCCGCGTTGCTGCCGCTGCGCGCGGCGCAGGCCGCGATGAATTTCTGCGCGGCGCCGGCGCTGCAAACGAGCGAGCGCACCAATGCCGACCCCGGCGTCAAGGCGCTCGTCGCCAACGTGCAGGCACATCTGAACGAGCAGCCGCATGCGCTCGCTAAATTGCACACAGAGGGCACGCTGCCGCACGAGGGCATCTACGATCAGAGCGTCGAAGCGGAGAAGGATCTCGACCTGCTGCGCGACGCCGCGCTCGCGTGGCGCGCGACCAGCGACGACCGCTTCCTGAAGCTCGTCGACCGTCTGCTGTACGCGTGGGTCACGACCTATCAGCCGAGCTTCAATCCGATCGACGAAACGCGTTTCGAAGGTCTGATCCTCGCGTACGACATGACCGCGAGCGCGTTGCCCGTCAAAACGCGCAACGCGGCGATGGCCTTTCTGACGAAGCTCGCGAACGGCTACATCGCGCAGATCGACGCGCAGCCGCGGCCGCTCACGGGCACGTTCCGCAACAATTGGCAAAGCCACCGCATCAAGCTGATCGCGATGGCGGCATTCACGCTCGACAACCGCAAGATGATCAACGCCGCGCAGCGGCTGTTCGTCGAGCATATCGGCGACAACATCGCCCCGGACGGCTCGACGATCGACTTCGGCGAGCGCGATGCGCTGCACTACGTGACCTACGATCTGCAACCGCTGGTGACGGCCGCGCTCGCCGCGCGCCGCCACAACCGCAACTGGCTGCAAGAAAAGGGCGCGAACGGCGCGACGCTGCTCGCCGCGCTGAATTGGCTCGTGCCGTTTGCTACCGGCGCTCAGACGCATGAGGAATTCGTGCATTCGAACGTCGCGTTCGATGCAAAACGTCGCGAGGCCGGCTTGCCCGGCTATTCGGGTCAGTGGGATCCGAAGAACGCGACGGAACTGTTTCACCTGGCGGCCCGTCTCGATGGACGCTTTACGCCAGTCGCGCTGCAGCTCGCACCGACGCCGCCCGCGTGGCTCGCCGT
Organism: Paraburkholderia tuberum STM678; assembly: GCF_902833905.1. Lineage (GTDB taxonomy): Bacteria > Pseudomonadota > Gammaproteobacteria > Burkholderiales > Burkholderiaceae > Paraburkholderia > Paraburkholderia tuberum. The sequence continues at coordinate 88,522 of NZ_CADFGP010000004.1, read as the reverse complement.
GTGCTTGCCGCTGCCGGCGCGCTAAACTCTTTATCTATAGGCAGGGAGCAGTACATGGCAGTCAGCGTCTTCGATCTCTTCAAAATCGGCATTGGTCCGTCGAGCTCGCACACGGTCGGGCCGATGCGCGCGGCGCTGATGTTCGTCCAGGGACTCGAGCGCGACGGGCTGCTCGCTTCCACCGCATCGGTGAAGGCGGAGTTGTACGGCTCGCTCGGCGCGACCGGCAAGGGACACGGCACCGATCGCGGCGTCATGCTGGGCCTGATGGGCGACGCGCCCGACACCGTCGATCCCGAGACGATCGCGCAACGGCTCGAAGCAGTGCGCACGTCGCGCCAACTCGCGCTGCTCGGCACGCACGAGGTGCCCTTCGTGCAGAAAGAGCACATCGCGTTTTATCGTCAGGCGCTGCCCGAGCATCCGAACGGCCTGAAGCTGTTCGCCTTCGATGCGCAAGGGGCAACGCTGCGCGAGTCGACCTATCTGTCGGTCGGCGGCGGCTTCGTCGTGACGGCCGGCGCGCCGAACACGAAAGTATTGAGCGCCGTCGATCAGCTTCCGCATTCGTTCCGTACCGGCAACGAATTGCTCGCGCTGTGTGCGGCGAGCGGCAAGAGCATCGCGCAGTTGATGTGGGAAAACGAGCGCGTCTGGCACAGCGAGGAAGAGACGCGCGCCGGTCTGCTGAAGATCTGGGACGTGATGCAATCATGCGTCGCGCGCGGATGCGGCATCAACAATCCCGATGCCGATGGTCACTTGCCCGGACCTTTCCAGGTGAAGCGGCGCGCGCCGCAGCTGTATCGCGCGTTGACGGGCAACCCTGAGCGCGCGTTGCAGGACCCGCTGTCCATGGTCGACTGGATCAACCTGTACGCAATCGCCGTCAACGAAGAGAACGCGGCGGGCGGGCGCGTCGTCACCGCGCCGACCAATGGCGCGGCCGGCATCATTCCGGCGGTGCTGCATTACTACACGCGCTTCATGCCGGGCGCGAACGAGCAGGGCGTGATCGACTTCCTGATGACGGCCGCCGCGATCGGCATCCTGTACAAGCTGAATGCGTCGATCTCCGGTGCGGAGGTGGGCTGTCAGGGTGAAGTCGGCGTCGCATGCTCGATGGCCGCGGGCGCGCTGGCCGCCGTGATGGGCGGCACGCCGAAGCAGGTCGAGAACGCCGCGGAAATCGGCATGGAGCACAACCTCGGGCTCACCTGCGATCCGGTTGGCGGCATGGTGCAGATTCCGTGCATCGAGCGCAATGCGATGGCATCGGTGAAGGCGGTCAATGCCGCGCGCATGGCTTTGCGCGGTGACGGCAGCCACTATGTGTCGCTCGATTCGGTCATCAAGACGATGCGCGAAACCGGCGCGGACATGAAGACCAAGTACAAGGAAACGTCGCGCGGCGGCCTCGCGGTAAATATCGTCGAGTGTTGAGTCGTTGAGCGCGGCATTCAATTGCGTGCGATCGCATCGGAAAAGCGCGGGCCCTGCGGCTCGCGTTTTCATTTGCGCAATCGTGTTGCGCGCACGCCGATCGAACAGTTGCGCTGCGCCATGACAGCGCCCACGTGCTCGGCGTAAGCTGTCGAAGCGCCCATCGGCCGCTGTTGCACGTTCCGCCGATGCGGCTCCATCCCAACGCACCCACGCACTGCCAGGAGGCTTCTTCGCAATGTCGCTGCCGAATACTCCCGCTTCCCATTCCGCTTCCAATTCCGCTATCGCTTCCCATACCGCACGCACGACCGGCGCGCGCCTCGTCGTCGAGGCGTTGCTCACACACGGCGTCGAGCGCGTGTTCTGCGTCCCCGGCGAAAGCTTTCTCGCCGTGCTCGATTCGCTGCACGACGAAACCGGGCGCATCCAGACGATCGTCTGCCGTCACGAAGCCGCGGCCGCGAACATGGCCGAAGCGCTCGGCAAGCTGACCGGCCGCCCGGGCGTCGCACTCGTCACGCGCGGGCCGGGCGCGACGCATGCGTCGATCGGCGTTCATACTGCGTTTCAGGACTCCACGCCGATGATTCTGCTGATCGGTCAGTGCGCGCGCGAACATCTCGATCGCGAGGCCTTTCAGGAGATCGACTACCGGCGCATGTTCGGTCAGATGGCGAAGTGGGTCGCGCAGATCGACGACCCGAAGCGCATCCCCGAATATCTGAGCCATGCGTTTCATACGGCCACCTCGGGGAGGCCCGGGCCGGTCGTGCTGGCGCTGCCCGAAGACGTGCTGAGCGATGCCTGCGACGCGGTACCTGGCGCACCCGCTTATCACCGCGTGGCGGCGTCGCCATCGGCCGCGCAGATCGCGAAGCTGCGCGAGTTGCTCGAAGGCGCGCAACGGCCGATGGTGATCGCCGGCGGCAGCGGCTGGACAGCGGCCGCATGCGCGGACCTGCGACGTTTCATCGAAAACTGGCAGTTGCCGATTGGCCTCGCGTTCCGCTTCCAGGACACCTTCGACAACGAGCATCCGAACTACGCGGGCGACGTCGGTCTCGGCATCAATCCGGCGCTCGCTCAGCGCATTCGCGACGCTGACTTGCTGCTTGCGCTCGGTCCGCGCCTCGGCGAAGCGACGACCAACGGCTACACGCTGCTCGACATCCCGAAGACGAAGCAGACGCTCGTGCACGTGCATCAGGGCGCGGAAGAACTGGGCCGCGTATATGCGGCCGATCTGCCGATCGTCTCGGGCATGCCTGAGCTTGCGGCGATGCTTGCGGAACTGAAACCGTCGTCGTCCGGCAGGCTCGCCTGGGCGGGTGCCGCTGAGGAAGCGCATCGCGCGTATCTGGATTGGCGCAAGCCGCGCCCAATTCCCGGCGACGTGCAGATGGGCGAAGTGATCCAGCAGTTACGCGCCCACTTGCCCGACGACGCGATCCTCACGAACGGCGCCGGCAATTACGCGACGTGGCTGCATCGGCATTTCTCGTATCGGCACTTCCGTTCTCAGCTCGCGCCGACGAGCGGCGCAATGGGCTACGGCGTGCCGGCGGCGCTCGCGGCGAAGTCGCTGTATCCACAGCGCGCGGTGGTCGCGCTCGCCGGCGACGGCTGCTTCATGATGGCCGCGCAGGAGCTCGCGACAGCGATGCAGTACGACCTGCGCGTGCTGTTCATCGTCGTCAACAACAGCCAATTCGGGACGATCCGCATGCATCAGGAGCGACACTATCCGCATCGCGTGCATGGCACCGGCCTCACGAATCCGGACTTCGCGGCGTTCGCGCGAGCGTTCGGCGCGCATGGCGAAACCGTTGAACGTACCGGGGATTTTCTGCCGGCGTTGCAACGCGCGATCGAATCGCAGTTGCCGGCCGTGATCGAAATTCGCATGCCGCAGGAAGCGAGCACGCCCGCGGCGACGCTCGAGATGATTCGTGAGCAGGGCAGGAAGATGCGGGGGCAGTGAAAATCGCCACGTGGCCTGACAGCGTGTCGAATGCGCCGCCCATAAAAACCCCGCCAGAGCGGGGTTTTCTATCAACCGTAGTCAGCAAAAAACTTACTTGCCGCCCACGCTTTGCAGCGTCGTCCACTTGCCATCGACGACCTTGTACAGCGTGATACCGCCGTTCTTCAGATCGCCGCGCGCGTCGTACGCGAGGTTGGCCGACGTCACGGCCGGCTTCGACGTCTTGGCGAGCACCGGCAGGTACTTGGCAGGATCGGTCGAGTTCGCGTTCTTCATCGCGGTGAACATCGCCATCGCGCCATCGAACGCGTACGGCGAGTACGTTTGCACGTCTTCGTTGAAGCGCGCCTTGTACTTCTCGACGTATGCCTTGCCGCCCGGCATTTCTTCGAGCGGCAGACCGGCGAGCGAAGCCACCGTGCCGTTCGCCGCATCGCCGGCGAGCTTGATGAAGGTCGGCGTGTGGACCATTTCGCCGCCCATCAGCGGCGCCTTCACGCCAAGTTGCTTCATCTGCTTGACCATCGGTGCGGCTTGCGAATCCGCGCCGCCGTAATAGATCAGATCCGGGTTCGACGACTTCAGCTTGGTCAGGATCGACTTGAAGTCGACGGCCTTGTCGTTCGTATATTCGCGATCGACGATCGTCGCGCCTGCCGCCTTCGCAGCCTTCTCGAACTGATCCGCAAGACCCTGGCCGTAAGCGGTGCGATCGTCGACGATCGCGATCTTCTTCATGCCGAGGTTCTTCACCGCGAACGCGCCAGCGACCGAGCCTTGCTGCGTGTCGGACGTCATCATGCGGAAGGTGGTCTTGAAGCCCTGCTGCGTGTATTCCGGCGCCGTCGCCATCGCGATCTGCGGAATGCCCGCGTTCGCGTAGATGCGCGAGGCCGGAATCGTCGTGCCCGAGTTGAAGTGGCCCAGCATGCCCTTGATGCCGTCATCCACGAGCTTTTGCGCGACCGTCGTGCCGGTGCGCGGGTCGGCCTGGTCGTCGGCCGAGTCGAGCACGATGCGAACCTGCTTGCCGCCGATCACCGGCTTCGTCGCGTTGAACTCTTCGACCGCGAGCGTGATGCCGTTCTGGAAGTCCTTGCCATAGTGCGCCTGTGCGCCCGTCATCGGACCGGCGAAACCGATCTTCACGTCTTCCGTCGATTGAGCGTTGGCCGTCCCCGCCAGCGACATGGCGGCAACCAGAGCTGCGCCTGCCAGCTGTTTCATTTTGTGTTGCATAGCTTCTCCTTGATACCAGGTGTGGATGAAGCGGTGTCGGGGTCGCCGTGCCGCTTCCTTTCTATTGAAGAAATCGCCGAGGTTCGCTCAACCGATCGTCATCAAATTCGCATTGCCGCCTGCCGCCGCGGTATTCACGCTGACCGAGCGCTCGGTGAGCAGACGCTCGAGCGCATAGTCCTCGTCGCCGCTCGCGAGCGCACGGGCCGCGACGCCCTGCACCGACACGATCGGCCCCGCGCGCTTCGCGACCTCCTTCACGAGCCCGAGCAGCTCATCGCTGTCGCCTTCGAACAGCACGGCGTCGAACGGCGCGTCGGCGCTCTTCTTCACGCTCGCGTGGGCCTTCAGCGACGCCGGCAATTGCGAAACCAATTGTTCACCGGCCGCGCCCTCGAACAACGCACGATTTCCCGTAGCCAGCGCCGCCGCGAACTGCGCGCGCGCGCCGCTCGCCGTCGACGCGATACACAGCACGGTGCCGCGCGGGCCCAGCGTGTACGTATTGCGCTCGCCGGTCGGCCCCGACAGTACCGCGGTCGCACCCGCCGGCACATGCGACAGATAGCCGTCGCAACGCGCGGCAAGCTGCGGCTCGCGCTCGGCGATCAGCCAGTCGCGCAACGCGCTCAGCGCGGCCACCGGATTGTCGCCCTGTTCTGCAGCCTGCGCCGCCTGCGGTACTTCGACCACCAGCGCCTGCGCGAGCGACTTCGGCAAACCAGCCGGACGCGTTGCGAGCAGACGCTGCAGGTATAACGCACCGCCGGCCTTCGGCCCCGTACCCGACAGTCCTTCGCCACCGAACGGCTGCACCCCGACCACCGCGCCGATCACGTTGCGGTTCACGTAGATGTTGCCTACGTGCGCGCGGCTGATCACGTGCGCGATCGTTTCGTCGATGCGCGTGTGGATGCCGAGCGTCAAACCATAACCCGTCGCGCGAATCTGTTCGAGCAGCTTGTCGAGCTGGCTGCGGCGATAGCGCACCACGTGCAGCACCGGACCGAACACTTCGCGCTTCAGCTCGTCGATGCTGTCGAGCTCGATCAGCGTCGGCGGCACGAAAGTACCCTGCGTCGCGCCCTCCGGCAGCGGCAGTTGCTCGACCTTGCGGCCCTTGTCGCGCATCGCTGCGATGTGGGCGTCGATGCCGCGCTTCGCGTCCAGGTCGATCACCGGGCCGACGTCGGTCGACAGCCGATCCGGGTTGCCGAGCGCGAGCTCGCGCATCGCGCCCGTCAGCATTTCGAGCGTGCGGTCCGCGACATCGTCCTGCAAACAAAGAACGCGCAACGCCGAACACCGTTGACCGGCGGAGTCGAAAGACGACTGCAGCACGTCGGCGACGACCTGCTCGGCGAGCGCCGACGAGTCGACGATCATCGCGTTCTGGCCGCCGGTTTCGGCGATCAGCGGAATCGGCTTGCCATCCGGATCGAGTCGGCCGGACAGCGTCTTGTTGATCAGACGCGCGACTTCGGTCGAGCCGGTGAACATCACCGCACGCGTGCGCGGATCGGCGACCAGCGCGGCTCCGACCGTCTCGCCATTGCCCGGCAGCAGTTGCACCGCGCCCGCCGGCACGCCCGCTTCGCGCAGAATTCGCACCGCCTGAGCTGCGATCAGCGGCGTCTGCTCGGCCGGTTTCGCGAGCACCGTGTTGCCGGCCGCGAGCGCGGCGGCCACCTGGCCCATGAAAATCGCCAGCGGGAAATTCCACGGGCTGATACAGACCACCGGACCGAGCGGCCGATGCGTGTCGTTCGAAAACTCGTCGCGGATCTGCGTCGAGTAGTAGCGCAGGAAGTCGATCGCTTCGCGGATTTCCGCGACCGCGTTGGCGAGCGATTTGCCCGCTTCGCGCACCACGAGGCCCATTAGCGTATGCATCTGCGCTTCGAGCAGATCCGCGGCGCGCGCGAGGCAATCCGCGCGCGCCTCGACCGGCGTCGCCTGCCAGATCGGCGCGGCGGCCACCGCATGGCCGAGCGCGGCGCTCACGTGCTCCGCCGTCGCTTCGACGACCGTGCCGACGAGATCACGATGGTCGGCCGGGTTGCGCACGTCGCGCCCGGCGCCGACGGCGATCTGGTTGTCTTCGAGCATCGGCGCGGCGCGCCACGGATGATGCGCGCTCGCGAGCAGCGCCGACGACAGCGACGCGAGCCGATGCTCGTTCGACAGATCGAAGCCCATCGAATTGAGCCGTTGCGCGCCATACAGGTTGCGCGGCAGCGGAATGCGCGCGTGCGGCGCGCCGAGCGGCACGATTCTCGACGCTTCCTCGACCGGATCGGCGACCAGCTCCTTGATCGCGACGGATTCGTCGGCGATGCGGTTCACGAACGACGTGTTCGCGCCGTTCTCGAGCAGCCGGCGCACGAGGTACGCGAGCAGCGTCTCATGCGTACCGACCGGTGCGTACACGCGGCACGGGCGGTTCAGCTTGTCGCGGCCGGTGACTTCTTCGTAGAGCTGCTCGCCCATGCCGTGCAGGCACTGGAACTCGTACTGGCCGGGGTAGTAGTTGTTGCCTGCGAGCTGATAGATCGCCGACAGCGTGTGCGCGTTGTGCGTCGCGAACTGCGGATAGACGGCATCGGGCGCGCCGAGCAGTTTCTTCGCGCAGGCGAGGTACGACACGTCGGTGTAGACCTTGCGCGTGTAGACCGGATAGCCTTCGAGGCCGTCGACCTGCGCGCGCTTGATTTCCGTATCCCAGTACGCGCCCTTCACGAGCCGCACCATGACACGGTGGCGGCTGCGGCGCGCCAGATCGATCAGGTAGTCGATCACGAACGGGCAGCGCTTCTGATACGCCTGCACGACGAAGCCGATGCCGTTCCAGCCTTGCAGCTCCGGATCGAAGCACAGCGCTTCGAGCAGGTCGAGCGAGAGTTCGAGGCGGTCGGCTTCTTCGGCGTCGATATTGAGGCCGATGTCGTAGCGGCGCGCGAGGATCGCGAGCGAACGCACGCGCGGCAGCAGCTCGCTCATCGTGCGTTCCTGCTGCGCGCGCGAGTAGCGCGGGTGCAGCGCCGACAGCTTGATCGAGATGCCGGGGCCCTCGTAGATGCCGCGGCCGCCCGCGGCCTTGCCGATCGCGTGGATCGCCTGCTCGTACGACGCGTAGTAGCGCTGCGCGTCGGCCTCGGTGGTGGCCGCTTCGCCGAGCATGTCGTATGAATAGCGGAAACCGCGCGCCTCGTACTTGCGGCTGTTCGCGAGCGCTTCGGAAATGTTCTCGCCGGTCACGAATTGCTCGCCCATCAGGCGCATCGCCATGTCGACGCCCTTGCGGATCAGCGGCTCGCCGCCCTTGCCGATCAGGCGCGTGAGCGCCGACGACAGGCTCGTCTCGCTATTGGTCGTCACCAGCTTGCCGGTGATCATCAGGCCCCAGGTCGCCGCGTTGACGAACAGCGACGGCGCCTGGCCGACGTGCGATTTCCAGTCGCCCTTGCTGATCTTGTCGCGGATCAGCGCGTCGCGGGTCGCGCGGTCGGGAATGCGCAGCAGCGCCTCGGCGAGGCACATCAGCGCGACGCCTTCCTGGCTCGACAGCGAAAACTCGTGGATCAGCCCTTCCACGCCGCCGCCCTTGCTCTTCGAGCGCAGCGTTTCGACGAGTTTGCCGGCCATCGCCTGCACGTCGCCGGCGAGGTTGGCCGGCAGACGCGCCTGGCCGAGCAGGAACGGCACGCACTCGGGTTCAGGGCGGCGATACGCGGCGGTGATCGCCGCGCGCAGCACCGACTGCGGTTGCACGTTCTGCGCGAAATCGAGGAACGGATGGGACGCGCCGTCTTCCTCGTTCTCGACCGCCGCGCCGTCGGCGAGATCGGCCGTGCCGGTCGCGCCTGACAGTTCGGGCGGCAACTGGCCGTGCTCGATCTTTTCGAGGTAGGCGAAAATCGCCTGCTTGATCAACCAGTGCGGGGTGCGCTCGAGGCGGGTGGCGGCATCTTTGAGCCGGGAACGCAGGAGGTCGTCGACCTTGACGCCAAGGGTGGTGCTAGCCATGTTTCCTTCTCTGGTATCGGGCGCGAGCCTGGCGAAAGACTAAAAGTTGGGCGAATCGTACGCCTCCAAATAAAAAGGTGCAACCAAATCGGCAGGTTGGTTGCACCCCGTCGGAAGCCTTATGGAACATGGGTTTCCGGGTGGTGACCGACAGTCGAACCAGGGTGTTTTCGATCGGTACTTTCCCTGGCGTGATTCTTTTTGAAATAAGCCTTATCAAACGACTTCGCGCGCCGATATACAGAAGCACGAAGACGGACGGCCCGAAACGTCGGTTTCAGGGCACGCAGAAAAGATAAACGGGGTTCTCGAGGGTTGGTGTAATGGAAAAATGGCTGGTAATACTGGGCATCTGGGCGCTGTGCGCGGCCTGTGCGGTGTTTTTCATTCGAGGCGCGACAAGGGGCTCGAATCGGCGCGAAGAGGAGCGCAAGCGTGCGAGCGCGGCCTCGCGTGGATCGGCGGGCGATACGCGAAACGCGCTGAACGACTGAGATCGGGAGAGGCGCGCAACGGCTCATGAAGCCGGATGCGCGCGAATGTGGGGATTTGCGACTGGATTGGCGCGGGGATTTGCGCCTGAAGATCGCTGTTGGATCAGCGCGGCCCGAGCGACGGCGCAACCGGCTCGAACCGCGCACAGACATCGCCGGGCGATACCAACTGGTCATGCAGACCACACAGTCGGCTATCGGCGACGCTCGCGCCGAACCCTGAACCGAACACGGCAAGCCCTGGGATACGCTGCTCGAGCGCATCCCGTTCGCTCACGCGATGCCGGCATGCGGCGCAGCAGGGCGCGTCCGCCGCGCAGTTGCGCTCTACGGCGCCTACGTGTGGCGCAGCGCCGGCGCCACGATCCATCGGAATCTTCACGGCGTTATCCGAGGCTGTTCCAGTACGACGCGAACACGTGTGCGGACAGCGCGTAACCGATCGCGATATTGACCACCACGCCCGCCGTGAACGCGAGGAACGGCTTCAGACCGGTCGCGGCAAGCGAGCGCAAGCGCGTCGTCAGACCGATGCTCAGGAAGCAGAAGGTGAACGCCCACGTGCGCAGCACCGTGATTGGCGCGACGAACTCCGGCGTGACGACCTTACGGTAATCGGCGAGTGAATAATGGCTCGCGATCCACGTGACCAACGCCGACGCGATCACGAAGCCGATCACGAACTTCGGGAAACGCGCCCAGATCTCACCGGCATTCGCGCGCGCGACGACGCCGCTGTCCTGCGCTTCCCAGCGCGTCGTCGCGACGATTGCGAGCACGAACGCCCAGATGCCGATCCAGATGTCGCGGCCTACCACCTTCATCAGCGTGAAGGCCTGCAACGACGCTTCCGGCGCGCCGGCGATCGCGCCGCCCGCGTGGCGTGCGAAATCGCCGTAGGCCTGGGCAGCGGCGATGCCCGCGGCGTCGGCGAATTCGGAGGTGCCGATCCAGGCGCCGGCGACGGCCGTCGGCAGCCCGAGCGAGCGCGACGCGAACGGCAGCACGAAGATCATCACGATCGCCCACAGCACGACCAGCGTGATCGCGACCGACGCCTGCTCGCGTTTCGCCCGTACCGCGCCGGCAATCGCGATCGCCGCCGACACGCCGCACACCGCGCCGCCGACACCGAGCACGGCGGCAAAGCGTCGATCGAGTCCGAATGCTCGCGCAACGAGAAAGATCACGAAGAACGTCATCAATGACACGATGCTCGCCTGGACGACCGCGACCGGACCGGCCCACACGAGCAGCGTGAACGGCAGCGTCGCGCCGAGCAGCACGATACCGACCTTGATGTAAAACTCGACGCGCAGCCCGGCCGCGAGCCACTCCGGCAGCGTGAACAGGTTCGACACGAGCAGCCCGAGCGCGAGCGCGACGAGCGGCGGCTCGAGGTTGTACCTGGACGCGTCGACCCATGCGCCGAGCGTCAGAATCAGCGCGGAAGCGACGAACACCACGACGAACGCGGCGAGAAACGCGCCGACGCGCTGCCGGAGCAGGGCGACGCTCGCGCCGAACAGCACCGCGAATGTCGCGAATAGCGCGAAGTAGTTGGGTAGATGCTTGCCGATGTCCTGCGCGGCCTGCGCGACGCTCGACCATTTGGCCGGCGCGACCGCGAGCCACTTGATGCTGCTGCCCGACGCGAACAGCGCCCACGCGATCACGATCACGAGCAGGCCGACGCCCGCGGCGAGCCAGTCTTCGGTCAGCGAAAAGCCGCTGCCTCGTGCGGTTTGCGCGTCTTGTGTACCTTGCCGCTGAGCCGGCGCGGCGCCCTCCGGCACGGTGTGACGGGTGTCGCTCATTGCAGATGCCCCGCGAAAGTTGGGTGGCATCGGCGCGAAGTTATTGTCGTTTAGCCCCAAAATGCGCCGATTTGGCGACTATAGGCGAGCGGGATCGCAAAGCGAAACGATCATTCGCTCTATGGATATGACTCAAAGAAGTATGGCGGGCGTCATCTGGCCCGTGGCGTCAGATGTCGAGCGGATCGACTTCGAGGTTCCAGCGCAGCACGCCCTTGAGCACGCGCAACAGTGGCTGCCACGCGCGCAGCGTAGCCTGCAGCGCCGCGCGCGATGCGCTTTCGATCAGCAACTGCGCGCGATGCACGTGCATCACCTTGACGATCGTGAGCGGCACTGCGTCGTAGACAGTGACGCGCTCGGCGGCAGGAATCCGCGCAAGTTCGGCGGCGGCCTGCTGCAGAAACGCGAGCGCCGCTTCGAGCGTGCGGCCTTCGGCGCGCAACAGCGCCTGGTAGACGAACGGCGGCAGGTGCGCGTCGCGTCGCTCGGCGAGCGTCGCATTGGCGAAGCCGACGTAGTCATGACGGCACAGCGCGTGATACAGCGCGTGTCGCGGATAGCGCGTCTGCACCAGCACTTCGCCCGGCAGACCGGCGCGGCCCGCGCGGCCGCTCACCTGCATCAGCTGCGCGAACAGGCGCTCGCTCGCGCGGAAATCATGCGAAAACAGCGCGGTATCGGCGTTCAGCACGCCAACCAGTGACACGCGCTGGAAATCGTGTCCCTTCGCGATCATCTGCGTGCCGACCAGAATATCGACCTCGCCCGCGTGCACGTCCGAGAACAACGCCTGCGCGCTGCCCTTGCGGCGCGTGCTGTCGGCGTCGATACGCAGCACACGGGCGCCCGGCACCGCGCTCGCAAGCGTTTCCTCGACGCGCTGCGTGCCGCGCCCGAGCGGTGCGATATCGACGTTGCCGCACTCCGGGCACGAACGCGGGATACGAGACTCCCAGCCGCAGTGATGGCAGCGCAGCGCGCGCTCGGGCTTGTGCAGCACGACGTAGGCGCTGCAGCGCGGACAACCGGCCACCCAGCCGCACGCGTCGCACGCGAGTTGCGGCGCGTAGCCACGGCGGTTGAGGAACACGAGGCTCTGCTCGCCGCGTTCGAGCCGCGCCTTCATCGCGGCGATCAACGGGCCCGACAAACCTTCGATCGATGCCCGCCCGCGTCGGCGCTCGTCTTCGAGATCGATGAGACGCACGCTCGGCAGTGCGGCCTCGGCGACGGCGCGGCGCGACAGCGTGAGCCGATCGTAGCGGCCCTGATCTGCCTGCCACCAGCTCTCGAGCGACGGCGTCGCCGAGCCAAGCACGACCGGCACGCCGAGTTGCTTCGCCCGATAGATCGCGAGATCGCGCGCCGAATAACGCAAGCCTTCCTGCTGCTTGTAGGCCGGATCGTGCTCCTCGTCGACGACGATGATCGCCAGCCGCGGCAGCGACGCGAGCACCGCGAGCCGCGTGCCGAGCACGATGCGCGCGCGGCCGGTGTGCGCGGCGAACCAGTTGCGGGCGCGCTCGCCTTCGGCGAGGCCGCTATGCAGCGTGACGATCGCGCTGGCGTCGAGCGCGGCGAAGCGGGCGCGGAACGCCGCCTCGAACTGCGGCGTCAGGTTGATTTCCGGTACCAGCACGAGCGCTTGCGCATCGGGCTTGCCGGCCAGAATCGCGGCGAGCGCGCGCAGATACACCTCGGTCTTGCCGCTGCCCGTCACCCCGTGCAGCAGGAACGGCGCGAAGCCGTGGGCGTCGCGGATCGCTGCGACGGCACTCGCCTGTTCGTCGGTGAGGGTTGGCAGGGCAGGCGCGGGCAGGTTCGGCAGCGACGCGGCGGCGGGCACCGTGGCGGCGTCGATCACATCGAGCGTGACCCAGCCTGCCGTCTGCCATGTGTCGAGTGTCGCCAGCGCCTTCGGATGCAGCGCGCGGGCGTCGGCAGCGAGGAGGAAGTCGGCTCGAGCGAGCGCTTGAGCGAGCGCTCGGAGCGCGGTCGCGCGGGCCGGCAAGGCGTCAGGCAATACCGTGCGGCCCTCGGCCGTCAACCGATAGCGCTCTTCCGGCGCGAACAGCCGCGACCAGCGCGACGCGTCGCGCAGCGCCTGCGGCAGCCCCGGCAGCGCCACTTCGCCGAGACCGCGCTGATAGTAGTCCGCGGCGAATGCGGCGAGCGCGAGCCAATGTGTCGACACCGGCGGACACGCCGTGCAGACCTGATCCACATCACGCAGGCGCTCGGCCGGCACGTCGCTGTGAGCGGTCACTTCGCAAACGAGCCCCACCACGTGCCGCTTGCCAAACGGAACACTGACGAGCGTGCCTACGACAGCCGCCCCGGAGATGTCGCAGCGGTAGTCGAACAGGGTCGGCAGCGGATGGTCGAGCGCGACGCGGACGAACATTTCGTTCACTCGGCGTGGCGCTGAGGATGAGCCGGCAGGAGGCCAACTCGCGGCGCGGGGTGGGTCGCATGGGACGCGAAGCCGTAGAAGTTAAAGTAAAACCTTAATTTCACCGCTAAGTTTTGGATTCGACTGAACAATTGCGCTCGGCTCGCGGCCCTGTGGATAACTTTGTTGAGAACTTCGCTTCGACGGGCCGCAAACGGCGCCGCGACGGCCTTGTGTGGGATTCCGCACATTTCATCACGCGCCCCGCAAACCCTTGCCCGGCAAGGCTCAGATCAAATGCGCCGAGTATGTGCAAGGGTCGGGGCACGATTAAAGTCTCTGCCGCGCCGCAGCGTGCGAAGTGTGCATAAGTCAGCTCTTGACTTTCGTAAGACCACCATCTGGCGGCGTATTCGCGGAGCTGCGGTCCTTAGGGCGAGAGCCCAATTCGCTGCGATGCAACAAGAAACGGTAATGATTACACACTCACGCGGGCGTAGGTGCGCCACTACGAATAGCGCGGCTGTGACGATGCACTTCGTCGACCAGTTCAGCAACATGCTCGGGCGGCGTGAACTGTGAAATGCCGTGACCCAGATTGAAAACGTGGCCGGGATGGTTGCCGAAACTGTTGAGCACCGCGCGCGCTTCCATGCGGATCGCGGCAGGCGGCGCAAACAGCACAGACGGATCGATGTTGCCCTGAAGCGCCACCTTGCCACCGACACGTTCGCGCGCCGTGCCGAGGTTCACTGTCCAGTCGAGGCCCACCGCGTCGACGCCGCTCGCGGCGATGTCGTCGAGCCACAAGCCGCCCCCCTTCGTGAACGCGATTACGGGCACTTTTTCGCCGTCGTGTTCGCGCTTCAGCTGGCTGACCACCTGCTCGATGTAGCGCAGCGAAAAGCGCTGATAGATGCCATCGGCGAGCGCTCCGCCCCATGTGTCGAAAATCATCACCGCTTGCGCGCCGGCTTCGATCTGCGCGTTCAGATATGCCGCGACCGAGCGCGCGTTGACCTCGAGAATCCGCTGCAGCAGATCGGGACGCGCGTACAGCATCGATTTGACGGTGCGAAAGTCCGCCGAGCCGCTTCCTTCCACCATGTAGCACGCGAGCGTCCATGGGCTGCCTGAGAAGCCGATCAGAGGCACGCGCTGGCGGCCTTGCGCGTCCTTCAGCGCCGAGCGGATTTCACGCACGGCGTCGGTCACGTAGCGCAGTGTCGCGTCGATGTCGGGCACCGCCAAGCGCGCGACGTCGTCTTCGGTGCGCACCGGACGGGCAAATCTCGGCCCTTCGCCGTTGACGAACTCGAGACCGAGGCCCATCGCGTCGGGCACGGTCAGGATGTCGGAGAACAGGATCGCGGCGTCGAGCGGATAGCGATCGAGGGGCTGCAAGGTGACTTCCGTCGCGAAAGCCGGGTTCTTCGCGAGACCGAGGAAACTGCCCGCGCGGCCGCGCGTGGCGTTGTATTCCGGCAGATAGCGGCCAGCCTGCCGCATCAGCCAGATCGGCGTGTAGTCGGTGGGCTGGCGCAGCAGCGCGCGCAGAAAAGTGTCGTTCAGGAGTTGATGGGCCACGTTGCGTGCGACTGAAGAGCTGAGGGCAAAGGAGCATTTTACCGGAGGCGGCTCCGGACATCGCGCGTCGCGGGGTAATGAATGTGGCGACGACGCGTCGTGGGAAGCGGGCGGGAAGCAGCTCGGACGCACCTCGATCAGCTACCGCCCGCCACTGCCCGCACGGGCCCAGGGTCGATGTCTTCCGCTGCCCGGGTCGCCCTGGCTGAACGGCCGATGTTCAAGCCCGCGCTGCCAAGCTACTATCCAACAGCTTTACCGATGAATTGCACACTACACACCACCAGGATACTCGATGAAGAAGGCAGCACTCGCAATGCTCGGCGCGCTCGCCGGCGTCCTGATGCACGTCGGCGTAGCCAGCGCGCAAAACGCCGCGCCTGCGCCCTCCAGGCTCGACGACATCATCAGCCGCGGCACGCTGCGCGCTTGCACTACCGGCGACTACAAGCCGTATTCGTTCTACAGGGGCGATGGCCAGTTCGAGGGCATCGATATCGACATGGCTGAATCGCTCGCGAAGTCGCTCGGCGTGAAGCTCGAGTTCGTCAAGACGTCGTGGTCGAACCTGATGAACGACTTCGTCGCAAAGTGCGACATCGGCATTGGCGGTGTGTCGCCGACGCTCGAGCGCCAGAAGCATGCGTTCTTCACACAGGCTTACATGATCGACGGCAAAACGCCGATCGTCCGTTGCGACGACGTCAACAAATATCAGACGGTCGCGCAGATCGATCAACCGTCCACACGAGTGATCGTCAATCCGGGGGGCACCAACGAGAAGTTCGCGAAGCAATACTTCACGCACGCAAACGTGACCGTTTATCCGGACAACGTGACGATCTTCAAGCAGATCCTCGCGGGCAAGGCGGACGTGATGGTGACGGATGCGTCGGAAACGCTGCTGCAGCAGAAACTCAATCCCGGCCTCTGCTCGGTGCATCCGGACAAGCCGTTCCAGTACGGCGAGAAGGCCTGGTTGCTACCGCGCGGGGATGTCGCGTTCCAGCAATACGTCGATCAGTGGCTGCATCTCGCTCGAGCGACCGGCGAGTATCAGGCTATCTCGGACAAGTGGTTGAAGTAAGCCGACCGTGTCCGTTGGAGGCCGTCAGTTGCTGACTGATTGCGAGGGCGGCCTGCGCGCGCCTGGAGATTTCGGTGCCGGCGATGATGTAACGAAGGGCGACGTCGTCGGGTCGTATAACTGTCCGGGTCAGGTCCAAGGTGCAGCGATGCGCCCCTTTCCAATACGCGGCACAAGCGGATTCGCTTTGCTGCATTGCATCACAGGTTTTTCCTCGAATTGCGATGTATTTCGGGGCAGGGTCACAGCGCTGGTTCCGCAGGAAATTCGTCGCTCGAACGCTGCAGACACAACCATTTCACGCTGATTAGTGACCCAATTTCTGCTGCACCAGGCGTCATGAATGGCATCAATCATGCGTATTAAATTGCGGCGTAGTCATCGGTAATAACTACGTTTTAAAGGTTTCATTTTGGCAATAAATCCCGCAGCGCCTTATCTGGCGGGCGTTACAACCTGAAACACTTTGTTACCGCGTTCATAGGGTAATTCGCCCACAATGCCCTCAACGGTTTCAACACGGATGTGGCTGTGTGCGTGGTGTGAGCAGATACGATGCACTTGCCGGTCGGCGCTTGCCGAAGCCCTGTAAAGGGGCATCCCTGCTGGGGCCGTCATCGACGCAGGGGCGTCGTGATAACCGTCCCATCTTTGGTCTCCTCGCGCTAACCCCGTAGCGTGTGGTTTTTAGCGGGCTCCAGGCCCGCTTTTTTTTCGCCTGCTCAAACGTTTGCGCGCGACGAATCCTCGCCGCGCAACTCCTGTTCTACCGTACCTGTTTGGCATATTTGGCTGCGCAGCGTGCTGCGGCGGCGTCATGCCGTCTTATCCTCTCTGAGTTTCAACTCGCCGATCATCCGTTCGCGCATCACGAATTTTTGCACCTTGCCGGTCACGGTCATCGGCAGTTCTTCGACGAAGCGGATATATCGCGGCACCTTGTAATGCGCAATCTGTCCCTGGCAGAACTGCTGGATTTCTTCTGCCGTCGCCTGTTCGCCGGTCCGCAGCACGATCCACGCGCATACTTCTTCGCCATACCTGGTATCGGGCACGCCGAACACCTGCACGCTCTGGATCTTCGGGTGACGGAACAGAAACTCCTCGATCTCGCGCGGATAGATGTTTTCACCGCCGCGAATCAGCATGTCCTTCAGCCGGCCTACGATGTTGCAATAGCCTTCGGCGTCGAGCGTCGCCAGGTCGCCCGTGTGCATCCAGCCGTCGACGATACTCTCGTGCGTCTTCGCTTCGTCCCCCCAGTAACCGAGCATCACCGAGTAGCCGCGCGTGCATAGCTCGCCCGTTTCGCCGACCGGCACGATATTGCCGAGCGGATCGACGATTTTCACTTCGAGATGCGGCTGGATGCGCCCGACTGTCGTCGTACGCTTGTCGAGCGGATCGGTCGTCGAGCTCTGGAACGAGACTGGGCTGGTTTCCGTCATGCCGTAGGCGATCGTGATCTCGCTCAGGTGCATCTTCGACACGACCTTCTTCATCGTCTCGATCGGACACGGCGAGCCCGCCATGATGCCGGTGCGCAGCCGCGAGAAGTCGTACGAGGCGAAGCTCGGATGGTCGAGTTCTGCGATGAACATCGTCGGGACGCCGTGCAGCGCGGTGCATTTTTCCTCCGCGGTCGCGGTGAGTGTCGCGGCCGGATCGAAGCCCTCGCCCGGAAACACCATGTTCGCCCCGACCGACACGCACGCGAGCACCGCCAGCACCATCCCGAAGCAGTGGTACAGCGGCACTGGAATGCACAGGCCGTCCTGCTCGCTGAGCCGCATCGCCATCGCGATATAGCGCGCGTTGTTCACGACGTTGCGATGCGTCAGCGTCGCGCCCTTCGGATTGCCCGTCGTGCCGCTCGTGAACTGGATGTTGATCGGCTCCCGGCACGACAGCGTCGCGCCGATCGCATCGAGCCGAGTGGCGTCGAACGACGCACGGCCACCCTCGATCACGTCGGAAAAGCTCAGCATGCCTGGGGTCTCCGTGTCGCACATGCGGATCACGTAGCGCAGTTCCGGCAGCCGCGCGGCATGCAGTTCACCCGGCGGCTGCGTCGCCAATTCGGGCGCGAGTTCCTGCAGCATCTCGAGGTACATCGACGTCTTGAAGCGCTCGGCGGCGATGATCGCCTTGCAACCGGCCTTGTTCAGCGCGTATTCGAGCTCCGCGAGCCGGTAGGCAGGATTGATGTTGACGAGGATCGCGCCGATACGCGCGGTCGCGAACTGCGTCAGCAGCCACTCGACGCGGTTCGGCGACCAGATGCCGACGCGATCGCCCTTCGCGATGCCGAGTGCAAGCAGCCCGGACGCAAGCACATCCACTTCCTGCGCGAATTCGCTCCACGTCCAGCGGATGCGCTGCTCCCGAAACACCACGGCCGGCCGGTCGGGAAAGCGCGCCGCGGTGTCGCGCAGAAGCTCGCCGACGGTCGCTTCGCTCAACGGATTTTCAGTCGACCCGCGCACATACGACAGTCCATCCGCGGGTTCGATGAGCGCACCTTCTCCCGAGCTATGCGTTGCCATAGTGTTGTCTCCGTGAGCGCAAGCGCGCTCGATTGAAATGAATTTGAAATCGATTGTGCACCGGCGCGTATCCGGCCGGCATCAAGTCTTACCCGCACCGCGTCGCATCGACCGCGGCGAGCGGCGACCGTCCGTTTCTCCAACCTCGTGGATTTTGCCGACCTTTACGTAAACGTCAACTAGCTATCAAAAAAAAGCAGCCGCGCAGGCTGCTTTCTTCCACTACGTGCTGCTTTAGTGCTGGCCGCGCAGCTTGCGCAGACGCTGGATTGCCGCGAGCTGCGCCGTCGCGTACGCGAGTTCCGCCTGTGCGGTCGCGTACTCGAGGTTCGAGCCCGTGTTCTGCAGCGCCTCTTCCGCACGCTTGCGTGCGTCTTCGGCCTTGGCTTCGTCGAGATCCTTGCCGCGGATCGCGGTGTCGGCGAGAACCGTCACTGCACCCGGTTGGACCTCGAGGATGCCGCCGGCGACGAACACAAACTCTTCTTCGCCGTTTTCAACTTCGATGCGCACCGCACCCGGACGGATCCGCGTGATGAGCGGCGTGTGGCCCGGCAGAATGCCGAGTTCACCCGCTTCGCCTGGCAGCGCGACGAACTTCGCCTGGCCCGAAAAGATTTGCTCTTCCGCGCTGACGACGTCTACTTTAATGGTTGCCATATGTGTCGACTCCTGTCGACGAGAGTTAGCGCTTGAGTGCTGACTCCCGTCCCATGCAAGGCGGGTTGAGCGTAATCAGAGACGCTGGCTTTGCGCAACACTACCGTTTTGGCAGCCGTGATGCGCGAGGTCGGCGCCCGCTTCGTTACACCCGACCTTTACTGGATCTTCTTGGCTTTTTCGAAGGCTTCGTCGATCGTGCCGACCATGTAGAACGCTTGCTCCGGCAGGTGGTCGCACTCGCCTTCGACGATCATCTTGAAGCCACGGATCGTTTCCTTCAGCGGCACGTACTTGCCCGGCGAACCCGTGAACACTTCAGCGACGTGGAACGGCTGCGACAGGAAACGCTGAATCTTACGAGCGCGCGCGACGGCGAGCTTGTCTTCCGGCGCGAGTTCGTCCATGCCCAGAATCGCGATAATGTCGCGCAGTTCCTTGTAGCGCTGCAGCGTTTGCTGCACGCCGCGCGTGATCGAGTAGTGCTCTTCGCCGATCACGTGCGGGTCGATCTGACGCGAGGTCGAATCGAGTGGGTCCACCGCGGGGTAGATACCGAGCGAAGCGATGTCACGCGACAGCACGACGGTTGCGTCGAGGTGGCCGAAGGTCGTAGCCGGCGACGGGTCGGTCAAGTCGTCTGCAGGGACGTACACGGCCTGCACCGACGTGATCGAGCCAGTCTTGGTCGACGTAATACGCTCTTGCAACTTACCCATTTCTTCAGCCAGCGTCGGCTGATAGCCCACTGCCGACGGCATACGGCCGAGCAGTGCCGACACTTCGGTACCGGCCAGCGTGAAACGGTAGATGTTGTCGACGAAGAACAGCACGTCGAGGCCTTCGTCACGGAAGTGCTCGGCCATCGTCAGGCCGGTCAGCGCGACGCGCAGACGGTTGCCCGGCGGCTCGTTCATCTGGCCGTACACCAGCGCGACCTTGTCGAGAACGTTCGAGTCCTTCATTTCATGATAGAAGTCGTTCCCTTCGCGGGTACGCTCGCCCACACCGGCGAACACGGAGTAACCGCCGTGTTCCTTCGCGATGTTGTTGATCAGTTCCATCATGTTCACGGTCTTGCCCACGCCGGCGCCACCGAACAGACCCACCTTACCGCCCTTCGCGAACGGGCAGATCAGGTCGATAACCTTGATGCCGGTTTCGAGCAGCTCGGTCGACGGCGACAGTTGGTCGAACGCCGGAGCCTTCTGGTGGATCGCACGCGTGGTTTCGCTCGAGATCGGGCCGGCTTCGTCGATCGGACGGCCAAGCACGTCCATGATACGGCCGAGGGTCGGCTTGCCGACCGGCACGCTGATCGGGTTGCCCGTGTTCTTCACGATCGTGCCGCGGCGCAGACCATCCGAAGCACCCAGACAGATGGTACGGACCACGCCGTCGCCCAGCTGCTGCTGGACTTCGAGCGTCAGTTCCGAACCTTCCAGAATGAGCGCGTCGTAGATCTTCGGCATGGTTTCACGCGGAAATTCCACGTCGATCACCGCGCCGATGCACTGTACGATCTTGCCTTCTACCAAAGCAGTAGTACTCATCGCTTTTCCTTTAGATACTCAATTCTTCACTCGCGCAAAGGCGCAGTTTCTCCGATGGGCGCGCCGCTCGGGCGCACACGCAACGACCTGCCTGACCGGGGTCAGACGGCCGCCGCTCCACCGACGATTTCCGACAGTTCTTTCGTGATCGCGGCCTGACGGCTCTTGTTGTAGACGAGCTGCAGATCGTTGATGACCGTCTTCGCGTTGTCCGAAGCGGCTTTCATCGCGACCATGCGGGCCGACTGCTCCGATGCCATGTTTTCCGCGACGGCCTGATAGACCAGCGCTTCGACATAACGCACCAGCAGTTCGTCCACCACTGCCTGCGCATCCGGCTCGTAGATGTAGTCCCACTGCGTGCTCGGCGTCGTACCGTCTTCTTCCGTGCGCTCGAACTGGTCCGCCGACAATGGCAGCAGTTGCTCGATCACCGGCTCCTGCTTCATCGTGTTGACGAAGCGCGTGTACGCGAGGTACACCGCCGAAATCTTCCCTTCCGAGTACAGGTCGAGCTGCACCTTCACAGCGCCGATCAGTTTTTCCAGATGCGGCGTATCGCCCAGTTGCACGACGTTCGACACGACTTTCGCCTGCAGTCGGTTCAGGAAGCCCAGGCCCTTGCTGCCGATCGCGGTTGCCTCGATCGTCTTGCCCTGGCCTTCCAGTTCCTTGAACTTCTGCAGCGACGCACGCAGCACGTTGGTGTTCATCCCCCCGCACAGACCTTTATCAGTCGTGACGAGGATGATGCCGGCCGCCTTCGCGCCTTCGTTCGACACCATGAACGGGTGACGATACTCCGGGTTCGCACGGCTCATGTGCTCGGCGATATCGCGGACCTTGTCGGCATACGGGCGAGCAGCGCGCATGCGCTCCTGAGCGCGGCGCATCTTCGATGCGGCCACCATCTCCATCGCTTTCGTGATCTTGCGCGTGTTTTGCACGCTCTTGATCTTGCCGCGAATTTCCTTCATTCCAGCCATTGCTTGCTCCTTTGTCGGCCCGAGTTAGCGCTTTAGCGCTTACTCGGGTCCCATGCAATGCGGCCGAAGTAGCGCGGGAGCATTCGCATGCGGCCCGCGCCGCTTCAAGGTCCGTTTATGCCTTGCGGATCACTCGCGGATCAATAAGCGCCGGACTTCTTGAAGTCTTTGACGGCCGTGTGCAGCAGGCCTTCGTCGTCCTTCGAGAGTTCCTTGGTGTCTTCGATACGCTTGACCAGGTCAGCATGGCTCGACTTCAGGTGGTCGCGCAAGCCCTTTTCGAACGGCAGGACTTGAGCAACTTCGAGGTCGTCGAGATAGCCGTTGTTCGCCGCGAACAGCGACACAGCCAGTTCCCACACCTGCAGCGGCTGATACTGCGGCTGCTTCAGCAGTTCCGTCACGCGGCGGCCGCGCTCGAGCTGCTTGCGGGTCGCTTCGTCGAGGTCCGATGCGAACTGCGCGAACGCAGCGAGTTCACGGTACTGCGCCAGGTCGGTACGGATACCGCCCGACAGCTTCTTCACGACCTTCGTCTGAGCCGCGCCACCCACACGCGACACCGACACGCCAGCGTTAATCGCCGGGCGGATACCTGCGTTGAAAAGGTCGGTTTCAAGAAAGATCTGGCCGTCGGTAATCGAGATCACGTTCGTCGGAACGAATGCGGTCACGTCGCCTGCCTGCGTTTCGATGACCGGCAGTGCCGTCAGCGAACCGCTCTTGCCCTTCACTTCGCCGTTGGTGAACTTCTCGACGTACTCTTCCGACACGCGAGCAGCACGCTCGAGCAGACGCGAGTGCAGATAGAACACGTCACCCGGATAAGCTTCACGGCCCGGCGGGCGGCGCAGCAGCAGCGAGATCTGACGGTATGCCCAAGCCTGCTTGGTCAAGTCGTCATAAACGATCAGCGCGTCCTGACCGCGGTCGCGGAAGTATTCGCCCATCGTGCAGCCGGCGTACGGTGCGAGGTACTGCATCGCAGCCGATTCCGAAGCCGAAGCGGACACGACGATCGTGTATTCCAGCGCGCCGGTTTCTTCCAGCTTGCGCACCACGTTCATGATCGACGAAGCCTTCTGGCCGATCGCGACGTAGATACAGAAGAGGTTCTTGCCCTTCTGGTTGATGATCGCGTCGACTGCGACTGCGGTCTTGCCGCACTGGCGGTCGCCGATGATCAGCTCACGCTGGCCACGGCCGATCGGCACCATCGCGTCGATCGACTTCAGACCGGTTTGGACCGGTTCCGAAACCGACTTACGCCAGATCACGCCCGGTGCAATCTTTTCGATTGCGTCGGTCTTCTTCGCGTTGATCGGGCCTTTGCCGTCGATCGGGTTGCCGAGTGTGTCGACCACGCGGCCGAGCAGTTCCGGACCCACCGGCACTTCCAGAATGCGGCCCGTCGTCTTGACGATGTCGCCTTCCGAAATGTGTTCGTATTCACCCAGAATCACGGCGCCGACCGAGTCGCGCTCGAGGTTCAGCGCGAGACCGAAGGTGTTGCCCGGAAATTCGAGCATTTCGCCCTGCATCACTTCCGACAGGCCGTGGATACGCACGATACCGTCGGTCACGGAGATCACGGTGCCTTGGTTGCGAACGTCTGCGCTCGCGTCAAGGCCCTGGATCCGGCTCTTGATCAGCTCGCTGATCTCAGAGGGATTGAGTTGCATTATTCGCTCCTGATAGTCAATTCTGTTGCGTGCCAGCCGCTAAAACGCGAAGCGCTTCAGGCCGTCAGGGCCGTTTGCATGCTGGCGAGCCGCGCGCGGACCGAGGTATCGAGCACTTCGTCGCCGACCGTCACGCGTACGCCGCCGATCAGCGAGTGATCGACTTCGACCGTCGGCTTCAGCTTGCGCTTGAACTTGCGTTCGAGGCTTGCGACGAGTTCGTTCAACTGCGCACCTTCGAGCGGGAATGCGCTGACGATCAGCACATCTGCTGCCCCTTCGCGGGCGTTCTTCAACTCTTCGAACTGCGAGGCGATTTCCGGCAGCAGCTGCAGGCGATGGTTGTCCACCAGCATCTGCACCAGATTCTTCGCTTGCGCGTTGTCCTTGAGCGGCGACTTGACCGCGGCCAGCAGCAGATCGCTTACCTGGGCACGGCTCACTTTCGGGCTCGAGGCGATCGACAGCACTTCGGGCAGACGCGCAACCTGTGCCAGCTCCTGCACGAGCGTGGACCAGGCGGCGATGTCACCAGCTTCGGCCACGCCAAACAGCGCTTCCGCGTACGGACGGGCGATGGTTGCAAGTTCGGCCATGATCAGAGCTCGGCTTTCAGTTGATTCAGCAGGTCAGCATGAGCCGCCTGGTCGACTTCGCGCTGCAGGATCTGTTCAGCGCCCTTCACAGCGAGTGCAGCAACTTCGCCACGCAGCGCTTCGCGCGCCTTCACGACTTGCTGATCCGCGTCGGCCTTCGCCTGCGCGATGATGCGGGCGGCTTCCGCCTGCGCCTGAGCCTTGATTTCGTCGGCGACTGCGACAGCGCGCTTTTCAGCGTCGGCAATGCGTTGCTGGCCGTCGTTGCGAGCCTGAGCCAGTTCCTGGTCGACGCGCTTGTGAGCGGCTTCGAGTTCCTGCTTGCCCTTTTCCGCGGCGGACAGACCGTCGGCGATCTTCCTCGCGCGCTCGTCGATGGCGTTGATCAGCGGCGGCCACACGAATTTCATCGTGAACCACGCGAGGATCAGGAACACGACCATTTGCGCAAACAGGGTTGCGTTGAGATTCACGGTGTTTCCTTAAACGTTGCTAGTTCGGAAAGTGAAACGGCAAGGCGCTCATCGATTCTGCTCGATCAGCGCCCCAGTACCCGTTCCGCCCTGCGCCTTTACCTGTTATAGCTCAGGCGCAAACCTCCGAGGAACCTCAGCCTGCCAGCTTCGAGAGCAGCGGGTTCGCGAACGCAAACAGCATTGCCACACCAACGCCAATCAGGAACGCCGCATCGATCAGACCAGCCAGCAGGAACATCTTGGTTTGCAGCGGGTTCATCAGTTCCGGTTGACGGGCGCATGCTTCGATGTACTTGCCGCCCATCAGACCGATACCGATACAGGCGCCGATAGCACCCAGGCCGATGATGATGCCGATACCGATGGCGGTCAGACCCTGGATGTTGGCGATGAAAGCTTGCATGATCACTCCTTTGTGAAAAGTCTTTTAGAACTGGTTGGAACTGGGATTTGAAAAACTACGATTCTTTTACCGACGGCGCAGGTTAGTGCGTGTCGTGTGCCTGGCCGATGTACACCAGCGTCAGCATCATGAAAATGAACGCCTGCAGCAGAACGATCAGGATGTGGAAGATTGACCACACTGTGCCGGCGACCACGTGGCCGATGAAGCCAAGCACCGTCGTGTCCGCGCCGAAGCTCCAGAGGCTGCCGAGCAGGGCAATCAGCAGGAACAACAGTTCGCCCGCGTACATGTTGCCGAACAACCGCATGCCGAGCGAGACCGTCTTCGCGACGAACTCGATGATGTTCAGTGCGAGGTTCGGGATCCACAGCAGCGGATGCGCGCCGAACGGAGCGGACAGCAGTTCATGCACGAAGCCGCCAACGCCCTTGATCTTGAAGTTGTAGTAAATCATCAGCACGAACACGCCGAGCGCGATACCGATCGTGCCGTTCAGGTCGGCGGTCGGCACGATGCGGTGGTGCGGGATGGCTTCGGACAGACCCAGCCAGCCGATCACACGGCCCGGCAGGTCGACGGGAATGAAGTCGAGTGAGTTCATTAGCGCGACCCAGACGAACACGGTCAGCGCGAGCGGCGCGATGAAGGTGCGCGAGCCGTGGATCATGGCCTTCGATTGATCCTCGACCATTTCGACAAGCATTTCGATCGCGCATTGGAAGCGACCCGGCACGCCGGCCGTTGCCTTGCGGGCTGCCAGATGCAGCACGAAGATCGTGACGAGGCCGCACACGATCGACCAGAAAAGGGTGTCGAGATTCCACACATGGATGTCGAAAATCGACGTCTGGTGTGCGGTGGAAAAGTTCTGCAAGTGGTGCGCGATGTACTCGGACGGATCCATTGCGCGCGTGCCTTCGCTAGCTGCCATATCGTTAAAGCCACCCAAATTGTCGAAAATCGTTCGAGGCCGCTCCCGCCGGAACACTGTGTTGCGGGAACGCGCCGGGTGCGGGCCCTGTCTCACCCGCACACCCGTGCCGGCGCTGCGCGCCGGCCTTAAATTCTTTTTGCTGCTGTTTTTTGTGCTGCTACCTTAGCGCCACGCCAAGGCGATCCAGTAAGTCTTCAGCGCGATGAGGTAGGTCACGAGCAGCGGAATCCAGCGTACGTCGTGATACCAGAAGGCGATTGCGACAAACATCGCAATCGTTGTCCCCATCTTGAGTGCTTCGCCGATCATCCAGCTCATCACGGTCTCGGCGCCGCCCTGCTTTTTCAGTCGTGCCGCGAACAACGCGCCCGGCACCCAGCAGATCGCCCCCCCGAGGAACGCGGACAGCGCAGCAGCGCCCGGCGGCTTGTAGAACAGCCACCACAACAGCGTTGCGACCAGGGACAAAACCATTTGCGCTGCGACGACCCTGAACGGCGTTACGCGCGATGGACGACCCACGCCGGGACCAAACAGCTTTTCCGCCTCGGCCCGCGTGAGCGGAACGATATTGTTATCTTCCTGCGCGTCATCCCACGCTTCGGCCGGATCGAACTGCCGACTGGAGGACATCTCGGGTGCGGAGCGTTCAGCGCGGTGTCTGTCGTCACCATTCTCCGGCGACAGATTCGACGTTTTGACCGCCATCGCAATGTTCCGAAAGTCTCGTTCAGCCCGCGAGTTTACGCAGCGCTTACGGGGTTGCCGTGCAATTAAATCCGGGCGATTGTAAGCGATAGTTGCAGGCAATTCAAGACTTTAGGCCAGCCTATAACCGCGTGAAACTTCCCTTCACGATGCGGTAAAACGTACGCTAACGGCGCGAAACACGTCAAATGTAAGGCGGGCGGGGGGCGGCAAAACCCGTGCGGGTGGTCGCGTGGATCAAAGCTCGTTGGCAGTGCGTTCCGACGCAGCGGCAGACGTCTCGAAAATGCAACAAATGCCTCTTTTTTAAGGGCTGAACGGGATGGCTCTTCTAATGAACTGAATCAGCCTCACCGCAAATTTCGATGATGATCGGGTCGCTTTTAATAGCGGCTCGTCAGGATGATTATCGCGTGAATGGGGAGCGTCTGAAGCTAGGATTCCTGATTATTCGTGCATCGGTTGTTTTGGAATCCGCAATAGTCGCTCGCACCGAGGTAGACCAACTCGCGGCAGTGCTCATGCACAGGCCGCCAGCCGTTCACCACTCTTGCCTGCTGAGCGCCAATCTGTGCTCAGACGTTCGCGTTCCCGCGCAAACGAACCAGAATGCCTTCCAGCGCGTCGAGATCGCCGAAGTCCACCAGCACCTGGCCGCGACCGCGTCGGCCGAGCTTGATTTTCACCGTAGCGGACAGCAGGTCCGACAGTTCCTCTTCCAGGCGTCGCGTGTCACGGCCGCCGTCCGGATTCGCGCGGGCCTTGGCCGCCGGCGTCACCTTCGTGGTCATCGCAACCAGCTTTTCCGTCTCGCGCACAGACAGGCGCTTGTTGACGACCTGGTTGGCCAGCGTGATCTGCGTCGCGGCATCGACGGCGAGCAGCGCGCGAGCGTGGCCCATGTCGAGATCGCCGGCGAGCAACATCGTCTGTACCGGTGTCGCAAGGTTCAGCAGACGCAGCAGGTTCGACACCGCGCTGCGCGAACGGCCCACCGACTCTGCCGCCTGCTCATGCGTGAAATTGAATTCGTCGAGCAGGCGCTGGATACCTTGGGCCTCTTCGAGGGGATTCAGATCCTCGCGCTGGATGTTTTCGATCAGCGCCATCGCCGCGGCGGCCTGGTCGGGCACGTCCTTCACAAGCACCGGCACCTCGTCGAGGCCCGCAAGCCGCGCCGCGCGAAAACGCCGCTCCCCCGCGATGATCTCATAGCGGTCCGCCGCGATCGGACGCACGAGAATCGGCTGCATCAGCCCTTGCGCGCGGATGCTCGCCGCAAGCTCCTGCAGCGCGCCTTCGTCCATGCGCGTGCGCGGCTGGTATTTGCCCGCCTGCATCTTGCCGAGCGGCAATACGTTCGGCGCGCCGTCGATCACCGCTGCCTCGGTGATATCGGCGGTGCCGCCGAGCAATGCCTCCAGACCGCGGCCCAGTCCCTTCTTTCTTGCTACTGCATTCATCGTGCTTCCTCGATCCGCTTAGGATGCCTGGGGCGCGTCATTCAGCGCGCGCACCCGCTCAATCATTTCGACGCCGAACTGCACGTACGCCTGCGCGCCTCGCGACGCCCTGTCGAACACCACACCGGGCAGCCCGTAGCTGGGCGCCTCGGCCAATCGCACGTTGCGTGGAATCACCGCGTCGAAGACCTTGTCGCCGAAGTGCTCTTTCAATTGATCCGAGACTTGCTGTTGCAACGTAATGCGCGGATCGAACATGACGCGCAGCAGACCGATCACCTTGAGGTCGCGATTCAGATTCGCATGGACCTGCTTGATCGTGTTGACGAGGTCGGACAGACCTTCGAGCGCGAAGTATTCGCACTGCATCGGAATGACGACGCCGTGCGCGGCGCATAGTCCGTTGAGCGTCAGCAGTGACAAAGCCGGCGGGCAATCGATCAGCACGAAATCGTACTCGCCCTCGACCCCGGCGAGCGCCGCCTTCAGTTGACGCTCGCGATTCTGCATGCTGACGAGTTCGACCTCGGCGCCCGCGAGCTCACGGTTCGCGGGAAGCACGTCGTATCCGACCGCCTCGGGCCGTACGCGCGCATCGGCCACCGACACGTTGTCCACGAGCACCTCGTAGACCGTGTTCGTACATTCGGCCTTGTCGATACCGCTGCCCATCGTGGCGTTGCCTTGCGGGTCCAGATCGATGAGAAGGACTCGCTGTCCCTGCGCTGCCAGGCTCGCGGCCAGATTGACTGTGGTGGTCGTCTTGCCGACGCCGCCCTTCTGGTTCGCAACGCAGAAGATTTTTGCCATCGTTGGTGTGTCCCTTTTGCTGCTTGGATGAAGTGAAAATCGTTGAGGGTGCTGACAGGCCGAAGTGGCCGTCAGCTTTCGGGGTCCACTCGCACCTCGATCAGATGCCGCTCGGCATCGAGCGACGGCACGTTCAGCCGGATGATCTGTTCCACGTGAGCGCCCGCCGGCAGACGCGCGATTTCGGCATCCGGCCGCATACCCTTCATCGCCCAAATTGCGCCCTGCTCCGCAACCAGATGACGGGCCAGTGTAACGAAATCCGAGAGTTCTGCGAACGCGCGCGAGACAATTACGTCGAACTTTGCCGGTACTTCGGCGCCAGGCCGCAGCGTCTCCACCCGACCGGTCACAATCGACAGGTTCGCGAGGCCCAGTTCCGCCTTCGCCTGCGACTGAAAGGCAGTCTTCTTATGGACGATGTCGTTCGTCGTGATGGTCCAATCGGGCAGCACGATCGCGAGCACGATACCCGGCAGCCCCCCGCCCGAACCGACGTCGAGCACCGACGACGGCCCGCGCGGCGCCAGGTGCGGCACGATCGATAGCGAATCGAGAATGTGCTGGATTAGCATCTGCCTCGGATCGCGGATCGCTGTCAGGTTGTAGACGTTGTTCCACTTCGCGAGCAGCGCGACGTAATCAAGCAGCTTGCGCTGCTGCGCGTCGCTGAGTTCGAGACCAAGTTCACGGACACCGTCCGCCAGCAATGACGCCAAGGCCTGCTGGTCGATTCCCCTCTGCGCTGCCGTCATTGAACCACCGGCGTGCTGTCGGCGCCGGGCTCGGCGGACTTCGACGGACGACGCCCGAGGCCACGCTTCAGATGGACCATCAGCAGCGAGATGGCGGCAGGCGTGATACCGGAAATACGCGACGCCTGTCCGATCGTTTCCGGCCGGAACTGCATCAACTTCTGGCGAGCTTCGAACGACAGCCCACGGACCTCGGTGTAGTCCAGCCCTTCAGGCAGACGCGTGTTCTCTTGCGCCTCGTTGCGTTCGATCTCACCGGCCTGTCGGTCGATGTAGCCCTGATATTTGACGCCGATTTCGATCTGTTCCTTGATTTGCGCGAGCAGCACGGGGTCTTCCGCAAGTGCTTCGGGCGCGCCACAGGTGCCGTCACGCAGCCCGCAGACGCCGTCGTAGCTGACGCCCGGACGACGCACCAGGTCCGCGAGACTGTATTCGTGGTCGATTGGCTTGCCAAGCAAGGCGGTCGCCTCTTCTGCCGGTAAGGTCTTAGGATTGACCCAGGTTGAACGCAAGCGCTGTGTTTCACGTGAAACAGCGTCACGCTTGCGACTGAAGGCGTCCCAGCGGGCGTCATCGACCACGCCGAGTTCGCGCCCGATCTCCGTCAGCCGCGCATCGGCGTTGTCTTCGCGCAAGCTCAGACGGTACTCCGCGCGGCTCGTGAACATCCGGTACGGCTCGGACACCCCGCGCGTGACTAGATCGTCCACGAGCACGCCGAGATAAGCCTGGTCGCGACGCGGACACCATGCTTCCTTGCCTTGCACGAACAGACCGGCGTTGATGCCGGCCAGAGTGCCCTGTGCAGCTGCCTCTTCGTAGCCGGTCGTACCGTTGATCTGTCCGGCGAAGAACAGGCCACTGATTACCTTCGTTTCTAGGGATGCCTTCAGGCCACGCGGATCGAAATAGTCGTACTCGATCGCGTAGCCCGGGCGCAGGATATGCGCATGCTCGAGCCCGCGCATGGAACGCACCAGCGCGAGCTGCACATCGAAGGGCAGGCTCGTCGAGATCCCGTTCGGATAGAACTCGTTGGTCGTCAGACCTTCCGGCTCGAGGTAGATCTGATGCGATTCCTTCGACGCAAACCGGTGAATCTTGTCCTCGATCGACGGGCAATAGCGTGGCCCCACCCCCTCGATGACGCCCGTGTACATTGGCGAACGATCGAGACCGCCGCGAATGATGTCGTGTGTCCGTTGATTCGTATGCGTGACCCAGCACGGCACCTGGCGCGGGTGCTGCTCGACACGCCCGAGGAACGAAAACACCGGCACCGGGTCCAGATCGCCGGGCTGCTCTTCGAGCTGCGAATAGTCGATCGTGCGACCGTCGATTCGCGGTGGCGTACCGGTCTTAAGCCGGCCCTGCGGTAGCTTCAGCTCTTTCAACCGCGCCGACAGCGAAACCGCAGCCGGGTCGCCCGCGCGTCCGCCGGTGTAGTTGTTCAACCCCACGTGAATCTTGCCGTCGAGGAACGTGCCCGCGGTTAGCACCACCGCGCGCGACCGGAAACGAATACCCACTTGCGTGATGGCGCCGACCACGCGGTCGCCCTCGACCATCAGATCGTCGACGGCCTGCTGAAATAGCCAGAGGTTCGGCTGATTCTCTAGACGATGGCGGATCGCCGCTTTGTACAGCACGCGGTCAGCCTGAGCGCGCGTC
The DNA here is from genome assembly GCF_902833905.1 of Paraburkholderia tuberum STM678. Classification (GTDB taxonomy): domain Bacteria; phylum Pseudomonadota; class Gammaproteobacteria; order Burkholderiales; family Burkholderiaceae; genus Paraburkholderia; species Paraburkholderia tuberum. The sequence goes on along the minus strand of NZ_CADFGP010000004.1, from coordinate 57,198 downwards.
GCGCGGACCGCCGGTCCTTTCGACGAATTCAGGATCCGAAACTGGATGCCGCTTTCGTCGGTAGCGGCCGCCATGGCGCCACCCAGCGCATCGACCTCCTTGACCAGATGGCCTTTGCCAATGCCGCCAATCGACGGATTGCAGCTCATCTGACCAAGGGTCTCGATGTTATGGGTCAAAAGCAGCGTTTTGTTGCCCATGCGCGCCGACGCCAAAGCAGCTTCGGTGCCGGCATGACCGCCACCGACGACGATTACGTCAAATTCTGAGGGAAAAAGCATCGCGGGATCTCACGCCAGATCGTCGCGTGAGCCTTCAAAAGAAATGTATGGGCGAATTATAACGGGTTCAGTTTCGGCCCGAATTTCGTCCGAATGGTGAAACAATAAAAAAGCGGTGTGTTTCACGTGAAACACACCGCTTCCAGAGACAGCGATCAGCGAAATAAGTGCGGGCTTATGCGACCTTTTTCGCAAGACCGAGATAGGTTTCGATCACCCGGGGATTTTGCGCGAGGTCGGTTGCCGGTCCTTCCAGTGCTAACTCGCCGGTTTCCAGCACGTAGCCGTAGTCCGAGATCTGCAATGCAGCGCGCGCATTCTGCTCGATCAGCAGCGTCGCGACGCCCGTCTGCCGCAAGGCGCTGATGATGTGAAAGATTTCCTTCACGATCAGCGGCGCGAGACCAAGGCTCGGCTCGTCCAGCATTAGCAGATCGGGCTTGCCCATCAGGGCGCGGCCGACCGCGAGCATCTGCCGCTCGCCGCCGGAAAGCGTGCCGGCCGCCTGCTTGCGCCGCTCCTTCAGCCGCGGAAACAGTTCGAACACCGGTTCCAGCTGATCGAGAAAGTTGCGCTCCCCTGCTCGCTTGCGCCGGTAGGCGCCAAGCAGCAGATTGTCCTCGACGGTCATCGAAGCGAAAAGCTCGCGCTTTTCCGGCACCAGGCACATACCAAGCGCAACGCGTTTTTCGACCGGCGTCGCGCTGACGTCGTCGCCCTGATAGGAAACCGCGCCTTTCGCATGCCCGGACGTCGGCAACGCGCCCATGATCGCATTCAGCAGCGTCGACTTTCCCGCGCCGTTCGGGCCGATCACGGAGACGATCTGCCCCGCCCGCACCTTGATCGCCGCATTGTGCAGCGCTTCAACCTTGCCGTAGCGCACGGACAGTTGGCTCACTTCGAGAATCGGTCCCGTTGCCGCCACGCCGGTCGTTGTCATGTCGTCCATCATTCCACCCCACCCAGATACGCTTCGAGCACCGCCGGATCCTGCTGGACTTCCTGCGGCAGGCCCTCAGCGATCCGCGTGCCGAACTCCATCACCACGAGCCGGTCCGTCAAATTCATCACGAAATCCATGTCGTGCTCGACGAGCAGCACGCTCATCCCTTCTGTCTTCAGTCTGCGCAGCAGGTCGGCGAGCTGAAGCTTTTCCTGATACCGGAGACCAGCGGCCGGTTCATCGAGCAATAGCAGAGTCGGGTCGCAGCACAGGGCGCGCGCAATTTCGAGAATCCGCTGTTGACCAAGCGCCAGGCTGCCCGCTTCGTCATACATGTGCTGTTCGAGGCCGACGCGGCGAATCTGCCGAGCGGCTTCGGCCATCAACCGCTGCTCTTCGGAGCTGTTCAGCCGCACGACACTGCGCCACACGCCCGCACGGCCACGTAGATGCGCACCGATCGCGACGTTCTCGAGCACGGTCATACCCGGCAGTAGCTTCACGTGCTGGAACGTCCGGCCGATGCCGCGCTTGACGATTTCACGCGAACTCAGCGCATCGATGCGCTCGCCGCGGAACGTGATCTCGCCGCTTGTCGCCTGCAGCACACCGGTCACGAGATTGAAGGTCGTCGACTTGCCTGCGCCGTTCGGTCCGATCAGCCCGATGATCTGCCCTGCTTTGACCTCGAAGCTGACGTCGTTCACCGCGACCAGACCGCCGAACTGCTTGCGCGCCTTATTCACCGTCAGCAGGTCTTCGCCGGTCTGTGGCTTGTTGCGCTGCGGCAAAGGATCCGCGTGATCGACGAGATGCGCCCGCGGGCCACGCGGGAAAAAGCGCGCGACGAACGGCCAGACGCCCTGCCGCGCGTACTGCAGAAGCAGCACCATGATGATGCCGAACACGATCACTTCGAAGTTGCCGTTCTCGCCGAGCAGTTTTGGCAGCAGCGTCTGCAAATAGTCCTGCAGCACGGTCAGGATCGCCGCGCCGAGCACCGCGCCCCAGACGTGCGAGACGCCGCCCACCACCGCCATGAACAGGAACTCGATGCCGTGATTCAGTCCAAACGGCGTCGGATTCACGGCGCGCTGCAAGTGCGCGTACAGAAAACCCGAGACCGACGCAAGCACCGCCGCATAGACGAAAATCACGACGCGCATCCAGCCGGTGTTGACGCCCATTGCCTCGGCCATCAGACCACCGCCGCGCAACGCGCGGATTGCGCGACCCGGCCGGCTATTAAGCAGATTCTGAACAGAGACGACCGCACCGAGCACGACCACCCAGATCAGGTAATAGATATGGCGGCCGGACTCAAGATTGATCCCGAAAACATTCAACACCGGGATGCCGTTGATGCCATCGTACTTGCCGAGCATGTCGAGATTGCCGAACAGGTAGAACAGCGCGAGCCCCCAAGCAATCGTGCCGAGCGGCAGAAAGTGGCCGGATAGGCGCATCGTCACGAGACCGAGCATCAGCGCAACCAGGGCAGTGACGATCACGCCCGCGATCAGTGCGAGCCACGGCGACACGCCGAAGTTCGTCGTCAGATACGCGGTTGCATACGCGCCGATGCCAACGAACGCGGCCTGCCCGAAGCTCGTCATCCCGCCGATGCCGGTCAACAGCACGAGGCCGATCGCGACGATCGAATAGAGACCGATGTAGTTCAGCAGCGTGACCCAGTACTCGGGTACATGGATCGGATGCGGCAAAACCGGCAAAGCGAACAGCACCACGAGGAACAACCAGAAGAACTTCTTTTGCATGATTCGTTTCATCGTGTCACTCCGCTTCCTCTTCGGCGTGCGGGCTCGCAAGACTGCGCCACAGCAGCACCGGGATGATTAACGTGAAAACGATCACTTCCTTATAAGCACTAGCCCAGAACGACGAATACGACTCCAGCAGACCAACGAGAATCGAGCCGGCCGCCGCCAGCGGATAGCTGACCAGACCGCCGATGATCGCGCCCACGAAGCCCTTCAAACCGATCAGGAAGCCCGAGTCGTAGTAGATCGTCGTGAGCGGCGCGACGAGGATGCCGCACAGTGCGCCGAGCCCCGCCGCAAGCGTGAATGCGAGGCGTCCCGCCTGCGTGGTGCCGATGCCGACGAGCCGCGCGCCGAGCCGGTTCACCGACGTCGCGCGCAACGCCTTGCCCGAAATCGAGCGATCGAAGTACAAATACAGCGCGCCGATCAGCACGGCCGCGGTGCCGATCACCCACAGGCTCTGTCCGGAGATCGACAACGTGCCGATGCTGAACGTCGCATCGGAAAACGCGTTGGTGCGCGAGCCTTCGGCGCCGAACATCACGAGGCCGAGACCGACCATCACGAAATGCACGGCCACCGCGACGATCAACAGCAGCAGCGTGGTCGCCTCCGCGATCGGCTCGTAGGCAAGGCGATACACGAACGGACCCATCGGAATCACGATCAGCAGCGTCAGCGCGATCTGCACGATCATCGGCAGCGGCTGCAGGAAGATGCCGCGCGTGAGCGCGTAGACCGCGATCGGAAACAGCAGGTACTTCCCCGCCAGCACGGGCAGCGTGCGCGCCGCATGACGACGCCGCTCAGCATGCCGCAAGACGGCCGCCGTCTCGACGACGAAGCATGCCGCGCCCATCGCCATCAACAGCCAGCAGGTGACCGGAAACTTCTGCGTTTGCAGTGCGGCGAGCGTCAACGCACCGTACGAAACGAACTCCCCTTGCGGGATGAAGATCACCCGCGTGACGGAGAACACCAGCACCAGCGCAAGCGCGAGCAGCGCGTAGATCGCGCCGGTCGTGATGCCGTCCTGCGCGAGGATCGCCGCAATTGATAGATCCATACTTCCTCGTCCTGAAGCGTCGAAATCGAAAAACCGGGAAACAGTCGCGACGGCGCGGTGCGAAGCCGGCCATCGATCTGCATGTCAGAAAAGACAACCGCCGCGCCGGGACGCGGCGCGGCGGTCGATGCCATTGTCGTCGAACACAATGGCAATGCGGCGTCATGCACCGCAGATTGCGCGAGAGGCGCGTACCGCTACTTGTTTTTGTAAATAGTCTTAGTTGTTCTGCAACTTCCACTTGCCGTCGACGATCTGCACGATCACGCGTGCGCGCTGGTCGAGGCCGTTGTGGTCGTTCGCGGTGGTGTTCATGATGCCGTGCGACACCGGCAGCTCCTTGATGTTTTCGAGCGCGTTGCGCAGCGCCACGCGGAACTCCGGCGTGCCCGGCTGGGCGGTCTTCAGCGCGACCGGAATCGCAGCCTGCAACATCTGGCCGGCATCCCATGCGTGGCCGCCGAAGGTCGCGACCGAACCCACGCCATACGCCTTCTCATAGGCGTTCTTATAGGCTTCCGCCGACTTCTTCACCGGGTTCGAATCCGGCAATTGATCGACGACGAGAATCGGACCGGCCGGCAGCAGTTCGCCGTCGCAATCCTTGCCGCACACACGCAGGAAGTCGTTGTTCGCGACCCCGTGAGTCTGATAGACCTTGCCCTTGTAGCCACGCTCCTTCAGCGTCTTGGCCGGCAGCGCCGACGGCGTGCCCGAGCCCGCGATCAGCACCGCGTCGGGATTCGCGCCCATCGTCTTCAGCACCTGGCCCGTCACCGATGCATCGGTGCGGTTGAAGCGCTCGTTCGACACGATCTTCAGGTTGTGCGCTTTCGCGGCGGCGTCGAACGTCGTGTTCCAGCTGTCGCCGTATGCGTCCGAGAATCCGATGAAGCCGACCGTCTTCACGCCGTGATGCTGCATGTAATCGGCGATCGCTTCGGCCATCAGGCTGTCGTTCTGAGGCGGTTTGAATGCCCATGCGCGCTTCGCATCCATCGGCTGAATGATCGCGGCCGATGCCGCGAGCGAGATCACCGGCGTCTTGCCCTCAGCGGCCGGATCGAGCATCGCGAGCGAATTCGGCGTGACGGTCGAGCCGATGATCGCGTCGACGTGGTCTTCGTCGATCAGCTTGCGCGTGTTCTGCACGGCCTTGCTGGTGTCCGACCCGTCGTCGAGGATGATGTACTGCACGCTCTTGCCGCCGATCTCCTTCGGCAGCAACGCGATCGTGTTCTTTTCAGGAATCCCGAGCGACGCGGCCGGCCCCGTCGTCGACAACGTGACGCCGATCTTCACCTGCGCGAATGCAGCCCCCGCGCCGCACATCAGCGCCATCGCGATGCCGGTGCGTACCCAATGCCTTGTCTTTTTCATTGCGAGTCTCCAAACGCTTTGAAAAGCGCCTATCTGTAAACCGGCTTGCTGGGCCGGGTGTTTGAATCTAGTGAGCGGGTTCAGGTGTGCCAAGCATGGTTTTCCCTGCTCGGCGCGCATACCTTCCCGAGCTGCGTTGGGTACCGCTCCTCTCGCGTCGCGCGAGCGCGCATTCGCGTCATACGCCGCGTTTCTGTGCCGCGGCTTTATTCCAACCAGGCATTTCATAAACCACTAATATGTTAGTAGTTTGCGTTCTGCATGATCGACGGTCAAGAGAGCGTGCGCCAAATGCGGGTTTGTCCTGAAGCAGCGAAACCACACTTTTGCGCGATGCGGACACCTGGCCCGGATAATAAAAAAGACGCGTCAACCGCACGCGTCTTTTTCGATGAGGTCCCGTGGCGCAGAGCCTTCGCTCAGTCGCCGGCGAGCTTCCACTTGCCGTCGACGATCTGCACCATCACGCGCGCCCGCTGATCGAGGCCGGCATGGTCGTTCCCGCTCATGTTGAAGATGCCGTGCGACGCGGGCAGATCTTTCGTGCCTTCGAGCGCGGCACGCAGCGCCTCGCGGAATGCCGGCGTGCCTGGCTGCCCCTTCTTCAACGCGAGCGGGATCGCATGCTGCAGCAGCAGACCCGCGTCCCATGCGTGACCGCCGAACGTCGACACCGACCCCGCGCCATATGCCGTTTCATACGCATGCTTGTACGCAAGCGCGCTTTTCTTCACCGGATTCGCCTCGGGCAGTTGCTCGGCGACCAGCAGTGGGCCAGCGGGCAGCCACGTGCCCTCGCAATCCTTGCCGCACACGCGCAGAAAGTCGTTGTTCGCGACGCCGTGCGTCTGATAGTACTTGCCCTTGTAGCCGCGCTCCTTCAGCGTTTTCTGCGGCAGCGCGGCCGGCGTGCCCGCACCGGCGATCAGCACCGCGTCCGGGTTCTGCGACATCATCTTCAGCACCTGGCCCGTGACCGATGCATCGTTGCGCGCGAAGCGCTCGTTCGCGACGATCTTGATCTTCGCGAGGTCAGCGGCTTTGCTGAATTCCTTGAACCAGCTCTCGCCGTACGCGTCGGAAAAGCCGATGAACGCGACCGTCTTCACGCCGTGATTGGCCATGTGCTGCGCGATCGCCGTGGCCATCAGAATGTCGTTTTGCGGCGTTTTGAAGACCCATCCACGCTTCGCGTCCATCGGCTCGACGATGCCCGCGGCCGCGGCCAGAGAGATCATCGGCGTCGAGGTTTCGGCAGCGACGTCGATCATGGCGAGCGAGTTCGGCACGACGGTCGAGCCGATCAGTGCATCGACGTGGTCTTCGCTAGTGAGCTTGCGGGCGTTCTTGACCGCCTGGGTGGAATCGGTTGCGTCGTCGAGGACGATGTAGTCGATCTTCTGGCCCGCCACTTCTTTCGGCAGTAGCGCGATCGTGTTCTTTTCCGGAATGCCGAGCGATGCGGCCGGTCCTGTTGCCGACACGGTGACGCCGATTTTCACGTCCGCGAACGCATGGCCGCTCCAGGCAGCCGAGACCCCTGTGGCGACCAATGCCGCGCTGATCCAACGCAATGCCGACTTCATCCTGCTCCTCTATTAACCCCGTTATTCAATTGCAATTAAATCCGCGGATTTAATTGCCAACCCAGTGGTCGGTGAATAAGCGAGTGTAGCGGACGCAAGCGCCGTGCTGCAAGCGTTTCGCAGGCTTGTGATGTTTACCCCAGCGGCTAACGGAGAGTAAAAAATGGCGCGTGAAATAGCCGGGAGATTGCGTCAAAAAATTCGATAAACACAAATAAAAAAGCGCTGTTGGATATCAATCCAACAGCGCTTTCTTCTGGGCACTGAGTGCCTCACTTGTCTCCTCGTTCTCCACCTGCAAATTCGTGGTGCATCAGAACTGCATGAAGATTAAACGACCACCCCCAACAGTCACAACTAGCAATTACCCTAGTGGTGCACTGCGGCACCGGATTGGGGCGCGGAGGACGCATTTCATCACACGGTTTGCCACAGGTTCGCCCGAGCCCTTGATCCAGCGGACCTTCAGCACGAGCCGCAATTAGATCGGACGTCGAAGCAATCTCGTATCGCACTGCATCAAGCGAGCGACCACGCGGGCGGGATCCAACAGCCAATCTCAAGCCCGCAACGGTCGCACTCGCGCGACGATCTCACCGACGATGCCGCGCCGGAACGCCAGCACACACGCGATGAAAATCAGCCCGGTGACGATCGTCACCGATTCGCCGAGCGAGCGGAACCAGTCGATGCCGGTCATCGACGCGAGTGCCGCGCCGATATCGCCGAGCCTGTCTTCGAGCGACACGATCAACGCGGCGCCGAGCAACGGCCCGAACAGCGTGCCCATGCCGCCCACCAGCGTCATCAGGATCACGAGGCCGGACATCGTCCAATAGGCATCGCTCAGCGTTTCGAAGCCTTGCACCAGCACCTTCAGCGAACCCGCGAGACCCGCAATGCCGGCCGACAGGATGAATGCGAGCAGCTTGAAACGGTCGGTGTCGTAGCCGAGCGACACCGCGCGCGGCTCGTTTTCCTTGATCGCGACGAGCACCTGCCCGAACGGCGAATGCACGATCCGCACGATCAGCAGGAAAGCCGCGACGATCACCGCGAGCACGACGAAATATAGCGCGAGGTCCGAAGAGAGATCGAGCACGCCGAACAGCTTGCCCCGCGGCACGCCTTGCAGCCCGTCTTCCCCGTGCGTGAACGGCGCCTGCAGGAACACGAAGTAGACCATCTGCGCGAGCGCGAGCGTCACCATCGCGAAGTAGATACCCTGACGGCGAATCGCGAAGAAGCCGACGACGAGCCCAAGCAGCGTCGCCGCCGCGGTGCCGCTCAGCACGCCGAGCTCCGGCGAAAAGCCGAGCGTCTGCATCGCATAGCCGGTGACGTAACCGGCCGACGCGAGAAACATCGCATGACCAAAGGACAGCAAGCCCGTATAGCCGATCAGCAGATTGAAGGCGGCCGCGAACAGCGCGAAGCACAGCACCTTCATCACGAAGAGCGGATAGATGCCGAGCACCGGCACCGCGAGCAGCACGATCAGCAGCAGACCGTAGAGCACCTTTCTCTGCATCATTTTTCCCTGCCGAAAAGACCCGCCGGACGCACGAGCAACACGAGCGCCATGATCACGAAGACGACGGTCGCCGACGCCTCGGGGTAGAACACGCGCGTGAGTCCTTCGACTACGCCGAGCATCAGGCCGGTCAGAATCGAGCCCATGATCGAGCCCATGCCGCCGATCACGACCACCGCGAACACGGTGATGATCATCGACTGGCCCATCAGGGGCGAGACCTGAATCACCGGCGCCGCGAGCACGCCGGCAAACGCCGCGAGCGCGACGCCGAAGCCGTAGGTCAGCGTGATCATCAGCGGCACGTTGACGCCGAACGCCTCGACGAGCTTCGGGTTTTCGGTGCCCGCGCGCAGATACGCGCCAAGCCGCGTCTTCTCGATCACGAACCAGGTCGCAAAGCACACGACCAGCGACGCGACCACCACCCATGCGCGATAGTTCGGCAGATACATGAAGCCGAGATTGGTCGCGCCCGACAGCGCCGACGGCACATCGTACGGCTGGCCCGACGAGCCGTAGATCGAATGGAATACGCCTTCGATCACGAGTGTGAGGCCAAACGTCAGCAACAGGCCATACAGATGATCGAGCTTGTAAAGCCAGCGCAGCATCGAGCGCTCGATCGCGATGCCGACCAGTCCGACGATCAGCGGCGCGAGCACGAGCATCACCCAGTACGGCAGATTGAAATACGACAGCCCCATCCACGCGAGCATCGCCCCGAGCATGAACAGCGCGCCATGCGCGAAGTTGATCACGTTGAGCAGGCCGAAAATAATCGCCAGCCCGAGGCTCAGAATCGCGTAGAACGAGCCGTTCACGAGCCCGAGCAGAAGCTGGCTCAGCATCGCCGGTAGCGGAACGCCAAAGATGTCCATTGAAGCCCTTAGCCCTTCAAGCCATCGTCAAGGTGAGATCGGTGACGCACGATCCGGCCGGCACGCGACGAGCGGCGACGCTGCCCATCGGCGTACGGCATCTGAAACGGTCATCCGCCAGCGCGTGCCCCTGCAGCGCCGGCGGTTCTCTCAGGTCTGCGCGGTCCTCGACCGCTTACTGCGCCCGCGCTTACTTCCACAGCGCGCAGCGGGTCTGCGCCTTGGTCGTGAAGGCCTGATCGCCCGGAATCGTCGCAGTGATCTTGTAGTAATCCCACGGCTCCTTCGATTCGGCCGGCGTCTTCACCTGCATCAGGTACATGTCGTGGATCATGCTGCCGTCCTGACGGATGTAGCCCTTCGCGTAGAAGTCGTCGATCTTCGTCTTGTGCAACTGCGCCATCACCTTGTCCGGGTCGGTCGAGCCCACCGCCTGCACCGCCTTCAGATAGTTCATCGTCGCCGAGTAGTCGGCAGCCTGCAGGCTCGACGGCATCTTCTTCATCTTGTCGAAGTAGCGCTGCGACCACTTACGCGTGTCGGCGTCCTTGTTCCAGTACCAGCTGTCGGTCAACACGAGACCTTGCGTCGTTTCGAGACCGAGGCTGTGCACGTCGTTGATGAACATCAGCAGCGCGGCGAGCTTCATCGTCTTGGTGATGCCGAATTCCTTCGCGGCCTTGATCGCGTTGATCGTGTCGCCGCCCGCGTTCGCGAGGCCGAGGATCTGTGCCTTCGACGCCTGCGCCTGCAGCAGGAACGACGAGAAGTCCGACGCCGACAGCGGATGACGCACCTCGCCGAGCACCTGGCCGCCGTTCGCCTTCACGACCTCCGAGGTCGCTTTTTCGAGCGCCTTGCCGAATGCGTAGTCTGCCGTCAGGAAGTACCACGTCTTGCCGCCCTGCTTCGTCACGGCCGAGCCCGTGCCGTTCGCGAGCGCGGTCGTGTCGTATGCGTAGTGGATCGTGTACGGCGTGCATTGCTCGTTGGTCAACGTATCGGCGCCGGCGCCAACGTTGATATAGACCTTGTGCTTCTCGCCCGCGACGGTGTTAGTCGACAGCGCGGTCGCCGAGTTCGTGCCGCCGATCACCATGTCCACGCCGTCGCGGTCGAACCACTCACGAGCGCGCGATGCCGCGATGTCCGCCTTGTTCTGGTGATCCGCGTACAGCACCGTGATCGGCTTGCCGTTCACCTTGCCGCCGAAGTCGGCGACCGCCATCCGGATCGCTTCAAGACCGCCCTGCCCGTCGATATCCGCGTACAGCCCCGACATGTCCGTGATGAAGCCGATCTTCACAGCATCGTCGGCCGCTTGCGCGCTGCCCAGCGTCAGTGCGGTGCCGGCGGCGACTGCGAAACAGAGTGAGGCAATTCGCGCGAGTGGGTTCTTTTTCATGCATGTCTCCTGGTTCTTCGCTTGTGGTTATCAGAGGCAGTCGGGCGCGCGTGTGTCCGTGTCTATACGCCCAGTAAATCGTGCAGCACCGGCATCTTGCCTTCAAGTTCGCTAGCCCCGAAATGCTCGACGATCATGCCGTGCTCCATCACATAGAAACGATCCGCGAGCGGCGCGGCGAAGCGGAAGTTCTGCTCAACCATCACGATCGTGTAGCCGCGCGCCTTCAGCGTAACGATCATGCGCGCGAGCGCCTGCACGATCACGGGCGCGAGCCCTTCCGAGATTTCGTCGAGCAGCAGCAGATTCGCGCCGGTGCGCAGAATCCGCGCGACGGCGAGCATCTGTTGTTCGCCGCCCGAGAGCCGCGTGCCCTGACTCATGCGCCGCTCGTGCAGATTCGGGAACATCGCGTAGATTTCCTCGATCGACATCATGCGCGCCTTGTCGCCGACGGGCGGCGGCAGCAGCAGATTTTCCTCGCACGACAGGCTCGAAAAAATGCCGCGCTCTTCCGGGCAATAGCCGATGCCGCAATGCGCGATGCGATGCGTGGGCAAGCCGACCGTTTCGCGTCCGTCGATACGGATCGAGCCGGTACGGCGACCCGTGAGGCCCATGATCGCGCGTAGCGTCGTGGTGCGGCCCGCGCCATTGCGTCCGAGCAGCGTCACGACCTCGCCGCGGCCGACCGACAGATGGACGCCGTGCAGAATGTGGGATTCCCCGTACCAGGCTTGCAGTCCCGCGATTTCCAGCGCGGGTGCGCCGCTTTTCGTTTCGTTCGCTTCGAGGCCTTCGCGCTCGACCGTCGTATTCATGCGTGGGCTCCGGCGAGCGCCGCGTCGGCGCTGCCCATGTAGGCTTGCATCACGAGCGGATTCTTCGACACTTCCGCGTAGCTGCCCTCGGCGAGCACTTCACCCCGTTGCAGCACGGTGATCGTGTCGGAGATACCGGCGATCACATTCATATTGTGTTCGACCATCAGGATCGTGCGTCCGGCCGACACTTTCTTGATCAGCGCGGTCACACGATCGACGTCCTCATGCCCCATGCCTTGCGTGGGCTCGTCGAGAAGCATCAGTTCCGGCTCCATCGCGAGCGTGGTCGCGATTTCGAGCGCGCGCTTGCGGCCGTAGGCGAGCTCGACCGTCAACACATCGGCGAAATCGGTCAGGCCGACCTGGGTCAGCAGATCCATCGCGCGATCGTTCAGACGGCGCAACGTACGCTCGCTCTTCCAGAAGTGAAACGCGGTGCCGAGCGAGCGCTGCAACCCGATGCGCACGTTCTGCAATGCCGTCAGATGCGGAAATACCGCGGAAATCTGGAACGAACGGATGATGCCGCGCCGCGCGATCTGAGCTGGCCGTTCGCCGGTGATATCGACACCGTTGAAAACGATCTGGCCCGCGGTGGGTTCGAGAAATTTGGTAAGGAGATTGAAGCAGGTGGTCTTGCCCGCTCCATTGGGGCCGATCAGCGCATGGATCGAGCCACGGCGCACGCGCAGGTTCACGCCGTTCACGGCGACAAAGCCTTTGAACTCGCGGGTGAGGCCGCGCGTTTCGAGAATCGTATCGCCGAGAATCATGTTCCCTTCCATACGGAGTAAGGCGAAGCACTACGATCTTTCCGCGCGAAGCTCTGCGCGACTTGTTATTTTTGCGGCACCCCTTGCCGCTCGTTGGCGTGCTGCACCAATCCGGACGGTGAGCCATGGCGCGGCACGCAGCATGGCTGCCATTGTCGCGCCAATGATGCAGCGCAATCATTGGGATTTGCACTTAGGGAACGAGGCCCGCGCCGTGCGCATGTGACGCGCGGTTCACACGCACGCTTCACGTCCGCGGCGGAAAACGGGACCGGTGCGCTCACCGAGTCATGTCACACAGCTGACATCGACGCGTCAACACCGGTATGCGCGGCCATGCTGCCGCTCACGCGCGCGCGACGATCCTCGCGGATCATGTCGCTGGCGCGCTCGGCGATCATCAGCGTCGGCGAATTGGTGTTACCTGACGTGATGTTGGGCATCACCGACGCATCGACGACACGCAAGCCCTCGACTCCGATAACTCGTAGCCGGTTGTCGACGACCGCGGCGGGATCGTCGGTCGTGCCCATGCGGCAGGTGCCGACCGGATGGAAGATCGTCGTGCCGACCGCGCTCGCGGCCTGCTGCAATTCTTCTTCACTTTGATACTGGAGGCCCGGCAGGATCTCCCGCGGCTGATAGCGCGCGAGCGCGGGCGCCGCGACGATGCGACGCGTCAGACGTAGCGCGTTCGCGGCGACGTGGCGGTCGTAGTCGGTCGACAGATAGTTCGGCGCGATCAACGGTGGCGCGCAAGCATCGGCCGACGCAATATGAATGCTGCCGCGCGACGTGGGGCGCAGCTGACACACCGAAGCCGTGAACGCATTGAAGCGATGCAGCGGTTCCCCGAAGCGATCAAGCGACAAAGGCTGCACGTGATACTCGAGATCGGGTCGCGACAGCGAGCGATCGTCGGCGTCGGACTTCGCGAACGCGCCGAGTTGCGACGGCGACATCGACATGGGTCCACTCTGAAACAACGCGTACTGCATGCCGATCATCAGCTTGCCCCACCAGTGCGCGGACATCGTATTCAGCGTGCGCACGCCCTGCACCTGATACGCCATGCGCAGTTGCAGATGGTCCTGCAGATTTTCACCGACACCGCGCAGATCCTGAACGACCTCGATGCCGAGATTCTGCAAACGCGCGCCATTGCCGACACCGGACAATTCGAGCAGTTGCGGCGAGTTGACCGCGCCGGCGGAAAGGATCACTTCGCAACGCGCTTTGGCGAGATAGTCGACCTCGCCGCCACGATATTCGACTCCGGTGCAGCGGCGGCCATCGAACACGACACGCTGCGTGTGGGCACCGGTGATGACAGTGAGGTTCTCCCGCTTCAACGCGGGCCGCAAAAATGCCTTCGACGCATTCCAGCGAATGCCACGCTTCTGGTTGACGTCGAAGTAGCCGACACCGGTGTTATCGCCGCGATTGAAATCGTCGGTGGCGGGGATGCCGGTTTGCTGCGCGGCTTGCGCGAACTCTTCGAGAATCTTCCATTTGAGGCGCTGCTTCTCGACGCGCCACGGTCCGCCCGCGCCGTGCGCTTCGTTGGCGCCGCCGTGGTGATCCTCGCTGCGCCTGAAGACCGGCAGCACCGCGTTCCAGGACCACGTCCTGTCGTTCGTCACACGCGCCCACTCGTCGTAGTCTTCCCGCTGACCGCGCATGTAGATCATGCCGTTGATCGACGAACTGCCGCCGAGCACACGCCCGCGCGGATACGACAGCGTGCGGCCGTTCAGACCCGGCTCGGCCTGGGTCTTGTACAGCCAGTCCGTGCGCGGATTGCCGATGCAATACAGGTAGCCGACCGGCACGTGAATCCAGTGATAGTCGTCCTTCCCCCCGGCTTCGAGCAGCAGCACGTGGATGTCGGGATCTTCGGTGAGCCGGTTCGCCAGCACGCAGCCGGCGGTACCCGCGCCGACGATGACGTAGTCGAACTCGCCTTCGAGTCGCCGTGCGGCGCGAGGCGTACTGTCGGTATGAATCATCGTTCAGCCTCCTAAGCATTTTTGCGGCGCACGCGTGGCTGCTCGATCGCTTCCACGCGTGCGCCGCGAAGCGCTTTTATTGCGCTTTTATTGCGCTTTTATTGTTTTCCTGGCGCGCTTGCCGACTTGATGCCGCGCAAAGACGCCAGCTTACTTGGCGACCGGCATCGTGAATTCGGCGCCCTTCGCGATGCTGTCAGGCCAGCGCTGCATGATGCTCTTGTAGCGCGTGTAAAACCGCACGCCTTCCTCGCCGTACGCATGATGATCGCCGAACAGCGACTTCTTCCAGCCGCCGAACGAATGCCAGGCCATCGGCACCGGAATCGGCACGTTGATGCCGACCATGCCGATCTCGATCTGCCGGGAAAACGCGCGTGCAATGCCGCCGTCGGACGTGAACAGCGACACGCCGTTCGCAAACTGATTCGCGTTGATCAGTTCGACTGCGGAGGCGAAGTCGGGCACGCGCACGACGCATAGCACCGGTCCGAAAATCTCCTCGCGGTAGATCTTCATGTCGGGTAACACGTCGTCGAACAGCGTGCCGCCGAGGAAGAAACCCTTCTCGTGCCCCGCGACCTGATGACCGCGCCCATCGACGACGAGCTTCGCGCCCGCGGCGACGCCAGCGTCGATATAGCCGAGCACCTTGTCGCGATGCGCGCCGGTGACGAGCGGCCCCATCTCGGCCGCCGCTTCCATGCCGTTGAGGATCTTCAGGTTCTTCACGCGCGGCGTCAGACGCTCGATCAGCTCGTCGGCGATATGCCCCACCGCGACCGCCACCGAAATCGCCATGCAGCGCTCGCCGGCCGAGCCGTAG
The DNA here is from genome assembly GCF_902833905.1 of Paraburkholderia tuberum STM678. Classification (GTDB taxonomy): domain Bacteria; phylum Pseudomonadota; class Gammaproteobacteria; order Burkholderiales; family Burkholderiaceae; genus Paraburkholderia; species Paraburkholderia tuberum. Next base: position 41,903 of record NZ_CADFGP010000004.1, on the reverse strand, counting down.
GCGGCGCCGATCAGGGCGTCGACGGCCTGGTCGAGATCGGCGTCGGGCATTACGACGAGGTGATTCTTGGCACCGCCCAACGCCTGCACACGCTTGCCGCGCTTCGTGCCTTCGGTGTAGATGTATTCGGCGATCGGCGTGGAGCCGACGAACGACAGCGCGCTGACTTCCGGATGCACGAGCAGCGCGTCGACCGCGACCTTGTCGCCGTGCACGACGTTGAACACGCCGTCCGGCAGGCCGGCTTCCTTCAGCAGTTCGGCGAGCCGGTTCGACGCGGACGGATCGCGTTCGGACGGTTTCAGCACGAAAGTGTTGCCGCACGCGAGCGCGACGGGGAACATCCAGCACGGCACCATCATCGGGAAATTGAACGGCGTGATGCCCGCGACCACGCCGAGCGGCTGCCGCAGATTCCAGTTGTCGATGCCGCCGCCAATCTGATCGGTGAAATCGGTCTTCAGCAGATTCGGGATGCCGCACGCGAATTCGACGATCTCGATGCCGCGCATCACCTCGCCCTTGGCGTCGGAAAACACCTTGCCGTGCTCGCGCGTGATCAGCTCCGCGAGCTCATCGTGATGACGGTCGAGCAGTTCCTTGAACTTGAACAGCACCCGCGCGCGTTTGATCGGCGCGGTTTCGCTCCAGGCGGGAAACGCGGCTTTGGCGGCAGCGACCGCGGCGTCCACCTCGGCGACGCTCGCGAGCGGCACGCGCGCGCTGACGCTGCCGAGCGCCGGATTGAAGACGTCGCCGAAGCGCCCGCTCGTGCCTTCGACGGTCTTGCCGTTGATGAAATGGCTCAGCGCGCGTGCACTCGCCGCGCTGCGTGCGGCTTCGTCCTGCGCGGTTGCGTCGGAATATGTCTCGCTCATCTCGTTCCTCTTTCCTGTGAAATCTTCCGCTTCGCGCGCGATGCCGCGCGCACAAGCGTGCTGAACACCAAGCGTACGGCCCTTACGAGCGACAAATCCAATAAGTAATGCTCATCTGCGCTATAAGCCGCGCTAATATCAGCATATGGATCTCACTCTCCTTAGGGCCTTCGTCACCGTCGCACGCGAGGGCAACCTTACGCGTGCCGCGGTGCAACTGCATCTGACCCAACCTGCCGTCAGCCTGCAAATCAAGCACTTGCAGGAGACGCTCGGCGTGACGCTGTTCACGCGGACTTCGCACGGGCTCGCGCTGACCCGCGACGGCCAGGCGCTGCTGCCGCATGCCCAACGCGCGCTCGGCGCGGCAGCCGACGTCCAGCGGGCGGCGCAGACGCTGCGCCAGGAAGTACGCGGGCGTCTGCGCATCGGCACCATTCTCGACCCCGAGTTTTTGCGCCTCGGCGGTTTCCTGAAGCAGCTCGTCGAGACCTGGCCGCAGATCGAAACCGCGCTGCGCCACGGCATGTCGGGCTGGGTGCGCGAACAGATTCGCGCGGGCGAGCTCGACGTCGGCTATTACATTGGCCTGCCCGCCGACGACGAGACGCGCGACGGCGCCACGTTTCACGCGGTCACGCTCACGCATTTCCAGTATCGCGTGCTCGCGCCGGCGGGCTGGAAAGATCGCGTGAAGGGTGCGCGAGACTGGCGCTCGCTCGCGGCGCTGCCGTGGATCTGGACGCCGCCGGCGTCCGCGCACAACCGGCTGCTGTCGCGCTGTTTCGGCGAAGCGGGTGTGAAGCCGGTCAAGGTGGCCGAGGTGGACCAGGAGCCGTCGATGCTCGATCTGGTCAAATCGGGCGTCGGTCTCACGCTTGCGCGCGATGCAACCGCGATCGCGGAGGCGCATGCGCACGCGCTGACGATCGTCGATGGCATAACGGTGCCGACGCAGCTGAGCTTCATCACGCTCGACGAGCGCAAGGACGAGCCAGCGATCGCGGCGGCGTTGAAGCTGATCGAACAGCAGTGGGCGATTTGAGCGGGGACGGTCTGACGCGTTGCGATATGAGCCTCGCTAATGCCCGCCCTCTTCCACTTGTCCGCCGAGCTGAAACCGCTCCGTCACGAAGTTTTTGCTAGATTAGCGGTTTGCGCTCGCGTAGCGCCCTCGCAGCTTTCCGTTCCGCCTGGCTTCGTCCTTCCCGGCGGCCTCCGCCTGGCAACACCAGCAACTCCGGAGCCGCCGGTCACTTCCCCCATCCACAGGAGCCTGACATGGCACGCAACATCGAAATCAAAGCCCGCGCCCAGCATTTCGACCAACTGCGCGAGCGCGCCGCACAGCTCGCGACGGACGCGCCGCTGATCTTCCGCCAGCAGGACTTTTTCTACGACGTGCCGCGCGGCCGCCTGAAGCTGCGCCAGTTCGACGACGGCACGCCGGCCGAGCTGATCTTCTATCAGCGCGACGACCGCGACGGCCCGAAGGCGTCGTACTACACGCGCAGTCCGGTGACGAATCCCGAAGCGATGCATGCGCTGCTCGCGACCGCGCTGACCACGCGCGGCATCGTCTCGAAAGAGCGGCACGTATATCTGATCGGGCGCACGCGGATTCATCTGGATCGCGTCGACGGTCTCGGCGATTTCGTCGAACTCGAAGTGGTGCTCGCGCAGGACGACGACGAAGAAGGCGGCCACGCGGAAGCACAAGCGATGTTCAAGAGCCTTGGCGTATCGGAAGCGGATCTGGTGCCGGTCGCGTATGTCGATCTGCTGAATGCCGACGACGAGCCGCAGCGGGCGGCATAGAGATCCCGTCACCGCAGGGGCCGCGGCAAGGCATGCGCGGCTCCCCTCTTCCTGTCAGTCGGCACTGCCGGCAACGGCTTCGAACCCTCAAACCGCCGCCGCCCCCGGCGCCAGATGCCCGAGCGGCAACGGCCCATTGCGCTTGAACGTGGTCAGCACGATATTCGAGCGCACGCTATCGACACCCGGCACGCGCATCAGCTTCTTCATCACGAAGGTCGACAGGTAATTCAGATCCGGCGCGACGATGCGCAGCAGATAGTCGGCATCGCCGACGACCGCGTGACATTCGAGCACTTCGGGCAGCAAGTCGATCTGCTGCTGAAACTGCTCGATGATCGAATCGCCGTGATGCTTCAGCTTCAGGCTCGTGAAAGCGGTGACGCCGAGCCCAAGCTTTTCGGGCCGCAGCACGACGCGATAGCCATCCACCACGCCGACCTGTTCCAGCCGTTGCAGGCGTCGCCCGATCTGCGACGGCGACAGCGGCACCTGCTCCGCCAACTGCTGATGCGTGGCGCGGCCGAAGCGCTGCAGCACGTCGAGCAGCGCGAGATCGAAGTGGTCGAGTTCAAGCATGGTGATATCCCGCATTAATCTGCCATTTAACACACGATTATCGCATAACCATCCGCTTTTACGCGAAGCTTGCGCCCTTTCCGCACGTGCTCCGCTCTACACTCGCATACACCAATTTCAGGCAATTCGTCTTACTGCAGCCTAGCCATGTCCACCGCCAGCACCGCCAAACTCAAGGAACAGTTCGACGCCGGTCTCGAGACCCGCGCCGACTTCACGATCGATCAGCCCGCTTGAGCGCTACGGCCCGCTGCCGCTGCTCGCGCGGCTCTATTGGTACACAGTGGAGTTCGGGCTGATCCGCGATGACCCGGGTCCGAACGGCCTGAAGATCTACGGCGCGGGCATCGTTTCGAGCAAGGCGCAGACGCTGCATAGCCAGCAAAGCGCAGCGCCGAACCGACTCGGCTTCGCGTTGGAACGCGTGATGCACACGCGTTATCGCATCGATACGTTCCAACAAACTATTTCGTCATCGATGACTTCGCGCAACTTTTCCACGTCGCGCAAACCGACTTCACGCCGCTGCTGACGAAGCTCGCCAACGCACCTGCCTACGCGGCGGGCGACCTGTTCGACGGCGACTGCGTGATTACGCGTGGAACCCGCGAGGGTTGGAACACCAGCGGCGACGTTTGAACGAAAAGCCATCGCTAACCGATCCGGCCCAGCGTGCGGCGAGCGTTGCGCAACCATGAAAAAATGACGGATTCGTCCGCCTGCCGGCGAGCGTGTTCCACGAGCGAGGTAACACCATGATTCAGAAACTGACTTCCGACGAGCGAACCCGGCAACTGGCGAAACTGAATCGCTGGCAAAGCGTGGCTGAGCGTGACGCGATTCGCCGCGCGTTCGAGTTCGCCGACTTCAACGAGGCCTTCGGCTTCATGACGCGCGTCGCGATCAAGGCGCAGGAGATGGACCACCATCCCGAGTGGTTCAACGTGTACAACAAGGTCGACATCACGCTCTCCACCCATGAAGCGAACGGCGTGACCGAACGCGACATCGCGCTTGCCGCATTCATCGACGGGATTACTATGTAATACAAATAATTACGGGCCTTTATGCGTGTTTATGCCTAACTCGCCGCGTAATCAGGTGACCATGAAAGGACAATGCAGGCAATTCCCTAGGCAAACCTTCAGTTCTACAGGCTATTCTTAAGTTGAACGTAAGCTTCCCAGGCCTGCCTTGCAATCGGGTCGAAACGATCGAGTGATAGCGACTGCTGACGCTGTACAATCAGCAGCGCATACGGCTTGGAGAGCGCGCTTGCCTCCTTGCACAGAACGTGTTCGTCGCCGCTTGAAGGTGAGCGGGTGCGCCAGAAGTTGATCGCGGCTTCCAGTTCGTGAATGCTGATCTCGGACATGACTTCGTGATGGCTGGCACGGTGCTTCGATTCGGCTCGACAGCTGCTTCGTGGCGCGTCTGCCGCCGCTTCGCACGCTGGCTGTGTAGCAGGCGCCCCGGCGAACCGCTTGCCCAAACGCCTAAACCCATTGTACTTGAGCGAAATCCATGCGACTCCTTCTGATCGAAGATGACCGCCCCATCGCGCGCGGCATCCAAAGCAGTCTCGAACAAGCCGGCTTCACCGTCGACATGGTCCATGACGGCATCTTTGCCGAGCAGGCCCTCACGCAAAATCGCCACGAACTCGTGATCCTCGATCTGGGTCTGCCGGGCATCGACGGCATGACGCTGCTGTCGCGTTTCCGCCAGAGCAACCGTCACACGCCGGTGATCATCCTGACCGCGCGCGACGAACTGAACGACCGCGTGCAAGGCCTGAACTCGGGCGCGGACGACTACATGCTGAAGCCGTTCGAGCCGGCCGAGCTCGAAGCGCGTATTCGCGCGGTGATGCGCCGCAGCGGTCCGCACGGTGACATGCCGCGTCCGGAAGTGTCGCTGGGCGGCGTGCGGCTGTCGGGCGTCGATCGCCGCATCTTCAACGACGACAAACCGCTCGAACTGTCGCCGCGCGAATTCGCGGTGCTCGAAATGCTGCTGCTGCGTCATGGCCGCGTCGTCAGCAAGGCGCAACTACAGGATCATCTGACACACTTCGGCGGCGACCTCGGCGATACCGCGATCGAAGTCTACGTGCACCGCGTGCGCAAGAAGCTCGAGAACTGCCGTGTCGAAATCGTCACCGTGCGTGGCTTTGGCTACCTGTTGCAGGAAATTCGCCAGGCCGCATAATCGTCGTGAAGGCCGCGCATTGCGTCGCGGCCTGACGGCCCCGGAGCGGCGCCGCGCATCGGCTGTGCCCGCGGCGCCTTGTGCCGGGCCCCGGGCCGTCTCGAGGCGCCTCGCGCCATTACTACCGCAGTTGCCACCGCAGTCACAACTTTCCCGCGCGTTCGATCATGCACCAGCCGGCCGCCAATAGTCTGCGCCGCACGCTGCTGCGGCGCCTCGCTGCTCCCCTGTCGCTGCTCGCGCTGATGAGCGGCCTGATCGCTTACTGGCTCGCATGGCAGTACACGCAGCACGTGGTCGACCGTTCGCTCGCGGACCTCGCGACCGCGATCTCCAAACAGATTCAGATTGCCGGACCGGAAGCGCCGATCACGGTGCCGCCGCTCGCGCAGGCGATGTTCTCCGACCCGGTCGAACATCTGGTCTACCGGATCAGCACCGGCGACACCGAAATCGCCGGCGATCACAATCTGCCGCTGCAAGGGACCAACGTGCGCCGCATGCATTACGCGTACGTGTTCGAGACGCAGCACGAAGGCGTGACCGTGCGGGTCGCTCAGGTGCGCGTCGATCAGCCGAGCGGTAATCCGATCGTCGTCGAAGTCGGCCAGCCCGTGCATCACCGCTTCCGCATCGCCGCCGAGTTCCTCGTCGCGATCATGATGCCGTTATTGCTGCTGCTGCTAGCCGGCTGGGTGATCGTGTGGCGCGTCGTCAATCAGCAGCTCAATCCGCTGACGGCGCTCGCCGATTCGCTGAACCGGCAAACGCACACGTCGCTCGAGCCGGTCGACGAAACCTATGTGCCGGTCGAGATCCGTCCGCTGACGGGCGCGCTGAACGCGTTGCTCGATCGTCTGAAAGCCGCCCTCGATGCGCAACGTAAATTCATCGCCGATGCCGCGCATCAGTTGCGCACGCCGCTCACCGCAGTGAAGCTGCATGCGGAGCAGGCGGTCGTCGCACGCGATCCGCAGCAGACGCTCGCTGCCGTGCACGAACTGCGCGCCGCGGCCGATCGCGCCGTGCGGCTGTCGAATCAATTGCTGTCGCTCGCGCGCGCCGAGCCGGGCGAACAGGCGGCCCGCTTCGTCAATGTCGACATGGCCGCGCTCGCGTTCGACACCGGCGCCGAATGGGTGCCGCGCGCGCTACCGGTACACGTAGACCTCGGCTTCCAGCGCCTCGACGATCCGTCCAACGATGACCCGCTGATGGCGCGCGGCAACCCTGTGCTGCTCCATGAAGTGATCGCGAATCTGCTCGATAACGCGCTGAAGTATGTGCCGCCTTCGCGGGCCGACGGCGGGCGTATCACGGTCACAGTTTCGCAGACGCTGATCGACGATCTGCGCATGGCCGAGATCGTCGTCGAAGACAACGGGCCGGGCGTGCCGCGTTCGCAGCAGTCGGATCTGTTCAAGCGATTCTTCCGCGGCGACGGGCAGACCGAGGCGGGCGTCGACAGCGGCGCGGGTCTGGGCCTCGCGATCGTCCACGACATCATGGTGCTGCATCATGGCAGCGTGCATTACGAGGACGCACCGGAGGGCGGCGCTCGCTTTATCGTGAGGATTCCATTGCTGCCGCCCGGTGCGTCCGCAGGCGCTGCCACCGCCAACGATGCCAACGCACGGCGCGCCACGAAAAAACCGGCGCACTCGGCGCCGGTCGATTTGTAGAAGGTTTGCCCGGCTGCCGCGGCGGCGTTCGCCTCAGCGCTTCGATCAGCGCAGACAGCTACCGCCGCGCACCGACCCGCGGCTCATTTCTTCTTCGATTTCTTCGCCGATTTGCTCGACTTTTCGCCCTTGTCGGCGCCTTTACCCGACTTGCCGCCGCCCTTGCCCTTCTGCGGCGGTGCCAGCATCGTGCCGCGGCACTTGCGCGCGCCGCAGCGGCATTCGTATTCTTTTTTCAGCTTTTTCGTCTGACGCGCGTCGATCACGAGGCCGTAGTCGTAAAAGACTTCCTCGCCCTCCGCGATATCGCGCAGCGCATGCACGTACACGTGTCCGTCGATTTCCTCGGCTTCGCAGTTCGGCGCGCATGAATGATTGATCCAGCGCGCGCTATTGCCGTTCACCTTGCCGTCGATGACCTTGCCGTCATCCAGCGCGAAATAAAACGTGTGATTCGGTTCAGCCGGATTATGCGGATGGCGGCGCAACGCTTCTTTCCAGGTAATCCGCTCGCCCTTGTATTCGATCAGTCGCTCGCCGGCCGCGATCGGTTCGAGAGCAAACACGCCTTTGCCGTGCACACCCGAACGGCGCACGGCGATCCTGCGTGAATTCATTGAATGAATCCTTGTGAAGAACTGGGGAATCAAATCTGGCAATCGTCAGGCACGTCGTGCGCGCGGCTTTTTTCTGACGCGAATAGCAAACGCGGCGCCCTGAAAGCGCCGCGTCGACTTGCGACGCGCACCGCGCCACAACCGGCATCCTACACGTTGTCCACGGCTTCCTTCAACCGTCAGCCGATGCGTTCGTTCAAGGTGCGACGGGCGTCACCGTTGACCAAACGAAATGTCGCCGAACAGCGCTTTCTGCTCACGCGGTTGTGAACGCCAGTACTGCGGCGGCGCTTCGACGGTCGCACCGAGGTTAGCGGCGGCGTGCCACGGCCAGCGCGGGTTATAGAGCAGCGCGCGAGCCAGCGCGATCAGATCGGCATCGCCCGTTTCGATCAGCTGCTCGGCGTGCAGCGGATCAGTGATGAGTCCGACGCCGATCGTCGTCAGACCGGTTGCGTGCTTGACCGCCTTCGCGAACGGAATCTGATAGCCTGGCTCGAGCGGAATTCGCTGCAGCGGCGAGACACCGCCCGACGACACGTCGATCCAGTCGCAGCCGCGCTTTTCCAGCTCGTGTGCAAACGCGATCGTGTCTTCGAGCGTCCAGCCGCCTTCGACCCAGTCCGTCGCCGACACGCGCACGCCGACCGGTTTGTCGGCAGGAAATGCGGCACGCACGATGTCGAAGATTTCGAGCGGAAAACGCATGCGGTTTTCGACCGAGCCGCCGTAGTCGTCGGTGCGCTGATTGGCGATCGGCGACAGGAACTGATGCAGCAGATAGCCATGGGCGGCGTGCACTTCGAGCGCGTCGATGCCAAGACGCGCGGCACGCCGCGCGGACGCGGCGAAGGCCTCGCGAATCCGGTTCAGGCCGACGACATCGAGCGCGAGCGGCGGCTCCTCGCCCGGCTTGTGCGGCAGCGCCGACGGCGCATGCGGCAGCCACCCGCCTTGCGACACCGAAATCAGCTGGCCGCCTTCCCACGGCACGTGGCTCGATGCCTTGCGGCCCGCGTGCGCCAGTTGCATCGTCACGTTGACGTGCGAATGCTTGCGGATCGCGGCCAGCACCGGCACGAGCGCCTCTTCGGTCGCGTCGTCCCACAAGCCGAGATCGCCGGGGGTGATGCGCCCGTCCGGCTCGACGGCGGTTGCTTCGATGCACAGCATGCCCGCGCCGGACAGCGCGAGACCGCCGAGGTGAATCATGTGCCAGGCGGTCGCTTCGCCGCGTTCCGCGGAGTACTGGCACATTGGGGAGACGACGATCCGATTGGGAAGCGTCACGCTACGCAGCGTGAGCGGAGAGAAAAGCGCGCTCATGGATTACGCCCAGTGAAAGCCCGAGAGCGATCGAGGATAGCACCGCACGCGGTTTACTGCATGAACGTGGCACCTGGCTGGCCGCTTACGTCGCCATTCGGCTAGCCATTCAGACTTGCGTCTCGACGCGATCGAGCCATTCGCCGAACATGCGGCACGCGGCGGCTTCGAGCACGGGACCGTATCGGCCGGTGTCGGCGCGCAACTGACGCGCGTCGATGCCGTGGCCCGAGAGTTCGTTCGCATTCCCTATCAGCCAAGGTTCGAACCGATCGGTGCGGATCTCGGGATGACACTGCAAGCCCAGCACGTGATCGCCCCATGCGAAGGCCTGATTCTCGCAAGCCGGGGTCGATGCCAGACGGGTCGCGTTGGCCGGCAGATCGAAGGTGTCGCCGTGCCAATGCAGCATCGAGGTATGAGCGCCATCGAGATGACGCAGCGGCGAGGCGCGGCCGGCATCGGTCAGCTTGAGCGGCGTCCAGCCGAGTTCGGCCTGAGCCGCGGGGTAGACGCGCGCACCGAGCGCCCGCGCGATCAGTTGTGCGCCAAGGCAGATACCGAGTGTCGGCAAACCGGCCGCGATGCGTTTTTCGATCAACGACAGCAGCGGCGCGAGCGTGGGGTACAGCGCGTCGTCGGTAGCGCTGATGGGGCCGCCCAGCACGACCATCAGCGACGCGGCAACCGGATTGGGCGCCTCGATACGGGCAACGCCCACATCGAGATAACGGACCGGACGCCCGCGCTCGCCGAGCACGAGCTCGAGACTGCCCAGATCCTCGAAGTGCACATGGCGGATGGCGAGTACTTCCCGATTCATCGGCCTGCCCTATCTTCAGGTTGACTAACGACCTGCCGCCAACGACTTTATCCGTGCACGGCACCAGCCGGCAAGCAGGCGGCGCATACCGCCCGCCGTCGCCGGCCAGGCCATGTTAGCGGATTGCCCAGGAAGACGCCCGTTATTGGGCGAAGATCTTCCAGGTCTTCTTCTGGGTGGCGACGTCCGCCGTTTCATGCACGGAGCAGTCGAGACGCACATCGGTGTCCAACATGTTCAGGTCGAGCAGCGCGCAGTGATGCGGCGTCTTCTTCGGATTCTTGCTCGGCTGGAAATGCGTGCAGCTCAGGCACATACGATGCGACGGAATCGTGTTTTGCGCTTCGAGCTGATAGATGGTCTTGAGCAGCGTGCGATAGAACACGGACTGCTCGTCGTCGCGCAGCGTACCGACCGCCTTCGAGAGGAAGTCCGGCCATTGCGCGGCGCGTTTGGCAGCGGTGCGGCCACGCGAGGTCAGACGTACCGCGAGCGCGCGACCGTCGTCGAGTGCGCGACGCTTTTCGACGAGGCCCTTGGTCTCGAGCGTGCTGACCGCATCGCTGGTGGTCGCGGCAGTCAGCGCCGTTTCACGCGCGATTTCGCCGAGACGCATCGGCCCCTTACGTTGCATCAACAGCACGAGGATCTCGCCCTGGGTCGGCGTAAGGCCCGCACCTTCCGCCCATTCCCAAGCCTGGCTTCGCATCGCCGTGCTCAATCGCAAGAGGCTGTGGGTCACTCGCCCGGCTGCCTGTTCTCCGTATACGCCTTCGCTCATAATCTTCGATTCGTTTATTTACCGCTTTGGTGCAATGCCGGCGGCTGCCTGCCGGAGTACACCCGTTGCGTGTGTGGGGTAGCTTCGTCCAACCGCGGATGAAACCGTTTGTACTATCTCAAAAATACACCGTCTTGGAAGCCGAAGGCGGCGAAAAACGACATTCTATGCGACAGCGGCTAATCGTACAGCTAACTTATCCAACGCGAGCTGTGGATAAGCAGGGGAAAACGTTTGGACAGCCTGTGTACCGTTTTGCAACAAGCACTTGCAGCGTGTTGAACGTTTCCTCGGTTGCGCTTGCCAGGCGTGGCCGGAGCCCGTTTTACGAGCCCAGTTATCAGTTCCCCAGCGCATTGACTTTGCAGGAAATTATTCAGTTGTCCACAGCCTTTGGCAATGCCTGCTTACGACTACTACGCTGGTATACGTAAACTTTCGAAAAACCTGAAGGGCTGCGCGCGCGAAAAACATAAAAATTTTCTTACGAAAAAAACCCGCACGCGGCGGGTTTCGTCGGAACGTCGCGTAGCTGGCGCACGCAAACGGTTTCATGAAGTCTTCGCGACTAGGCGCGCCATTGCAGACATTGCTGGCGTACCGCTTCGTGCAAGGACTTTTCCTGCGCAAACACACTGCGCAGCCACGTCGCGTCGTTGACCTGACCGCGCGCGATCGCGCCGACTTCGGCCAGCGCATTCACCGAGCCGAGCGCTTCCGCATGCGGTCCGATCTGTTCGAGCGTTTCGAGAATATCTTCGGAAATCGTCTTGCGTTCACCGGTTTGCGGATTGATGCAGGTGCCACCGAGTCCGAACCGGCAGGCTTCGAAACGGTTGAACGTGTAGACCAGATAGTCGTCTTCCTGCGGCATGATCGGCTTATCGAGCAACAAATGACGCGCGAGCGTCTGGATGTAGCAGGCGATCGCCGCGGCGCGATCCACCGAAAACGGCGTATCCATCACGCGGACCTCAATCGTGCCGAAGCCCGGCTTCGGACGGATATCCCAGTAGAAGTCCTTCATGCTGTTGACCACGCCCGTGTGGACCATCTTCGAGAAATACTCCTCGAAGCTGTCCCACGTCAGCACGAACGGCGCGCGGCCCGACAGCGGAAACGCGAACACGGAATTCAGACGTGCCGAATGAAATCCGGTATCGACGCCCTGTACGAAAGGCGACGACGCGGACAACGCAATGAAATGCGGGATGAAGCGCGACATCGAATGCAGCAGATACAGCGCGCTGTTCGGATTCGGGCAACCGATGTGCACGTGCTGGCCGAACACGGTGAACTGCTTCGCAAGATAGCCGTATAGCTCGGAAATATACTGAAAGCGCGGCGTGTCGACGATCTGCCGCTCGCTCCATTGCTGGAAAGGATGGGTGCCGCCACCGCACAGACCGACGTTCAGATGATCGGCCGCGGAGACCAGCGTGTCGCGAATCTTGCGCAGATCGGTGACCGCCTGTTCGTGCGACGTGCAGATGCCGGTCGACAGCTCGATCATGCTTTCGGTGATTTCCGGCGTGATATTGCCGGGGATTTTTTCGTCCTTGATGAGGCGCAGCAGATCCGTGCCGGCTTTGGTCAGATCATAGTCGTGCGTATTGACGATCTGCATTTCGAGCTCGATACCGAACGTGAACGGTTTCGAGTCGATGAAGGGTTCGAGTGACATGGCGTCCCCTGAGTCAGGTCGTTTGAGGCGAAGGAATTGAAAGACGGGTTCGTGAAACGCGCATGGCAGCCCAGGCGTGTTTCACGCTTACCCCTCGCGCCGCTCGGCGACAAGCGCGAGGCTGCGATAGACGAGCCACGGCCCGAGAATCTGCAGCACGAAAATCGAACACATAGCGATTGCGCGCAGTTGCGGATCGAAGTTCGGATACAGGTTGTACGTGTCGTCGACGAGCAGATACGCGAGCGCCGACATCGGTGACAAGGACAGGCCGAGCGCGATGCCCTGCTTCAAGTTCAGGCCGCTCGGCTTCGCGAACGCCAGCACGCCGACCAGCTTCGCGACGAGGCGAGCAACGATCAGACCCAGCGCGGCGACTCCGCCCAACGCGATGTGCTTCCATTCGAACGACGTTAGCGTCAGCACGAACAGGATCACCGTCAGCAGCCAGCCCGCGGTGCCGAAATGCTCTGGCCACAACTGCGGACGCACTTCGTGATTCTTCACGATGATGCCCGCGGCGAGCAGCGCGAGAATCGTCGACAGCTTGAACAGATGCGCGATCGCGATCGCGAGCAGCACGAGACCGAACAGCGCCACGAACGAATGCTCGTCCTGCATGTTCAGGCGCCGATAGAAGAACGTGCAGGTGCGCGCGAGCAGATACGCGAGCACGAGCGAGCCGACCAGCAGGTACAACGGCTGCAGGATGGTCGCGAACACGTTGCCGTAAACCTCCTGATGCAGCCAGCTCGACACGAGCTTTTCGATCACGACCGCGTACATGCTGTTCAGCGCGGTCAAGGTCAGAAGACGCTGCGTGACCTGGCCTTCCGCGCGTAGTTCGGTTTTGAGCTGGATCACCATCGCGGGCGATGTCGCCATCGCGATCGCGGCGAGTACGGTCGCGACCATCAGCGGCACGTGCAGAAACAGCAACACGGGCAGCACCAGCACGAAAGTCAGCGTGGCTTCGGCGACGCTCGACAGAATCAGCCACGGATTGCGGCGGATCCAGCGCAGATCGAGCCGGCTGCCGAGTTCGAACAGCAACAGGCCGAGCGCGACGTCGAGCAGCGGCCGCGCGGCGCTCGCGGAATCCGCATCGATCACGCCGAAGCCTGCCGCGCCGGCCACGAGTCCGATCACCGCATAGCCGGAAATGCGCGGCAAACGCCACGCGCGATAGCAAAGCTCGCCGCACAGACCGGCGGCAAGCAATGCAAGACCCGCCCAAAAAATGGCGTCGGGCGAAAGCGGCCACGCTGGCAAAAACGAAAACGCCGAATTCATCGTAATGGGTTCTCCTTGGCAGCAACGGCAGACGACACGAACCGGCGCACACGCACGCCGTCACGAGCGCACGGGGAGCGCACGTTGTCGCAAGCGCTTCGCGAAATCAGCGTTGCGAGGTTTCAATGATCGGATGATCGGAATGCGCCACGGCCGCGAAGAACCGCACGGAGTCGGGCACATACACGGGATGCGGCAGTAGCAACAGGCATGCTGAAGGAACGCCGTCGACCTTGAATCAGATTCTGTTTGACCGGCACCGTTCCATTGCTGCGCGTGCCGTCAGTTGCTGTGGCACGACGCAGAAAAACGGGGATTGTGCCATAGCTTTTTCCGGGTTAACCGAAAAGACGTTAACTCGCAGGCAAAACGGTAAAAAAGAACGTTATTTTCCCAGTGAACGGAAAAAGCGACCTTTTTTCGAGGTATCGCATCAGTTTCGACCACGTCGCGAACGGCAAATCCGCTCCCGGGCGTTGCCGCTGCTTCGGTGATTCGATGCGCGGTTTTGTCGTTAACGCAGCGCGTCGAGCGATCCGTTTTACGCGAACTCGAACGAAATTCAGCTAGCCCGATAGGCGGGGCGTTAGCCCCCGTCCTTGCTGTTTACTGGTTTACCGTATGTATACGTAGTAACAGTTAACAAGCTGCCTCGGTTTCTGTGGATAACCTATGTTTACCGAAACAAATCATCGAGTTCCCGCCCGCATAACCGGATGCACAGCATGTGCGGCGGCTGCCGGTATACGCGAGCAACTTTTCGCACTTTTTCGCGATGTCCCAGTTACCCCGTTTACGTCCACAACGGTTCCACACGACTTGCGCCGGTTAACCGCGCCGTTATCCACAGGTCGCAGTGGATAAGCCGGAATCCTAGTTAACCTAGTTTACAGGGAGGGCGGAGTTAACGTGCCGGGCGCAGAGATAACTTCGCAATGGTCGAAGCCGGTTAACCGATCGTTCCCTGTCGCAAGGAGCGCAGCAGAAAACGCCCAGGGTCGATGTCTTCGGCGAGATCGCGTTCGAGCGGCCACGGCTCGCCTTCGATCTGCGACGCGATCAGTTCAGCGCCGAGCGCGGCCCACACCAGCCCGCGAGAACCATAAGCGAATGCGCCGTACAGACCGTCGAGACGCGGCAGATCGAGCGGCCATGCGCCGCGCAGGCGGGCAGCATCGCGGGCGGCAGCGGCTTCGTCGGCGAGCTGGCCGATCATCGGCATGCGATCCGAGGTCACGCAGCGAAACGCAACGCGTCCGGCGAGCGAGGTCAGCGGCGCGGCATCGAGTGCGCTTGCGAACGACGGCAACATCTGCGCGACGCGCTCGATATTCTCGCGATGACCGTCCGCGCGCAGCGACGTGTCGGGATCGTCGAGTTCATAGGTCGCGCCTGTCAGCGTGACATCGTTCGCGAGCGGCACGGCGTAGCCCTCGCCGATCACCGGCAGCGCAAGCGGCGCGACGGTACCCGCCGGCAGCAAGCTCAACTGACCACGAATGCTGCGTGTCGGCGCATGACGCAAGCCAGCGATGCGCGCAGCTTCATGCGCACCAGCGACGATCACGACCGGCGCTCGCGCGACTACCTTTCCCGCGATATCGAAGACGGTCCACTGATCGCCGGCACGTTCGAGCCGCGCGACGTCGAGACCGAAGCGTCGTTCGAGCAAGCCGCCTGCCGATGCGAATTGCGCCGCGCACAGCGAAGCCGGATCGATCCAGCCGCCGCGCGGAAAGAACCAGCCGCCACGCGCGAGCGGCACGCCGGCGAGTCGCTCGGCATCGGACGCGCACACCGGCGTCACGTAGTCGGACGGATAGCGGAACGCGCCGATGGCCTCGCCGATTGCGCGCGCCTCGTCGTCGTCCGCGGCGATCTGCAGCAGACCGCGATCGCCGCGCGCGAGCCGATGCCCTGCACTTTCGAGCGCGGCCCAACGATTGAGCGCGTACAGAAAGCCCGCCCGCGTGACGCGCGACGCGACGCTGTCATCGCGCGAAATCATTGGGTGGAATACGCCGGCTGGATTGCCAGACGCATCTTGTGCAACCGACGCATGCCGCTCGAGCGAAGTCACGCGCCAGCCGCGCGCCGCAAGCCGCTCGATCACCGCGCAGCCGGCCAGTCCCGCACCGATCACGACCGCGTGTCGTTCGTCGTGCCAGAACGGCGCGGGCGGCTCGTAACGGCGCACACGCCAGCGCGGCGCGAAGCGACCGACCAGCATCGCGCGTTTCCAGCCGAAGCCGTCGACCTTGCGATACTCGAAGCCGCATTGCGTCAATGCGCGTTTGACGTCGCCCGCGCTGCTATAGGTGGAGAAGGTCGCGTCATCGCCGGCGACGCGCGCAAGCGACTTGAAGATCGCCGGGCTCCACAGCTCTGGATTTTTCGCGGGCGCAAAGCCATCCAGATAGAACGCATCGGCACGCAGCCGCAATGTGGGCAGGCTGTCGAGCGCATCGGCGAAGATCAACGTCAGCACGACGCGGCCGCCTTCGAATTCGAGCCGGTGCGTGCCGGGCACGAGCATCGGCCAAGCGTTCGCGAGCGTGTTCGCGAGCCCGGCGATCAGCGGATCGGCGATCGTCGTTGCGTGAACGCGGCGCAGATCGGCGGCGCTAAACGGATGCTTTTCGGTCGACACGAAATGCAGCCGCTCGCAGCGAGCCGGATCGGCGCGCCATGCGGCCCACGTGACGAGAAAGTTGATGCCGATGCCAAAGCCGGTTTCGAGCACGGTGAACGTACGGCGGCTCTGCCATCTTTCGGGCAATTCGTTGCCGCGCAGAAAGACGTAGTGAGCCTGCTCGAGCGCGCCGACGGCGCTGTGATAGATGTCGTCGTAGTGTGGTGAAAAGGGGCTGCCGTTGTCGCGGAAAGCGAGGACGGCGGGGATCAGCGGATCGGTCATGCGCGGTGGGAAAACACGCTCAAAAGGTCGCTCGAAAGAGCGGGTTCGATGGTTCGAGCCGGCGCGCGCTGCGCGCGAGTCGCCGTAAAAGACCCATCAGGACGCATTTAGACGCTTTGCTGCGTTGGCAAAAACCAACGCTAACCCCCGCCAGGACTGGGTTTCAGCCCTCGTTTAAGGGGTGCTGAGGGGCAAAATTTCGATTTCCTTGCAAGAACGGCCCGAAAACCGTGCAATTCCTCGAAACCCTTATCCTGATTGGGTTTGCGCTGCGCTATCATAGCAAGCGCCGCGAAGGGAGCGGCAGCACGGCCGCCGAACAGGGTTTTGTCCGGCGCGGGAGATCGTCAGGATCAGGGCCGCAGCTGCTCGACGGCGCGGTGCGCGCACGTATAATCGGCGCGGTCGCGCTGTTCGTATCAACCTAAACTCAGAAAGGAACCTTAATGAACAAACAGGAACTGATCGACGCTGTCGCAGGACAGACGGGCGCCAGCAAGGCTCAAACCGGTGAAACGCTGGACACGTTGCTTGAAGTGATCAAGAAGTCTGTGTCGAAGGGTGAGGCGGTCCAGTTGATTGGCTTCGGTAGCTTTGGTTCGGGCAAGCGCGCAGCGCGTACGGGTCGTAATCCGAAGACCGGCGAAACTATCAAGATCCCGGCTGCCAAGACCGTCAAATTCACGGCAGGCAAGGCGTTCAAGGACTCGGTCAACAAGCGCTAGGCAGATTCCTGCCGGGCAGTTGACACCCGCGAGAAAAACCCGCCAGTGGCGGGTTTTTTTTCGTCCATGCATATGGTTCAAGCGCGGGACGTGCTTCGTTCAGTCATGACGATGCGCGTTCTCGCCGTGGTCATGTCCGCCATGTTCTCAGTCGTCGCCGTGCCCGTGATGATGATGGCCGCGATCATCATCATGATCGTGATCGTGGTCGTCGAACTCCCACGCCGGGAACGGATCAGGGAACTGCTGCCAGGCTTGCGGCCCGAGCGCGTATTCGTCGTCGGTGAGCAGACAGGCGTCGAACTTCGCGCGCCAGATGGCGGGGTCGATATCCACGCCGATCAGTACGAACTCCTGACGACGATCGCCGATGCTGGTATCGTCCGGCGCGCCGTACCAGTCGGCGGCGATTTCGGCGGCCAGCTCGTCGTCGCCTGCCGGCCATTCGCTGCGATCCTGCGCGGCCCACCACATGCCCGCCGGACCGTGCCGGCAAGCGCCACCGGCCTGCGATAGCGAACCGCCGATATCGTTGCGCGTCGCGAGCCAGAAGAATCCCTTGCTACGCAGTATGCCCTTCCACTCCCGATGCAGCAGCTCCCACAGCCGCTGCGGATGAAACGGCCGGCGTGCGCGATAGACGAAATGGCCGACGCCGTATTCGTCGGCTTCGCTGCGATGCATGTGGCCGTGTTGACCGCCGTGCTCGTGCTCGAGTGCCGCGAGCCAGCCCGGCGCATTCGACGCTTCGTCGAAATCGAAGCGTCCGGTGTTCACGATCTGCTCGAGCGGCACGTCGGCGAAGCGGCTCACGAGCTGCACCGCGCGCGGGTTCAGGCGTGCGAGGATGCGCTGCAAACGCGCGAGCTCGTCGGCGCTGACCAGATCGATCTTGTTCACGACGAGTACGTCACAAAACTCGATCTGCTCGATCAGCAATTCGACGATCGTACGGTCGTCGTCTTCGTCGACCGTGATGCCGCGTTCGGCGAGCGCGTCGGCCGACGCATAATCGCGCAGGAAGTTGAACGCATCGACGATCGTGACCATCGTATCGAGCCGCGCGACGTCGCCGAGCGACGCGCCTTCGTGGCCCTCGAATGTAATGGTTTCGGCACTCGACATCGGCTCGGCGATGCCGCTCGATTCGATCACGAGCGCGTCGAAGCGATTTTCGCCGGCGAGGCGACGGATTTCGTTTTGCAGCTCGTCGCGCAGCGTGCAGCAGATACAGCCGTTCTTGAGTTCAACGACCTGCTCGTCGACGCTCGACAGGTCGGCCGCGTGGCGCACAAGTGTCGGGTCGATATTGACCGCGGCGAGATCGTCGACGATCGCGGCGACGCGCAAACCGGCGCGATTCGCAAGGATGTGATTCAGGAGCGTGGTCTTGCCGGCGCCCAGAAAACCGGAGAGCACGGTGATGGGCAATAGCGGCTGGTTCATCGCGGTACGGAATACGGGAGGATTGAAAGGCGTGTCGGGAGCGGGGCCAAATGGTCGGCGTCGCTGCGACGGCGCGACAGCAGCATGAAGCCGCATTGTGCATTAAAACGGGCGCAGCCTGCGCAAGCGACAGCGCTGGACAAGCCTACTGCGCGGGCATCAACTTCCACCTGCGCAGAATCGCGGCGATCTGTTGCGAGTATTTGTCCCGCAACGCCGGCGTCTCAGAGTGGTATGCTCCGACCGCCTGCCAGGTATTGCCGTACTTGTTCATCTGGCGGCGCAGATGCCACGCCGCGATATAAACGTTCTTGCACGGCTCCATCAGCGTGCCCTGCGAGATCCCGTACTGGGCGAGCACCGGCAGATGCACCGAATTGATCTGCATCACACCGTAGTCGGTCGAGCCGTTCGCGTTCTTGTGCTGCGCATCCGGCCGGTTGTGCGACTCCTGCCACGCGATAGCCCGTAAAATCAATGGGTTGACCTTCTGATACTTCGCCGCTTCGTCGAAGCAGTCGGCGCGCGCGGAGCCGGCTGCGACGAGCAACGCGAGCGTGGCGGCAACGGTGACGAGCGGACTTTTCATCGGTCAACAGGACTGGATAAACCCGAGGTAAGAATCGGTAAGGCAGTTTGCCGGCCGTATTTCGGCCGCAACGGCAAGCTGGCCGGGCATTTGTCGAGCATCGGGGAAAACCCGCGTCAGCAAACACATAGCAGTGAGTCGAACGGCTCGTATCATACCGGCAGTCCGACCTTCGTCAAGTTGGCTAACCGACATAAGACCGTACAAAGCCGGGTAATGGCGTCCAGGTACGGTGCTGGTTAGCTTTCAATTTAGTAACCAGCCTGCGATTCCGTAAGGATTCGCATGAGGCCCCTTGTTTTGTTTCAAATCCGACATGAAAAGCTGTTACTGTTCGTTTTTTTCGGGCGTCGGGACGCTGGAGCTCCAAGCGAAACTCGCTTTTGGGGCCGGCTCACAGACCGACCGGGCGGTAGCTTGCTGCCAGGTCCGCATCGCTTGACCGTCGGTGGCAGAGGCTGCCGGCATCGATATCACATTCCATGAGAAGAAATTGTATGGCTTTGCGTCGCGTGGCAACGGCGCTGCTGGTGGCTGGACTGATCACCGCGCAGACAGCACAGGCAGAGGTGACACTCAACTTCGTCAACGCCGACATCGACCAGGTCGCCAAGGCGATCGGCGCGGCGACCGGCAAGACGATCATCGTCGATCCGCGGGTGAAGGGGCAACTGAACCTCGTGTCCGAAAACGCGGTACCCGAGGATCAGGCGCTCAAAACCCTGGAGTCCGCGCTGCGCATGCAGGGCTTCGCGCTCGTGCAGGATCACGGCGTGCTGAAAGTGGTGCCCGAGGCCGACGCCAAGCTGCAAGGCGTGCCGACCTACGTCGGCAACGCACCGACGGCGCGCGGCGACCAGGTCGTCACGCAGGTCTTCACGCTGAGGAACGAATCGGCCAACAACCTGCTGCCGGTACTGCGTCCGCTGATTTCGCCGAACAACACCGTCGCGGCCTACCCCGCCAACAATACGATCGTCGTCACCGACTACGCCGACAACGTGCGGCGCATCGCGCAGATCATCGCGGGCATCGATAACGCGGCAGGCCAGTCGGTGGCGGTCGTGCCGCTGAAGAATGCGAATGCGATCGACATCGCGCAGCAGATGAACAAGATGCTCGATCCGGGCTCGATAGGCAGTACGGACGCGACGCTGAAGGTGTCGATCGCGTCGGATCCGCGCACCAACTCGCTACTGATGCGCGCGTCGAACACCGCACGTCTCGCGGCGGCAAAGGAGCTCGCGAAACAGCTCGACGTGCCGACCACGATGCCGGGCAACATGCACGTCGTGCCGCTGCGCAACGCGGACGCGACGAAGCTCGCGCGCACGCTGCGCAACATGCTCGGCAAGGGCGGCGGCGAAGGCTCGTCGGGCGGCTCGAACGAGGCGAACTCGTTCAACCAGAACAGCAGTGGTGGTGGCGGCGGCGGTCTGTCGAACGCCAGCAATTCGACGGGCACGTCGGGCACGCCACCGTTGCCGTCAGGCGGACTCGGCGGCAGCTCGATGAACTCGCCGATGGGCGGCGGCGCCTCGGGCTCGAATAGTAATAGTGGCGGCTTTCTCGGCGGAGAAAAGGAGAAGAGCGAAGACCAGGGCGGCGGCATGATCACGGCCGATCCCGCAACCAACTCGCTGATCATCACGGCGCCCGATGCGACGTACCGCAACTTGCGCGCGGTGATCGACCAGCTCGATGCACGTCGCGCGCAGGTGTATATCGAGGCGCTGATCGTCGAGCTGAACTCGAATACGAGCGGCAACCTCGGGATTCAGTGGCAGGTCGCGAACGGTAACTTGTATGCCGGTACCAACCTGTCGACTGGCTCGGGCAACAGCATCATCAACCTGACGGCGGCCGCGGCCGCTGCCGGCTCGACCGGCGGTCTCGCTACGGCACTGGGCGCCCAGAACTTGCAACAGGGCCTGAACGTTGGCTGGATCCACAACATTTTCGGCGTGCAGGGTCTCGGCGCGCTGCTGCAGGCGCTGTCGCAGACCGCCGACGCGAACGTGCTGTCCACGCCGAACCTGATCACGCTCGACAACGAAGAAGCGAAGATTATCGTCGGTACCAACGTGCCGATCCAGACCGGTTCGTACTCGAACCTGACGAGCGGCACGACGAGCGCGGCGTTCAACACGTTCGACCGTGTCGACGTCGGTCTGACGCTGCACGTGAAGCCGCAGATTACCGACGGCGGCATCCTGAAGCTGCAGCTCTACACGGAAGATTCGGCGATCGTGAACGGTACGAACAACGCGGCGACGAACCCGGCGGGCCCGGAATTCACGAAGCGTTCGATCCAGTCGACCGTGCTGTGCGATAACGGCGAGATCATCGTGCTCGGCGGCCTGATGCAGGACAACTACCAGGTCAGCAACAGCAAGGTGCCACTGCTCGGCGACATTCCGTGGCTGGGCCAGCTGTTCCGCTCCGAGCAAAAGACGCGCGACAAGACTAACCTGATGGTATTCCTGCGCCCGGTCATTCTCGCCGATCGCGACACCACCCAGGCCGTCACGGCGAACCGCTACGACTACATCCAGGGCGTGCAGGGTGCGTACCGTTCGGACAACAACATCATGAAGGATCGCGACGATCCGGTCGTGCCGCCGATGCCGCTCGGCCCGAGCCAGGGCGGTGTGCCGGCGCTGAACCTGTTCGATCTGAACCAGATGCGCCGCAAGCAGATGATGCCGCAGCAGGCACCGCAACAGGTGCCTCAACAGGTACCGCCGCGGGCCGTGCCGCAAGCCAACGCGCAGCCCACGACGCAACCTGTGCCGCAATCGATGCCGCAAACCGTGCCGCAACCGGCGGTCGTCGATCCGGCCAGCGGAGTGGTGCCGAGTACGGTATCGCCGGGAGCGCGTCCGTGACGCAGACGTCCGCGCAAACCGCGCCATCGCAAGGTCGGTTGAACGGCGACGCCGCCGGCGAGCGCGCGGCGCCCTCGCCGCTCGCCGCCCGGCTCGTGCCGTACGGTTTCGCGCGCAGCGGCCAGATCCTGGTCGCGCATCAGTATGCCGATAGCCTCGAAGTCTGGATCAGCGAGCGCACGAGCGAAGCCGCGCTTGCCGAAATCGCGCGCAACTACGGCACGGTATCGGTGGTGCGCGTGCCCGCCGACGATCTCGCGCAGGCGATCAACCAGGCCTATGCGCGCCAGGACGGCAGCGCCGCGCAGGTGGTCGGTGAAGTGGAAGGCGAAGTCGATCTGTCGCGTCTGATGCAGGACATTCCCGAGGTCGAGGATTTGCTCGAATCGGAAGACGACGCGCCGATCATCCGCATGATCAACGCGCTGCTCACGCAAGCGGCGCGCGAACAAGCGTCGGATATTCATATCGAGCCGTTCGAGAATGCGTCCGTGGTGCGCTTTCGCGTCGACGGCACGCTGCGCGACGTGGTGCGGCCGAAAAAAGCGCTGCACGGCGCGCTGATCTCGCGGATCAAGATCATGGCGCAGCTCGACATCGCGGAGAAACGTCTGCCGCAGGACGGCCGCATTACGCTGCGCGTCGGCGGTCGTCCGGTCGACGTGCGCGTATCGACGCTGCCCACCGGCCACGGCGAGCGCGCGGTGCTGCGGCTGCTTGAAAAAGACGCGGCGCGACTGAATCTCGAAGCGCTGGGCATGGCATCCGACACGCTCGGTAAGTTCGACAAGCTGATCGGCAAGCCGCACGGCATCGTGCTCGTGACGGGCCCGACCGGCTCCGGCAAGACCACGACGCTGTATGCGTCGATGTCGCGACTGGAGACGGCGACCACCAACATCATGACGGTGGAAGACCCGATCGAATACGACCTGTCCGGCATCGGCCAGACCCAGGTCAACGAGCGGATCGGCATGAGCTTTGCGCGCGCGTTGCGCTCGATTCTGCGTCAGGATCCGGACATCATCATGATCGGTGAAATCCGCGACCTCGAAACCGCGCAGATCGCGGTGCAGGCGTCGCTGACCGGCCACCTGGTGCTCGCGACGCTGCACACGAACGACGCGGCATCCGCGGTCACGCGTCTGACCGACATGGGCGTCGAGCCGTATCTGCTCGCTTCGTCGCTGCTCGGCGTGCTCGCGCAGCGGCTCGTGCGGCGGCTGTGCCCGGTGTGTCGCGAAGAGCGCACGGAAGAGGACGGCAGCAAGCGCTGGCATCCGGTCGGCTGCGACCGTTGTGGCCAATCCGGTTACGCGGGACGGCGCGGCGTCTACGAGCTGCTGCTGATCGATGAGACGATCCGTGCGCTGATCCACCGCAACGCGGCGGACGCCGAAATTCTCGAAGCGGGCCGCGCGCACGGCATGCGCACGCTGCGCGAGGATTCGGAGCGCTGGCTCGCATCGGGACTGACGTCGCTCGAAGAAGTGATTCGCGTGACGGGCGGAGCATAAGCGCATGCCGGCATTCCGTTTCGAAGCGATCGACGCGGCGGGCAAGGCACAAAAAGGCGTGCTCGACGCCGACAGTGCGCGCGGCGCGCGCACCAACCTGCGCTCGCAGGGACTCACTCCGCTCGTCGTCGAACCGGCGGCCTCGCGCACCCGCGGCGAGCGCAATCAGCGGCTTGCGCTCGGGCGTCGTCTGTCGCAGCGCGAGCAGGCCATTCTGACGCGGCAGCTCGCGAGTCTGCTGATCGCGGGTCTGCCGCTCGACGAAGCGCTCGCCGTGCTCACCGAGCAGTCGGAGCGCGACTACATCCGCGAGCTGATGGCGGCGATTCGCGCCGAAGTGCTCGGCGGTCATTCGCTCGCGAATGCGCTGCAGCAGCATCCGAAGGACTTCCCCGAGATCTACCGGGCGCTCGTCGCGGCCGGCGAACACACGGGCAAGCTCGGCCTGGTGCTGTCGCGGCTCGCCGACTACATCGAGCAGCGCAATGCACTGAAGCAGAAGATCGTGTTGGCGTTCACGTATCCGACGATCGTCACGATCATCGCGTTCGGCATCGTCACGTTCCTGCTCAGCTATGTGGTGCCGCAGGTCGTCAACGTGTTCGCGAGCACCAAGCAGCAACTGCCGTTTCTGACGATCGTGATGATGGCGCTGTCCGGCTTCGTGCGGCACTGGTGGTGGGCGATGCTGATCGGCGCGATCGTGGTCGTCTATCTGGTGCGCGCGACCCTCAGGCAACCGGGCCCACGGCTCGCCTTCGACCGCTGGCTGCTGACCGCGCCGCTGATCGGCAAGCTCGTGCGCGGCTATAACACGGTCCGCTTCGCCAGCACGCTCGGCATTCTGACCGCGGCGGGCGTGCCGATTCTGCGCGCGCTGCAAGCCGCGGCCGAAACGCTCAGCAACAATGCGATGCGCGAGAACATCGACGACGCGATCGTGCGAGTGCGCGAAGGTACGTCGCTGTCGCGCGCGCTCGGCAACACGAAGACGTTTCCGCCGGTGCTCGTGCACCTGATCCGCTCGGGCGAAGCGACCGGCGACGTGACGACGATGCTCGATCGCGCGGCCGATGGCGAAGCGGGCGAGCTGGAGCGTCGCACGATGTTCCTGACGAGCCTGCTGGAGCCGCTGCTGATCCTGGCGATGGGGGGCGTGGTGCTGGTGATCGTGCTCGCGGTGATGCTGCCGATCATCGAACTGAACAACCTCGTGCAGTAGTAGTCGTCGTCGCGCGAGGAAGGAAGAGAAAGGATTTGCGCGGCATGCGGTATCAGCCGCGCAACCGCTTCGGGTTTCAGCGCACGTAAATGCTGGGACCGCTGGAGTAGGCGGGGAGGAAGATTTCCGAGTGGGCGCCATTGCGGTCGATGATGATCGACCGGGCGCGGACTTCGGAGAGCCTGGTGCCTTGCATCAGCGCGCTGCCGAGCGACACCGCGCGCGGCGGCTCGCCACCGACGCTGACGATCGCCGCGGCGCCTTCGCTCAACGCGAGGATGCCGAAGAGATGGATGTCCTGATTGACGTTGCGCGTGAGCTGTCCGCCGAACAGCGTCGCGGCCTGATCGGTCGAGACCTGCGCATGCGCCGCCGCAGCCGGCAACGGCGCGCCGGCCATCGTGATGAGCGTGATGACCCAGTAGGTCAGCGTCGCGCAGAAAGCGGCGAACAGCGCGAGCGACAGGAGGCGGATTTGGATGGCGTTCATGCGCACATTGTACGGACTATTGTGAAAATTGCGGTGGGTTGAAGCCCTTCAACTGCATGACATTAAAATGACGGCCCGGCGTGTTCAATCTGATAGGCCGGGCCGAAAATTTCACCTGAAAAGAGGTAGCAACCTATGCAACTGTCGACCATTCGCCGCGCTGACAACGCGGGTTCGCGCGGCCGTCGTCAACGCGGTTTCACGCTGATCGAAATCATGGTCGTGATCGCCATTCTCGGCATTCTCGCCGCGCTGATCGTGCCGAAGATCATGAGCCGTCCGGACGAAGCGCGGCGCGTTGCCGCGAAGCAGGACATCGGCACCGTGATGCAGGCGTTGAAGCTCTATCGCCTCGACAACGGCCGCTATCCGACCCAGGAGCAAGGCCTGCACGCACTGATCGAAAAGCCGGCCACCGACCCGGTGCCGAACAACTGGAAGGAAGGCGGCTATCTCGAGCGTCTGCCGAACGATCCGTGGGGCAATGCGTACCAGTACCTGAATCCCGGCGTGCACGGCGAGGTCGATGTGTTCAGCTACGGCGCCGATGGCAAACCGGGCGGCGAAGGCAACGACGCCGACGTCGGGTCCTGGCAATGAACAGGCTGAACCTGGCATCCCGGCAGACTCGATGATGTTCATGCACGCGCCCTCCTTGCCACCGGTTCGGCCGCTTGTTTCGCCAGGCGCCCTGCCCGCCACGCCGTTATGTTCGCGGCGCGTGCAAGCGTGCGTGCTTCACCGATGCATTGCTGTATGAATTTCCGTTGATCGTCGATGGCCGGCACTATGCGCACGTCCGCTTGCAAGTCCCGTGTGGACACTCCGTGTACCGCTTCGCGGCCGCGCTCCCGCCTGCGCCGCCGCCGCGCGGCAGGCTTCACGCTGCTCGAAATGATGGTCGTGCTCGTGATCGCGGGCCTGCTCGTGTCGCTGACCGCGGTCACGATGACCCGCAATCCGCGCACCGATCTGAACGAGGAAGCGCAGCGTCTCGCGCTGCTGTTCGAATCGGCTGGCGATGAAGCGCAGGTGCGCGCGCGGCCGATCGCGTGGCAGCCGTTCGAGGGCGGCTTCCGTTTCGATCAACGCACCCAGGACGGCTGGCGTCCGCTGCGCGACGATCTGCTCGGACCGCGTCAGTGGGAAGGCGGCGTGACCAGTGTCGCGATCAGTTACCCGGGCTCGGATTCGCACGCCGATCGCATCGTGTTCGGTACCGAGGCGATCGACGTGCCGGTGCAGGTCACGCTGTTTTCGGCGGCCGGCCAGGCGACGATCGTCGGTACCGGCAATGGCCGCTACGAGGTGCGCTGAGATGCGGATGCTTCGCTATGGCAGGTCGGTCCGTGCCCCTTCCCTCTTCATGATGCGCGATGTCGGGTGCCGCGAGGAGCGTGGCTTCACGATGATCGAGGTGCTGGTCGCGCTCGCCATCATCGCGGTCGCGCTTGCCGCGTCGCTGCGCGCGGTCGGCAGTCTCGCGAGCGGCGAAGCCGAGCTGCACCGGCGTCTGCTCGCCGGCTGGAGCGCGGACAACGCGCTCGCGGACCTTCATCTGAAGCATGCATGGCCCAACATCGGCTCAACGAGCTTCGATTGCTCGCAAGGCAATCTGCAACTGCGCTGTACCGAGCATGTGACGGCGACGCCGAATCCGGTGTTTCGCCGTGTCGAAGTGATGGTGACGATGCCTGGGCAGTCCGGCAATCTCGCGCAGATGGTCACGGTGGTCGCGAATGAAAACAACCGCTCGCTGTGAGCGCCGCCGCCGTTATGGCGCGCGCGGCTTCACGCTGATCGAACTGCTGGTCGCGATCGCGATCCTCGCGGTGATCGCCGTGCTGTCATGGCGCGGGCTCGATCAGATCATCCGCGGCCGCACGACGATCACGAACGCGATGGAAGACGAACGGGTGTTCGCGCAGCTGTTCGACCAGATGCGTATCGACGCACGCCAGGCCGCCAGCGACGACGAATCGGGCCAGGCCGCGGTCTCGGTGTCCGGCAACGCGCTGCAGATCGTGCGGCACATGGTGCTGCCGGCCACCGCGCCGCGTCTGCAGGTGGTGCGCTATCAGATCTCGAACGGCCGCGTGGTGCGCTACGCGTCGCCGCCGCTCGGCAACGTCGGCGAATTGCGGCGCGCGTTGCACGGCAGCGACGAAGGCTGGAGCGCGGTGCCGCTGATGGGTGGCGTGGGCTCGATCTCGGCGCGCATGTACGTGCCGAAGCTCGGCTGGACCATACGGATGAACGACGTACAGACCGCGATGACCGAAGCCGTCAACAACCTGAAGGTGCCGCAGCTCGGCAACGCGCCGATGCCACGCTCGGTGACGGGGCTCGAGGTCAGCATCGGCGCAACATCGCTCGCGCGGCCGGTCACGCGCGTTTTTCTGGTCGGAGAATGACATGACGTTCTCCTCGTCGTCGTCGAAAAAGTCGGCATCCGGTTCGCGCGTGGCCGGCGCGCGCGAGCGCGGTGTGGCCATCATCAGCGCGCTGCTCGTCGTCGCGCTGTCGGCGATCCTCGTGTCCGGCATGTTGTGGCGCCAACAGGTGCAAATCCGGCGCATCGAGAATCAGCGGCTGTTGTCGCAGGCGCAATGGGTCGCGCGCGGCGCGCTCGACTGGACCCGGCTGATTCTGCGCTCCGAAGGCGATACGTCGGCTGGCATCACGTATCTGGGCGGCGTGTGGGGCGTGCCGATCGCGAAAACCCGGCTGTCGGATTTTCTCGGCCAGATTGGCGAGGTACGCGCTGAGCAAGGCGCGGCCACCTACCTGTCAGGCTCGATCGAGGACGCGCAGTCCCGATTCAATCTGCGCAATCTGGTCGCAAGTCCGGCGCCCGGCGTGACGCAAATCAGCGCCGAGCAGATGGCCGCGTATCAGCGCCTGCTGGTGTCGCTCGGCCTGAGCGGGCAGCTCGCCAAAGTGACCGCGCTGCACGTGCGCGCGGGGCTGTCGCAATCGGCGACGCGCTTTCAGACCGGCACGTCGATCAGCAGCACGCCGCAGGTGGGCGGCGGCGGCGGTATGACGGGCGGCAACTTCACGAACCAGCCCGGCATCGAGGACGGTGACGACAACGTGGCGGTCGCGCCGCTGCTGATGACGAGCGTCGATTCGCTGCTCGACATCCCGGGCTACACGCCGGAGATCGTCGCGAAGCTGCGGCCGTTCGTCACCGTGCTGCCTACGACCACCGCGATCAACATGAACACCGCGTCGGCCGAAGTGATCGCGGCGATGGTGCCGGGCATGACCGTGTCGCAGGCGCAAGCACTCGTCGCGCGGCGCCAGACCGTGTTTTTCCGCAACGTCGGCGACGTGCAGCTCGCGCTGACCGCCGCCGGTGTGCAATCGGTGTCGATCGATCCGAATCAGTTCGACGTCAATTCGAGCTACTTTTTAGTCCACGGCAGTGTGCAGCACGAGCGCGCCGAAGTGGATCGCACGACGCTCGTCTATCGCGATCCATTGACTCACACCACGCGTATCGTGCGGGTACAAGACCAACTGTGAACAACGCAATCCATAGAGAGAGTGGCCTTTGAGCACGCTGATCGTCCTATTGCCACCGCGTGATCCGGCGGTGCCCTCGCAGGAATGGCAACTGCCCGAGCTGCCGTTCGTGCTGCTCGACAAGACGGGGCGCACGCAGCGCGCCGGCCGCTCGGCGCTCGCGCTGCTGCCACGCGCCGGCACGACGGTGCTGATGCTCGCCGCGCGCGACCTGCTGCTGATGCCCGCGACGCTGCCGCCGCTGCGTGGCCCGAAGCTGCGCCAGGCGCTGCCCAATATCGTCGAGGATCAACTGATCCAGGACCCGCAGACCTGCCATATCGCGGTCGATCCGCAGGGGCTTGGTGAAGGTCGGCACCTGCTCGCGATCATTGATCGCGGCTGGTTCCGTTTCATCTATGAGGCGTTCACGACGGCCGGTCATCGCAGTCTGCGCGCGGTGCCGGTCACGCGTTGCCTGCCGCTGGCGCCGGTGACCGAAGTTGCCGCGAACGACGATGAAACAGCCGAAGTGCGCGAGCCGGCGATGGCCGGCGCGGCGAGCGTCGCGACGTCGCTACCGGGCATCGCGCCGGTGGTCGCGCCCGAAGCGCCGTCCATCGTGCCGATGGTGGCCGCGGTGCTCGGTGCGGTCGTGCAGACCGCACCCGCGCTGCTCGTCGAGGGCGCGCTCGACAGCGGCGTGCCGCGCGTCGAACTGGCGATTGCACGCGGTGTCCAGGGCGAGGGTTTCGCGGCGCCGGCCGATGCGGTGAACGCGACGCTGTCCGCGCTAGCGGGTGCGGCCCCGGTGTCGCTGTACATGCTGACCGAGGTGCCCGGCAACGAGCCGAACCAATCCACGACGAGTCCCGCGCGGCTCGCCTCGCATATTCACGGCGCGAGTCCGCTGCCGTTCGAGCAGCTCGCGCGACGCGCGCTCGAATGCCGCTTCGACCTGTGCCAGTTCGAATTCGCGTCGCAGCCGTGGCGCCTCGATCGCGCGACGCTGCGGCGTCTGCGTCTGCCGATCGTGCTCGCGGTCGGCGCGCTCGTCGTCGCGATCATCGGCGCGAACGTGCAGTGGCTGATGCTTGCGCGTCAGCGTGACGCGATCAACACGCAGATGACGGAGCTGCTGCTCAATACGTTTCCGAAGACGACCGTCGTACTCGACGCGCCCGATCAGATGGCGCGTCAGGTGCAACAGCTGCGCGTGGCGGCGGGCGAGCTGTCGCCGGAGGATTTCCTGTCGCTCGCCGACGGCCTCGCGCGCTCGCTGTCGCCGCTGCCGGTCAACGGCATTGCCGCGCTCGACTATCACGAGCACCGCCTCGACGTGACCTTCAAACCCGCGGTCAAGGTCGACCCCGACTTCGCCAAGCGCCTCGCGCGCAACGGCCTTACCGGCGCGATCGACAGTAGTACCGGCAAGTGGACCATCAGGAACGGACAATGAAAGCTGAACTCGCTCAAACATGGGCTGGCTTCTGGGACCAGCGCACCGATCGCGAAAAGGCGCTGCTGACGTGGGGCGGCGCCGCGCTCGCCGTGGCGATTGCGTGGTCGGTGCTGTGGGCGCCCGCGCAGGAAGGCCGCGCGCACCTGCGTGAATCGCTGCCCAGCCTGCAGCGGCAGCTTGCGCAGATGACCGCGCAGTCGAACGAGGCGCGCTCGCTGTCGGCGGCCGCGCAAGGTGTCGCGCCGACCGGCGCGGCGCTGAAGGACGCGCTTTCCGCATCGCTCGGCGAACATGGCCTCGCCGCGACGCAGGTGCAGTTCGTCGGCAACGCGGTGCAGGTGCAAATGAAAAACGTGGCGTTTCCGGCCTGGACCGCGTGGGTCGATGACGTGCGCAAGCAGTTCAAGGTGCAGGTCTCCGAGGCGCACATCACCGCGTTGAAAGACGACGGCCAGGTCGATCTGACGGTCGCGCTGCAACCGTCGACCGCGAAATAACCACGCGCCGTTCGCTACAGGATCTCGCATGAATTACTGGATGTGGCGCCTGCGTGCGGCGCTGCCGTGGCTGGTGGTCGCCGTTTTGTCGGTGGCGGCCGTGACGCTCGCGTTACTGCCGGCCGCCTGGATTACGCCGCAGTTCGCGCGGCAAACGCACGGGCACGTCAATCTCGTCGACGCCGAGGGCTCGCTGTGGCACGGCTCGGCGACCCTGATGCTGGCCGCCGGCGCCGATATGAGCGCGGCGACGCTGCTGCCTGGTCGGATCGAATGGCGCACGGCGTTCTGGCCGCTTTTCACCGGACGCGTGCGCATGGTCATGCGCCATAGCGAGGCGATGCCCGACCCGGTCACGGTCGAAGCGACGCCGCGCGGCGCAACCGTCACGCCGGGCGTGCTCACGGTGCCGGCGTCGCTGCTCGCGGGGCTTGGCGCGCCATTCAACACGCTCGATCTGCAGGGCAACGTGCAGCTGTCGTGGTCCGAGTGGCGCAGTTTCAACGGCGAAGCGTTCGGCCAGCTGACGATGATGCTCGACGACGTCAGCTCCCGGGTGTCGCTCGTGAAGCCGCTCGGGTCGTACCGGGTCAGGTTTCAGGCGCAGGGCATGTCGTCGGCGCTCGATCTGAGCACGATCAAGGGTCCGTTGACGCTGACCGGCAGCGGCACGGTGTCGGCCGCATCGACGTCGTTTCATGGCACGGCGAGCGCCGCGCCGGAACAGCACGATAACCTCGCCGGCCTGCTGAATCTGCTTGGCCGGCCTAGCGGGCCGGATACGGTGGCGCTGACGTTCGTGCACTGAGTTGGGGCTGACGTGCGCTGATGTGTGCCGAGGCGCGTGTTTCGCGCGCGTGGCGCGATGAAAAAAGAGGCATGGCCGCGAGTTGCGGCCATGCCTCTTCTGTTTTGTGGCGTTGCTGCGCGGCGAGCGCAGCGGACATTATTTGCTCTGCACCCGTGCTTGCGGCGCGTCTGTGCCCAACGCGGTGCTCTGTGCGATGGACGGCGCGCCGACTGACGTGGCCGCAGCTCTCGGCGCCGATGCCGGCAGCGGCGCGGGCGCCGCGACATCGCCGGTCTCGCGATTCATCTGCGACGCGTCCCAGCCGCCGCCGAGCGCCTTCACGAGCCCCACCGACGACACCATCCGCTGCCCGGCGATATTCTCGAGCTTCTGTTCGGCCGTGAAAGCCGTGGTCTGCGCGGTCAGCACATTGACGAAGCCGACCGTACCCGCCTTGTACTCGTTCGTCACGATGGCGAGCGCCTGGCGCGCCGAGTCGACCGCCTGCCGCTGCACGACGATTTCCTGTTCGAGGATGCGCAGCGACGCGAGGTTGTCCTCGACGTCCTGGAACGCGGCGAGCACCGTCTGCCGATAGGTCGCGACATCCGCGTCATAGGTGGCACGCGCGGCCTCGGTTTGCGCTTTGCGCAGGCCGGCGTCGAAGATCGTCCCGGCCAGTTGCGGGCCGAGCGTCCAGAAGCGCGACGGCAACGTCAACAATTGCGAGAACACCGAGTTCTCGAAGCCGCCGGTCGCCGACAGCGTCAGCGACGGGAAGAAGGCGGCGATCGCCACGCCGATCTGCTCGTTCGCCGCCGCGGCCTTGCGTTCCGCCGATGCGATATCCGGCCTGCGTTCGAGCAGCGCGGAGGGCATCTGCGCAGGCACGGCGGGCGGCGTCGCGGTGAGCGGCATCGGCGGCAGGGAGAACATCGACGCGGGCACGCCGACCAGCACCGCGATCGCGTGCTCGTCCTGCGCGCGCTGGATGCCGTTGTCGATCGCGGCGGCCTGCGCCGATTGCAGCTGCGTTTGCGCCTGGATCACGTCCGAGCGCGCGGCGACGCCGGCCGCGTACTGATTCTGCGTGAGTTGCAGCGAGCGCTGATAGGCGATCACGGTGTCGTCGAGCAGCTTCTGCGTGGAGTCGAGCGCGCGCAGCAGGAAGTAGGTCTGCGCGAGCGTGGCCTGGGCGGACAGGCGCGCGTTCGCGAG
Source organism: Paraburkholderia tuberum STM678 (assembly GCF_902833905.1). Classification (GTDB taxonomy): domain Bacteria; phylum Pseudomonadota; class Gammaproteobacteria; order Burkholderiales; family Burkholderiaceae; genus Paraburkholderia; species Paraburkholderia tuberum. Next base: position 8,940 of record NZ_CADFGP010000004.1, on the reverse strand, counting down.
GTCGGCGGCCGCGCCCTGCTGGCCGGCTTTCTGCGCGTTGACCGAGCGCGTGACCGAGCCCCACAGGTCGGGCTCCCAGCTCGCCGTCATCTGCACGTTGAAGCTGTTGGTGATGCCCTCGCGACTGGTCGCCGTAGTCGCATTGCCACTGGTTTGCGTGCCGTTGCCCGAGCGCGTCGCGCCCGCCGACGCACCGATCGTCGGGAAGTACGCTGCCCGCGCTTCGCCGACGAGCGCGCGCGCCTGCCGGTAGCTCGCGGCGAATTGCGCGATGGTCTGGTTCGCGGTGTTGAGCTTGGCTTCGAGTTCGTTGAGCTTCGGGTCTTCGTAGATCGCCCACCAGTCGCCGCGGTCGTGTTGATCGGCGGGTTCGGCGACTTTCCAGCCGGGCGCGGCTTCCTTGAACGACGCGGGGATCTCGGTGGCCGGCCGCTGATAGTTCGGACCGACCGCGCAGGCGGCCAGGAGCGTCGCGCAGGCCGCGCTCACGGCAAGGGACAGGACGCGCGGAGCAAGCGCCCGCGACATTCGATCAGACTGCATGCAATGAATTCCTTCTGGACGCCGCAATACGGCCGGGAATGGCGCCACCGGCCGGGCGAGATCGTGGTCTGCCGGAATGTTAGCGTATGAGCCCGCGCGAGCGCGGGAAACTGGAAGCCGAAAGGTTAATGCGAGGCGGTGCGCAGGTGTGTTACTTGCGGTGACGCGCTGGTTACGCGTTGTTACCGGCGGCGCGAGGGGCTGCGGGTTCGCGGTGGTTCAGATGGCTAGACGAAGCGAAACTGTGTGCCGAAAAGCGCGCTGCGAATCGGTGCACCTTCAGAGCCGCGATTCCGTGGATTGGGTCTGCTGGCGTTGACGCTGACACGCGAGCTTGCCAGCGGAGGCCCGGCACGACGCACCGCCAGGCGCGAGGCAAGCGTTACCGCTGTTGGCCGTCGCGGGGACGACGTTTCCCGCCTTTATCACGAAGCTTTCCTTCGGCAGCACGATCTCGCTGGATTCCGCGCCCACAACGCTGCCTTTGCTCGCCCGCTTCGTGCCCCTTCGATGCTCGGCCCACGCGAGCAACGCGACACCCACCGACCCACCCGGCAGCACGAACAGTCCCGCAAACAGCGCGAGCTTCCACCAGCGGTGTCGGCCCTGGAAGGTATGGAGTGCGGAATCGGTGAGTGAGCGGCTGAGGCCGCCAAGCGTGTTTTTGAGGTACAGCATCGGGGAAATCCTTTGGCGCGCGTCGCGAGGCGGGCGGCGTGCGGTCGATCGGTCAGAACATGGTCTCGAATGGCGCAGGACGCGCGAAACTCATTGCTTGTCATAATATTGACTATGCAATCAAATTTCAAGATACTGTTCGGCGCAATTGATTCGACTGTTGTATTTCGGTTGGCCTCGTTGCGCACCGCAAAATGCGATTTGACTTGTCTGCTTAGGCAGCTAAACTTCGTCTTGCCTGGATGTTGCGGATACCCCATGACTGATGGCCCCTACAAAGCGGACGAGGTCGAGCTCACGAGCAGTCTCGGCTACTACCTGACGAAAGCGCGCAACGTGCTGGTCGAGCGCACGGACCGTGCGGTCAAGCCGCTCGGGCTCACCGCGCAGCAGATCGGCGTGATTCTGATGCTGTCGTCGCGGCGCGCGAGCACGCCATTCGAGCTGTCGCGCGCGATGTCGTACGACAGCGGCTCGATGACGCGTCTGCTCGACCGGCTGGAAAAGAAGGGCTTCGTCGTGCGCACCCGCAGCAGCGACGACCGACGCATGGTGAAACTTGAGCTGACGCAGCAGGGCCACGAGGCCGCGCGCCAGTTGCCGAACCTCGGCGCAACTGTGCTGAACGACCAGTTGCGCGGCTTTACCGCCGAGGAGCACGCGACGCTGATTCACCTGCTCGCCCGTTTCATCGCAAACGGTCCCGAGGCAGACGCCGACGTGGGTTGCGGACCGGCGCCACCGCCGGACGAGCCGCCGGGATGAGCCGAAGCATGCGTCAAACAACGGTCGTCGTCGGACGGCGGCGGCGCGTCATCACGAAGTACTAGCAGGACAATCACGAGGCGCGTTTCCAAGGCGTCATTGTCATCAGATATCTGTCTGGGCAGAGGGTGATGCGGCATGCAAGCATCGTATCTGAAACACCCGATAAGGCTGCCGCGACAAGCTTTCGCCGCCTGAGGAGAACAAACCTATGGATGCCACGGCTTCCAACGCCACGCTGCCCGCAGCAGAACTCGCCCCGCTCCAGGGCGGCACGCTCGCGCTGCTGACCGTCGGCCTTGCGCTCGGCACCTTCATGGAGGTGCTCGACACCTCGATCGCGAACGTCGCGGTGCCGACCATTTCCGGCAGCCTCGGCGTCGCCGCAAGCCAGGGCACCTGGGTGATCTCGTCGTACTCGGTCGCCTCGGCGATCGCCGTGCCGCTGACCGGCTGGCTCGCGCGACGCGTCGGTGAGGTACGACTCTTCACGCTGTCCGTGCTGCTGTTCACGATCGCGTCGGCGGCCTGCGGTTTCGCGCACAACTTCGAATCGCTGATCGCATTCCGGCTCGTGCAAGGGCTCGTGTCCGGGCCGATGGTGCCGCTGTCGCAGACGATCCTGATGCGCTCCTACCCGCCCGCCAAACGTGGACTCGCGCTCGGCTTATGGGCGATGACCGTGATCTGCGCGCCGATCTTCGGCCCGGTGATGGGCGGCTACATCACCGATAACTTCACGTGGCCGTGGATCTTCTACATCAACGTGCCGATCGGCCTGTTCTCGGCGTTCTGCGCGTATCTGCTGCTGCGTGGCCGCGAGACGCAGACGACGCGCCAGCGCATCGACGCGGTGGGCCTCGTGCTGCTCGTGACCGGCGTGTCGTGTCTGCAGATGATGCTCGACCTCGGCAAGGACCGCGACTGGTTCAACTCGACGTTCATCGTGGCGCTCGCCGTGATCGCGCTCGTGTCGATCGCGTTCCTGCTCGTGTGGGAGTTGACCGAGAAGGAGCCGATCGTCGACCTGTCGCTGTTCAAGGATCGCAACTTCGCGCTCGGCGTCGTGATCGTCTCGTTCGGCTTCATGGCGTTCTTCGGCTCGGTGGTGATCTTCCCGCTATGGCTGCAAACGGTGATGGGCTATACGGCCGGCCTCGCGGGTCTCGCCACGGCACCGGTCGGATTGCTCGCGCTGTTTCTGTCGCCGATGATCGGCAAGAACATGCATCGGCTCAATCTGCGCATGGTCGCGAGCTTCGCGTTCATCGTGTTCGCGATCGTATCGTTCTGGAACTCGACGTTCACGCTCGACGTGCCGTTCGGCCACGTGATCCTGCCGCGGCTCGTGCAGGGGATCGGCGTCGCCTGCTTCTTCGTGCCGATGACGACGATCACGCTGTCGAGCGTGTCCGACGAGCGTCTTGCAAGCGCGTCGGGTTTGTCGAACTTTTTCCGCACGTTGTCGGGCGCGATCGGCACCGCGATCAGCACGACGTTCTGGGAAAACGACACGATCTATCACCACGCGATGCTTGCAGATACGGTCAGCACGTATTCGGCGAACACCAACGCCTATACGAATGCGCTGGCGGGCGCCGGGCTCGCCGGCGACAGCCTGACCGCGCAGCTGAACCAGGTGGTGACGAGTCAGGCGTACATGATGGCCACCAACGACTTCTTCCGCATCTCGGGCGCGGCGTTTATCGTGCTGGCGGTGCTCGTGTGGATCACGAAGCCGCGCAAAGGCACCGGGCCTTCATTAGCACACTGAAGCAAACGCGCGGCGGCGGCGAACGCATCGCCGCTGCGGCCACCGCTCGATCTATTGCGACATCACCTCGCCATTCGGCAGCCTGGTCGTGTTACGGGGCATCGTCTCCGGATGCGTCGCATCGGGCGCGTTCTGCGATGGCGTCGCGCTGCCTTGCGGCGCGCTGGCGGCTGTGCCCGTGGTGCCTCTCACATACTGCTTGAAATCCGCACCGGCTTCCCACGGATTCGGCTTGCAGCCGAGCGAGCTGTCGCAATGCGCCGAAAAGCCGATCGTGGTAGTGCCATCGGGACCCGCGGCGCGCGTGATCTCAAACGCGAGCGCGCGCTTGCCGCCGTCCGGGCCGGCGGTCTGGATCAGTGAGTCGTTAGCGGTCTCGATCTTGTATTTCGAATGACTCGCGACCCACGTTTGCGCCCGTTGCCACCAGAGGTCGCATTCGGCCTTGTTCGAACACGTCAACGGCCTGGTCGCGATTTGCATGACATCGGGATCGACCTGACCCTGGGTCGAGCATGCCGTCGTCGCCAAGAGACACAGCGCGGCCAACAGAGCTTTGTTCTTCACGTCGATACCTCCCCTGTGGAGCATGTCATAAGATTTTGGACTACCCCATCGAAGCGGTGTTTCACCCAGATCGGAGAATCGCGACGTCGCGCGGAGTATTTGCCGATTCCGCGGACGCCTGAAGAGCGCAATCCGTAGAGGTTACCTGCGCGTTACTCGGGGCAAAGAAAAAGCGGCCACGTGGGCCGCTTGAAGCACTTCCGGGATGCTGTGGTCCGAACGCTCAGACGCTGAAGCGATTGAGCGTATAGGCCCGATACGCAGCGACGAACGCATCGAACGAACCAACCTCGTCGCGTTCGAGCTTCGCCTGTTCGTCGAGCGATCGCACCGCGAGCTCGGCAAACGCCTTGGACTGCGCGGCATCGAGCGGACGCGCACGGAAGTACGCGGCGTGCGCTTCACTTTGTGCGAGGCCGAACGCGAGGAAGCTTTGCTGCTGGTCGCGCATCGTTTGCAGCACGCGCGCCGATGGCGTCAGCGACACGTCCGCGAGCTTCGCGCGTTGCGCGGCGACCGCGCGCGCGTGTTCGTCGCCGCCCTTCAGGCTGTCGAGCACGGCCGCCGCGGCGTCGATTTTCACGAGCAGTTCGTCGGCCCAGTCGATCATCGCGACCGGCTGGCCGTCGCGAACCAGTTCGAGGCCTGGCTTGCGGCCTTCCATCGTCACGCGGCCGAAGTTCTGGTTCGCTTCGGTGTACGCGGGCGGAGGCAGGGGCGCGCTGTCGTCGAGCGCGCACACGAGCAGGTACGCGTCGAGAAAGCGCGATGTTTCGAGCGAAATGCCGGCCGGCTCGAACGGATCGATGTCCATGCAACGCACTTCGACGTATTGCACGCCGCGCGCGGCGAGCGCATGCAACGGCCGCTCACCCGGATACGTGACGCGCTTCGGACGAATCGTCGAATAGAACTCGTTTTCGATCTGCAGTACGTTGGTGTTGATCTGCACCCACTCGCCGTCGCGTTGCGTGCCGATCTGCTCGTAGGCGGGATACGGCCGGCTCACGGCTTTCGCGAGCGCGTCGAGATAGCCAAGCAGCGTGTCGTAGTCGGCGTGCAGCGCGGCTTGCGCGGCCGTGTTCGAATAGCCGAGATCGCTCATGCGCAGGCTGGTCGCGTACGGGCGGTACAGGGTGTCGGCGTCGAACGTATCGAGCGTGTGTTTGCGATCGCGGAGAAAGCGCCGATCGAGCGCCGGCGACGCGCCGAACAGATACATCGGCAGCCAGTTCGTGCGGCGGAAATTGCGGATCAGCGCGAGGTAGCGGTCGGACTGGAAGTCGACGGCGTTCGCGGTGGATTGCTGATCGGCGTGCAGCAGGCGCCACAGGTCTTCGCTCAGCGAATAGTTGTAGTGGATGCCCGCGATGCACTGCATCGTGCGGCCATAGCGCAGCGCGAGGCCGACGCGGTACACGTACTTCAGCTTGCCGATGTTCGAGGTGCCGTAGTGCGCGATCGGAATGCCATCGTCGGTGGCGGGCAACAGTCCCGGCATCGAGTTGTTCCACAGGATCTCGTCGCCGAGCTCCGCGTAGACGAAACGATGCAGCACGTCGAGTTGCGCGAGGGTTTCGGCGGCGTCCTGCTCAGCCGGCGTGATCAGCTCGAGCAGCGCCTCGGAGTAGTCGGTCGTCAGCGACGGGTGCGTGAGCGCCGAGCCGAGCGCGCGCGGATGCGGCGTCATCGCGAGCTGGCCGTTGCGCGTCACGCGCAGGCTTTCCCTTTCGATGCCGCGCAGGCCGCGTATCAGCACATCGCGCTGCGGGCTCGAGTCGAGCACTGACAGGCGGTGCGAAAGCGCGTCGGTCGTGCAGGAAGGTGTGGTGTTTGGCATTGATGCAAGTCGGGCGTTGCCGGTCGCCGTGTATCGCCAGACGATTCACAGACGGTATAGCGGCTGACAACGTTCGGCGGAATTTTCAGTAGCGGGCACTTTAACATCTCGCCAGAACCGCTGCTTGCGGCCGCTTCGGCGGAGTTTCAGCGGGCACGTCGAGGTCGCGCTGAGCTACGCCATCGGCATCGGCATCGGCATCGGCACGTCGCGACGACGCTCAGCTCATCCCCCGCGCGCAGCGCCCGCCCGATCCGCCACCTCGTTCCACAGATGCATCGCGGCATACGCGCGATACGGCCGCCACGCGTCGGTGCGGCTGCGCTGCTGCGCGGGCCGTACGAGCGAAGGATCGCGCGCGCAGATCGATTGCATCAGCACGAGATCCGCCTCGGGCCATGCATCGGGATCGCGCCATGCACGCATCGCGACGTATTCGACGGTCCATGGGCCGATGCCCGCGAGCGCGAGCAATGCGGCACGCAGGCTCGCGGCATCGACGGTGTCGCTGCTGTCGAGCGGCACGTCGCCGCTCGCGACCGCACGCGCGAAGCCCTGCAACGCGGCGACGCGTTTGCCCGGCATGCCGATCTGCGCGAGATCGACTTCGGCGAGCGCGGCCGGCGTCGGAAAACGCCACGCGGTGTTTTCGTGCGGATGCCCGTCGATGCGTTCGCCCGCTCGCTGCACGAGCCGTCCGATGATGGTCGTCGCGGCCTTCACGCTGACCTGCTGACCGACGATCGCGCGCACCACCAGTTCGAAGCCGGACCACGCGCCCGGCACGCGCAGGCCGGGCACCGCGGCGACGAGCGGCGCGAGCCACGGGTCCGCCGCGAGTCCGGCGGCGATCTTCCTTGGATCGGCGCACAGATCGAACATTCTTGCGATTGGCGCGGCGAGTGCGTCGGCGTGGCGGCTCGCCGGCCCTTCGATGCTCGCGACGATGCAGCGCTTGCGCGGATGCAGCCGCACGCCGAGTGTGCCGCTGTCGCCGTTCCAGTCGATCGCGCGACGATACGCGCCGTCCTCGACGGCTTCGACGCCAGGCGTCGCGCGGCCGCTGAAAAAGCGCAGCAGCCGCGGCCAGTCGAACGGTGCCTTGAACGGCAATTCGAGAGTTGCAACCTCGTGAAGCGTGCTCAAGCGGCGTGATCCAGTTGGGAGTTGTGGGAGTCGGCATCTGTGCGGCTTGCGTCGCGGCGGGGCGCGTCGCTGGCTGAAACGCCGCCTGCGTGCTGCGCCTCATTGTCGAGCAACGCGGCCTTGCGCGGCAGCCCCCAGCGATAGCCGGCGAGCGCCCCGCCCTTCTGCACGACGCGATGGCAAGGAATCGCGAGCGCGACCGGGTTGGTCGCGCATGCGCTCGCGACGGCGCGCACAGCCCGCGGCGAGCCGACCGCCTCGGCGATCTGCGAATAGCTGCGTGTCTCGCCGTACGGGATTCGCCGCAGCGCATCCCACACGCGCTGCTTGAATGCGGTCGACGCGATATCGAGCGGCAACTCGAAGTCCTGGCGCGTGCCGCGCAGATACGCGTCGATCTGCGCGATGAACGGCGCGAGCCGGCCGGCGTCTTCGCGCAGCTCGGCATTCGCGAACTCGCCGCGCAATTCGTCGATCAGCAGCGCGGTGTCGTCGCCGAAACCGATCTTGCAGATGCCCTTGTCAGTCGCGGCGACCAGCACGAAGCCGAGCGAGGTCGGCGCGCTCGCATAGTGCACCGTCAGGCCCGCGCCCTTGCGGCGATACGCGGACGGCGCCATGCCGAGCTCGGCCGGCGCGCTGTCGTACATTCGCGACGGCGAGCCGAAACCGGCGTCGAGCGTCGCGCGCGTGACGTCGGCGCCGCCCTGCAGCGCATCGCGCAACGCGGCGCCGCGTTGCGCGGCCTGGTACTGACGCGGCGAGACGCCGACCACGCGCTTGAACAGGCGCTGCAAATGGAACGGGCTCACGTGCACGGCATCGCTCAGTTGCGCGAGCGTGAGGCGCTGCTGCGGATCGGCGTCGAGCGCGGCGCACGCCCTGGCGACGATGTCGAGCTCGCGCGGCAGACCGCCGGGCTGGCAGCGCTTGCAATCGCGAAAGCCCGCGGCGCGCGCGGCGGCGGCATCGGTGAAGAAAGCGACGTTTTCGCGGCGCGGCTGGCGCGACGCGCACGACGGCCGGCAGAACACGCCGGTCGTCCTGACCGCGTAGAAGAATGCGCCGTCGGCATCGCGGTCGCGGTGGGTGACGGCGTCCCAGCGTTCGTCGTCGGTGCGCCACTGGGTGGTGTCGACGTCGGCGGCGGCGCGCATGGGGTCGGGATGGCGAGTGGTGGCGTTCATGATGTCATGGGGCCCGGATGGGCAGGCAGTGTCGATGCTCATCAATCTAGGCCCGAACGCTACACAGTACGCGCCGGATCTTGCTCTGTCATTCGGACGCGCTTGTCCGTACCCGTAGTGGGGTCAAACCGGCAAATTGCAATCCGAAGCGCCTTGGAATGCCCTGCGGCCGGACGTTTTGCCTCAAAGTGCGGCAATTTCGCACGATATCGGGTTTTCCCTTAAAAAGTTATTGCGTCGCACCAAGCCGATGTGTATATTAGTGCTTGTCTCCTCCATGTCTCCTCCTGATATGGATTCAGCCCGCTCCACTTGAGCGGGCTTTTTTTTGGTGCGCCAGGCATGGCGCGTAGCGCCGTGACTGGCGCTGTCCGACCCGCTGTGGTGGCGAGCCGGATGACTTGGGGGTGAAAGTCCTCTGCACACCCGGCAAGGGGAAG
>NZ_CADFGP010000003.1 GCF_902833905.1 Paraburkholderia tuberum STM678 | reverse complement strand
CTAGTGGTCTGCGTCAAACGGATTGCATCTTATTCAGCTTGGTGCGGGCACGCGTGACTTTCGCCAGAATGTCGGAAGCTTTAGCGGTCCAGATGAAGGGTTTTGGATCACCATTGTGCTTTTCAATGTACTGCTCGATCGTGCTGACCAACTCGGGTACCGAGCGAAAGGCTGACCGCCGTAGCTGGTTCTCGGACAGATCACGAAAGAAGCGTTCGACCATATTGAGCCAGGAAGCGCTGGTGGGCGTGAAATGCATGTGAAATCGTGGGTGCTTGGCCAGCCACGCCTTCACCTCGGGATGCTTATGAGTGGCGTAGTTGTCGGCAATCAAATGTAGTTCCTTACCCTTGGGGGTGCTGCGATCGATCTTGCGCAGGAAGCCCAGCCATTCTTGATGACGATGCTTCGTCTGGCACTGGCCAATGATGCTGCCATCGAGCGTGTTCATCGCGGCGAACAACGTCGTCACACCATTGCGCTTGTAATCGTGCGTCATCGTCTGACCTCGACCTCGCTTCATCGGCAAGCCAGGCTGGGTCCGGTCCAGAGCCTGAATCTGGGACTTCTCGTCACAACTGAACACCAGTGCGTGCTCAGGTGGATCGAGATAAAGGCCGACGATGTCCTCCAGCTTCTCGGCAAAGTGCTTGTCGTTCGAGACTTTGAAGGTTTCTATCCGATGCGGCTTGAGTCCATGCGCCTGCCAGATGCGCCTCACGCTCGCCTCGCTGACGCCGGCCACTGCCGCCATGCTGCGCGTACTCCAATGCGTCGCGTTATCGGGACGCTGCTGCGTGGTCATCGCCACGATGGCCTTGACCTTGCGCGCAGAGATCTTCGGCTTGCGCCCGGGTCGCGTCTCGTCCCGCTCGATCCCCGCCACACCGTCCGCGATGAAGCGCGCTCGCCAGCGCGCCACCGTGCCTCGCCAGATACCCAACTGCACACCGATCTCTTTGTCTGTGTGGCCCAGTGCCGCGAGCAATATCATCTTGGCACGCTCGGCCAGTCGTACCGGAACCCTCCGCCCAGCCGCCCACGTTTCCAATTGTTTGCGCTGGCCTTCGCTCAGCTCAACTTTTGCCGCGATTCTCATGGGTTCTCCCTCATCACCTGGAAGGAGACTCGCAAATCGCGATTAAGTTGCATTATTTACGACGCACTACACTAGCTACCGTCGCGATCGCCAAAACGTCGTCCGGAATTGCCGATATCACCACCGGCTTGACGACTGCTGAAAGGCAGCTCATCGCGTCGAAGATCATCGCGAAGTGCGATTCGCTGGATGGTGTAGCGGACGGGATGGTGCAAGACATCAAAGCGTGCCAGGCGAACTTCGACCTGGCCACGGACGTACCGACATGTTCGAGCAATGGGCGCGACGGCACCTGTCTTACGGCGGCTCAAAAGCAAGCCGTTGGAAATATTTTTTCTGGGGCGAAAAATAGCGCGGGCACTGCGCTCTATGCGAGCTTTCCGTATGACGTCGGTGTCAACGGATCAGGCTGGGCCGCGTGGAAGCAAGGCAATTCGATCAGCCTTGACCCGGCCGCGGCGGCCTTCGTATTTACGTCGCCGCCGCAGAGCGCTTCGCTGCTCAGCTCCATCAGCGCCTACGCTCTGAACTTCAACATGGACAGTGACGCGCCGAAGATCTTCGCAACGAGCGGTGTCTATTCCGAGTCTTCGTGGTCATTCATGACCCCGCCGAACGAGACTGATTTGAGCGGTCTGAGGAGCCGGGGCGCGAAGTTGATCGTCTATCACGGGACGAGCGATCCAGTGTTCTCGTCGAACGATACGACCGACTGGTATCAGCGCTTGTCCACGGCTAGTGGCGGTGACGCGAGCAATTTCGCCCGGCTCTTCACGGTAGCAGGGATGAACCACTGCAGCGGCGGTCCGACGGCCGATCAGTTCGACATGCTGACGCCTATGGTGGCATGGGTCGAGCAAGGGCAAGCGCCGAACCGGGTCATCGCAACGGCTCGCGACACGACCAACGCGATTCCGAATAGCGAGGTGCCGACTAGCTGGGGTGCCGGGCGCACGCGTCCGCTCTGCGCGTATCCGAAGGTGGCCCGCTATACCAGCGGAGACGTGAACTCGGCAAGCAGTTTCACTTGCAGCTAAGCCGCTGACCGTGCGAGGGGGGAGCGCCATCGCGTCCGCGGAAATCGACGCTTTATGCGACGATCCGGCGCGCGCCGACGCAATGCGCAGCAGGATCGAATCCGCGAGCAGCGCGATGTCGTCGACACGCTCGCGCACCGCGGGCAAATGAATCGGAAACGCACTGATCCGGAAATACAGATCGGCACGGAACTGGCCGTCCGCGACCATCCGCTCGAGCGGCTTGTGCGTGGCCGCGACGAGCCGGACACGCGCCTGAAGGTGCCCGTTTCGATCAGCCGCCGCCGGCGCGCGTCGCGCGAGGCACAATCGTCAATCTGCGTCGCGCATGTCGACCCGGCGACCGGCCGCTTTCGCTGGACCTGGCCGACCGCAGCCGCGCTCGCGGCCACCGGTTCGCTGACGGGATTGATGACGGGGATGCTCGGTGTCGGCGGCGGCTTCATCATCGTGCCGATGATGCGCAAGCTGACGGACGTGTCGATGCACGGTATCGTCGCGACTTCGCTGATGGTGATCGCACTCGTCGATAGTGGCGGCGTTCTCGCGACGGCCACGCACGGCGCAACGCTTCCACTCGAAGTCGCGTTGTGGTTCACTGGCGCCACCGCCGCCGGTATGCTCAGCGGACGGCTTGCATCGCATCACATCGCCGCGCGTCAGGTGCAACTGGGCTTTGCGAGCATCCTCGTCTGCGTGGCGCTCGGCCTGCTGGTCAAAGCGGCACTGATGTAAGCGCTGCCGCTTCCCTCCAACCCACACGACAGTCAACCTGAACGATGATCGATCTCGACCATTTCACCCCGCTCGCGTCCCTGTGCGGAGGCCTGCTGATCGGCGCCGTGGCTGCGGCGATGGTGCTTTTGCTGGGCCGCATCGCCGGAATCAGCGGGATAGTCGGCGGCCTGCTGCGCTGGACCAGGCAAGACGGCGCATGGCGCGTCGCCTTCGTTGCCGGGCTGGTCGCTGCCGCGGTAATCGCGCGCGCGGTCGGTGCGCCCGTCGCGATCACCGTCGACGCGTCGTGGCCGGCCGTGATCGCGGCCGGCTTTCTGGTCGGCATCGGCACCCGCTATGGCAGCGGTTGCACGAGCGGACACGGCGTGTGTGGCATTTCACGCGGCGCCACGCGCTCGCTCGTAGCGACGGCGACGTTCATGGCGGCCGGCTTCGTCACCGTCTATATCATGCGACATCTTCTCGGAGCTTAGGATGGCAACAGTCGTTTCATTCGTATGCGGGCTGCTGTTCGGCTTCGGCCTGCTGTTGTCGGGCATGGCCAACCCCGCCAAAGTGCTGGGCTTTCTCGATTTCGCAGGACGCTGGGACCCGTCGCTCGCGTTCGTGATGATCGGCGCGGTGGCTGTCGCAGCAATCGGCTTCGCGATCGCGAAGCGCCGCGGCAAGTCGCTGCTCGGATTGCCGATGCAAATTCCCGCGTCAACGCCCGTCACGCGAAGGCTGATGGCGGGCAGCCTCGCGTTCGGCGTCGGTTGGGGAATTGCAGGGTTCTGTCCCGGCCCGGCGCTCGTCGCGCTCGGACTCGGGTCGGTGAAAGCGTGGGTGTTCGTGGCGGCGATGATCGCGGGAATGGCCGTCTTCGAGTGGTTGGAACGGCGCAGACAGGCGGCCTTGGCGACTGCCCCTTAACCTGGCCTTAAGGCGCGGCCGTGTACGATCTGTTTCGACTGAATCCAACTCACAGGCTCCCCTATGCAAGTCTCCACTGAACACCGCTATGACATCGTCGCACGTTTGTTCCATTGGCTCGTCGTCGCGCTGGTTGCCGCGCAGTTCGTGATCGGCTGGACGATGGCCGACGTGCACCGCGATACCGTGCCGGACGGCGAAATCGCCTGGCACCTTGGCGTCGGCACCGCACTGCTCGCAGCGATGGTGTTACGGGTGCTGTGGCGCGTGACTCATCGGTCGCCGCCGGACAACCTGCCGCCGCTGTTTCGCGCCGCTTCGAAGCTCACGCACCTCGCGCTGTATGTGCTGCTCGTGCTGGTGCCGCTGCTCGGCTGGATCAACGCTTCGTCGCGCACGTGGACGGTCCGCCTCGCCGGACTTGCCTCGTTGCCCTCACTGTCGGCACCGGGTTCGTCATTCGGACATGCGATGGGCGATGTTCACGGCGTCCTCGCCTGGGTGCTGTTCGGCGTGATCTGCCTGCATATCGCAGCGGCGATGTTTCATCAGTTCGTCGCCGGCGACCGCGTTCTGCAGCGCATGAAGATCTAGCGCGACACATATCGCCCAAGCTGGAACGACTTGATTTCCGCCATGTCTTGAGTGACGACATAAGGTCCGAATATTCCGGCCTACGCGGCGAGCCTGATGAGCGAGCTGCAAAGTGGCTCGTCTTGAGAGCCCCCCGCGCGACGACTTCACTCTAGCTGTGCGACGCCAAAGAGCGGCGCCTCGCCGCTCTTTGGTGCGTCGTATTTAACGCGGATCCGACAGCGTCTGATTCAGCGTCTGCCCAGCGATGATCACGTTCTGCAACGTAATGTCGTGCACGTTGTAGAGGTAGATCGGACCCGGCGTGCTGGCGCTCGCGGGGCCTGCGGCCACAGGCGTGCCGAAGTCGCAGTTGGAAATCGTCACTCCCGTGATTGCCGGTACGCTCGGCGCAGGCGCCGGACCGTTGTAGTCGAACGCAACTGGACCTTGCGCAACGATGGCCTGGAAACAGGAGCCGATTGTACTGCCCAATGTCACGTTCGAAGCATTGACGTTCGTGATGTTGACGTTGTCAATGAGCGCGGGGCGTGTGCGAATCGCATCGGCGGCAGGCTGGTAATCGCAATCGAACGTGATCAGGCCGCCTTGAGACGCGGACGGGTTGGCGGCTGTTGCGGTGGCCACACCGATGGGCACCGTGCCGTTGATCGGACTGCCCGTCAGCATCTTGCTGCCGTAGCCTCCACCCGTCAGGCTCACGCCGTGCGGGAGCGTGACGCCGTTCACGTAGAAGTTCTTGACGTAGCCTCCACGGTTCATGTTCGTCTTGATACGGATCGCGATGTTCAGCGAATTCGTTGCCCAGAACTGATTGAGCATGGTCAGATTGCGCGCGTAGATGTTCTGCACGCCGCCACCCATCTCGCTGCCGAGCGTAATGCCGCCGTGACCGCTATTCATCATGCAGTTCTGGATCACATGGTTCTGCGCGGGTCCGTACTCCGTGTCGAGATCCTTGCCTGACTTGATCGCGATGCAGTCGTCGCCGGTGTTGAACGTTACGCTGTCGCACAGCACCGTGTTGCAGGCGTCGGGGTCGAAGCCGTCGTTGTTCGGTCCGATACTGTCGGCTGTCACGCCACGGATCACGACGTTCGTGCAGTCCGTCGGATGATGCTGCCAGAACGGCGTATTGTTGGTTCGGTAGTTTTCCATCAGCACGTTCGTGCAACCGATGAACTCGACCATACACGGCCGCAGATAGTGGCCGAGACCAAAGATTCGCTGCGCGACCGGCACGCCCGCTTCGGAGAGCGCCGGCAGGTAGTTCTGGTCTTGCTGCCACGGCGTAGCCGGATTGGTCAATAGCGTGTAGAGCGAGGCCGAAATGGTGGGGGCGACCACCATCAGATCGACGTTATTCGGATTCGTATAGGCCTGGGATGGCGTGGTCGACCCCGCGCAGCCGTATGCGCCGCTGGAACCCTTGTAGGTCCACCAGCAAGTGCTGGTGTTTCCGCTTCCGGCGAACGGCGTCATCGCCTGACCGTTCAGCACCGAGGTCGGGCCTTCGCCAGTCACCCCGATATTGTTCGCATTTCGCGCGTACACGGGCGAGCCGAAGTTCAGGCAGTCGTTCGCCTGCCAGCGGCTGTAGTAAAGGTTGCCGTTGGCGCCGCAGTTGACCGGACCGTCCTTCGCATAGTCGGCGGGATTCGGGCTGAAATAGATCGTGCAGTTCGCGCTCAGGTGGAAGTTGACGTTGCTCTGCAGCACGATGGGACCCGCGCAATACCACGTGCCCGCCGGCACCACGACCCGGCCGCCACCGGCTGCACTGCAGGCCGCGATTGCCGCGAGGAAAGCGGGACGTGAATCGAACGATCCCGGTGCGTTGGTCGCGCCCGCCCCCGTACTCAGGGGCGATGAACTGCCGGTGTAGGGGTTGGCCTGGGCAATGACCGCGCACGGTTGCGCACCGTACTGTTCGACCTGGAAATCGACGGCCGGGAACGCGCTCTGCGTGATTTTCTGCAGCGCATTAATGATGTTCGTCGCTGAGCCGTTGGGACCCCAGATCGGGTCGGCCGCAGCCGTTGACGGCGTGCTTCCCGTCGCTGGCGTGGAACTACTGCTTCCGCCTGCCGCGGCAGCGGAAACTCCGCCGCCGCAAGCCTGCAGGAGTGCGCTGCCGGCGAGCGCGCCTCCGAGGCCAATGAAGCCACGGCGCGAAATGCGCAAGGTGTCGCCCGTTGCGGGCGCATTTTTATCAAGATCGCACGACAGCTTGGACATGGAGTCCCCTCCGGACAAATAGTTGTAGGCGCACGAGAGAATCGTCATCGCGCATGTTGTATGACAAGTCTAGAAGAGTAAAGACAAGACGCGGGTCAGTACACACGGTGGAAACCCTTACTAAATGTTTCCTCGACAGCATTCGCGAGGAGTGAAGAGGGTTCGGGTCGCTTTTGGAAACTCGCGCAGGCGCTTCGACTAGAATAATTTCGACGTGCGGCTCCGGATTCGATGCACCACACCCGTTAATAGGTATCGCCATGAACGACGGAAGGCTCGTACTGCATGCGCGACATCGGGTTGAGGGCGGCGGCCTGCTGGTCGCCGCAGCCTGCGGCCAGCCTGCCAATAGGCACAGCGCTTTGCATATAAGCGATCGATGAAATCGCGATCCGCCGCCTGCACTGCTGTCCTGACGATCGCAACGTGCATTGCGGGCATCATGCAGACCTCACCAGTAGCGGCACAGGCATGGCGCGACCTCGCGCCGCAACCCGCACCGCAGGCGCCGCGAAGCGCGTCGTCACCCTCCTCCCCGGAAGCGCAGGCCGAGTCCGCACGGATCGCTGTCGAGCGGCTTGCCGGGGTCGTCTTCGAACCAGCCGGCGCGTCCGCGGCGGCATCGCCGAGGCAGCAAGGTCGTATCGTCGCGCAAGGATTGCCCGTACTCGACGCCGCCTTCCTGCAGAGCTTCGCCACGGACCTCGACAAGCCGCTGACCTTCGGCCGCCTCGCCGAGATACGCCGCGCCGTGGTCGCGCGTTATCGGGCGGCGGGAAAGCCGCTCGTCGACGTCTACGTGCCGGAACAGGACGTGAGCTCGGGTGTCGTGCGTATCGCCATTGCCGAATTCAGACTGGGTCGGGTTCATGCCAGCGGCAACACCTACTTTTCGAGCAGGCTTCTCGAACGTGAAATGCCGCTCGAGCCCGGCGGACCGATCCTGCAATCGGCGGTCTCGAAGGGACTTGCGGTGCTCAACGCGAATCCTTATCGACGGGTCGATGCTGTTTTTGCGCCCGGTGAGGCCGCCGACACGACCGACGTCGTGTTGCAAACCGAAGACCGGCTGCCGCTTCGCGTAAGCGCGGGTTACGACAATGAAGGCGTGCCGGAGCTCGGCCGTGATCGGTTCTTTGCAGGCATAGGCTACGGCAACCTGCTTGGTCTCGATCAGCAGATCGCCTATCAATTCACGGCCAGCAACGATTTTTTCAGCGGCAATCCGAATATCGAAGGCCGCCCGAACCGCGCCCGCTTCACCGCGCACGCGCTGAACTACACGGCGCCGCTGCCTTGGCTCGACAGTATCGAGTTGTTCGGCGTCTACGCGCAGAGCACGCCACGGTTGCCCGACACGTATGGGCAAACGGGCATTTCTGCGCAGCTCAGCTTTCGCTACGACTTGCGTCTGCCGACCATCACGGACACGACACAGTTGATCCAGATCGGATACGACTTCAAGCGCAGCAACAACGATCTGGAATTTGGCGGCTCCCAGGTTTTCAACTCGAATACGCACATACATCAGTTCGTGTTGTCTTACGATATCAGCAAACCGACCGAGGCTGGCACGGCGCACGCCGCGGCGACACTCGTCGCCAGTCCGGGCGGACTGGATGGCAACAATCAGGATTCGGCATTTAACGCCGCGCGGCAGGGCGCGACGGCCCGCTACGTCTATATGCAGTTGACAGCGTCTCGTGCCACCGCGCTTGGGGCTGGCTTCACGCTGATCACGAACGGAACGTTCCAGTGGACGCCGAACACGTTATTACCGAGCGAGGAGATGGGGCTCGGCGGGGAGTCCAGTGTGCGAGGCTACGACCCATACGTCACGCTGGGCGATCGCGGCTGGAACATTCAGACCGAGGTGCGCACGCCTGCGATCTCGCTCGGCGCGAGCAACGCAGTCGTGCAACCCTTTGTGTTTTTCGATGCGGGCCGCGTATGGAGCACGATCGACCAGCCAGCCGAAAATAACCCCGGTCTGCTCGCGGGCGTCGGCGCGGGCGTGCGCGTCCAATGGTCGAGATTCGTGGATTTGCGCTGCACCTATGGCGCGCCATTACGCTCGGCGACACCTAACGGTTCGAAGGCGCCGATCGTGCTCTTGTACGTGTCGGTCGGAACGTGAGCCGTCGATAGATGCCCCATGTTCGACACGGCCCGCCGCCGTGTCTGCCTTCATTGCGCCGTCAGCCGGCCGAGTCCGAGCCCTGCTCGGGCTCCCAACCGCGCGCGGCGGCGAGACAGGCGCGGACTTCCTCATCGGTCGTCTGGTCGAAATTCACATAGAACCCGCCGATCCCCATCAACCAATCCGGCTGCAGCACGCTCACGAACGCGTGCGCGATTCCTTCGAATGCCGTGCACGCATCGGATTGCGACACCGGGACCGCCACCACGATCCGAGCGGGATGTCTGCTGCGGAGCGCGTCGAGCGCCGCATGCATCGATGCCCCCGTCGCGATGCCGTCGTCGACCACGATCACCGTCTTGCCCTGTACTGGCACCGGCGGGCATTCCCCACGGTACGCCAGTTCCCTGCGCGCGAGTTCGGCTGTTTCGCGCGCGATCACGTCGGCCAATTGGGCGTCACTGATTTGCAGTTCGCGAAGCACCGACCTTTCCAGATGAAGGGCGCCCCCCGTCGCGATGGCGCCCATCGCCAGTTCCTCGTCTTGCGGCGCCCCAAGCTTTCTGACGACGAGAACGTCGAGCTTCGCATGCAATGCCCGTGCGACTTCGAACGCGACAGGAACGCCGCCGCGCGGCAGAGCCAGCACCACCAGATCGCCGCGACCCTGATACTCGCGCAGTGCGTGGGCCAGTTGTCTGCCAGCGTCGGCGCGGTCGCGAAACAGGTTGCCCATCGCTTTTCCTCCCGCAACGTCGGTGCGCGTTGCCAGAGCCACTATGCCATCAATCGGCCGCATCAAGCGTCCTCCTGAACGGAGAAGTTTTCACGGGTCTCGCCGGCGATGCCGATACCCCACCGCTTCCGAAGCACGTGCCCGAGAACCCCGGGGCGCCATCCGACGAAAACCCCGACACGAATGCGAACTCGTCGTTGACCGTGATCAGAAAATCACGGTGGTAGCGCGATGGCGCGAAGATCGTCATCGAGCGGAAGAACTGCGACGTCTGGAACGGACGGTCGAGGTCCAGGCACTGCGTCGGGACCATGGCGCGGCACGGCGTGCAGGGCATGCCGAAATGACCGCGATTTGCCGCGCCCCTGTTCACATAGGCGTGAACGCGACCGAATATTCCAGATGATCCTTTACGCCTTTTACCCCTGGCACCCGCGCGGCGGCGGCGAGGATCGCCTGACGTTCTTCCTCGGAGCGCACCGCTCCCCAGCAATGAGCGACGCCGTCCGTGACGATCAGGCCGTCGTCGACCAGTCGTTGCAACGCGTCGATTTCGCCGTGCCATGCGCCTATCGCAAAGATCCGGCCACTCGTGATTAGCCCCGGGTTCGAGTACAGCCCAATGATCGATGCGTAGCGGCGGACCACCGTTGATTTGCATCAAGCATCAAGGCCGCCCTCCGCTGTCCAGGCGACGGTGACGGCGTCCATGTCGATGCGCCATCTGGGGAATTCGCACTGCCGACTGCGATGCGGCGGTGAATTACCGGTCACCCGCTCCACGAACGTCGCGTCAAAACGCAACGCTGAACGCTGTCACGAATTCGTCGAGCCGCGCGCGATCGAGCCCGTCGATACCGGCGGCAGCGACCCTGCCGTTTCCTCCGAACTTCCTGCAAAGGACGTCGGCGCCTCGCGGACAATCGAGCGGAGCCCGTACGCTCGCCGTGTATCGGCCATCGGCGCCGGCCGTCAGGACCGCGTGCGCTCGCGCCGGGTCGCGTCGCGCGACGAGATTGGCGAAATCACCTCGCACGCGCCGCGCCCACGCCGCGTCGGGAAGAATGTGCAGCGTTCCATTGGCGAGCCGCCGCGTTACCGCGAGTCCCAAGGCCAGTTCGAGGTCTTCCGTTCGTCGCGCCTGCAATTCGGGCAGCACGCCGGTCGACGCAATGAACTCGAGGGGGTCCGAATAGGGTTGAATGGCGCGATACATCTCGACAGGATCGACGGCAAGATCGACGACGCTGTCCCCGTAGGCGTTGTAGTTGATCGCTTCGCCGAGTTCGCGCAGTTTGCGCTCATCGGACGAGTTCACCGCGCACGCACTGGCGGCCCGATGCGCTGCCCGATGCAGGTTGTCGCCATAGGCCGCGACCGCCGCCCATCGCGTGTACCGGCCTTGAAGATGGCGGTCCACGATCAGCGCAGTGCACCTATCCGGTGACGTATCGATATGCGTCGTCAGCAGCGCGTGTGCGGGGATGGGACCGGCGAAATGATGATCGAAATAGTCGATCTTTACACCAAGATCCAGCAACGCGATGAGTGGCTCGCGGTTCGAGTCGAGCGAAATATCCAGCACGGTCACGCTGTCGCCCGGCTGCGCGTTCGCGCGTTGCAGAAGCATTATCTCGCGCTTGGCTCCCGTGATCAGGATGGTGTCGGCAGGCTCGGCGAGCCGCAACTGATGCAGCGCGCAGATGCCGTCGGCATCGCCATTGAAAATATCGAATCGCTTCATCCGCTGCTCCACCGGCGCGTTGCTGCCACGATCGCACGCGGCTTGACTGCGGTCAATCGGTGACCCACGCTCCATTTCGTATGGAAGCGTACAGGCAGTTGCCGAGCGACTGGCGATGCCCGGCTACCGCCTCGTTGATACAGATCAAGCCGGTTACCATACCCGATGGCTTAAATGAGTAGACGATTCCGGCTCGCGCGCAAGGCGGGCGCCGGCCGTCCCATCACGCGGAGGTCAACCGTGCCGAATGAGACGCTCGTGCTTCACCATGAGGCCCGGCAATGGCTGCTCGATGGCATCAATGCGCTCGCCGAGGCCGTCAAGGTCATGCCTGGTTTCGGCGGCCGCAGCGTGATCGTCGAACGCGCGCCCGGCGTGCCGCTCGTCGCGAATTCCGGCCCGGTTGTCGCGGGCTCGGTCGACTTGAGCGGTCGCCACGGAGAAATGGGCGCGCAGCTGCCCGCGAGGTGGAGTCCGGCATGAGTTCGCCACGAAGCCGCAAGCTTTCTTCACCACGCGCCAATGCAGGCATGCGCGGCAGCCAGCATCTCGCCAACCGGGTCCGCGCCGCGCGCCGCAGCGTGCGCGGACTCGACGCGACGCTGCGCAGGCCGGGCACGTACCGTCATCCAGCGGGCAGGATCGTCCGGGTCGAAACGCACATATCCGTCGTGTATCTCGCCGGGCGCTTCGCGTACAAGATCATCAAACCCGTCGCCCCGGGTTTCGCGGACTTCACCGCCACCGCGACCCGCAAGCGCTGCTGCGAAGCCCAGCTCCGTCTGAACCGGCCACTCGCGCAAGGTATTTACGCCGGCGTGCTGCCGATTGCGCGCCACGCCGGCGTGCTGACACTCGGGGACGGCGGCGTGACAGTCGATCACGCGGTCAAGATGCGCCGCTTCGACGAGGCGATGCTCTTTTCGAGTCTCGCGGCGAAGGGAGCACTGACGCCGCGCGACATCGACGGCGCGGCGAAGCGGCTCGCCGACTATCACCTGAGGGCGCCCCGCAACGCGCCGTCGTCGCGCTACGGCAGCGCCACGCTGGTGCGAACGCAGATCGAAACGATCAACGCGGCGCTGCTGGCCAATTGCAGCCATCCCGCGCTGCCCGGCATTGCCGCGTGGTGCGCGCGACAGCTCGACCAACTCGCGCCGCTGATCGGGCGGCGCCGCGCCGAGGGTTTCGTGCGGGGCTGCCATGGCGATCTGCATCTGGACAACGTGGTTCGCTGGTGCGGCGCAATCGCGATGTTCGACTGTATCGACTTCGACGATGCGCTACGCTGGATCGACGTCGCAGCGGACGTCGCGTTTCTCGTGATGGACCTGTGCGCGCGAGCGGAGCCCCATCTGGCCAATCGACTGTTGAACCGTTGGCTCGAAACGTCGGGCGATTATGCGGCGCTGTCGCTGATGCCTTTGTACGTCGCCTATCGCGCGCTGGTGCGGGCGTGGGTCGCGTGCCTGAAAGCGGGATACGTAGCGGGCCGCAGCGTCGCCATCCCGGATCCGGCCGTGCGCTACCTCGAGGTGGCACGGGCGCAAACGCAGAAGCCGGGAGCCGTTTTGCTGCTGTGTCATGGCTACTCCGGTTCGGGGAAATCGGTCGCGAGCCGGGCCCTTGCGGACCTGTGCGGCGCGGTGCGAGTGTCGAGCGATGCCGAACGCAAGCGTCCGCGGCCGGCGCCCGACGCGCAAACCTCGCTTGGCGCCGAACACTACACGCCAGCTGCACGTCACGCGATCTACGACCACCTTCTTCGACTCGCGCACCGCGTGCTGCAAAGCGGCCACAGCGCGATCGTCGACGCGACCTTTCTCGAGTTCCGTCACCGCGACACGTTTTTCGCGCTCGCCCAACGGCTTGGCGTACCGGCTCGCATTCTCGACTTTCGTGCCGAACCAACGGTGCTCGCGCAACGCATCGAAGCGCGCCGGCATGGTCCGCGCGATCTATCCGACGCCGACACCGCGACGCTCGCGCGTCAACTCGCGAGCGCCGACGCACTGACGCCGGCGGAACAGGCGCTGACCTTGTCATTCGACACCGCGGTACCGATGGCGGCGTTCGACTCCCCCGCGTTCTGGCGACCCGTGCTTGCACTGATGCAGTCAGCGCCGTTTGCGACCCGCTGATCGTGTTCCGACGCGAAGCGGGGTCATTGATCTGCGCGCGTGATCGAGGTCGCGTCCGCGTCGACCACGGCTGGCCGATGCTTCACCAGATCCGTTGATACCGGTGGGCGCTTAGAAGTAGCGCGCGCTCATTGCCGGTGCCTGTTCAACGGGCGGAAACACGTCCCACGAACCCTTGCCGTGCCGGAAAAATACGATCGTCAGCGGTCTCGAAGAAATCGCGCCTTCGAGCCAGACATACCGCTCGACCAGTGCGTGCAGCGGGATGATGGTGTCGTTCATTGCCGCCTCCCTGGACTCGCCGACCTTGGCGCCGGACATCGCGGTGTGTCGTCGAATCTATTATCGGCAACGGCTGGCGTTATCTAAATCAGCGACGGCGGAAACGGGGTTAGTCCGTCGTCGCCGGTCGTAGGAATCGGCTGACCCCAGCCGACGTAGCCGGCGGCACGCAGGCGCCCGTCGCGGCCAGTTCGGCGATTTCGGCGGTGATCTCGTCCTGCCGGACGATCCGATAGTCGCGCGTGAGTTCCTGCAGCCGGTCCTTCACATGACGGCTCGCCGCCAGCATCGCCCCGACGCGCGCCGCGCTTTCCGCCGCGAATGACTGCATCAGGCCTTCGCACAGTTCGAGGTACACGTAGCGCTCGGTGAGGCCCCTCAGCAAGCCGTCGAGCGGCAGGTTCAAAAGCGGCGCCTGCCCGCGCGACGCCACCCGGAAGCGCGTGAAATCGAACGGCACCAGCCGCCGCGTCACGATGCGCTCGTCGAGTCCGGGGCCGGGCGTCGCGTGCACGAGCCACACCTGCGACGACGCCTGATCGCGAAAGCGCGCGAACACCGCGTCCGCGAGCTGACTGGCCACGCGCATCACGTCCTCCGCGTGCGAGGCCATTCCCACGGACCAGCCGTAATGCAATGCGCGTTCCTGGGCGAGCATCACGCCGCGCGTGCCGACGATGAAAATCTCGCCCGGCTCGTCCGCCTTCAATCGTTCGACGCGCGCCAGCAGATGCTCGTTGAAGCCGCCGACGAAACCCTGCTCGGTGCATAGCACGATGATGATGCGCGCGGCGTGTTCCGGCGGCGCGGATGCCGCCGGGTCGGCCGACGGCGCCGCCGCCAGCACCATCCCGATCGCCTCGCCGACGGTCGCCGCCGTCGAGCGGATGCCCGCGAGCCGCGCCTGCGCCTCGCGCTCGCGCGCGGCGGCGATGCCGCGCATCGCGCCAATCACCGTTTCGAGTTGCCGCGCCGAAGCGGTGCGGCTTTCGATCTCACTGAGCTTGCTGCTCATCGGGACTCCCTGCTGCTTGCGCCGCGCGCGCACGTTCGTGCATCGCGCGCTCGACGAGCGGCTCCGCAACTCCCTCACGATAGCGGCCCGCCCAGCATGCAAGCTGATCCATCGCCTTCGCGCGCGAGCGCTATGACGAAGCGGCACGGCGCTACGACGCGGCGCGTCACCGTTTCCCTTTCGACCTCGCGAATGTCATTCGTCCGGAGCTCGACAAGCCGGCTTTCACGGTACCGGACGCAACGCCGGTGCACCGTCATCCACGCACCGACTTCGGCGCGTTGCGCGGTTCGCTGCGGGTTTAGTTGCATCCTTCCCGACCGCGCGTGCGACCGCCCGCGCTACACCAGCCACTCCGTCTCCCGCCGCGCCGCCATTCTTTGCCTGATCTTCTGCGCGAACGCGTCGCGTTTGTCGGCGTCCCTGCGGCGGTACAGATCGCTGCCGCTGATCACGCAGGCCGCAAGCGGCGTCTTGCCCGCCGCCTCCGACATCTGCTTCAGCGCCGTTCCGCTGCCGCGCGCGCCCTCGCAGCAGAACAGCGCCAGGTGACGGATCTGTCCTCCGTTCGATTCCAGCCACGCCCGAACCGGCGCGCACGCGCCGCCCGCCCAGACGGGCGCGCCGACGACGACCAGGTCGTACGCGGCGACGTCGAGCAGCGCCGGCATTACGGCGGCGCGCCGATGGCACAGCGCATCGATCACCGATCTGACGTAGCCGCGTGCGCCATCACGCGATCCTGGCCCGGCGCGTTCGCGGATCGGTTCGATGTCGGCGTCGAGTTCGGACGCGAGCAGTTCGGCGACACGTCGCGTGGTGCCGGTTCGCGAGTAGTAAACGATCAGAATCCTGCAACGCTCGGTCATGTTCCTTCTCCAGCAGCAGACACTGGGCGCTCCGTCCGCCAATTGGGCGTCACTCGTTGCGTGCGCGAAGCGCGCACGCCGAGCCGGGGTGTGAACGCAGCCCGGATTAACCGGAACATTCCCTGGCCGTGATCGTTGCCCTCCACAGACGGCACGCAACTGCAGGCACCGCTACGGCGCGACGTCCGCTGCTATCACTGTATTTGCGCGCAGCCGGCAGCGCTTGACCTACATCAACTGGCGTGCGGCATCGGCGCGCTTGATCTGCGTCAATAGTCGCGCCGGGCCGGCCCATAGATTCCATTTGACAACGGGCTTACGCCGGTGTCCCCACGTTCCGTCACGGCGCTTTGGCGATGAGCTACAAGCCACGCACGGTGGAAGCCTCGACACCTGGCGAAGACGTCGCGAAGCGCATCGTCGCGGCGGCGCTCGAATGGCACGCCGACGCGATTGTGATGGGCACGCACGGCCGCCGTGGTGTTCAACGACTGGTGCTCGGCAGCGTCGCCGAGCACGTGCTGCGCAGTGCCCGCTGCCCGGTTCTGACGATTCCGGCCCATGCAGGCGTCGAACCAGTCGACCATTCCGTCCCGGCCTCAGCCGAAAAGGAACTGACATGAGCTAAGACCCTGCTCGTTCACATCGACGACAGCCGCCGCTGCGACACTCGCGTCGCGCTCGCGCTCGATCTTGCGTAGCGTTGGGATGTACACCTGATCGGTCTGTATGTCGTGTGCGAGGGCCTCGCGAAACCGCTGTTCGGCACTGACGACGGTTTCGTTGCCCAACGCGCCGCACTGGCGACCGATCGCCGTGAGACGGCGCGGCATGCATTTCTCGCCGCGGCCGAGCGCGCCGGCCGCGCAGCGCAATGGCGCGCGCCGGAGGGCTCCCCCGTCGCCGTGACGACGCTTCACGCGCGGCACGCCGACCTGCTGGTGCTCGGCCAGCCCGACCCGCGAGATCCCGCCAGCTACGTCGACCGGCATTTCGTCGGCGAGGTCGTGCTCGGCGCGGGGCGTCCCGCGCTCGTGATCCCGCGCGCGGGCGCCGTGCCGACGCGCGGCGAGAACGTGCTGATCGCGTGGGACGGCAGCCGCGAAGCCTCGCGAGCGATCGCCGACGCGATGCCGCTGCTCGAACGGGCGCGCTTCGTTGGCGTCGCCGTCGTCGAGCCCACGCACGACCATGAAGCGGGACCCAGCGCGATCGACGTCGCGGCATGGCTCGAAGCGCACGGCGTGCGCGCGTCGTTCTCGACGACGCCGCGCCTCGGCATCGCCGGCACGGGCGCGACGCTGCTGAACCGGGTGTCGGATCTACATGCCGATCTGCTCGTGATGGGCGCGTATGGCCATTCGCGTGCGCGTGAGCGCGTGTGGGGCGGCGTTACGCGAACGATGCTCGAATCGATGACGGTGCCCGTGCTAATGGCGCATTGACAGGACGCCGTGCCGAACGAACGCTGCTGCGCGGCGTGGGGCGGTACACGCCGCGCACCTGCGCGCCGCGCATCAACTCCCGCGCCGCCTCGGTCCGCTCAATGCGAACCATTCGCGGCGAAACGCGACACCGTCCTTCCGCCTCGTTCAGGAAGCGCTGAATAAAGTCGCCGCCAGGCGAAGGCGAAACACGGCCGAAGTGACATCTCACACAAACGGCCCGACTGCCCGCCACGGATAGCGGATAATAGATCGTGAACGAGACGCCGATCGCGAGACGGTTTGAGCCAGCGGTCACGAAATACCGTTCGGATTGATCGGCGTGCGCGAACACGCGCCCATGCTCGGCGACTCCATCCAGATCGATACAGCGCAAAGCGCCGATTTCGCGATTGCGGTCAGGTTTCCCTGGCAATGGATGCAACCGGGAGAGATCACCCCATGATCAAGGTGTTGCTGGCCGACGACCACACGCTCGTGCGCGACGGACTGCGCCATATCCTGCAGCAGGCGAGCGGCTTCGAAGTGGCCGGCGAAGCTTGCGACAGCGCGACGACGATCGCGCTGATTCGCGCGACGCAGGCCCACGTGCTCGTGCTCGACCTGTCGATGCCGGGGCGCAATGGCATTGAACTGATCAAGCAGATCAAGGAGGAAAAACCCGGCCTGCGGATTCTGGTGCTGACGATGCACGCCGAGCAGCAATACGCGGTGCGCGCGTTCAAGGCGGGCGCGTCCGGCTATCTGACCAAGGAAAGCGCGAGCGCGGAACTGGTCGGCGCGGTGACGAAAGTCGCGTCAGGGGGCGTTTATGTCAGCCTCGCGATGGCCGAACGCTTTGCCCAGAACCTGAACGAGCCTGCCGACGCGCTGCCGCACCAGCGGCTGTCCGATCGCGAATTCGACGTGTTCCGGCGCCTGGTCGAAGGCGAGAGCATCACCGAGATCGCCAACGAACTATGCGTCAGCGTGAAGACGATCAGCACGCACAAGACGCGCATCCTCGAAAAAATGCAGATGCCGAACGAGAACGGACTGGTTCGCTATGCGATCCGCCATAAGCTGTTCGACGACGGAAACGACCTGTAGCGCTTCTGCGCTGCGAGACCCGCTCAAAGCGTACGCGAGACATCTGAAACGTCGACCTGCCACAAACCTGCCACGGTACCCGGCGACACGATGACGACACGAACCGCGTGCTCGCGGGAACGATCCGAAAGGAGACTTCGAGATGAACGATGCCGCCCAACATGACGCGTGGGAAATCGGCGAACCGCACTTCCACGCCTCCACGCCACTGGAACAGCAGCTGCGCTTTGCGCTGCATTATGCGGTGCTCGCGCCGTCGAATCACAACACGCAACCGTGGCGGTTCATCGTCGACGGCGAGACCGTACAGATCTGCGCCGACCGCATGCGCGCGCTTCCCGTGGTCGATCCTTTCGATCGCGAACTTCTGATGAGCTGCGGCGCGGCGTTGCTCAATCTTCGCGTGGCGCTGTGCCGTCTCGGTCTCGCTTATGCGATCACGCTGTTTCCATCGGAAGCCGACCCCGACATCGTGGCGCTCGTGCGCGTGTCGCGCGACGGGCCTCGCGATCCCCACCTGCGCGAACTCTTCGACGCGCTGACGGCGCGCGTGACCACGCGTGCGCCGTTCGCCGACGAAGCCGTTCCGGCCGCACTGCAACGCAAGCTCAGCGACGCCTGCGACGACGAGGGCGCGATTGCCTGTTGCGTGGAGCAAACGACCGCACGCGAGGCGCTTGCGCAACTGATCGCCGACGCCGATCACGCGCAGTTCGCGGACCCACGCTTCCGTCGCGAGCTCGCCAGCTGGATCCACCCGCGCCGGCGCGACGATGGCATGCCGGCTTACGGTACCGCTGTCGGAGCATTGCTCGACTTCGCGGCGCCGCTCGTCAGCCTGGCCGTCCGCGTATTCGATGTGGGCGCGGGACAGCCCGCTACGCATCAGCACCTCGTGCAAGGCTCGCCGCTGATGGTCGGCATCGCCACGATGCGCGACGACCGCGAGGCATGGCTCGCGGCGGGACAGGCGCTCCAGCGGATGCTGCTGGTCGCGGCATCCGCGGGACTGACCGCTTCCTACCTGAACCAGCCGATCGAAGTGGACCCGCTGCGCGAGCGGCTCCGGACGCTGCTGGGAACGGAGGCGATTCCGCAGCTTCTGCTCCGCGTCGGCCGCGGCCCGCGCGTCAGTCACGCGCCGAGGCGGCCGCTGGCCGATGTGGTGTCCTGACACGCGTGAGTCCGGGCACGCGTGGAAACGGTACCGATGGGCCCGTGATGAAGGTCGCGCGACAGCCAGACCAACGCCGGCATGCGCGATGCGACCGAAGAATCGCCATGTCATGCGCTACCCCAATGCCGCCACATGCTGAATGAACTGGAACTCA
This sequence comes from Paraburkholderia tuberum STM678, assembly GCF_902833905.1. Lineage (GTDB taxonomy): Bacteria > Pseudomonadota > Gammaproteobacteria > Burkholderiales > Burkholderiaceae > Paraburkholderia > Paraburkholderia tuberum. The sequence continues at coordinate 241,758 of NZ_CADFGP010000003.1, read as the reverse complement.
GCACTTCGCGATGGCCGCGCTTGAGCGAACGCGGCCAGCGACAATATCAAGCGGAAAAGCAGCGCGTTGCCTCACCTCAATGTCGGTTCGCGGGCTACACCGTTACCACGATCTTTCCGAACTGCCCGTTGGTTTCGAGGTAGCGGTGCGCGTCGACGATCTCGTCGAACCCAAAGGTGCGATCGATGACCGGCTTCAGCGAGCCGCTTTCGAGCCCCTTGAGCACGAACTCCACCGCAGCCTTTCGGCGCGTCGGGTCGCCACTCGTCAGCCAGATGTTGTGCGCCTTCACGGAAATCATTTTGGCGATCATCGGCAGCACGGGCAGCGTCGTGGCACGTTCGTCTAGCGCGCCGTACAGATATGCGATCCCCTGGAAGGACAGCGCCCAGACCAGTTTCGCGAAGTTCGGGCCGCCGACCGGATCGAAAGCGACGCGAGCCCCCTTTCCATCCGTGATCCGCATGATCGCTTCGACAAGGTCCGACTCGTCCGTCACGACCACGTGTGCGGCACCCGCGTCGAGCAACTGCTGTCGCTTGCCGGCATGGCGCGTGACCGCGATCGACGTCGCCCCCGCGTAATTCGCTAGCTGGATCGCTGCCAGTCCAACGCTGCTCGAAGCGGCCGGTATGACGACATAGTCGCCGGCGCCCACCTTCGCATCTTCGATCAGCGCGCCATATGCGGTGACGAACATCATCCACACCGACGCGGCCTCGGCGAAGGAAAGAGATTTCGGGTGCCTGACGACTGCATGGTCCGGCACGATGATGACTTCGCCCTAGGTGAAGTACTGATTCATCGAGAACGACGGGATCACATTGACCTCGTCTCCGGGCGCGAAACCGCCGACGCCCTCGCCCACCACGCCGTTCCCGCGAGGGAATTCGACTGATAAGCGGGGAAATCCTAACAGTGCTTTTCGTCGTCGCCCCAGAACGCCGCCTCGCACAAAGAGGGGCGATTGAAAACTACGCGGTGGACGGATTTTCGCTGGTCATTCGCCTGATGATCGCAAGCAGTTCTTCGATATCGACGGGTTTGACGAGATGACTATCACACCCCGCTCCCGCTGAGCGAGTCACGTCCTCAGGCTGTCCGTATCCGGACACGGCGACGATTTCAAGGCGCTTGCCGGCCGCCTGACGATCCCTCAGCCGACGCGCAACCTCATAGCCGCTGATTCCCGGCAGACCAAGATCAAGGAAAACGATCTGCGGCTCGAAGGCAGCGGCAATCTGAAGCGCTTCTTCCCCGCTGTGTGCGGTGCGCACATCGTGCGCGTCGAGAATCATTGCGAGCGACAGCGCGGCATCGCTGTTATCGTCGACGATCAGAACACGCAATGGGTCGGACGGCGGTCGACCTGCTTCGGCATCGTCCTTCGCCCGCTGGTTGCTGCCCTGGCAAACGGGTAGACGTATTTCGAATTCACTGCCTCTGTTCTTGCCTTCGCTCCTGGCGACAATGGTCCCGCAGTGCATCTCGGTCAGCGTCTTGCACACCGAGAGCCCGATCCCAAGACCACCCCTGGACGGCTCGCCGTGGCAGGAACCCTGTACGAACAGATCGAACACGTGAGGCAGTGCGTCGCCCGAAATACCCGTGCCCGTGTCCGACACGGTAACGGATACCTCCTGACCGACGAGCGTCGCGCATACGACGATCCGGCCGCCCTCGTCGGTGTATTTGATCGCGTTATCCAGCAGATTGGAAAATGTCTGGGTGATCCGCGCCGGGTCACCGTGGACGTACACGGGGTGCGCGAGCGACAGACGCACGATGTCGTGATGCCGCTGCAACGCAGCCGGCATCGTGATCTCGAGAGCGTGGTCGAGTGCCAGCCTGATATCGAAGACCTCGCGCTTCAACTCGATCTTGCCGGTGGTGATCCTCGATACATCGAGCAGGTCGTCGATCAGATGCGACAGGTGGCCGGTCTGGCGTTCGATCACATTGCGCAGCCATTCACGTTTGGCGGGATCGGCTCCCGCGCCGTGGCCCAGCAGATGCGCGGCGTTGCGCACGGGCGCCAACGGGTTGCGCAGCTCGTGCGCGAGCGTGGCCAGAAAGATGTCCTTGCGGCGATCGGCGTCCTGCAATTTCGCCTCCGCGTCGGTCCGCTCCGTCACGTCGCACAAGCTGCCAATGAACGTGTAATCGTCCTGCTGAACGGGCGGACGCAGATACCCGAACATTTCGACGGTCCTGAGCGCGCGGTCGGTTACGCGGTGCAGCCGGAACGCGACATGCACCGGCTCGCCGGAGACCAGCCGGGACTGAAAATGGCATTTCAGCAGTTCGACATCGTCGGGATGAACGACCGACGTTATGAACTCGGTTTCCGTCAACGGTCCCCTCTCCTCGGGCTGCCCGGTGATTTCGTACATCTGGCGGTTTTCCCACACGCCTTGTCGCGAGGCGCCACACCACTCGAAGATGCCGATGCCGGCCGCGCTCGTGGCGACACGCAGCCGCTCCTCGGTGAGCTTCAGCGCGGTCAGCGCCGTGTGCAGGCTGTCCTGCGCCGCCGCCACCTCGGCCGCCTGACGTTGCATTTGCGCCTCGATGGCGTTTTCGATCATCGCGCGAAACGTGCGCTCGACGATGTCGTGTGCCCGTATGTGAACGTCGACGGAAGCCGCAACCGGACCGAAATACGCGCGGATCTCGTCTTTCAGAAAGCGCTGCATCAGATCGATGTTGCGAAACAGATCCGTGACCCGCCAGCCCTCTGGCCAGAACCTGCCGGGATGCGCGACAGCCACATGCGCGGATAGTGACGCGTCGCTCTCGGCGACCAGCAGGGCAGCGCATACTTCGGCCAGCATATAGGCGAAACAGTCCATGAGTCCCTGCCCGCTGTCCGCATCGGTGTGCGCGGCCTGCTCCGAGGTCTCGGCGATCCAGCGATGCATCAATTGCTCACGGGTACGCCCCAGCCTGCGCGCCAGCCCGTTTAGCGTGATCGCGCCTCGGGAATCCAGATCGAGATGCCGTTTCATCCAGGTACCCCCGGACGAAAGCTGTGAGCCCGCGATGCCTTCCCGGCACACCGGTTTGTGTCAGTCAACCTCTTTGTCATGGACCGTTTTAGTAGGTTACGCAGCGCGCGCTTATAAATAGTATCGCAGCATCCAGGGCGATCCGCCATGGCATGCGGGACAGGACGAAGCATTAAAAGCTCGACGTTTCCGACGCAAGTACCCTCGCGTGCGCGTAAGATTGCCGGGAACGCGATGAAGACGCGAAGGAGCCATGGCGATGGAGGAACCCCGGAACCCGACGCGACAGAACGGCCCCAAGGTCGCGTTTGCCCTGCAAGGCGGCGGTTCGCACGGCGCCTTCACGTGGGGTGTGCTCGACCGTCTGCTGGAGGCTTCGTCGCAGGCAACCCCGCTCGATATCGCGGCGATCAGCGGCGCAAGCGCGGGCGGAATCAATGCGACGCTGTGCGCGGCGGGTCTCGCAACCAGCGGCGCACCGAAAGCACGCGAGATGCTGCGCGCCTTCTGGGAAGCGGTATCGCGCGCCGGTGCGCTGGCGGGCAACGCGCTCCTCGGCTTTTCCGAACCCGGCCCATTCGGCGGCTGGAATATCGACTGGAATCCCGCCGCCATCATGCTGGAGGCCGTGGGACTCGTCGCTTCGCCTTACGGCAATCCGTTTTACCGCGATCCGCTCGGGCCGGTGATTCGTTCCGCCCTCCCCGAACAGGATCTCGCCGCGCTCAATACCACGCGCGATGGCCCGCAACTGTTCATTTGCGCAACCGACGTACGAACCAACCAACGCGCAATCTTCACCCGCCCCGAGATTTCCATTGACGTATTGCGCGCTTCCGCATGCCTGCCGAGCGAGTTTCGCACCATCAGCGTGGGCGGCATACCGTACTGGGATGGCGGCTATCTGGGCAACCCGCCTTTGGCGCCGTTGATCGCCCATGCCCAAGACCTGATTCTCGTTCTCGCGAATCCGTTCGTGCGCCACGACATGCCGCCTAAAGACGCGCGCGGCATTCTCGACCGGCTCAATGAAATCGGTTTCAACGCGTCCGTCGTACTGGAGATCAACGCGATCGAAGCGGTCAACCGTGTGCTCGACTCGGTCGGCGAGGAAGCGGCGCGCAAAAGCCGCTTCAAGCCCGTCAGGTTTCACCTGATTCGCGACGACGATTTTCTCGCGAAGTTCGGTTTTGTTTCCAAGAGCAGCACGTCCTGGTCATTGCTCAAAACGCTCTTCGAGCGTGGCCGCGAAGTGGCGAACGTATGGCTCGAGAACGACTACGCGAAACTCGGGCAAGCGTCTTCGCTCGACGTCAAGGGTTCGTTGCTCGATCCGACGCTCAAGCACAGCGGCAACGCGAGCGCGCGACAAAACTGAAAAGGACGATTTCCATGCCGCGCACCGCATCGAGAGCGCTAGCGACGGCTTCGACGTCGGTCTGGAACCGATCCGCCATCGCGCGCACCTTAGCCGGACTGATCGCGTGTCCAGCCGCGGCTCCAGGCTTGCGGCAGTAGTCTCAATCGCCTGCCCGCAAGATGACCCTCGCGATGGCCTCCGCAGCCGTCGCAACGTTGTTGTCATTGAGCGCGGCGACGCACATGCGCCCGGACCGGATCAAGTAGACGCCGTGTCGTTCGCGCAGCGTGTCGACCTGGTCTGCCGACAACCCGGTGTACGTGAACATACCGCGCTGCTCGACGTAGCGCGCGAGCATCGTGTCCGGCACCTTGCCGCGCAGGCGTTCATGGATCTCCGCACGCATACGCATGATGCGCCGGCACATCGATGCAAGCTCTTGTTGCCATGATTGCCGCATTGCCGGTGTTGTCAGCACGCGCGCTACGATCTTTGCGCCGTGCGTCGGCGGATTGCTGTAGTTCGCGCGCACAGCGCTCGTCAATTGACCCAATACGCGCCCGGCAACATCCGGCGACTCGCAAATCACCGACAGTCCGCCGCAGCGCTCGCCATACAGCGAGAAGTTCTTCGAGAATGAATTGGCCACCAACGCCGGCACGTTCTGGCGCACGAGTTCACGAATCGCAAATGCGTCCGCGTCGATGCCCGCGCCGAAGCCCTGATACGCCATGTCGATGAATGGCAGCAGGGTCCGCTTCCTGATGACCTCGATCAGTTGCACCCATTGCGCGTCGTTCAGATCGACGCCCGTCGGGTTGTGACAGCACGCGTGCAACAGGACGACGCTGCGCGCCGGCAGCGCGTCGATGGCCGATAGCATCTCTTCGAACTTGAGCCCGCCGCTCGATTCGTCGTAGTACGGGTACGTGTCGACTTCGAATCCCGCGCGCTCGAAGATGAAACGGTGGTTTTCCCACGTCGGATCGCTGACCCATACCCGTGAGCCCGCAAAATAGCGCTTGATGAAATCCGCACCGACCTTGAGCGCGCCCGAGCCGCCCAAGGTCTGCACAGTCGCGATGCGCCCCTCGGTACGTGCCGGCGAGTCGTCGCCGAACACCAACGATTGCACGGCATCGCGGTAGTGGGCGAAGCCCGCCATCGGCAGGTACGGCTTTGGACCGAGCTCGGCGAGCAGTTGTCCTTCAGCCTCGCGTACGGCTTGCATCACCGGTAAGCGGCCTTGATCGTCGTAATAGATGCCGATGCTCAGATTGACCTTATGGTCGCGCGAATCCTTCGCGAAGTTCTCGTTCAATGTGAGGATCGGGTCGCCCGCATAGGCATCGATGTGTTCAAACATGCTGGTTCCCTGGATTAGGCCAAATGGTTGCAGAAACGCGGTGCCTAGCGCATCGGCACACCAACTGGTACGGAGGCGTCCGCGCGTCGATTGCGCAAGCGATAGCCGACGCCCAGCGCAACGAGCCAAACGGGGATCAGGTAGACCGACATGCGCAGATCCGGTATCAGCCACATCACCACCAGGATCCCGCCAAGGAACACCAGACACAGATAGTTGGTGAGCGGATAACCCAGGCTGCGGAATACGGTCGTCTCACCGGCTCGCGCTTTCGCAGCGCGGAATCGCAAATGAATGATGCTGATCATTGCCCAGTTGATGATGAGCGCCGAGACGACGAGCCCCATCAGCAGTTCAAATGCCTTGCCGGGCATCAGGTAGTTGATCACCACGCAGGTGGCCGTCGCCACGGCGGAAACACCCAGCGCGACGAGCGGAATCCCGCGGGCGTTCACCTTCAGCAGAGCGCGCGGCGCATTGCCCTGGCCTGCGAGGCCGTAAAGCATGCGGCTGTTGCAGTAGACGCCGCTGTTGTACACCGACAGCGCGGCGGTGAGCACCACCGCATTGAGCACGTTGGCGACGAAGTTGCTATTCATCGCGTGAAAGATCAGCACGAACGGACTACCGCCCGTAACGACTTTTTCCCACGGATACAGCGACAGCAGCACGCCGAGTGCGCCGACGTAGAAAATCAGGATCCGGTAGATCACCTGGTTGGTCGCGCGCGGGATGGTGTGCGAAGGATCTTCCGCCTCGGCGGCCGTAATGCCGACGAGTTCCAGTCCACCGAACGAGAACATGATGACAGCCATCGCCATCACGAGGCCCGACACGCCGTTCGGAAAGAAGCCGCCGTGGCGCCAGAGATTGGCCACGCCCGCGTCAGGGCCTGCGTGGCCCGAAATCAACAGGTAGCCGCCGAAGCCGATCATGCCGACGATCGCCGCGACCTTGACGATCGAGAACCAGAACTCGAGCTCGCCGTACGACTTCACGCTGGTGAGGTTGATCGCGTTGATGACGCAAAAGCAGACGAGCGCGGAGACCCACGTGGGCAGACCGGGCCACCAGTACTGCATGTAGATGCCAACGGCCGACAGTTCTGCCATTGACACGAGAACGTACAGCACCCAGTAGTTCCAGCCGGACACGAAGCCGGAGAATTGGCCGCAGTATTTGCCTGCGAAGTAGCTGAAGGATCCCGCAACCGGCTCGTCGACGACCATTTCGCCGAGTTGCCGCATGATGAAGAAGGCGACGATGCCCGCGATCGCGTACCCGAGCAACACGGACGGTCCTGCCGTCTTGATGGTCTGCGCGATGCCGAGAAAGAGGCCGGTGCCGATTGCGCCTCCTAGCGCGATCAACTGAATGTGACGATTTTTCAGGCCGCGCTGTAGCGTGCCCTGTTGCTGGTGTGCCACGATGTTGTCTCCTGTGTCCTGTGGTTGGTTCTGGACGCCACGCCTCGCTTTTCGCCTGCTCTGGTCGAGAGCTATCAACGGGGTTGTACGCGCGTCAAACCTTCAGCGTGCCCCGCTCGATCTGATCGCGTTCGAGCGACTCGAACAGCGCCTTGAAATTGCCTTCGCCGAAACCTTCATCACCCTTGCGCTGGATGAATTCGAAAAAGACAGGGCCAAGCAGCGGCTTGGAAAAAATCTGCAGCAGCAGGCGCGGCGACCCGTCTGCCGTCGTTCCGTCGAGGAGGATGCCGCGCGATTGCAATTCGCCCACCGGTTGACCGTGGCCCGGCAAGCGCGTCTCGAGCGCATCGTAGTAGTAGCTGTTGGGCCCCGTCATCAGCGGCACGCCTGCCATCTGCAGATTGTCGATAACCGTTATCAGATCGTCCGTCAGGAACGCGATGTGTTGAATGCCCTCGCCATTGAAGGCCATCAGGAATTCCTCGATCTGCCCGCTCCCCTTGCCAGATTCCTCGTTCAATGGAATGCGGATCTTGCCGTCCGGCGCCGTCATCGCCTTCGACGTGAGACCCGTGTATTCGCCCTCGATGTCGAAGTAGCGTAGCTCACGGAAGTTGAACAGCGTCTCGTAGAAGTTGGCCCAATACGTCATGCGGCCGCGATAGACGTTGTGCGTGAGGTGGTCGACGAGGCGCAAGCCATGACCGGCCGGCCGCCGCTCGACACCTTCGATGAACTCGAAATCAATGTCGTAGATCGACTTGCCGTCTTCGAAGCGGTCGATCAGATAAAGCGGTGCGCCGCCAATGCCTTTGATTGCCGGCAATCTCAGCTCCATTGGACCGGTTGCGATTTCGATCGGCTGAGCCCCTAGCGACAGCGCGCGGGCGTAGGCCTTGTGCGAATCCTTCACGCGAAATGCCATGCCGCACGCACTCGGGCCATGCTCGGCGGCAAAGTAAGCGGCCGCACTGTTGCGCTCGCGATTGACGATGAAGTTGATTTCGCCCTGGCGGTAAAGCAGCACGTCCTTCGAACGGTGGCGAGCCACCAGTGTGAAGCCCATCTGCTCGAACAGCGATTCAAGGACATTGGGTACGGGCGAGGCAAATTCAACGAATTCGAAGCCCATCAGTTGCATTGGATTGTCAAACAGGTCGGCCATGATCTCTCAGGTTCAGCAGAGGGTGAATGATTTGTGGCGAGCAACCGGCACCGAGTGGTGCCGGGTGTCGGAAAAATGAAAGCAAATTTCTCCAATCGCCAGGCAGGCAGCGTCCTCGGACCACTCTCTCAACGCATCTGCCGGCGTCGTTGCAGCGCCATCTGGATTCAGTGTAAATTTTTATCGACGCAATTGGATTTCCTTGCAGACGCAGACAAACCCTGATTTGTGCATTAATATTTCATTTCACTGGAGAACGAGGAAATAAAAGTGCAGGCAATCGACATCGACCGTATCGACGTGCGTCTACTGGAGATTCTTCAGTCCCAGGGGCGCATCTCCAATCTCGAACTTGCGGAGGCGATCAAACTGTCGCCCGCGCAAACGCTGAGGCGGCATCGCCGGCTCGAGGAAATGGGTGTGATCAAACGCTACGAGACGCGGCTCGACGCGCAGCTGCTGGGCTTTGGCGTAGTGGCCTTCATCCAGGTGACGATGGAGCGAGGCCATGTCCGCGACCTGTCGAAGTTCAAGCGAATGATCTCGGAACTCACCCAGGTTCAGGAATGCTTCGTCGTAACGGGTGATATCGATTACATGCTCAAGGTCGTGGCGCAAGACCTGAAAGCGCTGTCGGAGTTTCTGCTGGATACGCTGATGCGCATTCCGGGCGTGAGCGGAGTCAAGTCCAGCGTTTGCCTCGATGAAATCAAATGTACGGGCGCTGTCCCGTTGGCGGCCTAGCCCGCTGAGCGCGAGCGTCGCCCGTCACATTCCGGTGCCCACTATTCCCCGCATGCGTGCGTGCGCTTCAACGGTCATTTTGCTCCTGAAGGTCACAGCTCCCAGGCGATGCAGAGCGAGGCACTAGTTCACCCTCCCGAGATCACCCTCCCGACCGACCGCAATATCGAGCGTCCTTGCGCGGTCAGACGCCCTCGCGCGTATCCAGACGCGAGCTTTTCCACAAATACAAGTTGGCGCTCGCACAACGCGTCGAGATCGCCGGGATCGAAATTTTCTGGACGGGGGTTTGTCTCGAGAAGCATGAGCGTTGCGATCTCATGTGGGCTAAGCATCGTCGTCTCCCTGGCTCTGATGTTCCATGCATCATGGTCCTTCCTCGAAGGATAGATGCTCGTCAAAACGTGTCGACGCGCATTTTGTCGCATACCTCGATGCCCGAATCCGGCTTCCCGGGCGCAGGTCGAAGCCTCAGCATGCCGCCACGCTTCGTGTAGGACATTCCGCCCCGAGAGAGCCCAACCGCCCCGCAACACGGTCGATCGCCACGAGATGACTGAGTGCCTGACAGAACGTCTCGTCGAGACTGCGCTCCGCATCCAGCGCGACAACGCCGTTGACCTCGAACACGGCGCGATAGGCCGCCACCTGACGCGTCAGAAAGCTCATCGGCGGCGGCTGGTCGTTCTCGTCGTTCCTTGCCCGCACGCGATGGTGTGAAGTCGCGCCGGAAACGTTCAGACCAAAGGCGACGTCGGGACGCAGCAAATGACCGGCGATGCTGCGGAGCACAGGCGCAGTCTCAGCGGGATCGGAACGCGTGCCGATTTCAGCCTGAGAGGTGAACACGTAGCGGTCGCAGAAAACGACGTCGCCGCGTTCCAGTGCCGGTATGACCGTGTCGGTCAGATGCTGGACGAGGTCTCCCATGATGGACAGCAGAATGCCCAGCATGTCGACGCGCCGTCGGTGTACGTCGAGTCCGGAACCGGCGCTCGATGTATGCCAGTGGCTGTCCACCATATCCCGGAACAGCGCATCTTTGCGGATCCTACGGGTCGGCGTAAACGTCGTCACGCAGTTGAGCCCCGCACGCGTGCACGCGCTTTCGAGCCTTTCCATCAGTGACGACTTCCCCGCCCCATCCACACCGCACAACGTGACCAGAACCCCCGGATAAGCATGCGGTTTGAGCTCGAGCGTTTCGAAGACACCATTCGACATGAAATCACCTCAGACCATAACTTCCCGAGACTCCGCGAGCATCTCGTCACGGGCCTCGATCGGCGCGAGGACCGCGGTGAAGTGCTTGAGCATCGACGGTGCCGAGACGATGCGCATTCCCCGGATCGCATCGCGTCGTTGGTAGACCCGGATCAACGCGGCGGCAACCGCCGCGAGGTGGCTATCGGTGTAGACGCGGCGAGGAATGGCCAGCCTCAGCAGTTCCAGCCTCGGGGCGCTGACAGTGCCCGTCGACGGATCTTCTTTCAGGAACGCCAACGAGCCCAGACCGACGGCGCGCACGCCGCCCTCCAGATAAAGCTCGGCAGCCAGCGCCTCGGCCGGGAACTGCGAGCGCGGCAGGTGGGGCAGGAAGACGGCCGCATCGACGTACACGGCGTGTCCACCGGTCGGTCTCAGTATCGGAACGCCGCCGGCAAGCAGTGTGTCCCCTAGCCGTTCGACCTGACCTACGCGGTGTTGCAGGTATCGGTCGTCGACCATCTCGCGCAGACCGATCGCGAGCGCCTCGAGATCGCGGCCCGCCATCCCTCCGTAGGTGACGAAACCTTCGTACAGCACGAGCAGCGGCACGACCTGCTCATAGAGCGTGCGCGACCGTGTCGCGAGCAAGCCGCCGATGTTGACCAGCGCGTCCTTCTTGCAGCTGAACGTGCAGCCCTCGGCATAGGAAAACTGCTCCTTCAGAATTTCCGCCACGGACCGGTTCGCATAGCCGCTCTCGCGCTGCTGGATGAAGTAAGCATTCTCCGCGCAGCGCGCCGCATCGAAGTAGACCGGAATCGCAAACTCATCGGCCAACGCCCTCACCGCGCGCAGGTTCGCCATCGAGACCGGCTGGCCGCCGCCCGCGTTGTTCGTCAGCGAGACCATGATCAGCGGAATATTGTCGCGCCCTTCGCTTTCGATCACGTTGCGCAGCTTCTGCACATCCACGTCGCCCTTGAACGGGTGCTCGACAGCGGGTTGGTAGCCGATTTCGGCGACGCACGGTATCGCGGTCCCGCCGGCAATCGATACGTGTGCCTCGGTCGAATCGAACGGCGCGTTGAATGGCACCACCTGGCCTGGGCGCACGAGGGTCCGAAACAGGAAGTGCTCGGCCGGCCGGCCCTGATGGGTCGGCAATACGTAGTCGAAGCCGAGCATGTCCCGCACGGCCTGCGTCAACTTCATGAAACTGCGGGAACCGGCATATGATTCGTCGCCGGTCATGATGCCGGCCCACTGGTTCGCGCTCATCGCGGAGGTGCCGCTGTCCGTCATCAGATCGATGTAGACGTCGTCTGCTTCGAGGCGAAAGACGTTGTACCCGGCGGCGACAAGCCGCGCCTGCCGTTGCTCGCGGTCGATCAGCCTGATCGGCTCGACCATCTTGATCCTGTACGGCTCAGGCTGGCTGTTTTCTAAAAGCATGCACTCCTCCTGGGTTGAAAGTACGCAGGCCACTGGATGACTGGCCGCTTCGGGCATCGCACACCGCATCAGGCACTTTGCTCGATCGGCACAACCTCGATCGGTGCCCGATCCGCATCGCCACCGGCCGCGGGCGTGCGGTGACATCCGCGAGCGTCGTGGGCCGCTTCGAAGCGTTTCTCGATCCGGTTCAGGATCGACCAATACGCGCCCCGTTCGCCTTGCGCGATCGCTTCGACCAGCGCGTCGTTCGCGTTGTAGTTGAACAGACTCGCGTTGGTCCCGAAGAACCGCCGATCATTGCCGATCAGATCGGCAATGAATTGCTGCGGGTCCGGGCCCAATGCGGTCGGCAGATAGAACACCGGATGCAGCAGATCGTCGTTGCCTTCGATATGGCCGTGAAGATTCGGATTTCCGACGTGCAGGCCTTCGCGGCGAATCATCTGCTCGAGCTCGGTGCCGGGGAAAATCCTCAGCCCGACCGTCACCGAAACGCGCTCCGGATCGACCCGCTTGATGAATTCGATCGTCTCGCGCGCGGTTTCCTGCGTCTCGCCGGGCGCGCCGAACAGCAGCTCGATGATGTGCTCGAGGCCGTGGCGCTTCGCCGTATTGACCGCTTGCTCGATGTCGTCGGCGCTAAAGGTGCGGCGCAGTATCTTCAGCATCGTTTCGCTGGCGGTGTCGACGCCGAAGTTCATGCCGACGCAACCGGCTGCTTTCATCGCGGCCGCGAGTTCATCGGGAAACGGCCGCGGCATCCCGTACGCATACCACTGGATTTTGCCGGCGAGCCCGTGCCGGATGATGGCCGCGCACAGCGCAAGAGGATGCGCGACGCTCAGATTGAATTCCGAGTCGTTGATGTGAAAGACGTTGACCCCGCGTTCTTCGAGCGATGCCATCTCGGCGACGACATCATCGGGTTCGCGCATGCGCACCGTGCGGCCTTTGATCAGCGGCTCGACGCAATAGATGCAGGAGCGATTGCAACCGCGCTTCGTTTCGATGCCGATCTGGCCGCCTTTGGCGAAGTAGTGGGGGTTGTCGACCAGCTCGCGTTTGTGAGGCCCGATGCTGGCCAGCGGTCCGCATGCGTTCGGGGCGAGCGGCGTAGCGCGCACCCCGGCCGTATCGCGGTAGACCACGCCGGGTATGTGCGTGAAACTCCTGCCTTCTTCGAGGCAGGTCAGCAGCTCGGGAAAGCTGAATTCGCCTTCCCTGACGATGCCGAAGTCGGCGTCGAGGTAAGCAAGCAGTTTTTCCGGCATCACCGAGTAGCCCGCGCCGCCCATCACGACCGGAACCGCGCGCGCGCGCCGAAGCAACGCGACGATGTCCCTGATTCTGTCGAGAAAGCTGTAGCCGCTGGAAAAATAGACGTCGTCGGTATTTCGCAGCGTCACCCCCCAGTAATCCGGCGCGGCGGTGCGGCAGTGCGCGGCAATGGCCGCCTCGCAATCGTCGGAGAAGCACAGGTCGAGCAAATCGAGCGCGAACCCGGCTCGCTCCATCGGCGCCGACAGGTAGTCGAATGCAATCGGCGCAATCGCCGGTTTGATCTGGTTCGTGTTGACGAAGGTGACGCGCTTGGCCATGTTCGATCGGTCTCGGTGGAAAGGTTCGCGAGGGCTCGCAGGAATGCGCCTAGACGGCGACGTCGATGGACAGCTTCTGGCCCGCGCGGGCCACCGTCATCTCGCTCATGAAATCGCTGAACCGATGCATCATCACCGCCGCGAGGTGCTTTGCCTTGTCCTCGCAGTCGGAGAATGCATAGAAGCCCGGACCCGCGCTGCTCATCCCCGCGTACACCGCGCCCTCGCGTTGCATCGTCTCGTCGAACTCGCGCATCACGTCGGTCCGGAAAATGCCTTCGAGCACCTTCATGTTGCTCATGCTGTTGAGTTCCCAGCCGTGCTTCAGAAACGCGAACAGGTCGTTGCGATGCAGTGCCGGCCGCAATTTCTGTTCGATGAAGTTGCGCCACGCGATGCCGTAGCGCTTCTGCCACTCGACAAAATGCGTCGGCACGAAGCCCGCCTCGGTGGTGCCGGACATGTCCGCGCCTTCGCCATGGGCGCGCAGCGCTTCGGTCGATAGCGTGTCGTAGTTGCCAACGGCGGTGGTCACCCACAGGTTTTCCGAACTCAGGTTGCCGAGAAAACGGCCGTTGCCGTGCTTCTCGTCGACCCAGACCAGACCGCCGAAGAACAGGCACGCTTCGCCGACGCCGGTCTCCAGTCCGAAATACACGTGCTCGTCATCCTTCGCGGTCTCGACGTAGTTGCGGGTGATGATTTCCCACATGTCGTGCGGCGAAAACGGAGAGCCGAACAACGCGTTCAAGCCGGCGAGCGTCGCGGTGTTGAACGAGACATTCGAGCCAAAGCCGCTGTGCTGGTGCTGGATGCTGCGCACCCGATCGACGCGGATGTCGTCACGTGCGTAGCCGACGGCTCGCTTGAACAGCTCGAGCATGTGCCGCCCGCTCGGCACGTCGCAGCCGCCCTCGCCGTTGGTCGTCTTCGTGACGGTGATCCGGTGTCCGACCGTGCTCGTCGATACGCCGAGTCCGCCGCCGCCGAAGCCGGGCGCCATTTGCATAAAGTCGAATACCGCGAAGTGAAGGCGCCCTGGCACCGAGACCTCGGCACGATCGTAGCTCGGTACCGCGTCGCGCTCCCAGTACGGCAGCACAGTCAGATTCGCACCCGGCAGGAACTGCCCCGCTTTCGCCTTCCATGCCTGATTCATTGCTCTACCTCCATCCTCGTGAGTATTCCCAAGCGATACGTTTCGCGACCATCAATACGCACCACTCACTGTTCGCGCTCCTGGCGCACGGTTCGTGCCAGGCACGCTCTTGCAGCGCGACGTGAGTCCTCGTCAGAAGCAATGACGCAAGCGGGCAGCCAGATTTCAAAGGGCAGCGCGATACATGCGCACGTTTAGATGTTTGGACGTCGGCATGCGTACCGGGCCGGTATCGAATGTCCCGCAGTCGATCTGCAACCAACAGATGCGCTTCACGTGTTGGCCCGGCACCGACATCCAGCAGGCTGCGACGGGCTCGCCCGAACGTGCGTCGGCAAATCGCAGACTCCGCTTCAATCGGCTCGATACCCGCGCGGCCTTTTGAGATCTGGGCACTTCGGTCCGTTCTTGCAGGGAATGAGGAGGACCTTCGTGCTGCCGACGCACGACTGGCATGAACCCTGCAAAAAGCATCCACAGTTGGTGGCCGGCCTGCCTCGATTCCTTCTTGCCGTAGCCGAACCCGAATCGCGAGGCACCGGTCGATTGCCACTCGTGACTCGCCCTCTTGATCTTTGCCGGGAGCCGCAGATGACAGCAACCTTGAAGGACGACGCGCTGGCGCGACGCCACATCGATTGGCCGCGGGCCTTGCGGGCGATCAAGGCGTTGAGGGCGAACGTAGACGATATTCAGCATGCCTACGAAGTGATGATCGCGCTCGACGGCGGCCAGATGGAGACGATGTACCAGCGTTTTCTCGGCGAGCCCGGCGCCGGCGCGCTGCTTGCCGAGCAGCCGTCACTGCTCGGCACGCTCGCGGATTCCGACACGCTGCTGCGCTTGACGCCGGGCTCGTTCGGCCGCGCTTACATGGCGATGATGGAGCACAGCGGCTACAGCGCCGATGGTCTGCTGCAGGCGAGCCGACTTGCCGCGGGCCTCGAAGAAATCCTCCCCGGCCCGGACCGTCAGTGGTTCATCGAGCGCACCGGCTGCATTCATGACCTGCTGCACGTGTTGACGGGCTATGGCCAGGACTGGGCCGGCGAGACCTCGCTTCTCGCGTTCGACTGCGGGCTCGAACCGATGCGTGCGCGCATCGTCGGTCTGCTCGGCACCGCGCTGACCGCGCCGTGGTGGCCGAACTTCTGGGTCCATCGTTTTCTGCGCCGCGCGTGGTTGCGCGGCAAGCGCGCGCGCATTCCCCTTTCCTACCGCTGGGAAGAAGCGTTGCAGCGGCCACTCGAAGCCGTCCGCCTGGAGCTGGCGATCGAGCCTGTCGCGCTCGCGCATCCACAGGGCATCCTGGCCGGCGGCCAGACACTGCCGTGGCGCTACGCCGCGTCGAGCAACGCGTAAACGCAAGGATCCAGCATGGCCAGCACATCGAAAAATGCGTCGACGCGCAACACCGTATTCGGCGTCGTACGCACGCAGTTACTGCGCGTCTGCCGCGAGCATCAGCGCGACTTCAACACTGAGATTCACCTCGACAGTTCGCTGATCGCCGATCTTGGCCTCGACTCGTTGTCGCTCGTCGAAGCCGTGGTCGCAATCGAGCAGGCGTTTGGCATCGAGCGTCTGCCTCTAGAAGCGTTGAACGAAGAACGCGCCGAAGCGTATTTCACGGTCGGCTCGCTAGTGGACCTGTGCATCCGGCACGCGGCGGTCCGTATAGACGCCAATGAGGGGATGCGCACATGAGCCCGCGCCTTTCGCTGGTCACCGCGCATGCGAGACGTGGCCGGTTTGCCGCCGCGGCAGCCGCTTTCGGCAACCCGCTCGGCCGCTTGCCGCTGGCGGCCGAGGCGGTGCCGATCGCCGGCGCGTTCGTCTGCTCGCTGCTGCTATACGGACGGATAGCCGGCGTCGCCATTGAACCGGGCTGGCGCTTGCTGGCCGGTCTTGCGTCGTTTTTTTTGCTGTTCGTCCAGCTTCGCCTGATCGACGACCTCGACGACCTCGAACGCGACTATCCCGCCGGGCACGCGCTGTCGGCGCGACGCGAGGCGCGACGCACACGCCTCGTCGCCAGCATCGCGGCAAGCATGATCCTGCTCGTCGCGCTGAACACCGGCATGGGGCACGCGCGAACGGCCGCCGCTGCCGCCACCGCACTGGCCTTCGCTGCGCCGTTCGTCTTCAAGCGGCTGCTCCCGACCCACCCGCTGCTGTGCCTACCCGTTTTCGAGGGCGCGCCCTTCGCCATCTTCATGTACGGCTTTTTCTTGTGGCGCGACGTTGCTGGGCGCGAACTGAGCTTCTACGTCGTGGTGTGCGTAGCGGGTTCGATGTGGACCGGCTACGAATTCTGGAAGTTCTCGCGCAAGGTCGGCACCACCGCACTGCAGCCCTATCTCCTGTCGGCGCGCGCCATTCGGGTCGCGCTGAATGCCCTGCTGATTCTGGCGCTCGGCATCAACGTGTCGCTCTCGCGCCTGGCAAGCCTGTCGCAAACGTATTCGATCTATGCCGCAACGCTGCCGCTCGTGTGGCTCGTCTGGCTGAACGCGAGTTGGCCGGGCCCCGCGAGCAGGCAGGGCCGGCCACGCTGGGCTGGCACCCGCTTCATCGTCGCCGTCGAGCTCGGACTGCTGGCCGGGCTTCTCCTCAAATGACACGCAACCCTGGATGGTCACCCACGATGGATAAGCACGTTCTCGTCACCGGTGCGCGAGGCCTGTTGGGCGCCGAAGTGATCGCCCGGCTGACGGCAATGGGGTACCCGGTCGTCGCATTCTTGCGCTCCGATGGACCGGTTGTCCGCAACGACGGCACACCGCTCGCGGCAACACCGTACGGCGGCCACACACCCGCTGCCGGAACCTTCGCATGTGTGCGGGGCGACGTCGCCGAGCCCCGGCTTGGGCTCGATCCGCACACCTACGACGCACTGCGCGCGGCAACGGGCGCGATCGTCCACTGTGCCGCGCTAACCAGCTTCGGGCGCAAGCCCGAGGTCTACGACGCGATCAACTTTCGCGGCACCGAGCGCGTCGTCGAGTTCGCGCAAGGTAGCGGCGACGCGCCGATTCCGCTGCTCTACGTGAGCACCGCCTATGTCTGCGGCGAGCGCCCCGGCGTATTCCGCGAGGACGATCTCGAACTCGGTCAGCGTCTGGGCAACCCGTATGAGCAGAGCAAGTACCGCGCGGAACAGTCGGTGCGAGCGGCGATGCGCAGCGGTCTGCCGGCGGCGGTGCTGCGCCCGTCGATCATCGTCGGCGACTCGGCGAGCGGCGTGATCCGCAAGTTCGACACGCTGTACACCGTCGTGCGCCTGACGGCCGCGGGACTCGTGCGCACGATGCCGGGCGACTACGGCGCGACGCTGAACATCGTGCCGATCGATTGGGTCGCGGACTGCGTCGTCGAAGCGCTGGCGAAGTTTCCGCTCGTGCGCGGACGCACGCTGCATCTGACCTCGGGCACCCCGACGACGCTGCGCGAAATCAATGACGTCTGCGCGGAGTTTCCCTCGTTTCACGTGCCTCGCTATGTGCCGCGGCATGTGTTCGACGCCGCCGCGATGAAACCGCTCGAGCGGCGCTACTACGACGAGGTCGTGAAACTGTACGAGTCGTACCTGACTCGCCAGGTGCGCTTTGCACGCGACGCGACCGCCGCGATCCTGCCGGCCCTGCCTCGCGCGACGGGCAAAACGCTGCTGCGCAGGATCTTTCGTTACGGGATCGCGGCGGGCTACTTCGTGCCGCGCACGGCTTGACGCTCAGGGAGCCTAACCATGTTGATGACTGATCCGATGCTCGCCGAGCTCTGGCAAAAAGCGCGGGCCGCGCTCGGCGCCCAGTTCGAACAGCGGGCACCGAGCGCCGTGTTTCTCGAAGGCTCGATCGCCGAAGGCTTCGGCAACGAGCGCTCCGACGTCGACTTCGTCGCGATCGTCGATAGCGGGCTAGAGCCAGCCACGATGCCGTACATCCTGTTCATCGACGGCCGCCGCGTCGAGGTCAGGTTGCTGAGTCCGGCGCGGCTGCGCCGCGAACTCGCGCAGGTTCGCGCAGCGCTCGGCAAAGGCCGGCGCGCGGTCGCGCGTCTGTCGTGGAATCTGCTCGAACGGTGCCAGCGCTTTATCGGCGCGCTGCCGATCGACAACCCGGCGTTGATCGAGACGCTGCAAGCGGCGCTTGGCCGCGAGGCGCTGTGCGAGGCGGTGGCGCTGTGGTTCGAGGATTTCGCGCGTCAGACCGGCCGTTATGCGGTGGCGATGTTCGCGCTCGGCGAGCCCGACTACGCACGCGCCTGGATCAGGACCGCCGCGTTTCATGCGGCGAAGAGTCACGTGGCGCGCCTCGGCGAGTGCTACATGAGCCCGAAATGGCTGTCGCTGCAACTCGAACGCGCGGCCGTCGACGCCGGCCGCGTCGGCCGTCTGTGGGGCCTGCTGCACGCGCCGCGCGAGCATGGCGCCGAAAGCGGGTTCCTCGCGGCGGGGGTCGCGCTGATCCGCGAGTTCGGCGTCAACGGTGTGAGCCTCATGGCCGACAACGTGCTGATTGGCCCCGGCAAGGACACGACGACCTGGCAGATCGGCGAACGGGTCCACGTGCTGCGAGGTAGCGACGTCTTTGCGCTCGACGACGAAGCGGCCGAGGCCTGGCGAGCGATCACCTTCGACACGCCATGCACGGCCATCGCCAGCCGTGGCGACGCGCAAGCGGCGAGCCGGCAGCGCGCGCTGATCGCGGACTTCAGCCGGCTGGGTCTCGTCAGCCTGCGCTGGAAGGGCAGCGGAGAAATCCACGCACGTCAGCAGGCGACGTCGACGCCGGTGTCGCGCGCGCCGTTGATTTCGATCGACGGCGCGCGCCTCGCGGGCGGCCGCGCGAGCGGTGCCCAGTTGCTGCCGATGCCCGCCGGGCGCTTCGCCGAA
This sequence comes from Paraburkholderia tuberum STM678, assembly GCF_902833905.1. Classification (GTDB taxonomy): domain Bacteria; phylum Pseudomonadota; class Gammaproteobacteria; order Burkholderiales; family Burkholderiaceae; genus Paraburkholderia; species Paraburkholderia tuberum. The sequence goes on along the minus strand of NZ_CADFGP010000003.1, from coordinate 222,367 downwards.
GCGGGTCTCGAGATGATCTGGGCCAACATCGGTCTCGAGAACGCGCGAGAGGATGCCCAGGGCGCACTCCAGCGCGGCCAATGGAAGGTGCTCGAGTACGCGCTGCAACGGATGATGCAGACCGCCTGCATGGTCACGCTCGGCGCGCATGGCGTGACGCCGCAGTCGACGATGGAAGAAGCGACGCTCGACGCGATCCGGCTGCTGCCGCTCGATGCGGCGCTGATCGACGGCATCCGCGAACTCGAACAGTGCTCGATCGGATCGGCTCGCGATGCACAGCGTTACGTCGCGCTCGCCGATGAACTCGCGCAGCGTCTGCGCGACCTCGGCGGCGACCCGCGGTTTCCGGCGAGCTTCGATACGGCGTCGGGCTGGCGCGGAACGATCCACGCCGCCTACGACTGGATCAACCTCGGCGCGCATCTGCACGCGCGCTTCCCGCAGACCGCTCACGGCGGGCGCGGTACAGCCGAGGAAGCAAGAGACCTGCTCGCTTCGTCGAGCACCTGAGCAACGGGGACCTCAATGACTTTCGACACCATTACGCGCGCACGCGGCGAATTCGAATCGGCCGACAGCTGCGCCGCCCCGACAGCATCGCCACGCCTGATCCTGACCGCGGCGAGTCCGGCCGAAATGATCGAGCGGCTCGCCGGCAACAAGGGACGATCGCTCCATCGGCTTGCGAACCTCGGCGTGGCGGTGCCGCACTGGGCGATTCTCGGCACCGACTGCTTCGCGGAGTTCCGCCGCGACGGCGGCCTCGATCAGACCATCGCCGCGCTATTGCGCGACTTCACGCCTGCGAACGCCGCCGCGATCGCGAGCGCGATCCGCGAGGCCGTGCTGACGTGCGACATCAGCGCCGCGTTGCGCACCGACATCGAACGCGCGCACGACATCATTGGAGACGGACCGCTCGCGGTGCGCTCGTCCGGCATCGAAGAAGACAGCGCGAGCTTCTCGTTCGCAGGCCAGTTCGACACGTTCCTCGACGTCCGCGGGCTCGACTCGACGCTCGAACACGTACGCCGGTGCTGGGCTTCCGCGTATTCCGAGCGCTCGCTGCGCTACCGGCATCAGCACGGACTCGATATCGCCGGCGCCGGAATGGCCGTGATCCTGCAGCGCCTCGTTCAGGCGGACACGAGCGGCGTCGTGTTCACGATCAACCCGGCCAACGGCAGCCGCGACGAGCTCGTGCTGAGCGCCGTCTACGGGCTCGGCGAGGGACTCGTGTCGGGCGCGGTCGACGCCGACACGATCACCGTGGATCGCCACACCGGACAGCCCAGGCAGGTGGTGATCGGTGAAAAACGCGAGCGTCATGACGGCCGCCACATCCGCGAGGTGCCGGCCGCGCTGCGCGACGCAGCGGCCCTCTCTAACGACGAGATCGAGCGCGTCGTGGCGGCGGCCCGCACGCTCGAAAGCGAGCTCGGCGAGCCGCTCGATATCGAATGGTGTATCGCGGAGCACCAGCTGTGGATTCTGCAGGCGCGCCCCGTGACCACGCCGATCGCACCGGCCCCATCGCGGACCGGCGAATTTCAGCTGTGGGACAACTCCAACATCGTCGAGAACTATCCCGGCGTGACGACGCAACTGACCTTCACCTTCGCGCAGCACGTCTATGCGCAGGTGTTCCGCGAGTTCTGCCGGCTGCTCGCGATTCCGCACAAGCAGCGGCGCGAGATGGATGGCTTCCTCGGCTCGACGCTCGCGTTCCTGAACGGGCGCGTGTACTACAACCTGCTGCACTGGTACAAGCTTTCCGGGCTCGCGCCGTTCCAAAACCTTGGGCGCAAGATGATGGAAGTCCAGATGGGCGTCGACGAGCCGCTCGATCTGGCGAGCTTCGCCGCGCTGATCGCGCCGTACAAGACCGGCTCGCGCGCCGGACTCGCCTGCATCCGGGCCTTGAGCGGCACGAAGTTCGCGTGGCACTTCGCGCGTCTCGAGCGCAACGTCGAGCGCTTCCGCGCGTTTTTCTATCCGGTCTACGACGAGTTCAACGCGCTCGACTATCGCTCGCTTCCCGCCGACGCCGTCTATGCGCACTACTGCCGCTTCGAGCAGGCGCTGCTAGCACGCTGGGGCATGATGATCGTGCTCGAGTCGGCGATCGGGCTCAGTTACGGCGTCGTCCGGCGGCTGATCAAGCGGTGGATGCCCGGTGCGCCCGACTGGCTCGAAGTGGCGGTGATCGGCGGCATGGACGACCTCGAGTCGATCGAGCCGGTCCGCAGGCTGAGCGCGATTGCGCAAGCCGTGCGGGCGAAGCCTCAGGTCGAAGCGCTGATCCGCAGCACGCCGTCTGCCGTTGCGTATGCGGCGCTGCGCGGATGCGGCGCGCCCGAGATCGTCGCCGACATCGAGCGCTACCTCGCCGACTTCGCGTACCGCAGCAACAACGAACTGAAGCTCGAAGAGCCCGATCTGCGCGAAGACCCGGGCGTGCTGTTCGATATGTTGAAGGCCACGCTCGCGCATGGTGCCGCGTCGATCGATCGCAGCGCCACCGAAGCGCGCATCGACGCGATGTTGCGTGAGCGGCTCAATCCGCTGCAGCGCTGGATTTTTGCACGCGCGCGCGGCCGCGTGCGCGCCGCGATCCGGGCGCGCGAGACCGTGCGCTTTTGCCGTTCGCGCGCGTTCGGGGTCGCGCGCCGGATGTTCCGCGCAATCGGCGAGGGTCTCGCCGCCGACGGCGTGCTGGCGACGGGCCGCGACATCTTCCATCTGCGCCTCGAGGAAATTCGCGGGTGCTTCGAAGGCACCGTCTCCCACCGCGAACTGCGCCCGCTCATCGAGCAGCGCAAGCGCGACGATGCCAGCTATCGCGACATGGCTGACCTGCCGCCACGCTTCGTCACGCATGGCCCAGTGGCGGCCTGGCTCAGCAACCCGGCGAACCTCGCCGCGTTGCGCGTGGCGCCTGCCCACGCGGCCGGCGCGACGCTGCGCGGCACGCCCTGCTCGCCGGGCTTCGCCGAAGGACGGGCGAAGGTCGTGCGCGAAGCGAACGAGTTCGACGGCGGCATCCTCGTCACCTATCGGACCGACCCCGGCTGGGTGCCCGTATTCGCGTCGGCGACCGGGCTGCTGATCGAGCGTGGCAGTCCGTTGACCCACGCCGCGATCGTCGCCCGCGAAATCGGCATCCCGACCGTCGTCCAGATTCCGGGCCTCACCACGCGCGTGCAGTCGGGCATGCAGCTCAAGGTCGATGGCCATAGCGGCGTGATCGAACTGCCCGAGCCGACCTGACATGAATTGACCGCCCGTTGACCACTGAAACCGCCCCTGAAGGAAGCCACCATGTACCGCCTGCTCAACGATCGTCGCGACCTGCCGCATCTGCGGCTCTACCTCCAGTGCGCGCTGATATTCATTCCCGCCGCAGCCGTGCTGTTTGGGCTCGGCCGCTTTCCCTGGTGGCTGGGCGTTGCATACGTGCTCGTCTGGAACGCGTTCGGAGACCGTTTCACGATGAGCTACCACTGCACGCTGCATCGGCGGCTCTTCAGGAAGCAGTACCGGGCGCTCGAGATCCTGCTCGACTGGGTGCTGTGTCCGTTCTTCGGTCAGACGCCGGGCACGTTCTATGTCCATCACATGGGCATGCATCACATCGACGACAACCTGCCACGCGACCTGAGCTCCACGATGCGGTTTCAGCGCGATAGCGTCATCGGCTTTCTGCACTACTACCTGCGCTTCGCCGCGCTGGTGCCGCTCGATCTGTCCGTCTATCTGTGGCGCTCGCGCAATACGAAGCTGATCAGGCAACTGCTCGTGGGTGAGGTCGCGTTCTACGCGGCGGTTGCCGCCGCCGCGTACTGGAACCTGCGGGCGACGCTCGTCGTGTTCGTGTTTCCGTTCGTGTTCGTGCGGCTGATGATGATGATCGGCAACTGGGTCCAGCACGCGTTCATCGACCCCGATCAGCCTGACAACCCGTACACGAGCAGCACCAATACGATCGACTCGCGTTTCAATGCGCGCGTCTTCAACGCCGGTTATCACATCTACCACCACGTCCGCAAAGGCACGCACTTCAGCGAGCTCACGAAGGAATTCGCGGCGAACCTCGAGAAGTACGGTCGCGAGGACGCGGTCGTGTTCGATCGCATCGACATCGCGCAGATCTGGCTGCTGCTCGTCACGCGCCAGCACCGCAAGCTCGCCGCGCATTTCGTGCGCTTGCCGGGCGCGCCGGTGCGCAGCGACGACGAGGTGATCGCGCTGCTGCGTCGCCGTCTGCAGCCGATCCGCGACTGGACGCCCGCTGCTTCGCTCGATCATTGAATCTCGATTACCTGACCGGGACCCGTCACCATGAACCAGACGCTAGTCGATGCCGTTGCAGCGCTGCCGCGCGGCGACGCTCGAGGCCTTCGCTTCGTCTCCACGCACGGCGACGAGCACTACTATCCTTACGAGGCGCTCGAACGCGAGGCGCGCAACCACGCGAAAAAGCTCGTGGCACTGGGGCTGAACAAGGGCGACCGCATTGCGCTCGTGGTCCTCGACCCGGAAGCGTTCATCCTGAGCTTCCTCGGCGCCTCGTTCGCCGGTCTCGTCCCGGTACCGATATTTCCGCGCGGAAGCCTGAACTTCAGGACCCGCACACGTTACGCCGAAACCGTCAGTCACATCGTGCGCTCGGCAGGCGCCCGGATGCTGCTCACGTCGAACTCGACAAGGGAGACCATCGAGGACGTGCTCGCCGTCGACACCGGTCTCGAACGTATCGTGACCATTGAAGCGCTGCTCGACGGCGAGCCGCCCGCGTGCGATTTGCCCACGCTGCATCCCGATGACCTGTGCTTCCTGCAATACACGTCGGGCAGCACGTCGCTGCCGAAAGGCGTGATGGTCACGCATCGCAATCTGGTCGCGAATGCGACAGCGTTCCTCGGACCCCGCGGCATCGATCTGCGCGAGCAGGACGTCTATGTCAGTTGGCTGCCGCTGCACCACGACATGGGGCTCATCAGCGTGCTCGGCGCGCTGATCTGCGACTTGCCGTGCGTGCTGCTGGCAACCGAAGCGTTCGTGCGCCGGCCCGGCCTCTGGATGGAGGCGATCACGAAATACCGCGGCACCATCAGCTTCGCGCCGAACTTCGCGTACGCGCTCGCCGCTCGCCGTAGCCGCGACCAGGACCTCGAAGGCCTCGATCTGCGGCGGCTGCGCGTCGCCGGCTGCGGTGCCGAGCCGATCAACGCGCAAGCGCTGCGCCAGTTCTGCGCGCGCTTCGAGCCGGCCGGTTTTCGTGCCGAAGCGCTGCTGCCGTGCTACGGGATGGCCGAAGCAACCCTCGCGATCACCTTTCACGACCACGGCCAGCCGCTCGTTACCGACGTCGTCTATGCGGCCGCGCTGGGGCTTGGTCGAGCGATACCGGCTGCGCGTGATAACGGCTTACGCACGATCGAACTGGTCGGCTGCGGCCATTGCTTTCCCGGCCACGAGTTGCGGATCGTCGACGAATCCGGGCGCGCGTTGCCCGAACGCTGTGTCGGCGAAATCGTCACGCGCGGGCCCAGCATCACCGTGGGCTATTACGGCCAGGCCGACGCGAGCGCCGACGCGTACCGCGACGGCTGGCTGCAGACCGGCGATCTCGGCTACCTCGCCGGCGACCAGCTCTATATCTGCGGCCGCAGCAAGGACCTGATCGTCATTCACGGCTCGAACCTCTATCCGCAGGACATCGAATGGGCGGTGGCCGAGTTGCCGAGCGTGCAAAGCCGCGGTGTCATCGCGTTCAGCGTGATGCGCGACGGCGACGAGACACTGGTCGTCTGTGCCGAGGGCAAGCCGGCGGAGGCCACGGCGCTGCGGCGTGCGATCGCGCAGAAGGTCGCCGAATGCGCGGGCCTGCAGGTCGGTCACGTTGCGATCGTGCAGGCGGGCAGCTTGCCGCGGACCTCCAGCGGCAAGGTACAGCGCCGCCGAACCAAGGCACAGTTCGAAGCCGGCGAGCTGGAGGAACACTCGTGAGCATGCGCTGGCGCGAGATCATGCTGACGCTGTCGGGCGCGCTCACGCTCGCCGCCTGTCACGCGAAAGACGCCGAGGTGACACTGCCGCGCCCGGTCATCGCCGTGGTCGTGCATCGGGACAGCAAGCCCGTGCTCGCGACGCTGCCAGGCGAAGTCAACGCACGCTATGCGACGCCGCTGTCGTTTCGCATCGCGGGCAAGCTGATCGAGCGGAAGGTGCGGCTCGGCGATACGGTCACGGCCGGCCAGGCGATCGCGCGGCTCGATGCCGACGACGCGCAACGCAGCCTCGCGAGCGCGCAGGCCCAATTGATGGCGGCGCAGCATCGGCTCACCTTCGCCGAGCAGCAACTCGATCGCGACCGGGCGCAGGCGCAGGAACAGCTGATCTCGACAGCGCAGCTCGAGCAGACCCAGGATGCGTATGTGGCGGCCGCCGCGCAGCGCGATCAGGCGCTACAACAGTTCGCGCTGCTGCAGAATCAGACGCAGTACACGGTCCTCACGGCGGACCATGCCGGCGTCATCACCGCCGAAGACGCCGATACCGGGCAGAACGTCGCGGCGGGACAAGCGGTCTACCATCTCGCCTGGTCCGGCGAGGTCGATATTCTCTGCGACGTGCCCGAGAGTCTGCTGAACGCGCTGGCGATCGGCAGCTCGGCCAGCGTCTCGCTGCCGGCCGCCACGGGCAGACGCTTCACGGCACACGTGCGGGAGCTGTCGCCGGCCGCGGACCCCGGCAGCCGCACCTATCGCGCGAAACTGACGCTCGATGCGCCAGGCCCCGAGGTCCGCCTCGGCATGACGGCCACCGTCACGTTCGCCGCGGCCGGCGAGGCGCAAGCGGACGACCCGATCACGCTGCCCGCCAGCGCGCTCTTTCACGACGGCAACGCGCCGGCCGTCTGGGTCGTTCGGCCGGGCGACCAGGCGCTGGAACTGCGCCGGGTCCAGGTTGGCCGCTACGACGACCGCACGATCTCGGTCGCGCGAGGCCTCAACGACGGCGAGCGCGTCGTGCTGCAAGGGGTGCATACCGTCAGCGCCGGCGAAACCGTGCGGGCGATAGCGCCGTTGCATCCCGAGGACTTCGCGTCATGAGAGCGCCGTTCGGCCAGGGGCCCGACGGCGCGGGTGGACCCGGTGGACCCGGTGGACCCGGTGGAGCGGGCGGACCGAGGCGGCCGGCAGCGGACGATAGCGGCCGCTTCAATCTGTCCGCGTGGGCGATCCGTAACCAGGCGCTGGTCATCTTCGCCGTCGTGCTCGCAACGCTGTTCGGCGGGCTCGCCTATGCCCGGCTCGGACAATCCGAGGATCCGCCGTTCACGTTCCGCGCGATGGTGATCCGGACCTTCTGGCCCGGCGCGACCGCACGCCAGGTCGAGGAACAGGTGACCGACCGGATCGGCCGCAAGCTCCAGGAAACGCCTCATCTCGACTATCTGCGCAGCTACTCGCGTCCCGGCGAATCGCTGATCGTCTTTACGATGAAAGACTCCGCGCCGGTGAACGAAGTGCGCGAGACGTGGTACCAGGTACGCAAGAAAATGGCCGACATCGCGGATACGCTTCCGCCCGGCGTGCGGGGGCCGTACTTCGACGACGAGTTCGGCGACGTCTACACGAACATCTATACGCTCGCCGGCGACGGGTTCTCGCCGGCGCAATTGCACGACTATGCCGACGAACTGCGCGGCGTGCTGCTGCGCGTGCCCGGGGTCGCGAAAGTCGATTATTTCGGCGACCCCGACGAGCACATCACGATCGAGATTCCCAACGCGCAATTGACCCGGCTCAGTATCACGCCGCAACAGCTCGCGCGGGCGATCAACGCGCAAAACGCGGTCACGCCGAGCGGCACGCTGACCACCGCGTTCGACCGCGTGTACGTGCGTCCGAGCGGCCAGTTCACCGACCTGAAGGCGATGGGCGACACGCTGATCGACATCAATCACCGCCTGGTTCGTCTCGGTGACATTGCCTCGATCAGGCGCGGCTACGACGATCCGCCGGTCTCGCAGGTTCGCACCGGCGGCCGCGCGGTGCTCGCCATCGGCATCACGATGCAGACTGGCGGCGATGTGATTCAGCTCGGCAAGCGGCTCGATGCGCAGACAGCGGAATTGCGTGCGCGTCTGCCCGCGGGGCTCGAACTCGTCGAGGTGTCGAGCATGCCGCACGCGGTCTCGCATTCGGTCAACGGTTTTCTGCGGGCCGCCGCCGAAGCGATCGTGATCGTGCTGGCCGTGAGCCTCATCTCACTGGGCTGGCGCGCCGGCGTGGTGGTGGCGATCTCGATCCCCGTCGTGCTCGCGGTCACCGCGCTATGCATGAACGGCTTCGACATCGGCCTGCACAAGATCTCGCTCGGCACGCTGGTCCTCGCGCTGGGCCTGCTCGTCGACGATGCGATCATCGCGGTCGAGATGATGGCCGTGAAGCTCGAGCAGGGCTGGGGCCGCGCGAGGGCCGCGGCGTTCGCCTACAGCAGTACCGCATTTCCGATGCTGACGGGAACCCTCGTCACGGTGGCGGGATTCCTGCCGATCGCGCTGGCGAAATCGGCCACCGGCGAATACACGCGCTCGATCTTTCAGGTGTCCGCGATTGCGCTGATCGCTTCGTGGTTCGCGGCGGTCATGCTGATTCCGTTGCTCGGCTATCACCTGCTACCCGAACGCAAGGACACCGCACGCGAGACGCCTCGGCGCGCGCTTCGCAAGCTCCGCCGGCGCGCCGACGCGCAGACGCGCCGGAGCCCGGTGGCGGCGCCGCGCGCCAGCCGCTTTCATGACCGCCTGCGCGACTGCATCGCGTGGTGCGTGAAGCGGCGCCTCGTCGTGCTCGGCGTCACGGCCGCCTTGTTCGTTGCCGCGTTGGCCGGCTTCGCGTTCGTGCCGCAACAGTTCTTCCCGAGCTCCGAACGGCCCGAACTGCTCGTCGACATGCGGCTGCCCGAAGGCGCGTCGTTCGAAGCGACGCTGCGCGAAGCCGCGCGCCTCGAAAAGACGCTGGCCGGCCGGCCCGAGATCGATCATCTGGTCGACTTCGTCGGCGCGGGCGCCCCCCGCTTCTACCTGCCGCTCGACGTGCAGTTGCCCCAGCCCAACTTCGCGCAGCTCGTGATCACCGCGAAGTCCGTCGACGACCGCGCAAAGCTCGAACGCTGGCTCGCGAGCACGCTGCAAAACAGCTTTCCCGCCGTGCGCGCGCGCGTTTCGCCGCTCCAGACGGGCCCCTCGGTCGGCTATCCAGTGCAGTTTCGCGTCAGCGGAAGCGACCTCGCCACCGTGCGGGAGATCGCGGAAAAGGTCGCGGCGACGATGAAAGCCGATGCCCGCACAACGGGCGTCCATTTCGACTGGGACGAACCCGGCGAACGCTCGGTGCGCTTCGAGATCGACCAGCAGAAGGCGCGCGAGCTCGGCGTCACCTCGGAAGACGTGGCGAGCTTCCTCGCAATGACGCTGTCGGGCTATACGTTCACGCAGTACCGGGTCCGCGACCGCTCGATCAGTGTCGATCTGCGTGCGCCCCGGCGCGAGCGGGTCGACCCCGACGAGATCGTGAACCTCGCGATGCCGACGCCGAACGGCCCGGTGCCGCTCGGCGCGCTCGCCCACCTCAACAACGAACTCGAATACGCGGTGATCTGGGACCGCGACCGTCAACCGACGATCACGGTCCAGGCCGACGTGCGCGGCAACGCGTTGGATATCGACGTGACCCAGGCGATCGATCGGACGCTCGCGCCGCTACGCGCATCGCTGCCGATCGGCTACCGGATCGAGACCGGCGGCGCCGGCGAGATCAGCGGCAAGGCGCAGGCGTCGGTGATCGCGCAGCTTCCGCTGATGCTCGTCGTGGTGCTGACGCTGCTGATGATTCAACTGCGCAGCTTCGTGCGCGTGCTGATGGTCGTGCTCACCGCGCCGCTGGGGCTCATCGGCGTGGTCGCCGCACTGCTGCTGTTCGGCAAGCCGTTCGGCTTCGTGGCGATGCTCGGCGTCATTGCGATGTCCGGCATCATCATGCGCAACTCGGTGATTCTGGTCGATCAGATCGAACGCAATATCGCCGCGGGCCAGGGGCGCTTCGATGCGATCGTCGGTGCCACGGTCCGGCGCTTCCGCCCGATCATGCTGACCGCCGCGGCGGCCGTGCTCGCGCTGATCCCGCTGCTGCATTCGGCCTTCTTCGGACCGATGGCGACCGCACTGATGGGCGGCATCACGGGCGCCACGGTGTTGACGCTGTTCTTCGTTCCCGCGCTGTACGCGACCGCGTTCAAGGTGCGGCACTTCGAACGCGGTGTGCGAACCGCGACCCTGACAATCGAATCTACGTGGAGCTGATCGTGGGCACAGACTGCAACCCCGTCGACGGGCCGGCGCTCGCGAGCGCGCCGCATTTCGCCGGCGCGCCGGGTCGAACGCGGGCAGCGGCGATCCATGGTTGGCGCGCGGCGTTCGGCGCGGCCGCGACGATCGCGCTTGGCGCATGCTCGTTCGGTCCGGGCGGCGAGCCGCCCGCGATGCCCTCTCCCGCCCATTACGGCGTCGAGCCTCAGCCCGCGCAAACGGTCGCCGCGCTCGGTGTCGCGCAGCACTTCACCACCGGCGCGCAGCCTGTGCCGCAATGGTGGCGGCTGTTCGAATCGACAGCGTTGAATGACCTCGTCGAAGAAGGTTTGCGCAACAGCCCGACGCTCGCTGCCGCCGACAAGCACCTGGCCGCCGCGCACGAACAACTGCGGGCGCAGATCGGCGCCTCGCTGCTGCCGTCGGTCGATCTGGTGGGGCAGGCCTCGCGCGGGCGCGATCTCGGCATTCCGGTCCCCGGCGGCCCGAATACGCTGCTTTACAACGAGTTCATCGGCGTAGTCCAGGCGCAATATACGTTCGACCTGTTCGGCGCGGTGCGTAAAGCCAACGCGGCCCGATCAGCGCGTGTCGAGATCGACGCGTATCAACGCGAAGCCGCGCGCCGCGCACTGGCCACCAACATCGTCACGGCGACGATCGGGGCGGCGATGTTGCGCGCCGAGATCGACGCGACCGAGCGATTGATCGCGCTTGCGGGCGATCAGGCTCACGATACCGAACGGCATTACGAACTCGGATCGCTGACGCGCGGCGACGTGTCGACTGCGCGGCAAAGCATCGCCGCGCTCGAGGTCAGCGTGGCCGATCTGCGGCAACGGCTGACGGTGACGAGACATGCGCTTGCGGTGCTGCTCGGCCGCACGCCCGACGCGGCGCCGCCCGAGCCAGAGCTGGCAAACCTGCACTTGCCGCAGGACCTGCCCGTCGTGCTGCCATCGGACCTGTTGCGCGCGCGGCCCGATATCGCGGCCGCCGAGGCGGCGCTGAAGGCCGCCGCAGACGACGTCGGCGTCGCGACGGCACAGCTGTTTCCGAGCCTGACGCTGAACGCCTCGATGGGACAAGGCGGCTTCAACTGGCCGCTCGCGCTGTCGGGCGCAGGCGCGATCTGGAGCATCGCCGCGACGATGTCGCAGGCGCTTTTTCATGGCGGCGCGCTCGTCGCACAGCGGCGCGCGGCAATCGACACCTACGAGGCCGCCGTGTTCGAGTACAAGCAGACCGTGCTGGCGGCGTTCGAAAACGTCGCGGACACGCTTGCGTCGCTCGAACACGACGCGCAGGCGCTCGACGCCGCGAGCAGCGCTGCCCGTGAGGCACGCGAGTCGTTCGACGATGCCACGTCACGTCACCGGCTCGGCGCGCTGCCCGCTGCATCCGCCCGCGGCGGCGAGCAGCAGTACGAAGCAGCGAGGCTCGAAGAAATCCGCCTGATCGGCCGGCGCCTGGCCGATACGGCGACGCTGTTTCAGGCGATGGGCGAGCTGCCGACGGGCAGCAGCCAGACACCTGACCATCTGGCCGGCAAGTGATCGGCCCGCCGCTGCCGACGGCGCCCGCTTGCGTTCAGCCGGCGCGTCCCCGCGGAACGCCCACAAGGTAAGTCAGACCGATCGGCGAGCCCTGCACCGGCAGTGTGCCGATGTCCCATTCGAAGCTCTGCTGGTCCGGGATACGCGCCACCATCTCACGCAATTCGTCGGGGTTGTAGATGCGCATCATCGACACGATGCCGTCGAACAGACACAGCAGCGGGATAGCCGGCAGCACATAGGTGAGCGCTAGTCGCGACCAGCGAAACGGCCGGATCAGCGGAGTCAGCGCGAGCATCATCAGCGGCATCGCCAGGATGAACACGACACCGAGCAGCCGGTGGTCGGCACCCTCGACGATGATGATCGCGCGACGCTTCGTCACCGCGTCGGCGAGGATCGCCCGCGCATCGTCCGGCCGAAAATGGTGGAAAGCGTTGAACATCGTGCGCACACCGTCGAATCCCGATGGCACGTCCATCGCGTCCACCGGTTCGCTCACATAGGTGACGCGGCCGGCTGCCCCGGCGGATACGCGCTCGTACGCGGCGCGATTGGGATAGAAGTCGGTCAGTTGCACCGTGACGCGTCCGGACTGCGCGAGCAACGGTGCAAGCGTCAGCCACGGGCCGCCGCCGCCCGAACATAGATCGACGATCCGGTCGTTGCCGACCCGCCGCATCGCTTCGCGCAGCTTGCCCGCGATGACGTTGAAGCCCTCGAGGGTATTGGCCAGGAAATGCAGCCAGTCCGTCCCGCCGTCACGGATCGCCCGTGGGCACCACGGCTGGTCTTCGATTTCGAGCAGATGCAGGCGTCGCATGATCACGCGGGCAACCGAGGTAACTGAAAACCGGCGGATTTCATAACGTGCCCTGGCAGTGTGCAACCGGGTAGACAGAGAAGGCCTGCACGCTAAACACCACGCCTGTCAGCCTTGGGAGCGGCAACTTACTACCGAACTTAAACGAGCCAACGCGCGGGCTTCTTAACGACGTCAGTCGACTATACGCTGAGCCGCGCCGACGACGTTAGCGGTTCGCATCCTGCATAATGACCACGCATGAGGATTTACCCGCATCATCCGCCGGACGGCGGCCGGGAGACGAGCGATGCAAAACGACAGACCGCCGCCGCGGCGGGTGACATATGAGAAAGGGATCCGGATCGGCGGCCCCGGCTGGTTCGGCCGGTTGCTGGCCGTCGCCCTGAGCGCGATCTTGTTCGTGGTGGCCGCGATGCTGTCGATCGTGCTGTTCGCCGTGCTGTTCGCGGTCGGCACGATCGTCGTCGGGTATCTGTGGTGGAAGATGCGCGCGTTGCGCCGGCAGACGGTCGCGCATGGCGACGACGCCCGCACCATCGACATGGAGGTCGTCCACAAGGACCCGCCCGACGACGATTCCGCGCCACGCTGAGGATCGGCTACGCGCGTGCCTCAAGCCGCAAGGGCCGCTTCGACCGCGCTTACGTAATTGCGAAAGCCGGCCTGCTGCAGCGCCTCTCGCAGCCGCAGCAGTTCATGTCGCGTGGCTTCGCTGAGCGGCGCCTGAAGCGCGAGTGCAAGCGCACGGCCACGCGCCGCGAAAAGCTCGGACCACGGCAACGGTTCGCGCTGCGTATAGGCCTCGAGTGCGTCCACGTAGTGCAGCATGCCAGCAGGATCGCTCGCCCCCAGCATCGCTTCGACGGCGTCGCGGTAAAACCACAGGTGATTGTGGCCGACCGCGCCGAGGCGCAACAGCGCCTCGCCTTCAGCCAGTAGCCGCGTACGCTCGCCGTTATCGTCAACCGCGCGGCTCAGTGCGCTCAAGGCCTTTGGCCCGGAAAACTGAGTCCCTACCTCGCGTGAGATGGCGAGTGCTTCGCGCAGCGCAACCACTGCTTCACTACGGCATCCTTCGTCCAGTAACAGGCGACCCTGCATCTCCAGATTCTGCGCTTCGAAGCGGCGCGCGCCCAATTGCCGGATCACACGCATTTCCTGCACCAGATGCTTGCTGGCCGCCTGCGCATCGCCCAGTTCCTGGCAGGCGAACACCCCCAGCGTCTCCCCCAGCAATTGCGCGCGAGGCTGCCCGATCAACTCGGCGGCGCGGGCGGCGGCGCTTGCGTCCTCGCGAGCCTGACTTGCGTCGTTCAGGTAAATGCGGCTGAAGCCCTGCATCGACAGATTGGCAACCTCGATGCGGCCGAACCCGTGTTCGCGGCTCATCGCGACGCATTCGCTGAAATGATGGAACGCGGTCCGCATGCGCCCCTGCGCATATGCCGCATCCGCCAGGCCGCCGAGCGCGCGAGCCTCTGCCTCGGGCAGACCGAGGCGCCGCGCGTAGCCAAGACCGCGCTCATGCTCGGCGCTGCAGGCGTCGATCTTGCCGAGCGGAAAGAGAATGTTGCCGCGCAGATAGTGGAGGCTTGCAAGCTCCGCCAGCCGGTTGTCTCGCTCCGCGATCTTTTGCGCTTGCGCGAGTAAGCCGAGTGCTTCGTCGAGACCCTCGCTGACACGCAGACCTTCCGCGAGCCCGAGCTGACAGTCGCATCGGGCGGCGTCGTCGGTGGCGGCGGCGAGTGCGGTGCGGTACGTCACGATCGATCCTGCGATGTCGCCCAGGTCGCGCTGAAGTTCGCCCTTGCAGCAGCTCAGTGCATGGCGGTCTGCCTCCGACTGCGCGATTTCGATGCCGCGCTCGGCCAGCCGCAGCGCCGCTTCGAAACGATGGGCGGCACGCTGTGCGGCCGCCGCGCCCAGGTAGGCGTGCGGCGCGTGCTCGTCTTCGGCGCGGTCGAGATGCTGGGCGTGCAGCGTGACATCGCTTTGTGCGAACCATTCGGCCGCGCGCAGATGAAGTTCACGGCGGCGCGCGCGCAACAACGTCGAGTAAGCGCTCTCCTGGATCAACGCGTGGGCGAACAGGAAGTCGTCGCCTTCCGGCAGCACGAGTGCATTGACGAGCAGGCCGTCGCAGACGTAGCCAGGATCGTCCACCAGCTCTCGCAGCAGTGCGAGATCGAAACGCTGGCCGATCACGGCGGCCGCCTGGAACGCCAGGCGGTCACGGGGCGCGAGCCGGTCCATCCGCGCGAGCACGAGACTGCGGATCGACGCGGGCACGTTGCCGCCGCTGCCTTCTTCAGCGTTGCGCAGCAGTTGTTCGAGAAACAACGGATTGCCGCCCGCGCGCTCGATGCAGGCCACCGCGACGCGCTGGGTCGCATCGATGAAATTGCCCGCCAGGCTCAGGGCCTCGTCCTTGCGAAGCGGTCCGAGATCGATCGTGGCGAACGGGGTGTCGCGGCAACGTGCGCGCCAGCCTGCATCGATCGGATCGCCTTCCACGCGCGAAGTCGTGACCAGCAGGCCCGTGCCGTTGGCAATGCCTGACGCGAACGCCGACAGGTAGCCGATGACTTCGGCATCGGCCCAATGGAGGTCTTCGACGACGATGAGCGTCGCCGCATGGGCGCAAGCGTCCTCGGTCAGCCTCACGGCGAGCGCCTGCTTGCCGCGCTTGCGCGCGCCGTGGTCCATGGCCTCGTAGATGGTTTGCCATTCGGCGGCCTGCGGAAGATCGAGGAAGTCGTGCAGAAACACGATCTGCTCGGCCTTGACGATACCTTGGGTCGCGACCTGCGCGGCGGCGGCCTGCCGCGCTTCACTCGATGCACCGGCCGGTAAGCCGAGCAGGCTTCCAATGATGGTCCGCACCGGATCCTGGCCCTTGCCGACGCCGAAATCGAGCACGAGGCTCCGATGGAGCGTGAAGCCCTGTGCCTGCGCATGGCGGCGCATCTCGTCGACGAGCCGCGTCTTGCCGATCCCGGCTTCGCCCCGCACATGAACGACATGCCCTGCTCGCCTTGCCATGCACGCATGAAGGATGCCGTGAAACTGTTCGAGCTCGGCTTCGCGTCCGACGAAGCGGCTGCGGCTCGTCCTGACGGGGTCGCTGCCTAGCGCGAGGAGCCGCCATGCCCGCACCGGCGTGTCGATGCCCTTGAAGCGCCGCTCGCCGATTGCTTCGCAACTGGCGGCGTCGCCGAGCGTGCGCGCCGCGTCGTCGGATATCCAGGTTTCGCCGGCGGCCGCGGCTGCCACGAGCCGAGCGGCCAGGTTCACCGGATCGCCATGCACGGTGTAGTCCTGCGCGTCGGCGCGGCCCAGCGCGCCCGCGATGACCTCGCCACTCGCAATGCCGATATGCGCCTGCAACGGCCGCCCGGTCTGCGCGGCCAGCCGCGCCAGGCCGTCGTGAATGTCGAGAGCGGCACGGGCGGCGCGCAGCGTGTCCGTCTCGTGCGAGCGGGGCGCGCCGAACAGCGCCATCACCGCGTCGCCGATGTGCTTGTCGATCGTGCCGCCATAGGCGAGCACGATCCCGTCGACCAGCGCCGTGTAGCGTCCGATCAGCGCGCGCAAGTCTTCGGGATCGAGCGAGCGCGACAGCATCGTGTAGCCGCAGAGATCGGCGAACAGAATCGTGACCTGCCTGCGCTCGTCCGCGGGCACCTCGTTGTCGGCGGAGGTCTGGGACGGTAGCGGCGCGGCCGCCGTTAGGGCGCCTGCCGCCGCGGCCAGAATGCGCTTACGGTGGCCGAGCGACTGTACCCCCAGCTCTTTCAGGTCCACGTCGGTCAGTTGCCCGAGCAGCGACATGTCGATGTCGTTTGCCGCGAACGCCTGGGCGTACTGCTCGAGCCCGAGGTCCCGCAGCCATTTCTCGATATCCATGTTCGTCGCCCCGCCTCCGATGCGTGGCCCCGCGGGCAAAAGCTCAGACGAATAGCGCGCCTGCCGACCGCCGGTGTGAACGGCTCCGGAACTGCACGGCCTTTGCGTGGAGCTCGCCAGGTACGGGGCCGATGAATAACCAGTGTAGGTGTCCGATAAGCACGCTGCATCGCGTTTGACAGCCGTTCGAGCCGCGCAGGATACTGGCTGGCGCGCCTCACGGCGCCCTTGCATTCGACCGGGAATCCACGTGAAGCCGGGCAAGACCGTTTCCGTCTCCGAGATCCCGCTGCGCTCGCGTTTGGCGGGTCTGCCAGGCGACGTGGCGGCGGGCGCCGTTTCGACGCTCGTCATGCTGTGCTATGCGATGAGCCTCGGCACGATGATCTTTAGCGCCGATCTTGCCCGCTACGCGATGCTGGGCGTGCCCACCGCGCTCGTGAGCTGCGTCGTCACGGCGCTCGTGATCGCCTTGACGAGTTCGATGCGCGTCAACATTGGCGGCCCCGACAGCAACGCCGCCGCCTTTCTCGCCGGCGTGGCGGCGGGGGTGGCCAGCAGCGTGCGCGCGGACGGCGGTTCACCGCAGACGCTGATCCTCACTGTGCTGATCGCCATCGCGCTCTGTTCGCTCATGACGGGCATCGTGCTCTATGCGATCGGCTCGTCGAAGCGCAGCCGCTCCTTGCAGTTCCTGCCCTATCCGGTGCTCGGCGGATTTCTCGCGGGCACGGGCTACCTGCTGCTCGCCGGGGCGTTCCGCGTGCTGACGGGCCAGCCGCTGCAGTGGCACACGCTCGGGTTGCTCGGGCACCTTCACTGGCTCACATGGGTTCCGGCGCTGGTCGTCGGCGTGCTGGCCACGGTACTGATGCGCACGTGGCAGCACATTGCCGCGCTGCCGCTCACGCTGGCCTTCGGCGTCGTGCTTTTCTACGTTCTGCTGCAGGTTGCCGGAGTTTCGATCGACGACGCGCGCGGCATGGGTCTGCTGCTGCCGCGCGTCAAGCTGCACCTATCCGGGCTGCCGGAGTTGCACCTGGCCGCGAGGCTCGGACGGGGCGGCATCGACTGGTCGGCGGTCGGCGCGCATCTTCCCGAGAGTCTGGTGGTGACCTCGGTGTCGGCCGTGACGATCCTGATGAATTCAACGGCGATCGGCGCGGCCACCGGGGAGGACGTCGACCTCAATCGCGAGATGCGCGCCGCCGGCCTCGCCAATCTCGCGAGCGGACTGCTGGGCGGCATGGTCGGCTACCAGTCGTTCAATCGCTCGATGCTCAACGCGCGGGTGGGCGCGACGAGCCGGGTGGCGGGCGTGTTCGCCTCGCTCGCGTGCGTGGTCGTGCTCGCCACTTCACCGGGCATCGTGGCGCTCTTTCCGGTGCCGGTGCTGGTCGGCCTTCAGCTCTTCATGGGGCTGCGCTTGCTCGTGCATTGGCTCGCGGGCGCCTGGACCAAGCTCAACTGGTATGAGTATCTGCTCGTGCCCGTGATTCTCGGCACTATCGCGGCGTATGGCGTGATCGTCGGCGTAGGGGTGGGCGTCGTTGCAGCATGTGTGATGTTCACGCTGCTCTACGGTCGGGTCGGCTGCATACGCATGGAGTTCGACCTGCGCGCGCGGACCTCGAATGTTGAGCGCAGCATCGAAGACACCCAGGCTCTGCGCGCAATCGGCCCCCAGGTATGCGGAATGTGCCTGCAAGGGTTTCTGTTCTTCGGCACGGCCAATTCGATTCTGCAGCGCCTTCGCGAGCGATTCGGCGCCGGGAATCCGTCGCAGGTCCGCTTCGTCGTGCTCGACTTTGCGGCGACACATGGCATGGATGCATCCGTATCGATCAGCTTCGTCAAACTCAGGCAGCTCTGCGCCGCAAGAAGCGTGGACCTCGTGTTGACCGCGCTGCCGCCGCGCTCGCGCGATCTGCTCGTGAAGACCGGCACGCTCAATCTGAAGATCCATGAATTCGATACGCTCGATGCGGGTCTCGAATGGATCGAAGACAAACTGCTCGCGTCGAACTCGCTCGCGATCGCGCATGGCGGCGATTTGCGGGCGATGCTCGAGCCGCATTTCACGGCCGGCGCGTTGAACGGCTTGATCGCGTGTCTGGAGGTGCAGGATCTGCTTTCGGGGCAGGCGCTGTTTCGTCATCGCGAGCCGGGCGACGCGCTGTATTTCGTCGAGCAAGGACGTGTCGCGGTCTCGCTGCCGCTCGGCGATGGCCGCTCGGCGCGTCTGCGCTCGTTCGGCCCGGGCACGGTCGTAGGGGAAATGGCGGTGTACACGCAGCAACAGCGCAGCGCGGATGTGATTGCCGAGGCACCGACGCGCGTGTACCGCCTGTCGATCTCCCGGCTGCTCGAACTCGAACAGCAGGATCCGGCGACGGCGCAACAGTTGCATCGGTTTCTCGTGAAGACCATCGCGTTGCGTCTTGCCGTTGCCGACGAGGCATTACGCGCGGCTTTATAAGCGGCAGCGCCCCTGACCGGCGGCGCCCCCAACCCGTCACCACGTCCCGCTAAACGCCTGCTGTACCTTGACGGGATCGGTCACGCCGTTGGCCACCAGCAATTGCGTCAGCAATCGCGCCTTCTGCGGATTCAGATCGAGCGATGCGACGAAACCGCGCTTGTCGTCGTCCACCTCGACGTTGCGGTTCACGAACCCCGACACCAGGCGCGTCGAGCGAACCACCACGATGCCTTTTGCCGCCGCGCGGTCGAGCGCCGCGAGGGCTTCCTTCGACATGTCACCATCGCCTTCGCCGGCGACGACGATGCCCTTCGCGCCATCGGCGATCGCATGATCGATCTGGCGGCCATCCATGTTGCTATGCGCGTAGACGATATCGACGCGCGGCAATTGCCCACTCGCGGGCAGGCTCAGCGCAGCGCGCGTCGATTGCACCGCCGGCATCACGAAGCGCACGCTCGCCGGATCGACATAACCGATCGCGCCGGCATTCGGCGACGCGAACGCCTGTACCGCCGTGGTATTGGTCTTGGTGATCCAGCGCGGCGCGTGAATCTGGTCATTCATCACGACCATCACGCCTCGGCCACGCGACTGCGGGCTCGCCGCCACTTCGACGGCTTCGTACAGATTGCCGGGACCGTCGGCGCTCGCGGAACCGCCCGGTCGCATCGAGCCGACCAGCACCACCGGCTTGTCGGAGCGCAGCACGTTGCTCAGGAAGAACGCCGTTTCCTCGATCGTATCGGTGCCGTGCGTAATCACGATGGCGTCGGCCTCGTTCCGCGCGAAGACCTCGTCGATCCGCCGCGCAAGCTGCAACCAGATCTTGTCGTTCATGTCCTGCGAGCCGACGTTCGAGATCTGCTCCGCGCTGATGCTCGCGAGCTTCTCGATGCCCGGCACGCCGCGCACCAGTTCCTGCCCCTTCACGTTGCCCGAGTTGTAGCCGATCGCCGAACGGGGATCGGCGGTTCCCGAGATGGTGCCGCCGGTGGCCAGCACCAGAACACGCGGCGTTGCCGTGACGGCGCTTGCCTGTTGCGATGGCGCGTCGGCAGCCTGTGCGCAGGTACCCGCGGCAAGTGCCGCGATCAGCAGTGCCGCCGAACCGCACAGCCGCCTTGCTTTTCGATCGATCGTGTTGGCGTTCATCTTTCTCTCCTCCATCGTTTAAAAGAGTCGCGTGCGTATGCACGCGACCTGTGACCGGAACAACCTTCGTCGCTCATGCCGCCGACGACATCTTTCTTGGTTGCGTCAGCATGGCGGGTTGAAGGATCTCGTCGAGCTGCGCCTGACTCAACAGTCCTTTGTCGATCACGATCTGCGCGACGCTTTTGCCCGACGCAAGCGCTTCCTTCGCGACTTCGGTCGAGTGCGTATAGCCGATGTATGGGTTCAGCGCGGTCACGATGCCGATCGAGCTCTCGACGATCGCGCGCAGCCGCTCGCGATTCGCGGTAATGCCGTCGACGCATTTCGACGCGAGCGTGAGGCACCCTGCGCGTAAATGGGCGACGCTCTTGAACAGGCTGTGCGCGATGATCGGCTCGAACGCGTTGAGCTGGAGCTGCCCCGCTTCGGCGGCGAAGCTCACCGTCACATCGTTGCCGATGACTTCGAACGCGATCTGGTTGACGACCTCCGGAATCACCGGATTCACCTTGCCCGGCATGATGCTCGAACCCGCCTGCACCGGCGGCAGGTTGATTTCGCCGAGGCCCGCGCGAGGACCGCTCGAAAGCAGGCGAAGATCGTTACAGGTCTTGGAGAGTTTTACGGCGACGCGCTTCAGTACGCCGGAGAGCTGCACGAACGAACCGACATCCTGCGTCGCTTCGATCAGATTCGGCGACGTGGTCAACGCGATACCGGTTATTTCGCTCAAGTGCCTGCATGCAAGCTGCGCGTATTCCGGATGTGTGTTGATGCCGGTGCCGATCGCCGTCGCGCCGAGATTGATCTCGCAGATGAGCTGGGCCGCTTCCTTCAGCCGCTCTTCGTCTTCGCCGAGCATCACAGCGAAGGTGCTGAACTCCTGGCCGAGCGTCATCGGTACGGCGTCCTGAAGCTGCGTGCGGCCCATCTTCAGGTCGTTGCCGAATTCCACCGCCTTGCGTTCGAACGATGCGCGCAACACGCCCATCGCGTCGACCAGTTGCATGATGCCCGCGTACGTGGCGATCTTGAGCGCGGTCGGATAGACGTCGTTGGTGCTCTGGCCGAGATTCACGTCCTCGTTCGGATGGAGAACCGCGTATTCGCCGCGCTGTTGCCCGAGATGTTCGAGCGCGAGATTGGCGATGACCTCGTTCGCGTTCATGTTGGTCGACGTGCCCGCGCCGCCCTGAATCACGTCGACGACGAAATGCTCGTGCGCGGTGCCTGAGCGCACTTGCCTGCATGCGTGCACGATGGCCTGCATCTTCACTGCGCTCAATAGGCCGAGATCGTAATTCGCGAGCGCGGCGGCTTCTTTCACGCTCGCCAGCGCGTTGACGAGGTTCGGATACACGGAGATCGGAATACCCGTGATGGGAAAGTTTTGCAGCGCGCGCAGCGTGTGTACGCCGTAGTGCGCGGTCGCGGGCACGGCGAGATCGCCGAGAAGGTCGTGTTCGATACGTTCGGTCGGTGCAAGCATGATTACCTCTGAGGTTCTGAAATCGACAGGCGAGCGGGGTCATCAGGCACACCTCGTGTGCAGGTCCGTCGCATTGACTGGGTGAAGCGGTTGGGTTATTGAGGCGGCGCTGTCGCGCAGGCGACACACTGCTTCGCGAGCACGTCGGTCGGATCGACCACGCTCACGCGCGCGCCGTTCGCGCCGATCACATACGGCTCGCGAATCAGCAGCGGCAGTTCGGTGCAGCCGAGAACGATCACTTCGACGCCGTCGGCGACAAGCCCGTCGATCGCCGCGGCGAGGTCTTGCTGGCACTGCCCCGCCGTGAATCCGGCCTTCACGCCTTCCTTGCCGTAGATCGCGTCCATCACGCGCGCCTGCAGCGCGGGTGCCGGGACGACCTGCCGCAAGCCGTGCGATTCGAGCGCCTTTTCGTAGACGCCGCTTGCGAGCGTGCCGCAAGTCGCGAGCACGCCGACCGAGCGCAGCGCGGGAAACGACTCGCGCAGATAACGCACCGTCACCGTCAGCATATTGACGATCGGCACGCCGAGATAAGGCTGTATCCGCTCGACGAAGGCATGCGCCGTATTGCACGGGATCGCGATCAGATCCGCGCCGCCCGTTTCGAGTTTCTTGCAGGTCGCATAGAGCGAGATGGTCGGGTCGGGTCCGTCGCCGATCAGATTCTCCGTGCGATCCGGGATCTGCGGGTTCTGCTCGACGAGCAGCTTGATGTGGTCCTGATCGCGCCGCGCGGGCGTCGCGCGCACGATCTTGTGAATGAAATCGACGGTGGCCGCCGGACCCACGCCGCCCACCACGCCGACCTTGAAGATCGTCTCGGGCGTGTGGTACTGGCCGGACACCACGTACTGCGCATAAGCCAGGTTCGAATCGACGAGCGGCACGCGCAACGCACCGAGTTCGTCCGCGACCAGCGCGATCTCGGTGAGCCCCGGCACGATGACGTTGGCGCCCTGTTCGATCAGGTCCTCGCACGCCGCCCGCAGCAACTCGGCCGGACGGCCACGCAGATTGCCGCTCTTCACGCCATCCTCGCCATAAACGGCCTCGGTGACGAAATCGATGCCGTCGCCGATGCGCGGGTGGATCACTTCGAACTCGGGCGCCGCGAAGTACTTCTCGAACAGGCGCCTGCGCCGCGTATGCGCCGACGCGAGCACGCCCACGCGGCGCACCGCGGGAAATCTTCTGCGCACGTGGCTGCGCACCGCATCGATCATGTCGACGATCTGCAGCGGCGAATTGGCTTTCAGTTCGTCGATGAACGTGTGACTCAGGAAGCACGGCAGCACGACCGTCGTCACGCCGCGCTTCTCGAAGCTGCTGATCAGATCGAAGATGTACAGCTTGCGCTGCGTCAACGTCTCGCTGTCGGCATCGGCGCTGCGAAACGGCTGCTGCTCGAAGATCGCATCGAAGTGCTCGGCGTCGCGCGTGGCCGGCGTCGATTTGATCAGTTTGAAGAACACGTCCGCGCTCGCGAGCGGGCCGAGCCCGCCCACCACGCCGAACTTGCGCGCGCTCGTGGCAGCCGTTGCGTCGATGCCGCTCATTTCGTCTCGCCTTCGAGCTGGCCGAACGAAGCCGTCGCCATCGCCGTGCGGCGTTCCTGCCGCGTCACGCGCTGGCCCTCCCACTTCGCGATGGCTGCCGTCGCGATGCTGTTGCCGATCACGTTGGTCGCCGTGCGCCCCATGTCGAGAATCTGGTCGATCGCGAGCACCAGCACGACGCCCGATGGCGGCAAATGGAACATCGGCGCCACGGCCGCGACGACCACTACCGAGCCGCGCGCGACACCCGCCATGCCTTTGCTGCTCACCATCAGCACGAGCAGCATCACGATCTGCGTGCCGATCGGCATGTCGATGCCGAACGCCTGCGCGATGAAGATCGCGGCGAAGGCCTGATACATCATCGAGCCGTCGAGATTGAACGCATAGCCGAGCGGCAACGTGAAGCCCACCACTTTCTTGTCGACGCCGAATTCCTCCAGCTTCTCCGTCAGGCGCGGATACGCCGCCTCGCTGCTCGCGGTGGAGAACGCCAGCATCGCGGGTTCGCGGATCGCCTTGAGCAAGGCCCAGACCGGCTTGCCGAGAAACGCGTAGCCGGCGAGGATCAGCGCCGCCCACAGCAGCGCGAGCCCCGTATAGAAGCTGGCCACGAGCTTGCCGTACGTCGTCAGCACGTCGAGGCCATGCACCGTGATCGCCGATGCCAGCGCGCCGAACACACCGACGGGCGCGAGACGCATCACATAGTCGGTCAGTTTCAGCATGGTGGGCACGAGCCCTTCGACGCCCGCGATCAGCGGCGCGACGCGCGGGTCGGACTTGATCACGCTGAGCACGATGCCGAACATCACCGAGAAGACGAGGATCTGCAGGATATCGTTGCGCGCCATCGCATCGACGATGCTGGTGGGGAACGCGTGTGTGACGAAGTCCTTGAAGTTCAGGCTCGACGTGTTGAGGCCGGTGGCCACGTCAGCGCTCGTCTGGGACATGTGCAAGCCCGCGCCCGGTTGCAGCAGGTTCGCGAGCACGAGGCCGAGCGCGAGCGAGAACAGCGACGCGCACAGGAACCACGCGATCGAGCGAAGACCGATGCGGCGCACGTCGCTCGTGCCTTCCATGCCGGCGAGACCTGACACGAGCGTGGCGAACACCAGCGGCGCGATGATCATCTTCACGAGCCGCAGGAAGATATCGGTGACGATGGAAAAGTAGCCGGCGATCTCCTTCGCCTGCGCGGCATCGGCCGCCGTGCGATGGCAGACATAACCGACGGCCACGCCGAGCAGCATGCCGGCGAGGATGTAGAGGGTAAGCCGATTCTTCATGTGTCTCCGTCCTGAGATTATTTGTGACTGGACGGAATTCTAGAGACGGCAGAAAAGACGTGAATGCTAGTGTTGCATACGGCTATGCAAGTTTCGCATAACGCGGGATAACCCTAGCGGCGCTATTCGGCTGACCCCGACGAGGCCCGCAGATGCCGCCACAGCGTATCGAGCAGTTCAGTGCGGTTCGTGAGATCGCGATACACGCGCAACTCCAGCTCCAGTTGCCATTCGGAGCGGCCGGCGGCGACAAGCTGGCCGCTGTCGAGTTCGGCGGCGATCGAGCTCTTCGGCAGCCAGGCGACACCCTCGCCTTCCAGCACGAGCTTCTTCACGACCTCGGCCATGTCGGATTCATAGTGAAGATGCAAGGCGGGCGACGCTTTGCTCTGCTCCATCAGCAACGCGAAGCAGCGCCCAAAGTAGCTCGTCTCCGTATAGGCGATGAACGGCATCGGATGTTCGATCACGCCGGGCAGACGGTACACGTGCGCAAGCCGCTGATTGGGCCTGCAAACCGGCATGAAAGTATCGACGCCCACGGTCACGCATTCATACCTGGTCGGATCGAGATGCAACGGCAGCTGCGGATGGTGATAAGCGAACATCAGCTCGCAGTTGCCGTTGACCAGCATCAGTATCGAATCGTGCACGTTCGCCGGAATCACGCGCGCGCGCACTTCGCCGACATGCTTGGACAGCGTGCGCAGCCACGCGGGCAGGAAGTTGAGCGCGATCGTGTGGCCGGCTGCGATCTGCAGGCTCGTGCCGGCGATGCGCTGTTCGGTACGAATGATGGCGCGCGTGTCGAACAGCTTGTCGAGGATGTCTTCGGCCGCGTCACGAAACAGTTGCCCTGCCGGGGTCAGGGTCGGCGGAAAGCCGCTGCGATCGACGAGATCGGCGCCGACCCATTGTTCGAGCGACTGGATCCGTCTGCTGAAACCCGACTGCGTGACGTTGCGAAACTCCGCCGCCCGGGAAAAGCTCTGATAGCGGGCGAGCGCGATGAAGTCTTCGATCCACTTGATTTCCATCAGCCATCGCTCTCCGGTCCGGCGACGAATGGACTCGCCGCCGCGCCCGCAATTCTACGCCTGGCCGTGCCGCACGCTGACTATCGGACCGGCGTCAAACCGCCATGCACAGGTACTTGATCACGAGGTAATCAACGATCCCGTAATGCGAGCCCTCCCTACGAGCCCATTGCGCGTCGCCATGCTCGCGACGCGCGCCATCCCATCAACGATCCCGTCACGCTGGCGAGGTTTCGGTGTTCAGCTTCGACACCGCACCCGTCTTCTCGTCGTAGCGGTAGCCTTGTTTCTCGAGTTGAGCGCTGATCGTTTCAACGATCACCTGCTGCTGAATCTCCTTGCGCAGCAATTCATGCTCCGGCTTGAGCTGGGCCAGTTCAGCGGCAAGCCGGCGGCTCAATGTCGCTTCGCCTGCACCGCGGGCAAGGACGACCACCATTTTTTCATTCGCCTGAGCCAGTTGCTGCTTCAGTGCGTTCGAGTAGTCGGACCATTTCCTGACGGTCTCCCGCGCTTCGGCAATTGCGGCGGCATGCGCGTCCGCGTCGCGCGTCATCTGCGCCTTCAATGCCTCGAGCTGCTGAGAGTCGGCAGTCACCGGCGACGCCGACTCCAGGCCCGCGACGTTCTCGCTCGCCACCGCGCTTTCGGCCAGTTCGGCCGCGCGCTGCTGCTCCGCGTCGGCACGCTCCTGCGCCTCCGACAAGCTGGCCGACAGTCTCGCGATTTCGGAGGTGCCCGCGTCACGCTCATCGGTCAGGCTGGCGATCTGCGTCTGGACATTCTGCAATTCAAGTGCGGCGGCATTCCGTTCAGCCTGCGCGCCCGCGACCTCTTCCCGGCGGGCCGCGTGCGCTTCCTGCTCGGCCTGCAGCTCCGCGCGAATCGCTTCGAGTTCGCTTTGAAGACGAGCGACCGCTTCGGAATGCGCCGCTTCCAGCGCCGCACGCTCCGTTTCGTCGGCCGGCGTTTCGACGACTGACCCAGCCGACTCGTCCGCCACCTCGCCCTCGCCCGCGGCGTCGGTCTCCTCGTGCGAAACCGGTCGGCGCTCCGCGGCCAGTTCCACGCTCTGCAGTTCCGCTTCGAGGAGCGAAACGCGCTCGGCAAGTTCCTGCGCGCGCTTCTCCGCCGCGTCGGTCCGTTGCACGGCGAGCGCAATGTCCTCTTCGAGCCCGGCTACTGCGTCGACTTTCTCCTCGTAGGCGCTCGTCATCTTATCCAGTTGGACTTGCAGCGCATCGAGTTCCTGGACGGTGGTTTGCAGTTCCGCGAGCGCGTCGTCGCGCTCGTTGCTGGCGTCCTCGACGCGCTGGCGCATCGCGGCGAGGCGTCGCGCCACCGCGCGTTCCGCTTCGTCCTGCGCTGAGCTCCATAGCCGGTCGAGCGCATCGCGCATGGTGTCGGTCACGGTCTCCGGCAAAGCCGGACGTTCGACGACCTGCGGCACCCGCGGGGCGCGCGTTTCACGCCACTTGCGCAATGCCGCTGCCACCGCGACCACCGAGCCTGTATGGACTTCGGACCAGATGGCTACCGGAGACACCTTCTCGCCTTCTTCGGCCAACCGGTTTGCGATTTCAGCGACGAGTTCGTCCGTGATCGTAATGTTGCTTGACATGCCTGCCTCGACAAAGTGCACGTGGTGACGAATACCGTTTCGTCGTTCGGGAGGCGGCCCCGCGCTGGGACTCGCCTCGCATACCTACGAATTGTCGAGTACTTCCCCGGCGGTCAATCGTTCGAAAAGCCGAGGTTACGGGGAGGTATTCGTCGGATTGCGCCACCAAAGGTCCGGCACACATGCATTCAGAGCTTTCCGGCGATCCGATCCGCGTGATACGACGACCGCACGAGCGGCCCCGAGACCACTTCGACGAACCCCATCTTCAAGCCTTCGTCGCGCAACATGTCGAACGTCGCGGGCGGCACGTATCGCCGCACCGCCATGTGAAACCGCGACGGCGCGAGATACTGGCCGATCGTCAGCACGTCGACGTCGTGGGCACGCAGATCGCGCATCGTCGCGAGCAGTTCGCTGTCGGTCTCGCCGAGCCCGGCCATCAGGCCGGATTTGGTCAACACCGCCGCGTTCTGGCGTTTCGCGCGCGATAGCAGGTCGAGCGAGCCGAGGTAGTCCGCGCCTGCCCGCGCCGCCCGGTACAGCGACGGCACCGTCTCGATGTTGTGATTGAAAACGTCTGGCCACGCCACGGACAGGGCATCGAGCGCGCGGTCGATTCGCCCGCGAAAATCCGGCGTCAGGATTTCCACGCGAATGCCCGGCACGCGCTCGCGCACGAGCGCAATACAACGCGCGAAGTGCGCGGCGCCGCCGTCGCGCAGATCGTCGCGGTCCACCGATGTAATCACGACGTAGCGCAGCCCGAGCGCCGCGACGGCGTCGGCAAGCCGCGCGGGCTCGTCGTCGTCGAGCGCTTGCGGCCGTCCGTGCGCGACGTCGCAGAACGCACAGCGCCGCGTGCAGATCCCTCCCATGATCATGAATGTCGCCGTGCGCTGCGCGAAACACTCGCCGATGTTCGGACACATCGCCTCCTCGCAGACCGAATGCAAGCTGTGCTCGCGCAGCACCGCCGCCATGCCCGCGACGGTTTCGCTCATCATCGGCCGCGCGTGCAGCCAGGGCGGCTTCGGCAATACGGTCGAATGGTCCGCCGGCACGATCTTCACCGGAATGCGGGCGAGCTTGTCGCGGTTGCGCTTGCCATGCTGGCCAAGCGCCGTGAGGCTGTCGGTATGAGGAGCGGCGTCCATTGCGGTTATCCGAAGAACTCGTTGAGCAGGCGGTTCACCTCCGATGCAGCCTCCATCTGCACCATGTGCCCTTTGCCGTCGATTACGTGCACACGCACCTGAGCGGGCAGCCCCTGCGCGTGCGCGGCAGGAATGATCTGGTCCTGCGCCCCCCAGATCACCAGCGTGCGAGGCGCGAGCGTGTCGAGCCGCTCGCGATAGACGCGGCTTTGCACCCCGCCTTCGAACGCGGACGCGGCAATCTTGCGCAGCGCGTCGTTCACGCCTTCGAGCCGCTTGTACTTGACGATGTCTTCGATCAGTTGCCGCGTGACCAGCGACCCGTCGGCAAAAAGCTTCACCAGATGCGGCTTCAGCGCGTTGCGGCTGCTGCCCTCGACGAAACCTTCGATGTATTCGCGATTGATCTCTTCGCCGAGCCCCGCGCCCGCGATCAATGCCAGCGAGGCGACGCGTTCGGGCGCCTTCGCGGCGAGCGTCATCGACACGGCGCCACCCATCGAATGGCCGACGAGATGCGCGCGCTCGATGCCCCGGTCGTCGAGAAACGCGATTACGCTGTCGGCCAGTTCGTCGAGGCTGCCCGTGTCGACCGCCTTGCCCGACTCGCCATGCCCCGGCAGATCGAGCGCCCACACGGCGCGGTGCGCGGCGAGATCCGCATGATTGAAGAGCCAGTTGTTCAGATCGCCGCCGAAGCCGTGGATCAGCACCGCGGGCGTGCCGCCGTCGCCGATCTTCAGGTAACGCACGGTGCGCCCGCCGATCTGCGCCTTTTGCGGCTGCGGTCCCGCCTCCGCCGTGTCCGCGGTGGCCGGCACGAAGTCGCGCTGGAACGCCTCGACCGCCGCATCGATATCGGCCTCGGAGCTCGCTTCGTCGGCGACGACGCCGAGCAGCGCGCCGATCGGCAGCGTGTCGCCCGGCTGCGCGATCTGCCTGCGCAGCGTGCCGTCGAAAGCGCACTCGACGCCCGACGAAATCTTGTCGGTCTCGACATCGAGTATCTCGTCGCCCTTCGCGACTTTTTCGCCGACCTCCTTCAGCCAGCCGTTGACCTGTCCCTGCTCCATCGACAGCCCCCACTTGGGCATCGTGATCATGTGAATCGGCATTGCTCAGCTCCTTACTTTCCGCACGGCCACGGCGATGTTCTCCGCGGACGGGATATACAGATCTTCGAGCACGCCTGCGAAAGGCGCGGGCGTATGCGGCGCGGTCACGAGTTCGATCGGCGCCTTCAGCGAATGGAACGCGCGCTGCGCGACCAGCGCGGCGATATCGGTCGCGATCGAGCAGCGCGGATTCGCCTCGTCGACCACGACGACGCGCCCGGTGCGCTCGGCGCTTTCCAGGATCGTTTCCTCGTCGAGCGGGGAGGTCGTGCGCAAATCGATCACCTCGGCCTGGATGCCCTCTTTCGCGAGCTTTTCGGCCGCATCCGACGCGTGGTGAACCATCCGGCCATACGTCACGATGGTCGCGTCGTCGCCTTCGCGCACCACGTTCGCTTCGCCGAACGGAATCGCATACGACTCTTCCGGCACGTCGCCCTCGCGGCCATACAGCAGCTTGTGCTCGCAGAAGATCACCGGGTCGTTGTCGCGAATCGCCTGGATCAACAGACCCTTCGCGTCGTACGGCGTCGACGGGCACACCACTTTCAGGCCGGGAATATGGGTAAACATCGACGTCAGCATCTGCGAGTGCTGCGCGGCCGCGCGCAGGCCAGCGCCCTGCATCGTGCGGATCACGACTGGCGTCAGCGCCTTGCCGCCGAACATATAGCGAAACTTCGCGGCCTGATTGAAGATCTGGTCGAAGCACACGCCCATGAAATCGATGAACATCAGCTCGGCGACCGGCCGCATGCCGCATGCGGCCGCGCCGACCGCGGCACCGATGAAGCCGCCTTCGGACAACGGCGTGTCGAGCACGCGCCCCGGAAACTTGTGAAAGAGTCCTTTCGTCACGCCGAGCACACCGCCCCACGCATCCTGTTCACCTGGGGACCCGGCGCCACCCGCGTTGTCCTCGCCCATCACGATGACGGTTTCGTCGCGCGCCATCTCCTGGCTCAGCGCTTCGTTGATCGCCTGAGAAAACGTGATCTTCCTTGCCATGACTGTCTCCTGTCGATCGGAGTTAGCGCTTTAGCTGTCGAACAGAGTTGGCGCTTTAGCGCTTACTCTGGTCCCATGCAACGCACTTATTCCGATCCCTTGCAAAGCTGAAGATTGAATGGTTTCGCGCCGCGGGTTACGGATAGGACACGTAGACGTCGGTCAGCAGGTCGGCGGCCGTCGGCAGAGGCGCGGCCTTCGCTTCCGTCACCGCGCCATCGATCAGTTGCTTCACCTTGGCATCGATGCCGCGCAGTTCGTCCGCGCTGAGCATTTCGGCGCGCACCACGCGCTCCTCGAAACGCTTCAGGCAGTCTTTTTCGTCGCGCAGCTTCTGCACTTCGCCGGGCGCGCGATACGTTTGCGCATCGCCCTCGAAGTGACCGAAATAGCGCGACAGCTTCACTTCGACGAGCGTCGGGCCACCACCGCCGCGTGCCCGCTCGATCGCGGCGCCGAGCGCCTCGTGCACCGCGAAGAAATCGAAGCCGTCGACGATCACGCCGGGCATGCCAAAGCCGCTCGCGCGGTCGGCGATGTTGTCGGCCGCGACCGACCACGTCGACGAGGTCGCCTCCGCATAGCCGTTGTTCTCCGCGACGAAGATCGCCGGCAGGCGCCAGACGGAAGCGAGATTCATCGATTCGAAGATCACGCCCTGGTTCGACGCACCGTCGCCGAAGAAGCACACGCCGACGCCGCCGGTCTTCCTGAGCTTCGCGGCGAGTGCGGCGCCGCACACGAGCGGACCACCCGCGCCGACGATCCCGTTGGCGCCGAGCATCCCTTTCGACAGATCGGCGATATGCATCGAGCCGCCCTTGCCGCGGCACACGCCGGTGCTACGGCCGTAGATTTCGGCCATCATGCCGGGCACGTCGACGCCCTTCGCGATGCAGTGGCCATGACCACGGTGCGTGGTGGCGACATAGTCCGCGTCGTTCAGATGCATCATCGTGCCGACCGCCGACGCTTCCTCGCCGGCATACAGATGCACGAAGCCGGGTATCTCGCCGGTGGCGAATTCGACGTGCAGGCGCTCCTCGAACTCGCGGATCGTGCGCATCATCCGGTACGCTTCCAGCAGCTTTTCCTTGCTCAACTGCGTCGATACAGACATGGTGTGTCTCCAGGGAATGATCTCGATGGTCACTGCTACTTCAGCCAGCTGTGCTTCAGGCGTTCGCTTCCTCCTGAGTTGATTACCTCCGACGCGCCGCCGCTTCGCGCATCAACTGCCGCGACGCGCAATAGCGCAGCGTGCGGCCGACATCGACGCTCAGCGGTCCCGCCCAGTCGAGCGCGATCTCGTAGCGGTCGTCGCGTTCGAACTCGATCTCGCGCTCGCCGTCGAAGGCGAGCGTCCCTTGTTCGGTATGCAGCGGCGTCCAGCAGCCCGCTTCGAAGCGCTCGCAGGTGCGCATCGTCACCCGATCGACACGGCCCGGCGCGAGCGGCGCGAAGATCGGCACGCCGGATTCGCCCGCGCGCGCGAACGTCAGATGCAGCCCGTACGGCGCGCCGCGCTCGACCGGCGCCCACGCGCCGCCGATCGACGACAGGCCGATACCATCCGGCGCCGCGAAGGTCAGAAACAGCGCTTCGATATCAGCCGGCTCGCAGACGGCGCGCGCACCGACGAAACGCTGCCGGCTCAGGCACACATCGACCAGCGCGATTTCCTCGCGCCCCTTGTTCGGGCCCGCGACGCAACGGACCACGAGACGCTTGTTGCGCGTCAGCGCGACCTCGGGCGGCACGAGCCCCGAAGCGGCGAGCGCGCCCGCGAGGCCCGCCACCGTCGCTTCGCGCAGTTCCGGAAACGCGTTGTTGGTACCCGTCGACAGCGTCAGCAGCGGCACCTCGCCGCAATGCGCGGCAACCGCGCGATGCGTGCCGTCGCCGCCGAGCACCGCGATCAGATCGACACCCAACCCGACCATCCGCGCGACACCCGCGTGGGTGTCGGCCGCGCTGTCCGTGATCGGCAGTTCGAGAAATTCGACGGTCGGCCAAGGCTGCGGCTCGGCCACGGCCGCGTGCGTTTCAAGCGCACGCAGTACCAGTGCAGCGACACCGGTCCGGTCGCGCAAGGTCAGCACGCGAGCGACGCCGAGCATGCCGAGGCCCGCGAGCAGGCGCACGACCATGTTCGCCTTCTCGGCGGTCGGAAACACCGAAGCGTGCGTGGTGAGGCGTCGAATATCACGGCCCGATGCCGGGTTCGCGATCACGCCGACGGTGATGGGTGATGACACTGGCTTGTCTCCTGTGCGCGAGTAGCGAAGCGACTTGCTGTGATGAAGCGCGCTTGCTTTCGCGTTTGCTTGTCTGCCAGCGATACTGCAAAGGTCGGGCCAGTTGCTTGCGCGTCGTGCGTACGCGCCGAAAGCGCCGTATTCACAGGGTGGACGCGGAGGTCGGACGGTCGCGGCCGCTTTCATCGGACCTGCGCCGCGCAGTTCACTGTGTCTCACGGGCCCGTCCCGCGACGTGGTGCGCGGCTCACAGCACGTCGCGACGCTTGCGCGGTACCGCGCCAGACAAGGGTTTGCTCGATGCGACCAGCGTCTCGCTCGTCTCTGAGACGTTCGTCTCACGCCCCTGACGTGCTGCGCCGCAATGTGATCGCTCAGTGTGGATGTGCTACAAGACAGGGACGCGCCCTACTCGGTGCCGCTCGCCTGGAGCCGGCCATGCCCTATGTTTCTCAAACGCAGCACGTCGATCGCGTACGCGGGGCCATCGAAGGACGCTTGCCGGCCCCTGCCAATTCGTCGCGCCTCGTGTCGTCGTGGCAGCGTTCGTACGAGCAGTACCGGCTCGACCCCAGTTCGGTGATCGGCCCGCGCGTGCTGACGTCCGCCGAACTGCGCGAAGTCCAGGGCAAGGAGGAAGCCTTTCTGCGCGCCTCGGGCCAGTGTCTGACGCGGCTGCACGAAATGATTCGTGTCGCCGACTATTGCGTGATGCTGTCCGACGCGCACGGCGTCACGATCGACTATCGGATCGACCGCGACCGGCGCAACGATTTCAAGCATGCGGGGCTGTATATCGGCTCGTGCTGGTCCGAGCGCGAAGAAGGCACCTGCGGCATCGCGAACGTACTCACCGATCTCGCGCCGATCACCGTGCACAAGACCGATCACTTCCGGGCCGCGTTCACGACGCTCACGTGCAGCGCTTCGCCGATCTTCGCGCCGACCGGCGAATTGATCGGCGTGCTCGATGCATCGGCGATTCGATCGCCCGACAACCGCGACAGCCAAGGGCTGGTTTTTCAGTTGGTGCGGCAAAGCGCGAGTTTGATCGAGGATGGCTACTTTCTGAATCAGACCGCGCAGCACTGGATCCTGTTCGGCCATCAAAGCCGCCATTTCGTCGAAGCACAGCCCGAAGCACTGATCGCATTCGACGAATGCGGCAACATCGCCGCCGCGAACCGCAAGGCGCACGAGAGCATCGCGGGGCTCGACGGGCCGCGTCACATCGACGAAATATTCGACACGTCCGAGGTCCGTCTGCACGACGTCGCGCGCACCGACATGATCGTGGCGCTGCGGCTGCGCGCGACCGGCGCGATGCTGTATGCCCGCATTCGCGCGCCGATGAGACGCGCGGCTCGCCCGCTCGTCGCGACACGGCCGGCCGATCCGCATGCGGACGGCAGCATCGGCGCGATGAGCCGCTTTTTGCACAGCTCGGACGAACGGACCGCGCGCAACGCGCAAGTCGCATTGCGGATCGCCGGCAAGCGGCTCCCGGTTCTGCTGCTCGGCGAAACCGGTGTCGGCAAGGAGGTGTTCGCACGCGCGGTGCACGACTCGGGTTCGCGGCGCACGCGGCCGTTCGTCGCCGTGAATTGCGGCGCGATTCCGGAGCCGCTGATCGAGAGCGAGCTGTTCGGTTATGCGCCTGGCGCGTTCACCGGCGCGCGCAATCGCGGCGCGCGCGGCAAGATCGCCCTCGCGCATGGCGGCACGCTGTTTCTCGACGAAATCGGCGACATGCCGCTCGGCCTGCAAACACGCCTGCTGCGTGTACTCGCCGAGGGCGAAGTGGTGCCGCTTGGCGGCGATACGCCGGTGCGCGTCGATATCGACGTGATCTGCGCGACGCACCGCGATCCGATGCAGATGGTCGAAGCTGGATCGTTCCGCGAAGATC
Organism: Paraburkholderia tuberum STM678; assembly: GCF_902833905.1. Lineage (GTDB taxonomy): Bacteria > Pseudomonadota > Gammaproteobacteria > Burkholderiales > Burkholderiaceae > Paraburkholderia > Paraburkholderia tuberum. The sequence continues at coordinate 187,607 of NZ_CADFGP010000003.1, read as the reverse complement.
TCTACTATCGCCTGAGCGGCGCAACGCTGCGGATACCGCCGCTGCGCGAGCGCACCGATATCCGCGAAGTGATCGATACGGTGTTCAACGAGGAAGCCCAGGCGGCCACGCATGTGCTGATGCTCGATCCGCAATTCGCCGGGCGTCTTGCCGCTTTTTCGTGGCCCGGCAACATCCGGCAACTGCGCAACGTGCTGCGCTATGCGTGCGCGGTCTGCGATTCGGCTCGCGTCGAGTTGCGGCACGTGTCGCCGGACTTCGCGGCGCAACTCGCGCCCGCCGTCACGCCGGCGCTCGCGGCGAACTCAACGTCGCCGGCCAGCGCCGACGACGAGCGGGCACGGATCGTCGCGGCACTCACGCGTTGCCAGTGGCGGCCTAACGCCGCCGCGCTGGCATTAGGCATATCGCGCGCGACGCTGTACCGGCGCATCGCGCGGCTGGGCATCGTCGGGCCGCATCGCACATAAGCGGCATTGCGATCGCCCGTCTGAGTCTGCCGCTGTGCAGACAGCGTCCGATTCCCACGCCCCCACCCGCAGAGTGAAATCTTTTCGCGGTTCGTCTATCGCGAGCGAAAAGATTTTATTTCGGCACAACCCTGCTCCCATGCGCAGTTTGTGCCGACAGACAGGCATGACTTGCCGGACTCAGTGATCGGTCGCAACGCGAGACCACCCACGACCGCGCATCGAATGTCCTGAACGGCTCACGCGACGCACTCGCGACCCGAAGGACTCCCCAACTTCTCTCCGGATTCCTTGCGGGCCGCCTCGCGGCAGCTCGCGCTATTGTCATGACTGCGCGACGTCAATTTCTTGGTTGTCTCACTGCGCTCGGCGGAAGCGTCGTATTGAGCGCGTGCGGCGGCGGTGGTGGTGGTAGTAGTGGCGGTGATAGCGGTACTGCGGATGCCGGCGGCTCGTCCACGGGCAATTCCACGAACCCGTCGAGCACGACGGCGGCACCCTCTACGGGCACGGCAACCTCCGGTATCGCGACCTCGACGGGCACGACCAGTTCCGGTATTACGACTTCGACTAGCGGCTCGATGACGGTGGCGAACGGCTCGTCGCCAACCGCCTCGACTGGAACGGCCTCCACCGGTACCTCCGGCTCGACCTCGGGCGACAGTTCTGGCGCTCCATCGGACCCGAACTCGGGGTCACCCGGCAACGCTTCGAACGCTTCGCCACAGAACACGACCATCCCCCCGGCGACGGTGATTATCGACAGTCAGAACGCGTCGTGGACCCTGGTCGGCGGATCTGTCTACAGGAACGCTGTCGCGGCGGGCAACACCTACAACGTCTCGTTGATACTCTGGTACGGGGGTACGATCTATCACGAGGGAACCGGCGGCCAATTTTACGGATGGAATGGTTCGGGATGGCAGTCGTGCAATGACCCACGTTTGGGCGGCACCTCCGCCGACGGCACCATGATCCCGCCCGCGTCGTATCTGATCGACAAGGTCGGCGCGATATGGACCGTCGTGAACGGTGTCGTGTACCGCAATCGGAGTGCCGTCGGCACGATGTCGAATGCTGCGCTTCTGCTGTGGTACGGCGGCAAGTTCTGGGCACAATCGACCGGCGGTCAGTTCTACGTGTGCGCCGATGCGGATGAATGGTTGCCGTGCAACGATCCGCGCATCGCGACCGCGGCGCCGGCCGGCTCGTTTCACGGTATCAACGGGCATTACGATTATTTGTATTCGACGTCGCAGTTCGTGTCGATCATGCAAGCCCTGGGCTGCTCGACGTACCGGCTCAGCTGTACCGACTACGCACCGCAACTCGCCGCGGTCGTGGCGTTGGCACAAGCATTCCAGCCAGCGGGCTTGACCCTTTTCGTGCTGATCGATGCCGGCATCTACGACGGTAACGGCAACCTGTTCACGAGCGAATCGGCCGCCTACACACGCGGCTTCAATTGCGCGGTAACTGTCGCGACGGCGTTGCAACCCCACGGCGTGACCCTGTATGAATGCGGCAACGAACTGACGCGCGCGAACGGGATCATTCTCGACTCCACCAACGCAGGAACGAGCGTCGTCGACTTCAACAATGCGAACTGGCCGCTGATGCGCGGCGTGATGCGCGGCATGATCGATGGCGTCAAGTCGGTGCAGGCGGATGCTAAATGCGGCGTCAACTTTTGCGTCGCGGACACCGGCGCATCCGACGCTCTGTGGGATGGCAAGCAGCCCGATGGCACGAGCGGCCATCCGACCGTCAGGTGGGACTTGACTACGTGGCACAACTACGACGTGTACGGCGACATCTTCGATATCGGCTCCGACGGGTCCGGCCCGGGCTTCGATTTGCCCACCTATTGCAAGGCCCGATATGGCGTCCCCTTCGTGATCTCGGAATGGAACACAGGACCGGAGAAGACCGAGGCGTACCGGGCCAACTACATCACGTCGCGCCTGCTCACTTACTATCAGGCGAGAAAGACGAAGAACATTCAATCGGCGATGTATTACGAGCTCGATAGCGGGGACGCAACCTACGGTCTGATGATCAACGGCACGGCGCTTGGGCTTCCGTACAATGCGTTCGCGAGTTTTGTCGCGAGCCATCCCGATAGCTGAGCGTCCGCACTCGCTGAGTCCGCGCGCTGCCTACGGTCGATCCGACCTGCGTGAGACGTTGACGGATAACCCGTCCCGGCCGAGACCGCGATAGGTCTCCTGGCCCGGGGCGACGAGTTGCGAGTCAGGCGACCTCTGTTGCAACGCGGCTGTGTCCGTGCATCACGTTACGCCCACAGCCGCATCGCTACAGCGCACGATTCGTGCAATCAGAAGATCAGAACTGGTGTCGCAGTCCCACGGTGACCGCGACCTGCGTGCCCGTCGACGATGGCGAGAGGGTATTGATCATCGCATCTGCGAGCACGGAATCCGCCGGCGCGCCATGAACATGCTGATAGACGCCTTCCAGGTACACGTCGGTACGCTTGCTCAACGAATAGTCGGTCTGCAGCATGACCGAATTCCATTTTGGAGAGGCCTTCGTGGCCCCCTGGTTGTAAGCACCGTCAGTGAACGTATAGGCACCGGATACGCTCCACGCAGACGTCACCGAGTAGTGTGCGTTCACCTCGTAATTGTCCAATCGCAGATTACCGCCAAGCGGCAGATAGCTGCCGAGGCCCAGCGAGATGACGCCCGCCATGTTGTCGATCTGAGTATGGCTCCACACGAATCCGACAGTTGCGGGGCCGAACGTGTAATTGCCGCCGGCGCCCCAGATACGCTGGCGCTCCGCGATGAAGTTCGCGCTGCCGTCGGCCTGCGCGATTGCCCCATTCGGATTCGTGCCCGATACGCCGCCGCCTGCGTTATTGAACTGCAGGTATCCGCCAGCAAGATTCACTGGGCCGTGCGCATAACCCACGCTAAAGCCGTACGCGCGATTGTCAGCGAATCCTCCCGCCTTGTTGCTGAACGAATACATGCCTTCGAACGTCACGCCGGCATAGGTCGGGCTTACATACTTGACCGAGTTGTTGACGACCACCGAATCAGCCGCCAGGTTGTCGTTCTCGAACGGGTGTGCGGCGAGGTTGCCACCCCACGTGTTGCTCCCCGCGGTGATCGGTCCGAGCTGGTCGTTCAGCACATCGAACTGGCGGCCCAACGTCACGGTGCCGAGATTCTCGCTTTGCAACCCGACCCAGGCCTGAGAACCGAAGGCGTCACCCGGAAAGGCCTGGCTACCGTTGTTTAGATTGAAGCCCTGCTCGAGTTTGAAGATCGTACGAACACCACCTCCCAGATCTTCAGTACCCTTGAGGCCAAACACCGTATTCTGCGTGGAGCTGGTCGCCATTTGCCAATTGCTATGACCGGCCTGGTTGTTGGTATAGATGAGTCCCGTGTCGATAAGACCGTACAGGGTCACGCTGTTTTGCGCATACGCGGAAACCGAAAATGCGCCGAGGACCCCGATTGCCAGCAAGGTTTTTTTCATGTCTTTATGCCCCATTTTCGATTACAGAAAAATAGAACAGCTTTTTCTTAATTGGAGTTCCATCCCGGGACATTCCACCTGGGATGGTCAGCTCGCGCCGAGCTGCTTCTAAATCGAAATGCGCTTTCCAATCGCATCAAACAAGCAGAATGGCCACAAGCTGACCGGCGGTCGCAATCACGATCGCCAGATCAACCGGATTGGCCAGAAGAAATCCGAGAAAATCTGAATCGACGGCGCGCGTGCGCCACATCCCGACAAAGCCGACCGACAGAATCAGCCCGAATAAAAAGTCGAATCCGAATCCTGCGGCGAGCCATCTGTTATGCCTGACGACAGGTTCGGCGAATGCGAACATTGCCAAAAAGGCGATTTGCGATATGAGAACAACCAGTACGACAACATGCTGCTGATTATTCTTTTTCATCGGCTGGCGGAAATCCGGTTGCTCGAACCCGGCACGACCTCCTCGCTCGTCCGAGCGAGCTTCGGCAGTACGGGCGCGTACCTGGCAGACACCCGCATGCTCTCAAGTACGAAGGGTGCTCCGACTTCTGTCGCGGCCTGGCCGCTGTAAGCGCCAGGCCCCAACCCAAGGCACGCAGGCGCCCTGCCCCGCATGGCAGCGATGCCGGCAGGTACGCGGCACCCCAAAGGAGGGGCGGTGACCGTCGTACCCGCTCCATCCGCGGCGCAAGCGTTATTCGACCGCCTCGCCATGCAGCACCAGGTCCAGTCCTTCGCGCTCTTCTTCCTCGGCGACACGCAACCCCATCACTGCGTCGATTGCCTTGAGCAGAACAAACGAGACCACGCCGCTGTAGATCAGCGTCGTCGCGACACCCTTGAGTTGCAGCATCACGTTACCGTCCGCGCCGCCGATGTCCTTGACCGCGAACACGCCGGTCAGCAGCGCACCGACGATCCCGCCCACGCAGTGCACGCCGAACGCGTCGAGCGAATCGTCGTAACCGAGCTTGTGCTTGAGCCACGTGGCCGACCAGAAGCAGACCACACCCGCGACGATACCGATCACGAGCGCCCCGAGCGTGCCGACGAAGCCCGACGCCGGCGTAATCGCCACCAGACCCGCGACCGCGCCCGACACGATACCGAGCACCGACGGCTTGCCCTTGGCTGCCCATTCGGCGAACATCCACGCGAGCGCCGCCGCGGCGGTCGCCACCTGCGTCGCGAACATCGCGAAGCCGGCACGGCCATCCGCTGCCACGGCCGAACCCGCGTTGAAGCCGAACCAGCCGACCCACAGCATCGCGCCACCGATCAGCGTGAGCGTCAGGTTGTGCGGCGCCATCGCTTCCTTGCCATAGCCGACGCGCTTGCCGAGCACCAGACAGCAGACCAGACCTGCGATACCGGCGTTGATGTGCACCACCGTGCCGCCCGCGAAGTCGAGGATGCCCGCGCTAGCCAGCCAGCCGCTCGGCTCCCACACCATGTGCGCGATCGGCGAGTAGACGATGATCGACCACAGCGTCATGAACACCAGCATCGCCGAGAACTTCATGCGGTCCGCGAACGCACCGGTGATCAGCGCCGGCGTGATGATCGCGAAGGTCATCTGGTAGACGAAGTAGACCGTCTCGGGGATCGTCGGCGCGAGGTGGCTGACGGTCAGCGTCGTGGCCTTGTCGCCCTTGATGTAGTTCATGCCCGTCATGAACACGCGCGAGAAGCCGCCGATGAACGAGTTGCCCGGCGTGAACGCGAGGCTGTAGCCCACCACGGTCCAGACGATCGTCACGACACAGGTGATCGCGAAGCTTTGCATCAGCGTCGCGAGCACGTTCTTCTTGCGGACCATGCCGCCGTAGAACAGCGCGAGACCCGGGATCGTCATGAACAGCACCAGCGCGGTGGAGGTCAGCATCCACGCGGTGTCGCCGGAGTTGATCTTCGATGAATCGACCGAGAACGGCGCGGTCGGGGTGGCCGGCGCGGCCGCGGCGGCGGCCGATGCATCGGCGGCGGGAGCCGAGGCCGCCGGGGCAGCGGCTGCGGCGGAGGCGTCCGGTGCGGGCGCGCTCGCCGTCGTATCGGGAGCGGAGGCGGCTGCGGGAGCGGACGCATCGTCCGCGAGGGCGGTGCCGACACCGCCCGCGAGCAGCGAGCCGGCCATCAGCAGGGACATCATTAGTTTGCGCATCTTGGTTTTCCTCTTGTCGCTGTCCGTGTCGCTATGTTCTGGTCTTTTACAGTGCGTCCGCGCCGGTCTCGCCGGTGCGGATCCGAACCACCTGCTCGATCGGCGTGACGAAGATCTTGCCGTCGCCGATCTTGCCGGTACGCGCGGCGCGCTCGAGCGCCTCGATCGCCTGATCGACGATGTCGTCCGATACCGCCGCTTCGATCTTCACCTTCGGCAGAAAGTCGACGACGTATTCGGCGCCCCGATACAGCTCGGTGTGGCCCTTCTGCCGTCCGAAGCCTTTGACTTCGGTCACCGTGATGCCCGACACGCCGATCGCCGACAGGGCTTCGCGCGCTTCATCCAGCTTGAACGGCTTGATGATTGCGGTAATGAGTTTCATGAAATCCTCGCTAGTTATTGCTGATCCGTTGTGCCCCGTGGCGTACCCGTGACGGTGTCTCCTGCGCTACCGGGAAAAGCGCCCTGGCAGTGCGCGCGCGGGGCAGTAACAGCAACTCCTATGCCATGTTGTGTCGGAGCGCGCCTCGCGCGCGTGGCGCAGCGCGCCCGAGCGGCCTTGTCCGAACGGCCAGCGGCGCGGCGGGCGGTGGCGCGCCGGGGGGATCGTTGCTAGAGTGTTCGAACGTTCTGAACGCGAGGGCGCGCACCAAACACGCTCACGCGGCCGCGGCAACCAATACGTCGCGCGCACCAGGATCGCCCGTTCGCCGTAACGGGGCACGGGCGCAATGAAACATGCACTTTTTTTGTGCACCAAGGGGAACACGATGAAACAACCGAACGACGTTTTTAACGACTTCCAGGCTCGCGTCAGCGATCTGTTCAAGAATTCGCCGGCCAAGGATGTCGAACGCAACGTCAAGGCAATGCTGTCGCAGGGCTTCTCGAAGCTCGATCTGGTCACGCGCGAGGAATTCGATACGCAGACCCAGGTGCTCGTGCGTACGCGCGCGCGCCTCGAAGAACTCGAGCGCCGCGTCGCCGAGCTCGAACAGAAATTGCCGCTCACGCAGACGCCGTAAGCGCTGCTCGCAGCCTTCGCTGCGCAGTGCCGCCCATCACAGGCAAGCGGGCCGTGACGTCATCAGCGTTTTAGGGGATTTGCGCGCGATGTGAGCGCGCCGTCCGACGGGAGAGAATATGTCGCTTGCCGTGGTGCGCAGCCGCGCGCCGGCCGCTGGCCGTGCGCCCGAAGTGACCGTCGAGGTTCACCTCGCCAATGGGCTGCCGTCCTTTTCGATCGTCGGCCTGCCCGATCTGGAAGTGCGCGAGAGCCGTGAACGCGTGCGCGCGGCGCTGCAGAACTGCGGTTTCGATTTTCCAGTCCGCCGCATCACCGTCAACCTCGCGCCGGCCGATCTACCGAAAGAATCCGGTCGTTTCGATCTGCCGATCGCGCTCGGCATCCTCGCCGCAAGCGGGCAGATTCCCGTCGAATCGCTGCTCCATCGCGAGTTTGCCGGCGAGCTCTCGCTGACCGGCGCGCTGCGGCCGATGCGCGGCGCGTTCGCGATGGCCTGCGGCACCGCGCGCGGCGCTCTGGCGAACGCCGGCGACGCCGACGCTTCATCTGAAGCGCGTTCTGCGTTGCCCGCCCTCCTCGATCAACTAGCCGCACCGGCCTTCCATACCCCACAGCTTTACCTGCCGGCCGCGAGCGCGGCGGAAGCGGCGCTCGTGCCCGGCGTCGACGTGTTCGGCGCCGCCGATCTGCCGTCGCTATGCGCGCATCTCGCAGGCTCGCCGGACGCGCGTCTTAGTCCTGTCGCCGCGCCCGAGCTCAACGAGCACGCCGCTGCCCCGGCGCCGGACATGGCCGACGTGATTGGCCAGCGCGCCGCTCGGCGCGCCCTCGAAGTCGCGGCGGCCGGCGGCCATCACGTGCTGCTGATCGGACCGCCCGGCGCCGGCAAGTCGATGCTCGCGGCACGCCTGCCCAGCTTGCTGCCGCCCATGACCGACGACGAAGCGCTCGCCTCCGCCGCGCTACTGTCCGCGAGCCGCATCGGCTTCAAGCCGTCGCAGTGGCGCCAGCGGCCGTTTCGCGCGCCGCACCATTCGTCGAGCGCGGCGGCGCTGGTCGGCGGACGCAATCCGCCGCAGCCTGGCGAGATCACGCTCGCGCATCTGGGCGTGCTCTTTCTGGACGAACTTCCCGAATTCGATCGCGTGGTGCTCGAAACGCTGCGCGAGCCGCTCGAAGCTGGCCGCATCACGATCTCGCGCGCCGCCTGGCAAGCGGATTTCCCCGCCGCCTGCCAACTGATCGCCGCAATGAACCCGTGCCCGTGCGGCTGGCGCGGCGATCCGGGCGGGCGCTGCCGCTGTACGCCTGAAGTTGCGGCGCGCTATTTGCGTAAATTGTCGGGACCGCTGCTCGACCGCATCGACATCCAGCTCGAAATTCCAGCACTGACCGCCACCGAACTCGCGGCACGCGCCGCCACCACCGGCGAAGCAAGCGTGGCGATCGCAGAGCGCGTGAGCGCTGCGCGCGAGCGGCAACTGGCCCGGCAAGGCAAGACCAACCGCGAGCTGGACGGACGCGAAGTGGACGATGTATGCCGCCCGGACGCAGCGGGCGAGGCGCTGCTGCGCGAAGCCGGCGAGCGCTTTGGCTGGTCGGCGCGGGCGTACTACCGGGTGTTGAAGGTCGCGCGCACCGTCGCGGACCTAACTGGCGCGGCGATGCCGAGCGCCGCGCAGGTCGCCGAGGCAATCCAATACCGCCGCGCTTTTGGCTCGTTATGAGGAGAAAAAACGACTGTCAAGACTTGACTTATTCACATACGCGCGATCCTGTTAGATTTTGATACAACTCAAAAGCGCGCAGACGCGCATCTCGCCAAGCCATTGATTTCAATGTATTTTTTTAAATTCCCTACGCCTGTGGATTTTGCCGGAAGGCCCGCCTGATGGGCTTTTGCGGCCATTGAGGCCGACTTCTCAACAGAGTTATCCACAGGCTGTGCGCGTAACTCAAAAATCTCAACGTAAACCGGCAATTAGCGTACAAACCTGCGAAGGAACTTTCACTGCGTTCGGCCCTCTGAGGTGCGCCCGACCGGCCAAAAATACCGCATTCAGTACAGCTGGAACGACGAAAAAAACTGGTCGACCTGCTCTTGCGGCAGCGGTTGATCGGCGATGATCGCCGCCTGGTACACGTGCCGGCCGCGCGCGACGAGCCGCGCATACACCGTGCGCGTCTCGTGTTTGGCGCCCGCCGCGCCGCTCACCGTCATTTCCAGCCCCGGTATCTTGCCGCCCGCCGCCAGCGGGATTTGCGCTGGGTGAGCATCGGGCGTCGCGCCGACATTGCGCGCCAGTCCCGCGCGCAGGAAATCGAGTGCGGCACGCTGGGTCGCGTCGCTGTCGTCGGGCAGCATCACGGTGCCGACCGCAAAGACCGCATTGCCCGCTTCGGCGGTCTGCATTGCCATCTGCATCGGTGTGCCGCCGATCTGCACCGCGCGCTGATCGTTGCCCGGCTTGGCTGGGAAGTCGACCGTGTAGCCCTTGTCGTTGTTCATCACGGTGCGCCAGTCGAAGGTCGGTGAGCAGGCGCTGAGCGCGACGCCGAGCGCCAACGCGGCCGTCGCCGCGCCGATCACGGTTCGAGCGTGACCGGATCGCGTGAATGCGCGGAGAAATAGGCCCGCCGGTTGGAACACGCCCGCACTGCGGGCGGACAATCGGCTGAGCAACGGAAAACGGCAAGAAACGCGGGCAACTAAAGAGCAGACGCGAAGAACGGTTCGGAGCATGGGACGGAAGAGCGGGCTTCTCGGAGCGTAAAGCGCCATTATCCGCTGATCGACTGCCGGGCCGACGCGCGGAGCGCAGCCGTCCCGCCATTTCGGCGCAGCCGAACCCATTGGAGCTACAATACAAAAGCTGTTCAGTACCGGCCCGCGGGCCATCACACCGCCCCATTGTTCCGCGCCGCGCGCGACTCACGAGGTTCCGTCCATGAGTTCCAATTCACCGACCGCCGTCCGGCGCACGAACCCGCTTCGCTATCTGATTGCGGTGGCCGTGGCCATGGCGCTCGCCGTCGCCGGTTACTTCGCGTTTGCCGGCCAGCAGCGCGTACCCGATGCGACCTTCACGCTGCTATCGGGACAGAAGCTCACGACCGCGGACCTCAAAGGCAAGGTTTATCTGGTCAACTTCTGGGCAACGAGTTGCGACACCTGCATGAAGGAAATGCCGCAGATGGTCGAGACCTATAACCGCTTCAAGGGCCAGGGCCTCGAATTCGTCGCGGTGGCAATGAACTACGACGCGCCGATGTACGTGACCAATTACACGCAAACGCGTCAGCTGCCGTTCAAGGTCGCGATGGACGACGGCTCGGCCGCCAAGCGGTTCGGCAACGTGCAGCTCACGCCGACCACCTTCGTCGTCGATAAAGACGGCAAGATCCTGAAGCGCTATGTCGGCGAGCCGCAGTTCGCGGAACTCGACCAGTTGCTCGCGAAAGCGCTGAAGGCTGGCGCGGCTTAAGCCGGCGCAAGCAGATCCCCACGCGCCGGCGCAACCTCCCGCCGCCGGCGTCCGCCTCCTCACCGCTCCCCTTCCCCTTTGGCCGCAAGGCCATATCGCTTGATCTTCTCGTAGAGCGTCGCCTTGCCGAGCTGCAGCCGGTCCGCCGCGACCGCGACCACGCCGCCCGCCTGCTCCAACGCCTCGGCGATCATCGCGCGCTCGAACTGCTCGACACGCTCCTTCAGCGGATGGGTGGCCCCGCCGTCTTCGCCGAACGACAGCACCGGTTCGTCGGCGATGCCGAGCACGAAGCGGTCGGCGGCATTACGCAGCTCGCGCACGTTGCCCGGCCAGTCTCGCTGCATCAGACTCGCACGTTGGCGATCGGTGAGCATCGGCGCCGGCCGCTGATAACGGACGGCAGCATCCAGCAGGAAATGCTCGAACAGCGGCACGATGTCCTCGCGACGCTCGCTCAAAGGCGGCAGCGCGATCGTCACCACGTTGAGCCGGTACAGCAGATCGCGCCGGAACGAGCCATCCGCGACGTGCTCGGCCATGTCGCCTTTTGCAGCCGCGACCACGCGGCAATTGACGCGAATCGGCTGATTCGAGCCGAGCCGTTCCAGCACGCCGTCCTGCAGCACGCGCAGCAGCTTGACCTGCAGCGCGAGCGGCATGCTCTCGATCTCGTCGAGAAACAGCGTGCCGCCCGACGCATGTTCGAGCTTGCCGATCCGCCGTTTGGCCGCGCCGGTGAATGCGCCCGGCTCGTAGCCGAACATCTCCGATTCGAACATCGGCTCGGGCAGCGCGCCGCAGTTCACCGCGATGAACGGCTTGTCACGCCGCGGCGACAGCTCGTGCAGGCTGCGCGCGATCAGCTCCTTGCCCGCGCCGGTATCACCGTTGATCAGGACGGACGCATCGGTCGGCGCGACGTTGGCGATCAGCCGCCGCACCTGCTCGATCGCCGGACTGCGGCCGATGATGCGCGGCGCGACCGCGTTCTGCCCGGCCAGCTCACGGCGCAGCGCGAGGTTTTCGAGCAAGAGCTTGCGGCGCTCCAGCGCGCGCCGCACGGTTTCGATCAGCCGCTCGGACGCGAACGGCTTTTCGATGAAGTCGTAGGCGCCGTCGCGCATCGCCTGCACGGCCATCGAGATATCGCCGTGGCCGGTGACCAGAATCACCGGCACGTCGGGCGCGCGCTCGTGGCACTGCGCGAGCAGGTCGAGACCGCTCGCGCCGGGCAGCCGGATATCGCTGACGATCACGCCGGAGAAGTCCGCGCTGATCAGCTTCGCCGCGGCCTCGACCGACGCATGGCCGACCACGTCGAAGCCCGCCAGTTGCAGGCTCTGCACGCTCGCGCGGCGCACCAGTTCGTCGTCTTCGATATACAGCACTTGCAGGCCGTCGTTCATTGCGTGTTCCGGGTGATGCTTCGGGGTGAAATCAGGAGCCCGCGGTCAGCGAATCGTGCGAGGGGCTGGTCTGCACACGCGCACGACGCAGCGTCAACACGAACGATGCGCCACCGTGCGGCGCGTTGCGCGCGACGAGCGAGCCGCCGCAATCGCGCGCGATCGACGATGAAATCGCGAGGCCAAGGCCGAGCCCCTGGCCCATTTCCTTCGTCGTGAAAAACGGTTCGAACAGGTGCGGCAACACGTCGTCGGGAATGCCGGGGCCGTTGTCGCCGACCGCGATCGACAGGGTCGCGACGCCGGCCTCCACCTCGACCGTGATATGCGGCGGGTTCATGCCGGCGGTTGCGTCGAGCGCGTTGCCGAGCAGGTTGATCAGCACCTGTTCGAGCCGCAGATCGTCGCAATTCGCGACCAGCTCCGGATGATCGTCGGCGAGATTCAGCGGCGTGCGCGCGCCGCCTGCCGCAGCGGCGGCGTCGGTGTCGATGTCGGCCGCGATATCGATCAGCACGAACTCGAGTTCGACGCCCTGCAGGCGCTTTTGCAGCAACGCGACGACGTTGCGCAGGGCCCGCACGATCGACGCGCGCGCGCTGCGCGGCCGCGCGCGGCCGACGAACAGCTTCAACTGGTTCGTGATGTTGCCCATGCGCTCGGTGAGCGCCGCGATCGCTTCGAGATTCTCGCGCGCCGATGCCTGATCGCCGCGTTCGAGCAGCACGCGCGTGTTATCGGAAAAACTGCGCAGCGCGGCGAGCGGCTGGTTCAGCTCGTGCGTGATGCCGGCCGCCATCTGACCGAGCGCGGCCAGCTTGCTCGCCTGGATCAGTTCGTCTTGCGCGGCGCGCAGTTCCTGCTCGGCGCGTGTACGCTCGGCGACTTCCGTGTGCAACTGCTCGTTCGCCTCGGACAGATCGGCGGTGCGCTCGGCGACGCGCTGATTCAGCTCGGCATAGGCCTTCTGCAGCAGCGCGCGGCTGCGCATCATTTCGCGCACGCGCGCGCGCCGCATGCGCCAGTAGAACGCGAGCAGCACCAGCGATACATAGCCGAAGCCGGTGACGATGGTCGCCTTGCGCGCGTCGGCATCGACCGGATCGACCGGCGACATCGTGATCAGATGCCAGTCCGGCTCGCCCATGGCGTGACGCGACGCGAGGAAGCGCGGCGCGGAGCGCCCGCCGCCGATGCGCAGGATCTGCGCATTGCCTTCGAGTATGCGCTCGACCGTCACCGGTAGCGGCTCGATCGGCTGCTGCGCGTACTGGCGAGCCTGGTAGATCGAATTGGCGATCTGGCCGGGCAGCGGCCGAATCGTGTGGTACTTCCATGCCGGCACCGACGAGAGGAAGATCACGCCATGATCGTCGGTGACGACGAGCGGCTCGGACGCGTCCACGCCCTGAAACCATTCGAGATCGAGCTTGACGACCGCCACACCGACGATCTTGCCATCGCGCCGCACCGGCTGCGAGATGTAGTAGCCGGGCGCCTGCGAAATCGTGCCGATGCCGAAGAAGCGGCCGACGCCGCCTTTCATTGCATCGACGAAATACGGCCGGAACTGATAGCCCGCGCCGACGAAGCTGCCCGGCCCGCGCCAGTTGCTGGCGGCGATGCAGTAGCCGTCGAGCGAAATGATGTAGGTGACCGTCGCGCGCGCGTGGCGGTTCAGGTCTTCGAGATAGAGATTCGCGCGCTTGACGTTGGCGGGATTCGGATCGATCAGCACATCCTGCACGATCGGATGCTCGGCGAGCAGATACGGCAGCGATTCGTAGCGTTCGAGCGTGCTCTTGAGCGCGGTCGCGGTGCGCTCGGCGCGCACGGCGGCGTTGCGCCGCAGCGTGTCGACACCGCTTTTCCACGCAAGGCTGTAGGTGAGCCAGCATGCCGCCGCGAGCCCGGCTGCGAGCGCGAAGAGAATCAGCAGGCGGCGGGTCACGTTGGCAAAGTCCGAACGATGTGCATCGGACATTGTGGCATAGGGCGGCAAGGCGTCGCCGCCAGACGCGTCGAGGGCTGGGCCGCGACTTTTGCCGGCGGTCTCGCCGCCAGACGCCTCGGAAGGTCGCGCGGACGCCGGTTTCATGCTTAAGCGTCCGCGCTGGTCACGACAGGGTTGGCGAGGCGCGACTCAAACGCCGGCCGGCTCTTTGACCGCCACCTCGCCGCGCAGCACCTTGTTCAGCTTGCTGCGATCGAGCTCCTTTTCCCAGGCCGACACGACGACCGTCGCGACACCGTTGCCGACGATGTTCGTCAGCGCGCGGCACTCGCTCATGAACCGGTCGATGCCAAGGATCAGCACCATGCCTGACAGCGGAATCGTCGGCACCACGGCCAGCGTCGCCGCGAGCGTGATGAAGCCCGCGCCGGTCACGCCGCTCGCGCCCTTCGAGGTCAGCATCGTCACCGCGAGCAGCGTCAGCTGCTGGCCCCACGTAAGGTCGGTGTTGGTCGCCTGAGCGATGAACAGCACCGCCATCGTCATGTAGATGTTGGTGCCGTCGAGGTTGAACGAGTAGCCGGTCGGCACCACGAGGCCCACCACCGAGCGCGAGCAGCCGAGCTTTTCGAGTTTCAGCATCAGCTGCGGCAGCGCGGCTTCGGACGAGCTCGTGCCGAGCACGATCAGCATCTCTTCCTTGATGTATGCGACGAAACGCAGGATGTTGAAGCCCACCGCCCGCGCGATCGCGCCGAGCACGACCACCACGAACACGATCGAGGTCAGATAGAACGTGCCGACCAGCTTGAGCATCGGCAGCAGCGAGCCGATGCCGTACTTGCCGATCGTGAAGGCCATCGCGCCGAACGCGCCGATCGGCGCGAGCTTCGTGATGATGCGCACCATGCCGAACAGGATGTGCGAGAGCCCTTCGATGAAGTTGGTCACCGGCTTGCCCTTCTCACCGGCCGTCGCGAGCACGGCGCCGAACAGCAGCGCGATCAGCAGGATCTGCAGGATCTCACCCTGCGCGAACGCCGACAACAGCGTGTCCGGAATGATGTGCATGAAGAAGTCGACCGTCGACTGGCCGTGCGCCTTCGCGGCATACGACGCAACCGCGCGGCCGTCGAGCGAGGCCGGGTCGACGTTGAAGCCGGCGCCGGGTCGCAGCAGGTGCGTGGCGGCGAGGCCGAGCACCAGCGCGAAGGTCGAGACGATTTCGAAGTACAACAGCGCCTTGCCGCCGACGCGTCCAACCTTCTTCATGTCCTCCATGCCGGCGATGCCCGTCACGACCGTGCAGAAGATGATCGGCCCGATCACCATCTTGATCAGCTTGATGAAGCCATCGCCGAGCGGCTTCATGTCAACGGCGAGGTTCGGGTAGAAATGCCCGAGTACGATGCCGACGATGATCGCCACGATCACCTGGACGTACAGCACTTTATGGATAGGTTTCTTCACGATGGTTCCTGCGAGGGATATGAGCTGATGACCCGCCGCGAGGCGCGACACGCGAACGAAACGTCGTCGCGCGGGCGCACGTTGGCGGACCGCTGCAAAGACGACGAATTCAGAAATACCGGGAAGGGAAATCGGACATTTTGTCTCCTTGCTTTTTTGTCGGGCCGTGGCGGCCACGCGCTTTATTTCGCAAGGTCGATGCCAGTTTGATTTCAGACTGGAAGCCTTGATTTTTATGGGTTTTCCGGCACAGCTCGGCGCGCGCCGTCCGGGTTTCCGGAAATCCGGACGAGCGCTGTCGGGGAATCCGGAATTCGGTGCGCGCGCGTTTGCGGGGAAACCCGCAGGGGTTTGTGCGGAGCTTGCGAGCGCAACGTCACGTCAACAGATCGATCCGGTCCGTGCAGATCATGTCGACGCCCCATTCTTCGAGCAAGCGCGCGCGCGCCGGATCGTTCACCGTGTAGGCGAGCACGCGCAGCCCGGCCGCGCGGATCTGCGCGACCAGCGGTTCGCTCAGATAGCGGTGACTCGCGTGCAGCGAGACGCAGTCGAGTTCGCGCACGATGCGCAGCCAGTCCGCCGGCACCCGCTCGAACAGCATGCCGCGCGGCAGCGATGGCGCGGCATCGCGCGCGGCGGCGAGCGCATCGAACGAAAACGACGACACCAGCGGCGGCGTCTGCCCTTGCCAAAGCTCGAGCGCGCCCTGGGCGACCAGTGCGCCGGTGATGACTTCGCGGCCCGGACACGGCTTGATCTCGATGTTCGCCGCGATGCCGTCGCGCGCGCAACGCTCGGCCGCGTCGGCCAGCGTCGGCAGCCGCGTGCCGGTGAACTCCGCGCCGCGCCACGCGCCGGCATCCAGAGCGGCGAGTTGCTGCCATGTGTGCGTGGCCGCCGGCCCGTGGCCGTTGGTCGTGCGATCGAGCGTGTCGTCATGCAGCAGGAACAGCGCGTTGTCGGCGGACAGCTTCGCGTCGAATTCGACCATGCGATAGCCGTAGCGCACGCAGGCGTCGAAACCGGCCAAGGTGTTTTCCGGCGCAAGCGTACCGCCGCAGCGGTGCGCGATCAGCCGCGGATAAGGCCATTGTGCGGAGGTCCCGCGATCCATCGGGGTTGCCACGTGTCGTTTCCTTGCTGATAGAAGAGCGGTCTATGAAAAAAGCCCGCACATCGGCGGGCTTTTCGTTTCTGCGGGCGTGAAGCGAGGCAACAGCGGCGAGGTGCGAGCGCGTCAGACCACGCCGGCTCCATGCGCCTGCACGTCGGCGTGATAGCTCGAACGAACCATCGCGCCCGCCGCGGCGTGCGAGAAGCCCATCTTGTACGCCTCTTCCTCGTACATCTTGAAGGTGTCCGGATGCGCGTAAGCGCGGACCGGCAGATGGTGCTCCGACGGCTGCAGGTACTGGCCGATCGTCAGCATGTCGACGTCGTGCTCGCGCAGATCGCGCATCACTTGCAGGATTTCCTCTTCGGTTTCGCCGAGGCCGACCATCAGGCCGGACTTGGTCGCGACGTGCGGATGCAGCGCCTTGAAGTCCTTCAGCAGCTTCAGCGAATGCGCGTAATCCGACCCCGGGCGCGCTTCCTTGTACAGACGCGGCACCGTTTCGAGGTTGTGGTTCATCACGTCGGGCGGCGCCGCATTCAGGATGCCGAGCGCGCGGTCGAGGCGGCCACGGAAGTCCGGCGTCAGGATTTCGATACGCGTTTGCGGCGACAGCTCGCGCGTCTGACGGATACATTCGACGAAGTGCGCCGCGCCACCGTCGCGCAGATCATCACGGTCGACGCTGGTGATCACCACGTACTTCAACTTCAGCGCAGCGATGGTGCGCGCGAGGTTGGCCGGTTCGTCGGCGTCGAGCGGATCGGGACGGCCGTGGCCGACGTCGCAGAACGGGCAGCGGCGCGTGCACTTGTCGCCCATGATCATGAAGGTCGCGGTGCCCTTGCCGAAACATTCGCCGATGTTCGGGCAGCTCGCCTCTTCACACACCGTGTGAAGATTGTGCTCGCGAAGGATCTGCTTGATCTCGTAGAAGCGCGAATTGCCGGTGGCCGCCTTCACGCGGATCCAGTCCGGCTTCTTCAGCTTTTCGATCGGAACGACCTTGATCGGGATGCGCGCGGTCTTGGCTTGCGCTTTCTGCTTCGCGGTGGCGTCGTAGGCGGCGGGGGCCGGCACGCCTTCGGGCGCGGGGGTGGCTGCTGCGGAATTCGCGGTTACGTCAGTCATTCGTTCGATCCAGTCAGGCGGTGAGCGCACCGGCCTGCGGTTGGGCGACGGCCGCGGGATTGCCGTCGAGGTTTGCGGTGAGACTTGCTGCGAGGGTACGGGCCACGTCGTCCCAGCCGGCGGCGATGCCGAGCGTCGCCATGTCGACTGTTTCGAGCCCCGCGTAGCCGCATGGATTGATCGCGAGAAACGGCCGCAGGTCCATGTTCACGTTCAGACTCACGCCGTGATAGCTGCAGCCGTTGCGGATTTTCAGGCCAAGCGCCGCGATCTTGGCGCCGGCATGGAGCCCGGCGTCGGGCCCGGGCGCCACGTAGATGCCGGGGGCGCCCGCCTTGCGTTCTCCGGCGAGATTATACGCCGCGAGGGTGTCGATCACGGCCTGCTCGATCCGGGTGACCAGCTCGCGCACCATCAGCTTGCGCCGGCGCAGGTCGAGCAGCAGATAGGCGACCACCTGGCCGGGCCCGTGATACGTGATCTGCCCGCCGCGGTCGACCTTGACGAGCGGAATGTTGCTGTCTGCCGCGAGCAGGTGCGCCGGATCGCCGGCCTGGCCGAGCGTGAAGACGGGCGGATGCTCGACGAGCCAGATTTCGTCGGCGGTGTCGGCGGTGCGGGCGTCGGTGAAGGCGCGCATCGCGTCGAAACTGGCTTCGTAGGGTTCGCGGCCGAGCCAGCGCAGCATGGGCGGCTCGATGGCAGGTAGCGGAGACGGAGAGACCGGGGTGGCGCACATGATTCCGGGAGTTTACCGAAATCTCGGAAACCGCGCCCGCGGCCACCGGGAACCTGCACAGCCGGGGCCGGTACCCTGCCGGCCCCGGCGTCACGCACGGCTTTTGCGCCGCGCCACCGTCAAACGGTGTGCCAGCCGCCGCGCACACGCATCATCCAGCGCTCGCCGATGCGAGCGAGCCAGTTCAGCGCGCGCTCGTCGCAGCGCGTCGGCACCGAGAACGTAACCTTCGCGAACGTGGCGCCCTCGGCGCTGAGCCAGAGCCGCTCGCCGCGCCGCAGATGCAGCGTCTGCCCAGGCTGCAGCCAGTAGTCCTTCGTGTCGTCGCTGCGCGTGACCCACACCGCGCCGCCATGCACGCGCAACTTCGTGCTGCGCGCGACCTTCAGCGGCAGCGTGTCGCCGGTGCGGATTTCATATGCAATACTAGAGGAAATTTCTCGCATGAGGCCCTCGCCAAAAATCGTTTCGTGACTAGAATCCTAGGTGCAGCAAGGACTTGGGCAAAACGATCAATTTTCACGTCTATGTGAGAAATATTGCGATGGACCTGCGTCAACTCCCCGCCCTGAACGCGATCAAGGCGTTCGAAGCCGCCGCCCGCCACGAAAGCTTTTCGCGCGCCGCCGACGAGTTGTTCGTCACGCACGGCGCGGTCAGCCACCAGATCCGCGCGCTCGAGGCCGAGCTCGGCGTGTCGCTGTTCGCGCGCGACGGCAAGCGCGTGCGCCTCACCGAAACCGGCCGTCGCTACGCCACCCAGGTGCGCGCCGCGTTGATGGAGCTCGCCGACGCGACTCGCGCGATCCGTGCCGGCGACCGCGAGCGGCGCCTCGTGATATCGATGCTGTCGTCGTTCGCGGCCCGCTGGGTGACGCCGCGCATCGGCAGCTTTATCGAGGCAAATCCGCAGTGGGATCTCGAGTTGCTGACCACCAATGCGCTGACGGACTTCGCGCGCGACGACGTCGACGTCGCGATCCGTTTCGGCTTCGGCAAATATCCGGGGCTGCACGCCGAGCTGCTGCTCGACGAGATTTTCTTCCCCGCCTGCTCGCCCAACTTCAACGGCGGCAAGCTGCCGCAAACCCCGGCCGATCTCGCCAAAGTCCCGCTGCTGCGCTCCGACGACGAGCTATGGCGCCCATGGTTCGACGCCGCCGGCCTCACCGACTGGCCGGAGCCGAAGCGCGGCGTGCTGTATCAGGATTCGTCGAATCTGTTGCAGGCGGCCGTCGACGGCCAGGGGGTCGCGCTGACGCGCCGCTCGCTCGCGATGCACGAAATCGCGGCGGGCCGGCTCGTGCGGCTCTTTGATGTGGATGGGCCGAGCCCGTGGCAATACTATTTGGTCTGCCTGCCGCAGACGCTGGGGACCGCGCGGGTCAAGGCGTTTCGCGACTGGTTGTTCGACGAGGTAGCGCGCTTCAGGCTGCTGTTCGATCTCGCCTGCGAGGCGGGTCCCGCGGCGCGCGCGCGCCTGGCGGCGCAGGGAGTGACGGCGGACGCGTTGCGCGTCGCGCCGTAAGGTGAAAAACCGCGCGGTGTTACAGCACGACCTTGACCATCGGATGGCCGGTCAGCGCGCGATAGATGTCGTCGAGATGCGCGCGGCTCGTCGCCCGCACGTGGACGGTCAGCCCCGTGTAGGTGCCGCTGCTCGACGGCCGCGTCTCGACGCGCGACGCATCGACCTCGGTATCGAACACGCGCACCACTTCGACGATCGTCGCGGCAAACTCGGGGTGCGATTTGCCCATGATCTTGATCGGGAAATCGCAGGGGAATTCAAACAGTGAGTCGTTCTCGGGATTCATTCTCTACTCCTTCTTCCGCCGCGGCGGCTTCAGCCGCCTTGGCTCGCTGATACGCCGCATACAGCTCCGCAAACACCGCGCCCGGGCGGCCCGCGCCGACCGGCGCGCCATCGAGCCGCGTGACCGGCAGCACTTCCTTGGTCGCCGAGCTGACGATGATTTCATCGGCCGCGCGCACTTCAGCTTCGGTGATGTCGCGCGCTTCGAAGCGGATACCGCATTCGGCCGTCAGCTCCTCGATGAGCCCATAGCGGATCCCTTCGAGAATCCTGTTGCTGCGCGGCGGCGCGGCCAGCACGCCATCCTTCACGATCCACACGTTCGACGACGACCCTTCGGTCAGCAAACCATCGCGGAACTGCAGCGTCTCGAAGGCGTCGTTTTCGGCCGCGTATTGCGCCATCAGCACGTTGCCGAGCAGCGACACCGACTTGATGTCGCAATTGAGCCAGCGACGATCCTCGGCGCTCACGCACGGGACACCGCTTGCGCGCTGCGCGGCGGCGGGCAGGTTCAGCGCGGTGACCATCACGAACACGGTCGGCTTCACGCCGGCCGGAAATGCGTGAGCGCGCTTCGCCACGCCACGCGTGACCTGGATGTATGCGATCGCGTCCTGATCGGCACGCAAGCCGCCGTCCGTTTCGTTGGCCTCGGCCACGCGTCCGATCAGCTCGCGCCAGCCAGCGTCGTCGAGCGGATTGGCGATGCCGATCTTGCCGACCGAGCGCGCGAGACGCGCCAGATGCTGCTTCAGACGAAACGCGGTGCGCCGTCCGCTCGCGTGCGCGTACAACGGCGCCACTTCGTAAATGCCGTCGCCGAAAATGAAGCCGCGGTCGAGCACCGGCACGCGCGCTTCGGACAACGGCACCAGTTCGCCGTTCAGATGAACGATCGGGTCCGGCGAAACCTCGGAGACAACGGTCATTGCGACGTAGCCCTTACTTTTTCTTGTTGAACATCAGCATCAGCGAATCCCACACGCGGCCCACCACACCGGCTTGCTGCACCGGCTGCAGCGCGACCACCGGGAATTGCGCGAGCACCTTGCCGTCGGCGACGAGCTTGGCGGTGCCGATCTGCTGGCCGTTGGCGATCGGCGCGACGAGCGGATCGTTGAGTTCGATCTGCGGCTTCGCCTTGTCGGCGGCGCCCTTCGGCAGCGTGATGTACTGGTCGCTTTTCACGCCGACCTGCACGCTGTCCTGCGAACCCTTGTAGACGCGCGGCGTGGCCACGACCTGGTTCGCCTTGTACAGACGCGTCGTGTCGTAGGCGGTGTAGCCGTAGTTCAGCATCTTCAGGCTGTCCTGCACGCGGTCGTGCTCCTTGGTCTCGCCCATCATCACCGAGACGAGACGGCGCGACGCGTCGGTCGTGCCCGGCAGCGGACGCTTCGCGCTCGCGATCAGGCAGTAGCCGGCCGCTTGCGTGTGACCGGTCTTCAGACCGTCGACGGTCGGGTCGATCCACAGCAGACGGTTGCGGTTCGGCTGCTTGATCTTGTTGTACGTGAATTCCTTGACCGAGAAGATGTTGTAGTACTCGGGATAGTCGCGAATCAGGCGGGCCGACAGGATCGCGAGATCGCCCGCGGTCGTGTAGTGCTGCGGGTCGGGCATGCCGTTCACGTCGGCGAAATGCGTGTGCGTCATGCCGAGCTTTTGCGCCTCCTTGTTCATCATGTCGACGAACTGCGCCTCGCTGCCGCCCACCAGTTCGGCGAGCGCAATTGCCGCGTCGTTGCCCGACTGCACGATCATGCCGTACACGAGGTCGTGCACGGTCACCGGCTTGAGCGCCTCGATGAACATGCGCGATTCGTCGTTGCGCACGCGCCGCACGGCTTCGCTCGGCTCGATGCTCTGATCCATCGTGATCTTCTTCGTGTCGAGCGCCTCGAACACGAGATACGCGGTCATCAGCTTGGTCAGCGACGCCGGCTCGACGCGCTCGTCGGCATTGGCGGACGCGAGCACCTGGTTGCTGGTCGCGTCGACGAGCACCCACGAGCGCGCGTTGACGCCCGGCGGCGGCACCTGCGCGAACGCGGTGCCGGCGACGAGCGTGGCCGGCAGCACGAGGCCGACGGCGACGGCGCGATTGAGCGAAGCGGGAACGAAAGAAGCGAGTGACGGGAATGACGTGCGGCCAGAGGAGGAGAAACGCATAGGGTCGATTCGTGCAGAAAAATTCGTTGCGCGACAGCGCGCGGAGTTGGGGGAGCCGGTCGGCGGGGCATCTGGCCGTAAAACGGCGGGCGCCCGTTGGACTGATGGCGACGCAATCGGTTCGCGAGCGCAGCGCTGCGCACCCGGCCGCGCCCTCCCGCGAAATGATTCCGCGGCGCGCGATTCTGCCGGCTGGGCGGCGCTGTGCCCAAAAAAAGAGCGCCCATTATACGCGCGCTACCTGGTCAGCTTCGCGCGCGTGTCGTCGATTTGCACACGTTTGCGCGCACCTGTCCCCCGCAAAATGCGCGTCGCGCGTTTTCAGCGCCAGGCGTCGACGATGATCCGCTTCAGGATGTGAAGCTTGCGATGCAGAAAGTGCTCGGCGCCCGGAATCACGACGACCGGCAGTTCCTGCGGCCGCGCCCAGTCGAACACGGACTGGACGGGAACGGTCTCGTCGACTTCGCCGTGGATCACGAGTGTGCTTTCGGGCACGGGTGCGACGTCCCAGCGGCTCGCCGCGGTACCGACGAACACGATGCGCTCGATTTCCCGGCCTTCATCGCGCAGCTTCGCCGCGACGTGCGACAGCACCACGGTGCCAAACGAAAAGCCCGCCAATACGAGCGGCAGATCGCCGTAGTCCGGATCTGCGCGCATGTGCTCGAGCACCGCGCGCAGATCGTCGCGCTCGCCGACGCCCGCGTCGTGTTCGCCCTGGGTCTGGCCGACGCCGCGGAAATTCGACCGGTAAGTGACGTAGTTCAGCTGCACGAGCGTGCGCGCGAGGGTCTGCGCGACCTTGTTGTCCATCGTGCCGCCAAACAGCGGATGCGGATGCGCGACGAGCGCGATGCCGCGTGGCGCGGCGCCTTTTTCGCGCACACCGTCGGGCAGGTCCAGCGCGACCTCGATCTTGCCGACCGGGCCGTCGATCAGATACTTCTTCGTGTTGACGTTCATCGGGATGGATCGTTTTGTGGTTCGCGTTATTGATCGATCTTCAGACGCTCGACGATCTTGCCGTTCGCAAGATGCGATTCGACGATCTCGTCGATGTCGCTCTCGTCGACGTAGGTGTACCAGACCGCCTCGGGATACACGACGAGCGTCGGGCCCAGTTCGCAGCGATCGAGGCAGCCGGCCTTGTTGATGCGCACCTGGCCGGGCCCGGCGAGGCCGAGTTGCTTCACGCGTTGTTTCGCGTATTCCTGCATCGCCTGTGCGTTGCAGTTCGCGCAGCTCGGACGCTCGGCGCCGGGGTCGCGTTGATTCAGACAGAAGAAAACGTGGTGCTTGTAGAAGGAATCCATGATGTTCGGGAGGCGAGCCTGAAAGGAAGTGCAATGGCGGTGCGGACGATTATAGCGACCGGGCTGTGCAGGCGTCGGGACCTGGCGGCCGGCGCGCAAGCACGTCACGCCCGCCTCGCGCGCCGCTTGAGCCACGCCCGCTCGACCGCGAACGCGAGCCACACCAGCGCCGCATAGGGCCATATCCATGCGAGCCAGCGCGCGAGCCCGTTGAAATGCAGATAGCGTCCCTGCCGCCAGTCGGCGAGCACGGCGTCGAAATACGGGTTCACCGGCAGCAGATTGACGAACACGAGTGCGACGACCAGCGCGACCCCGGCGAGCGTCGCACGCAACCGCCGCCGCAGCGGCAGCGCGACGAGCGCCGCGACGGTGCCGCACACGAGTCCGATTAGCGCGCCGGGCGTCGCCCAGTCGAACGCGAGGCCCGATTGCGATTGCAGGAACGTCGCGCCGGCCTTCACGCACAAGGTCGCGACGATGAACACGAACAGCAGGCGCACGCGAGGCGCATGACGGCGCGCCGGCAGCGATGCAAGCGCGAGCGCCGCGAACAGGTTTAGCGCCGTGATCAGCGCTTCCCATGTGTCGTCGTCCAGCCACGCGGCGGCCGCCGCCGGCCATGCGCCGACATGCCACGCGGACGGCGTCCACGCGAGCAGCGCGTCCTGGGTGGCCGGATCGACGCTCAGCCACAGCGCGCGCGGCCAGTTGCCGAGGCCGAACAGACGCGGCGACGGATACATCGTCGCAAACGGCCACGCGGCGACGAGGCACGCGAGCGTCGCATGGCCGCGCTCGAACCACAGCAACCGCAAACGCCTGAGCAGGCCGCGGTCGAGCAGCGCGCCGGTCAACGGCGACATCACCGCCGCGCCGACGAGCGCGCCCAGCGTGTTGGCGGCGAGATCGAGATTGGAGGCGACGCGTGTCGGCAGATAGGTCTGCACGGCTTCCATCGTGCCTGACAGCAGACCGCCCAACACGAACGCGAGCGCGACGGCCAGCGTGCCGCGCCAACGCGGGTACACCGCGAGCACCACCAGCGCGCCGAACGGCATATAGCCGAGCACGTTGGTGACGACGTCGAACGCCGTCAGGTACTGCGGCATCGGATCGAACAGATAGGCGAACGGCGTGATGCCGAGCGAGCGCCAGCCCGAGAACGGATACCACGACCCGTAGACGATCAGCGCCGTGTAAAGCAGCAGCGCCTGACGGGCCAGCGTCGACGGGCGGCGCAGCCAGGGGCGTTCGCTCATGCAGCGCTCCGTTGCGTGCGCTGCCCGCCCGTCATTGCGCGGCGACCAGCGCCTGCGAGCCGAGCCACGTGGTGATCTGCGCGACGAGGTCGTCGCTGGCCGCGGCGAGCGCCCGCGCGCCGCCGGCCGCATCCGCCGAATGCGCGGGCGCGTGCGCGACGAAGGTCTGCTGGCCGATCACCTTGCCGCCCTGCATCAGCGTCGCGCGCGCGGTGATCGCGCCGTGGCTGTCCGTCTGGCTGTCGAACACCTGCTCGAACTCGGTCAGATCGACCCGCAGCACCGGCGCGGTCACGCCGTCCGCGCCCGTCAGCACGGTGCCGCGCTCGCTCAGCGCGTTGCGCAGGCGCTGCGTCAGCAGTTGCGACGGCATCATCGTCCAGTGGCTGTTGGCGTAGGCGGCCGTCTGCTGCGCGTCGGCGTAGCTCAGCCGATAAGTCATCCGGTCGGATTCGAGCACGGACGGCGCGCTGACCTCCAGCACCTTGACGGCCGGCAGCCGGCTCGCCGCGACGGCCTGCGGCGGTGGTCCGAAGTCGTAGCGGATGTCCGACACCACTGCGGACGTGCCCGCGCAGCCCGCCGCCAGCACGCCGAACGCAAGCAGCGCCGCGAGCGCGGCGCGCGCGGACAACAGTCGGTGAATCGAGCGTGACATGGGCATCTTCCTCTGTTCTAGCCTGCGGATTCAGTGAGCTGCGGGCGCGGTAGCGGCGGGCCACGCGAAGCCGGCCTCGCCCGGACCCGGCGCCGGGCGCGGCGCGCCGAACAGCACGCTGCGCGGATTGGTGTTGAAGGTGTCGGCGGCGCGGTCGATCGATTGCGCCGCCGCGCGCACGTCCTCGGTCAGCGAATTGACGCGCGGCAGCGTCTCGTAGCCGACCCGCGCGGACAGGTCCTGCAGCGACATGTTCATCTGCGTGAGCGCATCGCCCGCCTGCTGCGCGGCCGTGCCGACCTTGTCCAGATTGCGCTCGAGGGGCCCGTCCGGACGGTTCAGGTTCGTGATCATCTGGTTGGTCGACGCGAGCGTGTGGTTCAGTTGGTCGACCGTGCCGGGCAGCTTGCTGGCGACGGGCGCCATCTCACGAGTCAGCGTCGCGACGCCCGAGGCCGCCTGCGCGATGCTCGCCGCGGTGTCGTGCAGCTGCGCGACCATTTCCGGCGAGAGCATGTTGTTCACGTTGTCGGTGACTTTTTCGAGCTTGCGCAGCAGCACGTCGCCGCGTCGCTGCAACTGGTCGAACAGACCCGGGCGCATCGGCAATTGTGCGACCTTTTGGGCTGACGACGGCAGCGGCGTCAGATCGCGCCCGGTATCGTCGAGCTGGATGAACGCGAGGCCGGTCACGCCCTGCAAGCCGAGGCTGCCGAACGTCGAATGCGTGATCGGCGCGTGCTCGTCGACCATGATGCGGATCAGGATCTCCCCCGGATGTTTCGGATCGAACTTGATCGACTGCACACGGCCGACGTCGAGCCCGCGAAAGCGCACCGCCGCGTCCGCAAAGAGGCCGTTCACGCTGGTGCGCGCGATCAGGTCGTACGGCACCCGCACGGTGCGGTCGACGTTGAACAGATACGCCGCCAGCGCGATCGCCGCCGTCAGCACGACCGTGAAGAGCCCGGCCCAGAACGCATGCGCTTTGTTTTCCATTGTCAGTTTCCCTGGTTCATGGCGGCCCGCCTCACAGCGGCAACTCGGACGACGCCGGCTCGAGCGCCGCCTGCGGCAGCTTCGCGCGGCGCTCCGGCGGCAGCGCCTGCAGCGCGCGGCGCCCGCGCAGGCCGAGGAAATATTCGTGGATGAACGGATGGTCGACGCCCGCGGCCTCCTCGACCGGCGCGTTGACGAGCACTTTGCGATCGGCCAGCACGGCCACGCGTGTCGACAGTGCGACCATCGTATCGAGATCGTGCGTGATCATCACGACCGTCAGACCGAGCGCGCGATGCAGCCCTGAGATCAGCTCGACGAATTCGTCGGACGCCTCCGGGTCGAGGCCGGCGGTCGGTTCGTCGAGGAACAGCAGTTCGGGTTCGAGCGCGATCGCGCGCGCGATGCCAACCCGCTTGATCATGCCGCCCGACAGCGCCGATGGCATCTTCGACGCGTGCTTGCACGGCAGCCCGACCATTTCGAGCTTCAGCATCACGATGTCGCGCAGCAGGTCTTCGGGCACCTTGCCGAGTTCGCGCACCGGTTGCGCGACGTTGTCGAACACCGACAGCGACGAGAACAGCGCGCCGCGCTGGAACAGCATGCCCGAGCGGCTGCGCATCAGCAGCGCGGTGTCGGGCGAGATCGTTGCGAGGTCTTCGCCGAACAGCTTGATCGTGCCCCTCGACGGGCGCTCGAGGCCGAGAATCTGCCGCACCAGCGTGGTCTTGCCCGAACCCGAGCCGCCGACGATCGACACGATCTCGCCGCGCCGCACCTCGAGGCTCAGATGCTGATGCACGATGTTGCGGCCGTAGCGCTTGGTGATGTCGATCACCTCGATCACCGGCTCGGCGATCGACGGTACGGGTTGGCCGCGTACGGCTTCGGTGAGTGGCGCGATCATCCTAGCCCCACGTTTTGAAAGAGGATCGCGAACACCGCGTCCGCGAGAATCACGATGGTGATCGACGTGACCACCGAGGTCGTCGTGCCTTCGCCGAGACTCTGCGAATTGGCTTTGATACGGAAGCCGAAATGACAGCCGGCGATCGCGATCAGCATGCCGAATACCGCGCCCTTGCCAAGCCCGATCCACAGGTTCGCGATCGGCACGACGTTCGGCAGCTGGCGCGCGAAGAAGCTCATGTCGATGCCGAGCACGAGCTTCGCGGCGAGCGCGCCGCCCGTCAACGAGATCACGTTGGTCCACATCACGAGCAGCGGCATCGCGACGGCCAGTGCGATCACGCGCGGCAGGATCAGCCGCAGGCCGTGCGGGATGCCCATTACGCGCATCGCGTCGAGCTCCTCGGTCACGCGCATCACGCCGATCTGCGCGGTGATCGCCGAGCCCGAGCGGCCCGCCACCAGAATCGCCGACAGCACCGGGCCGAGTTCGCGAATCACCGCGAGGCCGAGAATATTGACGATGAACTGGTTCGCGCCAAACATGCGCAATTGCTGTGCCGACAGATAGCTCAACACGATGCCGATCAGGAACGCGACCAGCGCGGTGATCGGCAGCGCGCGAGCGCCGGCGTTGTAAATGTTCGCGGAGATTTCGGTCCACGGCGTGAGTTTCGGCTTGCGCACGATCGCGAGCAGATCGAGCACGAAGCGCCCGAGCATCGCGACGCCGCCCTGCATGTGCTCGACGAACGAGAAGAGCCCGAGGCCGAGACGCGTAAAGGGATCGAGGCGCGTGACCGGCTCGGCGCTCTCGCGCACCGTGTCGAGCAGCGCGATGCGCTCGAAGATGTCGCGCTGCGTGTCCGTGAGCGCGGTGCCCGGCGGCATCTTGCGGCCCCACACGCGCCA
This sequence comes from Paraburkholderia tuberum STM678, assembly GCF_902833905.1. GTDB lineage: Bacteria > Pseudomonadota > Gammaproteobacteria > Burkholderiales > Burkholderiaceae > Paraburkholderia > Paraburkholderia tuberum. The sequence goes on along the minus strand of NZ_CADFGP010000003.1, from coordinate 159,072 downwards.
CAGCGCCTGGCCGCCGACGTGGTCCATCCTGTCGACGCGCGACAGGTCCCACTCGCCGATGCCCTGCGCGCCGGTCAGCGAACGCAGTTCCGGAATCACGTGCCCGGTGTCGCGATCGCGCGCGAGCGCGAGCGCCGTCCACTGGCCCGAGAGACGGACGATCTTGCCTTGGCTGCCGGCCGCGACTTCAAGGCCGGGCGGAGTGTCATTGTTCAAGGATCGCGTGAATCTGGTTATCGGATTAGCGGCCATTGTAACGAAGGCTCGGCCGCCGGTCCGCACTGATGCACATCGATCGGCGTCGCGTTCACCGCTGCGCATTCGAGTCCCGGGCGGGTTCGCTGTGGCTACAATATGGGACATGAATGCCTCCAAGACTCCCGCCTCCCCGTCCGCAGCGACAAGCGCGGCACCAGCCTCGTCGTCGGCTTCGACCGACTGGCGCATCGATCGCGAACGCGCGGTCAAGCTGTTCGGCGCACATGCGCATGACTGGCCGATCGAAATCGTCGAAGAAACCGGCTCGACCAACGCCGACTTGATGACCCACGTGAAAGCCCTGCCGCGCCGCGCGAACGCGCTGCCGCGGCCGATCGTGCGCGTCGCGTATCTGCAGACCGCCGGGCGCGGCCGCCGTGGGCGGCCGTGGTACGCGGAGCCCGGCAACGCGCTGCTGTTTTCGGTCGCGTGCGTCTTGCCGCGACCGCTCGAAGGGCTCGGGGGCTTGAGTCTCGCGGTGGGCGTCGCGCTCGTCGACGGGCTGCGCTCGCTGCCGGTCGCGGGTCCCGGACAGATCGCGCTGAAGTGGCCGAACGACGTGCTGCTCGAAGGCGACAAGCTCGCCGGCATCCTGATCGAAACCGCGTGGAGCACCGACGACGCGAGCGCGGTCGTGATCGGCATCGGCACCAACGTGAAAGGCGCCGACGAACTCGCGGCGAAGGTGGGCGCGCTGAACGCCGAGGTACCGCCGCAGGCGCTCGGCACCGTGCCGACCGCGTTGCAACGGGCGCTGCCGAACGCGAATCTGACCGATACGCTGGCAGCCGAATTGAACGCGCTCGAACCGATGCTGCAGCGCTTCGGCGCCGAAGGCTTCGCGCCGTTCCAGCCGCGCTGGAACGCGGTGCATGCTTACGCGGGCCGCGACGTCGTGCTGCTCGAACAAGGCCAGGAGCTCGCGCGCGGCGTGGCGGCGGGCGTTGACGAGCGTGGCCAGTTGCTGCTCGATACGGCTGAGGGCCGCCAGAGCATCGCGACCGGCGACGTGTCGCTGCGCCTCGCCCACGGTGTCGCATGAGTCAGCGCGCGCCATATCTGCTGATCGACGCGGGCAATAGCCGGATCAAGTGGGCGCTGGTGCAGCCCGATGGGACGCAGTTGGCGAGCGGCGCGCTCGCGCATGACGACCTTGCCTGGCCACGCGCGCGGTCGGGTGCGCAACCCGCCTGGACTGACTGGCCGGCGCCATGCGGCGCGTGGCTCTCCAACGTCGCGGGCGCGGAGGTCGCGACGCACATCGCGGCGCTCGTCGACGCGCACTGGCCGCGACTGCCGCTCGCGACGATCCGCGCAAGTGCTCGTCGATGCGGCGTGACCAATTGCTACACGACACCGGACTCGCTCGGCAGCGACCGCTGGGCCGGCATGATCGGCGCGCACGCGACCTTTCCCGGCGAGCATCTGCTGCTCGCGACCTTCGGCACCGCGACGACGCTCGAGGCCTTGCGCGCCGATGGCGCGTTTATCGGCGGATTGATTGCGCCGGGCTGGACGCTGATGATGCGCTCGCTCGGTGAGCACACCGCGCAACTGCCGATGCTCGACGCCGCGCACGCGCGCGGCCTGCTCGACGCCGCCGATACCACCGGCGCGGTCCGTCGCGGGCCGTTCTTCGCAACGGATACGCCGCGCTCGCTGTCGGCGGGCTGCACGCTGGCGCAGGCCGGATTGATCGAGCGGATGTGGCGGGACCTGCAGGATGAGTGGCAGGTGCCGGTGCGTCTCGTAGTCGGCGGCGGCGCCGCCGACGAAGTGGCGAGCGCCCTGAAAGTGCCGCATACTCGCCACGATTCGCTGGTGCTGTCAGGGCTTGCGCTGATCGCAGCCGAGGATACGGCGCGGCAAAGCGGCTGATTGCCTGCCGTGGCTAACGTTCGATTCACGACCGGGTCGCGCGTGATGTACGTGTAGAACGTGCGCCTGAGTTGCGCGCAATTCGCCGCCCATTTTCCGAACCCGAGTTTCTCCCGCACGCCCCAGGCTCAACTTCTTTCTGAATTGGAAACACCCACAATGCTTCGCTGGCCGATCGCCATTCTGATTGTTGTCAACGTGCTGGCTTTCGTCGCGCTGCTTGGCGCCTTCGGCCCCACACCCACCGCCAGCGGACGCGAGCCGAATCATCTGAATCGCCAGATTCATCCGGACTGGCTGAAGGTGCGGCCGGTCAGCGCCGCCGACGCGGCCGACCAGGCGGTGGTCGGCGGACCCGCGCCGCAGGCGCCGATTTCGACATCGGAGTTGCCGCAGTAATCAGGTGAGCGACGCGATCGGTTAGAAGTTCAGCAGTGCGCCGCGCGTTTTGCGGTAATGGGCGGCATCAACCCTGCGTCCGCACCTTCTTCAACAGCGCGCTCGTCGAGCGATCGTGCTCGAACGCAATCGCGAGCGCCTTGCCGCCCCAACCGCGCACGAGCACCGATTCGGGCAGCGCGTCCATGTCGTAGTCGCCGCCCTTCACGAGCACGTCCGGGCGCAGCGCGGAAATCAGCTCGACCGGCGTCTTCTCGCCGAAGCCCACCACGTAATCGACGCTTTCCAGCGCCGCTAGCAAGGCCATGCGGTCGGCCTCGTTGTTGATCGGCCGGTCGTCGCCTTTGCCGAGCATCCGCACCGACGCGTCGCTATTGACACCAACGATCAGGCACGCGCCCAGCGCCTTTGCGTCGGCCAGATAGGTCACGTGACCACGATGCAGGATATCGAACACGCCGTTCGTAAACACGACGGGCGCGCGCAGCGAAGGACGAAGCTTCACCAGGGCATCGCGCGTCAGAATCTTGCGTTCAAAGATGGCGGTCATCGCACGGTCACAGAGTTGGGGAATTAGGGAGTTGGGGCGTGACGGGAACAGGAATGCCAGGTGCCGTCACGATACACGCTGGACGGCCCGAAGCAAAACGGTCCGGCAAGCTCACGCTTGCCGGACCGCCGTTTGATACGGTGCTGAAACCGCCTGAGTCGTTACGCCGGCTGCTGCTGCACCGGGTTTTGTTCAGCGGCTTGCAGACGCGCGACCACTTCCTTGCGATAACGGTTCAGTTCCTGCGCGGTGTTGAACGTGCGTTCGAACAGCAGCGACAGGTTGTGCAGAATGCGTTCGATGACCTTCTTTTCCCAGCCGTCGTCGAAACGGATCTGCTCGTCGAGCCAGCGCTCGAGCCATTCCGGATCCGGCAGACGCGACTGGATCGTGTCGCGCGGGAACAGCGCCTGGTTCACGTGCAGGTTGGTGGGGTGCAGCGGCTTTTCGGTGCGACGCGCCGACGCCATCAGCACGCCGATCTTCGCGAACGCGGCACGCGCGATGTCGCCGGTTTGCGCCATCGCCTTCTTCATATAGCGCAGATACGCGCCGCCGTGGCGCGCTTCGTCGCGCGAGATAGTTTCGTAGATGTGCTTGATGACCGGCTCGGTATGCCATTCGGCGGCGCGGCGATACCAGTGATTCAGGCGGATTTCGCCGCAGAAGTGCAACATCAGCGTTTCGAGCGGCGGTGCGGGATCGAACTCGAAACGCACTGCGTGGAGTTCCTCTTCGGTCGGGACCAGTTCCGGCTTGAAGCGGCGCAGGTATTCCATCAGCACCAGCGAGTGCTTCTGCTCCTCGAAGAACCACACGCTCATGAATGCGGAGAAATCGCTGTCGTGATGGTTGTCACGCAGAAACATTTCCGTGGCGGGCAACGCCGACCATTCCGTGATCGCGTTCATCTTGATCGTCGCCGCCTGCTCGTCGGTCAACAGCGATGCATCGAATTTGTCCCAGGGAATGTCCTTCTCCATGTCCCATCGAACGGATTCGAGCGATTTGTAAAGTTCCGGATAAAGCATGGTGTTCATAGTCCCACCCCTGTTCTGCACATACTGTGTGTGTCTGTTGCTGCTACGTGTAGCCGTTTTATCTACGACGAACGGACGCGCCGTTTATCGGCCAAGCATTCAATTTTACGCGTTAATCAGCCGCCCAGAAGCATCGGGCAGCAAAGAAGTCCGGGCTTTTGTATTGGCGCCTGAAGCGTGAATCAGGCGCCGTGGCCAACCGTGCGGGAGGGATACCCTTTGCCTGAGGTCGAGCCAGTCTGGGTCGACAACCGCACCGTCCCGCCCTGCACCGGTAGCGCCGGCGGCGAATGACGCGAGGGCGGCGGGATTGGTTGTTTTCGGCGCACACCCCAAAGCCAGATCAAGCTTACACAATGATAGCACGCGCCTCCCACGAAACCCGTGACAGAAGCGGCGCGAGCGCACGGTGGTATTGACTTCTCTCAATAAAGTCGGCGATTCGCGCGGGCGGAAACCGCCGGCGCTGGAATAGGGAAAAACGCAGCCGATCAGTCGCCGTCATCATCGGCCACTGATTCCCGGCGCGCCGTCCGGCTCACGTCGACTTTTTCGGCGTTGCCGCGCTCGTTCCGGCCGCGCGTTTGGCCGACGGCGCGGCGCGCTTCGCCGCCGGCCGTTTGACGGCGGGCTTCGCGTTTTGGGCGGCGGCGCCCGACGCATCGGCGCCCGACGCATCGGCGCCCGACGCATCCGCGGCCTTCGACGGTTCCGGCTTGCCCTGCGTGCCCCCGCCCGCCGCGGCGACCGCCACGGACGGCTGCGTCATCGCGAACTGCGCGATCTGGTTGAACTGCGATTGCAGCAGATTCCACCACGCGGACGCATCGAAGCCGGGCGCCGCGGGCGCCTCCTCTTCGTCGCTGTCGGCCTGCGTGGCGCTTTCGGGCGTGGGCGCGGCCGGCTTCGTCCAACTCGGCGCACGGGCGGGGCTCGGGGCGGTGTTCGGCGCGTCACTCGCGGCGGCACCCGACGCAGCAGCCGCCGCGTGCGACATCGACGATTGCGCGAACGCGCCGAACGCGCGCAGCGTCGCGAGCGTCGCACGTTGCACTTCGAGCGCCTGGATCGCCGACTGCAGCATGCTCAGATTCAGCTTCAGCCATTGCTCGACCGCGCGCATGTCGGTGATGCGCTTGTCGAGCTCCTCGACGCTCGTGAGCGGCGCCATCATGTCGGACATCATCGACAGCGACGGACTCGTGCCCCCACCCGGCTGCGCGCCCGTCATGGCGGCGCCGAACGGCGACAGCCGAATCATGCTCCACATGCGATCGAGCATTTCAGCGGGCGGAAAACCGGGGAAGCCGGGAAAGGGCGGCGCGGAGCCAGTGGTGTCGGTCATGGTTGTCGCCTCGGTGCTGGATGATAGGTGGAGCGCGCGATGCCGCGCGCGTCGATTCGATCATACCGTGTGGGGTATGACATCACGATCGTTGGTCGTTACGTGGACCGCCCGCGCCAAAATCGGGCGCGCGCCGCTCGCGCAACGAGCTCAGGCCTTCGCGCACGTCGGGTCCCGCGAAGCCCATGAATTCCAGCGCGAGCGACGTATCGAACGCCGGCCCCGCCGTGCGCAGCCAGTTGTTCAACGCGTACTTGGTCCAGCGGATGGCGGTCTGCGAACCGTCGGCCAGCTTGCGCGCGACTTCGAACGCCTTCGGCAGCAGATCGCTTTCGTCGACGGCCAGCGACACGAGCCCGATGCGCTCCGCCTCCTCGCCGCTCACCGGCTCGCACAGCAGCAGGTAGTACTTCGCCTTCGCCATGCCGCACAGGAGCGGCCAGACGATCGCCGCATGATCGCCCGCGGCGACGCCGAGGCGCGTGTGTCCGTCGATGATGCGGGCCGTCTTCGCCGCGATCGAGATATCGGCGAGCAGCCCCGCGACGAGCCCCGCGCCGACCGCCGGCCCGTGCATCGCCGACACGATCGGCTTGCCGCAGTTGATCACGTTGTAGACGAGATCGCGCGCTTCGCGCCACACACGCGTGCGCACCTCGAAATCGTTCGCCATGTCCTCGACGAGCTGCAGATCGCCGCCGGCCGAAAAGCCTTTACCCTCGCCGCGAATGATCGCGACGCGCGTATCGGGATCGCGATCGATATCGCGCCAGATTTCCGCGAGCTCGTAATGCATGCGTGCGTTCGCGGTCGCGAGGCCGCTTTTATTCGCGCCCTCGCCGCTCATCACGACTTCGAGCACGCCATGCGGATGACGCTGCAAACGCAGCGACTGGTAGTGCGCGTAGTACGCGTCGTTCGGTTGCGATGGCTGAGGCATGGTGAGCAGTCCGGAGGAGATTCGTTCAGTCGCGCGCGCAACGCCGCGCCCCGTTCAATGCGGCTGATAAAGCCACTTACCATTGGTGATTTCGACCATCACGCGGGCGCGCTGATCGAGCCCGAGATGATCGGCCTCGCTCATGTTGACGACGCCATTGGTGTCCGCGAGACCGCGTGTTCCTTCGAGCGCCTCGCGCAGCGCGCGGCGAAACGGCGTCGTGCCGGGCGCGCCGGCTTTCAGCGCGAGCGGAATCGCATGCTCGAGCAACGCGCCCGCGTCCGACGTGTACGAACCGAATGCCGACACGCTGCCCGCCCCGTGCCGCGCCTCGAAGCGTGCGATGTAATCGCGGGCGAGACCCTTCGCCGGATGATCGGCCGGCAATTGCGCGGCGACCAGCACCGGGCTCGCGGGCAGGAAGGTGCCGTTGCAATCGGCGCCGCACACGCGCAGGAAGTCGTTATTGCCGACGCCGTGGTTGTGATAGATGACGCCCTTGTAGCCTCGCTGGCGCAGCGTTTTCGGCGGCAACGCGGCAGGCGTGCCGGCCGCGCCGACCACTACCGCGTCGGGGTGGGTCGCGAGAATCTTCAGCACCTGGCCGGTCACGCTCGGATCGGTGCGATTGAAACGTTGACGCAAGCCACGCGCGCTCGTGCGCGCTTCAACGGGCGACGCGCAAGCGCGCCGACGTCCAGCTGCGGAGAAGTCCAATCGCGGCATGCTGTCTTCCTCCTCACGTCGGGGTTTTAGTTGTGATGTTTGCCGCAGTGTAGCCGCGCGCGCAAGTGGCGGCATCGGGCGAAACCCTTTCGCGCGTGCCGCCCGCGTCACAGCATTGCCGCGTGAGCGCCGCGCTTCATTCGAGCGGCGCGATGCTCTGCTCGATCGCACCGAAAATCGACTTGCCCGCATCGTCGAACATTTCGATCCTCACGGTGTCGCCGTATTTCATGAACTCCGTTTGCGGCGCGCCGTGCTCGATCGTTTCGAGGCAGCGCTTCTCGGCGATACAGCAGTAGCCGCGTTTCGCGTCCTTGTTCGACACCGTGCCCGAACCGACGATGGCACCAGCACGCAGATTGCGCGTTTTCGCGGCATGCGCGATCAGCTGACCGAAGTGAAACACCATATCGGTGCCCGCGTCGGGCTGGCCGACCTTCCTGCCGTTCCAGTGGACGATCATCGGCCGATGCACGCGGCCTTCGCGCCAGTGTTCGCCGAGCTCGTCGGGCGTCACGGCGACCGGCGCGAATGAGGTGGCCGGCTTGCTCTGGAAAAAGCCGAAGCCCTTCGCGAGTTCGGCGGGGATCAGGTTGCGCAGCGACACGTCGTTGACGAGCGTGACCAGCCGCACGCCGCGCAGGGCCTGCTCGGGCGTCGCGCCCATCCGCACATCGCCGGTGACGACCGCGACTTCGGCCTCGAAGTCGATGCCGTACTCTTCCGATGCGCACGCCACGTCGTCGCGCGGGCCGATGAAGTCGTCGCTACCGCCCTGGTACATCAGCGGGTCGGTCCAGAATTCAGGCGGCATTTGCGCGCCGCGCGCGCGCCGCACGAGCTCGACGTGGTTCACGTACGACGAGCCGTCGGCCCACTGGAACGCGCGCGGCAGCGGCGCCATGCACTCTTTGGCGTCGAATGAAAAGCTGTTGCGCGCACGGCCCTGGTTCAGCGCATCGTAAAGGTCGTGCAGTTGCGGCGCGTAGAAGGCCCAGTCGTCTAGCACGCGCTGCAGCGTGGGCGCGATCGCGTCGGCGATGGCCGCCGTGTGCAGGTCGCGGGACACGACGATCAGTTGACCGTCGCGCGTGCCGTCCTTCAGCGAGGCAAGTTTCATAGAGCTGTGAACCGTGTATTAGTGACGATGGAAGGAATGTATTCTACGATGGTGAATCGGCGCGGCCCAATATCTGCGTGTTCGTCGTCGTGTCACCGTAGCCGTCTCCATTACGATCACCGAACGCGCTGCCCGCGCCTTTTGCACATGTCCGCCAACGCCCGCTCCGGCACGATCCGCACCCGCACCGACCCCGCGTCCGCCGACGATCTGCTCGATCCCGCCCATGCAACCGACGCCACCGGCGCCGATGACGAACCCGGCGAACCCGGCGAAGAAAAACTGCGCTCGGGCATCCAGTCGATCGAGGTCGGTTTCAGGCTGCTCGACGTGCTGACCCACGAGCCGCGCGCGATGATGCTGCGCGATCTCGCGCAGCGCGCGGGCATGAGTCCGGCGAAGGCGCATCGCTATCTGGTCAGCTTTCTGCGTCTGGGCGTGGTCGCGCAGGACCCGCTGTCGGGCCGCTACGAACTCGGCGGCTTCGCTTTGCAGCTGGGGCTCGCGCGGCTCGCTCGCGTCGACGGTGTGAAGCTCGCGCGCATCGCGCTCGCCGAACTGCGCGACCGGCTCGACCTGACCGTCGGCATCGCGGTTTGGGGCAATCAGGGACCGACGATGGTGCACTGGATGGAGTCAAGCTATCCGGCCAAGGCGTCGCTGAAGCTCGGCGACGTGATGCCCTTGCTCAGTTCGGCGACCGGTCTGCTGTTCGCCGCCTACCTGCCGTCCGGCAAGACCGCCGTGATGCTCGAGCGCGAGCTGACCGACTCGCGGCGCTCGTCGTATAGCGGCGCGCCACGCACCCGCGAAGAGGTCGACAAGGTGCTCGCCGAGGTGCGCGAGCACGAGGCTGCGCGCGTCGAAGGCATGCTGCTGCCGACGATCCACGCGTTTTCGTTGCCGGTGTTCGATTCGACCGGCGAACTCGCGCTCGGTCTCGTCGCGCTCGGCCATGAAGGGGCGTTCGATATCCGCTGGGGCGGCGAGATCGATACCGCGCTGCGCGAATGCGCGCGCAAGCTGTCGTACGAACTCGGCTATAGCGCGACGCCGCGTGGTGACAACGGTTGATACGCACCGTATCCTTTCACGCTCTCACCGATTCAAGCGCCGATGGATTTTGCTTCCGCCAACCGCCGTCATGATCGCCTGCCCGCTTTTGGTAGCGGACCGGGACGCGGCGCGCGCGCGTGGCGCTGGATCGCCGTCCTCGCGGCCGTCGCGGTTGTGCACTGGATCGCGGCGCAATGGTTCGAGCGCAATCGCGTGGATCTGAATCCGGCGAATCGCGAGCATGTGCCGGTGCAGGTCGTGCTGCTGACGCCCGAAAGGGTCGAGCGTCAACCCGCGCGACAGCCCGCCGTGCCGGCACCGCATCCGCCCTCGCCAGCACGCAAGCCCGCGGCGAGGCCGCCGCGCGAGCAGCATGTGATGACCGCGTTGCAACCGGCCAAACCGAACGAGCCCGCGGCCACGCCGGCATCGGAAGTGGCGGCTAGCGCGCCACCCGCCACCGCGAACGCGAATGCATCGGCCCATGCGAATGCCAGTGGCGCCGTCGCGAGCGCCCCTGCCGCGGCCAGCGCGCCGCAAGCGTCGCAGGGAGTGAAGTTTTCGGTACCGCCGTCGGCCGAACTCGACTACGACACGTTCTACAACGGCGTGCGCAACGCGCCCGGCACGATCCATTGGGCGAGCGACGGGCAGGGCTACGAAATGGTCGTATCAGTGCCGCTGCCGTTCGTCGGTCCGTTCGTGTTTTCGAGCCACGGCGGCATCGATGCCTTTGGCCTCGCGCCGGCGCAGTACAGCGAAAAGCGTGGCCGTCGCGCCGAAGACATCGCGATCTTCAATCGCAACGACAAGAAGGTTGGCTTTACGCGCACGCCCGCCTCGTTGCCGTTGCCCGACGGCGCGCAGGATCGCTTCAGTGTCGTGATGCAGCTCGCGAGCCTCGTGCGCGGCGATCCTGATGCCTATAAGCCTGGCGTGACGCGACAGTTTTTCGTCGTCGATACCGATAGCGGGGAGAACTGGCCGATCGAGACGATCGGCGACGAAACGATCCGCGCCGCGCAAGGCTATCTGCAGACGCGTCACTTCAAACGTCTGCCGCGCCACGATGGCGACCAGCGCCGCGTCGATGTGTGGCTCGCCCCGTCCCTTGGCTGGCTGCCGGCGCGCATACTGCAGACGGAGCCGAACGGTACCCAGTTCGAACTGGTGTGGCGCGGCAAGCTGAATGTCGATGGCACGTCGCCGGATGACCGCGGCAATGGTGGCGCGCCGGCCACGCCTGCTGCACCCGCAGCCCCCGCTGCCACGGGCCCTGCAACGCCGGCGCCGGCCGACGCATCGGCAGTAACACCCGAGGCCGCCCCAGCTGCACCGGTCGATTCGACCGCTCCGACCATCATCAAACCGTGACACTTTTCGTGACACAGTGTCACGAGCAGATCCGCACGAGATCGGCGAAACTTCCTTTGCAACGCTGACTCGCAAGTCAATGGAGCCCCGTTCGCGCGAACGAGGCGACCCACCGCGCTTTTTCACTGCGTTTCCTTCAAAGGAGTCCGCATGCAAGTGAACATCAACGGTATCGACACACGCTACGTGCTGAGCAACGAAGGCGGCGGCCCGTGGCTCACGTTCATCCATCAGTTGGGCGGCGATCTTTCCATCTGGGATCAGATGGCAGGCTATTTCCGCGACGATTACACGGTGCTGCGCTACGACGTGCGCGGCCACGGCCACAGCGCGGCTGCGCGCGAGCCGTTCGCCATGCGCGATCTGGCCGACGATCTCGCCAAACTGCTCGATGCCCTCGGCGCGCGGACGACGCACCTGGTCGGCCTGTCGCTCGGCGGCATGATTGCGCAGCAGTTCGCGCTCGACCATCCATCGCGCATCGACACGCTGACGATTGCCGACAGCACCGGCGGCACTCCGCCCGAGAACCGTGAGTTGTGGAATCAGCGCGCCCACACCGCGCGCAGCGACGGCATGGAGGCGCTGTTACCGTCGACGATCGCGCGTTGGCTCACGCCCGACTTTCAGGCCGGCCATCCCGAAGCGGTCGAGCCGATCCGTGAGACATTTGCGCGCACCTCGCCGGAAGGTTTTGCGATGGCCTGCGAGGCACTGCGCGATTTCGACCTTCGCGGCCAGCACGGCGCAATCCGCTCGCCGACGCTGACGGTGGCCGGACGTCACGACACTGGCACGCCCCCTGCTGCTACGCAGGCAATAGCGGAGGCGATCGAGGGCGCCCGCTTCGAGTTGCTGGACGCCGCGCATCTCGCGCCAATCGAGCAATCACAGCGTTTCGCCGCCTTGCTTGAATCGTTTCTGGAGCGGCGAGTCTAACCGTCAGGTCCGGAGTTTTTACTTGCGTCGTCCGGACCCACCCCTTGAATTCCATCCCACATGCTCCACCTACGGTCCAGAAAAGGGCAGGAGCCCAACGGAAATAAGGAGTGTCGCCATGCAAATGATCTATAACAGCCCTAACTACTGTGTCGTCGAGTTTCCTCCGCAGGAAGGTCTGCTTGCCATGAAGTCGGGCGGCTACGAGATTGTCGACAAGAACATGCAGCGCGAAATCTACATCGACGGGGCATTGGCGGCGCGTTTTCGCGAGCATGTGCAAAAGCTGATCGAAGGCGAGCCGACGCTCGACGAGGTTGATGAATTCCTCGGTCAATTCGACAGTCTGATGCATCAACCGGTGGTTCTGCATTGACCGGAGGGGTTCAGCTGGCGCTCTGGCGACATCGATCGACCGCACCGCGCGGCTTTGCCGGCGGGTTCCATCAAGCGGTCGGCGGCAGCGAAACGGCCCGGCAGGCTTTGGCTTGCCGGGCCGTTTTTTATTGCCTCGTTGGTTAGCGCGTTTCTGAATTCCCGGCGCGGCGCGTTCGTATCGGTCGATTTTGCCGGCCGCGCCTCGCACTCTCCTCCGCGCCGGGCGCATCCGCCCGGCTGCGGCTACAATGACAGGCTTTCCGCCAACGCCGGCGCAAGCCCTCGTCCGCCATGACCCAGCCTGCTCAATCCATCACGCCAGTCCGTTCGGAGCCCGCCTACACCCGCGGCGCAGCGCTGCCCGCGCTGCTGAACTCGCGCATCCTGATTCTGGACGGCGCGATGGGCACGATGATCCAGCGCTACAAGCTCGACGAAGCCAGCTATCGCGGCGAGCGCTTCAAGGACTACGCGCGCGACATCAAGGGCAACAACGAACTGCTGTCGATTACCCAGCCGCAGATCATCGCCGAGATTCACGAGCAGTATCTCGCGGCGGGCGCGGACATCATCGAGACCAACACGTTCGGCGCGACCACGGTCGCGCAGGCCGACTACGGCATGGAATCGCTCGCCGTCGAGATGAACATCGAATCGGCGAAGCTCGCGCGCGCCGCGTGCGACAAATACGCAACGCCGGACAAGCCGCGCTTCGTCGCCGGCGCGATCGGCCCGACGCCGAAAACCGCCAGCATTTCGCCGGACGTCAACGATCCGGGCGCGCGCAACGTGACCTTCGACGAACTGCGCGCCGCGTACTACGAGCAGGCGAAAGCGCTGCTCGACGGCGGCGCGGACCTGTTCCTCGTCGAAACGATCTTCGACACGCTGAATGCGAAGGCCGCACTGTTCGCGCTCGACGAGCTGTTCGAAAACACCGGCGAGCGTCTGCCGATCATGATCTCGGGCACCGTCACCGATGCGTCGGGCCGCATTCTGTCGGGCCAGACCGTCGAGGCCTTCTGGAACTCGTTGCGTCACGCGAAGCCGCTCACGTTCGGCCTGAACTGCGCGCTCGGCGCGGCGCTGATGCGTCCGTACATCGCCGAGCTCGCGAAGCTGTGCGACACCTACGTGTCGTGCTATCCGAACGCCGGCCTGCCGAACCCGATGAGCGACACCGGCTTCGACGAATTGCCCGCGGATACCTCTGGCCTGCTGAAGGAATTCGCCGAAGCGGGGCTCGTGAACATCGCGGGCGGCTGCTGCGGCACGACGCCCGAGCACATCGCGGCGATCGCGAAGGCGCTCGCCGAGCTGAAGCCGCGCAAGTGGCCGAGCCAGTATCGCGACGCGGCCTGAGCCCGCCTGAAACACTTCGCCCCGACGTCCTGCACGTCCTGCACGTCCCTTAACGCACGCACCCGACTCGCACACACGCCATGACCGATCACACCATGCGCCTTGCCGGCCTCGAGCCGTTCAACGTCACGTCCGGGACGCTCTTCATCAACGTTGGCGAACGCACCAATGTGACCGGCTCGAAAGCGTTCGCGCGAATGATCCTGAACAATCAGTTCGACGAAGCATTGGCCGTCGCGCGCCATCAGGTCGAGAACGGCGCGCAGGTAATCGACATCAACATGGACGAGGCGATGCTCGATTCGAAAGCGGCAATGGTCCGCTTCATGAATCTGATCGCGTCGGAGCCGGACATCGCGCGCGTGCCGATCATGATCGACTCGTCGAAATGGGACGTGATCGAGGCGGGTCTCAAGTGCGTGCAGGGCAAGGCGATCGTCAACTCGATCTCGCTGAAGGAAGGCAAGGAAGCGTTCGTTCATCATGCGAAGCTGATTCGCCGCTATGGCGCGGCTGCGGTCGTGATGGCGTTCGACGAACAGGGCCAGGCCGATACGTTCCAGCGCAAGACCGGGATTTGCAAGCGCTCGTACGACGTGCTCGTCAACGAAGTCGGCTTTCCGCCCGAGGACATCATCTTCGATCCGAACATCTTTGCGATCGCGACCGGCATCGAGGAACACAACAACTATGCGGTCGACTTCATCGAGGCGACCCGCTGGATCAAGCAGAACCTGCCGTACGCGAAGGTGAGCGGCGGCGTGTCGAACGTGTCGTTCTCGTTCCGCGGGAATGATCCGGTGCGCGAGGCGATTCACACTGTGTTCCTCTATCACGCGATCCAGGCGGGGATGGACATGGGCATCGTCAACGCGGGCCAGCTCGGCGTGTATGCCGAACTCGATCCCGAACTGCGCGAGCTCGTCGAAGACGTCGTGCTGAATCGCCGTCAAGACGGTACCGACCGCCTGCTCGAAATCGCCGACAAGTTCAAAAGCGGCGCCGCGAAGAAGGAAGAGAACCTCGAGTGGCGCAAGCAGCCGGTCGAGAAGCGTCTCGCGCATGCGCTCGTGAGCGGCATCACCACGTTCATCGTCGAAGACACCGAGGAAGTGCGCGCGAAGATCGCCGCTGCAGGCGGCCGCCCGATCAACGTGATCGAAGGTCCGCTGATGGACGGCATGAACATCGTCGGCGACCTGTTCGGCCAGGGCAAGATGTTCCTGCCGCAGGTCGTGAAGTCGGCGCGCGTAATGAAGCAGGCGGTCGCGCATCTGATCCCGTTCATCGAGGAAGAAAAGCGCCGGCTCGCGGCGGCCGGCGGCGACGTGCGCGCCAAGGGCAAGATCGTCATCGCGACCGTGAAGGGCGACGTGCACGACATCGGCAAGAACATCGTGTCGGTCGTGCTCCAGTGCAACAACTTCGAAGTGGTCAACATGGGCGTGATGGTCCCGTGCAGCGAGATCCTCGCGAAGGCGAAGGTCGAGGGCGCGGACATCATCGGGCTGTCGGGCCTGATTACGCCGAGTCTCGAAGAAATGGCCTACGTCGCATCGGAAATGCAGCGCGACGACTACTTCCGCGTCAAGAAGATTCCGCTCCTGATCGGCGGCGCGACGACCTCGCGTGTGCACACGGCGGTGAAGATCTCTCCGCACTACGACGGGCCGGTGGTCTACGTCCCGGACGCGTCGCGCTCGGTATCGGTCGCCTCGAGCCTGCTGTCCGACGAGGGCGCCGCGAAGTACATCGACGAACTGAACGCCGACTACAACCGCATCCGCGATCAGCATGCGAACAAAAAAGCACAGCCGATGGTCACGCTCGCGCAAGCGCGCGCCAATAAGACGAAGATCGACTGGGCAGGCTATCAGCCGGTCAAGCCGAAGTTCATCGGCCGGCGCGTGTTCAAGAACTTCGATCTGAACGAGCTCGCGAACTATATCGACTGGGGTCCGTTCTTCCAGACGTGGGATCTCGCCGGCCCCTATCCGGCGATTCTCAATGACGAGATCGTCGGCGAATCGGCGCGGCGCGTGTTCTCCGACGGCAAGTCGATGCTCGCGCGCCTGATTCAGGGCCGCTGGCTGCAGGCCAACGGCGTGATCACGCTGTTGCCGGCCAACACGGTGAATGACGACGACATCGAAATCTACACGAACGAATCGCGCACCGAAGTCGCGCTGACGTGGCGCAATCTGCGTCAACAGAGCGTGCGGCCGGTGGTCGACGGGGTGATGCGGCCGAACCGCTCGCTGGCCGACTTCATCGCGCCGAAGGACTCGGGCGTCGCCGACTACATCGGCATGTTCGCGGTGACGGCGGGTCTTGGCGTCGACGTGAAGGAGAGGCAGTTCGAGAAGGATCTCGACGACTACAGCGCGATCATGCTGAAGGCGCTCGCGGACCGGCTCGCCGAAGCATTCGCCGAAGCGTTGCACGCGCGCGTGCGGCGCGACCTGTGGGGCTACGCGAACAGCGAAAACCTCTCCAGCGAGGAGCTGATCGCCGAAAAATACCGCGGCATCCGCCCGGCGCCAGGCTATCCGGCCTGCCCCGACCACCTCGTCAAGCGCGACATGTTCGACGTGCTGCAGGCGAACGAAATCAACATGAGCGTGACCGAATCGCTGGCGATGCTGCCGGCGGCGAGCGTGTCGGGCTTCTACCTCGCGCATCCGGACAGCACCTATTTCTCGGTCGGCAAGATCGGCGCGGACCAGCTCGACGACTACGCGCAGCGGATGTCGCTCACGAAAGCGGACGCCGAGCGCGCGTTGGCGCCGTTGCTTTGAGCGTGAAGCGATACATGGCCGGGCCGTGCGGCCCGAGCCGCGCGTGCGCGACTATATCGAGTCCGAAAGACAGAATATTTGGCGCCACGGCAATTTCGGCTTTGTAGACTGAGTCGGCTTTCATCCCGTCAGGCGCGAGCACAACGCGCCGGCTCACCGAAATTGCAACCGTCAACGGAGAAAAATCGTATGAAGAAGCTGACACTGTTATTGACCGCTGTTTCGCTGGCCGCGGGCGCTTCCGTGGCGCTCGCACAACCCGCCGCGCCGGGCGGATCGAGCGCGGTCAGCTCCTACTCGCCCCCCACCGAGGCGCATGTCAAAAAGGCGAAGAAGCAAAAGATGAAGAAAGGCGCGGCAGCGTCGGCGGCCCCCGCGAGCCAGTGAGCGGCGAGGCGGACAAGCCCTCTGAATGACAAAGAGCCCGCGTCAAGCGGGCTCCTTTCTTTGAGTGCGCCCCAAAAGCGCTTATGAAGGCCTTCCGAGACCGGGCCGCGGCGCTCGGGACCCAGCAGAAATCAAAGCCCCCAGACGATATCCGCGTTTTCCTTCTGCGCCGCGCGCAGCATGTCGAGGAACGGATACGCGCGCTGCGCGAGACCGGGCGGAATCTCGTGACGATCGCGGCCGTCTTCGCCCTCGTGGAAATGGCCCTCGTGCTCGGCGCGCTCCTGCTTGTCGGAGGTGATCGCCGCTTCGAGCTTCTCGATGGCCGGGCCCAGTTCGTCGTGAGTAATGACGCCCCGCTGCCCAAGGCGTTTGCCGACAATGCCGACCAGATACTGCGCCAGATTCTCCAGCATCATCACGTCCGGGTAGGCGTGGCACTTGAAAGTAATCAGCATGACTGTTCCCTTTTTCGTTATGTCGGGTTAACGCATGAGCGTCCCAAGGGCAGCAACAGCGCGCGCCTGACGTGGCGCCGGCAAGGCGCGGCGGCCCCAGCCCCTCGTGGGCAACTCATTGAACATATTAGCACCTGCTAAAATCCGTCTGAACGGAAAAGCGCGCCGCCCAGCGCCACGTATGGCAAGGCTCGACGAGCATCGCACACGTGGGCCAAGCGGGGGCGTCGAACCATCGGCCGCGATCCGCATGCCGCGCGAGCCTGCGTGCCGGCGGGCCGCCGAGCGGAGTCCACCGCGTTGCGCTGCTTGCGTCTCGTCGCATCGCCTGGGGGACACTCTGCCGGCGGCGCCGCAAAGCGCTGCCGCGTTCAACGCTTGCGACACCGGCCTCGGCCGGCGCCTCTTCCGCCTTACCGGATTGCCTCACTGGACTCGCAACAAGCATGCTGCCCGCACACAAACACACACTCGAAACACTGCTCGCCGAGACGGTGAAGCAGGTCGCGACTGCCACCCAAGGCGCGACGGAAGCCGCCTTCGTCTCGCCCGCCATCGCGCTGGAGCGCCCGAAAGTCGCCGCGCACGGCGACGTCGCGTGCAACGTCGCGATGCAGCTCGCCAAGCCGCTGCGCGCCAATCCGCGCCAGCTCGCGCAACAGATCGTCGATGCGCTGCTCGTCAATCCGCAGGCCAAAGGCCTGATCGACACCGCCGAAGTGGCGGGCCCCGGCTTCATCAACCTGCGGCTCACGGCCGCCGCCAAGCAAGGCGTGATCGCCGCCGTGTTCGCCGAGAAGGACGCGTACGGCCGCTCACGGCGCGACGCCGGCAAGCACGTGCTGATCGAGTTCGTGTCGGCCAACCCCACCGGCCCGCTGCACGTCGGCCACGGCCGCCAGGCCGCGCTCGGCGATGCGCTCGCGAACGTGCTCGCGTCGCAGGGCTGGGACGTGCACCGCGAGTTCTACTACAACGACGCCGGCGTGCAGATCCACACGCTCGCCCTGTCGACCCAGGCACGCGCACGCGGCCTCGCCCCCGGCGACGAAGGCTGGCCCGCGTCGGCCTATAACGGCGAGTACATCGCCGACATCGCGAAAGACTATCTGAACGGCATCACGGTCGAGGCGAGCGACGGCGAGCCCGTCACCGGCGCGCGCGACGTTGAGGACCTCGAGGCGATCCGCCGCTTCGCCGTCACGTATCTGCGTCGCGAGCAGGACATGGACCTGCAGGCGTTCGGCGTGAAGTTCGACCAGTACTACCTGGAATCATCGCTATACACGGAAGGCCGCGTCGAGAAAACGGTCGACGCGCTGATCGCCGCGGGCAAGACCTACGAGCAGGAAGGTGCGCTGTGGCTGCGCACCACCGACGACGGCGACGACAAAGACCGCGTGATGCGCAAGACCGACGGCACCTACACGTACTTCGTGCCGGACGTCGCCTATCACGTCGCGAAGTGGGAGCGCGGCTTCACCAAGGTCATCAACGTGCAGGGCTCGGATCACCACGGCACGATCGCGCGTGTGCGCGCAGGTCTGCAGGGTCTTGGCATCGGCATTCCGAAGGGCTACCCCGACTACATCCTGCACAAGATGGTCACGGTCATGCGCAACGGCGAAGAGGTGAAGATCTCGAAGCGCGCGGGCAGCTACGTGACGGTGCGCGACCTGATCGAATGGTCGGGCGGCGCGACGCCGGGCTCGGAAGCGGCCGTCGATCTGATCGACGAGGAAACCATTCGCCGCGGCCGCGACGCGGTGCGCTTTTTCCTGATCTCGCGCAAGGCGGACACCGAGTTCGTGTTCGACATCGACCTCGCGCTGAAGCAGAACGACGAGAATCCGGTGCACTACGTGCAGTATGCGCACGCGCGCATCTGCTCGGTGATCGCCGAGTGCAACGCGCGCTACGGCCTCGACGAGAACGCGCTCGCAAGCGTGGATTTCGCGCCGCTCACGAGCGAGCGCTCGATGGCGCTGCTCAACAAGCTCGCCGAATTCCCGGACATGCTGCAGCACGCCGCCGACGAACTCGCGCCGCACGCGGTCGCCTTCTACTTGCGCGAACTCGCCGGCGAATTTCACTCGTTCTACAATGACCGTGCCGAGCGCGTGCTGGTCGACGATGCGGCCGAACGCAACGCTCGCGTCGCGCTGCTCGCGGCCACGCGCCAGGTGCTGGCCAACGGTCTCGCGACGATCGGCGTCTCCGCTCCCGTCAAGATGTAACTCCTCCAGCGTAATATGCGCGCGGCCGTCGTTATAATCGGCGGCCGTTCCTGGATTCTTTTTGCAGGTGATTCGTACGATGGCAAAACCACGCCGCACAACAAAGCAATCGAAGCAAACCGGGGGCACTTTTCTCGGCATCGTGCTGGGCCTGATCGTCGGCCTGGCGATCGCGGTAGTGGTGGCGCTGTATATCACCCGTGCACCTACGCCGTTCGTGTCGAAGGTCGCGCCGCCAGCGGCGACCGACAACGGTGCGAGCCAGCCGCAATACGATCCGAACCGTCCGCTGCAAGGCAAGACGCCGGGCCAGCCGGTGCCGCAGGCCGCGCAACCGGCTCCGCCGAACACCGCGCCGGGCCAGACCAACGCCCAGACCCAGTCGGGCATGCTCGAAGAACCGCAGATCGTCGAAGTGCCGCCGTCGGGCGGCAACGCGAATAACAACGGCACTGCGGTCGCGCCGAATCCCGCGCAAGAGAACGGCACCGGCGGCACCGGCGGCATCGTCGCGCCGGCGCCGGCGAAGAAGCCGCAGACCTCGAGCGCGCCGGCCGCCACGGCGGCAGGCTCCGCGCCTAAGAGCGCGACCACGCTCGCCAACGCCAAGCCGGGCTCGCCCGCCGCTCCGGCGCCGGGCGAGGCGAACACCGGCTATTTCCTGCAGGTCGGCGCGTACAAGACCGCCGCCGATGCCGAACAGCAGCGCGCGCGCCTCGGGTTCCAGGGGTTCGAATCGAAGGTCACGCAGCGCGATGCCGGCGGCGTCACGTACTACCGCGTGCGCATCGGGCCGTTCTCGAAGTTCGAGGACATGAATTCGAGTCGTCAGCGTCTGTCGGACGCCGGTGTCGATACCGCGGTGATCCGCTTCACCAAACAATAAATAAACGGTAATGCCGGCTCGCACGGCGCGTCGAACTATCGGCGCGGCGCGCGAGTCACAAGCACGATGGCCGCTTCGACCTGTATTGTGGCGGGCGGCCACACCGAATCCGACCAGCGGCGACGGGCCCTTCGCATGGCGTCGCCGCGCTACCGCCTTATCTGGGTCTACACAACATGAAAAAGCTGCTGAGTATCCTGTTTCTCTCGCTAGGCCTGATCGCGGCCAGCGCGCATGCGTCGCCGACCGCGCCGGTTGCCGGCAAGGACTACACCGTGCTGGCCTCGCCGCAACCGACCGACGTGCCGGCCGGCAAGATCGAAGTCATCGAATTCTTCTGGTACGGCTGCCCGCATTGCAATGAATTCGACCCGTTCCTCGAAGCCTGGGTCAAGAAGCAGGGCCCGGACGTCGTGTTCCGCCGCGTGCCGGTCGCCTTCCGCGACGACTTCATCCCGCACTCGAAGATGTACCACGCGCTCGACGCGCTCGGCGTCGCGAACGAACTGACGCCGAAGGTGTTCAACGAAATCCATGTCAACAAGAACTATCTGCTGACGCCGGAAGACCAGAGCAAATACCTCGCGACGCTCGGCGTCGATCCGAAGAAGTACATGGAAGCGTACAACTCGTTCTCGACGCAAAGCGCGCTGCAGAAGGACAAGAAGCTGCTCGACGACTACAAGATCGACGGCGTGCCGACGCTCGCCGTGCAGGGCAAGTATGAAACCGGCCCGGCCGCGACCGGCACCCTGCCGGGCACGATCCAGGTGCTCGACTACCTCGTCTCGCAAGTCCGCGCCAAGAAGATGTAATCACGAGGCGCCGGTATGAGCTCTTCGCTGAAGGTTTTCATTACCGGCGCTTCGAGCGGCATCGGCCTCGCGCTCGCCGGCGAATACGCACGGCGCGGCGCGATTCTCGGCCTCGTCGCCCGCCGCGGCGACGCGCTCGCCGCGTTCCAGCGGTCCCATCCCCAGAACACCGTCTCGATCTATGCAGTCGACGTGCGCGACGCGGAAGCGCTCGCCGATGCGGCCGCGCGCTTCATCGCCGCGCACGGCCTGCCGGACGTCGTGATCGCCAACGCCGGCATCAGCCGCGGCGCGCTGACGGGTCACGGCGATCTGCGCACGTTCCGCGAGGTGATGGACATCAATTACTTCGGCATGGTCGCGACGTTCGAGCCATTTGCCGCCGCGATGGCCGCATCGAAGCGCGGCACGCTGGTCGGCATTGCGAGCGTCGCGGGCGTGCGCGGCTTGCCCGGTTCGGGCGCGTACAGCGCATCGAAATCGGCGGCCCTGAAGTATCTCGAGGCGTTGCGCGTCGAGATGCGGCCGTTCGGCGTCGGGGTCGTCACGATCGCGCCCGGCTATATCCGCACGCCGATGACCGAGCACAATCCGTACAACATGCCGTTCCTGATGGACTCCGACCTTTTCGCGGCGAAGGTCGCGCGAGCGGTCGAACGGCAGACGTCGTTCGGGGTGTTTCCGTGGCAGATGCGCGTGGCCGCGATGCTGCTGCATGTGCTGCCGCGCTGGCTCTACGACCGCGTGTTCGAACGCGCGCCGCGCAAGCCGCGCGCCGCCACCGAGTAAGCCATGCAGTCCCGTGCGGTCGATGCAGCCGGCGTCGCGCACGAATCCGCGGGCACCGACGCGCGCATCGTGTCGCTGGTGCCGAGCCTCACCGAAACGCTTTTCGCGCTCGGCCTCGAACGGCAGATCGTCGGGCGCACCGGCTTTTGCGTGCATCCGCGCGACAAGGTCCGGGCGGTGCCGAAGGTCGGCGGCACGAAGGCCGTCAAACTGGACGCGATCCGCGCGCTGCGCCCCACCCATCTGATCGTCAATCTCGACGAGAACGAACGCGACACCGTCGAGCAACTGCGCGCGTTCGTGCCGCACATCGTCGTCACCCATCCGCAGACGCCGCACGACAACCTCGCGCTGTTCGCGCTGCTCGGCGCGATCTTCGGGCGTGAAGAAGAAGCGCGGCGCTTGAGCAACTCGCTCGAAGCGCGTCTGCGCGAAGCCGGCGCTCACGCCTTCGCCGCGCAGAGCGTGCTGTACCTGATCTGGCGCGAACCGTGGATGAGCGTCGCACGCGACACCTATATCGCCGCGATGCTGCGCCTCGTGAACTGGCATACGCTGCCCGACGTGCGCGGCGGCAGCGCGGGCGCCGCGCGTTACCCCACGCTCGACTTCGATGACGCGCCGTGGCTCGCGCAGGTCGAGCGCGTGCTGCTGTCGAGCGAGCCGTACCGCTTCACGGCCGCGCATCGCGATGCGCTCGCGCGCGATCCGCGTCTCACCGGCAAGCGCATCGATCTGATCGATGGGGAAATGACGTCGTGGTACGGCGTGCGCGCAATAAGTGGCATCGGCTACCTGCTGCGTCAGGCCGCCGCAGCCTGAGGCGGCAGCATGGCCGCGCCGCCCCCATATGGATATGTCGATTAAATTGTTGTCGCCAAAATGGCCCTTCGATAAGCTTTCGCGAAGGCGCGCCGCCGGCCAGGCCTCGAAGGCCTGGCGCCCAGGCCTCAGGCCGGGATCGCCCGACCTGTACGACGGCGCCGGGAACGTATCACAATCGTGGCGACGCGCGCGCCGGGACCGCTGACCTGCCCGCTCACGCATCGCCGCCATAAACACAACCAGACGCACTGCCTGACTGCGCTCGTTACCGGAGATCCTATGCGCTTCAAACTGCTCGCAGCCGCCATCCTGCTCACTGCGCCCGCGCTCGTGCTCGCCAAACCGTTGACCGTCTGTACCGAATCGAGCCCCGACGGCTTCGACGTCGTGCAGTTCAATTCGCTCGTCACGACGAATGCATCGGCCGACGTGATCTTCAACTCGCTGGTGTCGTTCGACGAAGCCGCGAAGAAGGTCGTGCCCGCGCTCGCCGACAAGTGGGAAGTGAGCCCCGACGGCCTGACGTACACGTTTCACCTGCGCCCCAACGTGCAGTTCCAAACCACCGACTACTTCAAGCCCACCCGCGCGCTCAATGCCGACGACGTGATCTTCACGTTCGACCGCATGCTCAACGACAGCAATCCGTGGCACAAGGTGGCGGGCGCGAGCGGCTTCCCGCATGCGCAATCGATGGGGCTGCCGAAGCTGATCAAGTCGATTACCAAGGTCGACGACAACACGGTCAAGTTCGAGCTGAACGAGCCGAACGCGACGTTCCTGTCGATCCTGACGATGGGCTTCGCGTCGATCTATTCGGCCGAGTACGCGGATCAGTTGCTGAAGGCCGGCCAGCAGGTCGATCTGAATGCGAAGCCGATCGGCACCGGCCCGTTCGTGCTGAAAAGCTATACGAAAGACGCGGTGATCCGTTATGACGCGAACCCGACCTACTGGGGACCGAAGCCGAAGATCGAGCGCCTGATCTACGCGATCACGCCGGACGCGACCGTGCGCGCGCAGAAGGTGAAGGCTGGCGAATGCCAGATCGCGCTGTCGCCGAAGCCGCAGGATCTCGCCGACGCGAAGAACGACAAGTCGCTCGCGATCGTGCAGACGCCCGCGTTCATGACAGCCTTCGTCGCGCTGAACACGCAGCAGAAGCCACTTGAAAACCAGAAGGTGCGCGCCGCGCTGAACATGGCGTTCGACCGCACGACATATCTGAAGACCGTGTTCGACAACACCGCGACGCCGGCCGTCAACCCGTTTCCGCCGAATACGTGGAGCTACAACCACTCGATCAAGGGCTGGCCGTACGACCCGGCGAAGGCGAAGAAGCTGCTCGCCGACGCGGGCTATCCGAACGGTTTTGAAACGACGATCTGGGTGCGTCCGAATGGCAGCGTGCTCAATCCCAATCCGAAGGCCGGTGCCGAACTCCTGCAGGCCGACTTCGCGAAGATCGGCGTGAAGGCGGAAGTCAAGGTGATCGAATGGGGCGAGCTGATCAAGGAGGCGAAGCAGGGTCAGCATGACACGCTGTTCATGGGCTGGGCCGGCGACAACGGCGATCCGGACAATTATCTGTCGCCGCTCTTCAGTTGCAACGCGGTGAAGTCGGGCATCAACTTCGCGCGCTTCTGCGATCAGGACCTCGACAAGCTGATCGCCGAGGGCAGAGCGACGTCCGATATCGCCAAGCGCACGAAAGCGTATGAAGCCGCGCAGCAGATCATCCACGACGAAGCGCTGTGGATTCCGCTCGGCTATCCGACCGCTGCCGCGATCACGCGCACGAACGTGAGCGGGTATCACGTGAGTCCGTTTGGTCGGCAGAATTTTGGGGCGGTGGTGGTGCAGTGATTTTGCGCTGCGGTTAGCGCAGGCGGCCCTGCAAGAAAGCCCGGTTTTTGAACCGGGCTTTTTTTATTCAACGCGCGAATTGGCTGGTTGCATCTGACACTGCGTAACCTTTTTTCGACGTGATCTCGGGCCTTCGCCCGCCAGACCGATTCCTAATGCAATTTTCCTCAGGCAAGAAGCTGATAATTGCTTGCAAAGTAGCCGCCCACACTTTGGCAGAAGGAATGGTTATGGCAATGCAAGCTCCAACGAGGACAGGATTTGAACGGTGGCAGGATGGCGTTAGCAAGGCTGTAAGCGATGCCTAATGGAATTCCTGGGACTGCGAGATCCAGATGGCAGTCCATGAGTACAACCGCCATCTTCGCGGCAATTCCGGGTACATTCCCTTGGACTGGCAGCTTATCAAGGCGATGTTGTGGGTCGAAACAGGTGCCCACGATCCTCAGTGGAACGCCAAGCCGATGCAAATCGGGGTTGCAGGCGATCCTGGATTAGCATCGCTGCTTTCACGCAAAGAAGGCGGTGATTTGATTGTGCCGTCAGCCTGGATAGGACGGCTGACAATGGCCTCTGTCAGAACGATACCGGCGTATAACATTCGTGCTGGTATTGGTTATTTGCTAATGCGCATGGCACATTTTAAGTACAGAAGCGTACTTGGTGCTGATCCTGAGGTTTACGAAATCGCCGTGAGGCCAGGAGATAGCCTCGACAAGATGGCGAGGGCTCAGGGCACCACGATCGACACGTTAAAAAAGCTGAATCCCACTGCCACTGTTTTGCGCCCCGGACAAGTGTTGAAGTACCGGAAAGGTTCAGTTCAAAACGCTGTTACAGGCTGGCGTCCCATGTCCGCGCCAGTGATAGCGGAGCGTTACAACGGAGGGGGCGACCCCAACTACGCCAGGAAGCTTGATTACGCTTTGTCAATGGTGCGCAAAGGAAAGGTAGCCCTATGCGCACAATGAAGCTGATCTGTTTCGGTTTGACCGCCTACCTGCCAACAATGGTCCTTGTGGCCTCAACTGCTCCCGTTGCAAGCGAACGGGCTCTGCGCGAAGAATGCAGCGCGTTCTCGCAAGCGGGAATGCGGGACTGTCTGGCAGAAAAAGCAGAGGCCAGTCAGAAGGCCCTCAGCCGAGCCGAGCAGAAGATGGCTGGCACCCTCTCCAAATGGGATGAAGACAACAAGTACGTCAACCAGGCCAAGGCAAAATTCGTCGCATCAAACAGGAAATTCGCCGAGTACCGTAAGACTCAATGCGAATTCGCAGCTTCGCTAAGTGGTGGTGGGGCCGGCAGTGCGCAGGAAGTGCGCCGTTTGGCTTGCGTTTCCGAACTCAACAACCGGCGAGCCCAACAACTACGCGACGCTGCCTCTGACTTGCCGTTAAAGTAGTTCGCACGAAAGGACGCTTGGCATCGCTGCGCCGCTCAGTGCCCTCCGCGTAGCGCGGACCTATTCGTCCTCGCTTCTATGCCAGCAGCCAACTGCCGAGATCACACCGCCGCAAACCGAATCACCCCATCCGCATCCTGCGTCCGCTTCAAATCCCCCGCCCGCCACAGCAGATGCAAATGCGCGAGCGCCTCACCCATCGCGAATGTCATCTGATGGATATCGAGCTGGCGCTTGAACATCAGCGGCACGATATCGGCGGCGCTGCGCGGCTTTTCCGCACATGCTTCGCGCACTTCGGCGAGCCGCGCGTCGTGATGCTCGCGCAGTTGCTCAATGCGCGTGCGCACGCCGCGAAACGGCTTGCCATGCGACGGCAGCACGAGCGTAGCTTCAGGCATCGTCTCGTAGCGGCCGAGCGACTCCAGATACAGTTCGAGCGGCGAACCCTCAGGCTCGATATCGAACACCGACACGTTGGTCGAAATGCGCGGCAGCACCATATCGCCGGAAATCAGCGTGCCGGTTTGCGCGCAGTGCAGCGCACAGTGTTCCGGCGAATGGCCGAAGCCCGTCACCACGCGCCACGTCCTACCGCCAATCCTCACGTCCTCGGCTTCGCGCAAACGGCGGTATTGCCCCGGAATCGCCGGCACGAGGCTCGCATAGTAGCTATTGCGATTGCGCAGTTTTTCGAGCGATTCGGCGTCGGTCAGACCGTGCCGCGCGAAGTGCCGCGCCGCGGCCTCGCCACCCGCGTTCGAGCCACCGCCGGTCGCCATCACGCGCGCCTGCATGTATTCGCCGAGTGTCATCCAAAGTCGCGCGTCCCAACGCTTTTTATCGCCACCGCCGCACACCCAGTGCGCCAGGCCGATGTGATCCGGATGGCAATGCGTGACGATCACGCGCAGCACCGGCAGGCCGTCGAGCACCGATTCGAACACGCTCTCCCAATTCGCCTTGATCGTGTCCGACGTGATGCCGCAATCGACCACGGTCCAGCCTTGCTGGCCGTCGATCTCATCGCGCAGCAGCCACAGGTTGATATGGTCGAGCGCGAATGGCAGCGGCATGCGCAGCCAAAGCACGCCGGGCGCGACTTCCATCGTGCGGCCCGCGTCGGGCATCGTGTCGTTGAAGGGGTATTCGAGCTGGTGTTCGAGTGCATTCATGGGGACTGTCTTCCTCCGACGACCCTCCGGCATGGCGAGGTGTGCGATGCCGGTCGGCCGGGTTGTGGTTGCTTTCCGCTCAGGTTGACGATAACGTAAACGTCGATTCTATCGTCCAATCCGGTTTTGTGCCGACCAAGCGGCCACGAGATGTCCCGATGAATACGCAATACACGATCACCGAGCTCGCGCGCGAATTCGACGTCACGCCACGCGCGATCCGTTTCTACGAAGACCAGGGTTTACTCTCGCCGAGCCGCGAGGGTTCGAGCGGCTTGCGGCGCGTCTATTCGGGCCGCGACCGCACGCGTCTGAAGCTCACCTTGCGCGGCAAGCGGCTCGGCTTCACGCTGTCGGAGATCCGTGACCTGCTCGACGTCTACGAATCGCCGACCGATACCGTACCGCAGTTGCACGCGTTCCTCGCGACGGTCGCGCGTCATCGCGAAGTGCTCGAACGTCAGCGAGAAGATCTCGACGCGACGCTCGAAGATCTCGCGCAGTATGAAGCGCAGGCGCGCGCGCTGCTCGATGGCGCGAGGCACGACGCGAAGCCTGCCTGAAGCGGCCTGACTCTGACCGGCGTTTGCGGAGCGCGCGTGATGAATCACTTCCCCAAGCTGTTATCGTCGCAAATCGGTTTCGACGTCGCGCAGACGATGCTCGATGGGTTCGACCGTCACTACCGGATCTTTCGCGACGCGGCGATCCACGCGAAGACGCTGTTCGAAGCCGGCGACTGGCACGGCCTGCAAAAGCTCGCGCGCGACCGCATCACGTCGTACGACGATCGCGTGCAGGAATGCGTGCAGTTGCTCGAAGACGAGTACGACGCGGAGAACATCGACAGCGAAGTGTGGCAGCAGATCAAGCTGCACTACATCGGCCTCCTGACCACGCACCGTCAGCCGGAATGCGCGGAAACCTTCTTTAATTCGGTTTCCTGCAAGATTCTGCATCGCTCGTACTTCAACAACGATTTCATTTTCGTGCGCCCGGCGATCTCGACCGAATACATCGAGAACGACGAACCGGCCGCGAAGCCGACCTACCGCGCGTATTACCCCGGTACTGATGGACTTGCCGCAACGCTCGAACGGGTCGTCACGAACTTCCAGCTCGATCCGCCGTTCGAGGATCTGACGCGCGACGTCGCCTGCGTGATGCAGTCGATTCACGAAGCGTTCGGCACGTTCGACGAAGCGCCGAACTTCCAGATTCACGTGTTGTCGTCGCTGTTTTATCGCAACAAGGGCGCGTATATCGTCGGGCGCATCATCAACGGCGAGGCGCTGCTGCCGTTCGCGGTGCCGCTGCGTCACGTGAAACCGGGCGTGCTCGCGCTCGACACCGTGCTGCTCAAGCGCGAGCAGTTGCTGATCATCTTCAGCTTCTCGCACTCGTATTTTCTGGTCGACATGGAAGTGCCGTCCGCGTATGTCGAGTTTCTGCGCACGATCATGCCGGGCAAGCCGAAGGCGGAAATCTATACATCGGTGGGTCTGCAGAAGCAGGGCAAGAATCTGTTCTATCGTGATCTGCTGCATCACCTGAAGCATTCGAGCGACCGCTTCATCGTCGCGCCCGGCATCAAGGGGCTCGTGATGCTGGTATTCACGTTGCCGTCGTTCCCCTATGTGTTCAAGCTGATCAAGGACAACTTTCCGCCGCCGAAGGAAACCACGCGCGCGCAGATCCAGCAGAAGTATCTGCTCGTCAAACGTCATGACCGGCTCGGCCGGATGGCCGACACGCTCGAATATTCGAGCGTCGCGCTGCCGCTCGCGCGGCTCGACGAAACGCTGTTGCGCGAACTCGAAAAGGAAGTGCCGTCGCTGATCGAGTACGACGGCGACAACCTCGTGATTCGCCATCTGTACCTAGAGCGACGCATGGTGCCGCTCAATCTGTTCCTGCAGAACGGTAACGACGACGACGTCGAGCGCGGCATCAAGGAATACGGCGACGCGGTGAAGGAGCTGATCCAGGCGAACATCTTCCCCGGCGACTTGCTGTACAAGAACTTCGGTGTCACGCGACACGGCCGCGTCGTGTTCTACGACTACGACGAAATCGAATACCTGACCGACTGCAACGTGCGTGCGGTGCCGGCGCCGCGCAACGAGGAAGACGAAATGTCGGACGAGCCGTGGTACGCGGTAGGCCCCCACGATATTTTCCCGGAGACGTACGGCACGTTCCTGCTCGGCGATCCACGCGTGCGGCGCTCGTTCATGCGGCATCACGCGGATTTCTTCGAGCCCGAGCTGTGGCAGCGATACAAGGATTCTCTGCTAAAGGGCGAGCTGCCCGATTTTTTCCCGTACGACCCGAGCGTGCGCTTCTGCGTGCGCTATCCGGAGCGGTTCGCCGAAGCAACCGATGCGCAGGCGAACGAGCCAAATGTGCGCGTGGCTTGATGAATCCCACAAGGGTTCGCATCAGGCAACGCGCGGCGGTAGCCATCCAAGCTATGACCAAGGAGCTCGAACATGAGTGACGCAAACCACAGTGGTATCAACGCCGATCCAATCGTAATCGTCAGCGCGGCGCGCACGCCGATGGCCGGCTTTCAGGGCGACTTCGCGTCGCTGAGCGCGCCGCAACTCGGCGCGGTCGCGATCAAGGCGGCCGTAGAACGAGCGGGTCTGAAGCCCGAGCAGATCGACGAAGCGGTGATCGGCTGCGTGCTGCCCGCCGGTCTCGGCCAGGCGCCCGCGCGCCAGGCAGCGCTCGGTGCGGGTCTGCCGCTCGCCACCGGCTGCACGACGGTCAACAAGATGTGCGGCTCCGGCATGCGCGCGGCGATGTTCGCGCACGACATGCTGGCCGCCGGCTCGCTCGACGTGATCGTCGCGGGCGGCATGGAGAGCATGACGAACGCGCCGTATCTGTTGCCGAAGGCGCGCGGCGGCATGCGCATGGGCCACGGCCAGGTGCTCGACCACATGTTCTACGACGGCCTCGAAGACGCCTACGACAAAGGCCGTCTGATGGGCGCGTTCGCCGAGGAGTGCGCGGCGTCGTTCGACTTCACGCGCGAGGCGCAGGACGCGTTCGCGGTCGAGTCGCTGAACCGCGCAAAGCGCGCGAACGAGGACGGCTCGTTCGACTGGGAAATCGCGCCGGTCACCGTAGCGGCCCGCAACGGCGACGTCACGATCGCGCGCGACGAGCAGCCGTTCAAGGCCAACCTCGACAAGATCCCCACGCTGAAGCCCGCGTTCAGCAAGACCGGCACCGTGACGGCGGCGAACTCGTCGTCGATCTCGGACGGCGCGGCCGCGCTCGTGATGATGCGCGAGTCGACCGCGAAACGGCTCGGCGTGGCGCCGCTCGCGCGCGTCGTCGGTCATTCGACGTTCGCGCAGGCGCCCGCGAAGTTCACCACCGCGCCGGTCGGCGCGATCCGCAAGCTGCTCGGGAAGAACGGCTGGCGCGCCGGCGACGTCGATCTGTACGAGATCAACGAAGCGTTCGCCGTCGTCACGATGGCCGCGATGAAAGAGCACGATTTACCGCACAACAAGGTCAACGTGAACGGCGGCGCGTGCGCGTTAGGCCATCCGATTGGCGCCTCGGGCGCGCGCATTCTCGTCACGCTGATCGGCGCGCTGAAGAATCGTGGTCTGAAGCGCGGTGTCGCGACGCTGTGTATCGGCGGCGGCGAGGCGACCGCGATGGGTGTCGAACTGATCTGATGCATCCACAAAATCTTCGAGGAATACGATGAAAACAGTGTTGATCGTCGGTGCATCGCGTGGCATCGGCCAGGAATTCGTCCGGCAGTACAGAAAGAGCGGCTGGCGCGTGCTCGCGACCGCGCGCGACGGCGCCGCGCTCGATGCGCTCAACGAACTCGGCGCCGAAACCTTCGCGCTCGACGTCACCGCGCCCGAAGACATCGCGGCGCTCGGCTGGAAGCTCGACGGTGAACGGCTCGATGCCGCGATCCTGGTGTCGGGCGTGTACGGTCCGCGCACCGAAGGCATCGAAACGATCACCGCCGAGGACTTCGATCACGTGATGCACACGAACGTGCGCGGCCCGATGCAGCTGCTGCCAATCCTGCTGCCGCTCGTCGAGGAAACGGACGGCGTGCTCGCGGTGATTTCGAGTCGCATGGGCAGCATCGCCGATGCAAGCG
This sequence comes from Paraburkholderia tuberum STM678, assembly GCF_902833905.1. Lineage (GTDB taxonomy): Bacteria > Pseudomonadota > Gammaproteobacteria > Burkholderiales > Burkholderiaceae > Paraburkholderia > Paraburkholderia tuberum. The sequence goes on along the minus strand of NZ_CADFGP010000003.1, from coordinate 127,922 downwards.
GCACGACCGGCTGGCTGTATCGCGCGAGCAAGGCGGCGCTGAACGCCGTGCTGAAGCTCGCGTCGCTCGACGCGCAGCGCGCGACCTGCGTGTCGCTGCATCCCGGCTGGGTGCGCACCGACATGGGCGGCGCGCAGGCCGCGCTCGATCCCGCGCACAGCGTCGCCGGCATGCGCGAGGTGCTGGCGCAGGCGGCGGCATCGCGCGACGCGTTCCACGGCCGCTTCTTTCAGCACGACGGCACGCAGCTCGACTGGTAGACAACTACGTTGCATGGGACCGGAGACACGCTCATGGTGCTTGATCAGGATCACCTGATGGTGCGCGACGCGCTGCGCACCTTCGTGCGCGAAGCGATCACGCCGTACGCGGCGCAATGGGACCGCGAGCGCACCTTTCCGCGCGACGTGCACCGGCAGCTCGCCGAGCTCGGTGCTTATGGCGTGCTGGTGCCCGAAGCGTATGGCGGCGCGGGCATGGACGCGCTCGCGCTCGCGTTGATCCTCGAAGAAATCGCGGCCGGCGACGGCGGCACGTCGACCGCGATCTCGGTGAACAACTGCCCGGTGTGCAGCATCCTGCTCACTTATGGCAACGACGCGCAGAAGCGCGACTGGCTCACGCCGCTCGCGCGCGGCGAGATGCTCGGCGCGTTCTGCCTGACCGAGCCGCAAGCGGGCTCGGATGCGTCGGCGCTGCGCACCACCGCGACACGCGACGGCGACGCGTACGTGCTGAATGGCGTCAAACAGTTCATCACGAGCGGCAAGAACGGCGACGTCGCGATCGTGATGGCCGTCACCGACAAGGCCGCTGGCAAGCGCGGCATCAGCGCGTTCATCGTGCCCACCGGTACGCCGGGCTACGTGGTCGCGCGGGTCGAAGACAAGCTCGGCCAGCATTCGTCGGATACCGCGCAAATCGTATTCGAGGCGTGCCGCGTGCCGGCCGCGAACCTGATCGGCGCGCAAGGCGAAGGCTACCGGATCGCGTTGTCGGGTCTCGAAGGCGGGCGCATCGGTATCGCCGCGCAAAGCGTCGGCATGGCACGCGCCGCGTTCGAGGCGGCGCTGACTTACGCAAAAGAACGCGAGAGCTTCGGCGCGCCGCTGTTCTCGCACCAGGCGGTGCAGTTTCGCCTTGCCGACATGGCGACCCAACTCGAAGCCGCGCGTCAATTGATCTGGCACGCGGCATCGCTGAAGGACGCGGGCCAGCCGTGTCTGACCGAAGCCGCGATGGCAAAACTGTTCGCCTCCGAAGCGGCCGAGCGCATCTGCTCGGCCGCCTTGCAGACTCACGGCGGCTACGGTTATCTGAGCGACTTCCCGGTCGAGCGGATTTACCGCGACGTGCGCGTGTGCCAGATCTACGAAGGCACGAGCGACATCCAGAAGATCCTGATCGCTCGCGCGCTCAACTGAAATTTCAATGAACAAGCCATTGTTGTCACTGCAAAGACCTGTCGACTGTCCGTGCGGCGGCGCCGCGCCCGACGCACGCGGGGGCACCGCGACCAAAGCGCCGCGTTTCGCGCAATGCTGCGGCCGCTATATCGACGGCGGCGAAGCGGCGCCGCGCGCGCTCGAACTGATGCGCTCGCGCTATAGCGCGTACGTGCTCGGTGCAACCGACTACCTGCGCGCGACGTGGGACCCCCGCACCTGCCCCGCCGATCTCGACGTCGATCCCACCGCGCCCGACGCGCCCCGTTGGCTCGGACTGCAGATCAAAGGCTTCGCCGAAAGCGATGCCGATCACGCGACCGTCGAATTCATCGCCCGCTACAAAGTGGGGGGACGTGCTTATCGGTTGCATGAATCGAGTCGATTCGTGCGCGGCGATGATGGCCGCTGGCGTTATGTCGATGGCGACGTCAATGAGTAAATGAAGAGCTCGCGACGATTAAGTAATCGCTGCATTACGCGCCGAAGCTTTCTCGTGCCTTTCACTCGCTCTCGACAAACTTGATAAAGGCCTTTGCATAGGCCTTTTTTCGTTCCTTTCACGCGGGCTTCTTCGTTGGCCTCGCACCACAGCACTGACACGACCTTTACTCCCCGCTTCCCGCCACATGTTCCCGGCCCTTGCCCGGCAAGGCTTTGAAGCCTCGTTCGCACATGCAGCAATTTTTTCGTCACGGGTTCTCCTTGATTGCACAAAACAAAATTGTCGTGCCAGGATGAGTCCGTAGTTTCATGACGTCACATTGCGAGAGCGGGTCATACCGGCTCCGCAACATGCAAAGGAAGGCTGACCGGCCGCTGATCGAACGCGAGCCGCGCGGACTCCGACAGCATCAAGTGACGTTCATCCTCGACGCGTGGGGTCGCGTCGGCCGTTGGGTTCATCCCGTGCGATCTCGATTTGCGTGCGTGCGCTTCCCGCAACGCTCGCGAGTGAGTCTGTTTGTGTCGAAATCGCGAACGAAAGCTGAATGTCAGCAGCGTTTTGCGCAACCGGACAGCACGGAGTTCAGGACACGTCTTTAAAGCAGGTGCATCAATGGTGTTGAGCAAGGTTCTGACGAAGTGTGCGGCGATCTGCGCCGCGGCCACGTGTGCTGTCACGATCGCGCATGCCGATCCGCTCGCCTACTCGTCCCTTTCCGCACACGACGCGACGCCGTCGAGCGACATCCAGGGACCGCTGTCGCGCGCCCGCGTGCCGCGCCTCGCGCTGGACGACGACGTCTACCTGCCCACCGCTCACCTGAACGAAAAGATCATCCGCGTGCCGGTCGACGCCGCCGGCACGGTCACGCTTGAAACCACGATCTACAAGCCGGACGGCCCCGGCCCGTTCCCGATGATCGTCTTCAACCACGGCAAGATTCCGGGCGACCCGCGCACGCAGGAACGCAGCGACCCGCTGCCGTTCGCGCGCGAATTCGTGCGCCGCGGTTACGTCGTCGTCGCGCCGAACCGCCAGGGCTTCGGTCACTCGGACGGCGTGTACGAGCAGGACGGCTGCGACGTCGAGCGCAACGGCCTTGGCCAGGCCGGCGACGTCGCAGCGACGATCAATTACATGTCGAAGCAACCTTATGTCGACGCGACGCACATCGCGGTGGCCGGCACCTCGCATGGCGGTCTTGCGACGATCGCATACGGCACGGAAGCTGCGCCCGGCGTGCGCGCGCTGATCAATTTCTCGGGCGGCCTGCGCCAGGACGCCTGCGAAGACTGGCAAGGCAATCTGACGCGCGCATTCGGCGCGTACGGCGAGAAGACTGCGGTGCCGTCGCTGTGGCTCTATGGCGATAACGATTCGGTGTGGAACGCACGGCTCGTCGCGGGCATGTACGCCGCGTACGGCGCACACGGCGCCAGCGCGAAGATGGTCGACTTCGGCCACTACAAGAACGACGCGCATCGGCTGGTCGGCGACCGCGACGGCGTGCACGTATGGTGGCCGGCCGTCGAAGCGTTCCTCGCGCGCGCCGGTATGCCGACTGCCGTGCAGTATCACGTCGCCGATCCGGCCGCGCCGAAGGCAACCGGATTCGCCGCGCTCGACGCGGTCGACTCGGTGCCGTACCTCGACAACGAGGGCCGCAATGGCTATCGCAACTTCCTGCATCAGTATCCGAGCCGCGCGTTCGCGGTGTCGGATTCGGGCGCGTGGTCGTGGGCCGAGGGCGGCGACGACCCGATGTCGGTGGCGGTGACGAATTGCCAGAAGCAGAGCTCCGATCCGTGCCGGTTGTATGCGGTCGATAACGCGGTCGTGTGGGGCAATCAGAACTCGCAGACGGCGGATGCAAGCGATGCCGATGCCAATGGGCGCAAAGCGATTGCGAGCCGGGAGTGAAGTACGAATAGAGGCGTGAGTCGAGGCGTGAGTCGCGCCTGATTCTGATGTGCCGCAAGCCCGCCGTATCGGCGGGCTTTTTCTTGTGCGCTCAGTTCCCCCGCAAAAAACACCTCGTCACCCCAAATTCTGGCCAGTAACAGCCCACTACTTTGACGTCGCTATCTCCGTCGATTGGCGAGCTTCCCTCACGAACTCGAACGAGCTGCATCGAACGATGCTAAACCTCCACGCCACCGCGAAATACGAGCATTTCGCGGTTGATGCGCGCGACCAAATAAACCGCTAATCTCGACCCCGCGCACTCGCCGAGGCTTGCGTGCGTGGCAAAAAAGCACCCTGGAGTACCTCTTTGGAAAAGTCAGCAGTCCCCCCGGTCGCCCCTGAAGATTGGGTCGCCCGCAGCCTGCGCGCGGTGTGGCATCCGTGCACGCAGATGAAGCACCACGAACGTCTGCCGCTGATCCCCGTCGCGCGCGGTCAAGGCGCGTGGCTGTACGATCGCGCCGGTCATCGCTATCTCGACGCGATCAGTTCGTGGTGGGTCAATCTGTTCGGTCATGCGAACCCGCGCATCAACGCGGCGCTGAAAGATCAGCTCGATACGCTCGAACACGCGATGCTCGCCGGCTGCACACACGAGCCCGCCGTCGAACTCGCGGAACGTCTGCACGCGTTGACCGGCAACACGCTCGGCCACGCGTTCTTCGCGTCGGATGGCGCGTCGGCGGTCGAGATCGCGCTGAAGATGAGCTTTCACAGCTGGCGCAACCGGGGCTACGCCGACAAGCAGGAATTCGTCTGCATCGCCAACAGCTACCACGGCGAGACGATCGGCGCGCTCGGCGTGACCGACGTCGCGCTGTTCAAGGACGCGTACGATCCGCTGATTCGTCACGCCCACGTCGTCGCCTCGCCCGATGCGCGGCTCGCGCAAGCGGGCGAAACCGCCGCCGACGTCGCGCGCCGCGCGCTCGACCATGTGCGCGCGCTGTTCGAGGCGCGCGCGAACCGCATCGCCGCACTGATCGTCGAGCCGCTCGTGCAATGCGCGGCCGGCATGGCGATGCACGACGCGTCGTACGTCGCCGGATTGCGCGCGTTGTGCGACCGGTACGGCGTGCATCTGATCGCCGACGAAATCGCAGTCGGCTGCGGCCGCACCGGCACGTTCTTCGCGTGCGAACAGGCGGGCGTGTGGCCGGACTTCCTGTGTCTGTCGAAAGGCATCAGCGGCGGCTATCTGCCGCTGTCGATCGTGCTGTCGCGCGACGAGATCTTCGCGGCCTTCTATCACGACGATACCGCGCGCGGCTTCCTGCACTCGCACTCGTACACCGGCAATCCGCTCGCGTGCCGCGCCGCGCTCGCGACGCTCGATCTGTTCACGAGCGACGACGTGCTCGCCGCCAACGCACGCAAATCGGCGACCCTCGCGGCCGCGCTCGCGCCGCTCGTCGAGCACGCGCAGGTGCGCAATCTGCGTCAGCGCGGCACGATCTTCGCGTTCGACGCAATGATCGACGATCCTCAGCAAGCCAAAACGTTCTCGCGCCGCTTCTTCGAAAACGCGCTGCAACGCGAGCTGTTGTTGCGCCCGATCGGCACCACCGTGTATCTGATGCCGCCGTACATCCTCGAAGACGAAGAACTCGCGCTGCTCGCCACGCGCACGCGTGACACCTTCGACGCCACGCTCGCGGAGGCCCGCTGATGCATCTGCTCGACACACTCGCCGAAGGCCTGAAGGAAATCGACGCGCGCGGCCTGCGCCGACGCCGGCGCACCGCCGACACACCGTGCGCCGCGCACATGACGGTCGACGGCCGTGAAATCATAGGCTTCGCGAGCAACGACTATCTGGGCCTTGCCGCGCATCCGCAATTGATCGACGCGATCGCCGAAGGCGCGCGCCTGTATGGCGCGGGCAGCGGCGGCTCGCATCTGCTCGGCGGTCATTCGCGTGCGCATGCGCAACTCGAAGACGATCTCGCTGAATTTGCCGGCGGCTTTCTCGACGACGCCCGCGCGTTGTATTTCAGCACCGGCTATATGGCGAATCTCGCGACGCTGACCACGCTCGCGGGCCGCGGCACGACGCTGTTCTCCGATGCGCTCAATCACGCTTCGCTGATCGACGGCGCGCGGCTGTCGCGCGCGGATGTCCAGATCTATCCGCACTGCGACGTGGATGCATTGAGCGCGATGCTCGAAGCGTCGGAGGCGGACGTCAAGGTGATCGTGTCCGACACGGTGTTCAGCATGGACGGCGACATCGCGCCGCTGCCGCGTTTGCTCGAACTCGCCGAGCGGCACGGCGCATGGCTGATCGTCGACGATGCGCACGGCTTCGGCGTGCTCGGTCCGCAAGGCCGTGGCGCGATCGCGCAGGCCGCGCTGCGCTCGCCGCATCTGATCTCGATCGGCACGCTCGGCAAGGCGGCGGGTGTCTCCGGCGCGTTCGTCGTCGCGCATGCGACCGTGATCGAATGGCTCGTGCAGCGCGCGCGTCCGTATATCTTCACGACCGCGTCGGTGCCCGCGGCCGCGCATGCGGTGTCGGCGAGCCTGCACATCATCGGTGGCGAGGAAGGCGATGCGCGCCGCGCGCATCTCCAGCAACTAATCGAACGCACGCGCGCGATGCTGAAGGCGACGCCGTGGCTGCCCGTCGATTCACATACGGCCGTGCAACCGCTGATCATCGGCGCGAACGATGCGACGCTCGACATCGCCGCGTCGCTCGATCTCGCGGGGCTGTGGGTGCCCGCGATCCGTCCGCCGACCGTGCCGACCGGCACGTCGCGCCTGCGCATCTCGCTGTCGGCCGCGCATTCGCATGCGGATCTCGACCGGCTCGAGGCCGGCCTGCAACAAGTCGGAGCGCGCGCGGCATGAGCAACTTGAATAACGATGACGGCGCGCTATCGCTGTTCGTCACCGGCACTGATACGGAAATCGGCAAGACCTTCGTGTCGTCGGCGCTATTGCGCGGCTTCGTGCGCGAAGGCCTGCAGGCAGCAGCGATGAAGCCGATCGCGGCGGGCGCGTTCGAAGTGAACGGCGTGCTGCACAACGAGGACGCGGATCAGCTCGATGCCGCGTCGAGCGTGCTGCTACCGCCCGCCATGCGCACGCCGTATCTGCTGAGGGAACCGGCCGCGCCGCACATCGCGGCGGCGCTGGAAAACGTCTCGTTCGATCTCGAGCACATCGTCGCGTGCCACAGCCAAGCGTTGAAGCTCGCCGAGGTGGTCGTTGTCGAAGGTGTCGGCGGCTTTCGCGTGCCGTTGACCGCGACGCAGGACACCGCCGATCTCGCCGTCGCGCTGAAGCTGCCGGTGGTGCTGGTGGTCGGCATGCGGCTCGGCTGCATCAGCCACGCGCTGCTGACTGCCGAAGCGATCGCCGCGCGCGGTCTAACGCTCGCAGGCTGGGTCGCGAATCGCATCGACCCGGACATGACCTTTCCCGACGAAAACATCGCGTCGATTCGCGTGCATTTCGCGCAAGCGTACGACGCGCCGTTGCTCGGCGTCGTGCCGCATATCAGCCCGCCGTCGCCGGAGCTTGCGACCGACCAACTCGAAATTCGACGGCTTTTGCAAACGCTGCGCCGATCGCGCGCGGCATAGCGCCGCCCCGCAGAGCCGAACCCCATTTCATCCGTACACGAGGATCGATCACATGACACAACTGAATATCGCAGCGGGCACCGCCGAAGCGAGCGCCGCCAACAGCAATCCGACCGCAGCCGCTACTGAAGCGAAACCGCTCGCGCGTTGGCGCGTCGCCGATATCGTCGCGTTGTACGAACTGCCGTTCAACGACCTGCTGTTTCGCGCGCAGCAAACGCATCGCGAGCATTTCGACGCCAATGCGGTGCAACTGTCGACGCTGCTGTCGATCAAGACCGGCGGCTGCGAAGAGGATTGCGCATACTGTCCGCAATCGGTGCATCACGACACGGGTCTCGCCGCCGACAAGCTGATGCCGGTCGACGAAGTGCTGGCCGCCGCGCAGGTCGCAAAGCAGAACGGCGCAACGCGCTTCTGCATGGGCGCCGCGTGGCGCAATCCGAAGGACCGCCACCTGGAGCCGATCAAGGACATGATCCGCGGCGTGAAGGCGATGGGCCTCGAAACCTGCGTGACGCTCGGCATGCTCGAAACGCACCAGGCGCAAGCGCTGCGCGATGCGGGCCTCGACTACTACAACCACAATCTCGATACGTCGCCGGAGTTCTACGGCCAGATCATTTCGACGCGCACGTACCAGGATCGGCTCGACACGCTCGAACGCGTGCGCGACGCGGGCATCAACGTGTGCTGCGGCGGCATCGTCGGGATGGGCGAATCGCGCCGCGAACGCGCGGGGCTGATCGCGCAGCTCGCGAACATGGAGCCGTATCCGGAATCGGTGCCGATCAACAATCTGGTGCAGGTGCAAGGCACGCCGCTGAGCGGGACCGAAGCGATCGATCCGTTCGAATTCGTGCGCACGATCGCGATTGCGCGCATCACGATGCCGCGCGCGATGGTACGTCTATCGGCCGGACGCGAGCAGATGGATGAGGCGTTGCAGGCAATGTGCTTCCTCGCGGGCGCGAATTCGATTTTCTACGGCGATCAGTTGCTGACCACGAGCAACCCGCAGGCGGAAGCGGATCGCAAGCTGCTCGCGCGCCTGGGGATTCGCGCTGAGGCTGCGCAGCAGATGCCGGTTGAGCAGAGTGGGGGCGAGCATGGGTGTGCGCATGGGCACGGGGATCACAGCGTGGCGAATTGAGTCGCGGAACCGCTGAGCCGCATGCGCTGCGTGCGCGAACTAATGGTCTGCGTCGCCGCATAGTGGCGAAATTCACCCCGAAAGTTGGACGTTGATCCAATCTTCGGGGTGTTTTTCATGGCGAAGCTTTGATCACCAATTCAAGAAACCTAATCAAAATACAAATTGCGTCAAATTAGGAATTGTCGCGATCGGTCGAGTGCACGAAAGCATGTGCGTGCCTCGCTGCGCAAGGAATCCAGGCAATCATTGTCCCGCTCGGTCGCGCATCGATGAACCAGGTTTTTGTGCTTTCGTTATGGGGCAAACGAAGAAATGCGCGGGTACGCGCGAACTCGACGCCCACCACGGCATGCATCTTGAAGCGCACGTCCGTGCGCAAACGCGCGCGATTTGCGTCGAAAAAGTAGAATGAAGCCTGTTCATACCGGGAGGAGACCCGATCCCGCACGCGTCGTCCGATTGCCGTCGCGCGCTCCGGGTCCGTCCCGCTCACGCCCACATCGACGCCGACGCATTCCGGACCGCATGAAAATACTCTTCTACGCACCGCACACCGAGGCCGCCGCGTGGCTGCACGACTTTGCGCGCGCGCTACCCGCCGCCGAGCTGCGCGAATGGAAGCCCGGCGACACCGGCCCAGCCGATTTCGCGGTGGTCTGGCGTCCGCCGCGCGAGATGCTGGCCGGACGCAATACGCTGCGCGCGATCTTCAATCTCGGCGCTGGCGTCGATGCGATTCTCGCGCTCGAACGCGCGCATCCGGGCACGTTGCCGCCCGAGGTGCCGTTGATTCGCCTCGAAGATACCGGCATGGGCGCGCAGATGGCCGAGTACGTGACGCATGCGGTGCTGCGCTATCTGCGCCGCTTCGACGAATATCAGGTGCTGCAAGGCGAGCGCCGCTGGAAAGTGCTCGAGCCGCATCCGCGCGCAACGTTCACGGTGGGTGTGCTCGGGCTCGGCGTGCTCGGCACGCAGGTCGCGCAAACGCTCGCTTCGTTCGGCCTGCCGGTGCGCGGCTTTACTCGCGGCGAGAAGCAGATCGGTGGCATCGCGACGTTCGCCGGCGACGCGCAATTCGATAGCTTCCTCGACGGCGCGAAGGTGCTCGTCAATCTGCTGCCGCATACACCCGACACGGAAAGCGTGCTGAATGCGCGAGTCTTCGCGAAGCTCGCGCGCGGCGCATATCTGATCAACGTCGCGCGCGGCGCGCATCTCGTCGAAGCGGATCTGCTCGCTGCGCTCGCGAGCGGCCAGCTCGCCGCCGCGACGCTCGACGTGTTCCGCGAGGAACCGCTGCCCGCCGATCATCCTTTCTGGCGCGAGCCGCGCGTCACGATCACGCCGCACACGTCGGCGCTGACGTTGCGCGAGGACAGCGTCGCGCAGGTCGCGGACAAGATCGGCGCGATGATGCGCGGCGAGCAGGTGAGCGGCGCAGTGCAACTGGAACGCGGCTACTGAGTGAAACCCGCGCCCGCACGCGTCGCAGGCGTGCGGGCTGACTTGAATTGCAGCAACGCGGCAGCACCCATCCCGGATGGGACAGCGATCAAACCGCATCGGATCGGAGACACATCATGGCCTTACCGAAGCAAGTGAAAATCGTCGAAGTGGGTCCGCGCGACGGGCTGCAGAACGAAAAGGAATTCGTGCCGACCGCGACCAAGATCGAGCTGATCAACCGTCTGTCGGCGGCGGGCTTCCGCAACGTCGAGGCGGCGTCGTTCGTGTCGCCGAAATGGGTGCCGCAGATGGCCGACGGCGCCGACGTGATGGCCGGCATCGAGCGCCGCGACGGCACGATTTACTCGGTGCTGACGCCGAACCTGCGCGGTCTCGAAGGCGCGCTCGCCGCGCGCGCCGACGAGATCGTCATCTTCGGCGCGGCGAGCGAGGCGTTCTCGCAGAAGAACATCAACTGCAGCATCGCGGAGAGCATCGAGCGATTCGCGCCAGTCGCCGCGGCGGCGAAACAACATAAGCTGCGGATTCGCGGCAGCGTGTCATGCGCGCTCGGCTGTCCGTACCAGGGCGAAGTGCCGGTCGCGTCGGTCGTCGACGTCGTCAAGCGCTTCGCGGCGCTCGGCTGCGACGAGATCGATATCGCCGACACGATCGGCGTCGGCACGCCGAAGCGCACCCGCGAAGTGTTCGAGGCCGTGACCGAAGTGTTTCCGCGCGAGCATCTGTCGGGACACTTCCACGATACGTATGGCCAGGCGCTCGCGAATATCTACGCGGCGCTGCTCGAAGGCGTCGAGATTTTTCATGCATCGGTCGCGGGGCTCGGCGGCTGTCCGTATGCGAAGGGCGCGACCGGCAACGTCGCGACCGAAGACGTGCTGTATCTGATGAACGGCCTCGGCATCGAGACCGGTATCGACCTCGCGCAAGTGGTCGAAATCGGCGACTTCATTTCGAACGCGATCGGCCGGTCCAACGTGTCGCGCGCCGGTAAAGCGCTGCTCGCGAAGGCGCGCAGCGAAGCAAACACCTGCGTATAACCGCAGCATCCATTTTCATTCAGGGTCCCAAACAATGAACGACCTCGCGTCCTTCGACTCCGACGATCTCGCCGCGCTGCCCGACTCGGCACGTCGCGTCGCGCTGCTGCTACGCGAACGCGGTCACGCGGGGCGAATCGTGATGCTGCCGGAAACCGGCAAGACTTCCGCCGAAGCGGCCGCCGGACTCGGCTGCTCGGTCGCGCAGATTGCGAAGTCGATCCTGTTCCGGCGCCGCGAAGACGACGCGCCGGTGCTCGTGATCGCGAGCGGCGCGAATCGTGTCGACGAAAAGAAAGTGGCCGCGCAGGTCGGCGAGATCGGCCGCGCGGACGCGAAGTTCGTGCGCGAGAAAACCGGCTATGCGATCGGTGGCGTGTGCCCGGTCGGTCACGCGACCGAGCCGCTCACGTTGATCGATGCGGATTTGCTCGAACTGGAGAGCCTGTGGGCGGCCGCCGGTCATCCGCACGCGGTGTTCAATCTGACCGCGCAGGAGCTGATCTCGCTCACAGGCGCGCCGGTCGTCGATGTCGCGTTGCGCGAGCCGGCCTGAACACGATGGCGAGCGGCAACGATTACGACGACAGGGACGACGGCGGTTGCGTGCCGTCGCCGTGCATCAGCGTGTGCAGGATGGATGCATCGACCGGCTGGTGCGAAGGATGCCTGCGCACGATCGACGAAATCGCCGGCTGGTCGACGCTCGACAACGACGCGAAGCGCGCGGTGTGGGACGCGATCGAAGTGCGCCACGCGACGTTAATGGCGCTGCGCACGACATCGACGACGAAGGAGAAGCAATGAACGCCGCGCCGCGCATCGTGACGCCCGGTGAGACGTTCAGTTCGACGCTCGAGTTGTCGGTGGATTCGATCAAATCGTTCGCGACGCTCGTCGTCGATCTGAACCCGTTGCATCACGATGAAGCGTATGCCGCGCAAAGCCGCTTTGGAGGCTTGATCGCGTCGGGCACGCAACCCACCGCGTATTTCATGGCGCTGCTCGCCACGCATTTCTCTACTTACGCGCAACCGCTCGGCCTCGAATTCGATATCAAGCTGAAGAAGGCAGTGCAGGCGCACGACACGCTGACGATCACGTGGCGTGTGCACGACGCTCACTGGAAGCCGAGCCTGAACGGCGATCTGACCTATCTCGAAGGTTCGGTGGTCAATCAGCGCGGCGAGCTGATGTTGACGGGTACCTCGACGATCCTCGTGATGCCGAAGCCCCCCGCGGTCGCAAACGCGCACGCGAGCACGGCCACGCCATGATCGCGCTGCCCGCATCGATCCGGGTTTTCGAGCGCGGCTGGCTGTCGTCGAACAACGTGCTGCTCGTCGACGACACATGCGCCGCGCTGGTCGATACCGGCTATGCGACGCACGCATCGCAAACGGTCGCGCTGGTACTCAATGCGTTGCGCACGCGGCCGCTCGATCTGATCATCAACACGCACCTGCATTCGGACCACTGCGGCGGCAACGCGCTGTTGCAGGCTACGTGGCCGTGCCACACGCTGATCCCCGCATCGGAAGCAAACGCGGTACGCGATTGGGACGAAACTCGCCTCACCTTTCGCGCGACCGGTCAAACCTGCGAGCGCTTCGGCTTCACCGGCACGCTGACACCCGGCGCGCGCTTGCGGCTGGGCGCACTCGACTGGCAGGTGCTCGGCGCGCCCGGCCACGATCCGCATTCGCTGATGCTCTATTGCGCGGACGAACGCTTGCTGATCAGCGCGGATGCGCTGTGGGAAAACGGCTTCGGCGTGATCTTTCCCGAACTCGAAGGCGAAAGCGGCTTCGCCGAGCAGCAAGCCGTGCTCGACCTGATCGCAACGCTCGACGTGCGCGTCGTCATCCCAGGCCACGGCGCGCCGTTCACGCAGGTCGAAGCGGCGCTCGAACGCGCGATGTCGCGCGTCGCCTGGTTGCGCGCCGATCCCGCGCGCAACGCAAGGAACGCGCTGAAGGTGCTGATCGTATTCAAGCTGCTCGAAGTCCGCGAGATGAGCGTGGACACGCTTTTGCGCATGCTCGACGACGCGGCCGTGATGCGCGCCGCCGCCTCGATGCTGAAGCCGCGCGGCGAATGGCCCGCGTTGCTGAAGGGAATGATCGGGGAGCTTGCGGCGAACGGTGGACCGCTCGAAGTGGACGGCACGCGCATTCTCGCGCGGCATTGAACTGTGATGTGACCGGTTCGACCGGCGCGGTGGAAAAGCGCACCGGAACGCAAAACCGTGCTGCCAAAAAGAAAACCGCTCGACGAAGCGAGCGGCGGAACATCTGTTGGACGTGATCAGCGTCGCTGTCGATGATACGCGTGTGGGTTTTTGCATCGCATCGGTGATTTCCCTACAGAAATTTGACGCCACGTTTTACGAATGCATACACGATCTGTCATCAAACGGCGTTAGGCGCTTGAACGCTTGCGCGTTATTCCGGGATCCGTAGCAATATCCGATTGAATGTCGAATCGGCATCACGTGGACGATAAGCGCTTTCTCTGCGGCACGATCCGCCATCCGAGATTGACGCCCGCCGCCGCCAGCAGAATCAGCGCGGCGCCGAGCACCTGAATCCATGCGAGCGTCTGTCCGAACGCGAGCCGGTCGACGATGATCGCGACCACCGGATAGATGAACGACAACGCGCCCGTCATCGACGTCGGCAGCTTCTGGATCGCGCCATATAGCAGCACGTACATGAGACCGGTATGGACGACGCCGAGCACGACCAGTTCGAGCCACTGCGCGCCGTTTGCCGGCAACGCGTCGAAGCGTACGAACGGCGCGAGCAACAGCACGCCGAGCGATACCTGGATCAGCGCGAGCAGATGCGGCGGCGTGCCCTTCAGCCGCTTCGTGATGATCGACGACACCGCGTACATCGCCGCCGCGCCGACCGCATAGGCGACGCCGACCAGATACTGCCCCGGCACCGCGAGCACGGCCGGCTCGACCTTCACGACGAACACGAGCCCGACGAACGCGACCACGAGCCACGCGATCGTCGATGCGCTGATGCGCTCGCGAAACACCAGCGCGCCGAGCCCGACCAACATGAACGGCTGCGTGTTGTAGACGGCCGTTGCCATCGAAATCGACGCGCGCGAATACGCGGCGAACAGCAATACCCAGTTCACGACGATCGCCGCGCCGCCGAGCAACGCGAGGCCGAGCATCTTCCACGAAAACAGCTCGCGGCGGAACAGGCCGAGTACGGCGCACACGAGCGCGAGCGTCGCGCCGCCGAAAATGCAGCGGAAAAACACCACGTTGAAGGGGCTTTGCTGCGACGACACGACAAGCCAGCCGATCGTGCCCGACATCAGCATCGCGACGCTCATCTGCGCCGCGCCACGGCGGATGTCGCTGGGCGAACTGCTCGAGGTCGTGACGGAAGCCTTGTTTGAAGCCATGATTCGATCCCGGATTGTGACTGCATAACTGGCAGTCTAATTAATCCACCCGCGCGAATACATGGCTAAACTTAAGCGTTACCGCATTTTCACCTCATAAACGAAGGCCGTCATGAGCAAACGCCTTGCATCGATCACGCCGGTCGCACTCGACGACACCGACCGCGCACTGCTCACCGCGCTCGCGCAGGACGCGCGCCAGCCGGTCAGCGAACTCGCGCGCGTCGTCGGCTTATCGGCGCCCAGCACGGCCGAACGCGTGCGGCGGCTCGAAGCGCAGGGCGTGATCGAGCGCTTCACCGTGCAGATCGATCCGCGCGCGCTCGGCTTCACGCTGCAGGCGGTAGTGCGCGTGAAGCCGTTGCCCGGGCAGCTGCATCTGGTGGAGGAAGTGATCCGGCGCATTCCGGAGTTCGTCGAATGCGACAAGGTGACCGGCGACGACTGTTTCATCTGCCGCCTGTACTTGCATTCGATCGAGCAGCTCGACGAGATCCTGTCGAAAGTGACCGAGCGCGCGGAGACCAGCACGGCGATCGTCAAGTCGACGCCGGTCGCGCGACGGCTGCCGCCGCTCGGCTAACGAAGGTCCATCGCTGGTCAAACGAAGGTCGCGCGAAGCAGCCCGGCGCTTATTGTTCGAGCGTCTCGAAAAACGACAGCATCTCGGCGACCAGTTCGTCCGGCGCTTCCTCGGGCAGATAGTGCCCGCACGATAGCGCGCGGCCGCTCACGTCGCGCGCGACATGCCGCCATTCGTCGAGCGCATCGAAGCATTTTTCGATCACGCCCTTGTCGCCCCACAGCACCCGCAGCGGACAGCCGATCTTGTTGCCGCGCTCGATATCGGCGCGATCATGTTCGAGGTCGATGCTCGCCGACGCGCGATAGTCCTCGCACATCGCGTGCACCGCACCCGGTTGCGCGAGCGCCGCCCGATACGCGTCGAGCGCGGTGGGATCGAACGGTGCGAGACCCGCATGACGTCCGCCCATCACCGCGTCGACATAGGCAGCCGGATTTGCGCCGATCAACGTTTCGGGCAGCGGCTCGGGCTGGATCAGGAAGAACCAGTGGAAGTAGTGCGTTGCGAACGCGCGGTCGGTGGCTTCGTACATCGCGAGTGTCGGCGCGATATCGAGCAGCATCAAACGCTCGACCGCGTCGGCGTGATCGAGCGCCATCCGGTGCGCGACGCGCGCGCCGCGATCGTGCGCACAGACGAGGAAGCGCTCGAAGCCGAAGTGGCGCATCACCGCGACCTGGTCGGCGGCCATCACGCGTTTCGAATACGGTGCGTGCGCGGCATCGCTCGGCGGTTTGTCCGACGCGCCATAGCCGCGCAGATCGGTTGCGATCACCGTGAAGTGCTGCGCGAGCGGCGCGGCGCAGCGTTCCCAGATCAGATGCGATTGCGGATGGCCGTGCAGCAGAAGCAGAGGCGGCCCGGCGCCGCCCTTCACTCCGAAAATGTCGACATCGCCCACGGCGACGCGAAAAGACGTGAAATTTTCGAAGGCCATGACGTCTCGTTGATCGTTTGAGGTCCGTGCATTGTAGAAGGCCAACAGGTCCGTGCGAGGTGGGATATCCCACGCAGACATGGAACCTGAATACTCCTTCGAACCCACTTCGCCTATAATCGAACGACCGTTCTTAAATGTTTGGCGCGACTTCGGCATGCCGGTATCGTTCGACTGCCACACGCATTCGCCGGTCAACACGCCGCAAGCCGTGTGCCGCTAAACTCATTCATCTATTCGCCGGGCGCACGTCGCACCGGTTGGCCCAACCTGGAGACTCGCACCATGGCATTGCCCGCCGTTCTGCAAAACCTCGCGCTGCCCGTCGTCGCTTCGCCGATGTTCATCGTCAGCTATCCCGAACTCGTGCTGGCGCAGTGCAAGGCCGGTATCGTCGGCTCGTTCCCTGCCCTCAACGCGCGCCCGGCCGAGCTGCTCGACGAATGGCTGACGCAGATCCAGGCGCAACTCGCCAGGCACAAGGCCGCGAACCCGGATGCGGTGATCGGCCCGATCGCGGTCAATCAGATCGTTCACCAGTCGAATGCGCGGCTCGAGCACGACGTGCGCGTCTGCGTCGAGCACAAGGTGCCGATCTTCATCACCAGCCTGCGCGCGCCGGCACGCGAGATCGTCGATGCGGTGCACAGCTACGGCGGCATCGTGCTGCACGACGTGATCAATCTGCGTCATGCGCAGAAAGCGCTGGAAGCCGGCGTCGACGGGCTGATTCTGGTCGCATCGGGCGCGGGCGGCCACGCGGGCACCACCTCGCCGTTCGCGCTGGTCGGCGAGGTGCGGCGCATTTTCGACGGCCCGATCGTGCTGTCGGGCTCGATCGCCAACGGCGGCTCGATTCTCGCCGCGCAGGCGATGGGCGCGGACCTCGCGTACATGGGCACACGCTTCATCGCCACCAAAGAAGCGCACGCGGTCGACAGCTACAAGCAGGCGATCATCAACGCGAAGGCGTCGGACATCATCTACACGAACCTGTTCACCGGCGTGCACGGCAACTACATCCGCGAGAGCATTACGAACGCGGGGCTCGATCCCGACGCGCTGCCCGAATCGGACAAGACCAGGATGAACTTCGGCGGCGACAAGACGAAGGCGTGGAAGGACATCTGGGGCGCGGGCCAGGGCGTCGGCCTGATGGACGACGTGCCGGACGTCGCCGAGCTCGTGCGGCGTCTGAAGAAGGAATACAACGACGCGAAGGCGCGGCTCGGCATCGCGCGCTGAGGTGAAGAACGGAGCGGGCCGGGCCGGGCCGCCCGCTCGCGGCCTACATATTGCGCCGATACTGCCCGCCCACCTCGAACAGCGCGTGGGTGATCTGCCCGAGCGAACACACGCGCACCACGTCCATTAGCACCGCGAACACGTTGCCGTCGTCGATCACCGCGCGCTTGAGGCGTTCGAGCGCCTCGGGCGCGGCGTCGCGGTGGCGCGCCTGGAAGTCGCGCAACCGCCGCAGCTGACTCTGCTTCTCCGCGTCGGTGGAACGCGCCAGCACCAACGGCCGCGGCGCTTCATGCGGATGCGCGCTCAGGAACGTATTGACGCCGACGATCGGGTACGAACCGTCATGCTTGCGATGCTCGTACAGCATCGACTCGTCCTGAATCCGTCCGCGCTGATAGCCGGTTTCCATCGCGCCGAGCACGCCGCCGCGCTCTGTCAGCCGCTCGAATTCGGCGAGCACAGCCTCCTCGACCAGATCGGTCAATTCATCGATCACGAAGCTGCCCTGATTCGGATTCTGGTTCTTCGCGAGCCCCCATTCGCGATTGATGATCAGCTGGATCGCGACCGCGCGGCGCACCGATTCCTCGGTCGGCGTCGTAATCGCTTCGTCGAACGCATTGGTGTGCAGCGAGTTGCAGTTGTCGTAGATCGCGATCAGCGCCTGCAGCGTCGTGCGGATGTCGTTGAAATCGATCTCCTGCGCGTGCAGGCTGCGGCCCGACGTCTGCACGTGATACTTGAGCTTCTGACTACGCTCGTTCGCGCCATAGCGCTCGCGCATCGCGACCGCCCAGATGCGTCGCGCGACGCGGCCGAGCACCGTGTACTCCGGGTCCATGCCGTTCGAGAAGAAGAACGACAGATTCGGCGCGAAGTCGTCGATCGACATGCCGCGTGCGAGATACGCCTCGACGTAGGTGAAGCCGTTCGCGAGCGTGTACGCGAGCTGCGAGATGGGGTTCGCGCCGGCCTCGGCGATGTGATAGCCGGAAATCGACACCGAATAGAAATTGCGCACGCCGTGTTCAACGAAATACGCCTGAATGTCACCCATCACCTTCAGGCTGAATTCGGTCGAGAAGATGCAGGTGTTCTGCCCCTGGTCTTCTTTCAGGATGTCGGCCTGCACGGTGCCGCGCACGTTTTCGAGCGCGGCGCGGCGCGTTGCGGCGAGTTCGGCTTCGGTCAACGGGCGGCCTTGCTGTTGCTCGCCCAGCGCGATCTGCTGCTCGATCGCGACGTTGAAGAACATCGCGAGGATCGTCGGCGCGGGGCCGTTGATCGTCATCGAGACCGACGTATCCGGCGAGCACAGATCGAAGCCGTCATACAGCGTCTTCATGTCGTCGAGCGTGGCGACCGACACACCCGAATTGCCGACCTTGCCGTAGATGTCCGGGCGCTCGTGCGGCTCCTCACCGTAAAGCGTCACCGAGTCGAACGCGGTGGATAGCCGTTTGGCCGGCATGCCTTCCGACAGCAGCCTGAAGCGACGATTCGTGCGCTGCGGATCGCCCTCGCCCGCGAACATGCGCGTCGGGTCCTCGTTCTCGCGACGAAACGGAAACACGCCAGCGGTGAATGGGAAATAGCCGGGCAGATTGTCGAGCATCAGCCAGCGCAGGATCTCGCCGTGATCGACAAATTTCGGCAGCGACACTTTGCGGATTTCGGAGCCGGACAGCGTCGTGACCGTCAGCGCGGTGCGGATTTCGCGCTTGCGGATGCGCACCACATGTTCGTCGCCCGCATAGGCGGCCACCGTTTGCGGCCACGCGTCGAGCAGCTTGCGTTCGCGCTCGCCGAGCGCGGCGCCGCGTTGGTCGATCAGCGCATCGAGCGACGCGGCGCCGCTGCCCGCCTCGCCGAGCATGCGGCGCGTCTCGACCAGTTGCCAGCGTTCCCGCGCGATTTGCGCCTGCGCGTCGGCGCGCGCTCGATAGCCGCGTACCGTCTGCGCGATGTCGGCCAGATAGCGCACGCGCGCGGGCGGCACGATCGCATGCAGGTTGCTCGAAAAGCGCAGGCCTTCGGTCGCGCCGAGCCGTGCGCCGCCCTCACGCAGGCCGTGCGCGCGCAGCGCATTAGCGATGCGCCGGTACAGCGCGGTCACGCCGTCGTCGTTGAAGCGCGCCGCGATCGTGCCGAACACCGGCATCGCGTCGGGCGATGTCGCGAAGTCCCCGCGATTGCGCTGCACCTGCTTCGCGACGTCGCGCAGCGCATCCTGCGCACCCTTGCGATCGAACTTGTTGATCGCGACGAAGCTCGCGAAGTCGAGCATGTCGATCTTCTCGAGCTGGCTCGCGGCGCCGAACTCCGGCGTCATCACGTACAGCGATTCGTCGACGAACGGCACGATCGCCGCATCGCCCTGACCGATCCCCGACGTCTCGACGACGATCAGATCGAAGCCCGCCACCTTGCACAGCATCAGCGCGGCGGGTAGCGAATCGGAGAGTTCGGTCGATGCCTCGCGCGTCGCCATCGAGCGCATATAAATGCGGGCGCCGTCGCCCCAATCGCCGATCGCATTCATGCGGATGCGGTCGCCGAGCAGCGCGCCGCCGGATTTTCGGCGCGACGGATCGATCGCGAGCACGGCGATGTTCAGCGTGTCGCCGTAGTCGAGCCGGAAGCGGCGGATCAGCTCGTCGGTCAGCGACGACTTGCCCGCGCCGCCGGTGCCGGTGATGCCGAGCACCGGGATGCGTGGCGCTTGCGCGAGCATCGCTAGCTGGTCGCGCGCGGCGGCGTCGACGCTGTTCGTTTCGAACGCGCTGATCAGTTGCGCGAGGCGGCGGAAGATCGGCACGGCGGAATCGGCGGGGTGCGAGCCAGCAGCAGTGCCAGCGTGCGGAGCATGGGCCTCACCGCAACGCGGCAACGGCCGCCCGGCCAGCTCGGCGAGCCATTCGCGCACCGGCGTCGGCCGCGCCGCGTCGGCCGCGCGCGCGCCTTCGACGCAGCGCGCGATCATGTCGTCGATCATGCCTTGCAGACCGAGCCGCTGACCGTCGTGCGGCGAGTAGATTTTTTCGACGCCGTCGCGTTCGAGCGCGGCAATTTCCTCGGGGACGATCACGCCCCCGCCGCCGCCGAACACCTTGATGCGCTCGCCGCCGCTTGCACGCAGCAAATCCACCAGGTAGCGGAAGTATTCGTTGTGGCCGCCCTGATAGCTCGACACGGCGACGCCGTCGGCGTCCTCGTTGAGCGCGGCGGTCGCGACTTCGGCGACTGAGCGGTTGTGGCCGAGGTGGATCACCTCGACGCCGCTTGCCTGCAGGATGCGCCGCATGATGTTGATCGACGCGTCGTGGCCGTCGAACAGTGCGGCGGCGGTGACGAAGCGCAGGCGCCGGCCCGCGGGCAGTTCGTGGCTGCCGGCACGCTGCGGCGTGGACAGATCGGTCATGTCTCCCCCAGATCATTTAACTGATGGGTGCTCACAATCAGTATATAGAAACGGGGTAACACGGCGCCGGGGCACGGGGCGGGCGATTGGCGACGGATGCTCGGTGCTTCGCGAAACGCTACCGCACCGCCAACGCCTTGATTTGGTCGAGCGACGGCCACAGCGACTCGTTTGCGAACCGCGCCGCCAGAAAATCGACGAATGAGCGCACCTTGGCCGATAGATGCCGTCGGCTCGTGTAGACGACGTGGATCGGCAGCTCCCGCGGCGGCACCTGGTCGACGAGCAGCGGCACGAGCCGCCCTTCGGCGAGATCGCTGCCGATCACCTCGGTGCCGAGCATCGCGATGCCCGCGCCATGCAGCACGACCACGCGCTGGGCCTCGAGCTGATTGACGATCAGGTTGCCCGACAGGCGCACACGCGAGCCCGCGTCGCCGGTCGCGACTTCGAGCGCCGATACGCCCGCGTACTGCAGATAGTTGTGGCGCGCGAGATCGGCGACGCTCTTCGGCGTGCCATGCTTGCGCAGATAGGCGGGCGATGCGCACAGCACCAGATGCGCGGTCGCGATCTGCCGCGCGATCAGCGACGACGACTTGAGCCCGCCCGGCGACGCGCGGATCGCGACGTCGAAGCCCTCGTCGATCAGCTCGACGACGCGGTCGGACAGTGTCATATCGACGGTGACCTGCGGATACTGCGCGGCGTAGTCCGCGACCGCGGCCATCACGTGATTCAGGCCGAACGCCGACAGCGACGACACCCGCAGCCGCCCGTGCGGCACGACGCTTGCCGCGCCGACCGCCTGGCCGGCTTCGTCGAGCTCGGTGAGCGCCTGACTCAGCCGCTCGTAGTACTCGCGGCCTGCCTCGGTCGGCGCGACGCGGCGCGTGGTGCGGTTCAGGAGCCGCGCGCCGAGCTGCTGCTCCAGATGCATCACATGCTTGCTCGCCATCGCCGCCGACATCTCCATCTTGTCCGCCGCGCCGACGAAACTGCCGGCTTCGACCACGTGGCGAAACACTTTCATGCTGACGAGGGTGTCCATCTCAGTCGCTCGCTTCAGGAATCAATCGACGTCATTTTGCCGGGTTTATCAAAAGGACGGCAGCAAACGCTCGTATCCGGCGGCACCCGAAAACGACAAAGCCCGCGTTCCGGGCGGAACGCGGGCTTTGCGGTGACACCGTGGGCCGAGATCAGAACTTCGCGCGCAACCCCGCGCCATATGTATTGCCGCTCGACTGACCGGTGATGTGGTCATACAGGTACGCGGCATAGACATCGGTGCGCTTGGACAGCGGATAGTCGTAGCCGACCGCCGCCGTCTGGCGCGTCTGGTTCGAACCGCCGCCGTTACGCGAATACGCATACGACGCCATCACCGTGCCCGGCCCGAACGGCACCGTGACGCCGCCCTGGCCCGTGTTGACGTGCCAGCTCGTGACCTGCTGGTCGTTGTACGTGTACATGTACTGGCCGTATAGCTTGACGAACTTCAGGTCGTACGACACGCCCGCCTGCGCGACGCTCTGGCTGCGCAGTCCCGGCACGCCCGACGTTTCGAAGCTGCCGAGGTCGCCCGGCACGTTGTTGAAGTTCACGTACTGGTACACCGCCGTCGCCGCGAACGGGCCATGGAAGTACAGCACCTGGCCGCTCCACTTCTTCGCGCCGTTCTGGGTCGTGTTGCCGAGCGCGTACATCGCGGTCGCCGAAAGGCCGTTGAAGTTCGGCGACGTATACGACACCGCATTGTTCCAGCCCGAGTCGCCGGTCACGCCCTGGTCGGTCGTGTAGGTCGGGAAGGTGCCGAGGCCGAGGTACACGTGATAGACCATCGGCGAGAACACGTACGAATCGACGAACGGGTTGAACAGGATCGTCGACACGAACAGCGGCGTCGTCAGGCGGCCGGCGGTCACCGTGCCGTACGGCGATTCGATGCCGACGTACGCATTGCGCGAGAACGTCGTGTCGCCGGTGAAGCGACCGTACTCGCCGGTTTGCGCGCGGAAGAAGCCTTCGATAGTGAAGATCGCCTTGTAGCCGTTGCCCAGATCCTCGGTCCCCTTGAAGCCCCAGTACGACGTCGACATGCCGCCGCCCGATACGACCGCCGCGGTCTGGCCGCCCGGAAACTTCTGCGAGCCGACCCATTCGTCGACCTGGCCGTAGAGCTGCACGCTCGATTGCGCGAACGCCGACGACGCGCTCGCCAGCGCGGCGACGCATGCAGTGGCCTTGAGAGTAGTCTTCAGCGCGCTGCTGAGGCTTGTATTCATGGGTTCTCCATTCTTTGTCAAAAGGGTGTGGCTGTGCGAAAGGGGGCGCTCGCACGAAACGTCGTTGTTATCCGTTTGATCGTCGAGTCAATCTGGGCGGGTCCCATCTTTGCGGACCATTTTTATAAACAAAAATATCGCTGCTTATTGCGGGTATATCGGTCTGATTAGTTTGGTTGGTTATCGGCTTGATATGACGCTTCAGAGCGGACTAGCGCCGCCCCCTGGACGCAATGCGGCATGCGGCGAACCGCGCGCCACAGCGTGCGTGAACGCCTTAAATGACGGGCCGATGACGCGACGCGGCAGAATGCCAAGATTTGACGCTGACCGGTAATTCGATGCCGGGTGTTTTCAAAAAAGTGTGGCGTCGAAACGTCAGATTCGGGGCTACGGCGCAGAGGAAGGCGCGCGAAGCCGCGCGAGGGATCGCGGGAAGGATCTGGAAGACGGGTTTCGGGACTGCGGTTGGGGCGGTGCGGTGGTTTGCGAAATCGCGCTCAGCTAATTCCGGTACGGTGAACCGCCCGGCTGACGCGGATCGTCGGCTGGGCGTTGCATCGGGCGCGCTGCGCCACGCTCTTCGTTGTAGCGGGCGACGTCGGCGCGGATCGAGCCGTTGCGCATCGGCATGTTGGACGGGGGATGCGGCACCGGACGCGATTCCGCGCTGACCGGCGTGATCGCGCCCGCATAGCCGGACGGATCGCCGACGCGGCGCATGCCGGACTCGTAGCTGCCGAGGCCATAACCGAAATTGGCGTCCGCGATATTCGGGTTGCCGCGCTGCGCGCGTGCGTCACGAGAAGCCATCGCACCGCGCGAGCCGCGCGGAGCAGGTGCGCCGCCCGCACCGGCATAACGGCCGTCGCCACGCATCTCCATGCGCGGCGCGCGCCCGGCAGTGTCGCGCGAATAAGCGCCGCCCGCGGCGGCACCGCCGCCATGCGGCCCACCCGGCTCCTTCGCATAGGCGAACGAGCACAGCACGGCGATGACCGCGCCCCACGCCCAGTGTCTCGTTCTCGACAACGCGTCCACCTGTGACTCTCACGCCCGAAGACTTGCCTGAAATCCACCGTTCGAGCTGCGATGGACCTGTTGCGGGAGGAGAAAAGCGCCGCGTTCCTGTCGCGGCGCAGGGCATCCCTGCGGCCTTTGAACGAGTAATTTATGGTCGGGGGCAGAGGGTGTCGAGCCAAAAAGTGTTAGGTCTCGTCGGTGGATGTAACACGCTGTTACTGCGGCGTTTTCCGCGCCGGAGCCCTCTTGCGGACGCGCCTCGGCGGCTTGCTGGCCGGCGTTTTCGCCTGGCCCGCGCGGGCGCCGTTTGTTGCAAATAAACGCCGCTTGCAACGTCAATGGTTAAACGGTTTGTCGCGAGAAAGCACCTCGCCAATACTGAAACCTGGCGCGTCGCACGAATGGGCTCGGCCTGATTGGAGAGTCGATGCGCAAACTTCATTAATCGATTCGGCAAATGAATTTGCGTTTTCAATCGGCTTTCGACAACAATAGCCGCTTTCCATTGGCATGGACCACGCCTGACAGACCCGTCCCATGCTTACACCGCGTCATTGAATCGAGATTGCGACATGGCCCGCCCGAAATTCCTGCCCGATAACTTCACCCTGTGCCTCGTCGGCACCGTGATCCTCGCCAGCTTCCTGCCCGTTCATGGACAGGCCGCCGCGGGGTTCAACTGGGTGACGAACATCGCGGTCGGCCTGCTGTTCTTCCTGCACGGCGCCAAGCTGTCACGCGAGGCGATCATTGCGGGCGCGACGCACTGGCGCCTTCATCTCGTGGTGCTGCTGAGCACGTTCGCGCTGTTTCCGCTGCTCGGCCTCGCGCTTAAACCGGTCCTTTCGCCGCTGGTCACGCCGTCGCTCTACGCCGGCGTCCTCTTCCTCTGCACGCTGCCGTCGACGGTCCAGTCGTCGATCGCGTTCACGTCCATTGCCAAGGGCAACGTGCCGGCCGCGGTATGCAGCGCGTCCGCCTCGAGCCTGCTCGGCATCTTCGTCACTCCAGCACTCGTCAGCGTCATCGTGACGAATCAGGCCGCGAGCGGCGGTGCGTCGCCGTGGCATACGACCGGCAAAATCGTGCTGCAACTGCTCGTGCCGTTCGTTGCCGGCCAGCTGCTGCGCCCGCTGATCGGCAAGTGGATCGAGAAGAATCGCGGCGTGCTGAAGTTCGTCGACCAGGGCTCGATCCTGCTCGTCGTGTACGGCGCGTTCAGCGAGGCCGTCACCGAAGGCCTTTGGCACACGATTCCGCTGTCCGCGCTCGGCGGCCTCGTCGTGGTAAACGCCGTGCTGCTCGCGCTCGCGCTGGCCGTGACGATCTTCGCGAGCAAGCGGCTCGGCTTCAGCCGCGCGGACCAGATCACCATCATCTTCTGCGGCTCGAAGAAGAGCCTCGCCGCCGGCGTGCCGATGGCCAAGGTGATCTTCGCGTCGCATGCGGTCGGCGCCGTGGTGCTGCCGCTGATGCTGTTCCACCAGATCCAGCTGATGGTCTGCGCCGCGCTCGCGCAACGCTGGGGCGCCCGCGACCTCAGCGGCGAGAGCAATGCCGCGGCGCGGCGACCCGCGGCCGCCGTCGCGCGCCGTTGAAAACACACGCAATGCAAACAGGACATTCATAAGCGCCCTCCCTGAGCGTCGTTTTGATCGTGTGAAGCAAGCCGCCTTCGGGCGGCTTTTCTTTTGGCTCTTCACTGGCCTTTGTCGTTATTTCACGCGCAAACGCTCTCGCTGTCGCCTCGGCCGGATGGCATAGGACGATTCTCGAACCGTCTCGAAAACGGCGGCCCGCCTACTGTTTAGGCATTTTTACTAAACAACTTAATTTCCAACAAGTCCATAAAATACGGGTATTTACTGGCGTCATGCTGGCGTTTTTCGAGCGGCTCTAGCTACGTTTTACTATACAATCGCCCGACCTGAACCCGTGCTGCCTCGCCTCGCGCGGCAGCTTCATTCGATGGCCACAACCATCCGCGACGTCGCCCGCGCGGCCAGCGTTTCGATCGGCACCGTGTCGCGCGCGCTCAAGAATCAGCCGGGCCTTTCCGAGGCCACGCGCGAACGCGTCGTCGAAGCGGCGCGCCAGCTCGGCTACGACTCGGCGCAGCTGCGTCCGCGCATCCGCCGGCTAACTTTCCTGCTGCATCGTCAGCACAACAACTTCGCCGCGAGCCCGTTCTTCTCGCACGTGCTGCACGGTGTCGAAGACGCGTGCCGCGAGCGCGGCATCGTGCCGTCGGTGCTGACTGCCGGGCCGACCGAGGACGTGATTCACCAGATGCGCCTGCACGCGCCCGACGCCGTCGCGATCGCCGGCTTCGTCGAGCCCGAAACGCTCGCCACGCTGGTCGCGATGCAACGCCCGCTGGTGCTGATCGATCTATGGTCGCCGGGCTTGCGCTCGGTCAATCTCGACAACGCTGGCGGCGCCACGCTCGCAATGCGCCATCTGTTCGCGCAGCAGCGCAAGCGCGTCGCGTTCATCGGCGGCTCGCTCGCGCACTTCAGCATCGCCGAGCGCGCGCTCGGCTACCGGCGCGCGTTCTTCGAAGCGGGGCTGCTGTTCGATCCGTCGCTCGAAGTGAACATCGACGCCGGGCTCGATCCCGACACCGGCGCCGCGCGCGCGATGCAGCGCCTGCTCGACGCGCCGGGCCCGCGCCCCGACGCCGTATTCGCGTTCAACGACGCCGCCGCGCTTGCCGCGCTGCGCGTGTGTCTCGCGCGCGGCTTCAGCGTGCCCGACGACATCGCGATCATCGGTTTCGACGACATCCCCGCCGCCGCCCACGCTACCCCGCCGCTATCGACGATCGCGGTCGACAAGGAAGCGCTCGGCCGACGCGGCGTCGAACTGCTGCTCGAAGACTCGCCCGCCGAACTCGAAGTCCGCTTGCCCGTTCAACTCGTTGCCCGTGCCAGTACTTTGGTGAAAACGCCATGACGCTAACCGATCCGCTTCAACTTTCCAGCGACGCCGCGAAGGCGCCGCCGTTCGCCAGCTTCCGCAAGCGCGAGTTTCTGCTCACGCACATCGAAGACACGCTGCGCTTCTATGCGCCGAACGTGCTCGACCCGAGCGGCGGCTTCTACCACTTCTTGCGCGACGACGGTTCGATCTACAACCGCACCACGCGCCACCTGGTCAGCAGTTGCCGCTACGTGTTCAACTACGCGATGGCGTACCGGCAGTTCGGCGACCCGAAGCACCTCGAATACACGCGCCACGGCCTGCGCTTTCTGCGCGACGCGCACTGGGACTCGCAGCACGAGGGCTACGACTGGGAAATCGAATGGCGCGACGGCAAACAGCGCACGCTCGACGCGACGCGCCACTGCTACGGCCTCGCGTTCGTGCTGCTCGCGTACTCGCACGCGGCGATGGCCGGCATCGAGGAAGCGAAGCCGATGATCGGCGCGACCTTCGAGCTGATGGAGCACCGCTTCTGGGACGCCGCCGCCGGCCTCTATGCCGACGACGCGTCGGCCGACTGGCGTGTCAGCACGTACCGCGGGCAGAACGCGAACATGCATACCACCGAGGCGCTGCTCGCCGCGCACGAAGCGACCGGTCATCTGGTGTATCTCGATCGCGCCGAGCGCGTGGCGTCCAATATCACGCTGCGCCAGGCGAAGCTGTCGCAAGGGCTCGTGTGGGAGCACTTTCACGCGGACTGGTCGGTCGACTGGCATTACAACGAGGAAGACAGCTCGAACATCTTCCGTCCGTGGGGCTTCCAGCCCGGTCATCAGACCGAATGGGCGAAGCTGCTGCTGATTCTCGAACGCTTCCGTCCGCTGCCATGGCTGCTGCCGCGCGCGATCGAACTGTTCGACGCCGCGATGACGCACGCGTGGGACGAAGACCACGGCGGCCTCTACTACGGCTTCGGCCCCGACGGCACCGTGTGCGATCACGACAAGTACTTCTGGGTGCAGGCCGAAACGTTCGCGACCGCCGCGCTGCTCGGCAAGCGCACCGGCAACGAGCGCTTCTGGGACTGGTACGACGAGATCTGGCGCTATGGCTGGACGCACTTCGTCGACCACAAGTACGGCGCCTGGTATCGCATCCTCACCTGCGACAACCGCAAGTACAGCGACGAAAAGAGCCCGGCCGGCAAGACCGACTATCACACGATGGGCGCGTGCTACGAAGTGCTCGCCCACGCGCTCGGCGAAAACGCTGCGGCTGAATCAGCCGCTCCCGCCGCAGCGGCTTCCGCGGAGAAAGCACAATGAGCGCGACGACCAACCTCCCCGTTTTCGTATCCGCCGGCGACATCCTGACCGATCTCGTGCGCACCGGCGCATCGCACTGGCTGTCGCGTCCGGGCGGCGCGGGCTGGAACGCCGCGCGCTGCGTCGCGCGGCTCGGCCTGCCGACCGCGTGCGCGGGCTCGCTCGGCGTCGATAACTTTTCCGACGAGCTGTGGGACGCGAGCGTCGCGGCCGGCCTCGACATGCGCTTCCTGCAGCGCGTCGAGCGCCCGCCGCTGCTCGCGATCGTGCATCAGACGCATCCGCCCGCGTACTTCTTCATGGGCGAGAACGGCGCCGACCTCGCGTTCGAGCCGGCGAAGCTGCCCGCCGGTTGGATGAACGCGGTGAAGTGGGCGCACTTCGGCTGCATCAGCCTCGTGCGTCAGCCGCTCGGCGACACACTGGCGCAACTCGCCGCCGAGTTGCGTTCGCACGGCGTGAAGATCAGCTTCGATCCGAACTATCGCAACCTGATGGAGCACGGCTACGAGCCGACGCTGCGCAAGATGGCGGCGCTCGCGGATCTGATCAAGGTATCGGACGAAGACCTGCGCATGATCTTCAAGACCAGCGACGAAGCCGCCGCGCTCGCGCAATTGCGCGCGATGAATCCCGCCGCCAGCGTGCTCGTCACGCGCGGCCCCGAAGCGGCGATGCTGCTAAACGGCGCCGCGGTGATCGAGGCGAAGCCGCCGCGCGTCGAAGTGGTCGATACGGTCGGCGCGGGCGATGCGTCGATCGGCGGTCTGCTGTTCAGCCTGATGAGCGCGCCGCAACGCGGGTGGCCCGAGCATCTCGCGTTCGCGCTCGCGGCCGGCGCGGCGGCTTGCGGGCACGCCGGTGCGCACGCGCCGACGCTCGACGAGGTGGTCGCGCTGCTATAACACGCGGCGCTGTAATTCTGCTGCCTTGGGGGGCGCGTAGCGTAACGGATGTCGAGCACGTCGCGCGGCGCGAAGCCGCCCCAGGGCGGGAACCGATCCCGCCACGCCGTGCTAGGATGAAAACATCGAAACCTTTGCGAAAAGGAGCGAGGCCATGGAGGACGTCACTTACACCAAAGGGCTCTACACGGCCACCGCGTCGATAAGAGAAGTCGCACATGACGCCTGGCAAGGTGTCGTCACCCTCGCGCGCGACGAAGGCGAACCCAGCGCCGATCAGGAAACCACGCTCTACGAAGTCGACTCGACGTCGTCGACGCCGGGAGAAGCGCTCGAAGAAGCCAAAGCGCTCGCACATCGTATCCTCGGGGAAATCGAACTGTAGGCCGAACCAAGGGGCAGCGCGTCGCGCGTCCTCGCGCATCGGCGCGCCGCTGCCGGATCGGCCGGCTGGAGGCGATCATGGCTGAACAGCTGTTCCAATACGGCGTGTATTCGATTCACGTTCGTCCGCTCGAACTCAGTGGCGCGCGCTGGGACGCGGAATACGAAATCCGTCATCGCGAGAAGGCCGTCAAGGCGTGGACCACGGTCGGCGGCGACGCGGGTTATGCCGAGCAGGCCGAAGCGGTGGAAAGTGCGCATCGGCAGGCGGTCGACGATATCGAGCATGGCGCGGGAATTCCGAAGCCGCGCGTGTTTCCGTGACGGCGAGTGGGTGGGTGTGGCGCGCGGCTACGCCCGACCCGCTCGCCGCGCGTGATGCGACCTGACCCAGCCTGAATTCCGGGACGCGCCCGAAAGCATTTCAACGACGGCATCGCGCAACCTCGCACCCTGGCGATACATCGCGCCGCGCTGCCTTCGCACCGCGCGGGAACTCGCGCAGCGCGCCATGCTACGCTGTCCACGTCTTCATTCCCACGAGCGCGTGATGGCAAGCGAACCGTCAGACCGTTTTTCCACGCTCGGCGACACCGACGCGAGGCGCCGCGCGCGCGGCAGTCGCGAAATGCGTCTCGACGATCGCGTGGTGATCGCGCACGGCATGCCGACGCCGCTGTGGCAAGACCTGTATCACCGCGCGCTCGGCGTGCGCTGGCCGGGGTTCTTCGTGTCGCTCGCGCTGCTGTTCCTGCTGCTCAACATCGTGTTCGCCATGCTCTACATGCTCGGCGACGCTCCGATCGCGAATCAGTTTCCGAAGGGCTTCGCCGGCGCGTTCTTCTTTAGCGTCGAAACCCTCGCGACGGTCGGCTACGGCGACATGCATCCGCAAACCGTCTACGCGCACTGGATCGCGACGCTCGAAATCTTCATCGGCATGTCGAGCATCGCGTTGGCGACCGGGCTGATCTTCGCGCGCTTTTCGCGGCCGCACGCGAAGATCATGTTCGCGCGCTACGCGGTGATCCGGCCGATCGACGGCCGCATGACGTTGATGGTGCGTTCGGCCAACGCGCGTCAGAACGTGATCGCCGAGGCACGCGCGCGGCTGCGCATCATGCGCCTGGAGACCTCGATCGAAGGCTTTACGCTGCGCAAGCTCTACGACCTCGCGCTGGTGCGCGACCAGCACCCGGTCTTCAAGCTCGGCTGGACGCTGATGCACATCATCGACGAAGCGAGCCCGCTGTTCGGCGAAAACGCCGAATCGTTGAAAGGCCGCGACGTTTCGCTGCTGCTCACGCTCGAAGGCATCGACGAATCGACGTCGCAAACCATGCAGGCGCGCCACATGTGGACTTGCGACCAGATCGTCTGGCAGCACCGGTTCGTCGACATCATGAGTGAGCGCGACGGCGTGAGCCACATCGACTACGCGCACTTCGACGAAATCGTGCCGCTCGATGCGGCACCGCTCCAACCGGACATCGCGGCGAACACGGCGCAATAGCAACAGCCATCGTCCCATTCGCCGCCCCACGATACCCCAGGGCATACCCGAAGCGCGCCGCCGCGTGGCAAATCCGGCTCAAAAGCGGGCCGAAACGCGCGACTCGTCGCGCCCATTCGCGCACGCCCGATTAAAGAAGAAATAATTCACTCTCACGAGCGCTAAAAAATAGAGTCTCTTTCGCTGCGCGGCATCCGTGACCCCACCGCCCGCGCGCGAAGCCAGAACATTGGAGACTCCCCCATGACCGCTCGCCTGCCCATCGACGGCACGCCCGCACTCGCCGACTATAAGCTTTCCGACAATCTCACCGCGACGCGCGGACGGATCTTTCTGACCGGCACGCAGGCGCTCGTGCGCCTCGCGCTGATGCAGCGCGCGCTCGACAAGACCCGCAACCTGAACACGGCCGGCTTCATCAGCGGCTATCGCGGCTCGCCGCTCGGCATGGTCGATCAGCAGTTGTGGAAGGCGAAAAAACTGCTCGCCGCGAGCGACATCCGCTTTCTGCCCGCGATCAACGAAGAACTCGGCGGCACCGCCGTGCTCGGCACGCAGCGCGTCGAAGCCGATCCCGAGCGCACCGTCGATGGCGTATTCGCGATGTGGTACGGCAAAGGCCCGGGCGTCGACCGCGCGGGCGATGCCTTGAAGCACGGCAACGCGTACGGCTCGTCGCCGCACGGCGGCGTGCTGGTGGTCGCGGGCGACGATCACGGCTGCGTGTCGTCGTCGATGCCGCATCAGAGCGACTTCGCGTTGATCGGCTGGCACATGCCGGTCGTGAATCCGTCGAACATCGCGGACATGCTCGAATTCGGCCTGTATGGCTGGGCGTTGTCGCGCTTCTCCGGTGCGTGGGTCGGCTACAAGGCCATTTCGGAGACCGTCGAATCGGGCTCGACCGTCGATCTCGACGCGCTGCAAACCGAATGGACACCGCCACCGGAATTCGAAGCACCAGCCGGCGGTCTGCACAACCGCTGGCCCGATCTGCCGAGCCTGACGATCGAAGCGCGCCTGCACGCGAAGCTCGACGCGGTGCGCCAGTTTGCGCGCATGAACAGCATCGACAAATGGATCGCGCCGAGCCCGCACGCCAATGTCGGCATCGTCACCTGTGGCAAGGCGCATCTCGATCTGATGGAAGCGCTGCGCCGGCTCGATCTGACGGTCGCCGATCTCGACGCGGCCGGCGTGCGCATCTACAAGGTCGGGCTGTCGTTTCCGCTGGAGATGACGCGCATCGACGCGTTCGTGTCGGGTCTGTCCGAAGTGCTCGTGATCGAAGAGAAAGGCCCGGTCATCGAGCAACAGATCAAGGACTATCTGTACAACCGCACACAAGGCACACGGCCGGTCGTGGTCGGCAAGCACGCCGAAGATGGCACGTTGCTGCTGTCGTCGCTCGGCGAATTGCGGCCGTCGCGCATTCTCCCGGTGTTCGCGAACTGGCTCGCGAAGCACAAGCCGGCGCTCGATCGCCGTGAACGCGTCGTCGATCTGGTCGCGCCGCAGATCCTGTCGAACGCGGCGGACAGCGTGAAGCGCACGCCGTACTTCTGCTCCGGCTGCCCGCACAACACGTCGACGAAAGTGCCGGACGGCTCGATCGCGCAGGCGGGCATCGGCTGTCATTTCATGGCGTCGTGGATGGAGCGCGACACGACCGGGCTGATTCAGATGGGCGGCGAAGGCGTCGACTGGGCCGCGCATTCGATGTTCACGAAAACCCGCCACGTATTCCAGAATCTTGGCGACGGCACCTACTTTCACTCCGGCATTCTCGCGATCCGCCAGGCGGTCGCCGCGAACGCGACGATCACCTACAAGATCCTCTATAACGACGCGGTCGCGATGACGGGCGGCCAGCCGGTCGACGGCAGCATCTCGGTGCCGCAGATCGCACGTCAGGTCGAAGCCGAGGGCGTGTCGCGCTTCGTCGTGGTCAGCGACGAGCCGGAGAAATACGACGGCCATCACGGCCAGTTTCCGCAGGGCACGACGTTTCACCATCGCAGCGAGATGGACGCGGTGCAGCGCCAGTTGCGCGACACCGACGGCGTGACCGTGCTGATCTACGACCAGACCTGTGCGGCCGAAAAACGCCGGCGCCGCAAGAAGGGCGAATTCCCCGACCCGAACAAACGGCTCTTCATCAACGAGGAAGTCTGCGAAGGCTGCGGCGATTGCGGCGTGCAGTCGAACTGTTTGTCGGTGGAACCGGTGGAAACCGCGCTCGGTCGCAAGCGCCGCATCGATCAGTCGTCGTGCAACAAGGACTACTCGTGCGTGAACGGCTTTTGCCCGAGCTTCGTCACCATCGAAGGCGGTACGCTGAAAAAAGCCGCGGGCGACGCGTTCGATCCGCAGGCGCTCGCCGCGCACGTCGACGCGTTGCCGATTCCCGCGACGCAACTCGATGCCGCGCCGTACGACATCCTCATCACGGGCGTCGGCGGCACCGGCGTCGTGACGGTCGGCGCCTTGATCAGCATGGCCGCGCACCTCGAAGGCAAGAGCGCGTCGGTGCTCGACTTCATGGGCTTCGCGCAGAAGGGCGGCGCGGTGCTGTCGTTCGTGCGCTTTGCCGCCCGCGACGAATGGCTGAACCAGGTCCGCATCGACACGCAGCAGGCCGACGTGCTGCTCGCCTGTGACACGGTGGTCGGCGCGAGTGCCGATGCACTGCAGACGGTGCGACATGGCCGCACGCGCATCGTCGTCAACACGCATGCGATTCCGAACGCGAGCTTCGTGCAGAACCCGGATGCGACGCTGCATGCCGACGCGCTGATCGACAAGATGCGTCACGCGGCCGGGGAAGAGCGTATGTCGACGTGCGACGCGCAAGCGCTCGCAACGCGTTTTCTCGGCGATACGATCGGCGCGAACATTCTGATGCTCGGTTTCGCGTGGCAGCTCGGTCTCGTGCCGGTGTCGTTCGCCGCGATGATGCGCGCGATCGAACTGAACAACGTCGCCGTGCAGATGAACCAGCTCGCGTTCTCGATCGGGCGCATGGCCGCGGCTGATCCCGCCGCGCTCGAATCGCTGTGGCAGTCGCGTCATGCACCGAAGCCGAGCGTGCGGGTCGATACGCTCGACGAGCTGATCGCCCATCGCGAAGCACGGCTGCTCGCGTATGGCGGCGCGGCTTATGTGAAGCGATATCGCTCGCTCGTCGATGCGGCACGGCGCGCGGAAACCGCCGTCGATGCGGCGAGCGAGCGCGTGACGCGCGCGGTCGCGAGCACGTTCTACCGGCTGCTCGCGGTAAAGGATGAATACGAAGTTGCGCGTCTGCATACGGATACCGCGTTCCGCGATGCGCTCGAAGCGCAGTTCGAGGGCGTCGCCGGCAAGGACTTCACGATCCGCTTCAACCTCGCGCCGCCGACGCTCACGCGCGCGCAGCCCGGCGCCGCGCCGACGAAGAAAACCTATGGTCAGTGGATGTGGCCCGTGCTCGGCCTGCTCGCGAAATGGCGCGGTCTGCGTGGCTCTGCGCTCGATCCGTTCGGCCGCACGCTCGAGCGCAAGATGGAGCGCGAGCTCGCGAGCGATTACGAAGCCACGCTGCACCGTGCGCTAGCGAAACTCGACGCGGGCCATCTCGACGACGTCGCGAAACTCGCTGAGCTGCATGCGCGCGTGCGCGGGTATGGGCACGTGAAGCTGGCGAATCTGGCGGGGGTCAAGCGTGGTGAGCGTGACCTCGCCGCGCGCCTCGGCATCGATGCGGCGACGGGTGTCGCGGTGAAGAAGTCGCTCGAGGAGATGAAGGGCGCCGGGCAGTTGCGCGGCATTCCGGTGGTGGTCGCGAAGTAAGTGGTTCTTTGCGCTGCTCACCGTTGCATTGCGTCGAGCAGCGCCCTCACCTGCATCACCTTCGCCGGATCGACTGGCGCGAGTCCGTTGCCGTTCACGCGCACGCCGGAGCCGAAATGCACGGCCTCGACGTGCGTTTTGCTCACGAACTCCGCGACCGCATCGACCGTCAAGCCGGCACCGGCGAGCACCGTGCAATGCGAGCCGGCAGCCTGCCGCAGCAATTCGCCGATCGTCGCTTGCGCCCGCAGCACCGACGGCTGTCCGCCCGACGTCAGCACATTCGTCACCGCCTCGAAACCGAGCAATACGTCGAGCGCTTCGCGCAGATCGCGCGCCTCGTCGAACGCGCGATGGAACGTGATCGCGAGTCCATCGGCAGCTTCGCACGCGCGCGCGAGACCTTCGCGGTCGATCCCCCGCTCCGCATCGAGCATGCCGATCACGATGCCGTTCGCGCCGGCCGCCTTGACGGCCCGGATGTCGCGCAGCATCACCGCGTAGTCGTCGGCGTCGTAGACGAACGCGCGGCTATGCGGCCGCACGATCACGTTCACGGGGACGCCGGCTGCCCGGACGCCGAGCGCTGAAACCACCGCCTCGATCAACCCCACACTCGGCGTCAATCCGCCCTCGCCCATCGCGGTCACGAGTTCGAGACGGTCGGCACCGGCCTGCGCGGCAGCGCGCGCATCGGCGACGGTCGTGGCAATCACTTCGAGCAGCACGGACATGAGCGCAACCTGGTGTCGTTGAAAACGACACCATGTCAGATGCGCGCGTCGCGTTCGTCTTCGACCCAGTCGATATCGCCGCACAGCACGCAGGTCTCGCTGCCGACGCGCGTTGCCACCGACAGCGTCACGCACGGCAACGCCTCGTTGATCGACAGATACGGCCGCGTCACGTGCACCCGCTCCGGCGCATTGATCGCGACGCTGAAGTACGGCCGACGCAGCCAGTTCGCGCCCTGCGCGTCGGCGAGCGGCAGAAAGCGCGTTTCGTGCGCCGCGCGATCGGCGCGCAGCACGACGTTGCGGCCGGCCTGGCGCCCCTTCGCGTCGAGCAGAAAACAGCGCGCCACGTGATCGAGCGCGAGGAAATTCCAGCACACCTCGTCGAGCGGCTCACCGGCGGCGAGACGCTCCGCGGCGCGCTCGAACGCGCGCAGATACGGCGCGAGCCGACTCGCGCTGCGCCGCTCGCGTGCCTCGGCCTGCTCACGATAACGCTCGGTGACTTCGCCGATGCAAACCGCCGCGTGGATCGGATCGGCAACACCCGGATTCGGCCGGCCAAAGAAAAAGCCCTGCACGAAGTCGGCATTGCAGGCGAGCGCCATCTGCGCTTCGTGCTCGGTTTCGATGCCCTCGATCAGCACGAGCTTGCCCGCTTCATGCAGCATCGCCACGAGCCCCGGCAGGATCGTCGCCATGTCGGCGCGATGCGCGGCATGCGACAGCATGACGCGGTCGAGCTTCACGATGTCGGGATTCAGTTGCCAGATCCGCTCGATGTTCGAATGGCCGGCGCCGAAATCATCGAGCGCGATCAGGAAGCCGCGCTCGCGAAACTCGCGCACCGCGTCGGCGAGTCGATCGAGATCTTCGGCGCTCTGCTCGAGCACTTCGAGCACGACGCGCCGCGGCGACAGATCGAGCCGCCGCAGGTTGGCGAGCAAAGCGGCCGCGAGATACGGGTCGGTCAGCACGCCCGGGTGCACGTTCAGGAACAACCATTCGCGCTCGGCGCCGAGCACCTTGAAGTTCTCCAGATGCAGCGTCTGCGCCAGCCGGTCGATCTGCAGCGCGTCGCCGAGGCGCGCGGCCTCGCCGAACACATCGAGCGGCGACACCGCGCGATCGAGCGCGTCGTGCGCGCGCAGCAAGCCCTCATAGCCGACCGCGCGCAGGTGCGACAGACTGAAAATCGGCTGGAACACGCTGGTAAGCGTCAGTTCGCCGTGCTGCACCGAATAGCGTTGAAGGCCCGAGCTCACCTCGACCTCGAAGCCGTGCGGCACGCTCGCCGCCCTGTCCTGTTGCGCAATCGTCATGCAATCCTCTCACGCGAGAGCCGGCCGGTCCGAACGCGACCGGCAACGAGCTCTCAAAATGTGCGTCATCATTACCGGTTAAGCAAGGTCCATGCGCACGCTGACGCACACTGCGCTGTAACTCGGCCGAAACATTGCACCGGCGACAGCGCTCGTGCGCCGCCCGTGGGCGTCGCGCGCACCGTTGCGGTGCACCGATTCGCAGGCCGCGTCGCGGCGAAGCTCGCGGCAACGGCGCGCGCCGCCGGGCTACACTCGACCCTGCGCATCGCGCCCTCTCCCGGGACAACCCCTGCATCCCCCGAAACAACACGATGGAAATTGTCTTTACCGTCCTGATCCTGCTACTCGCGGTCGCCGCGTCCGGGATGCTGACCCGCGCGCTGCCGTTCAAGCTGCCGCTGCCGCTCGTGCAGATCGCGATCGGCGCGATGCTCGCGTGGCCGCGCCTCGAATTGCACGTCGCGTTCGATCCGGAAATCTTCATGCTGCTGTTCATTCCGCCGCTGCTGTTCGCGGACGGCTGGCGCATCCCGAAGCGCGAGTTCTTCATGGCGCGCCGCGCGATCCTGATGCTCGCGCTAGGCCTCGTGTTCATGACGGTGCTGGTGGTCGGTCACTTCGTGCACGCGCTGGTGCCGCAGATCTCGCTGCCGGTCGCATTCGCGCTCGCCGCCGTGTTGTCGCCGACCGACGCAGTCGCGCTGTCCGGCATCGCCGGCAAGGGCAAGATTCCGGTCCAGCTGATGCATATCCTCGAAGGCGAGGCGCTGATGAACGACGCGTCAGGCCTCGTCGCGCTGAAGTTCGCGATCGCCGCCGCGCTGACCGGCGCGTTCTCGCTGCGCGAAGCGTCGGTGAGCTTCGTGATCATCGCGGTGGGCGGCCTCGCGGTCGGCGCGGCGGTGAGCGCGGTGTTCAGCTTCGTGTCCGCGCGCTTCCTGAATCTCACCGAAGAAGGCGATCCCGCGCCGGGCGTCGTGATGACCCTGCTGATCCCGTTCGCCGCCTATCTGACCGCCGAGCGCTTCGAGCTGTCGGGCGTTCTCGCCGCGGTCTCCGCCGGCATGATGATGAACTACGCGAGCATCACGGAAAAATGGCAGGTCGCCTCGCGCGTGCGGGCCTCGAGCACGTGGACGATGATCGAGTTCGTGTTCAACGGCATGGTGTTCATCATGCTCGGCCTGCAGTTTCCGCGCATCCTCGGCCGCGCGCTGCTCGACGCGCACGAAACCAATGACGCGCAGGTCGCGCTGCTGATCGGCTATATCGTTGCGGTGGCGCTCGCGCTGTACGCGATGCGCTTCGCGTGGGTGTGGCTGCTGCGCTGGTTCGCGAGCCGCGGCGCGACGAAGCACGGCGTCGCGAACGCAGTGCCCGGGTTGCGCATGGTGTCGGTGACGACGGTGGCCGGCGTGCGCGGCGCGGTGACGCTCGCGGGCGTGCTGTCGCTGCCGGAGGTGCTGCCGAACGGCACGCCGCTGCCGGGACGCGATCTCGCGATCTTCATCGCGTCGGGGGTGATCCTGGTGTCGCTGCTGGTGGCGGTGGCCGCGTTGCCGCTGCTGCTGCGGGGCTGGCGGCGCGGCAAGGACCCGCACGCCGCCGAGGAAGCACTCGCGCGTACGCTCGCCGCGCAGTCGGCGATTCGCGCGATCGATCATCTGCACGACACGGAATGCGCGGACCTCGAGGAATCGGCTCAGGCGTACGCGACCGATGTAACCGCGCGGGTAATGGACCTGTACCGCCGCCGCCTCGCGACGCTCGACGACGAACAGGCGCCACGCGAACTCGCGCGCCGTGCCGATGCCCTCGAATTCCGCATGAAGCTCGCGGCGATGCGCGCCGAGCGCAAGACGCTGCTCGACCTGCGCGACACCCAGCGCATCAACGACGAGACGCTGTACAAGCTGATGCGCGAGGTGGATCTGTCGGAAACGGCGCTGACCGCGCGCAAAAGGTAGGAGTTGGCTGCCGCATCGGCGTCGGCACCGGCGCTTGACATGCCAGTGCCGATAAAAAACGCTCAGGCCACCGGCCCTTGCGTCGGCTTTCTTCTCAGCAGCGCGTACAGGATGATCGCGCCGAACGTCGCGGTGCCGATGCCACCGAGCCCGAAGCTGCCGAGCTTCAGCGAGAAGTCGCCGGCGCCGAGCACGAGCGTGACGGCCGCGACGATCAGATTGCGGTTGTCGGAGAAGTCGACCTTGTTGACGACCCAGATGCGCGCGCCCGTCACCGCGATCAGCCCGAATACGACGATCGACACACCGCCCAGCACCGGTCCCGGAATCGTCTGGATCACCGCGCCGAACTTCGGCGAAAAGCCGAGCACGAGGGCGATCAACGCGGCGATCACGAACACCAGCGTCGAATAGATCTTCGTGACCGCCATCACGCCGATGTTCTCCGCGTACGTGGTCACGCCGGTACCGCCCGCGAAGCCGGACACGACCGTCGCGAGCGCATCGCCGAGAAACGCGCGGCCGATATAGCGGTCGAGGTTCTGGCCCGTCATCGCGCTGACGGCCTTGATGTGGCCGAGGTTTTCGGCGACGAGGATCACCGCGATCGGCGCGAGCAGCGTCATCGCGTGCGGGTCGAACACCGGCGACATGAAGTGCGGCATGCCGAACCACGCGGCGTTCGCGACGATCGAGAAATCGATCGGCTTGCCCATGCCGAGGCCGTTCGTGACGATCGCGTAAATGACGTAGGCGAGCAGCAGGCCGACCAGGATCAGCAGACGCTGGAGCATGCCGCGCGTGAACACCGCGACCGCGCCGACGCACAGCACCGTGACGAGCGCCATCCACGACTCGAAATTGCTGCCGCTCACGCCATGCACGGCGATCGGCGCGAGGTTCAGACCGATCACGCAGACGATCGCGCCGGTCACGACCGGCGGCATCAGCGTTTCGATCCAGCCCGTGCCGACCGCCGCCACGATCAGGCCGATCACCCCGTACGCGACGCCGCACGCGATGATGCCGCCCAACGCGACCGCAATATTCGGGTTCGCGCCGTGTCCGCCATAGCCGGTCACCGCGATCACGAGGCCGATGAACGCAAAGCTCGAACCGAGATAGCTCGGCACGCGCCCGCCGACGAGCACGAAGAACAGCAGCGTGCCGATCCCCGACATGAAAATGGCCAGGTTCGGATCGAAGCCCATCAGCAGCGGCGCGAGCACGGTCGAGCCGAACATCGCGACGACGTGCTGGACGCCCATCGCGAACATCTGCGGCCACCCGAGCCGTTCGTCGATGCCGACGATGCCGCCTTCGGCGCCAGCAGGCTGGCGGCGCCAGCGGGGGAAATAGGATGCGGCCATCGCGGGGATTCTCCTCAGGGTCGGCGTAGTGTGTGCCGATCACGCGCTGCGGCGTGGGTCCGGCAAAAGTTACGCGCGAGTTTACGGAGAGCAATAAGGGCTGGCAAGCGGGCCGACAAGTGGCTCGGGAAACGAGCCCTGGAAGCGCGTCAATTCGCGCGGCGCGGGTCGGGGTCCGGCGTCACCGCGGCGCCGTCCCGCGAGGAGTGGTCCGTCGGCGCGCCGTACAGCATCACCCGATTGCGGCCGGCATCCTTCGCGCGATACAGCGCTTCGTCGGCGGCGTCGACGAGCGCGCGGCTCGTCGCGAGCGCCGCGCCCTGCGCGGTCGCAGCGCCTGCGCTCACCGTCAGCACGTGATGCGTGCTGGCCACATGGCGGCATTGCAGCGCCTGCACCGCCGCGCGGATCTGCTCGGCGATCCGCTGCGCGCCCGTCGCGTCGGTGTCCGGCAGCAGCACCGCGAACTCCTCGCCGCCGAAGCGCGCGGCCGTATCGCCCGGACGTCGCACGTTCTGCGCGATACAGCGCGCGACGCCGATCAGCGCTTCGTCGCCGGCCGAATGGCCGTACAGGTCGTTGAAGCCCTTGAAGTTGTCGACATCGATCAGCAGCAGCGACAGCGGCCGGCCGGTGCGCTGCGCGCGTCGCCATTCGTCGTTCACGTGCTCCTCGAAGGCGCGGCGGTTGTTCAGGCCGGTCAGCCCGTCCGTGCGCGCCAGTTCGCGCAACTCTTCCTCGGCCGCGCGGCGCAGACGCAACTGGCGTGAGAACAGGATCGCGAGCGCGATGATCGTCACGTCGAGCGCGCCGATCAGCGTGCCGATGATCCATGCGCGCCGCCGCCACTCGACGTAGACGTCGCGCGTCGAGAGCGCGACGTCGAGGATCAGCGGAAAGCCGTCGATATGGCGGAACGCATACCAGCGCTCGACGCGATCGATCGCCGCCATGCCGAAGAAGTCGCCGCTCGGCTGCTTGATGAAGCGCGAGAAGTTGGCCGAGCCGGTCAGATTGATGCCGATCGTTTTCGAATCGTAAGGACGGCGCATCAACATCGTGCCGTCGCTGAGCATCAATGCCATCGAGCCGCTCGGCCCGAGCTTCATGCCGTCGAACAGCCGATGGAAATACGTGAGGCGCAGCGTGCCGACTACCACGCCGCCGAAGCTGCCGTCCGGCCTCGAGATGCGCCGGCTCAGCGCGATGCGCAGGTCGTCGTCGGTGCCGCTCGGGCTGAACGGATGGCTGATGTACAGGCCGACGTCGGGTGAAGCGCGCTGCGCCTTGAAGTAATCGCGGTCCGCATGGTTACTTGCGCGCGGCGGCCACGCGCGTGAATCGAAGCGCACGTTGCCGTTCTCGTCGAGCACGAATACCGAGCCCATGTCCTTTGCGCTGATCGAGCCGTCGAACAGCACCATCTGGCGGATCTCCGGCGGCAGATCGAGCACGCCCGGCTGCTTCAGTCCGTCGATCACCGCGCGCAGCGACAGGTCGTAGATCTCGAGATTGCGCGAAACATCGCGCTGGACCAGCAGGGATATGTTGGCGATGGAGTCCTGCGCGCGCCGCAACGCATCGTCGCGCATCTGTGCGAGCAGCGACACGGCGATCGCGAGGATCGCGCCAGCCAGTAAGACACTGATCGCAATCACGTTGTTCGGTCGGCGCGTCACCATGCGTTTTTGGTTCTGACATGCGCTGAACGTCGCGCGTGAAGAAGCGGCCGCGTCTCGGCAATCACCGTCAAAAACGCGACCTACGAAAACGTGAGCGTAGCAGACATGGCGCGCAGGCAAACGTTTGCGTAGCCGGGTTTTTGCCCGCATGCACCGGAACGGCACGCCAGAAGTCCCGTCCGGCGGGGGTTGCGCCCGATCGCCAGATTATCCAGGCGCCGTCCAAATATTCGGATAGCAAATGCGAATTGGCTGGATAGTTGGCCTCGCCACTTGGGTATTCAATCGAGCCTGTCACGTTCAAACGATTGGACACAAGGAGAGAGAGACATCATGAGCGAGAAGCGCAGCGCCTCGGAATGGCGCGAATTCGTCAGCGGCTGTCTGGACTTCCGCCCCGCGGAAGGCGTGTACCGGATTGCCCGCGAAATGTTCACGGAGCCAGAGCTGTTCTCGCTCGAGATGGAGCACATCTTCGAGAAGGCCTGGATCTATGCGTGCCACGAAAGCGAGATCCCCAACAAGAACGATTTCCTGACGATGCGCGCGGGCCGCCAGCCGCTGATCATCTCGCGCGACGGCGCCGGCAACCTGAACGCGATGATCAACGCGTGCCAGCACCGCGGTGCGACGCTCACGCGTATGACCAAGGGCAACCAGTCGACCTTCACGTGCCCGTTCCATGCATGGTGCTACAAGAACGACGGCCGGCTCGTGAAGGTGAAGGCGCCGGGCGAATACTGCGACGACTTCGACAAGTCGGTGCGCGGCCTGAAGAAAGCGCGCATCGCGAGCTACAAGGGCTTCGTGTTCGTGAGCCTCGACGTCGACGGCATCGACACGCTCGAAGACTATCTCGGCGACGCGCGCATCTTCTTCGACATGATGGTCGCGCAGTCGCCGACCGGCGAGCTCGAAGTGCTGCCCGGCAAGTCGACCTACACGTTCGACGGCAACTGGAAGCTGCAGAACGAGAACGGTCTCGACGGCTATCACGTGAGCACCGTGCACTACAACTACGTGGCGACCGTGCAGCACCGCATCGAGTCGAATGCGAAGAAAGGGGATAACCCCGG
The DNA here is from genome assembly GCF_902833905.1 of Paraburkholderia tuberum STM678. Classification (GTDB taxonomy): domain Bacteria; phylum Pseudomonadota; class Gammaproteobacteria; order Burkholderiales; family Burkholderiaceae; genus Paraburkholderia; species Paraburkholderia tuberum. The sequence continues at coordinate 84,836 of NZ_CADFGP010000003.1, read as the reverse complement.
CGGCACGCTCGACTACAGCAAGCTCGGCGCCGGCGACAGCGAAACCGACGACGGCTGGTTCGCGTTCAGGAATGGCCACAGCGTGCTGTTCAGCGACATGCCGAACCCGCAAGTGCGTCCCGGCTACGAGAGCGTGATGCCGCGGCTCGTCGAAGCCTACGGCCAGGACAAGGCCGAATGGATGATGCACCGGCTGCGCAATCTGAATGTTTACCCGAGCCTGTTCTTCATGGACCAGATCAGCTCGCAGCTGCGCATCGTGCGGCCGGTCGCGTGGAACAAGACCGAGGTCATCAGCCAGTGCATCGGCGTGAAGGGCGAGTCGGCGAAGGATCGCGAGAACCGCATCCGTCAGTTCGAAGACTTCTTCAACGTGTCCGGCATGGGCACGCCCGACGATCTCGTCGAGTTCCGCGAGCAGCAGCGCGGCTTCCAGGCGCGCCTCGAACGCTGGAGCGACATCTCGCGCGGGCATCACAAGTGGGCCAGCGGCGCGACCGCGAACACCACGCTGCTCGGCGTCGAGCCGAATCTGACCGGCACCGAGCTGACCCACGAAGGGCTTTACGTGAACCAGCACGGCACCTGGCGCGACACGATCCTCAAGGGTCTCGACAAATCCATCGAATCGCAGGGAGAGCAGGCATGAGCCAACTCCAACACTCCGTCGAGCAGTTTCTGTATCTGAAGGCCGATCTGTGCGACAAGCAGCAATGGGACGAATATGTCGACCTGTTCGATCCGCAGAGCGTGTTTCATGTGCCGCAGTGGGATTCCGAGCACGTGTACACGACCGATCCGAAGCAGGGCATGTCGCTGATTTACTACTCGGATCGCGCCGGTCTCGAAGACCGCGTGTTTCGGCTGCGCACCGGCAAGTCGGCCGCGTCGACGCCGCTGCCGCGCACGATGCATCAGATCAGTAACGTGCGCCTCAGCGAGCGCGAAGATTCGAGCGTCGAAGCGAACGTGAACTGGTCGACGCTGTACACGCGTCACGGCTCGACCGACTACTTCTACGGCCGCGCGGTGTACGACCTGCAAGCGTCGGGCGATAGCTGGAAGATCAAGCGCAAGCACGTGCTGCTGCTGAACGACCACATCAACGCGGTGCTGGATTTCTACCATCTGTGAGCCGGGAGCACGACGATGAAACATAAGGTCGCGTTGAGCTTTGCCGATGGCAAAACCGCGTTCTTCGATGTGAGTCCGAACGAGTTGCTGCTCGACGCGGCGCTGAAGAACGGCGTGAACATTCCGCTCGACTGCCGCGAAGGCGTGTGCGGCACCTGCCAGGGGCGCTGCGAATCGGGCGACTACACGCTCGATTACGTCGACGAGGAAACGCTCAGTGAAGAGGACCTCGCGCAGCGCAAGATCCTCTCGTGCCAGACGCGCGTGAAGTCGGATGCGTCGTTCTATTTCGACTTCGACTCGACGCTGTGCGAAGGCGCCGGCACGAGCACCGTGTGCGCGAGCGTGGTCGGCGTCGAGCTGGTGTCGGCGACGACCGCGATTCTGCGAGTCGATGCGAGCGCGCATGAGCGTCAGCTCGATTTTCTGCCGGGCCAGTATGCGCGCGTGAAGGTGCCCGGCACCGAAGAATGGCGTTCGTACTCGTTCGCGAATCATCCGAACGCGCGCAACGAGTTGCAATTCCTGATCCGTCTGCTGCCCGACGGCATGATGAGCAACTATCTGCGCGAACGTTGCAAGGCCGGTGATACGGTCGAGTTCGAGGCGCCGCTCGGCGCGTTCTATCTGCGCCAGGTCGAGCGTCCGCTCGTGATGGTGGCGGGCGGCACGGGACTCTCTGCCTTCCTCGGCATGCTCGACGACATCTCGGCGAAACGCAATGTCGCGCATCCGGTGCATCTGTACTACGGCGTCACGAATGCAGCCGATCTGTGCGAGACCGGGCGCATCAACGGCTACAAGGCGAGCATCGAAGGATTCGCGGTCGAGACGGTCGTGATGAATCCAGCGCCGGAATGGTCGGGCAAGACCGGGCTGATTCCCGAGCATTTCGACCGCTCGTTTCTCGAATCGAATGGCTTCGACATGTACGTGTGCGGACCGCCGCCGATGGTCGAAGCGATCAAGACCTGGCTCACCGAGCAGGGTATTCAGGATTACCGGCTGTTTTACGAGAAGTTCGGCGAAAGCAACGCGCGATAGGACGTTCTAACGCCGCGCCGCGCGCTTCAGCGTCTCGGATGGCGACTCGCCGAACAATGCCTTGTACTCGGTCGAAAAACGGCCGAGATGCGACATCCCCCAGCCCAACGCCACCGACGAGATATTGCGCACCGAGCGGTCGTCGAGAATATCGCGCCGCGCCGATTCGAGCCGGTAGCGTTTCAGATACGCGATCGGCGCGCAGCCAAAATATTGACGGAAGCCGTCGAACAGCTTGAAGCGCGACACACCCGACGCGCGCTCGATGTCTTCGAGCGTGATCGGCTCGCGCGCGTTGTCGTGAATGAACTGACGCGCGCGGGTCAGATAATGCGGCGGAGTCGGCGCGGTCGCGTTGGCCAGCTGTTCCGAATAGTTATGCGGCTGTGACAGCAGCAGCCCCTTCAGCAACGTCAGTTCGAACTCGCTGGACATGTAAAGCTGCCCCAGCGATGGTCCCGAGCGCTCCATCTCGCCGGCCAGGAACTTGACCACGCGCCACCACGATGCCTGGTCGCCGGCGGCTGCGTCCATGTCAGGCTGGAACACGAGCGGCGTTTCGACGGGGCGTTGCAGCATCGTCTGCAACACCAGCTGAAGCGCAAAGCGCGGAATCGCGACGTGCAGCTTGCGGCAATTGCCGGTGATCGCGAGATCCTGCGATTCCTGCGGACTGACGATCAGACCGCAATCCTGATCCGACAACCACCTCTTGCCGTGTGCTGCGAGCTCCTGTTGACCGACCACCGGCAGGCTCACGCTGTAGCAGTTCAGCGGACTGCTCTCGCTCACCGCGACCGTCACGTCGGTGCCGTATTCGACGTAGCCTATCGTCGTCGCCATCGAACGAAGTACGGTGCCGGACTGGTGGAAGCGCAAGCGCTCTGGGTGACTGACCTGGAGCCCGTGGGGGCCGCAGATGGATGCCATCCAGTTGCGGGCGCCGTCTAGGTCGTTTAACGCGGCACGGAGGTCGCGATTGCCGGGGTCCGGAGTTGACATACGTGGAGACGAGCTATTGAGGTGCGTGCCCCGAGGGGAGACAGTCCATCAGGGCGCAGAACGGGGGACATGATGGGATTGGCTAAGCCTACCTCAACCGTGACCGCTCCGGGTGGATGAATAAAACATTGTCCTCCGGTAAAGCACCGCTGTGCTGGCATGGAGAATCGCTGCCAAATGGAAAAGAGACCGAAATTCAAACGAAAAGCGATGCATTCATCACGCATTTTAAATACGCGCAAAACCGCGCAAGCTTCTAATTTTTCGGTCATTGCGTTGTCTGTTGCGCAGAAGGGCAGCGCGGTGGCCGGCCCTAGGTCGTCAACACGACGCGGTACATCATCGACAGCGCGACGAAGATCGCGGACATCACGGAGATCATCCAGGCGTTGCGTTTCAGACCAACATTCTCGCGCTGAACCAGGCCGTCGAAACGGCGCGCGCCCGCGAGCAGGGACGCAGCTTCGCGGTGGTCGCGAGCGAGGTGCGCAGCCTCGCGCAACGCTCGTCGAGCGCGGCCAAGGAGATCAAGGACCCGATCGCGACGTCGGTCAACCGGATCCGCGACGGCTCGGCGCTCGCTGGCCAAGCGGGGAGGACGATGAGCGAGGTCATGCACGCCGTTGCACGCGCGACCGACTTGATCGCGGAGGTTGGGATAAGTTTTGAGCGGAGCTTTTTCGCCTGTGCGTCGCGCCTGCTGTTCCCAAAGGCACGGCACGCGGTCAACTCGTGCGTCGAGGGCAATGACGATGTGCGTTTGTCGATGTAGAAAAACAAAAACCGGCGCGAGGCCGGATTTCGTTTTGAGGAGGAGGATCGAACTCCCGACCTTCGCATTGCGAATACGAACAAGCCGGTATTTCTCGAGATGGATTCGAGTTGATAAAAATCGGTAAGTTATTGTATTTGAACAATTTTAAATTACCAACTTTACGATGGAAGTTGATCCGCATAGCTTCATTGCCCCATAATTCGGTTACATGGCGGTTACATGAGACTGCCGGCTTATGGACAAGGAGGTTAGGGTGGCGAAGGTAAACTTCACTGCGGCTCGGGTGGAAGCCCATCGCTGCGAACAGGGTAAATCGCAGTCGTTTCTGTGGGACAGCAAGACTCCCGGACTCGGTTTGCGAGCCACAACCGGCGGAGCCAAGGCTTACATTTTCCAAGGGAAGATCCATGGCTCGACCGTGCGGATTACGATCGGCGATCCGAAGAGCTGGACGATCGACAAGGCTCAGGAGCGCGCGCGTAGTCTCCAGACGCTCATTGACGGCGGCGTTGATCCGCGCGAACGAGAGGCCGAGCAGAAAGCCGCACACGAAGCCCGACAGGCAGCGAAGCGCCGTCAAGATGTGACCGTCGGCGAAGCGTGGGAGCATTACTTGGAACATCTGCGAACAAAGATCTCGCCCAAAACGAAAAAGCCGCGATCGGAGAGATACATCCTCGACCACATCAACCTCTCGTCGCCTGGCGGAGGCATTGCAAAACGTGGCGGCAAAGAAAAAGTGCGTGGACCATTGGCTCCGCTCATGCCGCGCAGGTTGACCGAGATCACGGCAACATCCATGTCCGAGTGGCTCGAGGTCGAAATACCCCGGGGACCAACGAATGCTGGCCATGCCTTCGGCCTCTTCAAGGCGTTCATTCGGTGGTGCGACACTCACGAAACGTACGCGGGCATCATCCCCCAAGACGCGTATGCTTCGCCAAAGGTCAAGGGCATTCTCCCTCGCAGCGCCGCGAAGGACGACTGCCTTCAGCGCGAACAGCTGTCCGTTTGGTTTAACGCGGTACGTGGCATCGCGAATCCAGTCATCAGCGCATACCTACAAGGCCTTCTGATTACCGGAGCCCGTCGGGAGGAGCTGGCAGCATTGCGCTGGGAAGACGTGGACTTCCGCTGGCGGAGCCTGACAATGAACGACAAAGTCGAAGGGACTGGCGGTCGGACTATTCCGCTCACCCCGTACTTAGCGAGCCTATTGTTGAACCTTCAACGACTGAACGAAAGCCCTCCCAACAAACGCCAATCCGCGCGTCTTGCGCAAAGGGGCGAGCAATGGGAGCCGTCCGAGTGGGTGTTCACCAGTAAAACAGCGTCCGACGGGAAAATAGCCGAGCCACGTCATGCGCACAATCGAGCGTTGGCGCCGACAGGTTTGCCTCATATTTCGTTGCATGGCCTGCGCCGATCATTCGGCACGCTTTCGGAGTGGGTAGAAGTTCCGGTCGGCGTTGTCGCCCAAATCCAAGGGCATAAGCCGTCCGCAATTGCTGAGAAGCACTACCGCCGTCGCCCTCTCGACCTGCTACGCATGTGGCATGACAAGATCGAGGCCTGGATGCTCGAGCAAGCGCAGATTAGAGCGTGTTAGGCACTTTTCATAATCGGTGCAGCATGAACGAGCATAAGCATGGCGAAGACGACGAAGTGCAGGCCTGCCAGGGTTTCGGGCAGGCGCTCGTAGTCGCGTGCCAACCGCCGGAAGCGGTTGAGCCAGCCGAAACTGCGCTCGACCACCCAGCGGCGGGGCAGCAGCACGAAGCCCTTCTTCGCCTCAGGCAGCTTGATGACCTGCAGCTCAATGCCTTCATCACGTGCGGCCTGTGCAGCAGTGTCGCCCGTATAGCCCTGGTCAGCAAACGCAAGTTTCACCGTCTGACCGGTGACGTGCTGAACCTGACGCGCAAGCTCGGCCACCTGCGCGCGCTCCTGCTCGTTGGCCGGCGTAATGTGCACCGCGAGCAGCATCCCCAGCGTGTCGACAGCCATGTGAACCTTGCTGCCCCGCTTGCGCTTGTAACCGTCGTAGCCCGCACGCGGCCCGCTTTCACACGTGGACTGCAATGTGCGTCCATCCAGAATGACCGCACTGGGCTGGCCCTGACGCTGTTGCGCCACGCGCAGCACCGAGCGCAAATCGTTGACCATCGCCTCGAAACAACCCGCGTTCAGCCAGCGCTGCGTTTGCTGGTAGACCATTTCCCACGGCGGAAAGTTGGTCGGCAGCATGCGCCACGATGCACCCGCGCGCGCCATCCAGCGAAGCGCGTTGAACATTTCGCGCAGTTCGTATCGGCGCTGCGGTGCATCTTCGTTCATCAAGGTCAGATACGGAGCGGCGAAGCTCCATTCCTCGTCCGAAACATCTGTCGGGTATGGCTTGCGTTCTATCATCCCGCCAGGCCTGATATGACTTCTCGTGTCAATATGATCGGTTCTGTGTTTTCGATGTTTGAATTTCCTGAGGGCGACGTAGCAGTAAATCTCGACGGTGGATCAAGCTGATATCCGCGGATTGGCTACCGCATTACAGATGTCCGCCCAATGAGCCTTCCGCTACCTACCACCGCAATTCGGATGAGATCCGTTGCCTACCCTGGTCGCGGGTTACTCGTGTGCCGGGCTACGCCGCCTTCAGGAAACTCCTGCACGTGTCGTTACGGTGGATGCAGACGCAGGGCATTGCTGTACATCATGGCATCTGTGTCTCGCGCGGTATGGCCAGCGACAAGGAGAGCCGGCAGATGTCCCAGATGAATCCGCTGAGTTCACGGGCAACTGCGACTACGGCGATATTCTTCTGCTTGCCGCGCGCGACGAGTTTGCGATAGCGTCGGCACAAGCGCACCTGTGCGTCCCAGGCTCGATCTACAATCGGTTTAGGCAGACCTTCGTGACGACGCTGAATATCGGGGCTCACACGCGCAGGGTGGCGATAGCTCCATGCAGCTTCAACTAGCAGCTTTCTTGCATAACTGTTGCCGCTTTTAGTGATGCTGCCCTGACGACGCTTGCCGCCCGATGAGTGCTCGGACGGCGTCACCCCGAGCCACGCCATCAACTGGCGTGGGTGCACGAAGCGTGAGAGATCGCCCAGCTCGGCGAGCATGCCCACTGCCGTGGTGAACTGGACACCGCGCATTGCCTGCAGGCCCAGGACGGCGGGATAGAAGCGCCAGTTGACGACTGCCTCACGCAGCGCGGACTCCAGCCGGTCACATTGGGCGAGCCGGTCTTCGATCGCGCGACGTAGCTCTTCAAACGCAAACTGCTGCCACGCACTGTCGAAGCTGTATGCGCTCAGCCAGCGTCGGTGCGCCGGCCCCCAGTCGGCAGAGCCGGTGTAGCGCACGCCGTGCGACAGCAGAAAGGCTTTTACCCGTTGCCGTGCACGCTTGAGGTCGTCCTTGGCAATCACCCATGCGCGGGCCAGATCCCGGAATGCTTCATCGTCGATGCTGGGGACGTATACGGCCGACAGGTCGCCGGCACGCAGCGATCGGACGAGCTTGACGGCATCACGTCTGTCAGTCTTGATGTGCTCACCTGGCTTGCGGGGAATCAGCGAGGGCGCGCAGACCATGCACTGGAATTCTTTCTGGACAAGCTGCCGGTAAAGCCCATATCCGCACGGACCGGCTTCGTAGACGATGCTGACGCATCGCGCTTTAGATTGCAGTCTCTTGCACAACCGTTCCACGTCGGCCTGCGTAGTACCGATCTTGCCGAGCAGTTCAACCTCGCCCGAACCAATGGCATAGGCGACGGTGATCGAATCCTTATGAACATCAAGACCCACGTAAAGAGTGCTATCGTGCTCCATGCTGGCCTCCGCGTCGGAAATCGCCGGGTGCGGCACGTCCGCACCGTGCGGCTCTGACAGCAATGCTAACCCGCGTTTGATTCCGTTGCGGCAGGCCAGCCTCTGTCCCGCAGGAAGTCATACTGTTACCAGGTCTGACAGAAAGTGCCTAACACGCTCTAGCCAAGTTCCGCCGTCAGTTCGGGAATCGACGTGAACAAGTCGCCGACGAGGCCATAATCCGCGACGCTAAAAATTGGTGCTTCCGGGTCCTTGTTGATCGCGACGATCACCTTCGAGTCCTTCATCCCGGCCAGATGCTGGATCGCACCCGAGATGCCGACCGCCACGTATAGCTGTGGCGCGACGATCTTGCCTGTCTGCCCCACCTGGTAGTCGTTCGGCACGAAGCCGGCGTCGACTGCCGCGCGCGAGGCGCCGAGCGCCGCGCCGAGCTTGTCCGCCAGGGGCTCGAGCACCTTCATGTAGTTCTCGCCGCTGCCCAGCCCCCGGCCGCCTGACACGATGATCGATGCCGAGGTCAGTTCCGGACGGTCCAGCTTCGTCACCTCGCGGCTCACGAACTGCGAGATACCCTGATCTGCAGCGGCTTCGATCTTCTCGACCGTCGCGCCGCCGTCTTCGGCTGCGACAGGGTCGAAGCCCGTCGTGCGCACCGTAATCACCTTGATCGGGTCAGTCGACTGCACCGTGGCGATCGCGTTGCCCGCGTAGATCGGACGCCCGAACGTGTCCGGGGTATCGACTGCGGTGATGTCGCTGATCTGTGCGACATCGAGCTTCGCGGCGATGCGCGGCGCGATGTTCTTGCCGTATGCTGTCGCAGGCGCGAAGACGTGCGAGTAGCCCTTCACCGGGTCTTGCACGAGCGTCAGCACCGTCGCTTCGACGTTTTCCGCCAAGCCTTCGGCCAGTTGCGGCGCGTCGGCCAGCAGCACCTTCGCCACACCCGCGATCTTCGCTGCAGCCTCCGCCGCGCCCTGCGGGTTGTGACCGGCCACCAGCACGTGAATGTCGCCACCGATCTTTGCCGCTGCCGCGACCGTGTTCAGCGTTGCCGCCTTGATCGATGCGTTGTCGTGTTCCGCAATTACCAGAATCGTCATCTCTTTCGTCTCCGCGTCTCTTACAGCACCTTGGCTTCGGTCTTCAGCTTCTCGACCAGCGTCTTCACATCCGGCACCATAACGCCGGCGCTGCGCTTGGGCGGCTCGACCACCTTCAGCGTCTTCAGGCGCGGCGTGACGTCCACTCCAAGGTCTTCAGGCCTGAGCGTCTCCAGCGGCTTCTTCTTCGCCTTCATGATGTTGGGCAGCGTCACATAACGCGGCTCGTTCAGGCGCAGGTCGGTGGTCACCACCGCCGGCAGCATAAGCGACAGCGTTTGCGCACCGCCATCCACTTCGCGCGCGACCGTCGCCTTACCATCGGCGATCGTCACTTTCGAGGCGAACGTGGCTTGGGGCAGGTTCGCCAGTGCGGCGAGCATCTGGCCTGTCTGGTTCGAGTCGTCGTCGATCGCCTGCTTGCCGAGGATGACGAGCTGCGGTTGCTCCTTTTCGACCACCGCCTTCAAGAGCTTGGCCACCGCCAGCGGCTGCAGGTCTTCATTAGACTCGATCAGGATCGCGCGGTCCGCGCCGATCGCGAGCGCCGTGCGCAGCGTTTCCTGACACTGCGTGACGCCGCACGACACCGCGATGACCTCCGTCGCCACGCCCACTTCTCTCAGGCGCACCGCCTCTTCCACCGCGATCTCGTCGAACGGGTTCATCGACATCTTCACATTCGCAATGTCGACGCCCGTGCCGTCCGACTTCACCCGGACCTTCACGTTGTAGTCGACTACGCGCTTGACTGGCACCAGGATTTTCATCTGCATTTCCTATTAGCTAGTTACATCCGAGGCAGGGCGGGCCTTCCTTGAGTGGCTGCCGCGCCTCGTTGCCCTATTGCCGAGCTATTTCTTCCTTTCAAAATTTCCCCACAGTGTCGGGTCGTCGACATTGGCCTTCGTGATCAGGACCGGTTCGATGTGCATCGATTTGGGGTACGGTTTGCCCTGAAAACCGGCGACGATCGCATCGACGATGTCAGATCCCATCGCCACAGGATTCTGGCCGACTGAGGCGTCCTGTGTGCCCGCACGAATGCGATTGAGCGCCAGCGGCGTGCCGTCAAGTCCGACGATGAACAGGTGCCCCGGCTTGCCCGCAGGTACGAGCCTGTTCGTCTGACGCAATGCGGAAATCACGCCGCGCACCATTTCGTCGTTGTGGCTGAAGATGCCCTTGATGTCCGGGTCCTGGGTCAAGGCGTCCAGCACCATTTTGTAGGCGTTGTCGGCATTCCATTCGGTATTGAGCGACTTGACCTTGATGTTGGGATACTTCGACTTCATGCGATCGATGAACCCTTGATGTCGCGCCTGCGCCTGAGCGGAATCAACCGAGCCGCGAAGTTCCAGCACAGTGCCCTTGTCACCCACCAGTTTGGCCACCGTATCGGCTCCCATCGCACCGCCGGCCTGGTTGTCGAACTCGACCAGAGCATCGTATTTGCCTTCGGGCGGCGCATTTTCCATCATGAAGACGGGAACGTTGTTGGCGTTCGCTTTCTTGACCCCGGCCGTGATCAGCTTTGCATCCACCGGGTCGACCAGCAGTGCATCGGGCTTCCTGCTCACCGCGTCGAGCGCCTGAGTCATCTGCAGGTTTGGATCGCCCTTGCCATCGACTGTCTCGAGGTTGAGGCCCGAATCTTTTGCCCGCTTCTTGATGCCATCCACCATGGCGACCTGGTATTCGAACTGAAGCCCGAACGTAACGTATTGAACGCTCTTGCCTTTGGCGGTTGGCACGGCGGCGATCGCGCCGGCCGGAGCGGAAAGACCGCCCACGATCAGGGTAGCGGCGGCGATGGCGACGCTGCGTTTCAGTATGGTGCGGCGGCTGATTGAACGAAGATGTTTCATGGGTTGTCTCCTTGATTGATCTACTGCCTGTCAGGCATGCTCCGGGTTTTGCCTGTTATCCCGCTCTTGCTCGCTCGCCTTCTTGTTGACGAGCAAGCGCTTCTTCAATCCGGCTTCGACATACCGTCGGCGATAAACGTCAAGCGAGGCCGCTATGGCGATAACGGCGCCGCTCACTACGTAGTCGTAATTGGCAGGCACGTTGAGCAGATTGATTGCGTTTTGCACGAGTCCAAGCAACAGAACGCCCAGCAGCACCGCGCCCATTTTTCCTTCGCCCCCGAACAGGCTGACGCCGCCGATCACGACAGCCGAGATCACGGTGAGTTCATAGCCGAACCCTGCGGTTGCCGCACCGGCTTCGAGTCGTGCCGTGATCATGAGCCCGCCGAGCGCCGCTGCGATACCCGAGATGACGTACGCCAGAACGACCACGCGATTGGTACGGATGCCGGCCAGCCGTGCTGCGACCGCATTGCCCCCTGTCGCATAGATCGAGCGACCGAAGCGGGTTCGGCTCAGCACGAAGTGAGCGACGACGAATAGCGCCAGCACCAGCACAATGACAACCGGGATGCCGAACACGCGCGCGGCCTGGATGTCGAGATACACATCCGGAACCGGTGCAATGTTGCGACCGTCGGAAAAGATGTAGGCGATACCGCGCGCAATGCTCATCATCGCGAGCGTGGCGATCAGCGCCGGAATCCGGATCGCCGTTACGGCCAACCCATTAACCAGTCCGACGAGTGCGCCCAACGCCAGGGAGATAAGCGCGGCCATGCCCACCGGCACTCCGAACTTGAGCGGAAGTCCGACACATAGCACCGATGAAAGCGCGAGCACTGCGCCGACGGACAGGTCAATGCCGGCGACCAGCACGACAAAAGCCTGACCGATTGCCACGACCGCGATGATGGTCGATGAGTACAGCAGATTCTCGATATTCATGCGCGTGAAAAACACGGGGCTCAACAAGCCGAGCACAACCGCGCCGATCACGATGACAGCGAGCAGTCCCAGGTCCTGGATTGCGTCCAGCAGGGAGAGTCGCCTGGTTGTCGCGCCGCGGCCCAGCACAGGCACCGCTTGAGTTAAGGTTTGGCGTTCCTGATTCATTTCGATTTCCTCTTCAGCCCATAGTGGCCAAGTTCATCACGGATTCCTGAGATAGCTCGTCGCGCGTCAACTGCCCAGCAATCCGACCCGAGCGCATGACCAGCGCCCGGTCACTGAGCGCCAGCACCTCCGGTAACTCCGAACTGATGAGAAGTACCGCCGCGCCTTGCGATGCAAGCCGGATGATGATTTCGCTGATCTCCGCCTTTGCGCCGACATCGACGCCTTTGGTCGGCTCGTCGAGAATAAGAAGGCGCGGCCCAAGAGCGACGCATCGGCCGATCACGGCTTTTTGCTGGTTGCCGCCTGACAGTGTCGAGATGGGAACGCTTGCGGAGGCCATCTTGATGGAAAGCGAGCGCGCTGCCTCGTTCACAATTTCGGCTTCGCGCGACTCGGAAATCACGCCCCTCGGTGCGATGCGATCGAGCAATGGCATCGTGATGTTGGTGCTGACACTGAGTTTTGGCACCAGCGCCTGTTCGCGCCGATCCTCGGGCACCAGCGCGATACCCGCTTTGATCGCTTTCTTCGGATCGCCGGCTGCGACAAGTTTGCCATCAATGGATATGGCTCCTTCGTCATATCGATCGATCCCAGCAATGCAGTTCGCGACCTCGGTGCGGCCTGCACCGACGAGTCCCGCGAGCGTCACGATCTCGCCTGCGCGAACGCTGAACGAGATATCTTCAAGGACGCCCGCGCGGCTCAGTCCATCCACGTGCAGTACGACCTCGCCGGCCTGGCGGGGAGAATACTTCACTTGCTGTACATCGCGTCCCACCATCATCTTGATGACTTTCGCGTGGTCAAGCTCGGACGCAGGGATGCTGCTGACAAGCCTGCCATCGCGCAGCACCGTAATACGATCCGAGATGCGAAACACCTCCTCGAGCCAGTGCGAGACGAATACGACGCCAAGTCCCTGCGCTTTCAGGTCATCCACGACCTGAAACAGTCTCTCGATTTCCGGCGGCGAAAGCGACGTGGTCGGCTCGTCCATCACCAGCACTCGCGAATCCTCCGAGATAGCGCGGGCAATCTCGACCAACTGTCCTTCGGCCGGCGTCAATTGGCGTGCCAACGTCGTGGGCGACAAGTTCGGAACGACCCGTGCCAGGACAGCCTCTGCTCGCGCCATTTGCTCGCGCCTGGAGATAACGCCAAAACGCGATGGCCAGCGCCCCAGCATGATGTTTTCGGCAACCGTCATGTTCGGTACGAGATGGTGGTCCTGATGAATGGTGGCCACCCCAGCCGCATGTGCAGCCTGCGGACTTGGAGTCAGCAACTCTCCATCGACACGGATCTCACCTTCGTCCGGTGCATGAAAGCCCGCCATCATTTTGATCAGCGTGGACTTCCCCGCACCGTTTTCGCCCACCAGCGCATTGACCTCGCCCGCACGGATTTCGAAGTCCACGTTGTCGAGGGCCACGACGCCCGGAAACGATTTGCCGATGCCTTTGGCGACAAGGATCGGTGTGCCTTTGGGGACGTCTCGCCGATAACGTACGGAAGCACTACGAAGGATCGCGTTCATGAGCTTCTTCCGTTACGTTCAATCGCGCCAAGGAATTCCTTGACGTTCTTATAGGCGCGCCGCGCGATGGCGTCCGGATTGGAATCGCGCCGATCGTAGCCGATCTCCATTGCGATATATCCGTCGTACTTGATATCGTGCAGCGCTTGCACCACCGAAAGGAAATCCCCTTTGCCCTCGCCTGGAGGAAGCCGGTTCGAGTCGGCAAAATGCACATGGTGAAGATCCTTGCCGAACCGATACACATAGTCGCTCGCAACCTCGTTGCGATACAGCACGTGATACGTGTCGAACATCAGCTTGACGTTCGGCTCGTCGACTTCGCGCATCATCTGCAGCGCATCGTCGCAATCATCGACGAGATTGCTGTCGGCCGAGGTCGGCTCGATCACCAGTGTGATCCCTACGTCTCGTGCCACCGGCGCCAGCGTGCGCAGCGCTTCGCGGCTCCACTCCCATGCCTCGCCACGCGTCGTGCCGTAGATTTGCCAGCCAGCAACGTAGATGACGGTCTTGCCGCCCAGTTCGGCGCACAGTTGAATGACCTTTTTGTATTGATCGATCGCAGCGATCCGTTCTTCGACCATTGGCGAAGAAACGTTGAAGCCCGGGCCGCCGCCGGGCGCGGGCAGCATGCTTGACAGCGCGATGCCGTTCGTCTGAAGCATCTGCTTGATCTCGCGGCGGCGCGCGGTGTCCAGATAGTCAGGATAAGCGTGCGGCGCAGCTGCGCCGATCTCGATGCCGTCGTAACCGACGGCCGCGATCCGCTCGATGGTCTCGCTGAGCGGATACGACGGAACCCACACGGGAAAACTGGAATAAACCCAGGTATTGAATGAAAGCTTCATCATTGTCTCCTTCCTATGTCGAAGTGCTTAGAGCGTTTGACCGAGCGCGAACGCCTCGCCAATCGTGCTTTGAACGAGTCGAGGCGCGACGCAGTCGCCCACGCGTTCGATCTGGATGCCGCTGAAATCCGTCGACGCTTTGAGACTCAGATACAGATCCTCACGCGAGCGTCTGCCGATCACCGCGACGACCCAGTCGACACCCTCGATCCATTCCTCGTCACCCGGCAGCAGCAGATACTGGCCCCAACCCACGGCGTCACCCGAACTGAAGACCTTGGCGGTCTGCACACGGCCGGGCGCGATCTCACACACAAGCGTGCTGGTACGTATGCCGATGTGCTTGATTGCGGCGCGTCGATGAAAAAGAGTTCGCGTCCCGCTTTCGAGGTCTTCCCCCACCGCTGAATGTGTCGCGATGATTTCGACATGGCAGCCCCGGTCCGCGAGATATTCCGCTGTGCCCGCTGCTTCCCAGTGGCCGTTGTCGTCGATCACCACGACCCTTCCGCTAACGTCCACCTCCCCCGACAACACACGGTCGGAAGACACCACGAAAGGGAGATCAAGACCGGGGATTTCGGGCAGCGTCTGGCGTCCCAAGGCGCGAGCCTGCGCGGCGTTGTCGTCCGACTGATTAGGCAGGTTGGGCTCAGAGCCCGTAGCAATCACGATCACATCGGGCGCCATTTCGAGCAACATTTCAGGAGTGGCTGTCACGCCCGTACGCACTTTGACACCTTGATCGGCCGTCACCGCTTCCAGATACGATGTCACTTCGGCGATAGCCGAGTGCTCAGGCTGATTGGCCGCCAGCATGACCTGGCCGCCCAACACTCGCTGGCGTTCGAGCACCGTGACGGTGTGGCCGCGTTTTGCTGCGACCTCTGCGACTTTCAGTCCGGCCGGACCACCACCGACCACGACTACCCGCCGCGTTGAATCGGCCCGCTTGATAAACCGCTCGTTGACTGTCAATTCCCGTCCGGCGCCCGGATTCTGGATGCATCGAATTCCTTTCTCCTGGTTGACCTGATGCAGGCATGCATCGTTGCAGGAGATGCACATGCGAACGAGGTCGCCGCGCCCGCGCTGGATCTTGTTGGGCGTCTCCGGATCCGTGATGAGTTGCCGTGCGAAGCCAAGCATGTCGGCCTCGCCCGCACGAATCATGTCAAGGCCTTGCTGCGTGGCGTTGATCCGCCCGAATGCGACGACCGGAAGCCTGGTATTTTTCTTGAGCTCCGAGCACAGCCTGCGAAAATCTCCGGCGGCGACGGCCGCAGGCGGAATCTCCATCCAGTAGCTGGAGAACGAACCGGCATCCGAATTGAAGTAGTCGACGTTCCCGGTCGCCTCGAGCGCATGTGCCATTTGCAGGCCGTACTCGAGGTCATACCCGAATGGCGTGAACTCGTCGAGGCAAAGACGGACTCCGACCGGGAAGTCATCGCCCGCTGCCTGCTTGATAGCCTCAAGCACCTGGATGGACAGGCGCATGCGATTTTCGAACGAGCCGCCATATTGGTCGGTGCGTCTATTGAAGAACGGTGATGCGAAAGAGCGCAACAAGCCATCATGCGCAATCTTGATTTCGACACCATCGAAGCCTGCTTCTCGTGCGTTGCGCGCGCTAATCGCGAACCCGTCAATCACCGTACGGATATCGTCCTCATCCATCGCCTTGGTGCTGAAGTGGCTGGACGGCTCGGGCATCTGGGTCGGTGCCCACAGGATGTGCGGCGGGTGCTCGAGCGACGTGTGGCCTGCGTGGGTGAGCTGACTGAAAATCCTGGCGCCGTGCGCGTGAACGCCGGCCGTGATTTTGCGCAGGTTGGGAATGACCTTCGGATCCCATGCGTGGATGAACCGCCGTGACATCTTGCCGGTGGGATGGATCGCCTGACTCTCCGTGATGATCAGAGCGGCGCCGCCGCGCGCGCGTTCTTCGTAGTAGGCCGCGAGGTCATCCGACGCAGACCCGTCGAGATTACCCAATGCGGTGAAGTGCGGCTGGAACACGAAGCGGTTGCGCAATTCGAGCCCGCGAATATCAAGCGGTGCAAATAGCGGTGCAAGCCGTTGAGCATCGGGCGAAACGGTTGGCGAGCTACCCGATTGACCGGTAGATGGTGTGACAACGTTAGACATGACGTACCCCAAGAAGTAGTGATGCATGCGCTTGAAGTCGGTGAATGGCTGATGACTCGCATCTGCCGTCGCCGCAATCATCGAGCTCCGATGTTTTGCGCGCACCTTGAGCGAGCGGCCTCGGCCAGCGCATCAAGCACTTCCATATTTGCAACCGCGTCACTTGCAGCGAACGGCATGGGCTGCTTGTTCAACAGCGCGGACGCGAAGGCTTCAGCCATCAGCCTGTACTGGTTCACCGGCGCGAACGACTCCTCGCGGCGCTTGCCATCGGCGTCCACTACAACCACCAGCGCATCGGGCGCACGGGTGCCCATTCCAGGCAGAATCGCGCGCGGCACTTCGATTGAGCCTTCCGTGCCGATGACCGTATAGTTTCCCTGCCCGCCGGCGATGAAAGACCAGCTAACCGATGCGGTGCAGCAGTCCGGGAATTCGAGGATGCCGGTACCGGCGACATCCACATCAAAGCGCGGGTCGACGATCCAGCTCGCTTGTGCCCGTGTGGGCTCGACGCCGAAAATCATCCGGACTACGTTCACCGCGTAGCAACCCATATCCAGTAGGGCCCCACCGCCCAGCGCAGGCTGCAGGCGCACGTTGGCCGGGTCCGGCGGAGTCATCAGATTCACCGACAGGTGCGCTCGGACCTCACGAACCGCGCCTACCGCGCCATCCGCTATCAGTTCCCGCACTCGCCGATGCTGCGGATGGAATCGATACATGAAGCCTTCCATCAACGAACTGCCGTACCGATCGAACGCGTCAACGATTGCCTGGGCTGATTGTGCCGTCACAGCGAGCGGCTTCTCGCACAACACCGCTTTGCCGGCCTGAGCCGCGCGAATCGCCCATTCGGCGTGCAAGCTGTTAGGCAGCGGAAGATAGATAGCGTCGACTTCCGGGTCCGCGAGTAACGCCTCGTAGGTCGGCACGACACGCGGGATGTTCAGCGCCTGTGCGTACTCACGCGCCTTTGCGCCGTCACGGCTCGCAAGCGCGACAACGGTTCCGGTCGCGGAGGTCTGAAGGGCGGGAATCACCTGGGTGCGTCCAATTTCGGCCGCGCCCATCACCCCCCATCGCAGAAGATTAGTCATTGATGTCCTCCGTTAATCGATATCCAGCTGTTCGTGCGGGAGGACTCCAGGACCGCTTCGACGATTTGCGCTGAGCGCAGACCATCATCGAAAGTCGGGAGCCCGTCGCGCTGTTCCCCGCGAATGGTTGCGTAAGTGTCGGCGACGAATGCCTCGAAGCATTGCGCGTATCCCTGTGCATGGCCGGCGGGAAGCGTCGCCAGCCGTCGTTGCTCTGGCGAACCGACGTTCGGGTCGCGCACCAGCAGCTCGGTTCTCCCTTCGCGCGCAAACCACAGGCGTTCGGGATCCTCCTGATCGAAAACCACGCTCCCATTGGCACCATCGATCTCGAACCACAAGCGGTTCTTGCGTCCAGCAGAGACCTGGCTGACCGTCACGTTGACCAGAACTCCGGATCCGGTCTTGAACGTCGCCGCGGCTACGTCTTCCGTCTTCACTGCAATCGAGCCACCCGCATGACCCTCAGCGGTGCCGCAGGACGCACAAGACTGGCGCTCCTGGTCGGGGCGTTGCGCCACCGTCGTATCGAACGATGCGACGACCGATGACAGACGCTCGCCTGTCACCCATTCAATGAGGTCGCACCAGTGAGAGCCGATATCGGCAAACGCGCGTGAAGCGCCCCCGACTGTGGCGTCGACTCGCCAGTTGGTATCGTCGGCGCCGAGGAGCCAGTCCTGCAGATAGCTGCCGTGAATGAGTTGCAGGCGTCCAAGCGCTGAGACTCGGGCGCGTGCCTCGCGCACCATGGGATGAAACCGATAGACGAACGGCACCGTGGCGACACATCCCGTGCGACGCGCGGTATCGGCAAGCAGGCGGGCGTCGCTGGCCTTCGTCGCGAGCGGCTTTTCGCAGATCACGTGTTTGCCGGCTTCGAGGGCTGCAAGAGCGAGGTCTCGGTGCGACGAATTTGGCGTGCAGACATGCACCACGTCCACGGACGGATCGGCAATCAGATGATCAAAGGAATCGTAGCCGCGTGCCGCGCCGAAGCGCCTGGCGGCCTCGACTCCGGCGATGGGGCTTGCCGCTGCGACGCCGCGAAGGTGTGCCCCCGCCATGCGTACCGCGCGGGCGTGCACGGCGCCAATCATGCCGGGGCCCGCAATCGCCACTCCTAACTCAATGTTGCTCACACATGTCTCCTGGTGAACGGCCGTTCGTCACCGACGCCGGGCCGTTTTTGTAATCGATTGCATTTTTACAGAACTCTATTCGCGAAAGCGGGAGCAGGCAATAGCACCATCATCGTGGTTTACACGCAGAGCAGGATCAACGTGAGCGCCGTAGAATTGCAATCGATTACATAAGCGAGCACAAAAATGTCAATGGATGAGGTTGCCAAAAAGGCCGGCGTATCAACGGCCACGGTGTCGCGCGTAATGAACGGATCTCGCTCGGTGAAGGCTTCTACGCGTGCGCGCGTGGAAGCGATAATCTCTCAGGAAGGCTATACAGCGAACCGACTGGCGAGAAACCTGCGCACAGCGGAAAGCCGCTTGCTGATCACGATGGTCCCGGATTTCAGCAATCCCTTTTACGCAGAGATCGTAAAGGGCATCGACGCGGTCGCACGCCGCCACGGCTATCACTTGCTGCTGTGCGACACGGGTGCGAGCCTCACGGAGGAGCGCACCTATTTCGATATGTTGAGAACCCATCTCGCTGACGGCGCGATCTGTCTCGATCCCGTTTCGACCCAGCGGGAGTTGGCGTCCGAAAACAGCCTGCTGCAGTGGGTTGCCTGTTGTGAGTTCGATCCGAAAGGATCAGTGCCTTATGTGGGCATCGACAACGCGAAGGCAGCTCGCGACGCCGTCAAGTATCTGGTGGAACGCGGTCGCCGACGAATCGCGTTCATCAATAGCGATGAGCGCTTCCTGTATGCGAGGCAGCGCAAGGTCGGTTACATGACAGCCCTGTCGGAGGCCGGGCTGACGCCTTATGACGGGGCGATCGTCAAGACCGATGGCCTGACGTTCGACGACGGCAGACGCGTGGCAAAAAGGCTGCTTGCCAGCGCCATCAAACCGGACGCCATCTTCGCGGTATCGGACACGCTTGCAATTGGCGCGATGCAAGCAGTGCATGAACTGGGCCTGCGCGTTCCGCAGGACGTTGCTGTTATCGGCTTCGACAATATACCGCTCGCGACGATGGTGCAGCCCGCGCTGACCACCATTGCTCAACCTATGTTCCGGCTGGGAGAGAATGCCGCCAATCTGCTGCTCGAACGGATGCGTGATCCGAGCACACCGGCGCTCGGCACGTTGCTCGACCACGAGCTTGTGATTCGCAACTCAGCCTGATCATCTCATTGGAAGACCATGAAAACACTTCTTGGGCCCGGCATCTTTCTGGCGCAGTTCATCGGCAACGACGCACCGTTCGACACGCTGCCGCACCTCGCGCAGTGGGCAGCATCTCTTGGGTTTTGCGGCTTGCAGCTGCCAACTTCGAGCGAGCGGATTTTCGACCTGGCGCTTGCCGCGGAAAGTCAGGCCTATTGTGATGATGTCAAGGGGATACTCGCGAGTCATGGTTGCGTCATTACAGAGCTATCGACTCATCTGCAGGGGCAATTGATCGCCAGCCATCCTGCCTACGACAGGTTGTTCGACGGCTTCGCCCCAGCCGCGGTTCGCGGCGCGCCAGCAGCCCGGGCAGAGTGGGCCACGGACCAATTGAGGTTGGCCGCTCGCGCGTCCGGGCGCCTCGGGCTGTCGGCGCACGTAACGTTTTCGGGCGCCTTGGCATGGCCGTTCCTGTATCCCTGGCCGCAACGCCCCCACGGTCTCATAGAGGCGGCATTCTCCGAGCTGGCGCACCGTTGGCGGCCGGTGCTCGATGCATTCGACGACGCGGGCGTCGACGTCTGCTTCGAATTGCACCCGGGAGAGGACCTCTTTGATGGAATCACGTTCGAGCGATTCCTTTCGGCAGTTGGCGGCCATCGAAGGGCAAACATTCTGT
This sequence comes from Paraburkholderia tuberum STM678, assembly GCF_902833905.1. Classification (GTDB taxonomy): domain Bacteria; phylum Pseudomonadota; class Gammaproteobacteria; order Burkholderiales; family Burkholderiaceae; genus Paraburkholderia; species Paraburkholderia tuberum. Next base: position 64,323 of record NZ_CADFGP010000003.1, on the reverse strand, counting down.
ACGACCCGAGTCATATGCTGCTTCAGCAGCTCGACTACCTCGAGTTCATAGACATCTACCACGAGCGCATTCGGGCATTCCATGTCAAGGACGCCGAGTTTCGACCGACTGGACGGCAAGGTGTTTACGGCGGCTATCAAGGATGGGTTGACCGGGCCGGTCGTTTTCGTTCGCTCGGTGACGGGCAGATCGATTTTCGCACGGTGTTTTCCAAGATGGCGCAATACGATTTTCCGGGCTGGGCGGTTCTTGAATGGGAATGCGCACTGAAGCATCGGGAAGCTGGAGCAAAGGAAGGTGCCGGGTTCATTCGCGAGCACATTGTCCCAGTGGCGAGCCATTCTTTCGACGATTTTGCCGCTGTGCCCGTCTCGCGCGACGAGTGCGAGAGCATGCTGGGAATATCCGCACGTACGCTGGCAGTGCCAGAGTGGGGTAGCACGGATCGTTCGTAGGAGGCGGACAAACGGCCGTTCGGCGCGATGCCGCGAGTGACTGGGTCTTGGCCGCATGCTGCCAGGCGCGTCGGGCACATGGCGAGCGGTTGCTGAACTCCTCCAGTTTTCCGCCCAGCCGGGCCTCCCCGGGACTGCAATCCGCATCGAGCTGCCAACCCAGCCCCTCGAGCCGGTGCTGTTGGAGTTCGTAAATAATGCTGGTCCTGCCTGTTGGGGATGCGAAGGACGCGACCCGTTCGAGTCAGTCCCGATTCGCAAAATCACACCTCTGCTACAAGGCAATCATCTCGGCGGAGTGGTAACGTCGTGTCGACAGAACCCCGCGTTTGTAAGGTCGCTGTGCAACACTTTGATGTCAACCTATCGTCGACGCAGGTGAATGCGATGGATCAGCAACGTACTGTCATTGCCGCCCCCATTTTTTACGCAGACTCGGCGGTGTGGTTTTCCGCCTATGGGTTCGGCTGGGGATACCGCGCCTTCGCGCTGCCATCTGAAGTCGTTTGCGAAGAGCTTGGCCCTCGCAATGAGACTGTACAGCAGGTGCGACTCGCGTTCGAGTTGAACAAACGCCGAATTCTAAGGAGCGTGCAACGATATGGAGCATCATCTGCAACAGGCGAGCGCATAACGCGCTCGGTCGCAGATCTTCAGCGCGTGACGCCCGAACTCGACTACTTCGGAGCGTAAATGCCGACAGACGCTCTTGGCCGACCTCTGCCTGACAGGGCAGTCTCAAGAGTCAAGTGCAACGATTAGCTAATCCAGCCTTCTCTAACTCTTTAGCCATTGCTTCCTCGGGGGAGTCCCAGCCGAGCGTCTGGCGAGGCCGCCCGTTAAGCAATTTGGCGATGTCATTGAGTTGGGTCTGCGAGAGCGTCGAAAGGTCTGTGCCCTTTGGCAGAAACTGACGCAGCAAGCCGTTGGTGTTCTCATTGCTGCCGCGCTGCCAGGGCGCATGCGGATCAGCAAACCAGATATCGATATTGAGCCGCCTGGAGAGCTCGACATGGCAGGCCATTTCCGTTCCCCGATCGTAGGTCAGGCTCTCGCGAAGAAAGGCCGGCAACTTCTTCATTTGCCGCGAGAAGCCTTCCAGCGCATTCTTGGCCGTACAGCCATCCATGCGGCACAGAATCACGAAGCGCGTCTTGCGTTCGACCAGCGTGCCCACGGCGGAACGATTAAACGCACCCTTGATGAAGTCGCCCTCCCAGTGCCCCGGCAACAGCCGTTGCTCGATCTGCTCGGGGCGATATTGGATGCGCAAATCCTCGGGAACATAGCTGCCGCCAGCAAGCGTCGTGCGCCGATTTCCGCGCGCCGGTTTTTCTTGGCGCAAGGCTGCGATCATGGCTGGTTTCAGCGAGCCACGTGCATAGGTGTAAATGGCAGCATAGACCGTCTCGTGGCTGACGTGCTGACTTGGGTCGTCTGGATACATGGCCCGCAGTTTGGCAGCGATTTGCTGCGGCGACCAGCGCCAGTAGACCAGGTGATCATGCACATGCCGATAAAGCGCGCTGCCTTCGATCAACTTGCGCGGCCGTACGCAGCGCCGACGACGCAGCCGATAGGCCGAGGCCGCCTGCGTCGCACAGTAGCGCGGCGCGTCCACGCTGCAATTACGCGCCAGTTCGCGCGACACCGTCGAAGCGCTGCGCCCCAGCAGCCCCGCAATAGTTCTTATGCTGCCGCCCTTTTGATGTTCGATCATGATCGCCGCGCGTTCTTCCGCACTCAAATGCTTGTAGTTCTTCTTCATCGCAACACCCTACCTCATTCAAGGTGTTGCACTTGGAACTAGAGACTAAGCAGCGATCGGCTGCACCCGAAGCGGTCCATCGGCTTGTTCCTTCTGATGGTATTCTTCTGGCCGACCGGCACCTCTTCGATGACACGGCCGGGGCGGTTGCCCATGGGGCAAGAGGCGTGGCCCGTAACGGATTTCTTGTCGCAACAGTGACAGATTCATGGCGGTCTGCGGAAGTGCGGGATGATTTGCGAGAAGTCAGGATTAATTGAGCTGCTGCCGACCTGTTGACCTCCAGGAGCACGGCTTTTTTCACAACCTGTCGCGGATACACCGCCTTTCCAATACCTGGACGCATAAGTCGGTGGTGTAGGCACCGAAACTGATCTGGCAAACAGGCTCGCTATAATCGGGCTATCTTCCCACACCCCTATTTCCAGTAGATGTCTGTCAAACGAAACCGGACTCGGACCGGTCAGCGACGCCGGCCGTTGACAAAGGCGCTGTTATTACCGATGGATCGTGCGTCCGCTAGCGAACAGTCCCTGAGGCTGCATCTGGCGCTGGCCGCTTGTCGTGAGTGCCAGGCCAATAGTCACCTGATCAACGAACTGATGCGCGCCGTCTATCTCGCTTATTTTTTGCAACGTGCGGGCTACGGAAGGCATCCCGCCGAGCACTTCAAGGTCGCCGAGTGTGCTGTGGAGGTGACGCTGGCGCGCGCGCGTAAGACGGGCGAGTGGCGTCTGACGCCGGACGTCATCGGCGACTTTGAAGAACTGATAGCTCTGTATGACGCGCAACTTGCCCGCGCACCACTGCATGCGGTACTTCACTCGGAAGAGCAACTCAGGGATTTTCTCGCAGGAACGGAAAGCTCGCCTATCGTCGTGGAGGAGTAACTCTCCCGCCGCTGCACTAGTTTGTGGGCCGTATGAGTTCAAGCGACGACATCCTCGGGTGTGAGCGGTGATCTCTAGCGGCGCGAAGCCACGCTCACCACGTTCATATGCCCGCAAGGCGAAGCGCTAACGTCGTTTGAACACTCGAGCATCGGCGTTATAGGTAGGACTACTTATATGTCGAGGCTTTTTTGAAATGTCGGGGTCTGGGCTAATTAGAGATGTCTGATCTCAGGGGTTGGTGTGGAGTCTGTCTTTCACGGGTTTCAACTCATCCGGTGTTGAAGGACTGCTTATGAATGGGCAGGGCGTGTCAGTCCGTTCAGTGTGCCCTTGCAGACCGACGGCCTGCTTTTGATGCTGCCTTTGGCTGTTTTGTGTATTGCGTGACGAGCTGCAGGATCGTTTCATTCAGATCGGTCTGCGTGAATGCGCGCGGCTTCTTCGTGCCGGGCGAGGCTGCCGGTTTGCGTACCGCTGCACCGCGATTCGTGCGTGACGGCGAGCCCGATACACGACGGTTATCGCGTTGGGCCTGCAGCGCCTGCGCGACCTGCAGCGCATGACCCAGCCGCTTGTGCTCAACGACCGCCCCCTGGTCGATCTCCGCGAGCTTGTCGTATGGCACACAGGGCAGCGCCACGCCACCGGCACGCAGTTCGATGCGACCGTCCGGGTACTCCCATACATCGATGTAGTGGCCGATCAGCCGGCGCGTAGCCGGTGTGTCCTCCAGCAGCCAGATCATGAGGTCATTCAGCACCGTCAGCGATTCCGACACCTTGCGCATCACCCGCCAGGTCAGGATCGCGTCGAGATCCTCATCGTCACGCAGCGGCCGGTGCGCGTCGAACGTGCTCCGCGGCGGCTTCGCAAAGCGCGCGTTGTAGGCGGCCGTGAAGGCGGGCGCCCAGGCATTTGCCGCTTCCATGGTCTGGATGCCGCGCAGCCGCAGCTCCTTGACCAGCCGGTCCTGCAGCGTCAGGTGGGCGCGCTCCACGCGCCCCTTGGCGGGGCTCGAGTTCGCGCAGAAGGTGTCGATATTGAGCTCGTACATCGCCCGGCCAAACTGCGTGACGCCCCGCGCGCCGGTGCGGCTGTACGTGGGCCGGAATACGCTGGCCCGATCGCTGTAGAACGCCACCGGCTTGCCGTAGCGCTCCAGATACGCCCGCGTCGCCTCGCAGTAGCTGAACGTCGATTCCGTGGCCGTGAAATGCAGCGCCATCAGCCGGCTGGTGGCGTCGTCGACATACACCAGCGTGTGCAGGCTGGCGCCCGGTCCTCGAACCACCGGTGGTCGCTGCCGTCGATCTGCACCAGTTCGCCGAGGCACGCGCGCCGGGCCCGCGGCTGGTGGATCTTCGGTGGCCGTTGCCGGCGCGGCACCCACAGCCCGGCATCGCGCATCCAGCGCCGCACGGTTTCCTTTGCCAGCACCAGGCCATGAGATTCGGCCAGCTTCTCGCACGCGAGTGTCGGTCCGAAATCGGCGTAGCGCTCACGCACGAGTGCCATGGCCCGTGCACGCAGATCGATGGGCAACTCACGGTTGCTCGGCTTGCCACGCTTGCCCGACACCAGCCCGGCTGGACCATCGGCCTCATAACGCCGGCACAGCCGGCTGATCTGGCGCTCACAGAGGTCCAGCCGCTCGGCTGCCTGAAAGCAGCGCAGGCGGCCTTCAATGACCGCCTCGATGACCTTGACTCGTTCCAGTTCGCGCATGGTTGCCGTGATCAGGCCACGCCCATTCATGATTGCCCCCTGGGTCAACGCATCGCGACAGCGTGCGCCTCAGGGCGGAAATCGGACATTTCTAATGAGCCTGAATCGGACATTACTAAAAACTCTAATTAGCCCAGACCCCGACATTTCAAAAAAGCCTCGACAACAGCAATTTCATTTAAAAGTTCACGTAAGCATATGAACTATAAGAAGTTGCGCCCCAAAATCCACTGTGTGAAAAGCCGCCGGAGCGGCGTTATTGACGCGTTACCTTTGTTGCCAGCCGCGAAGCTCCGTTGCTAACCGGCCTTGCGGCCGGTACTTGCCGGCCATCGCGGGTGCGTACAGCGCACGCCAACATCATGCTAAGCAATCAAGAGGAAAGCGAAATTGGATCAGCGTAAGTTAGGTCATACAGGTATCAGCGTCGCGCCATTTGCTTTGGGCGGAAATGTTTTTGGGTGGACTGCCGACGAAGCAACCTCGTTCAGCATTCTGGACGCCTTCTCGTCGTCGGGTTTCAATCTCATCGATACAGCCGACGTCTATGCGAACTGGATTCCAGGGCTAAAGGGCGGCGAGTCCGAGACGATCCTGGGCAAATGGCTAGCCCGCAGCGGCAAGCGGGACAAGATCGTGCTTGCTACCAAGGTGGGCATGGAGATGGGACCGGGCCAAAAGGGGTTGTCGAAGCAATACATCACCGAGGCCGTTGAGGCGTCATTGCGGCGGCTGAACACGGACTATATCGATCTGTACCAGTCGCATGAGGACGATCCCGGGACACCGCTCGAGGAGACCCTTGACACCTACGATCGCCTGATCAAGCAAGGAAAGGTGCGAGCCATCGGTGCTTCGAACTATACCGCGACCCGACTCGAAGAAAGTCTCCAGGTCAGCAGCAGCAAAGGACTACCCGCCTATCAGACGCTCCAGCCGCACTATAACCTTTACGACCGGGCCGAGTTCGAAAGTGCTGCTCGGGGTGTTTGCGAGAAGTACAACATCGGCGTGCTCTCGTACTTTTCATTGGCAAACGGCTTCCTGACGGGTAAGTACCGCACGGCCGGGGACCTGGCCAACAGTGCGCGCAGCGATGCGGTCAAGCCCTACATGAACCCGCGAGGCATGCGCATTCTCGCGGCACTCGACGAAGTTGGACAGGGTCTGGGCAAGACACCCGCACAGATCGCACTGGCCTGGTTGATCGCGCAGCCAACCGTTGCCGCACCGATTGCCAGCGCCACCTCGCTTAATCAACTGAACGACCTGATGGCAGCCGCACAGATTCCTCTGCCGTCCGAGGCGATTGCGATGCTCAATAAGGCTAGTGACTAGTACGCTGAACGGTCGGAATGGATTCGCAAATAGAGCACCCGGCGTGGAACGTCAGCCAACCCGGACGTACGATCGTCGGCCGGACTACCGGTTCCACGCAAGCGTCGTCAGCTTGAAGTGCTGGTTGGCGCCTCGGATCTCGCGATAAACCGTCCGCCGGGTCCGTCCGACCGTTTTGCCCCCTCGCCGAAATGCTCCTCGATACGCCTGCGGAGGATCTGGCTGATCCGGAAGCGTTCGTGCCGTGAAGTGCGGCCGTCGATCGCACTGCCATCAGAGCGCTCATCGTTGCGCGCGATATGCGGCGTCACGTTACGATCCCGACAATCGTTCATGAAATCGCGGGTGTCGTAAGCCTCGCCGGCACCGATTGTCTTCACAGGGCCGCCTGGCATGCAGCCGAGCAGCAGCAACGCGCTGGCCCGCTCGGCGAAACCATCCGCGTGGCCCACCACAGCGAGCCGCAGCTCGCTCGCCGCGAGGCTCGCTGCGTATATTCCCCACCTCCGCGACGCTCCGCATTACGAGAACCGGTCGGACCGTAGGCTCCGGGTCCAGAAGATGTTGAGCCGGATACACGGCCGGTCAGCGCGCAGCATGTTGCGACTTGTTACGGTGCACTCATCGAGTGAAAATGGTGAAGTGCGCCGAAACTGTGCATCATCGCCATGCGGTATCAAGAGCGATCGGTCACGGCTGGCGCTCGCCGGCCGTCTGAAGGCGGGCAAAACCATTGGCACATAACTTGCAATCGCTTCGAAGGCACCCGAATATGGACATCATCGCGAGAGAGCACGCGCTCCCTTCAGCGCAAAGGAGGTCTCAAGAAATGCAACGCGGAACACAGACTCGACGTAAAATTGAGGCGAACGTACATAGCATCGTTCGTGAGGATAAGAGCTCCGTCCAGGTCTTGCTGCGCGCGCTTTCGCTGCTTGAAATCCTCGCCGAAGATGATCAGGGTTACAGATTAATTGACCTGTCCGAACGAACCGGCCTGCCGGCATCGACCGTACACCGATTGTTGACCACCCTGGAGCAGAGGCGCTTTGTCTGCTTTCAACGCGACAGGGCGTTATGGTTTGTCGGCGCGCAGTGTTTCTCGGTCGGAGCTGTGTTCGGAGGGCGCCGCCAATTGACCGAACTCGCTACGCCAGCCATGCGCCGCCTGCGCGACGCCAGTGGCGAAACCGTCCAGCTCGGCTGTGTCGACGAACACGACATGCTGTTACTGCTGCAAATGCAAAGTCGTGAAATGATGCACGCGTCGTCCAGACCCGGAAATCGGACGCCGTTGGCATGCACTGCTATGGGCAAAGCCGTTCTCGCTGCGATGTCAGACGCGGAAATTGCCTCGTTCGTCCAGCGCGGTGGTTTACAACGACTCACCAATCAATCAATTGCCCGCCCGACGGCATTGCATAGTGAATTGCAGGAAGTACGCCGCGTGGGCTATGCGATAGACAATGAAGAGACCTCTCTCGGGGTACGCTGCGTAGCCGCGCCCATTTTTGATGAATTGTCGATGCCGGTAGCTGCCCTTAGCGTGGTGGGTTCGACGCTGCGTGTAACGATGCAGCGCCTGGAAGAACTCGGCAACAGCACGATACTCGCGGCGCGAGAAATCACGGCCGCCTTCGGTGGCAGGCAGCCAGGCGACGTGTTGTCTTCGCCGGGGCTGCCCGCCGCTGCACGCTAAAACACGTGCTGCAGACCAGCACGCAGGGCGACCTGCCGATTCGTGCTGGAGGCGTTGAAGCCCGTGATCTGCGCCTGCTGCGCATCGCCCACCGCGAGCTGATACACCGCCAGCGCATACACCGTAGTTCGCTTCGAAAGCGAATAGCTCGAAAAGAGATTGAACTGATGGTAGCGAGGATGCTGACCCGTGGCGTCCACCTTGCCCGCCACATAGCCATAGTCGGCAGCGACTAGCGTCGCGGGCGTGATCTGCCAGCCTGCGCCGGCTTCGGCCGTACCGAAACTGACGTCCTGACCGTCGCTGCCGTCCTTGAACACCACACCCGACACATTGCCAAGTATCTTGAGCTTGCCGATCGTGTAGGCGGCACCGAGTGCCGCAATCTTCTGGCTGGTCGCCGCCGCAACATAGTTGCCGTAGATCACGTTGGTGAAGGTGGGGGTGTTCTGGTTGCCCTGCACTGCGGTCTCGGGATTGTGAATGTCGAGATAGGCCCCCCCGATATGCAGCGGACCGCTGTCGTAGCCTGCAGCCACGCTCCAGACCTGATCCTCGCCATACTGTCCCGGCACCCCGCCGAGGCTGTACATGCCGGAGAAGCGGAAGCCGCCGTAGTCGGTGCTGGCGAACTTGATGCTACGGTCGACCACGAAGCTATTGTTAATGTTGTCGACGTCCTCCGCGTGCGAGAAATACGCGCCGCCCCACGTCCCGTTGGCGGCCAGCGGCTGCACATAGTCGACGACCAGGTCATATTGGCGGCCGAAAGTCAGCGTGCCGAATTTGCCGGCGAGGCCCATGAATGCTTGTCGTCCAAACAATCTGCCGCCTTGACCCAGCTCCCCCGTGTTCAGGTCGAAGCCATTTTCCAGCGTGAAGATCGTCTGCAGACCTCCGCCGAGATCTTCCACACCGGTGAGCCCCCAGCGGCTACCGGTGGGCATACCGCTGACAGCCTGCAGACTGCTTTTGCCACCCTGATTGTTGGCGTAGGACAGTCCATCGTCCGCCGCCCCGTATAAGGTCACACTGCTTTGCGCGTGCGCAATGCCGGTGCTCAATCCCAGCAATGCGATCATGTGAAACGATGCTTTCGACAACAGATGCTTCATGAATTAGGCTCCAGGATAGAAGTTTGTGACGACTTTGAAGTCGTCCTAAGTTATCCCGCTAAAACCTGAGCAATAGAGCAATTCTGCGCCATGGAACAAGATCCATAAGCCATTTAAAAACAGTGATATAGAAGAACAATTCAGCGAAATTTCGGGCTTCGGCGGCAGGCTTTTTCGCGTGTTGCACCTGGTGTGCTTCGTGTTCTTCCCGATCGATAAATTCACCCAGTAGACCAAAATATAAAAAAGCCGGGGCATAACCCCGGCTATTCATTTTCATTTGCGCGCCGTGCTCTTTTAGTCAAAGGTCTTAGCTCTTCAGGACCTTTTGGTCGATGGCACCGAAAATCGACTGCCCTGCACTGTCCAGCATCTCAATGCGAATCGTCTCGCCAAACTGCAAGTAAGGCGTCTGCGGTGTGCCGGCATCCGCGGTTTCGAGTGCGCGCCTCTCGATGATCGTGGCCGAACCCACGTCTCGCTGCGCGTTGGAGAACGTGCCGGAACCAACGATCGTACCCGCTCTCAGGTTGCGCCGGCGCGCCGCATGCTCGATCAGCATCGGAAAAGTGAAGTGCATGGCTTCACCGCCAGGATGGCCGAACCACTCGCCATTGCGCGACACTCGCATGGGCAATTCGATGCGCCCATCGCGCCACGCGTTACCGAGTTCGTCGGGTGTCACGGCAACCGGCGTGAAACTGGTCTCGCCCTTCGCATTGATGAAGCCGAAGCCGCCCGCAGTTTCGCGAGGCGCATACGCACGCAAGCTGATGTCGTTGAGCAGCATCACCAGCTTGATATGCTTGAGCGCGTCCTGCGCGAGGACCCCCATTGGCACATCGTCGAGCACCACGGCGGCCTCGCCCTCGAAGTCGATATCGTCGCTTTCGGCAGGCAGGCGCACCGGGTCATGCGCGCCGATAAAGTCATCCGACGCACCTTGATACATCAACGGAAATGCCGGCAGTGCGATTGGCGCCGACGCGTTGGCGGCACCATTGATAACTCGCATGTGATTCGGAAAACCCGAGCCATCCAGCCATTGATAGGCGCGCGGCAGGGGCGCGGCGCAAGCGCGGACGTCGAAAGCAATGGCATCTTCCAACTGACCGTCGTTGAGCTGCCGGTACAGCAAATCAAGGCCAGGGGCCACCTCATTCCATCGATCCAGCGCAAACTGCAGCGTCGGCGCGGCCGGCCCGGCCACCACCGCGCGTTGCAGATCGCGCGACACCACGAGGAGCGTGCCGTCCCGGCCGCCGGACTTTAGCGAAGCGAGTTTCATACTGATCCTGGGAAGAGTCGGACATTCTCGAAGCTGACCATCACACAGCCCGTCATTTGGCGTTGCCCGAACTAGTCGCAGCACCGGCGGCTCGGGAGAAGCGACCAAGCACGTCAAAGCCCGCGGTGAACGCCGGCCGCTTCAGGTAACGCCCTGCCCCGGCCCTGGCTCGCAAGTCGCCTTGCTTGAAGACAAGTTCTCCGCCGGATATCGTGTGGGTCGGAATGCCCGTTACAGTGCGGCCCTCGAATACGTTGAAGTCGCTCTTGCTGAACTGAGTTTTCGCCGAGAGCGTTTTGGTGCCCAGCGGATCCCATACCACCAGATCCGCGTCGGCGCCCACTGCAATCAGTCCCTTGCGCGGGTAAAGATTGAACATCTGTGCGGCGTTGGTCGAAGTGATCTTAACGAACTCGCTTGGGCTTAGGCCGCGTTGGTTCACACCCTCATCCCACACCGCCAGCATGCGCTCTTCCACGCCGCCGCAGCCGTTCGGTATTTTCGTAAAGTCGCCAAGACCGGCAGCCTTTTGCGCTGTGCAAAAGGAGCAATGGTCGGTAGCGGTGGTTTGCAGCGTCCCGCTTTGCAATGCTTTCCAAAGCGCCGTCTGGTGCTCCGGCGCACGAAACGGCGGGCTCATCACATGGCCTGCTGCAAATGTGAAGTCGGAGCTACGATAGACCGAATCGTCCACGCATAAATGACCCGCCAACGCTTCACCGAAGACTTTCTGCCCGCGAGCTCGAGCCCGCGCGATCGCATCCACACCATCGCTGCTCGAGACGTGCACGATATACACCGGCACATCGAACACTTTCGCGATGGCGATGGCGCGCTCCGCGGCCTCCCCTTCAAGCACAGGCGGCCGTGACAAAGGATGACCCTCAGGGCCGGTGATGCCGCTTGCCAGCAGCTTTTGCTGCAACACGAACACCATCTCGCCGAATTCCGCGTGCACGGTAGGCATTGCCCCGAGTTCAAGGCAGCGCTGGAAGCTGTTGGCGAGCACACCATCGTCGGCCATGATGCTGTCCTTGTAGGCCATGAAGTGCTTGAAACTGTTGACGCCCTCTTCGCGCACGAGCGTACCCATATCGTCATGCACGCTCTGATCCCACCAGGTCACCGCCACGTGAAACGTGTAATCAGTCGCGGCCTTGGTGGCCCAATCGCGCCAGGTACGGTAAGCCTCCATCAGGGGCTGCTGCTGACTGGGTATGACGAAATCGATGATGGTGGTGGTGCCTCCCGCAAGGCCCGCTGCGGTGCCCGTATAGAAGTCGTCCATGGTAACGAAGCCCATGAACGGCATCTGCATGTGGGTGTGCGGGTCGATGCCGCCTGGCATCACGTACTGCCCGCCCGCGTCGACGATCTCCGCGCCGGCGGGCGCTTCGAGGTCGGGTCCGACGGCGGCGATGACCCCGTCGACGCACAGCACGTCGGACTTGAACGCGCGATCATGATTGATAACCGTGCCGCCACGGATGACTGTTGCTTGCATGACGCTCTCCAGTAGTGATTGCTGCCGCACCGAGCCTGCCAATGGCAGGTTCATCGGGCGGAACTCTCTTGAACCGGCAACGGCAGGGCGTTCAGCGCCAACCGTTCTCCGGCATGTGCCAGAGATCAAAAATAGCCGTTCATACGGGCGGCGCGAAGGAAATCCCGGGCGTCGGAATGGACATAAAAAATCGTTTGAAAACCATGTGTTAGCGCTGCTAATAGGTGGAATCTCAAGCACGGCGCGCGGCGCGCTTGAAAGACGGACGGCAGCGATAGAAAAGCAAAAAGGGGCGACGTGGCCCCTTTGACTCCTGTGATGCATACGCGGGCTTGCCGCAACACGCGGCTGCGATCACCGCGAACGTCAGTCGACAACCGCCGTGGCCATGATCTCCACGAGCGTCCCTTCTATCGCCAGCCGTGATTCCACAGTCGCACGCGCCGGCGGACATTGCGGATCGATCCAACTCTCATAGACCTCGTTCATGGCGTCGAAATCGCGCATGTCGTCGAGCCAGATGTTAATGCGCACCACTTTTGACTTTGACGTACCGGCTTTGGACAGCAACTCGTCGATTTGCGCCAGCACGTCAGCGGTCTGCGCCTGGACGTCGCCCGGGGTGACTCCATTGGCAGTAAAGCCCGAGAGGAAAGCAAATCCGTTGGCGATCACGACCTTGCTCAAGCGTTTGCCGGAATCTATGCGTTCAATCATGTCGTACCTTGAAGTAGCTGGGGGTTGAAAACGACCGCGTTAAGCGGCACGTCGGCGTGGCTGGGCTCCCGGGGTCCACACGAGCAACCTCGACGCCAGCCAGTTGAACAGCGCATAGCTGATCGATGCGTAGACAACGATCACGAGCGCGATCAGGAACATGCGATCCACATAACCGAACTGGCTCGCATACTCGATGACGTAACCGATGCCGGACTGGGCGCCGAGATACTCGGCCCCCAGCACGGCAGCCCAGGCGGTGCCCAGGCTGAGCAGGATCGAAGAACGCAGTTCGGGCAGGATCGCGGGAATGATCACCGTCCGGTACAGGCGTAAGCGGGAGGCGCCGAGCGTGCGTGCATAGTCGATATACAACTGCGGTACATTGCTCACAGCGTTGACCACCCCGGCAAAGAAGATCACGCCGACTCCATAGGCGACGAAGAGAACTTTGCCTGCGAAGTTAGTACCGAACCACAATTCGAACAGCGGCACCATGGCGAGCAGAGGCAAGGTGCGCAAGAACTGCAAGGGCAAGTTCACCAGCCGTCGCGACCAGTTCGACCACGACACCGCGAGTCCGAGGATCGCTCCACCCACCGCACCGCACACGAACCCGGTATAGAGGCGCAGCATGGTGTCCCAGGAATGCAGCAGGACCGCGAGCGTAGCGGCCGTGTAGCTGCGCGGTGCGCCTTCGGCCACCGATGGCACACCAAGACCGCCGGGCCAGTAATCGGACAGCGACTGGAACGTCTGCGTGAATAGCACCTGCCAGCCGGGCACCAACGGTTCACCCGGTGCGGCTTCGGCTGTATAGATCAGTGACAGCACCTGCCATCCGCCCGCCATGGCGAGCAGCACAAGTATGGAGACAACCAGTTGGCCGCCACGCGAAAGTTGACGGTTCATGCATGGCTCCGCTCGAGGCCGAGGTGATTCAACAAGGTATGTTTGGCTTGTACGAGATCGGCACGCAACAGGCTGTCGGTATTGCGCGGACGCGGCGCGGCAACCGCGAGGTCGTCCACCAGCCGGCCGCCACGCAACACCAGTACGCGGTCGGCCAGCAGCAATGCCTCATCGACGTCGTGGGTGACGAAAATAACCGTGCGGCGATGGCCGCTTCCGGTCGTCTCGCCCCACAACGTGAGCAACACCTCCTGCAGTTGCCGACGCGTCACGTAGTCGAGGGCGCCGAATGGTTCGTCGAGCATCAGGACATTCGCCCCGTTGGCGAAGACCGTCGCGATCGCCACCCGCTTGAGCATGCCGCCCGACAGCTCGCGTGGCCACGCACGGCTGACGTGGCTCAAGCCCACTCGTTCGAGGTAATGTTCAGCGATCTCGCGGCGCCTCCCCTTGGCAACGCCAGCGCACTTCAGGCCGTACTCCACATTGTCGATCACGCGCAGCCACGGAAATACGCTGTCCTTCTGAAACACCACGCCGCGCTCGGGGGCGGGCTGGGTCACGCGTTTATTGCCTACCTCCAACGTGCCGTCGGTGGCGGCGAGCAAGCCCGACATGACTTGCAGCAAGGTGCTTTTGCCGCAGCCCGACGGGCCCACCAGGCAGACGAACTGGCCCTCCGGGATGGTGAAACTGACCGAAGCGAGCGCATTCACCAGTTGCCCGTCGGCGCGCCTGAAGCGCTGTGACACGTTGCTGGCCGTAATCGTCGAGCCATCAATAAGCGAAGCCATTTCACCACTCCTTATGCCGGGCTGCAGCGGGGCTCCACGGGGCCAAACGCTCGATTACCCAGGCGGTCAATACATCACATGCGATCGCCACAATCGCCAACATCACCAGCGCGGCAAAAATGCCTTCTATGTCGATCGACTGGGCGAGTACTGAAACAATCTTGCCGATTCCCTGTTGCGCGCCAAGCAGTTCCACGATCGCTTCAATGCCCCACGCACCCGCCAACGCGATGCGGATGCCACCGAGAATCTGCGGCACCGTACCTGGGATCAGCACATCGCGAATCGCACGCCGTGGGCTCGCGCCGAGCGTGCGTGCGTAATCCTCGAATACGGGATCCAGGTTGTCGGCAGCGCGCTGGGCAAACACATAGAGGATCACGGCGCAATACACGAGGACCAGCAGGATCGAGCTACCCCGCCCCACGCCGAACCAGATCAGGAAGAATGGTGCGATGACCAGCGTCGGCACGGTGCCAACGGTCATCATCACCGGCTGAACCAGCGGCCCCAGCCATTTCGAGCGGGCCGCTAGCAAGCCAATCGTGATGCCGATCAGCGAGCCGGCGAAGACGGCAACGAGGACATTGACACCGGTAAACACCAGACTGCCGAAAAGTCCTGTGTTACCCAGCCCATAGTAGGTCAGCTCTCGCGCCACCCAGAAGTCTGCAGCGATGCGTCTGGCGACGTTCAACGGCGAGGGTAAAATCGACTCCGCCACGAAGCAACTGGCGATATGCCAGGCCAACACCACGAGGACGATCCCGAGAAGCGCCAGCGGGTCGAAGCGTCGCCAGAACGCGGAACTCGAGAGTCGCGGACGCGGGAGTCGCGTCCGGTTGCCTGCCCTTGTCACTTCTGATGCCGTACTACGAAACATCGCAATACTCCTTATGCCTTGCTGCTTGCGGCACTTGCGAAACGATAGGCATCCAGGAAATCGAACCATGTGTAGTACTGATGTGCCTGCTTGAGAAGATTGGCCTTGTCAGCCGGGAGACTTTCGCCATCAAGCGTCTTCAAAAGGGCATCGGTCCTGGTTTGATAGTCCTTCATCTGCTGCCAGATCGGCGCGGCCCAGACGATATCTTCCGGCGTGACTGAGCCCTTGCGGATGATCCCGCTGGCGGCAATGTCGTCGATGATGGCTGACCACGCGTTCTTGTAGAAGTACACATTTTTTTCGTCAGTGAAATACGTGGCGTTATAGTCATACGTCGAGAACGGATCGAGCCGCTCCACTGCATTCTGTACGTCCTTCGCATTCAACGAGGTGCCGGCCACGCTGTTCAGATACGGCGCCTGCAACGCGAACAGCGACGGATCCTTCTTGACCGCGTCGAGGGTACGCCACACCACCGACATGAAGCGCAGCATCGCGTTCGGGTGGCTATTCACAAAGTTTCCGTTGGCGCCAACGCCGACGACCGTCACCAGATGCTCGACCGGCGAGCCCGCTCCAGCAGGTGCGTACTTGTTCATGTCGCCCACATCAAGCACATCGGTCCATCCTGCCTGCTCGAGCGAGTAGACGATCGGCGCCCCGTCGGGGTTGACGAAGTCTTCGCGACCGGCACGGGCGAGTACCACCGATTTCGAATCATCGAGCACCTGCAGGTTCCAGTTCACCTTGGCCATGCTCGAGGCGAGAATTTCGAACGGCCGGTCGGTCACTTGCGGCGGACCTACTAGCGTCTTGCCCTCGAGCGGAGCCAGTGCGGCGTGGAGCGCGGCATCAAAGCTCATGCCCTGCGCGGTATAGTCCTTGAACGATTTGAGGTGCAAGCGCGGATTGGCCAGGATCGCGTTGCCGAGGAAGTTGTCCGTGAAACCGACGCATTTGAGCGTCCGTGCCGATTTGTAGGTCGGCAGCATGTTGGGACAGTTTTCGCTGATCACATCCACCTGCCCGTTGAGCAGCAGCGCAGTTGCGTTGGTGTCGTTGACCTTGAGCCCTTGGGGTGCGGGGTCGATCGCGATGCCGACATCCTTGAACCAGCCCTTCTGCATCGCAATGACGTAGAACGTATTGTCGGCAAATGGACGCATTCCGAACTTCACCTGCTGCTGGGGGATGCTCGTCCCTGCTTCAGGCGGCGCGGGCACGAAGCGGTCCGCGGCAAATGCCGAGATGCTCGTCATGAGTCCCAGACTGACCAGCGCGGTCGCCACGCTTGCCCGCTTGAAGGGATGGAAAAGATCTGATTTCGACATCGTCAACTTCCTTATAGTCAAAAACCCGTTGGCCGCTGAAAAAATAAAGGAATGCAATTCAGGTGGGTGTTGCGGAAAGACTCGGCAAGCGGCACGGTTCACCCGGCCCGCAGCAGTCATGGTGCTACACGACTGACAATCAAGATATCGCGTCAATAATCGCCGCGAGACGCCGTTCCCGCGCATTGGAAAGACAAAAAAATATTTCTATCTTTCAATGACTTATAGTTTTTCAAAGATGAAATGAAATGCCAGCGACAGCGCGCCTGAGGTGATGCTGATGGGCTTACGCTGATACGTGACCTGGTCCGCTCAAAAAAACCCGAGCAGCTCTTTTTCCAGCAGGACTTCGAAGCAGGAATGGCGTTGTGCGAATTGCAGGGCAAAGCACCCGGGCTCCTTCGCAACCGTCGTGGCATGTGGCCAGTCCCGACCGGTTGGACTGCCGGATTTCTTCCCGCTATGTTTGGGCGTTTTAATTCTGCGAGGCTTTTTTCATGTTGCCCATTCCGGAGGAACTGGCGTTCCTGCAGATACGGGTCGCGCGGCGCATGATCAGCCTTTTGGTAGACTCATAACTCCACTCGACGTAGCTCCCCGCCATTAGGACGGAGTGAATTGATCGGGCATTGGCGACGCCTTGGGATAGCCAGCGGATACTCCGCGGTCCAACGAGCGCTCATGCTTCCCCCGATTTTTCGTACAACTGCGCCTCAAATTGCTGAGCTATCCCGATCATACGGATCCGGGTCGCCAGGACCGCAGCGATGCCGAGGCTAGCCACCAGGAGAAGCATGCCACTCGAGAAAGACCCGGTCTTCTCATTGATGTAGCCAACTGTATAGGGCCCGACGAAGGCACCGAGATTGCCCAGTAAAGAAATCATGCCCATCGCGCTGCCGCGCAGCTGCGGCGGAAAGTTCTCCGCGGCAATGGCCCAGAAAGGCGCATGCGCCGCAAAGAGGAACGTCCCGCTGAGAACCAGAAACGCGAGCGAAAGGAGATAGTTATGCGCCAGCACCGACAGAAGCAGGAAGACGCCAAACCCGAGCAGCACGATGGCGACGACGCGGTTCTTGTGCATTGTCTTGTCGGAGATCCGGCCCGCGACCAGCAGTCCGACCATTGCCGCGATATACGGAAGCGTCGAGACGTAGCTGGTATAGGTGATGCCGGCGCCAGAAAGCGTCTTGACGATCGCCGGAATCCACATGAACATGCCTGTCGCGCCGATCAGCCAGAAGCCGTACACCGCACTCATCAGCAGAACCTGCGGATTCAGGATCGCGTTCTTGTAGTCTTGCGCGGAAGCCTTCTTCCCGGGTTTCTGCTGCCCGGCAAGAATATAGTCGCGCTCCTCGCGGGATAGCCACGCTGCCTCCTGCGGACGGCTGGCGGCGGTCAAATAGTAGACTACTCCGAGAACGACGGCCGGCAAGCCCTGCAACACAAACAGCATGCGCCAGTCGAAATGGCTGAGCAGCACGCCCGACAGGGGGCCCATGATGATGAACGACAGCGGCAGGCACAGCAGCCAGACGCCGTTCGACGTGCTGCGCTCGTTCTCGGGGAACCAACGCGCGAGAACAACGAGGATCATCGTCCAAACGCCGCCATCGATCACGCCAAGCAGAAATCGCAGTATCAGCAGTTCCGCGCCGTTACGCACCAAGCCGGTCGCCATCGCGACCACGCCCCATGCGATCGCCAGTAGCATGATGAGGCGGTTGGCATCGTATTTCTCGACCAGAATCCCGCTAGGCACCTGAAGAATGGTATAGCCGAGGAAGAACAGGCCGCCGGCAAGGCCGCTTGCTGCCGTGCCGATACCGAGATCCCGGTTCATGCCGCCGATGACGGCAAAGCCGAGGTTGTTACGGTCGATAAAGTTGATGATGTACAGGCCCAGCAGACATAGCAGGACCCGTGTCCATCGTTTGCGGGGGATCGTTTGTGTGGCGGGATTCATCTATCTCCTCCTTTAAAATAATTGTTTTTCTAGGTGACGTTCAATTGACGCGGTAGCGCGCGATTAGCGCCTCATCAGGATCGCAGCCCAGGCCGGGTTCCTGCGGCACGGAGGTCTTCCCGTGCCGCGGCAGCGTGAACGGACTGAACGGCGCTGTTTCCAGATTCATGTACAGCCGCTCCAGCGGCGCCTCCTGCTCCAGGCACGCGGCGATATGCAGCGACGCGAGATAGCCGGGGCCGAAATAGGCGCAATGGGGAACGACGCGGACGCCGAAACTCTCGGCCACGGCATTGATTTTCAGCGCCTCGGTGATGCCACCGATCTTGGTGACGCTAGGCTGGGCGATATCGACCGCCCCGACTTCGAACATCTTTCTGAAGTCGTGGAGACCGCCGGCGTTTTCACCTGCCGACAGAGGCATGCCCTTGGCGCGCAGTCGCGCCATGGCGGCGTGATCCTCCGGCGGCCAGATCGGCTCTTCCAGCCAGTAAATGTTGAGCGGACGCAACCGCTCGACCATCGCGCAAGCCTGGGCGGGCGTCCAGGGGCAATTGGTGTCGACCATCATCTCGATGTCCGGGCCGAGGACATCGCGCGACATTTCGATAAGGTCTGGGTTGACCTCGTGGAGCTTGATGTAGCGGTAGCCCTGTTCGGCAGCAAGCCGTAGGTTCTTTTCCAGCGCGCTCGTCTCGCCATAGCGCAGCAGACTTGCATAGACCGGCAATTCCTTACGCACGGCGCCGCCGATCATGGCGTGCAGCGGCAGGCGCGCGCGCTTGCCAGCGATGTCCCAAAGCGCGATGTCTACGCCAGAGACGCCGTAGACCAGCGGACCGTTGCGTCCGAACAGATGCAGGTTGCGATTGACCTCGGACATCAGGGCGGTGATATCGGTGGGGTCCCGGCCGATCAGCATCGGCGCGATCATGTTATCGATCACCAGCTTGGTGGCGGGAGCGACGGCATGACCGAAGGCTTCACCCCAGCCGGTGATCCCAGCGTCGGTCTGAATGCGGACCAGCAAGATGTTGAGCATGGTCGCGGGATGTCCGGCGATCGCCTTCGGGCCACCACCGATGTCATAAGGAATCTGAAGCAGAATGGTTTCGACTGAAGTAATTCTCATGGGATGCTCATCTCGCTGCGAAGAAGTCTCAGCTGGGTTCCGCTGAGGAGTGGTGATGCAATATCTTCCAGACGCCTTCCCTTCGCTGGAAGAGGAAGGTGAAACGGGCAGGTGCCCCGATCTCCCGGCCGTCGTCCTGCGTCCTTGAAAAGCGGTAGTTGCCGACGCTCAGCAAGTTGCCGTCGGAAAGGCCGACGAAATGCCGTTCACCGAATTCCACGGTCGCCGTGCCACGGAAGTAAGCGCGGATTTCCGCCATACCGACGCGCAACCGGGCTTGCGAGGTGCCGTGCAGAAAGGCGTCTTCCGCATACAGGGCGGCGACACGTGCCGGCTCTCGGGTATTGAATGCCTCGGCCCAGGCATCGAGAAGGGACAAACCTTCCTCGATCACTGTGTCGGAGCTCATGGGCGTCCCTCCTGCAGATGCAGACGGGACCGAGCCCGATAATGGCTGATTAGTCGTCACTTAAAACGCCTCCTTCGTCGCTTTTCAATGGCGCCTACAATGCGAGCCATACTCCTTAACGTCAAATGATAAAAAGGAAGGTTTCCATGAGTAACAGGTTATGAACCTCAGTTTCCGGATGTTGGAACTGCTGCGGTTCGCAATCGAAACCCGCAGTGTCACCGCCACGGCGGAGCGCCTGCACATATCGCAACCGGCGGTCAGCAAGACATTGCAGCAGGCGGAGGAGCGTCTCGGTTTCCCGCTCTTCGTCCGCGAGCGCGGAAGACTCGTGCCGACGCTCGATGCGCGCCTGCTCTTGCCGGAGATCGTCCGTGCCACGGCGGCGATGGAAGCCGTCAGCCGGCGGGCCGAGGACCTGCAGAGCCTGAAAACCGGCATGCTCACGCTTGCGGCAACGCCCGTGCTGGGCAACACGTTGGTGACGCAAGCGATCGCAGCCTTTCGCACGCAATATGCGAATGTGCACGTGATCGTCGAAACGATATCCAATCAGGAAGTCGTAGAGGCAGTCGCCGATCACCGGGTTGATCTTGGTGTCGTCCTGACGCCGGTCGAGGATGCACATACGCAGGCTCGCCACTTATGCACCGCGGAACTCGTCTGCGTCCTGCCTCAGACGCATGTGCTGGCCGGTCATGCGTTTGTTGGACCTCAGGAGATCGCCCCCTTCCCGCTCATTTCTTTCAATCGCCATCAACCTATTGGCGCGCTGATCGAAGAAGCGTTTCGCGCCGCTTCCATCCGCCGCACGATCGCCGTTGAGGTGGCGCAGTCGTGGATGGCCTGCGCCCTAGTCCAGGCAGGGGCGGGCCTCGCCATCATGGATGCATTTACAACCATCGGCGGCCTTCCCGCCGGACTAACGGTACGGCCGTTTAAACCGACCACGCATATCAGCGGCCGGCTACTCCATTCCCTTGACAGGCCTTTGTCACGCCATGCGGAAGCATTCACCGAGGTTCTCCTCTCCGTCGTACAGCATGAGGTCGCTGCGGGACGCATTATTGCGTGAAGAAGGTCTGATGCGCTGACCGAGTGTGAACCGGTGATGCAGGCGTCGTTATCAGGAAGGACGGCTGCGCATTACATGACGCGATGTCATCCGTCCGGTGTCAGTCGATCCTTTGTCCGTTGGCCACGCCTACCGATAAAGGCTGGCTCTGGTGCAAATAGGCGGTCTGGACGAGATTTTTGTTATAGAAAGGATACCTCATCAAGCAGACAGGACGGCCCCCCAGACTGCGGGTGCAGCGGTATCTTTGAGGCCGAGCTTCGCGAGGCTGAATTGGCCCTTGCGAATACGATGGACCAATTCAATACCTGAGAGAGTAATCGCTGCGTTCCTGAAACGTTTGAAGCCGAACATGACTTTCGTCCGGGACTTGATGTTGCGGTGGTCCTGCTCGACCAAATTATTGAGATATTTCGAGGATCGGACCTTTGTGTCCTCAGGCAGCAAGCCATCGGCCTTCATCTCGCGCACGGCGCGGTGCGAGGCTGCATAACCATCAAGCGTGATGGTCTTCGGTGGCTGGCCTTGATGTTCGATTGCCTTCCTGAAAAGGGCTTTTGCCGCCTTCACGTCGCGCCTGGCGCTGAGCATGAAGTCTACTGTCTGCCCCACCCGATCCACCGCTCGATAAAGATAGACCCACTTGCCGCGCAGCTTGAGGTAAGTCTCGTCGACACGCCACCATTGCCCGGTGGGCCTGCCAAAGCGGTTCCACCGTTTGATGAACTCCGGCGCAAAGCGCCGCACCCAGCGCAGGTTCGTCGTGTGCGCCAGCGACAGACCACGTTCCGCCATCATTTCGACCAGATCGCGCAGGCTAAGCTTGTAGCGCAGGTACCAGCGAACACACAGAATGATCACATCGCGGTCAAAGTGACGGCCTGCGAACAGTTCGTCAAGGCTCTTCAGCTTGCTCATCGTCGGTTCTCAATTCGTTCAGCCGGACACCTTAACCGATTCGCCCCCGCGCTATTTGCACCAGAGCCATTTTCCGTAGGTCGCGACAGCCCTCTATCGCACGATCATCTACGTCTCTGTAATGTTGTGAGATTGTGAGAAGCGGCGCTGCAACGTGGACGCAGCGAGCGCGGACGACCAGTGAACCCGGGGAATTGATTCGCCTGGTCAGGCGCCGTTCACTGCATCCTTGAACGCCTTGCCGGCCGTGAACTTGACGGTCTTCGCGGCGGCAATCTGGATTTCCGCACCGGTGGCTGGATTCCGCCCAGTCCGCGCGGCACGTTCACCTGTGGAAAACGACCCGAAGCCGATCAACTGCACCGTGTCGCCTTTCGTGACCGCCGCTGTGATGGTGCGGAGCAGCGCGTCGAGCGTTTCAGCGGCCAACGCCTTGCTGGTGCCGGCTTTTGCGGCGACGGCGTCGACGAGGTCCTGCTTGATCATGGTGATGTCCTTAAATGTTGGGTTTGAATATCGCCACCCTACCCGATCCCCTGACCGGTGCGCAACCGGCTTCAGAGCGGCGCCACCGAACTGTCCTTGATGCATCCCAACGTCGCTCACGGGTGGCACTGCCGTCAAAGTTCACGTTTTCGCCTCCAGCCTCCCGCCAGATCGGCCGTCACGTGGTGCCAGCAGGCTCGAGGAGGCATCCGCAAATGCATTTTTCCCGAAAATGGTCGGAGTTCCGTAAGCGAAGCGTTCGATAGCCGGCTAGCCGACAGTTCACTTTTCCCAATGGTGCGCGCCGCCGAGTAGCCGGGACAGGCTGAGCGTTGCTTCCCGTTGTTCTGAGCTTGTCAGCGGTGACGCACACACCCGAATGCGCGCCCTGCCCGGCATGTCCGTTAGCCTGCGACGGGCGCTGCCGCGTGCTGGCGGGCAGCGCCGCGCTGTTCAGGCTCCGCCCGCGGTAGGTTGGCTCAACAGGAAAAACAGAATCGGATCCGGAGCGCACAATTTTAACTAAAAAGTTCACGAAAAGTGATCAACTTAATTATGTCAAATTTGACAGCTGTGTAGCTCTTGTAGCCCGATCGCTCGCTTGCCCAAGGAGCTATGGGACAGAGCGGCAGTTGCGGACCCACTCTTCGATTGCATGAAAACGAGATCTGTGCCTGTCACGGTGCTCGCCTTCGGTAACCAGACTTCAATGCGTCCACGACGAGTTCCACCGCCCTCGATGATTTGCGGCGGCTCGGATAATAGACATGGTGCCCGACGAAAGTGGGAAACCACTCTTCCAAAACCCAGACAAGACGTTCCGCTTCAACATGCGGCTCTACAAGATCTCTCGGAACGTATGCGAGCCCGAAGCCGGCGAGCGCTGCCTCGACCATCTGATAAACGTTATTGAATGTGAGCTGTCCCTCAACGCGAACCTGTAACTCACGCCGACCTTTGCTTAGCTCCCACGCCAGGAGGGAGTCTCTTGTCGGCAGTCGCAGATTGATGCAGTTGTGCCGCGTCAAATCCTGCGGCGTCCTGGCTCGTGTTGCGGTCTGCAGATAGGCGGGAGATCCCACGATCGCCATCGTCATATCCGGTGCAATACGCACTGCGATCATGTCTTTGGCTACTTGATCGCCGAGACGCACGCCGATGTCACAGCGATTTGCGACCAGATCTGAAAGCCCGTAGTCGTTCACGAGTTCGATCTTGATCTCTGGATATTGGCGGAGCAGCGTCTGCACCCGCGGCCACACGTAGGCGTTCGCCGCGTAATCCGTGGCGGTGATCCGGACGGTTCCTGCCGGCCGGTCTGTCATCGCGCGCAAAGATTCGAGTTCCGCCTGGATTTCCTCGAACCGTGGGCCGATCGACGAAAGCAATCGCTCCCCTGTCTCCGTCGGCGACACGCTGCGGGTCGTGCGCGTAAGCAGCGGCACGCCCATGCGCTCCTCCAGAGCCCGCACCGTGCGGCTCAACGCGGACTGCGAGACGCCCAACTGGGCGGCCGCCCGAGTGAAATTGCGCTCACGCGCAACTGCCATGAACGCCATGAGATCGTTGAAGTCTTCCATCGATTAATGCACCAAAGCATAGGCCCATGCCAATTTTGCCATCTAGTCGCATGAATGGCCAGGCGTTAGATTATGGTCAGGCAGCACGACGCATGCGTCGCCAATTTTGTGAGGAAGAAACGTTATGGAACTCAAGCGCGCGGGCTCGCAGCCCTCAATGAAAGGCCCCGAAGAATGGTTCACGGGCAAAGTGCGGATCGATCCACTGAACGCTCCGCCGCCGCCCGCGCGGGTTTCATGCGCAAGCGTCACCTTCGAGCCCGGCGCGCGTACCGCATGGCACACGCACCCGCTCGGGCAGACGCTGCTCGTCACGACGGGTTGCGGCTGGACGCAATGCGAAGGCGAGGCGCGTGTCGAGATTCGTGCGGGCGACGTCATCTGGTGTCCGCCTGGTCACAAGCACTGGCACGGCGCGACATCGACGACCGCGATGACGCATATCGCCATTCAGGAAGCGCTCGACGGCAAGAACGTCAATTGGCTGGAGAAAATGACGGACGAGCAATACCTCGGTAGCGGCGATCAGAAATGAGGAAGCTCGCGGCAGCCTTGGTCTTTTCAGCGCTGATATGGGCTCCGCTAGCGGCGTATGCCGCCGTTGCCGAGCCGGCGGGCATAACGGTCGCGCACAGCGGGTCGCAACCGTCCGCCCAGGGTGGCACGCCGCGCTTTGCTGGTCAGGTGCGCATCGATCCGCTCTTTTAACCGCAGTCGCCTTCGCGCCTGTCGGGCGGAATGGTCACGTTCGAACCGGGCGCCCGCACTGCCTGGCACACGCACCCGCTCGGGCAGACGTTGATCGTCACCTCCGGTCGGGGCTGGATCCAGCAATCGGGCCGCGAGCGGCAGCAGATCGTAGCCGGCGACATCGTGTCGATCCCCGCTGGAGTCAAACACTGGCACGGTGCGACCGCCACCACGGGCATGACGCATATCGCGCTTCAGGAGTCGCTTGATAGCAAAAACGTCGACTGGCTCGAACAAGTCACGGATCAGCAATACACCGGGCCGTAACAGGCAAATGCGCCACTTGTCCCGACATATTGCAGCGGCGGGTCTTGCGATCCTCGCGTCCGCCTGTGCCCATACGCAAAGGACTGAATCCATGCAAGCCCCATCCCTCGCCGACCTCAAGTCGGTTTCTCCCGCTTTCGAGCGCTACACGACGCAGACTGTGTTCGACGGTCTGTGGAAGCGGCCGCAACTCTCGCCGCGCGACCGGAGCATCGTGACTCTCTCGGTGCTGATCGCTCGCGGTCAGACCGTCGAAATGCCGCTTCATTTCAGGCTCGCGCTCAACAACGGCGTGAAGCCCGCCGAGATTTCGGAAATGATTGCACACCTGGCTTTTTACTCGGGGTGGGCCACCGCAACGGCCGCTTCGGGCGTCGCCAGGCACATCTTCGATGAACGCAGCATCGGCCCCGATCAGCTTGCGCCTGCCGACGTGACGCTGCTGCCGTTGGACGAAGCGGCTGAGAAGCAACGCGCACAGATGGTCGGCGAGAACTTCGGAGCAGTCGCGCCTGGCGTGGTCGAGTACACGACGGATTCGCTGTTCCGCGACCTGTGGCTTCGTCCGGGGCTTGCGCCGCGCGACCGTAGTTTGGTGACGGTGAGTGCGCTCGTCGCGAATGGTCAGGTCGCACAGATTCCCTATCACCTGAACCGCGCGATGGACAACGGGCTGAGCAAAGACGAAGCGTCCGAAGTGCTGACACACCTAGCGTTCTACGTCGGATGGCCGAACGTTTTTTCAGCGATGCCGGTGTTCAAGGATGTGTTTTCAAAACGCCCGGCGTGAGCCATGCAATCGAGCTCGTGAGCGGCGTTCGCCTGCTTCCTGCAGTACCGGCGTATAGGCCTGGCTGCGCGATGTGTGGTTTCGCACGGTCCTTCGTTATCAATTTCTGGAGAAACACGCAATGCCGCATGTCATCGTTAAGGCGTGGTCCGGGAAGACAGAAGAACAGAAGCAACGCCTCGCCGATGCAATCGCCCATGATGTCATGGACATCCTCGGCTTTGGAGGAGAGTCTGTCTCAGTCGGTTTTGAGGAAATTCCCACCGGACCGATGGAAGGACGATGTCTATCGTCCGGACATCGAGGCACGCGCTCAAACGCTTTGCAAGAAACCCGGATACCGAATGTAGAGGTGCATCGTATGGCTCAGTCACCCTTGGCGGAAGCTCACGGGCAATCCGTTGCCGCAACGCTGATGCCGGTAATGACCGCGGTGCTCGCCGGTTTCATCATCATCGGCGTAGCGCTTCCAGTACTTCCCTTACACGTGAACAACGATCTGGGCTTCGGTCCATTGGTTGTCGGCCTCGTGGCTGGAGCGCAATTTGCCGCGTCGCTCGTCTCGCGAGTCTGGGCGGGAACTTATTCTGACAGACGCGGTGCAAAGCGCGGGGTGCTCGTCGGTCTCATTGCCGCGGCCGCTGCAGGGCAGCTGTACTTGTTCTCTCTCGCCTTCGTGAAGGTGCCGGAGCTCTCCGTTGCGATCCTCCTTATTGGTCGTGCGGTTCTCGGCGGTGCGGAAAGTTTCATCATTACTGGGGGCGTCGCTTGGGGACTGGGGCTCGTCCACAGGCAACATGCCGGGAAAGTGATCGCCTGGGTGGGAACGGCCATGTTCGCAGCCATGGCGCTGGGCGGGCCCATTGGGACCATCCTTTACACCTCGTTCGGATTTTTATCGATCGCTCTTGTCACAGCGCTATTGCCGTTGATCGTTCTGGGCTATCTCGTCCGCATGCCTGCAGTCGCGCCGCAAGCACACGGCGAACATGCGTCCTTCAATACGATCATGAAAGCCGTGTGGCTGCCCGGCCTCGGCGCGGCGCTCGCCAGTATCGGCTACTGCGCAATCCTGGCGTTCAGTTCGCTGTTCTTCACAGACATGCACTGGCAGCCTGTGTGGATGGCCTTTAGTGCCTTTGGCGCCGCACTGATCGCGTCGCGCGCGATGGGAGGCCATCTTCCCGACCGGTTCGGAGGGGCGAAAGTCGCAACTGTGTTCGTCATCGTCGAGGCGATAGGTCTGCTGCTCATGTCGCTGGCGACAACGGCTTTGGTCGCGTCTGCAGGAGCGGCCGTTGCCGGTCTCGGCTATTCACTCGTTTATCCGGGACTCGGCGTCGAGGCAGTCAGCGGCATAACGCGGAATAATCGCGGCATGGCGATGGGCCTCTACACCGCGTTCCTGGATCTGACGATGGCAGTAGGAAGCCCGGCCCTCGGGTGGGTCGGCGGGCACGCAGGACTGCGTGCGGTCTTCATGGTGAGCGCGGTGATCGTTGCCTGCACCGCCGGTGTGGCGATTCACCTGCTTCATAAGAGTAAGCATCGCGAAGCGGCGTAGTTGCACAACACGGCCGGTTAGTGCTCCGCGGGCTTGAAGCGGGCCTGTCCTGTCGCCAAAAGTTGGCGTGTAGACTTGCCAGCACGTTGCGTAGCGCCAGCCGAAGCAGCTTCGCCTGCGGCGGCATTACCATTGAAACCCACAAACGGAAGTGTCGCCCCTAGGCCCAACCTCGAAACCCATCCCCGCTGAAATCACAACATTCAGACGGCTGGAATGCACGCCGTCTGGCCACCGTCGACAGAAATAACCGCACCTGTCATAAAGCTGGCATCGTCCGTGAGCAGAAACGTTGCTACCGCCGCAATCTCTTCAGGCTGCCCCTCGCGACCAATCGCGTGAGCCGCCCGAATGCGTTTTGCTTTTTCCGGATCGTCGAACATATAGGCAGTAAAAGGCGTTCGAATCATCCCGGGGGCAATTGCGTTGACCCGAATGCCGTAGGGACCAAGTTCTGCTCCCATAGTCCGCGTGATACCAGAGACTGCGAACTTTGAAGCGACGTACGGCAGCCGATTCGGAACGCCCATGATGCCTGCCCCGGACGAGACGTTCACGATAGCTCGTGAAGTTTTGTCATGCTGGACAGCGCGTGAAAAAGCCTGGCACATGAGAAAGGTTCCATCCAGATTGACGGACATCACCTTTCTCCAGTTTTCCGCTTCACAATCGAGCACATTACCTACCCCTTTGATGCCTGCGCAATTGATCAAGCCGTGGAGGTTTCCAAACTTCCTCTTCGCCCCCGCAACGAACGATTCCACCTGTTCACCGTCGGATACGTCGAGCGTCGCACCATAGACGCGAGCTTCATCGCTCAACTCTGTTACCAGCTTGTCAAGGCCGCCGTTGTTGTGATCTGCGACTCCGACTGACGCGCCCTCTTCCCAGAGCCTTCGGACACACGCAGCTCCAATTCCGCTAGCCGCGCCCGTGATCAAGACTACCTTGCCTTCGAATCGATTCATGAGTGTGTACCTCGTGGTAACAAAGCTTATATAAAGCGTGCGATTACAAGTCGAACGTTGAACACCAACTGTATTCAATTCGCCGTGCGGCGGAAGGCGACGTCCTCACGAGGTCAAAGTCTTCAGAAGGACGGTTGCATCCTCAAGTGCCTCGAGATTACGTGCCAAGTCCACCGCCTCGGTGATCCTGTCTGCCGACACCGGAACCGCCGCGACTGATGCACAGTCGCGAAACTTCGCAGCAATCGCGTCCCATGACATCGGTGCTTCCGAACTGCCGGGTACGTTGTTTCCAACACGGGCAAAGCTGCGACCATCGCGAGTCATGATCTCCATGCGGCCGTCAGGAATCTTCACCTTCCAGTCGAGGCTACTGTCCTCTACAGGTACCACCTTTTGCGCGATGCTAAGAACCTCATGGTCATGTAGCGCTGCGGCACTGAAGTCCGAGATGCGAATCTGTCCACGCGCGGCGGCCAGTGCCACACAGAACGGAAGACTGAACTTCGCATCGACCAGCGTCGCCGGTGCGCGACGCAGATCCAGCGGATAACACATTCGCTGGTGAAAATCTCCCACGAAGACCTTGATCTGCTCGATGTCACTCGCTTTCAATCCGTGCTCTTTTATCAATTCGATCGTGGCGTGGATGTAGGTATGTACGTTCCCAACCGCCGGCCAGGCCTTGTACAACATCGAGGCGCCCAGGTACTCTTTCCCCAAACCCTCCACCATCTTGTCCCGCTCGTACTTCCCACCGAAGTAGACGTTGAAGATGCCAGCTTTTCCCTCAAACAGTTCTGCGATACCTGTTATGCCCTTTTGCGCCAGAAGCACTGACATGACAGCGCCTTGCGCTGTGAATCCGGCGTACATCCCGCGCAGGTCGCTGCCTATACCAAAGATGACCTGCATTGTCCCGCTTGACTGCATGCTGGCAATCCCAAGTGCATGCGCAATCTGGTCGCGGCTCAGTCCCTGAATACAGGCTGCCGCAGCAGCCCCAGAAAACGCTCCGACGACTGAAGACAGATTCCAGTCCTGGCGCCAACCTACGTTGCAGCGCAAACGCACGAAAAGATCCTGTCCCAACGCTACGCTGGTAATCAGCTCTCGCCCGGAGACCTTCCCCCTGCGTTCGGCGAGTGCAAGAACGGCCGGAACGACGGAGCTGTCCGGATGCGCACCCCAAGGCGTTTGATCGTCGAAATCGAGGCAATGAGCCATGACTCCGTTCAGGAATGCCGCCGACTGTGCCGGCACCTTCCCGGCGAAACCGAGCACGGAGGCTTCCTGTCGCCCACCTGCATCCAGCACAACGTCGGCCACCCCTCGTACTGCGGGCTCCATGCCACTGCCGGCGAGCGTCACACCGATTATGTCGAGGATCGATTTCTCCGCTGCTTCAACTGCTTCTTTGGACAGATCTTCGAAGCGAGTCTCGGCGACGTGGTTGGCAAATAATTGGCAAAGGTCGGGGCTAGTCGGCATGGTTAAGATTGAATACAAAGTTAAGGAGGGTGCTGGAACTGCGTGTGATTGGCGTCTCAGGAAAATTCAACTGAGTATCAGTCTGATAGTAGATACACGGATGAACAAGCGATCAATCGTGAAGTATTCTTAAAAATCGCTTAGTAATTGCCAACGCATCGATTGCACCATGCCATCTCCACGATTTACGCCAAGACAACTGTGCGCTTTCATTGCGGTTGCTGATGTCAGAAGTTTCGCCAAAGCAGGAGAGCGGCTAAGTTTGTCTGCGTCGGCGGTGAGTCAACTCGTCAGTGAATTGGAGTCTTCAATCGGATTTCGGCTCTTCGACCGTACAACGCGCAGCGTTTCCCTATCGCCAGCTGGCCGGGAATTTCATCCTTCTGCCAGGAGCGTGCTGACGCGCATGGAGCTTGCGCAAGCAGCAGTAGACGACATTCGCAATCGCGCGGCCGGTATCGTCCGCGTTGCGGCACCTCTCGTTCTGGCGAGTACGGTTCTGCCTGCCGCAGTGAAGGCGTACACGAACCGCAAACCCAAGGTTCTCGTCCGTATCCGGGACACGTCAGTAGAAAGTCTCATTGATATGGTCAACAGCGCCGCAGTGGACCTGGCTGTTGGTCCCGATCAGACAGTAAGCGAAGGCGTCATGCGTTTGGACCTTTTCAAAAGCCCATGGGTTGTATGGTTCGATCCGACTCACCCCATGGTCGAACGCAGAGAGATTTCATGGGCTGAACTGAGACACTGCCCACTGGTTGTTGCCGGGCGGGATTACGAACGCACGATATCGCTGACGCACGGCGAATATCACGAGAACGACCGGATTACGCCGGTCGACATCGTCGACAACATCAGCACCGCACTCGGCATGGCTGCAGAGGGGCTCGGGTTGGTGATTGCACCTGCCTATGTCGGTCTCCTTGGGCGGCGGTTCGGCCTCGTGATGCGTCCGATTGTTCAACCCGCGGTGACGCGCCAGGTCTGCCTCTATCACTCCTCGGCCCGCACTGTATCCCCAGCCGCCCAGGGCTTCCGTGAGCATTTGATTGCCTGGCTGGCAGGTAAAGACGATCTCGGTCAGTGATGCGATTTTTTACACTCGACAGCGGTCCATGATTCCCGGCCAGGTGCGTTTCAGAGAACACGACCAAGCCGCCAGTGCGCGCTGCAAAAAGCGGTGACGACAGTCCTTAGCTCAACAGATGTTGAGAGTGGTTCATATTTATTAATCAATCCCGCTCGTAGCCTCTGCTACGCTTTCGTACGCGGGATGCGCGACCTGCTCACTGCTGAGTAGCGGCACGGCGCGGCTGCCTTCATCGGGACGAGTGTTCAAATGATTAATTTTCCTATCATCGACTCCCATATTCATCTGCTCGATCGCCAGCGTTTCGGCTACTCCTGGTCTAGCGGCTCTTCGTGGGCGACCGGCGCGACGAAACTCCAACGCAATTGGACAGTAGACGACCTGTCAAGCTACTCGAAGCCTTATCACGTTCAGGGATTCGTCTTCATCGAAGCGGATGTCGACATGCCGCAGTATCTCGATGAGGCAGAATGGGTAGCGTCGAGTGCGGAGAACGACTCTCGAATCATGGCGTGTGTCGCCAGCCTGCCGCTCGAGAAAGGACTCGCCATCGAGCCTGAGATGGCTCGGGTTGCAAGCCTGCATCGAGTACGCGGCGTGAGACGCCTCATTCAGAACATGCAAGACTCAGCAACCATCTTGGATCGCGACTTTCTGGGTGCCATCAACCTGCTGCCGAAGTACGACCTCTCCTTTGATATCTGCATTGATCCGCACCAGTTCGAACACACCATCGAGATGGTCGAACGATGCCCTTCGGTCTCGTTCGTTCTGGATCACATGGGCAAACCGGAGATCAAAGATAGTCGCCGGCAGGATTTCTGGCGCAGACAGATTCGGCAGTTGGCAGCGTTGCCGAACGTTGTGTGCAAGGTCTCCGGCTTGCTGACGCAGGCAGATCATGCGACCTGGAATGCCGAACAGGTGTTACCGTTCATTCACCACGTCATCGAATACTTCGGTGTCGACCGCGTGCTTTTCGGCGGAGACTGGCCGGTGCTTGAACTGGCCGCGAGCTACCGGGAATGGGTCGACGTTGTCGACCATGCGACTCAGCTACTTCCGAATGCTGACCGGCGCAAAATCTTTCGCGATAACGCCATCAGAATCTACCGTCTCGACGCTTAAACGCTGCTCGAAAACGCTGTCCACGTGCGGTCGAACTGGCTCCAGCTCAGCCGCCGATAGACGTGGAAAACGCCAAAATCCCAGATGGGCCGGAGCCCGCTTCACTTCGAGCGAAGCGCGTGCCGGGAGGAATTTATCTCGCTTCATGTACGGCGCCAGTGGAGCGC
Source organism: Paraburkholderia tuberum STM678 (assembly GCF_902833905.1). GTDB lineage: Bacteria > Pseudomonadota > Gammaproteobacteria > Burkholderiales > Burkholderiaceae > Paraburkholderia > Paraburkholderia tuberum. The sequence goes on along the minus strand of NZ_CADFGP010000003.1, from coordinate 32,114 downwards.
TCACCGGACGTCGAACTGGTGGCGGTACGCAAACTCACGCCTTTCGTCTCGGGCACGAACTGAGTCAAGATGAGACAAGCAACCGCGACTGCCGCAACGTAATAAGCAGGGGCAAGCGGCGACCCAAACGCCTGGACCAGAAGTGTCCCGATCAGAGGCGTCGTCCCTCCGAACACTGCCACGGTGACTTGATACGAAATCGCGTGTCCCGTCGCGCGGAATGACGTCGGGAAAAACTCGGGCGCGGCGACGAAGCATGCACCTCCATACAGCCCAACTCCAACAACCAGGAGGAGCTGGCCAAGAAGCGCGCCCGTAATCGTACCCGTTGCCGCCAGATAAACGCCAGGATAGGCAGCAAAAGCCAACCATGCTGCCCCGAAAGTGAGTATGGGCTTACGACCGAACCGGTCGCTCAACATTCCTCCGAGCGGAATCATGAACGACAGCACAACGACCGAGGCGGCGTTCGTGAAAAGCGCGGATGTCGGGTCGAGCTTCGCCACACGAACGAGAAACGTGTACATGAATCCCAGCAGCAGATACGAGCCCACGGTCTGAATCGGCTGAATCATCGCTACGTTCAGCATACCCTTCAGACCCCCTTCCCGGATCGCTGTACGAAGGGGATTCTTCGAATGCGTCTTGCGGGTTGCCTGCTTGAATTCATCCGGCTCGTCGAGATTGCGCCGCAGCCAGAAGCCAACGATACCGATAAGTCCACCGGCAAGGAATGGGACGCGCCAGACCCAGTCGGCATACGCGGTCGCACCTGCCGCAAGCTGAAGGCCAATCAGGAGTCCAGCGACCAGAGCATTGGGTAGATGCGAAAAGATCAAGGTCAGACCAATCCAGCCGCCTCTACGGTCATCCGGTGCTGACTCGAGGATGAAGCTGGTGGTGCCCGTCGTCTCACCACCGAGGGCAAGGCCTTGAGCAATCCGGCACACGACCAGAAGAACGGGGGCGGCAATTCCAATCCTGGCGTAAGTCGGCAGAAGGCCGATTACGGCGGTCCCAAGCGCCATCAGCCAGACGGTCGTCGCCATGACCTTTACGCGCCCGATTTTGTCCGCGATCACGCCAAACATCAATCCCCCCACCGGCCGGGCGAAGAAAGCTACGGCGTAGACAGCGAAGGTACTTAGAAGCGCCGCGGTACGGTCGCTACCAGGGAAGAAATGGGCCGCAAGAATCGGAACGGAGAATCCGAAAACTGCGAAGTCGTAGATTTCTCCAAAATTGCCGATGGAACCGGCTGAGAGCGTTCGCACCGTACTTTGCTTTGCCACGTCACTCCTCCATACAAGCTTTGTATTGGCACAACCAGCAGCAAGTCATTGCCAGCACAGCGCAAGAACCCGCCGGCCACGCGCCGAGGCGCAGCAATTCACTGAGAACCGCCACGCAACCCGGGCTCCGCAACGGCGCCCCGCTAAATCATTCGGCTCAGACGAAGGATGTCGGGTAGCCCGAAGTCACCCACGTCGGGGTGAGCGTGGCCACGGGAAAGCGCCACTTTCAATGCGATTTCGTAGGCGAGGGACCGTTCGCGTAACAGCGCGTTGAGCCCCTGTGAAATGATCTCCCTGTCAGCTGCCGTCAGGACACCGGGTCCGCTGAAATCATGACTGGCCATGAGCATCTCCTGAACAGGGCGCGATGCAGGACGGGTTCGATCGCGTTGATACGCGTCGATGTGAGCTGGGTCCGCACAGTCCCTGACTTCCAGTACTCGGAGGACTCGACGTGCCGTCTGTCGACCATTACGGTCAAACGACAGCGCATGGTCCTATCATGTAGATGTTAGCGCTTACGCCGGCGTGATCCGCCGACTGTATAGATGGCGGCCGCCGTGACAACAACCGTTCCCTCGATGACGCCCTGATAGTTCGCACCCAGGTTGAGGATGTTGAACCCGTTGGTCAGGGTAAACAGGAGCAGCGCGCCTGCAAGGGTTTTGATAACGGAACCAGCGCCGCCAAACAGCGAAGTCCCGCCGAGAATTGCCGAGGCGATCACGGTCAGTTCTGCGCCTTGCATTGCTGTTGGGTTGACCGCTCCCAGGCGACTGCCGAACAACACACCGCCGAAACCCGCCGCCGCACTGCAGAGGATGAAACCAGCCATCTTGTAACGCTTGACGTTAATCCCCGACAAGCGCGCAGCCTCGGGATTACCACCCACCGCGTAGACGCGTCGACCGATGGTCGTCATGCTCAGGATAAACCAGACAATCGCCGTGAAGATCGCCATATACACGACAGGTTTGGGCATTGCGAGTGACCATCCACCGGCCCACACGAGAGCAAGGCAGCAAATTCCGCCGGCAATCATGCCAAAGGATGTCGCAGGGATAATGCGTGCTTCGCGACGTGCTCGCAGCAGGAACCAGCAACCCGCCAGCAGCAGCGCCGCGCCAATGAGGATAAGCGGAATGGCGATTGGCAGGCGCCCCGATTCGAACGTCCGCATAGCCTGCAACGCCTCGGGCGTATCAACCGACAAAGACCGGCCATCGGTGTAGATCTGAACCACGCCACGGATCGCGGTCAACGTTCCCAACGTAACAATGAACGCATTGATTCCCAGGTACTGGACGATCGCGCCGTTCAACAGGCCAGCCAGGATCGAGACAAGCATCGCAACGAGCGCTGCCGGCCAGAACCCGAGCGAATCTGCCAGACCCACGAGCACCGCTGCCGAAAGAGCCGCCACGGACGCGACCGAAAGGTCGAAGTTGCCAGTAATCAGGATCACTGTCATCGCGACCGCAATGATGGCGACCAGTGACGCCTGATAGAGGACGTTAGAGATGTTCACCGCGCTCAGATAACTGGGCCTGCCGGTATAGGCCGTGACACCAGAGATAATCAATACCAGCAGGATAAGCGCATAGTAAACGCCCATCTCGCGGAGGCTGAACAATCGCCGCCAATCAGTCATTTGTCCCTGTGCCATTTTAGAAACGCCGTTCGTCGGCCCGCCCGGGGATTCATTGCCACCACTCGACGGTCCGGAATGGGTTGAAGTAGTCAGGTTCATCATTACTCTCTCTTTCAAGATTGCGCTGCGGGTTGCTCGCTAGCCGGGTTCGCACTCTTGCCGCCCGCCAACAACACCAGTTCATGCTCGGACGTCTCGTGGCCAGCGCGCTCAGCAATGCAACGCCCGTCGCGCATAACCAGGATTCGGCTGCTCACTGCCAGGAGCTCCTCGAATTCGGACGAAACGATGATGACCGCCTTACCCGCTGCCGCCAACTCACGCACAAGCAACAAAACGTCCGTTTTCGCTCCGATGTCGATGCCAGCGGTCGGCTCGTCCAGCAAGAACACCTTCACATCGCTGAAGAGCCACTTGGCAATGGTTACTTTCTGCGCATTGCCGCCACTGAGCTCGGTCACAAGGATGTCCGGCGAATTCGCCTTGATTGACAGGCGGCGGATGGCCTCGGCGCCACGCCGGCGCTCTTGCGCCGGGTCCGGCAGCCAGCGTCCTCGCAAGACGCCGTCCAGCGCCGGAAGGGTTGTGTTGCGCCAAATCTCGAACCCAGGGACAAGACCTTGCTTCATACGGTCTTCAGGAACTAAACCGAGTCCTGCCTTCACTGCTGCAGCAGTCGACCTTCGAATCGGTCGGCCCTCAACTAGCACGTCACCTGCGGCATCTGGGTCGGCGCCAAAAATCGCATGCAGAAGCTCACTACGGCCCGACCCAAGCAGCCCCGCGATTCCAATGACCTCACCCGCGCGTACTTTCAACGAGATAGTTTCCAGTTTGCCGGGAGACGCGACGTCTTTAAGCTCCAGCAATACAGGCGCACTCAAATCGACCGGCTGCGTTGTCGCTCGTTCAAGTGCGACGATCTGCCGGCCAACGATAGCTTCTGCGAGACGCGACTCGTCGAGTTCACTGGTCTCTGCGTCAACGACTGCTTGCCCGTCACGCAGGATGGTGACCCGGTCTGTGAGCGCCATGACCTCGTCCAGAAAGTGCGACACGAACAGAATCGCTTTATCTTCAACGCGAGAAAGGTGCCGCACGATCTGGTAGACGACCTCGCGTTCACTTGCAGCGAGGGACGCCGTCGGCTCGTCCATCACGATCAGGTCGGCTCCCGTTCCAAGCGCCTGCAGAATTGCGACCATCTGGCGTTGGCCGATGGACAGGTCGCTCACGAGCCGGTCTGGATGGAGCCAATACCCGACTCGCCGACATAGATCAGAGAAACGCTCCCGAATGATCGTGCTACGGCGCCACCGGCTTTCCTCGCCCAGGAATACGTTTTCGAGGACCGAAAGCGTCGGCACCAGGGGAATATGCTGATGAATCGTAGCAATCCCCATGTCGTTCGCCGCTTTCGGACTCGAGTATTCAACTGGAGTCCCCTTCCAGACGATTCGTCCGCCCGTAGCGGGAAAGGAGCCCGAAAGGATCTTGATTAGCGTCGATTTGCCAGCGCCGTTCGCGCCGAGCAGCCCGTGAACCGTGCCGCGCGAGACGTTCAGGTTGACTCCGCGCAGCGCGGTCAGGCCATTCGGGAATGTCTTCGTCACGCCCTGCAACTGCAAGAGCGGGATTTCATTTTCCATTTGGCTGCCTCCTACTTCAGTTGACATCACCCTTGCTTACCACTCAGGCACGCATTGGGACAGGCTGGCTTTCGTGACTTGAGGGGTGTCAACATCGACAAACTGTGCTTTGGGCGCGCCAGGGTTAGTCACCGCCGCGTACAGCGCCTTGAAGGCGAGCTGGCCCATTTTCCCAGGCTGGATGCAGACCGTACCATCGACATCGCCTGCCTTGATGGCGTTTATGCCAAGCCGCGATCCGCCTCGACTGACAAGTTTTGCGTGTGATCCGGCCGCGCGCACGGCTCGAGCGCAGCCGATGACCATGTCGTCAGCCTGATTGAAGAAAAGGTCAACATCCGGGTGTGCAGACAGAATGTTCTGGCACACGGACTCCCCTTTCTCAGGAGTCCAGTCGGTGGGTTGCGAGGCGACGATTTCATACTTGATGCCCGCCTTATCAAGCCCTTCCTTGAAACCTTTTGTCACCTGCCATACCGTCGGATAGCCAGGCGCTCCCTCGACGATCGCGATCTTCGCGGTCCGCCCCTTCGGGAGCAAGGTCGCTGCAATCTGAGCCGCGTCGTATCCGGCGTGAACCTCATCGCTTGCGACCAGTGCGCTTAGCTTTGGGTAAACGTCTTTGATTGCATGCTTTTGCGGATCACCGATCTGGGTCGCGACTGCTACAAACGGGATGTTATGTGACGCGGCACGGTCGACCCAGGATTGGGCAACCACCGCGTCAATCGGCAGAATAGCGATTCCGTCGACCTTCTGAGCAATGAGGTCGTCAACCGCATTTCCCTGTTTTTCGACACTCGTTTTCGCGTCAAGCACAATTGTTTTGACGCCAGCCGCCTTTGCTGCCGCCTCGAATCCTTTCGCTGCGGCGACATTGAAGGGATACTGCATGCCTGCGGCGACGTAGCCGAGCGTGATGTCCTTGGCTGTGGCGGCATCTGTCACAAGCGCCATAGCGGCGGCGACGCCAAACAATGCCAGTTTCCTGAGATACTTCTTCATGACTGTCTCCATATTTAGTTTCTTTGTTGGCCGCAGATCTGTCCAAGCTTCCTTGTACGAGTCATGCGGCCGTCTCTCTGTGTGCCCTGCTGTTTTCTCGAACCGACCGCCCGAAGGGGCGATGATTAAGATGCCTGAGTCACTGTCACCACTGGGGGATGCAAGTTGATACGTTTCCTTTTGTTACGCCAGGGGTGTCGATTTCAATGAACTTGCCCTTTGGCGTCTGCGGGTTCGTTACAGCAGCGTAAAGTGCCTTGAACGCTTGCTGGCCCATTTTTTCGGGCTCGACACAGACCGTGCCGTCGACGTCACCCATTTTGATCGCGTTGATTCCAAGCCGCGAGCCGCCCCAACCGACGAGCTTTGCCTTCGAGCCAGCTGCATGTACGGCGCGGGCGCAACCGATGACCATGTCGTCGGCCTGGTTGTAGAAGAGGTCGACATCCGGATCAGCGCTCAGGATGTTCTGACAGACGGCCTCGCCCTTTTCGGCGGTCCAGTCCGTAGGCTGCGAGGCAACGATTCGATACTTCGCTCCTGCCTTATCCAGGCCGTCTTTGAAACCCTTTGTGCGCTGCCATACCTGCGGGTAGCCGGGTGCCCCTTCCACGATGGCGATATTGGCAACACGGCCCTTTGGAAGCAGCTTCGCAGCGATTTCGCCAGCGTTATAGCCCGTATGCACCTCATCGCTTGCGACAAGCGCAGCGAGCTTCGGGTAGACATCCTTGATTGCTCGTTTCTGAGGGTCACCCAACTCAGTTGCAACGGAGACGAGCGGGATTCCGTGAGCGGCAACGCGATCTGCCCAGCTTTGCGCGACCACACCATCCAGTGGAAGGAACGCAATTCCATCCACTTTCTGCGAGATCAGGTCGTCAATTGCGTTGCCCTGCTTTTCGACGCTGGTTTTGGGGTCGAGGATGATGGCCTTAGCGCCTGCTGCTTTTGCCGCATCCTCGAACCCCTTTGCCACAGCAACATTGAACGGATACTGCAGACCTGCAGCGACATAGCCGACCGTAATTTCCTTCGCTCCTGCCACACCGGCCGCCGCTAGTAACAGGCTCGCCACTCCCAAGCCGAGAAGGTTCCTTCCAAACGCGCTCATCGCTTTGTCTCCAATCTGTTCATTAGTTGGTCCAGCAGTTTTTGCTCGTTTTGAACGGGTCTTTTTTAAAGCTTCGTCAGATACGTACCGTCTTTTGCAATACCGTCTTTGTGACCATGTATGCGTCCAGTGTCGACGGGCCCCCTTCGCGTCCGATTCCACTGTCCTTGACTCCGCCAAATGGCGTATCCGCGTCAGGCGTGCCGAAGTGGTTGATGGACAAGACTCCACACTCAAGTTCGCGGCTGATCCGTTCAGCGTCCTGCAAGGAGTTGGTGAATGCGTACGCTGCCAGACCGACCGACAAGCTGTTTGCAAGTGCAATAGCCTCGGCCAGGTCGTCCACACGCACGCATGCGGCCAGCGGACCGAAAGGCTCGACAGTCATTGCATCAGCGTCAACGGGTACGTCAGCCAGGACGGTCGGCTCGAAAAAGTAGCCCCTATCTCCGATACGGGCGCCCCCGGCGGCAACCCGGGCGCCGCGCTGCCTGGCGTCTGCTACAAGCGCCTGCATAGCAGAAAGTCGGCGCGCACTTGCAACAGGCCCCATTTGCGCGGTCTTGCTGAACCCGTCGCCAACTCGCACCCCTCCCACCGCGCCAGCGAAAGCGTCCACGAAATCGTCGTACACGCTGCTATGAACGATAAATCGGGAAGGAGATGCGCAGATCTGGCCACTGGCATTCGTCTTCCCGCGCGCAGCCAGTCGTCCGACGGCCGCACCATCTACGCCTTCGCACACGAGTACCGGAGCATGGCCGCCCAACTCCATGAGGACAGGCTTCATGGCCGCCGCCGCCAGTTGCGTCAGATGCTTTCCGACCGCGACCGAGCCGGTGAACGTCACAAGCCGAATCACAGGAGAAGCAATGAGGGTCGAGGAGATTTCCGCTGGGTTGCCAAACACGAGATTCAATACGCCGGGCGGCAGACCTGCGTCCTCAAAGGCCTTCACCAGCAGGCACGCGGTAGCAGGCGTTTCCTCCGCAGCTTTCAGAATCACGGAGCACCCCGCCGACAGTGCCGCGCTTACCTTGCGTGCTGCAGAACTGATAGGCACGTTCCAGGGCGTGAAGGCTGCCACCGGGCCAATTGGCTGTCGCAGAATGAACTTCTGCATTTGCGATTCGCCGGGAACGATCAACCCGTAATCACGCAATGACTGCGCCGCGTTCCACTCGAAGAAGTTCATCGAGCGGTCAGCTTCCGCATAGGCGTCGGAATAAAGTTTTCCATTTTCCAGCGTGATCGTTGTAGCAATGAGCTCGAGTCGCTCGCGCATCAGTGCCGTGGCTTTCTGAATGACCTTGACGCGTTCCTGAGGCGGCGTGTCACGCCAGGCCAGGAAACCCCGCGCCGCTGCATCCAGAGCACGTGCGAGGTCATCGCTGGTCGCCTTCGGGACTTTACTCAACACTTCTTCGGTGGCCGGGTTTCTTACCTCGACTGCCGTTTCCCGGTCGTAGATCCACTCGCCGTCAATGTAAAGGCCGACGCGAGGGTATTCCGTTTGCACCTTGTTTTCAGCGCTCTGATGACTTGCAGTTGACATCGATGACATCCCTGTTCACTTAAGTTGACCAAGCGCACCGCGCATACTCGCGGTCGCAATGTTATCTATCTACCGTCAGCCGACGCTCATTTAGTTGCCCACGGAAACGCTCTCGTTCGTGGCACGTCGGGCGGGCGCTGCCGCCTGACCGATGACACGACGAGGGATGGCGTCCTTCAAAATCATATCCGCCGCCTTCACACCGATCATGATCGTCGGAGCATTCGTGTTGCCGGAAGTGAGATGCGGCATGATGGACGCGTCAGCCACGCGCAAACGCTCGACCCCTCGCACGCGCAAACGCTCATCCACTACCGCGAGCTTGTCGCGTCCCATCTTGCAGGTGCCGGCCTGGTGGTGCGCTGAATTCCCAGTCATCTCCATCCAGTCGAAAATCTGCTGGTCCGTTTTCACCAGAGGACCAGGAATCTGTTCTTCGACGACGCGCGACGCAATCGGCTCTGTCGACATGATTTGCCGAATCAGCTTCACGCCCGCGATCATGGCCCGGTTGTCCTCGTCGTTAGTCAGGAAGTTCGGTTTGAATACTGCTGGGTCGCCCGGATTTGAAGAGCGCAACGTCACGGTGCCCGTAGCACGCGGACGCAGGAGATAAACAGAGACACCCATGCCGGGCTTGCGTTCAACTTCACACTCACCACCTGGGTAGTAAGTGAAGGTCATCGGCCTGAAACTGATCTGGAGGTCTGCGTAGGGTTCTTCCGCACGGCTTTTCACGAAGGCCCCAACCTGAGACGAGCCTAGCGCCAGGTAGCCCTTGTGGGTCAACAGATAACGCGCCCCTTCGAGATACTTCCGGATGCCCCCCAACTCCTGGTTGTAGGAACTGTCCGGGGTCGAGCGATAGCTTCCATGCACGTAGAAATGATCTTGCAGGTTGAGCCCTACCCCTGGCAGATCAACAAGTGTCCTGATGCGGTGACGTTGTAGTTCATCGCCCGGCCCAATGCCGGAGAGCATGAGCACTTGCGGAGAATTGAGCGATCCGGCCGACAAAATTACTTCCCTGGCTGCATCAAAGGTCCGACGTTCTCCCTTGATGAGAATTTCTACGCCTGTTGCAACGTTGCCCTTCAACACGATGCGCTGCACTGCAGCACCGGTCATAACGGTAAGGTTGGGTCGGTTGCGAATGGGTTCGACGAATGCGGTGTAGGCGGAGTAGCGGCGTCCCCCACGGATCGTATGCTGCATGAACCCGACGCCGTCGTGCACCGCGCCGTTGAGATCTTCCGTGCGAGCAATGCCCAAACGCTCTGTAGCTTCGATAAAATCATCCGAGCTGTGGACTTTCGTTACCGGATCGCTGACCCACAACGGACCACCGGTGCCACGATATTCGTCCGCACCCCGTTCGTTGTGCTCCATCTTCTTGAAGTACGGCAAGAGATCGTCATAGCCCCAGCCAGGGTTCCCGAGGTCTCTCCAGCTATCGAAATCGTTGCGGTGGCCGCGAATGAAAATCATCCCGTTGATCGAACTGGAGCCGCCCAGGGTCTTGCCGCGAGGCCAGTACATCTTCCGATTGCGAAGTGCGGGCATCGGGTCCGTGAAGTAATTCCAGTTCAGTTCTTTGTGGAAGTACAGCTTTGCCATACCGGCAGGAGTATTGACCCAGAATTTGTCAGCGGGCGGCCCAGCTTCCAACAGCAACACCTTGTTATCAGGGTTGTCACTGAGACCCCGAGCGAGTGCGCAGCCGGCCGATCCGGCTCCGATGATGATGTAATCGTAGATGTCCATGCCAATGAGCTGCTGATCCAGGAAGTGAGTGTCTCCGTTTGTTCAAGGTTATTTCGGTGTCGACGGTTAGGCTAGTTGGTTTTTCTGGTCTTAAAGGTAAGCAACTCTAAACGCGCATTTGCTTTTCTCTGGAACTGCCTGTAGTGGCCCTTCACAGCGCCTTCTGCCCGCCGGCAGCGGGTTGGCGGGCCGTTTGAGACACGACCCACTTAAGGGTAAAACCCAATCCTGGAACACTACCTTTTTCGCTCGGCATACCGTGTCGTCTGACACCGGCTGGTCAAGAGCCCTTTCTTTATCAAGTTCCCGCGTATATCCTCGCCTTTCTTTTTTGATATCGACAGGAGAACAGTATGTCCGAGGTATCCGCGATTGCCATCTCCGTTGCAAAGCCCGGGTGTGAGGAGAAACTGGCAGAGGCACTTCAAGGCTTGCTTGCACCCACTCACAAAGAGAATGGAATGCTTCAATACGACATGTTTTGCGATACGCAGGAACCCGGTTGCTTCGTCTTCATCGAGCGGTGGGAGAACGAGGAAACCTTTAATGCGCACTGCAACTCCCCGCACGTCGCCGCCTACCTCGAGAAGACTGACGGTTGGGTCGAGAGCAACAAGATTTACGTTTTAAGGAAGGGAAAATAGCGTCGCGCGGGCTATCGAGCGCGCCGAAGGCACATACGAACCGGTCGACAGGTCGGCGTATTACGAAAACGGTCGCGGCCTTCGCTGTTCTGACCTATTGATTGCTGGTCTTGATGCGGTCAAAGCCATCTCGTGAGCTACTTAGATAAGTTTTTTAACTTCCATCGGCAGAAATCCCGATCTTCCCCGAAGCCGTTGTCAGCCTAGCTTACCGTCGCGGCAACAAAAACGAACTAGACCTAACGACGGTCGAAGCAATAAGCTAATTGGGAAGGAGACACTTCACAGCGTCATTTCCATTACAAGAGAATATTCATGAAAGAGCATCAGGCGACGCTCGTCGCTGACGGCTTCGTTTTCTTGGAGTCGCCTCGGTGGCACGACAATCGCCTTTGGGTCTCGGACGTCTTTGATTTCAAGCTCTATACCGTTTCTGAAGACGGCATCCGTAGCGTGGTCTGCAACGTGCCAGGCCGGCCAGCCGGAATCGGCTTTCTGCCGGACAAAACTCCCATTGTCGTGTCCTGCGCCGAGAAAAAACTGATGATGGTGTCCGAGGGCGCCTTGTCTGTCTACGCAGACCTGACTGATGTGGCAGCTGGCGACCTCAACGACCTCGTCGTAGATGACGTGGGTCGAGTTTATGTAGGCAACTTCGGGTATGACCTCTTCGGCGGAGCGCCGATAGAAGTGACCGAGATGCACGTCGTTGAGCCCGACGGTTCTATTCGGGTGGCCGCCGCCGGACTTGAATTCCCCAACGGAACAGTAATCAAGGATGACGGACGCACGCTGGTCGTAGCTGAGACATGGCGCGGGAAGCTCACCGCCTATGACAGGTCCGTAAATGGCGAGTTATCTAATCGCCGCCTTTTCGCCGATCTGGACGGCAGGCAGCCTGATGGAATCTGCGTGGACAAGCACGGAGCCATCTGGGCAGGTTGCTATAACACGGGTGAGTTCATCCGTGTACTCGAGGGCGGCGAGATCACAGACCGCATTAAATTCGAAGGGAATGCCGTTTCGTGCGCAATCGGCGGGAGTAACGGAAACATGCTGTTTTGCTGCGTGTACCTTGGAACAGATGAACAACTGCAAGCGCGACAGCCACGCAGTGCTATCTACAAGGCCGAATTAGCCGACTAGAGTACAGCGCTCGGGCCGAAAGTTTGGAAAATATAGCGATTCGCTCAGCGCCTCAACCAGCGCCGTGAATGACCGCAACGTTTCCGAGTTCGCATTGAGCACCGGTCTCAGTGCCTCTCGGCCGAACCTGTCGGCGTAATGCGACAGCTCGTTTAGCACAAGTTCTGGAGAACATTGCCTGCCTTTCCAGGCGCGCAACTTAATGGAGATAGGAATCAATGACGACTCATCGCAAGTGGAACTATGAAGGCAAAGTGGCTTTCGTTACCGGTGCAGCAAACGGGATCGGGCAAGCAACGGCGTTAGCTTTCGCGCAGGAGGGTGCGGATGTCGTCGTGGTGGACCTGTCGGAAGAAGGTGCCAACGCGACTGCACGGATGGTCGAGCAGCAAGGCGTGCGCGCACTTCCTGTGAGATGCGACGTCTCGAAGCCGGAAGATGTTCAGGCGGCTCTTGCCGCGACCATCGATAAGTTCGGTCGACTCGACTTCGCTTTCAACAACGCGGGCATCGAGCAACCGCTCGCCTACACAGCCGACATTAGTGACGAGGTGTTCGAACGCAATCTGCGCGTCAATCTCGGCGGGGTCTTTTACTGCATGAAGTATCAGATTCCGATTATGCTCAAGAACGGCGGTGGTTCAATCGTGAACACGTCCTCTGGCGCGGGCGTTGTTGGCATCCGTGGTCAGGGTGCCTACTGTGCCGCCAAGCATGGCGTTATCGGCCTGACGAAGTCCGCCGCTCTTGAGTATGGGAAGGACGGCGTCCGCATCAATGCTGTGTGTCCGGGCATCATCGATACGCCGATGATCGGTCGTTTCACCCAGGGTACCGAGGAAAACCGCAAGCGGATGATCGCGCAAGAGCCGATCGGTCGCCTCGGCCGGCCGGAGGAGATTGCCAACACGGTCCTCTGGCTGTGCTCCGACGTAGCCGGATTTGCAATTGGCCACGCTGTCGTGATCGATGGCGGACAGACAGCGGGCCTGTAAGCGTCAAACCACCGCGCACGCGCCATCGACGTCCTGCGTGAACGATGCCTCCCTTGACGTGCGCGGCCACCTACTTCGCCACGGGACAAAACGCGCTGATGCGTCAATCCGCTATGCTGCGCTCTTTGTCTCGAGTTCCCATCACTGGCGGCCCGAGAGGCCTGCGCCCAAGGGAGAGCGGCTTGCTGTTCAGCGCTATCTCGTGGGTTGCTTGGGAATCGTGAGCACAGGTCATAGGACTATGCGCCAGGTCACGCTTAATTCCTCTGGTCTTTTCATACAACCTGCTATTCCGGCATTCGAACGGTCGGCGTCCGCGAACGACGCCACGTCCTCGAAGTGCTAGACGTCCATATCCGCACGCAAGCCAATTGCTGCACGATTCTGCTTTCTCTCATTCTTCTCAAGAGGATTCAAGATGAAGACCCGAGGCTACGCTGTTCAAACCCCGAAATCGCCTCTCGAACCCTACGACTTCGAACGACGCGAACTGCGCTTCAACGATGTTGCTATTGAGATCCTCTACTGTGGAGTCTGTCACTCGGACCTGCATCAGGCTCGTAACGACTGGGGCTGGTCCAACTATCCGCTGGTGCCGGGTCACGAGATTGTAGGCCGCGTCATTGATGTGGCGCCGCAGGCCAAGCGCTACAAGGTTGGTGACCACGTCGCGGTCGGCTGTATGGTGGATAGCTGCATGACTTGTGACCAATGCCGCAAGGGCCTGGAGCAGCTGTGTCGTGAAGGAAATACGCAAACATACTGCGGATTCGATCGCGTTACGAATGAGCCGACGAAGGGAGGTTATTCGAAACATGTCGTGGTCCGCGAGGACTTCGTGCTTCGCGTGCCTGACAGCCTTGATCTATCCCGCGTCGCCCCACTGCTCTGCGCGGGCATCACTACGTACTCCCCCTTGCGCACATGGACGGTCGGTCCCGGCAGCCGGGTCGGCGTCATCGGTCTGGGCGGCCTCGGACATATGGCGGTCAAGCTCGCGTCGGCTCTCGGTGCGACCGTGACGGTCGTGAGCCGCACGCCTGACAAGGCCGCCGATGCCAGGAAACTTGGAGCCGACGCGCTTCTGCTCTCCACCGACAACGAAGCAATGGAAAAAGCCGCATCCAGTTTCGACCTTATCATCGACACCATTCCGGTTCGTCATGACCTGAATCCGTACCTGCCGCTGCTCGACGTAGACGGCACTATCGTTCTGGTCGGTCAGGTGGGCCCGCTTGCCGAACCGACCACGGTTCCGCTCATTGTCGGTCGTCGACGCATCGCTGGCTCGCCAATTGGGGGCATCCCGGAAACTCAGGAGATGCTCGACTTCTGCGGGCGCAAGAACATCCTCCCGGACTGCGAGATGATTCGCATGGACCAGATTAACGAAGCATGGGAACGGATGAAGCGAGCCGATGTGCGCTATCGCTTCGTGATTGACATGGCTTCACTCAAAGTGCCGGCGTAGGCTTCCATTGCTCGGAAGTATCGGGGCAGAACCCGGATGTCATACCTGTCCCACGGGGGGAAACAACGATGCGCTCCCGTGCAATGGCGGCCAACCTGGCTTTCGAACGGTGTATCGGGCAAGCCGGAGGGCAACGGCAGCTTGATGGTTGCGTCGATTCAGCTATCCAATGGTGGGAACTGAGCCAGTCAGTACGCTGCCCGGCCGCTACTCGATCGGGGCGGGATTTATCGGCTGCGCCGCTCGTCTCGTTCTCTCCGTTATGGTGATAAGTAGCGGCAGACGGCTTCCGCCTCGCGGGTGAGAAAAGCGCAGTAGATTGCAGCAGGAATGCCTCAACGTCGCCTCCCGGCATTGGGGCAGCGAGCCGCGCGGTACTGATACTTAGTTCGTTCTGCAGCGTCCCGATATCGGTTAGCCCAACTTTCCTTTCGAGAAGCAAATCCGACTCGACTCTGGCGCAAGTCCTGTAGAAAATCCCAATAGCGACGCGTTCCTCACAAAGCACGTTCATACGTGCATCGCCAAACTCGTACATCCGACGCCCAGCAAGACCAGTTCGCCGCGTACCCACCGAACTCCATGGGTTCCGTCCGCGCTGTGACCAGGTGGGGCGGCGTCTGATGCGAAAGCTGACCCATGGAGATAGACGGATGAAGAAGTATCAACTCTGGATCGACGGGAAACCCGAAGACCCGGCGAAAGGCGAGTGGATCGACACTGTCAATCCGTACACCGGCGAGTCGTGGGCACGAATTCCCCGCAGTACCGCCGAAGATTCGGCACGCGCAGTCGAGGCTGCCAAGCGCGCAATGGACGATGGTCCGTGGGGCAAGATGACTGCCACCGAGCGCGGCAAGGTGATGCGGCGCATCGGCGACCTCGTCGTTCAGAATGCCAGCAACCTGGCCGAGATAGAGACCCGGGACAACGGCAAAGTCCTCACGGAAATGCAGGGTCAACTCAAGACGATCCCTGAGTACTGGTACTACTACGGCGGACTGGCCGACAAGATTGAAGGCGCGGTCATGCCGGTGGAAAAAGCGGACGTCTTCGCTTTCACCACGCATGAGCCGGTGGGCGTGGTAGCAGCGCTGACAGCGTGGAATTCCCCACTTCAATTCCTGTCTCTGAAGTGCGCTCCCGCGCTGGCAGCCGGGTGCACGGTCGTTGTCAAGCCTTCGGAGTTCGCGTCAGCAAGCTCGCTCGAATTTGCGGCTCTCACCAGGGAAGCGGGACTCCCCGACGGGGTTTTGAATGTCGTCACGGGCTATGGCAACGAAGTCGGCGCTGCGCTGGTCGAGCACAAGGACGTCGCCAAAATCACCTTCACCGGGTCAGACGTTACCGGCGCACGAATTTATGAAACTGCAGCGCGGGGGATGAAGCGCGTCGCGATGGAATTGGGAGGCAAGTCGCCGAATATCGTTTTCCAGGATGCGGATCTTGACTCTGCAGCGGTCGGCGTCGTATCAGGAATTTTTGGGGCCGCGGGCCAGATGTGCATTGCCGGCTCCCGGCTTCTCGTGCAGAACTCAATCAAGGAGAACTTCACTGAGCGACTGGTCGCCCTTGCGCGAGACGTGCGGCTTGGCGACCCGATGCAGCCGACGACGAACGTGGGCCCAATCACTACGCCCTCGCAATACGCCAAAGTGCTGGACTATATTGAAATCGCAAGAGCCGACGGCGCTCGTTGTATCCTCGGCGGCAAGCCGGCCGTTGGCCCCGGACTAACGGGGGGCCAATTCGTTGAGCCCACTATCTTCACTGATGTGACTAATGCCATGCGCATCGCGCAAGAGGAAGTCTTTGGTCCCGTGCTCTCTATCATCGGCTTTGACGACGAGCAACACGCTGTCGAATTGGGCAATGGCGTCATATACGGTCTGGTAGCTGGCGTCTGGACCGGGAGTATCGGTCGAGCGATGCGCATGACGAAGGCGCTCAAAGCCGGAACCGTCTGGGTCAATACATATCGGGCATACAGCTTCATGATGCCGTTCGGCGGGATGAAAATGTCGGGCCTCGGCCGTGAGAACGGGGTAGAAGCCGTTCACGAGTTTCTCGAAACGAAAAGTGTCTTTCTTTCGACGTCCGAGAAGCCGCCAGTCAATCCATTTCTTCAGCGTTAGAAGGCTAACGTCTGAGAGCCGACCATCATCGATGAATCGTCCCGTCTTTAGGTTGGCCCGCAGTTCTGCGGGCTTTTTTCTGCCCCCTGTATGGCACCTGTCCGACGCGTTATATGGCAACTATGCCTCCCGTCACGCCCAGAACAGCGACAGGTTGCAACGGGCGCCAGACTCCTGCCGCTGCGCTCACGCGACTCGGACGCCTTTAGAAGGCGGCGCCAATCTCGACAAAGGGCCCTGCACGCTGCCCTGGTAAGTGCGGCTTACCGGTATGCGGAGAAAATGCGACTCGACGTACACCGCTGCAAAGCGCACGATAGCGTAACGTCGCTTTTTGGTGCGACAGTCCGCCGAGGACAGCATCGGCAGTAGAAGCAAGGAGGAGATACATGCGAGTCGGGTATATCGGGTTGGGCGCCATGGGTGGCGCGCTCGCCCGTCATCTGATCGGCAAGTTTCCATTGAGCGTGTTCGACCTGAATCAAAAGGCTGTGGATGCCTTCGTCGAACTCGGCGCGACAGCGGCGGCGACACCTGCGGAACTCGCGCGTAACAGCGATGTGGTGTTGCTTTGTCTGCCCAGAAGCTCGGACGTTGAAGCGGTGCTCTTTGGCCCGAACGGTGTGGCGCAAGGGCTTTCGTCCGGCAAGATAGTCGTCGACCAAACTAGCGGTGTTCCAGCGGAGACCAGAGGGTTCGCCCGACAGCTTGAGGAGAAGGGAGTTCTGTTGTTTGACGCTCCTGTCTCCGGAGCGATGGCCACGGCAATTGCGGGAACGATCTCCATTATTGCATCCGGTCCTAAGGAAGCTTTTCAGAGGGCTTTGCCGGTCTTGCAGTCGATCAGTCCGAACGTCTTCCATTGCGGAGAACGGGTCGGTAACGGTCAGACGATGAAGACTGTGAACAACATGATGAATGTCAGCTGCCGTCTTGCAACACTTGAAGTTGTCGCGATGGGACGGAAATTCGGTCTTCCCCTCGAAGTTATGACGGAGGCGATTAACGCCACGACGGCACGAAATTACACCTCCCAAGGCATGTTGCCCGCTATCGCCCAAGGTCGCCAGTCCACTAAGTTCTGGCTCGCGCTCCAGGTCAAAGACATCCATCAAGCAATCGGATTGGCCGCAGAGCAGCGGGTCCCGATGCCGATCGGGGGCGTGGCGCGGTCGATCCTGCAGATCGGATTGAATTCGCTAGGTAAGGAGGCGCAACTCGAGCAAATGATTGGCGTCATCGAGTCGATGGCCGACACAAAGTTTGTCGATGCGGCGACAAACGCAGAGTTCCGGGAGGCAAAATGACTACGATTGGACTGGCAGGAAGCGGTGAGACCGCCTCGTTTGTAGCTCGCCAATTGGCGAGATCGCACTCTGTTCGCATTCTCGACACCGACAACGGCTCTCTGCATTGCGATGGCGCAGAACAGGTAAATAACGCTACCAGTCTGGCTAAAGGCGCGGACATCATCGTCCTGTGTTCAGGCTCCGATGAGGTGCGAGAGGCGATGCTTCGAAGGCCGGATTGGCTCGAGGCAGGCACCGCAGACAAACGAATCCTTATCGACATGGGCCAAGGCGATCCGGACGATACCAGGTCGCTTGCCAAGCAGTTGAGTGAAGTCGGAATCACTCTCGTCGATGCGCCTCTACACACGGAAGACACCGCAGCAGTTTCGGAGGCATCGGCCATCTTCTTCGGAGGGTCGGCAACCGTCCTCGACTCCGTGCGAAGCATTCTTGAAGCGGTCTGCCCGAAAGTCATCCCCTGCGGCGACGCAGGTAGCGGTCACGCCATGCGCCTGGTCGTTGCGGCAATTGCTGCGTGTAACCGTCTCATTACCTATGAATGCGCTGCGATGGGTGCCAGGAACGGGCTCACGATTGCTGACATGGCGATTGTATTGAACAAGAGTTCCGGTTACAACAGCGCGTCCGCACGGGTTCTTCCGGCTCTCGCAGCGAACGAGCGAACGGCCAATGTCACCCTGGGCAGCTGGGCAAACGACCTGACGAAGGCATCGGTGGTAGCTATGCGTTATGGAGCACCGATGCTCATCGCAACAATGGCGCGCTCCACCCTGGATGCTGCTTCGAATCGGCTTGGCGAGTCGGTCACTGTCGATAGACTGGCCGGGATCTGGGAGATTGATTCGGGTTTGCCGGCACCGGGTGCGGGTTAATGATGCAGTCGACATCGGCAACCTAGTAGAGAAAACCGGCTGCGCGCACGCTCCGAACCTCGCGCGGTCAAACAGATTGTGACACCGGCTCCTGTGTCAACGAGACACTTTAAGACGTCGCCGCGACCGTCCGGTAGCACCACACCTCTGAATTTGTTATCCGAACGAGAACATCGCGTGGCAGACAAGACGGATCGTGCCAAAGCTGCCTGCGAACCCTATCTCGAACTCTCACGCCGTCAATGCCGGCGTTGCGAGCCCTCCCGCGTGCTGTGCGAACCGGATGTACGCGCTCGAGCGAAACGCAGGGCGCGTGCTTCAGCTAGCTCGCGGGTCACGACACGATTGCTGCTGTCAGCAGCGGCGCATCAGCTATTCGTGATGCAAGCTCGCCGCTGGCCACGGCGGCCGGCGCAGCTGTGCGGTCTATAAATTTTTCCGGGAATAAGGTCCCGAAGGGAGCGAAGTAATGGCGCAGGCACTCCTCGGCTGCATTGCAGACGATTTCACCGGCGCGACCGATCTCGCCAGCATGCTCGTGCGCGGCGGCATGCGCACGGTTCAGACCATCGGCGTGCCCGCTGCGGGCACGTCCATCGACGCCGATGCGCTCGTCGTCGCGCTGAAGTCACGCACGATTCCCGCCGATGACGCTGTGCGCCAGTCGCTGAAGGCGCTTGAATGGCTACGTGCGCAGGGCTGCCGCCAGTTCTTCTTCAAGTATTGCTCGACGTACGATTCCACGGACAAAGGCAACATCGGCCCGGTCGCGGATGCGCTGCTCGACGCCTTATCTTCCAGACGCGAGGACGATTTCGCAATCGCCTGCCCTGCGTTTCCCGAGAACGGCCGTACGATCTTTCGCGGCAACCTGTTCGTCGGTGACGTGCTGCTGAACAAATCGGGCATGGAGAACCATCCGCTCACGCCAATGACCGATCCCAACCTCGTGAGCGTGCTGCAGCGTCAGACGAAATCGAAGGTCGGCTTGATCCGCTACGACACCATCGCCAAGGGCGCCGATGCAATCCGCGCACGCATCGAGGAATTGAAGGAAGGTGGCGTACGGCTTGCCATCGCCGACGCCATGTCCGACGCCGATCTGTACACGCTGGGTAAAGCGTGCCGCGATCTCACGCTGGTCACAGGCGGCTCGGGCATCGCGCTCGGTCTGCCGCAGAACTTCCACTCGGCGGATCTGCTCGTGTACGCGGGACACGCCGACGACCTGCCGAAAATCGAGGGCAAGTCGGTCGTGCTAGCGGGCAGCACGTCCAAGGCCACCAACGCACAGGTGACAGAGTGGCGCGCCTCAAGGCCGAGCTTCCGCATCGACCCGATTGCGTTGTCTCGCGGCGAACCGGTCGTCGAGAACGCCGTTGAATTCGCGCGCAGCCACGATCGAACCGTGCTGATTTACGCCACGTCGTCGCCCGACGAGGTGAAGGCAGTGCAGAAGGAACTGGGCGCTGAGAAAGCGGGACACCTCGTGGAGGACGCACTCGCCTCTATCGCACGCAACCTGCGCGATGTCGGCGTGCGCAAATTCGTCGTTGCTGGCGGCGAGACGTCAGGCGCCGTCGTGCAGGCGCTCAATGTGCGCTCGCTGCGCATCGGGCCGCAGATAGACCCCGGCGTACCGGCGACGCAATCTATCGGCGCCGAGGACGGATTTCCGCTTGGACTGGCGCTGAAGTCCGGCAATTTCGGAACGGTCGATTTCTTCGCCAAGGCGCTGAAGGCGCTTAACGGGGGGAAGTAATGGCGTGGCACGAAAGCCGGATCCGCGAGGAGATTTGTGTCATTGGCAAGAACCTTTACGAGCGCCGGTGTACGGTCGGCAGCGCGGGCAACATCAGCGCGCGGCTCAACGACGGCTGGCTCATCACGCCGACCGACACGTGCCTGGGCCGTCTCGACCCGAATGACATCGCGAAGGTCGACCTGCCGGGCAACCACGTGTCGGGCGGACGCCCGTCAAAGACGCTTGCGCTGCACCGGCGCATCTACGAGAACGACCCGGATGCGCACGGCGTCGTGCATACCCATTCGACGCATCTCGTCGCGCTGACGCTTGCTGGCGCGTGGAAGAGCAGCGACGTGCTGCCGCCTATCACGCCGTACTACGTGATGAAGGTCGGCCATGTGCCGCTGATCCGCTATCGCCGACCGGGCGATCCCGCCGTCGCGGAGGAAGTGGCGGCACTGGCGTCGAAGGTGCGCGCCGTGCTGCTGGAACGGCTCGGACCGGTAGTGTGGGAAAAGACGGTATCGCAGGCGAGCTATGCGCTGGAAGAACTCGAAGAGACGGCGCAACTCTATCTCTCGACGATGCCGAGGCCCGAGCCTTTGCCGGACGAGGCGATAGATGACTTACGCAAGACATTCGGCGCGCGCTGGTAAGCACGCGGCAGAACGCCTCAAAGGAGAAAATGGTCATGCCACGCTTTGCCGCCAATCTGACGATGATGTACACGGCACACCCGTTCTTGGACCGCTTTGCCGCCGCTGCAAAAGACGGCTTCAAAGCGGTCGAATTCCTGTTTCCGTACGACTTTGCAGCCAAAGACATCAAAGAACGACTGACCGACAACGGGTTGGTCCAAGCGCTTTTCAACGCCCCGCCCGGCGATTGGGCAGCGGGCGAGCGCGGCATCGCCTCTCTGCCAGGCCGCGAGGAAGAATTCAGGCAAAGCGTGCAAAAGGCGCTCGAGTACGCCGCTATCCTGGGCAACAACAAGTTGCACGTGATGGCCGGCCTCATCGCGCCCGACCAATCAAGGGACGCGCATCGCGCCGTCTATCTGAGAAACCTCGAATACGCTGCCAAGAAAGCGCAAGGCCCGGGCATCACCGTCGTGATAGAACCAATCAACACCCGCGATATTCCCGGGTTCTTCCTGAACCGTCAGGACGACGCCCAGACCATCTGCGATGAAATCGGCGCGCCGAATCTGAAGGTGCAGTTTGATATCTACCACTGCCAGGTTGTTGAAGGCGATGTCGCGGTCAAGCTGAAGCGCGACATGAAGCGCCCGAACGCGGGCATCGGACACATTCAGATTGCAGGCGTGCCGGAGCGGCACGAGCCTGATATCGGCGAGCTGAACTATCCGTATCTGTTCGACCTGATTGATTCGCTCGGTTACGACGGCTGGATCGGCTGCGAATATCGGCCGAAGGCGGCCACGTCCGAAGGGCTCGACTGGCTCAAGCCGTACCTGTAACGCACGTAGCCAGCCGCATGAACAGCCGGATTCAGGGGCGGTTTGCGCGTCGCCCCCGAGACGGCACGAAATTACCGAAGTGGACCTAACGCATGCAACACAAACATTTGGGCAAAGTTGGTGCTAGACCGGTCGCGCTCACAAGCAGTGCGACGGAGCCACGGTGGCGAAATACCGCGTGTTTCAGCACAGGGCGACAGCCTGGATGAACAGCCGGCCCGCTCAACGGTAAGCAGCTTAGCCGGCTGGAAACTCAAATCACCCCGCAGTCGCTTTCTCCTCATCAAAGCCAATCATCGCCTTCGTCTCCAGGTATTCCTCCAAGCCGAAGACACCCATCTCGCGTCCATTTCCCGAGCGCTTGTACCCGCCCATCGGCGCCTCGGTGTTGCTCACAGCACCGTTCAGGAAGACACGGCCTGCCTGAAGCTGGGAACCGACAGACACGCCCCGTTCCCGGTTCGACGAGAAGACATACGCGCCCAGGCCGTAAGGCGTTCCATTTGCAATTTCAATGGCTTCTTCTTCGGTGCGATACGGAATAACGGCGAGCACTGGACCGAAAATCTCTTCCTGTGCGATGCGCATGTTCGGCGTCACATTAGAGAAGATGGTCGGCTTGACGAAGTAGCCACGCTCCAGTCCTTGCGGTCGACCGACGCCGCCAACGCGGACGGTGGCACCCTCTCCAATGCCGATCTCAATGTATTCCTGCACTCGGTCGAACTGCAGCTTGTTGACCACGGGGCCCATGGTCACCTCCGCGTCGAGTGGATTTCCCACTTTGACCGCCTTCGCTTCCTGCTCGAGCAATGCCAACACTTCTTCGACCTGGCTCTCATGTACCAGGATCCGCGTCGGCGCGTGGCAAGATTGACCGCTGTTCGAAAAAGCGCGAGCCACGTTCCATTTCGCTGCGGCCTTGAGGTCTGCGTCATCAAGAATCACGTTCGCGGATTTCCCGCCCAACTCCTGAGCAACGCGCTTGACCGACGGAGCTGCCGCCTGAGCGATCAACACACCGGCTCTCGTCGAACCAGTGAACGAGACCATATCGATGTCCATATGCTTGCTGATCGCATTGCCCACAATTGGACCGTCACCCAGCACCAGGTTGAAGACACCCTTGGGCACGCCCGCGTCATGAAGCACCTCTGTGAGGTGAATCGCACTGAGGGGCGTGAATTCGCTCGGCTTCAGGACCACCGTACAACCGGCCGCCAGAGCATAAGCGAGCTTGGTTGCAAGAAGCTGAAGCGGCCAGTTCCACGCAGTGATGAGTCCGCAAACACCGATCGGCTCGCGACGAACAGTGTTAGGTCCGAGGCGGTACTCGAACTCGTATTCCCTGAGGGTGGCCAACGCCTGCTTGAAGGATCCAAGCGCTGCGGGGACATGAATCTTCTGCGAGACAGGTGTGCCTAGTTCGAGCGTTACGACTTCTGCGAGCTCGTTTTCACAGCTAACAAAGCGGTCAATGATCCGTTCCAGCAAATCGATGCGCTCTGCCCGCGACGTTTTGCTGAAAGACTTGAAGGCAGCCCGTGCAGCCTTTACAGCCAGGTCGACGTCGTCGGCTCCTGCCAGCGCAACGGTCGCGAACGGCTCCTCGGTAGCCGGGTTGACCAACGTCCAATCCTTGCGACTAAGAGGAGAAACCCATTCTCCGTTTATGTAACACTTTTCGTACGATCGCATATCAGTCTCCTGTTAATTCAATCGGCCCATATTTCGCTGAGCGCTTCTATTTGACCGAAAACAAAATCTGTTTGCCGCCGCGCGTCCGAGCGGACCGCGCGTGCGACGTCTCTCTCACGGGTACTGACGAGGGCTGTCACGGTTCCTGCGCGCCATCAACCTGCTCAGTCGCCCCGTGTGCCCGCGCCGCTGCGCAACCGTCGACGGGGTCTCCTGTGCCTCTTCCGATTGATTGAGCGCGCTATTCGCGCTCAAACGCCCAGATTCATCGCAGGCCGCCTGCGCTCGGGTGGAAAGACACACCAGCTGCCGTCATCGTGGCGAAAGAAGATGAGCGCTATGAGGGACTCGGCCGACGCACCTTCGACACGCACAAACCTGCATTGCTCGCCGCGACCATGGCTAAACTGAGTAACGCGTATGCCGTCGGTCGCTCCAATCCATTTATCAACAAGGGTGCGCAATGATCTTCCTGAAAGGCTCACTGATGTCTCCCGCGCTACGAGTTACAACCGCTTGATAGGCGCCGCCCTATCCGGTCGAGAATTCGTGAATATCCTTACAACGCTGCCGTCCGTTGAACGAAGCCGGCCCGGGACGCGAACAGAAAACATTTTCGGTTTCCCCTGAAGGATCCAGTTTCGTGTCTCAGCATCGGTAGCGACGATGATACAAGTTTGAAATCGCACCGCCGTTGGGTCAAGTCAGCTATTATGGTGAATTGGTAAGCGTCGCTAACCGACGATACAATGATAGACAAATTAGCGTCGGAATACGCTATAGGCCGGACAGCTTACGCGTTCGGCAGCTGTTGAGAGGAGACACCCGAAGGATGGAACTTCGACATCTTCGCTACTTCATCGCTGCGGCGGAGGAAGAGCATTTCGGCCGTGCGGCTGTGCGTCTGCACATCACGCGCCCGGCGATATCGCAGATCATCGCCGATCTCGAAGGAGAGCTCGGAACACTGCTTTTTGAACGGGTCTCGCATACAGTCAAGCTTACGGCCGCTGGACGCACGCTGCTACCTCAACTCGTACGCGTTATGGACGATTTGAACGAAGCGATAGTCCTTACCAAACGCGTCGGACACGGCATGACCGGAACACTCCGAATCGGCTATGGTTCTCTGACTTTGATGCATTCAATCTTCCGGGCGGCGGTCAAACAGTTCCGCGAGACCTACCCAGAAGTCAGCCTTTCACTCGTTGAAATGTCGACCTCGCTACAGCCGAAAGCTCTCGCTGAGGGAAAGATTGATGCCGGCTTCATGCACCTGGGACCAAGTCCGCATCCAGGAAAGCGGCGCACCGAAATCAACATGGAGCGCGAAGGCATCGTTCTGGATTCGATATGCATTCAAACGGGCAATCTGGGTGTCGCCGTTCCGAACGATCACCGATTGGCGCGCAGGAAATCAGTCACGCTGGAAGATCTGGCCGGCGAGTGGTTCGTCGTGGTGCCCAAGTCCAGCAGCAGTCTCAGCTACGGACAGCTTTATTCCTTCTGCCAGGCAGCGGGATTTGAGCCGAATATCGTGCAAGAGGTCAGCACCATCGCGTCCCAGCTCAACCTCATCTCGGTTGGCATGGGCATCGGACTCGCAGTCATGGGCAAGAACTTCGCATATCCGACGGATTTGACGATTGTCCCGCTAACAAATCTCAACTATTCGACCCAGTTCATCTTCGGGTGGCCGAGCAGACAGAACGATCCTGTCCTCGACAAGATGATAGACATCGTAAAGAACCTGTCAAAGTAGTCCGACTGACGGACCTCCGAGGGGCGGCTGACGTCTCAGAGGCAGCAACTTTTCGCTGCTGCGTCGATGTTCGCCGGGACGGGCAAATACCTGCCTGGCCCGGCGAACGTTCGGTGCGTCAGCGCTTCAATACTTCCGGGTTCACCATATTCGCTTTCAAGGTGCCGTTCAGCGCACCGATAAGATTTTCCGCAGCATTTCTGTTCATCGCATGCCGGGTTTCGTGTGTCGCTGAACCAATGTGAGGCAACGTCACGACGTTGTCCATCTTCAGCAGCGGTGAATCAACCGACAGTGGCTCGTCCACGTACACATCAAGTCCAGCGCCCGCGATCGTGCCGTCTTTCAGCGCCTCGACGAGCGCCGGTTCGTCGACGATCGGTCCACGCGACGCATTGATGAGGAATGCGCTGCGTTTCATCGCCTTCAGTTGGGGCGTGCTGATCAGGTTTCGCGTCTCTTTGGTCAACGGCGCTTGCAGCAGAACGAAGTCGGACGATTCGAGGAGTTCGTCCACGCCGACCTTCTTCGCCCCATACTCGCGCTCGGCGCGCTCGTTGACGCCTTGATCGACGTACAGAACGTTCATCTGAAAGCCCAAAGAAGCGCGTCGAGCCACCGATGTTCCGATACGGCCGAGTCCGACAATGCCCAGCGTCTTATGGTGCACGTCCACGCCAAACAGGTCCTCACCGATCTTCTTCGTCCACTTGCCGGCCTTCACATAGGCCGCGAGTTCCGCAAGGCGCCGCGCCGTAAGAAGAACCAGCGAAAATGCCGTATCGGCGGTGGATTCGGTGAGAACATCCGGGGTATGGGTCAGCAGGATGCCACGTCCATTCAAATAATTGACGTCGAAGGCATCGAAGCCAACCGATACGGTCGAGAGCACCTTGAGACGGGGGGCACCATCGAGAGTTTCGGCGTTCATCTTTACGCCGGTTCCGATCGCCCCATCCGCGTCTTTGAGCGCTTCAATCAGCACGCCCGGCTGCTTCGGGTCGACGATCGTGACTTCTGCGTGAGAGCGCAGGTATTCAATCGTTTCCTCGGGCAGTGGCTTGTAAACTACGACTTTCTTCATTGGAAATATCCTCGAGATATGGCAGCGCTGCAGGTTGCGCGACCAACGAAAACGCATGCGTGCGCTCGTAGACAGACTCGATCTAAAGGGCACGAGACGCGGCCGGAACCACTTGCAAGCACGACCGCTCGCCGGCCTTCCGTCTCGCGGCCGTGAGGATCGGCGCTCAGAGGTCGCGCATCACCGCTGCCTTGGCGCTCGCTCCGCTCACCAGGAACGAAATGTCCGTGCCGGTGGAGACGTATCGAGCACCCATTTCAACGAACTCGGCGACGAGTTTCGGATGGGCATTGAGACCGCCGACACCGAGATGCTTGCCATACTTACGGCAGGCAGCCATGCCTTTCGCGTAGGCGTCGCGGACCATCTCGTGCTCAAACTGGCCTGGGATGCCCAGCGATGCGCACAGATCATTGGTCCCGATGAAAAGAAGGTCGACGCCGTCAATCGCGGCAATCTCGTCGACTGCGGCAAGCGCCTCCTTCGTCTCGATCATGATGACAACCATGGTCGCCGCATTCACGGCTTCGCCGACTTCGGAAGTCGGGAAGGAACGGAAACCCATATGCGGCAGCACACCACCATGCGAGCGTTCGCCCAACGGCGGGAATTTCGCCGCACGGACGACATGCTTCGCTTGCTCAGCAGACTCAACATGCGGCGCAATCACGCCGAGCGCGCCACCGTCCAGGATCCGGGCAATGACGTCCGAAGCGAGATTCGGTAACCGAACAAACGGTGCGATGCCCGCGTTCATCGCCGCCATGCAAATTTGACTGGCGGTCTCGATCGACAGGGAGCTGTGCTCCAGGTCGATGTAAAACGTATCGAACCCTGCCGTCTTTGCGATGGTGACAATCTCGGCCGTTCTGACCAATCTAACGGTCATGGAAAGAGCTACTTCATCGCGCGCCAGCTTTTCCTTAACGACGTTGCGAACCAAATCCCGCGCGGCTACTTTCATTTCGTCTCCTCATTCTCTGACACAAAAAAAAATCGACTACAAAACCAGTTCGCACTTAATGGAGCGGAGAACTGCATCAAACGCTCGCTATCCGCCGTCGCCTTTCAGTGTGCCCGATAACACCAACTGCGTTCGATCAGAACTCCAGCCATTTGAAACGTAGGACTGGCTCTAAACCAGATACGAATCGACTACTTCCGAGTATCTTCCGTGCTCGCAATTAACGCGCTTTACCGAGCGCACGTTTCAGAGCTGCAACTCCCCTGCGTGGGCTGGCAAGCACCGGAACCCGTACGCCCTTCAATAACGGAACGAGTCGCGCCATCGAAACTTGAGCCAGAACGACTACGTCGACCTGCTCTGCCAGGTTCGAGATAGTGCTCTTGACGATCTCATCGTGTTGCGCGGTGTTTCCGCTGAGCAAAGCCTCGAAGGCGCCCTCCGCAATCCGCTCGGTGACCTCCACCGTGCGGCCGAGCTCTACCGCCTTTTGTTTAATCAGCCGAACAGTGGGTTCGAGCGTCGTCGAGACAGTTGCCACGACACCCACGCGACGACCGATCGAACTTGCCTCTTCTGCCATCGCTTCATCGATCTTCACGATCGGCGTACTGACGAAGTCGCGAACCGAGTCCACAGCTTCACCCACGGAAGAACAGGCGTTCAGGATGATGTCAACGCGCATCGCTTGCGCATTGGCCATGTACGAATGGATCCTGCTCGCAACTTCAGGCGTGAGATGCCCAGCTGCGCGGACATCGTTGAGCAGGCTATCGTCCATGATGTTGATAACACGCGCATCAGGAATTTGCTCGCTGATTTGCTCTTTAATCGGCTGGACCGTGACCGGTCCAGTATGAATCACCGCAATCGTAGTCATAGCTTTCGACTCTGGGTAGAAGGGAGGATATTGGCGACAACACGAGTTTCTGTTGAGCGTGCGGCCCAGCCGCGCGCCCTGGATCGGCATCAGAACTTCGGAAGCACCAGACGGAAGAACTCGGTCTCCTCCACCGCTTTGAGCGGCACCGGACCTTCGTTCGCCTCGAATTCGAATGCACTGTGAAGGCCGTAAGCGTTGCCTTCGAAGTCGATCTTCCCCTTGCTCAGGAAAAGCAGTTCAATCGACGACTGCATCCCGGCGGGGAACGACGCTCCGGCTTCAATCTTCACGAAGCCGATCCGTGTGTTGCGTTCCGTGAACGAGCCGAGCCATTTTGAAAAAACTCCCCGCGTATCTTCGGGAATCCAGGCGTAGTTGGCCGGGTTCATAAGTATGAGATCAGCGTAGCGAGGCTTGGCGTATTCCAGCTTGCGCCCCATCACTGCTTCGAAACAAGCCTCGAAGCCGTCCTGGTTATGTTTCTTGCCCGACTCGTCGTACCAGGTGAAGATGCCATCCTTGAATTCACCTTTGCTCTTCAGTGCCTGGTTTGCCGCCTCACGCTCTTCCACGCTTGCGAAGCCGTAGCCGGCCGCACCACCAAACTGGCAGACCATCATCTCCAGCCCTTCGGGGCGGTCTTGCGGTCCGTAGTACACGCTCTCGGGGAAGTAGCCGACCCAACCTTCGGGCATGCTCTTTCCTTCCCCGTAGGGAAAGCTGCCTTTGATCACGTAGCGAACCTGATCAAAATTGTGGCGGTGACTCGGCGCCGTCCAGCCGCCTGCACCCGTGCGACCCACGTTTATGAGGTAATTATTCGGAGAACCGGGCTTGCCCTGCAGAAGAAATTTTTGTTCGAGAACACCTTCTCGCATGTTGCTGCCAATTCTGCCAAAATCCGTCGACGAAGCCTCTGAAACTCGCATCTGACTCTCCTTAGATCACTATCTGTCCGCGCTTTATTGCGAGATGCGCCCACCGGCGCTATATAAAACAATCCATAGGCGAACGTCGTTCGCCATCCTATAGGTTTGGGAAAGATATCTTGCGATTTCGTTGACTGATACTTGCATTGAAGCGATCACATCAGCTCACTCGACGAGCGCTTTTCGCAGCGATGCATCACATCTCACGTCACCTTCGCTTTAGTATTCTGCCCACAGGCAGTCGTTCTGCGGGGCAGTCCACCCAATCTCCTAACTAAGTGCTCGAAGTACGTCGGTGGCATCACCGACATTCTCTAATTGCCGCACCAACTCCTGAGCCTTCCTGATGCCGGCCTTGGACCGCGGAACTTTCGCAACGGAAGCGCAACTGACGAACTTCTCGGAGAGCTGTTCCCAGGTAAGCGGCGCCTCGGAGCTACCGGGAACCTTGTCCCCAAGCCGTTCAAACACCCGGCCATCTCGTGTAACGATCTCGATTCGACCGTCGGGCAGCTTGAACGTCCAGTTCTGATCCGGGTCTCGCATTGGCACAACCTTCGCCGCCATTGCCAGCACGTCGGGATCCTTCAGGGCCGTTTCACTGAAATCCGCGATGCCCATCTTTCCCTTGCTAGCGGCGATGCCAACGATGAATGGCAAGCTCATCTTTGCGTCGACAAGCGTGCTTGGCGCGCGGCGAACTTCGAGCGGCGTGCACATGGTGTACGTGAAATCCCCAACGAAGGTTCGGATCGTCTCGATGTCCTTCGCCACGATCCCCTTTTCCTTCATCAACTCGATGGTCGCGTGGATATAGGTATGAGAATTCCCGACTGCCGGCCATGCCTTATACAGCGTCGTGCCTCCCAGGAACCGCTCGCCCAAACCATCAAGCATCTTCTCGCGGTCGTACTTTCCGCCAAAATAGACATTGAAGATCCCGGCCTTTCCTTCGAACAGCGTGTTGATGCCAGTGATACCCTTCTGCGCGAGCAGAGCTGCAATCACGGCACCTTTCGCAGTGAACCCGGCGTACATTCCCCGCAGGTCACTGCCCGTGGCAAAGATGACTTCCATCGTTCCGCACGACTGCTGGCTCGCAATACCGAGCGCGTGAGCAGTCTGCTCGGCGGATAGTTCAAGGATGTAGGCCGCAGATGCCGTTGCGGAAAATGCGCCGATCATCGACGACAGATTCCAGTTCTGGTTCCAGCCAACATTGCAACGCAGCCGCGCAAAGAGGTCCTGGCCAATGGCTACCGCCGTGATGAGCCTGCGCCCCGACACCCCACCCATGCGCTCGGCGATTGCAAAGACAGACGGGACAATTGAACTGGCCGCGTGGGCGCCCCACGGAGTCTGGTCGTCAAAGTCCAGGCAGTGAGCCATGGAGCCGTTAGCGAAAGCTGCTGAGATCGCCGGCAACTTGCCGCCGAAACCGAGGACCGTGCTCTCTTCGGTTCCACCGCTTTGCTGCAGCAACTCGACCAACGCGCGCACTGCCGGCTCCATGCCGCTGGCAGCCAACGTCACGCCCAAGGTATCGAGAATCGTCTTTTTTGCGCCCTCGATAGCGTCTTCGGGCAGATCCTCATAGCGAGTATTGGCTACAAACCTAGCAAAGTGATGGCAGAGGTCCACGTCGTCGTTCATAAAGAATTGCTCGGAAAGAATCGATGCAGCGGATATGCTTTAAAGTCGGTGTGCGGCCATCAGTTGGGGTATCGCTCACAGCTAGAAAGAGCCGGAAGTGGGACTGAAAGCGAGCTCTGCTTGCCGGCCTGTTGCCCAGCCTTCCCTCTCCCTGCATCCTTACGTGTTATTAATTTTGCGCGTGGGGCCCGCTTAAGTACAGTTCGTTTTCATCTACAGGATGGTAAGTTTCGCTAACGTACCGCAGCTCAATATCCGGCAAAATGGTCGTCAGAGATTCGGGAAAAGACGTACGGTGCGTTGATCTGCCTGGACGTCCCGCTACGCCTCGCAATTGACCCGACATAGAGCCACGCGACACTACGGTACATTTCCCCGACCGGGACTCGAGCGGGTTTCGTCCAGCCGAAACACCGGCACGCAACCTCGCGCGGCCGTATGTGAGGGCGGCGGGATTCGGCGCGTAGACGCCAGTGCGCCAGTTGCAGCGACGTGGCAGCCACTGCAACGCCTATGCAAAGACCAACAATTCAGCGAGTTCGTCAGCTTTCTCGCGCATGCGCTCCGCGACCCTGCGCAAGAGTTTGCTGCGCTCGAAAGCCGAAGTTTTACGCCAGTTATCAAAGCCCGCGCTCGCCGCGGCGAGCGCTCCATGGTCGATCGACCGCCATCGTATTTCATCTGACCTGCAATAAGCTGGCCCAACTTCGGTTAGCGTTTGACCGCTTCTATAGGCGCAGTACTCATGTGTTTCCTTCTATCCTGTTCTTTCAGCAACGACTCCTAGCTTCGGGCGCGGTCACGCACTACATCAAGAACACGCCCTTGCCGCCGCTTTGTTGGTTAAAGGCTTGGTAGGCCTCTTCCGCCTGGTCTAATCGCCAGCGGTCTGTGAACAGCGCGTCCAGATTAATTCCCCGGTCCACAACGAAGTCGGCACAAGCTCGCTGTCCCTGAATCGACATGGTCCACGATGTCAGGATGCGCAATTGAGTCCGCAAATACTTAGCCAATGAGAAAGTGAATTCGCAGCCGATTCCGACGAGGCACACCGTGCCCCACGGGCTTACCGAATCGAGAGCATCCCGGTTCGCCGCCGCCGCGCCGGACGTCTCAAGCGCGACACTTGCGCCTTTACCGCGTGTGATTTCACGAATGGCGTCGGTAACCCGGCCGTCGCGAGGATCGATAACCGCCAACTGGTTGCGCGTTTCCGTCCATTGCGAACGGAAGAACTACGATGACCGTTGGTAATCGTGCGAAGCCAGGAACATCGTTGTGAAAAGCGACTGGTATCTCGATATC
>NZ_CADFGP010000002.1 GCF_902833905.1 Paraburkholderia tuberum STM678 | reverse complement strand
ACTCCCCAAGGGACTTAGGGTAGTGGATGCTGGCGTGGGCGCGTTCCATTGCCCCAGTCTACGCTTAACTCCGGTCAAATGGACACCCCATACGTATCTAATCCTATCGGATTGTTATTTTTCGTGCCAGGAACGCCAATGAAAAAAATCGCCGCCAGGCTTTGCAACTCCGTTCAGCACCGCGCATCCTGGAGTTCAGGACAGCCAGACCGGTTTGTTTGGCGCGCCGCACTGAAGCCCATCGGTAGCCTTTCGGCTGCATTGGTACTGCTTGCCGTGCATCAGGGAAGCGCCATGGCGGCATCAGCAGCGGCCGGTGTAATCAACGCCATCGGTGTCGAAAACGAGTACGCCGACGTCATCGCCCAGATCGGCGGCAAGTACGTTCAGGTGAGCGCGATCGAAACGGATCCCAATACGGATCCACACACGTTCGAGGTCAACCCGAAGGTGGCAGCGCAGCTTGCTTCCGCCGATCTGATCGTCAAGAACGGCGTGGGATACGACGCCTGGGCCGACAAGATCATCGCAGCCGCGCCCAACAACAAACGCAAGGTCATTGACGCCCAACACCTGCTCGGCCTGCCCGACAGCACGCCGAACCCGCATCTCTGGTACGACCCGAAAACCATGCCGGCGGTTGCGAAGGCAGTGGCAGCGGACCTTTCCGCATTGAACCCTGCGCAGGCAGCCTACTTTCAAGCCAACGTGAAGAAGTTCGACGCATCACTCAAGCCGTGGCTGGCTGCAATTGCATCGTTCAAGGCGCACTACGCGCAAACGCCTGTCGCGGTGACGGAGCCGGTCGCCAACTACATGCTCGAAGCGGTCGGCACCGATATCGCCACACCCTTCAGCCTGCAGGCGGCGATCATGAACGGCACCGATCCCTCTCCGCAGGACGTGACGAAACAGAACAGCCTGTTCACGGACCACAAGGTCAAGGTGTTCGTCTACAACCAGCAGGTCACGGATGCGCTCACACAATCGTTCCTCAATCTGGCCAGGAAAAATGGTATTCCGGTGGTCGGCGTCTACGAGACCATGCCAACCCCCGGCTTTACTTACCAGTCGTGGATGCTGGCGGAAGTCAATGCGCTGGAAAAGGCAGTGACTTCCAAAGTGTCCACCGAAACCTTGCAGGCTGTGCAGTGAGCGGCATGTGCCCTGGCAACGAGGTCCTTGCGGTCGACCGGGTGAGCGTCTCTTTCCCGGGGCACAGCGTGCTACATGAGGTGAGTTTCAGTCTGGAAGCGGGAAAGTTCTGCGGCCTTATCGGTTCGAACGGTTCGGGCAAGACCACGCTGCTGCGTACGATCCTCGGCTTCCAGGTAGCGAGTGCAGGTAGCATCAGGATCAATGGTGCGCGCAGCCTGACCTCGGTGGGTTACGTCCCGCAGAAGATCGCGCTCGACCCCTACCTCCCGATGCGTGCGCGGGATCTGGTGTCGCTCGGCCTCGAGGGCCACAGGCTCGGCTTGCCGTTACCGTCGAAAAAACGCCGCGAGGCGGTCGACGGGATGCTCAAAGCCGTGGATGCAGAGCCTTTCGCGGACCAGCGCATCGGGGAACTGTCCGGAGGCCAGCAGCAGCGGGTACTGATCGCACACGCTCTGGTTCGCCGTCCGCGGCTGCTGTTGCTGGACGAACCTCTGGCCAACCTCGACATGCGCAGCGTCGCCGAAATTGTCGCGCTGTTGCGCCGCCTGAGCGTCGAGCACGGGCTTGCGGTCCTGCTTTCGGCGCATGACATGAATCCCTTGCTGCCGGTGATGGACCGGATCGTCTACCTCGCCAATGGCCACGCAGCGAGCGGGGCGACGGACGAAGTGGTGCGTACCGAGGTCCTGAGCAGACTGTACGGCTATCACATCGATGTCGTCCGCGTGCACGGCCGCGTGCTGGTGATTGCCGCCGGCACCGAGGCCGAAATGCTTGCCGCCGTTCGGCGAGACCCCGCCCACATTGTGCAGGTTCCCTGATTCAAGATGGATTCCCTGCTCACCCTCATCTTTGAACCGGGCTTCTTTAGCAGCGAACCGGTGCATACCGCGATGGTAGTCGGCGGCGGCGCCGCAGTCGTGTCCGGCGTAATTGGCGTATTCACCGTCATGAGGAGCCAGTCCTTCGCCGGCCACGCGCTGGCCGATGTGAGCAGCGCGGGCGGTGCTGCGTCGTTCCTGCTCGGCATCAATCCGTTGCTGGGATTTCTCATCATGGCGGTCATGGCAGCGGGCGGCATCGAACTGGTGCGGGTGCGCCGCGCCCGTGAGCGCGATCTTGTGACCGGCGTCGTGCTGGGCGCGGGGCTTGGCCTTGCCGCGCTGTTTCTTTACCTCGACGTGACATCGAAAAGCACGACTGGAGCGGCGATCACCGTCATGTTCGGATCAATGTTCGCCATTCCGGCATCGATCATTCCGCTCGCACTGGCGGTGGGCACGGGGGCGTTGATTGCCGCGGGCGTGCTTTATCGTCCCTTGCTGCTCAGCTCCGTTGACCCAGAGCTGGCTGCGGTCATGGGCGTGCGGGTACGGACGGTCGGACTCCTGCACCTGCTGGTATTGGCGCTGGCCGTTTCCCTATCAGCTATTACGGTCGGCGCCATCCTGTCGACCGCACTCCTGATAGGTCCGGCGGCGATCGCCTTGAGGGTGGCAAAGCGGCCAGGCTGGGCCACGGGTCTGTCCGCGTTAATCGGCCTGGGCACGACCTGGGGTGGCATCCTCCTCGCGTACGACAGCTACTACTGGACCCCCGGGCACGGCTGGCCAGTGAGCTTCTTCGTGGTGACGCTTATCTTCGCCCTGTATGTCATCACAGGTCGCGCCGGACCTGCACGGAAGCC
The DNA here is from genome assembly GCF_902833905.1 of Paraburkholderia tuberum STM678. Lineage (GTDB taxonomy): Bacteria > Pseudomonadota > Gammaproteobacteria > Burkholderiales > Burkholderiaceae > Paraburkholderia > Paraburkholderia tuberum. The sequence goes on along the minus strand of NZ_CADFGP010000002.1, from coordinate 261,680 downwards.
CCCAACGGGCGCGCGGATCGCCCTGAACGCCCGTGAACCGGGTGAGGCCTGACCATGTTCTCCAGTTTCATGACCAACACGTGGATCGTGGCGAGCATCGTGGCTGCGGTCGCCGGATTCATCGGTTTCTTCGTGGTGATTCGAGGCGCCTCGTTCGCCGCGCACGCCTTGCCGCTCGGCACCTTTCCGGGTGCTGCAGCGGCAAGCCTGCTCGGTATCAATCCGCTCTTCGGCCTGATCGTCTTCGCTGGTCTCGGCGTGATCGGAATCAGTTGGCTGAGCCGGCGCGGAAGACACGAAGTCGCAACCGCCCTGTGCCTCGTCACGCTGCTAGGCTTCGGGGCGCTGTTCCTGAGCATGACGAGCGGGTATTCACAAGCGGTCTATGCCCTTCTCTTCGGCGAAGTACTGGGCGTGAGCAACACCGATCTCGCGCCGGTTGCTGCGATCAGCGGGTTCTCGATTGCGGTTGCGGTTGTGCTCTTCCGGCCACTCCTGCTCAGTTCGGTATCGCCCGATCTGGCGAAGGCGAGAGGCGTATCGAGCCGCGCGATGGAACTTGCGTTCATGAGCATCCTGGCGCTTGCGACGGCAATGGCGCTCCCGGTAGTGGGCGCGCTGCTAGTGTTCAGCCTGATGATTGGACCCGCGGCTGCGGCCCGCTCGCTGACTGACCGGCCGATTCTTGCGATATGCGTGTCGGTTGGAATTTCGCTCGTCACGGTGTGGACATCGATCGCCCTCTCCTATGTCTCCAACTGGCCAGTCGGTTTCTTCGTTGGCATGCTTGGGGCCGCCTGTTACGGAGTGGGGCAGGTGTGGACCCGGGCACGAGCCTTCGCGCGCCACCACGACGAACGGCCGGCCTCGGAGGCACCGGCCGGCTCACTGACGTGACCGCCAACCGGCGTGAAGCCGAGCGCATGAGACTTGGCCTCAATCGCGGCAAGCGACGTGCGGTCCTCGTCGAATGCGAGGGTCAAGGCTTTCCTGGCCGTAGCTAACGTTGATGTCGGACACGCCTGGCAGCCGCTTCATCGCGTTCTCGATCTTCAATGCACAAGACGCGCAGTCCGTGTCCCCGATGCGCAGTTTCAGCGGTTCTGTCGCGGTAAGGCGATTTTGGCGGACGATTGCGATGTGAGAAGGATTGCTTACATCGCCAGCGAGTAGAATTGCCGGGCGGCCGATGGCTTGAGTTTGCCGGAGTCTCTCATCTGCCCCTTGGCGATCATATGCATGAGTTCAATGCCACTCAACAAGGTGCGGGCAGAACTGAAATCCTTGAATCCCAACATGGGTCGGGTACGTCGCTTGATCGCCCGATGGTCTTGTTCCACGATATTGTTGAGATACTTGGCCTGGCGGATCTTGATGGGCGTCTCACGCTCGGCGTTCACGGCGTGCAGCCCGGCCAGATTGGCACCGCTTTTGTCGATGGTTACGGTTTCGGGCGCCATTCTGATCGATGGCCTTCTCGAAGTACCGTCGGACCACTTCCTTGTCCCGCTTGGCTCGCAGCAGGAAATCAACCGTGTTGCCGGCCTTGTCGACGGCGCGGTAAAGATACTTCCATGTGCCCCGGGCCTTCACATAGGTTTCGTCCATCCGCCAGCTCTTGCCGACCGGGCGCTCGCAGCGGCGGAACGTCTTTTCAAGCACTGGCAGAAGCTTGATGGCCCACCGATGCACGGTCGAATGATCGACCGCGATCCCGCGTTCGGCCATCACCTCCTCGAGATTGCGCAAGCTCAGCGGGTAGGCCACGTACCAACGCACGCACACCAACATTATCTCGAGCGGATAGTGCAACCGCTTCAGCACTTCGGTTACCGCCGGACTCAGCGCCTTCATGGCCGTCCACATCATTCTGTTAGTTCCCGCAGCATCCCAGCCTCCGCTATTGCAACAGAACCGTCGCAGCAATAGCGCTGGCAAAATTTCGCGCTATTATTTCTGGATTGGGGGCCAGTAGAGGACAAACATGCATGCGTCTTCAGACAGTACCGATCGCCCATGGAGCGTGTCGCTGATTCAGACCAAGATGCTCCCGCCCCGTCTTCCGTCTGGCTGCGTGCAACGATCCGTGTTGCTTAAGTGGTTGCGTAAGCAGCCGGTTCGCAGCATCACCGTCGTGACCGCCCCGGCGGGGTTCGGCAAGACGACATTGCTTGCTGGTTGGTGTGAAGCGCTGTCGCAGCGAAAGCATGTTGTTGCATGGCTCAGCCTCGACGCAGAAGACGATGATCCGCAGCAGTTCTGCGCTTACCTGGTGGCCGCATTCGCCAGGGCCTCGGCGGAAATTGCCTCGCAAGCGCAACAGATCCTTAATAACGATCCGCTGACTCCTATCAGAACGGTCATTTCATTACTCCTGAACGGGATCGCTGCATCCGGCAGGCGCGTTTTCCTCGTGCTGGATGACGCCGACCGTCTGACTGCGAAACCAGTTCTTGCGATTACTTCCCGTCTGCTTCGCTATGCCCCCGAGAACATGCATATCCTGCTCGGGGTGCGAGGTGAACCGGCCTTGATAGTTGGTCAGTTTCGAGCTCCAGAGGAACTAGTACGTATTGATGTCGACGATCTCCGTTTTTCGATCGCCGATGCGCAGGCATTTTTTGACCGGACAGGCACCGTGCCGCTTGACCGGACCAGTGTTGAGTTGCTGAACGAGGCAACGGAGGGGTGGGTCGCTGGCTTGCAACTTGCTGCTCTTGCGCTACGCGATGTGGGCGATGCGGCCAAGGTCGCCGGTGCGCTGGTCGGAGTCAGCTCCGGAATCGATTCGTACCTGAACGATACCGTGCTCGCACATCTGCCGCTCCATATGCTGAAGTTTCTGCTGTACACGTCGATTCTTGAACGACTCGCCCCTGAGTTGTGCGATGCCATCATGGGCAAGGGAAGTGGAAGCGGAGGCGAGCTCGACTGGCTCGAGCGGCACAGCGTGTTCATCCGGCCGCTGGATGAAACACGGCACTGGTACCGCTATCATGCGCTCCTGTCCGACGCACTTCGTCGGCGCCTTCTTCGCCAGATGCCGCAACACGTCCCGTTGCTGCACCGTCGTGCGTCCCAATGGTTTGCAGGAGCACGTCTTTGGCCCGAGGCAGTCAGACATGCCTTGGCTGCAGGCGAACTCGAGCAGGCGGCACAGTGGGTTGAAAACTGTGCGACGGAGATGCTCGAGCGCGGTGAGTTGAACACGTTGCTAGGATGGATCGGAAAACTGCCACCCGATGTCATCCAGAAACGGCTTCGTTTGCGCCTGACGAAAGCATGGGCGCTCGTGTTCTCGATTCAGCCGGACGCCGCCTCAAGGGAGGTTGCTGCTGTTAACAACGAATTCTTTCGCGGGCGTCGCAAGGATACCAGCATGGTAGAGGAAGCGGCATTGGCGGAGATCAACGCGGTCAGCGCACTGATCGCCACCATGGTGGAGGAAAGCGAGCGGGCGCTCGAACTAGGGCGTGCTGCTCAAGCCTCAATGGCGCCTACAGCGCCGTGGGTGCAGCGCTGTGCGCAATTCGCGCAGCTCTTCGGCTTGATGCACAGGGGTAGGTTCGACCAGATACGTGAAATACGCGACGCCGTCGGCGAGCGAGTTGAACAGGGTCAGGAGCCCGACTACTCGGATATGTTTCGACGCTCGTCGTTCGGTGTTGCTGCATTTATGCATGGCGAGCTGTCTGAATCAAGGCGAATTTTTGAGGCGATGTTCCACCGCATCGAAAAAGCATGGGGCCACTCGTCATCCTGCGCAACCTGGGCGGCCAGTTGCCTTGCTGCGATCTACTATGAGTGCAACGAACTGCCTGAAGCGCGGAGGATGATCGCGGGCCGCACGACCGCTGCACTGGAAACCTCGCCGCTAACTGGTTTGATGCGCCATATACTGTCTGCAGCACGCTTGCTGTGGCGCGACGGGGAGATGGGTTCGGCGCTGGCTATTCTCGAAGACGGTCGACAGGCCGCCGTAACCCGACACTGGCTACGTCTGAAGTTGGCGCTGGATGCCGAAACGGTAAGATTGCTCCTTGTAGAAGGCAACGTTGCTCAAGCGAGACAGATCGCCGACGCACTGAGCAAGAGCGTGCCAATGATGTGCGAAGGGCGGACTGGGTGCGCGGTAGACACCTGGACGAGCTATTGTCTCCTGCAGGCTCGCGTACTGATCGCCGGGGATCGTGCAGATGAAGCCGTCACGCTTCTCACACCTTTGCTTGATACTCTGGCTGCTACGGGCAGGCGCTATTCGGAGGCTGTGGTTTCCTTGCTGTTCTCATGCGCGCTCGCGCAATGTGGAGCGTCCGAAAAGGCGCTTGGTGCGCTCGAACGAGCGCTACGGCTCGGAAGGCAGAGCGGCATGATTAACAGCTTCGTGGATGAGGGGCCACCCGTGCGCGCGTTGCTACAGCAATTTCGCTTGGCTTCAGCGAATGTTTCCACGGCAGAAACGGCGTATGTCGACAGGCTGCTTACAGCTTTTGATGCCTTCGGCAACTCACCGGCTGCGTCGCCCGCGCATGTTGAGGCCGTGCCGCTGTCACCGGATGTTCTTAGTGCGAGGGAGTTTGAGGTACTCGAGTGCGTTGCCCGCGGTCTTTCGAACAAGGAAATCGGCCGGTCGTTGAAACTGGCACCCGAGACGGTCAAGTGGCATTTGAAAAATATCTTCGAAAAGCTCGACGTAAATTCGCGAATTGACGCCGTACAGAGAGTTTTTGGACTTGGGGTAGGAGAGGGCCGCGCGGCCATGTAGTGACGAGCCATATGCAATAGCCCTCACCAGATTCGGCGCGGACGTCCCCAGATCGCCTGGACTTTTTTCTCAGAATCACAAGCGCAGCCGCTTCGGCCAGCGCCTTCTCCTTGCGCTGCAATTCCTTCTCAAGCTGCTGGATGCGCTTCTTGTCATCGACGCGGAATCGACAATCCCGGACAAGTAGCGTCCAGGGGTCTGCGTGTTACTTCTTGAATGTGCCGAGCAGTTCGGTGTGCGCCACGACATGGCCTTGCATCGCCTTTTCCAACGCCGCCTTTGTGGGCTTGTGAAGATCGGGCAGCACGGTGTCGAGCGCGTAGAGCTTATGGAAATACCGATGACGGCCAGTGGGCGGGCATGGGCCGCCATACGTGGTGCGATGGAAGTCGTTGGTGCCTTCAAGTGTGCCTGCCGGAAGCGCGCCCGCAGTGACGCCCTCCTGAACACCAGGAGCCGTCGTCGGGATGTTGTAAAGCACCCAGTGGACCCATGTCATCCGTGGCGCGGCCGGGTCGGGCGCGTCGGGGTCGTCGACGATCAGCACGAGGCTTTTCGCGTTGGCGGGTACCCCGGACCACGAGAGCGGCGGGGAGACGTCCGCGCCCGTGCAGGTGTAGCGCCGAGGAATCTCGCTTCCTTCGTGGAAAGCTTGTGAGGTGAGGGTGAAGGCCATGGTGCGCTCCTCGGCGTCAGCCCGCGCCGCCAGCTAGTGCTTGCGATGCATCCAGCTCATATGATGCGTGTCGAGCCACTGAGTCAGGCTCTCTCCCGGGTGATCGTGCCTGTAGCGCCTGGACAAGGCCGATGCAACGACAACGAGAACCACAAGGCCAACCCAAAAACTGATCATTGATTGAGCCATGGCAGCCTCCTTGGGGAATGCGACTATCCCTAAATTGTAGTCATTGGCGGCCGAACTGGCTCAACTCGACAAGGCGGCTTACAGCCCGAACGGCTACGTCGACGATCCTCCCAATCTCCAGCGTGCCGAAACCCGTATTTGCGTGATCGCCACCGCACCTGTTGCAGTGCGGCACTCCCCAATCGACCCAATATGCGGGACGACCCTGGATTGCCGCGCCGCTGCGCTGCCCCTACCATCAACTCCCCGCGCCACTGCAGCGAGCGCGCCATCGGCAGGCGACGTCAAAAGCGAGTGCCTCAGCCAACACAATCCATACAGCACCTACTCAAGCTATCAGGAGGCAAGCATGCTCAGCGCCCATGAATTTGCGACATTGATGCTGGTCAGGGATTCGGCTCACCACATTGCCGAGCGGGAAGAACTCGATACGCTGCTTGAACGTCAGCTCGTCACCATGGAGAGGCTTGCCGGCGGGGCAGTGCGACCTCGCGTGACGCAGGACGGCGATTCGCTCCTTCGTAACCTCGCGCGCATTCACTGAGAAGTCGAAACCTGCCGGCTGTCGGCTGGGACTCGAGCGAGCAACTAGCCTCAACCGGCGAACCGCGAAGTACCGACGAGCCCTCAAATCTTCGACTTCCTCGTAGTCGCCGGGGTGGAATGCCAAATTCCGCATGGAAAGTACGATTACCCCTTGAAGGGCGTCTCGAAGACATGAAGGCTGAAGGCTGTGCCCGGAGACCGCGCCAGATAGTTGCACCAAAGCCCCGGAAAGGCACTCTCTAGCTGACGAAGGGCAGCTTCTCGTCGCGCGCAGTCGCGAGCATCGACAGCGTGATCTTTCGCACCTCGAGCTTGCTTTGCGTAATGTGAGCGCGCAGCAGGATGGCAGCCTCGCCAAACTTGCCGCGATCGATGAGATGGAGCATCGCCGAATGCTCGTCGTACGTCGCGCTCGTGCGATGCGCCTTGAGAAAATCGAGCCGCCGCACGATGCGGATGCGCTCGGTCACTTCGTTGTGCACGCGCAGCATCTCATTGTTGCCGGCAGCACTCACGAGGCCGCGGTGAAAGCCCTCGTCGAGCACGAACATCGTGGCCGGACGGCTTTCGCGTTCCCGTTCGTCAACGCACCATACGGCTCGCAACGCATCCATCGCATCGTGTGGCGCTCCCGAGAGCCGCTCGAGCGCCGCCAGTTCGAGAACGATGCGCAGGTCATACAACTGGTCGAGTTGATTGAAGTCGATATCGCAGACTTTCCAGCCGCGCCGGAACCCCACCTCAAGATAGCCTTCGCGCGCGAGACGGAACAGCGCATCGCGCATGGGCGTGCGCGACACGCCGTAGTGTTGGGCAATGTCGTTTTCGGAAAAGCGGTCGCCGGGAAACAGTCGAAAACTGAAGATGTCCTGCTTGATGAGCTGATACACCTGCTCGGCGAGGGGGTTTGCGCTGTAGGTCACCTTCGTGCCGGATGCTGCGGGTGCTTCGGCGGCGGCTTCGGTCAAGTCGTCCATGAGTCAGGTATCGATAAACGTCGAGAGTGGTGCGGCGCGTCGGTGCAATGGTGGGCGACGGGGGCCAACTCCCTATTATCCGCCCTCAAACGGGCTCGATGAGGCTCACGTGCGCCGCCACGATCGTCCAGCCGCCGAACATATCGTTCGCCTCATGCAGCCGCGCCCAGGTCTGCATCTGGCGGCCCGTCAAAGGCGTGGTGTCGCTCGTGAACTCAGTGCTCACCGTCGCGTAGTCGCCGCCAAACGTCGTCACCACGGTGCGGTGCAAGCGCCGCGAGCGGGGCACCGGCACGCAGGTTTCCCGCCAGCGGAGGATCGCGTCGCCACCATGCTGGATTTCGGCGATGCCATAGCGCACCGTTTCGGGTGCGTCCCAGAACAGGGCGTTCATCGTCTCGACGTCGTTGTCGACCAGCGCTCGCTCGTAAGCCTCGAAAGCTGCCGCGACCTGCGCGACGATCTCGGGCCGGTTCACTTCCATCGTCATCAGTCTGCCCCCAGCAGGGCGTCGAGTGGAGCGGTCCAGCCGACGATGCCGCCCTGCGAATGAATCATTGCAATCGTCGCTTCGCGAAACGCCGGTATGTAGCTTGCCGTCGCGTCCTCGACCAGTAGACACTCGTAGCCCCGATCGTTGGCCTCGCGCATCGAAGTCTGCACGCAGACCTCGGTCGTCACGCCCGCGAACACGAGATGCGTGATGCCTCGTATCGACAGTTCCTCGCCGAGCTGCGTTGCGTAGAAAGCGCCTTTGCCGGGCTTGTCGATGACGAGTTCTCCATCGATCGGCGCGAGCGTGTCGATGATCGCGTTGCCGGGCTCGCCGCGCACGAGGATGCGGCCCATCGGTCCTTCGTCGCCAATGCGCGCATCTGGCATGCCGCGCATGCGTTTGGCCGGGGGGCAGTCGGAGAGGTCGGGTGTATGCGATTCGCGGGTGTGCACGACCTGCCATCCCGCCGAGCGCGCATGCGCGAGCAGCCGCGCGACGGTCGGCACGATGCCTGAAAGCAGCGATACGTCGTTGCCGAGCGCCTGGCCAAAGCCACCCGGCTCGATGAAGTCGCGCTGCATGTCGATCACGATGAGCGCCGTATGACGCGCGTCGAACGTGAACGGCGCGGGCTTTGCGCTGGCGATGGTTGTCATCGCGACATTTCTCCGTTTGCGTTGTGTATCGTTCGCGCGCCGCTCAGGCGCTTGCGTGCAGCTCGGCCGGCTCAGCCGTCTGCGGCCTGCCTTCGTCGCCATGGCCCGCCATGTAACGCCCAAGCACCACTCGATCCGCCTCGTTTGCTGCAGTCTCGTAGACGAGACGTCCCTCGGCCATCACCACGATCCGGTCGGCAAGCTCGAGCAGTTCGTCGAGATCTTCGCTGACGAGCAGCACGGCCGCACCGGCATCGCGCGCCGCGAGAATGCGGGCGTGGATGTCCGCGACGGAGGCAAAGTCGAGTCCGAACACAGGATTCGCGACGATCAGCACGTTCACTGCGTGCCCAAGCTCGCGAGCCAGCACGGCGCGCTGTACGTTGCCGCCCGACAGCGAGCCGATGGCGCGCTCGGGCAGCGCAGGCCGTACGTCGAATTCGGCGATCAGCCGCTCGGCGCGCGAGCGCATGGCGCGACGATCGAGCCACCATCCGCCGCGCCGCAGCGGCGCGCGGTCGAAATCCCGCAGCGCCATATTCTCGGCCACGCTCATGCCTGCCACGCAAGCATTGCGCAGCGGCTCCTCGGGAAGGGCGAACACGCGCATGCGTGTCATCTCTTCGCGCGTCGCGGCATAGGGCGAACCTTCCACGGCCATCGCGCCCGACTGGGCCTTGCGCTGCCCGACGAGCGCTTCGATCAGTTCTTTCTGACCGTTGCCGGAGACGCCCGCAAGCCCGAGGATCTCGCCCGCGCGCACGCTCAGCGACGCCTCGCGCACGGCAGCGTGCCCACGCTCGTCGACGACCGAAAGGCTCGATAGCGAGAGCCGCACCGGAGCGTCGGGCGAGTTCGGCCGGCGCGCAAGCCTGAACTCATCGGTGTCTTCAGCGGCGCCCTCACGCGTTTGCGCGCTTGCGTCGCTGCCCATCATCCAGGCGGCCAGCCGGTCGCGGTCGGTGTCGGCCACCGCGCAGGTGCCGACGAAGCGGCCCTTGCGCAATACCGTGACGTTGTCCGAATAGGCCATTACCTCGCGGAACTTGTGAGTGATCATCAGCACCGTGAGGTCGCCGCGCGAGGCAAGCGTGCGCATGAGGCCGAGCACTTCGTCGGCTTCCTGCGGGGTGAGCACGGAGGTGGGCTCGTCGAGAATCAGGAAGCGCTGCTCCAGATACAACTGCTTGAGAATTTCCAGCTTCTGCTTTTCTCCCGCCGCGAGTGACGAGACCGGCGCATCGAGTTCGAGGCGAAACGGCATACGGCGCATGAAGGCGTCGAGCGCGTTGCGCTCGGCCGCCCAGTCGATCTTCCATGACAGGTTGCCGCGCGCAAGGAGCAGGTTCTCCTCGACGCTGAGCCCCGCCGCGAGTGTGAAATGCTGATAGACCATGCCGATGCCGAGCGCTTGCGCATCGCGCGGGGATGCGATGCGCACCTCGCTTCCATCGGCCACAATCGTGCCGCGATCGAGCGGGCCGTAGCCCACGAGCCCCTTCACGAGCGTGCTCTTGCCTGCTCCATTTTCGCCTAGCAGCGCGTGAACCGTCCCGGGCGCAACCCTGATCGAAACGTCATCGAGTGCGCGGAACGTCCCGAACGACTTGCTCGCGCCGATCACCTCGACGCCGAGCGCGCGTGTCGCGGTGATCATGGTCACTGCTCCAGGGCAGCGACGAGCGCGGCCGAACTGGACACCGTGCCGAACACGCCGCCCTGCATCAGGACCATGTTCAGCGCAGCGTCATGGTTGCCCTTATCGGTCGCGCCGCAGCAGTCCGCGAGCAACGTGCATTCGAAGCCGCGGTCGTTTGCTTCGCGCATCGTCGTGTGGACGCAGACATCCGTCGTGATGCCCGTGAGCACGAGATTCGCAATGCCGCGCGTGCGCAGGATCAGTTCGAGGTCCGTCGCGCAGAATGAGCCTTTGCCAGGCTTGTCGATGATGATTTCGCCCGGCAGCGGGGCGAGTTCGTCGATGATTTCCCAGCCCGGCTCGCCGCGCACGAGTATCCGGCCGCACGGGCCCATGTCACCGATGCCGAGACCGTTCGTGCCCGCCTGGCGGCTGCGCCAGCGCTTGTTCGCCGGCAGATCGGACAGATCCGGCCGATGCCCTTCACGGGTGTGGATGATCGTGAAGCCGAGTTCGCGCATCGGCCCCAAAACGCGCTTGATCGGCTCGATCGGGGCGCGCGTGAGCGAGAGGTCGTAACCCATCTTGTCGACGTAGCCGCCGTAACCGCAGAAGTCGGTCTGCATGTCGATGATGACGAGCGCCGTGTTGTCGGGGCGCAGGTTCCCGTCGTAGGGCCAGGAATAGGGACGGGCTTCGATGGTACGGGTCATGTCGATTCTCCGGTCGCGCGCTACGCGAGCGCGGGCGATTCTGGATTCGGTCGGTCGGAAGCTGTGCGCGCTCAGCGCGTCAGGCTCAGCTCGCCGGGTGCGCCCGCCAGCGTGCGATCCGGCCTGCAGTTGATGATCATGAGCGCGAGCGTCAGCACGTAAGGGGCGGCGTTGAAGAGGTAATAGCCGCTGGTCACGCCGATTGCCTGCAGGGCGGGGCCAAGCGCTCCGGCAGCGCCAAACAGCAGCGCGGCCCAAAGACAGCGCAGCGGCTGCCAGCGTGCGAAGATCACGAGGGCGACGGCCATCAGGCCTTGCCCGCTCGACAGTCCCTCGTTCCAGCTGCCGGGATAGACGAGCGAGAGATAGGCACCGCCCACGCCCGCGAAGAAACCACCCACCGCCGTCGCGATGACGCGTATCCGCGTAACGGGATAGCCCATTGCACGCGCGCTCTCGGCGTTCTCGCCGACGAGCCGCAGCGTCAGGCCCCAGCGCATCGAGCGCAGTCCCCACTGCAAAGCGACGGCAAGCACGACGCCAATCACGAAGAGCAGATTGATATGCAGGGCGTTGTGCACTTGCTGCGAGGCGGCCCACGCGCCGAGATCGATCGACGGGAGCATCGCTGCCTGCGGCTCGATGAACGGCTTGCCGAGATAGAACGCCAGGCCGGTGCCGAACAGCATGAGCGCGATGCCGAACGCGATATCGGAAACACGCGGCAGCGAGCAGACCAGCCCATGCAGGCAGCCGAGCACCAGACCGGCCGCCGCCGCCGCGAGCACGCCGATCCACGGCGAACCCGAGAGATACGAGCCCGCATAGCCGCACATGGCGCCTGAGACCAGGATGCCTTCGAGACCGAGATTCACGCGGCCGCCTTTCTCGGTGAGGCACTCGCCGAGGCTCACGAACAGATAGGGCGTACTCACGCGAATGGCCCCCGCAAAGAGCGAAATCAGCAGTACCGCAGCGGGCGAATGAAGGTCAGACATGGCGGGTACGCTCCAGTGAAGCAGACGAGGTGTCGAGCGCGGCGGCCTGAAGTTTCACGCGCAAGGCGGCAAGACGGGGAGCAAGCGCCTCCCAGGCCAACAGGTTCGCGAAAAGCAGCCCTTGCAGCACGAGCGTGGCGGCGTCGGGCAGCTCGAGGTGACGTTGCAGCAGACTGCCGCTCGCCTCGATGCCGCCGACCATCAGGGCGCACACGATCACGGCGAACGGATTCTGGCGTGCCGCGAACGCGACAAGGATGCCCGCATAGCCGTAGCCCGAGAGCAGCGACGCATTCGCGCTGCCTTGCACGGCCGCAACTTCGAACATTCCGGCAAGTCCCGCCGATGCGCCGCCTAGCGCGCAGGCGGTGAGCGCGAGCCCGCCCACGGGCAGGCCGACGAGGCGCGCCGTGTGCACGTTGCCACCCGTTACGCGCATGGCGAAGCCGAGCGTGCTTTGGCGCACGAGCACCCAGGCAGCGAGACACGCGAGCACGCCCCAGAAGAGGCCCCAGTGCACGTCGAGTCCCGGCAGCGAGCCGATGGTCATGGCGTCGGGGAGGGGCAGCGTCGACGGTTTGTTGAGACTGGCGGGATCGCGCAGCGGCCCTTCGACGAGAAACTTGAAGACGGCGATGGCGATATACGACATCAGCAGGCTGCTGATGGTCTCGTTGACACCACGCCATTGACGCATCGCGCCCACTGCGCTGATCCACAGGCCCCCCGCGAGCATGCCTGCAATCGCCATCAGCGGCGTCGCGACGATCCACGGCGTAGCCTGCGGCAGGCACTGCGGCACGACGGCGGCCGCGAGCCCGCCCAGCGCGAGCGCGCCTTCGCCGCCAATCACGATCAGGCCGACCTGGGCAGGCAGCGCGACGCACAGAGCCGTAAGCATGAGCGGTGCGGCGCGCAGCAAGGTGTTCTGCCATGCGAACGACGAGCCGAACGCACCTTCACCAATGAGACCAAGGGCCTGGATGGCCGGCTGTCCCTGCACGAGCAGGAAGATGCCGAAGATCGCCAGAGTTGCCACGATTGCACATACTGTCGGCAACCCAGGCAACAGCGCAAGCAGCAGGCGCGCGAGACTTGCAGGCAGCCTTCGCGACGGCCCTTGAGCGGGAGAAAGGGATGCGGCCATCACGACTCCTGGCGAGGACGCTTACGGCCGTCAGATCTGGCCGACCACACCGGCAACCAGATAATTCATGCTTTCGAGCGCGAGATCGGTCTGTGCGTAGCTCGTGCCGGCCGCAATGGCGCTGCCGCCCTTGTTGTCCTTCATCGGTCCCTTGAAGATGACGTAGTCGCCCGCGACCATCTTCGCCTTCACGGTGTCGGCTTGCGTGCGGGCATCGGGTGTCACCTTCGCGCCATACGGAGACATCTTCACGAAGCCTTCGCGCAGACCGCCGCGAAGAATGTTCGGCTGCGGCTTGCCCGTCTGCGCGTTTGTGACGAGCAGCTTGTAGGGCGTCGCCCAGTCCCATTCGGCGCCCGTCAGATAGCCCTTCGGCGCCAGCGCCGCCTGGCTTGCGTGGTAACCGCAGCTCATCGCGCCGCGTTTCTCGGCTGTCTCGATCACGACCTTGGGTCCGTCCACGTGACACGTGAGCACGTCGCAGCCCTGATCGATGAGGCTGTTGGCGGCCTCCGCCTCCTTCACCGGCATCGACCAGTCGCCCGTGAAAATCACGTGCGTGGCGATCGACGGATCCACCGACTGCGCGCCCAGCGTGAATGAGTTGATGTTGCGCAGCACCTGCGGAATAGGCTTGGCCGCGACGAAGCCCAGCTTCTTCGTCTTGCTCGCATGGCCTGCCACGACGCCGTTCAGATACTGGCATTCGTCGATATAGCCGAAGTAGCTGGAGATGTTGGCCGGATTGCCGCTCTTCCAGAGACCGCCGCAGTGGGCGAAGCGAACCTTCGGATATTTGGCTGCCATTTTCAGCACATGGGGATCGAAGTAGCCGAACGAGGTCGCGAAAATGAGCGTCGCACCGTCCTGCTCGATCATCGCCTCCATGGTCTTTTGGGCGGCGACGGTCTCGGGCACGTTTTCTTCCTCGACGACCTTCACGTTCGGCAGCTTCTTGATGACAGCCGCAGCTTGCGCTTGTGCCTGGTTGTAGCCGTAATCGCCGCGCGAACCGACGTAGATGACGCCGACCGTAAGCGGCTCCGCACCGAAAGCGAGGTCGAATGGGAGCGTGCTGCCGAGGGCGAGGGCGCCAGCGCCCTTGAGAAAATCGCGACGGTTTGTCATGGTTGGACTCCTCGTGAGTTCAATGCATATATTCAGAATTGCCGATCGGATTGGGCTTGCGTTCCGGCCGCCGTTGCGAGCCATGCACGCCAGCCGCCGAATGCAGTGATGTCGCGTGCGCCGCTGCCTGGTGCGACCGCCGAGGGCTCGCTGATAAAGCCCTTGACGATGAGTCCATCGGCTGTCTGCACGCTGCCGATGCCGAGCGGCGCCGGCACGTGGGCAACGAATGCGCCGAAGCTCACGCGCGATATCCAGACTTCGGGGCGACAGGAGGCTTCGATCCGGGCGATTACCGTGTCGACGATGTCGCGAGGCGTCGTGCTTTTGGTGGCGTAGGATTCGAGCAGCGCTCGAACCTTGAAGAAGGCGTCGGGAAGCATGAGTTCAATCTTGAATACAAGTTTGAGCTCATGCTCGCAGCAACTGTGCCAGGCAGGGGAGGCTGGCAGGAAGTCCTTGCCCGGCAACGATTTTTACATTGGCGTAGACGCTGGTACTTGTCTACCCGTGATCCAGTGTGGGTCGCGATTGGTTTGGGTTGGTGCACGTGTCCCGCTCATCGTGCACCAACCAGAGGGAAGGGCGCGAGCGGTGGTTCGCTCGGCTATCGCCCCCTCGTTGGCACCCACCGGATCCTGACGCTCGCAGGACTGAGCGAGCGGTAGTTAAGGCACTCCTGGCCGAAGCGAGGAAGCCTGGCGAAGACCATTACCACCGGCTCGGAGAGGAACTGGACGGGCATGACGGCCCGCCGCCCCGCGAAGTTCACAAGTGGGTGTGTTTGGGCGGGCGATACGAAATCCATCTCGAAATAAGACCCGCATATGCCCAGCCCGTGCCACCATCTTCGTGCTCCGGGTTTGGGACACAAGGCAAGACCGCTGATCAACGGGCGTGACCAGCCGGTCACTTTCCAAAGCTGCACGATCGGGGCACAAAAAAGAAAACGCCCGTGTTATTCACACGGGCGTTTCCGTGGCCCCGCTACCGCGCCCCAATGAACGATTTCTCGTCCGCTTCTGCATCAGGGGCCGGCTTCCGCGCGGCTCTCTTCAAGTATAGGGCGCTTGGCGGGATATCCAAGTCGGCGAGACCAGATTTTTGCACGGAACGCGAGCGGATGATTCAGACGTTTGAGTACTCGCGCCGCCTCTGGACTCAACGCCGTCATTGAGCTTTCAGCCGTTCATGCCGTTCGGTACATGAAAGCGACAACCTTACTGTAAAGCCGGCTGGGTATTGCTGGTTGTTGGACATGTTAGCGCTTACATTAACGCGGAAAACAGCGACTGCGGCAACGAGACAATGACGTCATCAGGGAAACTCCCTAAACAATTCATCGGACCGGCGATCGCGCTCCGCTCGCCCGCAGGATCATGCTCACCACTTCTTCCGTCGTAGCCTCGAAGCGCTTCGTCGAGAGCGCGCGTTTGCCCGAGAGCGCGCATATTTGAGCCTCGAAATCGGCGTAGTGCTGCGTGGTCGCCCAGATCATGAAGAGGAGCGTCCGAGGGTCGACGGGCGCGAGCAACCCTTTGGCTATCCATCGCTCGATCAGCTTCACGCGTGTGTCCATCCAGGGCTTCACGCGTTCGAGCAGGATCTCTTGCATGTGCAGCGCCCCGCTGATTATTTCGTTGGCCCACACCTTCGATCCAAGTGGGCGGCGCCGTGACAGGGCCATCTTGGCGCGCACGTAGCCGCCAATCGCCTCGACCGGATCGTCGCTTGCATCGAACAGGTTGGCGGCGGCGTTCCATTCCTCGAACACATCGTCGAGTACACGCCAGTACAGCGCCAGCTTGGTCGGGAAGTAATAGTGCAGATTCGCCTTCGGTAAACCCGCGCGCTCGGCGATCAGCGCCGTGCTCGCGCCTTCGAAGCCGCGTTCGGCGAACACGGCTTCGGCACAGGCGAGTAGATGGGATTCATTCGACGCACGAATGGAGGCTTTGCGCCGCTGTGGCTTGTGCGATGTGTCGGCGGCTCGTTGCGCCTGCACGGTGCCGCGCGTCGCGAGGGGCGCGGCTCGCGTGGTGGGTTCGTCGTCGCGCATGTTCGGTCCATTCGGAAGAGAAAAGGAGCGCGGCGGCGCCGCGCGCATGCCGGAATCATTGTAGCCACGATGCAAGTGCGCCGCGAATTCACCGACATCAGGAGAAACGCGCAGCACGGACGCCTGGTTTTTTTCACGCACTGCAGCATCAATGGCACGCTTCTCGCTCGTAACTCCGCATTGAATTCGCGAAGTTTCTCGTCTAAAACCTGTCCAATCGGACAGGATTCGAAGGGCTGGGTTTCAGGGGCCGCGCAGTGCCATCGAGACGTGCACCGTCGTGGTCCTTCGCGCCCCAACACGGTGGCATGCATGCACGTTTGACAAGCACGAACAGGAGAACACGCATGAACGCAGTAAGCGAAGCCGCGCTGACGACCGCGATCCACGTGAACGGTCAGCGATTGTGGGACAGCCTGATGGAGATGGCCAGGATTGGCGCCACGCCCAAAGGCGGCGTGTGCCGTCTGGCGCTGACCGACCTCGACAAGCAGGGCCGCGATCTCATCGTGCAATGGGCGAAAGAGGCGCGCTGCACGATCAGTGTCGATCAGATGGGCAACGTGTTTATGCGCCGCGCGGGGCGCAACAACGACCTGCCGCCCGTGATGACCGGCTCGCACGCCGACTCGCAGCCAACCGGTGGGCGCTTCGACGGTATCTATGGGGTGCTCGGCGGCCTCGAAGTGATTCGCTCGCTCAACGATTACGGCATCGAAACCGAGCGCCCTATTGAAACGGTGATCTGGACCAACGAAGAAGGCTCGCGCTTCGCGCCGGCGATGGTCGCCTCGGGCGTATTTGCGGGTGTGTTTGCGCTCGAGTACGGACTCTCGCGCAAGGACGTCGACGGCAAGACCATCGGCGAGGAATTGCAGCGCATCGGCTACGCGGGCGCGTTGCCGTGCGGCGGCCGCAAGATTCACGCGGCGTTCGAACTGCACATCGAACAGGGGCCAATACTCGAGGCCGAAAACAGGACGATCGGCGTGGTCACCGACGCGCAAGGTCAGCGCTGGTACGAAGTCGTGCTCACAGGCCAGGAGGCGCACGCAGGGCCTACGCCCATGCCGCGCCGCCGCGACGCGCTGCTGGGCGCCTCGCGCGTCGTGCAGCTCGTCAACGAAATCGGCCTGCGTCATGCGCCGCTCGCGTGCGCGACGGTCGGCATGATGCAGGTGCATCCGAATTCGCGCAACGTGATTCCGGGCCGCGTGTTCTTCACCATCGATTTTCGCCATCCGCAGGACGAGGTGCTGGCGCAGATGAACGCCGAGCTGCGCGAAGGCATCGCGAAGATCGCGGAACAGGGCAAGCTCGAAGCCGACGTCGAGCAGATTTTCTACTACGCGCCCGTGCCGTTCGACGAGGCGTGCGTGAAGTCCGTGCGCGCGGCGGCCGAGCGCTTCGGCTATTCGAATCGCGACATCGTTTCGGGCGCTGGTCACGACGCGTGCTATCTCGCTACGGTCGCGCCGACCTCGATGGTGTTCGTACCGTGCATCGACGGCATCAGCCACAACGAAGTCGAGGACGCCACGATCGAATGGATCGAAGCCGGCGCGAACGTGTTGCTGCACGCCATGCTCGAACGCGCGAGCGAGCCCGGCTGACGCAATCTCGATCGAACGCAAGCGGTCTCAGCGCCGCGCTGTCTTTCCAACGATTCCCCACCTACCGGCCGCGCACGTCACGCACGCGGCCGGCGGACCCGTGTTTTGCCTCGCAAGGAGCATCCGGATGTCCCAGACCACCTCGAATGCCGCCAACGGCATCGCGCCAGGCCGTCTCAGTGCCGAGCAACTGGGCTGCAATTTCGCCGACGTCGCGCCGCCGCTTTCCGCGAATGCGGCCGTGATCGCCACCGACCGCTGTCATTACTGTTACGACGCGCCTTGCGTGAACGCGTGCCCCACGGGCATCGACATTCCCGGTTTCATTCGCAAGATCGGCAACGGCAATCTCAAGGGCGCGGCGCGCGATATCCTCAGCGCGAACCCGCTGGGCGGCATGTGCGCACGCGTGTGCCCGACCGAGATTCTCTGCGAAGGCGCCTGCGTGAGAAATCATCAGGATGGCGAGCCCGTTCAGATCGGCGCGCTGCAACGTCATGCCACGGACTTCCAGATGGCCCGCGAAGCCGCCGGTGCCCCTGCGCTCTTCAAGCGCGCCAGCGAGACAGGCCGTCATGTTGCCGTGGTCGGCGCGGGTCCCGCGGGTCTCGCCTGCGCGCACACGCTCGCGCTTGCCGGGCATCGCGTGAGCGTCTTCGACGCGCGCGAATATCCGGGCGGCCTGAACGAGTACGGCATAGCCGCGTACAAGACCGTCGACGACTACGCGCAGCGCGAAGTGCGGTGGCTTCTTTCCGTTGGCGGGATAGAACTGCGCCAAGGCCAGCGACTGGGGCATGACGTGATGCTTGCGGAGTTACGCGCGGCGTATGACGCGGTGTTCATCGGCGTGGGCCTTGGCGGCACGCATACGCTCTCCATCGAAGGCGAACTGCTCGACGGCGTGCTCGATGCCGTGGATTTCATCGCGCGCGTGCGCGAGGCCGACGATCTGGCCAGCGTGCCCGTCGGTCGCAAGGTGGTGGTGCTCGGAGGCGGCAATACGGCAATCGACGCCGCCGTGCAAAGCCGCAAGCTGGGCGCGGAGCAAGTGACGCTCGCCTATCGTCGCGGCGCGGCGCAGATGAGCGCCACCTGGGCCGAACTGGAATTCGCGCGTAGCCAGGGTGTGACGTTGGCCGAGTGGATGAAGCCGCTGCGATTCGTCGGCGACACGCAGGTGCGGGCCGTGGAATTCGAGCGCACCGGGCTCGATATGAGCGGCGCATTGCGCGGCACTGGGGAGATCGTGCGCGTGGAGGCCGATATGGTGCTGAAGGCAATTGGCCAAACGCTGTTACCCGAAGGCCTCGACGGGTTGCAACTCACCGAGGAAGGCGGGCGCGTCGCGGTGGATGCGAACGGCGCCACGTCCCTTGCGGGCGTTTTCGCAGGCGGCGACTGTGCCGGCCACGGCGCCACCGATCTGACCGTCCAGGCCGTGCAGGACGGCAAGCTTGCCGCGCATGCGATCGACCGCTTCCTTGCGAATCAGTCCGCCAGGGCCGCCCGAGCCGCGTGATAGCTACACCGAATCCAGATAAAACGAAGGAGTCGCATCATGGCCGACTTGCGCTGCACGATTGCCGGCATTCAATCGCCCAACCCGTTCTGGCTCGCTTCCGCGCCGCCCACCGACAAGGCCTACAACGTCAATCGCGCCTTCGAGGCGGGTTGGGGCGGCGTGGTCTGGAAGACGCTCGGGCTCGACCCGCACGTGGTGAACGTAAGCTCGCGCTATGGCGCCACCACCTGGCGCGGCCAGCGCATGGCGGGTCTGAACAACATCGAGCTCATCACCGACCGGCCGCTCGACGTGAACCTAAAGGAAATCGCGCAGGTGAAGCGGGACTGGCCCGACCGGGCGCTCATCGTCTCGCTGATGGTCCCTTGCAACGAGCACGACTGGAAGTGGATTCTGCCTCAGGTGGAAGACACTGGCGCGGACGCTGTGGAGCTGAATTTCGGCTGTCCGCACGGCATGAGCGAGCGCGGCATGGGCGCGGCGGTGGGTCAGGTGCCCGAGTACATCGAAATGGTCACGCGCTGGGTGAAGGAAGGCACGCGCTTGCCTTGCCTCGTGAAACTCACACCGAACGTCACCGACATTCGTCACGGCGCGCGCGCGGCGATGAAGGGTGGTGCGGACGGCGTCTCGCTCATCAATACCATCAACTCGATCGTCGGTGTCGATCTCGACGTCATGGCGCCGCTGCCCACCGTGGACGGCAAGGGCACGCATGGCGGCTATTGCGGTCCTGCCGCGAAGCCCGTTGCACTGCACATGGTCGCGGAGATTGCGCGCGACCCGCAAACGCAAGGCTTGCCCATCTCTGGCATCGGGGGCATTTCCGACTGGCGCGACGCCGCGGAATTCATCGTGCTGGGAGCGGGCAGCGTGCAAGTATGCACCGCGGCGATGCACTACGGTTTCCGGATCGTCAGCGACATGATCGACGGCCTTTCCAACTGGATGGACGACAAAGGGTACGCGAGCCTCGACGCGATTCGCGGCCGCGCCGTGCCGAACGTCACCGACTGGCAATACCTGAACCTCAGCTACGACATCAAGGCGCGTATCGATCAGGACCGCTGCATCGAGTGCGGGCTCTGCCATATCGCCTGCGAAGACACCTCGCATCAGGCGATCACCGCCACGCGCGACGGCAAGCGCCACTTCGAGGTGGTCGATGCGAACTGCGTCGGGTGCAATCTATGCATGCATGTTTGCCCGGTCGATCAATGCATCACGATGGAGCGTGTCGATTCGGGCGAGCGCTACGAGAACTGGACCACGCACCCGAACAACCCGGCGCGTGTCGCCGACCCGAAAGCCGCCTGACATTTCGAAGCCGGATCGAGCCGGACCCACGACAAGCACGGAGAACCCACCTCATGAGCCAGCCCTTTGCAGTTGACGCCAATGCGCGCCGCGCCGAAAGCGAGCTATACAACGATGATCTCGCGCCCACCGGCGTTGCGCAGCGCACATGGCGCTGGTATCACTTCGCGGCACTTTGGGTAGGCATGGTGATGAACATCGCCTCCTACATGCTCGCCGCCGGCCTCACCGAGCAGGGCATGGCGCCATGGCAGGCCGTGCTAACCGTGCTGCTCGGCAATCTGATCGTGCTCATGCCGATGCTGCTGATCGGTCATGCGGGTACGAAGTACGGCATTCCTTATGCGGTGCTCGTGCGAGCGTCGTTCGGCACCCAGGGCGCCAAGCTGCCAGCCATGCTGCGCGCCGTCGTGGCGTGCGGCTGGTACGGCATTCAATCATGGCTTGGCGGCAGCGCCATCTACACGCTCGTCAACATCCTCACGCACAACGCGCTGGTGGGCGACGCACTGCCGTGGCTCGGCATTTCGATCGGACAGGCTAGCTGTTTCCTCGTCTTCTGGGTGTTCCAGCTGTACTTCATCCTGCACGGCACCGATTCGATCCGCTGGCTCGAAAGCTGGTCCGCGCCCATCAAGGTGGTGATGTGCGCAGTGCTCGTGTGGTGGGCATGTTCGAAGGCAGGCGGCGTGGGCTCGATGCTGTCGCAACCGTCACAGTTCGCCGCCGGCGGCAAGAAGGCGGGCCTCTTCTGGGCGACGTTCTGGCCGAGCCTCACGGCCATGGTGGGCTTCTGGGCCACGCTCGCGCTCAACATTCCCGACTTCACGCGTTTCGCAAAAACGCAAAAAGACCAGTTCGTGGGCCAGGCCATCGGCCTGCCCATTCCGATGGCGTTGCTCTCGGTGGTCTCCGTGGTCGTGACCTCGGCAACGGTTGTGATTTACGGAAGGGCGATCTGGGACCCGATCGACCTCACGAGTCGCATGGAGGGCGTCGGTGTGGGCATCGCGCTCATCATCCTCACACTGGACACGATGTGCTGCAATCTCGCCGCGAATCTCGTCGGGCCAGCTTACGACTTCTCGAGCCTCTGGCCCAAGGGCATCTCGTACAAGACGGGCGGTCTCATCACCGCGGGTATCGCCATCGTGATGATGCCGTGGAAGATCCTTGCCACCACCCAGGGCTACATCTTCACGTGGCTCGTCGGTTATTCGGCGCTGCTTGGGCCTGTGGCCGGTATCCTGATGGTCGACTACTTTCTCGTTCGCAGCACACGCCTCGACACGGCCCAGCTGTTCGAGGAAAACGGCGAATACGCCTACTCGAACGGCTGGAATCCGGCTGCCGTGATCGCGCTGATCGCAGGCGTGCTGCCGAACCTGCCGGGCTTTCTCAATGTCGCGTTCCCGAATGCGTTTGCCGCCGTGCCCGATGCGTTCAAAAGCATTTACACCTATGCGTGGTTCGTGGGGCTCGCCATTGCGGCGCTCGTCTATGGCGTGATGATGAAGCTCGGCAAGAGCCGGCGCCCACGTGTTGCGAGCGCGTGAGCGTTTCAAGCGTGAATGTTCAACTGAAGGAGACTTGGCATCATGGCGATCCTGATTCGAGGCGGCACCGTCGTCAATGCAGACAAGAGCTGGCGTGCGGACGTGCTCTGCGAAAACGGCGTGATCCAGAGCGTTGGCGAGAACCTCGACGCGCCTGCGGGCGCGACCGTGGTCGACGCCGGTGGCCAATATGTGATGCCTGGCGGCATCGATCCGCACACGCATATGGAGCTGCCCTTCATGGGCACGACCGCCAGCGACGACTTCTACACGGGCACGGCGGCGGGGCTTGCGGGCGGCACGACATCGATCATCGACTTCGTCATCCCTAACCCGAAGCAACCGCTGATGGACGCCTTTCGCGAGTGGCGCGGCTGGGCAGAGAAAGCCGCTTCCGACTATGGCTTTCACGTGGCGGTGACGTGGTGGGATGAAAGCGTGTATCGGGACATGGGGCTCCTCGTGAACGAGCATGGCGTATCGAGCTTCAAGCACTTCATGGCCTACAAGAACGCCATCATGGCCGACGACGAGATTCTCGTGAACAGCTTTGCGCGCTCACTCGAACTGGGCGCGCTGCCTACCGTGCATGCGGAAAACGGCGAGCTCGTATTCCAGTTGCAACGCCAGTTGCTTGCGCGCGGTTTCACGGGGCCCGAGGCGCATCCGCTTTCACGGCCACCCGAAGTCGAAGGCGAGGCAGCGAATCGCGCTATCCGCATCGCGCAGGTGCTCGGCGTGCCGGTGTACATCGTGCATGTCTCGGCGAAAGACGCGCTCGAGGCGATCGCGCGCGCACGCGGCGAAGGGCAGCGCGTATTCGGCGAAGTGCTCGCGGGGCATCTCGTGATCGATGAGTCGGTCTATCGCGACCCGGACTGGACGCGCGCCGCCGCCCACGTGATGAGTCCGCCGTTCCGTACCCAGGAGCATCGCGACGCGCTCTGGCGCGGGCTTCAGGGCGGCCTGCTGCACACCACCGCAACCGACCACTGCGTGTTCTGCGCTTCGCAGAAAGCCATGGGCCGCCATGATTTCACGAGAATTCCGAATGGTTGCGGCGGCGTGGAAGATCGCATGGCGGTGTTGTGGGATCAAGGTGTGAACACCGGCCGGCTCACGCCGAACGAATTTGTGCGCGTCACCTCCACCAATGCGGCGCAAATCTTCAACCTGTACCCGCGCAAGGGCACGGTGGCCGTGGGTGCCGACGCCGATCTCGTCGTCTGGGATCCCGAGGCCACGCGCGCGATATCGGTCAAGACGCATCATCAGAACGTGGACTTCAACGTGTTCGAAGGGATGACGGTTCGCGGCGTGCCGACACACACCGTCTCACAAGGCGAACTCGTGTGGGCGGACGGCGACCTGCGCGCGCGGCGCGGAGCCGGGCGTTATCTGAAGCGGCCCGCGAATCCCGGCTATCTGCAGGCCTCGCGCCTCGCGAAAAGCCTGAAGCAGACGCAGCCGGTGCATCGGGAAGGTGACGCACCACAATAAACACGGCAACGCGTGGAGGGTATTGTCAAGTTGGCGCCGGGGTCGACGAATATAATGGGGCATGAAGAAAGCTTCCGTTTCCGTTTTGCTGTCGGCCGAGGCGCCGATTTCGTTCAAGGGCTATCGATTTCCGCCGGACATCATCAGCTACGCGGTGTGGCTGTACTACCGGTTCCCGCTCAGCCTGCGCATGGTTGAGGAGATGCTGGCGGCACGGGGAATCGAGCTTACGTACGAAACGGTGCGGTGCTGGGCGACGAAGTTCGGTCTGGCGGTCGCGAAGCGTATTCGTTCGACAGCGCCGGGTCGCGGCGACAAGTGGCACCTGGATGAGGGTGTGTCACGAACACAAGCGAAAGCTTGTGGTGCTGTACTGAAGATGGGAGTTGGCCTCCCGGAGTCGGCTTGCAGGAGCAGGCTCCAAACCGCCCGGTGCTGCTGCGTTCAAAAGGCGTGGTGGTGAGCGACCGCGGAAAAGTCATCCATCAGGGTGGCAGGTACGTGTTGAGAAGATGAGCGAAAGCAAACCGTTCGATGACGCGTCGTTAAGGTGTTAAAGCGCTGTCAAAACTGGAGCCGCTTCGTCGCTCCAGGATCAGTCAGGACGAGACCTGCTTACGGACCTGATGGCAGTCGGCGTAAAGGTGGCATGAGCTCAACACAGGCTTCAGTACGGAACGTGAGAACCTTGTTGCGGATGCAAAGGGAAATGACAAATGGCAGACACCATAAGGAAGAATACCGATGCCGCAACGAGGGGCGGAGCTGCCCGTAGTAGTGCTGAAGCCCTTGTAATGAGGGTGGAGCGAAGGGGTGGCGTTATCCGGTTGACGAAGGTCACCAACCTGCATGGTGGGGATGAGTGACATGACCTCAACGAAACCGTATTGCATTGCGAAGCGCACGGTGTGGGAAGCGTATCAGCTGGTGAGGGCCAACCGGGGTGCTGCAGGCGTGGACGATGAAACGATCGCCATGTTCGAGCAGCACCTGTCGGGCAATCTGTACAAGTTGTGGAACCGGATGTCGTCGGCTCGTATTTCCCGCCACCGGTGAAGCAGGTTGAGATACCGAAAGCCAAGGGTGGTACCAGAAAGCTGGGCGTGCCCACCGTGTCAGATCGAGTGGCCCAGACGGTTGTCAAGCTCATGATCGAGCCGATACTTGAGCCGATATTCCATGAAGATTCTTATGGGTACCGGCCTGGGAGATCGGCGAAACAGGCGGTTGCGGTAACGCGTGAGCGCTGCTGGAAATACGACTGGGTTGTTGAGTTTGACATCAAGGCGGCATTCGATCAGATTGATCATGGCCTCCTGCTCAAGGCGGTGCGTAGGCACATCAAGGTGGACTGGATCCTGCTGTATATCGAGCGGTGGCTGACTGCGCCGTTCGAGACTGCGGCCGGAGCGAGACTGCCACGGGTGCGCGGTACACCCCAGGGCGGAGTGGTCAGCCCGATGCTGATGAATCTGTTCATGCACTATGCGCTTGACACATGGATGCAGCGACACCTCCCGCAATGTCCCTTTGCGCGTTATGCCGATGATGCGGTGGTCCACTGCCGCAGTGAGGCGCAGGCGCAGGAGGTCATGCATGCCATTGCCTCGCGGCTGGCGGAATGCGGGTTGGAGATGCATCCCGAAAAGTCAGGCATCGTGTATTGCAGGGACCGAAGCCGTACTCAAGCCTACCCGAATGTGACCTTCACATTTCTGGGTTTCCTGTTTCGTTCGCGAAGGGTGATGACCAGGTCTGGGCAGCTCTCAACGAGCTTTCTGCCCGGCGTGAGTCGTGATGCCCTGAAACGGATGAGACAGACAGTGCGGGGGTGGCGGCTACCTCGTCAGACGTTCAGGTCACTGGTCGAACTGGCCGATCAATGCAATCCCACGATACGTGGTTGGTGGAACTATTACGGGGCTTTCTATCGGACGGCCATGCAGGGGCTCGGTCGGTATCTGGACCGCAAGCTCGCACGCTGGGCCCGGTGCAAGTACAAAACACTACGACGGCATAAGCGGCGTAGCGACGAGTGGTTGCACAAGATGAGGAAGGCGTACCCGCGACAGTTTGTGCACTGGCAGTTTCTGGGGGTAAAGGTTGGATAACGGGAGCCGTGTAAATCGAGAGGTTTACGCACGGTTCTGCGAGAGGCTCGGGGTGAAATCCCCCGGGCCTACTTACCTGGTCGTGACGATCCACGGCAGGAAGCATTGGCTGTGGCGGGCTGTCGATCAACACGGCGCAGTGCTCGATGTGCTGGTGCAGAGCCGCCGCGACAAGGCGGCGGCCAAACGGCTGATCCCCCAAGGGGACTTCCTTCGGGGCGTGCGCAAGCTGCTCAGGCGCCACGGCTGCCCACGCGTGATCGTCACGGACAAGCTGCGCAGCTACGCGGCGGCGAACAACGAACTGGGCCTGAACGTCGAGCATCGGCAACACAAAGGACTGAACAACCGGGCGGAGAATTCCCACCAGCCCACACGCGTGCGCCAGAAGGTGATGCGCCGCTTCAAGTCGGCGCGCCATCTACAACGATTCACGTCGGTCCATGCTCAGGTAAGCAACCTGTTCATGCACTGCCGCTACAACGCGAACGCGCAACAGAAACGGCAGGCCCGCAAGCATGCGTTCAAGGCGTGGGAAACGGTAACGGGCAATCCGATGCTGGATCGCGTTGCCGCATAAATTGGTGATCCTTATGTTGAGTGATGTCGCCTGCGCGCCCTTCAACAAGTTGACAATACCGCTCGCCGAACTAGGCATCAAGAGGTGCCGACCTAGTCCATCGTAGCATACGGATAAGTATAGAAATTTTACTATTCAAAGCATGCGCGGTGAACAGTACATTAACCGAACTGACCACGATGACTGGATTGCGCCAGCGGGGTGCGTAACGTTTGGGCCTTTTGTCGGCTCCAGCAATCATGATTTTCCTTTTTGCACCCTGCGTGCTCGATGTGTGGCGACGGCTACTAGCCGCTTCGGCCGACACCTGTATGGCTCCCGCATAGGTTAAATGTTCTGGGACCAATATGCGATGTCAAAAAAAGTCGCGGCCGCGCAACTTCTGCGGTTGCACAGACCCCTGCATTTCATGCTGTATTTGTGGCACGCGGCTAAGCGATTCCTGCGGTGTGCCGAGAGCGAGCGAGACGCACCGTTCTCCGGGCATTGTCATCCGGAGTAGAAGAAGCGCGGCGTCACGCTTAACTTCGTAGAGCGCATCCGGTGCAGCGCGTGTGTACTGACACATCAGCTACCAACTTGACGCCTTCGGCGCGCCACAAAGCGAATGGCGCGCGTTACTCAGTTTTTCGCTTATAGGGAAGAAGTATGGAATTCAATCTGGAGCGATTCGAACACTTGGCTTATTCTCGTCAGGTGGAGTTGGCAGCGCGTGAACTCTTCGTTCTTCTGCATAATCTCGACGCCAACTACGGTGTCTTGCAAAACTTTAGGGCCGATTCGCTCAAAGCGATGCAAATCGACCCCGATACTGTCGACCTCCACGTCCTGACTCGAGTAGCCGGCGCAATCTCAGCGCTGATTTCCGATCCGCATTTCACTTTTTCCGATTCCGGATTCAAGCAGGTTACGCGACTGCTCTGGGTCGGACAAGAGCGCACGAAAGAGAGTTTCGCGAAGTTCTTTGCCATGATCGGAAAGCCGCTATGTGAGAAGGTCGAATTCGTGTGCTCGGACATGTGGCAACCCTACCTGGAGATGACCGCGCGTCATTGCCCGAACGCTCTGAATATCCTCGACCGCTTTCACATCGTCGCCAGGATGAACAAGGCCATCGACGAAGTTCGTGCCGACGAGGCCCGGCGCATGACTCGCGACGGCTACGAGCCGGTGCTCAAGAAATCCCGCTGGTGCCTGCTCAAGCGGCGCGAGAATCTCACCGGCATCCACCCACACTTTTTACTGACCAACCAAGAAAAAAGCTTGTCTGCGGATACCACCACGAATCGGGTTGCCGCTTGAAATAGATATATAAAACGATGTCAGCCTGCGCCAACGATTCAAACCGGACCAGGCCGGACTTGCACCGCTCACGCAGCAGATCTGCCTGAACCGACTGCCTCCCCAACTTTAGACGACTGTTTCGCATTTGGAGCGACTTCAATTCGCCGTCGAACGAGTTTGACGCAACCATCGATCGATTCCCAAAGCCTCGGTTCCGTCCCACATAAAAATCCGTTGCGATCAGGCTGCGCGCCTGCTCGAACCGTTCCGCGTCGATGAAGATTGCCAACGTGTGCAGGAAGAGTTCGTACGATATAAAGACAAAATTGTCGAAGTCCGTATCCGTCCACTGCATCACGGTCGGTGGCGGTGCGTAGTATGCGAGGAGTTCTTCAAAGAACCGATGGATCTTTCGAAGATTCTCATCGCTTGGCTGATACCGGGCAACCGCCTGGATGACTTCGAGCAGTTCGTCCCGGACCGGCAGGAAGGCCTCTAAGGATGTCACCACCTGATCGTCAAACTCCATACCGGTTTGTTTGACGATACGTAGTCCCTCAAAGTCGGCCGCGGCGCTCGAAAGGTAATCCTCAAGCGCGGAAGAGGCGACCGCCTTTCCCTCGCGCAACGCCTCCAGAGCCCGCTTCATTCGCCGAGCGGTTGCATACCCTAAGAGCCGTTGTTTCGGACAGAAAAGCCGGCTTTTTCCCCCGAGGTGGTTTCACATAGAGTGGCTGGTCATACACCCATCGAATCAGTCGTTCGTATTCCTCTTCAAAACGCCCGGGCTCTGACAGATCGACATAGATTCGTCCCTTGAAGTACGCGGGAACAACGGCATTATGGCTTCACGGTGCCTCCACATTGCTCGACGGCTCGTGCCACCGCTGCGTCTCCCACGCGCTGGCGCAACCATTCAAGTACCTGCCGGTCCCTCTCCGTGTAGATCCTGATCTGGTGCTCCATGATGGCTTCCCTCGGATACTGTATTTTTATACAGTATCGACAAAGTCGGTGCCTTGCAAGAGCAAGATTGGGCCGACACATGGGCGATCAACACCGCCCATGCGAATAATGCAAATTTGCATTACAATGGCGATATCTGATGGAGTCGATATGAGCACGCTAACTGTCACATCCCGCGGCCAGGTGACGTTCCGGAAGGAAGTTCTCCAGCATCTGGGTATCCAGCCGGGAGAGAGGATTGAGGTAGATCTGCTGCCTGACGGCCGGGCCGAGCTCAGGGCCGCGCGGGCCGGTGGGTCCTTTCACCAGTTGCGGGGCGTCCTGAGGGGGAAGACAAGCGGTGCGAGATTGACCATCGAGGAGATTGACGAGGCAATCGCCAAAGCCGGCGCGAAGGCGGGGGCGGGTAAGGCATGAAGATAGCCGTTGATACGAACGTCCTTTTGCGTGCCATCGTCGCCGATGATGAAGAGCAGGCAGACAAGGCCACTGCGCTACTGGACACGGCCGACATGGTGGCGGTGAGCCTGCAGACATTGAGCGAGTTGGTCTGGGTCCTGCGTAGCGCATACAAGGTAGCGAAGCCTGATATCGCAGTAGCGATCCGCGCGCTGCTGGATACGCGTAATGTTGTCGCTAACCGGCCAGCCGCCGAAGCGGGCCTTGCCTTGCTTGAGGCGGGTGGCGATTTTGCCGATGGCATCATTGCCTGGGATGGCCGATTTCTCGGCGGGGAAAGGTTCATCTCTTTCGACAGGAAGGCCGTGTCCCTCCTGACGAAGCAGGGCCACTCCGCCACACTGTTGTAATGGCAAGGCCGCCGACCTCCTTTGTACAGCAGTCGCCACAAACTACCCGTTTCGCGCTGGCTTTCCCGCGGCGTAGTCAAGCCCGTCGCGAAGTGCGCGCGTTGTAATCGTGTCGTTGGTCCTCGCCCATGTTTCGGGGTTCGCCCGCTCATGGGGAGGCGCTAGGGCCTTGATGGCTGCTGTAGTCGCCGCACTGTATCGCGAGTCGAAGGCGTCCTGGCAGGAGCTGCTACTGGAGCTGAAGGCGCGCGGCTTGCAGGCCGGTCCGCTGCTGGCAGTCGGCGATGGGGCGATGGGCTTCTGGGCTGCGCTGGAAGAAGTGTTTCCTGCGACACGCGGCCAGCGCTGCTGGTTCCACAAGATGGGCAACGTGCTCAACGCGCTGCCGAAGTCGCAACAGGGACGCGCGAAGGCAGACCTGCAGGCGATCTGGATGGCCGCTACGCGTGCGGACGCGTACGCTGCGTTCGATCGTTTCGTAACGGTCTACGCGGCGAAATATCCGAAGGCGACCGAAACTCTGAAGAAGGACCGTGAGAGCCTGCTGGCGTTTTACGACTTCCCGGCCGAGCACTGGCAGCATTTGCGCACCACGAATGCGATCGAATCGACGTTCGCGACCGTGCGTCACCGCACTACGCGGACGCGCAACTGCGTGTCGTGACCAACCTTCCTCGGCCTGGCATTCAAGCTGATCGAGGAAGCCGAGAAAACCTGGCGCCGCATTAACGGCCCCGAACAGATCAAGCTGTTGCTGGAGGGTATTGCCTCCAGGGACGGCGAACCGGTGCAAGACGATCAACCGGGTCAGCAGAAACTCGCCGCTTGACGTCGCCGGCTATCAACGGCCCATACACCAGACTTGACGTTATCTCCATAGAACGGGTTAGATAGGCGTATCCTATCTAACCCTTCTATGAAAAGCTGCCATAGCTGTTCGGCGACTCCCTCATGCGTGAGCTTCTGCTCACGGCCCGACCGGTTTGTCATCATCCCCTTCAGGTACATCGACTGTTCATCGGTTTCGACGCTTAAGATTTCGTTGAAACTGTTGTCCTGAGGGTTACCGTTTCCGGAATAGCCGATCTGACCTCGTGATCCGTAGGAGTGCGTGATCCGAATGTAGCAGCCCGCCACCCGTTTGCCATCTCGATAGATGGTTCCGGTAAATCCCGTCTCCGACGTGCGACGGAACCGGCCTTCATATCCGGGGTTACGCGGAGCTAACTCCTCCAGCGAATTCTCAAAAAAAACGGCAATGTAGCCGAAGGCCTCCATGAGAAAGTTGTCGCGGTCAATATCGCGGAACTCTCGCGGTAAGGACAGCGAGCCGGATCGCGGGCGCGGCGGCGCGACAGTAGCTACCTGATCAGACGACTGCCGTACAGGAGAGCTGGAAACAGGTCGCGTTGTGCCTCCGTTCTTCGCGGCGAGCAACTTGCGTAGCGACTGAACGATATCGACGAACGCATCGCCAAGGGTTGGCCATTTGACTACCGGCTTGGCATCTTTTGGTAGTGCCTTGAGTCCGCCAAGCAACGATGATGTCCAGTCACAAGGACGTACGATTATCGGCACAACGATCGCTGAACCTGCTTGATGACGCTCCATGGCACGCTGCATCTCGATGCCATAGCAGTAATCCGAGTTCATGAAGTCTGAACTGACCACGAGCATGATCAGATCGGCCGCGTCAAGTTCAGCGCTAATGTGCGCCTCGATCTCCCCCCTGGAGGAATCCGGTGGTCGCTCCAGATGTCCACCACCGGCGGTTGTCAACGTACTTGTCGCGTCACCTCATGCGCACTGCTTTAGTTCTTCCGGTTGCATGCGCTCCGGATTGAGCCAGACTTCATCCTTCAATTTCCAGTTGCGCGTCGATCGGGACCAACGCCGTGGATTGCGCTGCCTGGCCTCCGCATAAACGATCTCACGTTGCGCAAGAACTGCATTCGCCACGCCGTTATGACACTGGGCCGGCGTGACGAATTTCAGGCCGCTGTGTTTGTGCTCATGGTTGTACCAGCGCACGAACTGCTGCGTCCAGGCCCGCGCCTCGTCAACGCTGCCGAACGGCTTGCGCGGGTATCGGGCCGATACTTGCAGGTCCGGAACAGCGACTCTGCGTACGGGTTGTCGTTACTCACGCGTGGTCGGCTAAACGAGGCCACGACCCCCAGGTTCTCCAGGGTGGCAAGCATCGTCGCACCTTTCATCGGGCTGCCATTATCCGAGTGCAGCACCAGGGGACGTCCTGCCAGGCCCTCTGCCAGACTGGCACGCCGCATCAGCAACGCGGCCAGTTCTGCCGATTCGGCCTCATGCACTTCGTGACCGACAATCTTGCGGCTGAACACGTCCAGCATCATGTACCAGTAGTAATACTGTCCTTTGACCGCCGCAGGTACCCAGGTGATGTCCCACGACCAGACCTGATTGGGCGCCGTCGCGCAATGACTGGTCACTACCCGGGTCGAGGGCTTGCGCGCACGACCACGATGGTGCTGCTGCGAGGCGCTGCGCAGCACGCGGTAAAAGCTCGATTCCGATGCGACATACACGCCGCGATCGGCCAGCCTCGGCACGATCTGGCTGGGCGGCAGACTGGCAAACTCCGCACTATTGGCTACCTCAAGAATCTGTTGCCGTTCAGCCTCACTCAACTGGTTGCCCGGCGGCGGCCGTTCGGTCGTGGTACGACCATCAGCACGTACCGTGTCACCGTCACCGACCCAGCGCTGAAACGTGCGCAGGCTCACGCCCAACTCGTCGCAAGCCTTCTCCAGCCGGCAGCCTGACTGCGCCGCCTCGCGTATCAACGATATACATAACAGGCGATCCGGGACGTTGATCAATCGTCCTCTTTGTCTCCCCAGATCGCCTGGACTTTTTTTCTCAGAATCAGCAGCGCCGCCGCTTCCGCTAGCGCCTTCTCCTTGCGCTGCAATTCCTTCTCGAGCTGCCGGATGCGCTGCTTGTCGTCTTTCGACTGGTGGCGCTGCTCGCGTGCCTGCTCGGTGGCATTCGCGTTGGCTGCCTGGCAGGCCGCTCGCCACGCCGCGATCTGTTCGGGATAGAGTCCTTTGCGCCGGCAGTACTCGGCCAGCTCCGCTGCGTTGAGCGGGGCGGCTTCCAGCACTACTGCAAACTTGTCTTCCGAAGACCATCCCTCGGGATTCTTCCCATCGCCCGGCACGGCCAGCCCTTGTCCTTTCGCCTGTCGGCGCCACGTGTACAACGTCTGTTCGGTAATCCCCGTTTCTCTGGCCAGCGCTGAGACCAACGCGTTTTCCGGCGGCATCATGCGACGCACCAGCGCTTCTTTTCTTTCTGCTGAGTAGGCTTTCATTCACCCTGATTTTACCGCCCCCGGACCATGTCTATAAGATTCAGATAACACGACAAGTAGTCTGACGCCGGGGGCAGAC
The DNA here is from genome assembly GCF_902833905.1 of Paraburkholderia tuberum STM678. Taxonomy (GTDB): domain Bacteria; phylum Pseudomonadota; class Gammaproteobacteria; order Burkholderiales; family Burkholderiaceae; genus Paraburkholderia; species Paraburkholderia tuberum. Next base: position 229,002 of record NZ_CADFGP010000002.1, on the reverse strand, counting down.
GCGATCAAAACCTTGGTGGACAATTATTTGGCGCGAAATTATCAAAACCCGCTGGTTGAATCGGAAACTGAAGGTGTCCGTTTCGATTTCCTGAAGTGTCTGGACCTGTATCACAGTAAGGAATTGGACGCACAGGTCAAGCGTTTGGTCATTAACCCCAGGCGCACTTACCGGCAAGATAATCCGTTGCCAGCAAAGCCGAAGTAGTTATGAGCACGTCCAGCGTCGAAGCGCTGACCGGTGCTCGGGCACGGATCGCCTTGGCAATCGTTGAGGGGTTGATATGAACCCTTGGACGTGGAGCCGCAGCACTGGATACTTGATGGCAGCGGCAATCCACCCCCCTCACTTCGGCTTGAACCGCCCCGTCTTCTGCGTCGCCTCGGGATACTGTCGCGTCTCGCACACCGACAGCGGATGCCACAATTTCGCGCCGCCCTCGATCCCCGCGTCGTTCGATACGGTCGCCACGTTCGCCGGCAGCGAAAACTTGATGCGCGCCGCGTTGCCGCCGCCGATCCACAGCTTGTCGTAATTGACCAGTGACTCGAGAATGCCGATCACCTTCTCGACACGCCGGCTCCAGCGCTTGTTGCCGATCTGCTCGCGCGCGGCCTCGCCGATGTATTCGTCGTACGCCACGCCCTTCTTGCTGACCGGATGATGCGCGAGCTCCAGATGCGGCATCAGTTCGCCATCGCGAAACATCGCGGTGCCGGCGCCGGTGCCGAGCGTCAGCACGAATTCGAGGCCGTGGCCTTCGATCGCCGCGAAGCCTTGCATTTCGGCGTCGTTGATCATCCGCACCGGCAGTCCGCCCAGGCGCTGCGCGAGCGAATCCGCGAGCGCAATGTCGTGCCATCCTTCGATGCCGAAGTGCGGCGCGGTCAGAATGCGGTTGTTGCGCACGACACCCGGAAACCCGATCGAGATACGGACGGGCCGCACCTGCTCGATGAGCGGAGCCACGAGTTGCGCGAGCGCGTCCACCAGTTGATCCGGCGTGCACGGATGCGGCGTCGCAACGCGCACGCGCTCGGTTTTCATCTGCCCGTCGGCGTCGATGATCGCGGCCTTCAGGCCGGTGCCGCCGACATCGATCGCGAGGATGTGCTCGCTGCCGCTTGTCGGCGCATTCCGTTTCATTGCGTTCTTGTTGCGTGTTGCCACGATGTCTCCCGATTGTGTTGAGGCGGTTGTGACGCGGGTCTGCGGGTTGGTTCAAAGTTGCCGCTACGACTTGCCGCCGGGCGCTTTCTGCTGCAACGGGCGCCACGCGTGGCCATCGCGCGCGAGCAGCGCGTCGGCTTCGGCCGGCCCGTCGCTGCCGGCCGCATAGCCGCGCACGGCAACCGCGCCGCCACTCCTCGGATGCAGCACGTCGTCGACCGCGCACCAGCTCGTCTCGATGCTGTCGGCGCGCTGAAACAACGTCGCGTCGCCAAACATGCAGTCGTACAGCAGCGTCTCGTAGCCGACGTTCGCGCTTTCCGCAAAGAAGTCGCCATAGTTGAACGACGACTGTACCGGACCGACCTGCATCACCGGCCCCGGCACCTTCACGTTGAAATCGAAGCTCGAGCCGTGCTCGGGATCGATGCGAATGGTCAGCACGTTCGGCGTCAATGCGTTGACCGGCGTATCGCGGAACAGGCGGAACGGCACCGGCTTCAGCTGCACCGAAACCTCGGTGCGGCGCACCGCGAGCCGCTTGCCGGTACGCAGATAGAACGGCACGCCGGCCCAGCGCCAGTTCTCGACGAACACGCGCGCCGCCGCGTAGGTTTCCGTCGTGCTGCCGGGCGCGACGTCGGGCTCCTCGCGATAGCCCACGCCGGCTGGCCCTTTTTCGTACTGGCCGAAGACGACGTCGGCGGACGTCAGCGGCTGGATTGCGTCGAACAGCTCGGCCTTCTTGTTTCGCACGGCTTCGGCCTCGAACGAATTCGGCGGCTCCATCGCGACGATGCCGAGCAGCTGGAACAGGTGGTTCGGCACCATGTCGCGAAACGCGCCGGTCTGCTCGTAGAACCTGCCGCGCCCCTCGACGCCGATCGTTTCCGCCGCCGTGATCTGCACGCAATCGATGTACTCGCGCCGCCAGATCGGCTCGAACATCGCATTCGCGAAGCGCACCGCGAGGATGCTCTGCACGGTGTCCTTGCCGAGAAAATGATCGATGCGGTACACCTGCGACTCCCGCGCATACGACAGGATGTGCGCGTTCAGATCGCGCGCCGATGCGAGATCGGTGCCGAACGGCTTCTCGATCACGAGACGCCGAAAGCCGCCGTTCGCGCCGTCGCCTTCCTTCAGCAGGCCGGCTTTGCCGAGCCGGTCGGTGATCGGTTTGAAAAAACGCGCGCCGACCGCGAGGTAGAAGATCGCGTTACCGCCTTTCGACTGATCGAGCTTCTGCTTCAGCTTCGCGAACGTATCGTCGGATTCGAACTCGCCCGCCATGTATTCGAGGCGCTGCGCGACCCAGTTCCACGCGTTGTCGTCGAGCTTGCCGGCGTGAAAGGTGCTGGCCTTGTCGGCGGCGAACTTCTGCAGCGAGGTATGCAGTTCGTCGCACCATTCGCGCGTTTCGCGCTCGCCGTGATTGACGCCGATGATCTTCATGCTGTCGTCGAGCAGGCCATCGACCGCGAGGTTGTAGAGCGCCGGCATCAACAGACGTTTGGTCAGATCGCCGCCTGCGCCGAAGATCACGAGCGTGCACGGCGGCGCGGGCTTCTTGCCGGCCGGCGACGACAAGGCGTCGTACCGGTCCGCGCTGAGCTTGCAGCTCAGGGCGGGCGTTGCGTTGGGTTGATCGGGAGAAGCGGAAGGGTTCGGTGTGGTCGACATGGGATTCACTTGGACCTCGGTAAGCCAATAGAACGAACGCGGCAATACATGAAAGACCACGGGCGCTGCCGCACAGTTCAATCGCGTTCGCGCGTGAGCGCGCGGCGTGCTTATTTCGTCGTCGTGGCCGCGAGCGACGGTACCGGTTCTTTCGCCACCGCCGGCGTTACCGCGGAGGCAGAAGCCGCCGGCACCGGAATCGGCGCGGGTGCGGGCGCGGCCACCGGCGCCGGTTCCCCCGCCAGCGGCACGTTGCCCGATGCCGCCATCGCGCGCGGCTGCAACAGCAACGCGACGAGCCCGGTCCAGCCGGTCTGATGCGAAGCCCCGACGCCACGACCGTTATCGCCATGAAAATACTCATGGAACAGGATCAGATCCTGCGAACGCGGGTCCGCCTGCAGCAGCGGATACGCACCCATCACCGGCCGCTCGCCGTTTTTGTCCTTCAGGAACAGCGTGGTCGCGCGGCGCGCGAGTTCGTCGGCGATTTCGCTCAACGAGAACTTCTGGCCCGACCCGGTCGGATACTCGACGCGGAAATCATCGCCGTAATAGCGATGAAACTCGTACAGCGATTCGATCAGCAGATAGTTGACCGGCATCCACACCGGCCCGCGCCAGTTCGAATTGCCGCCGAACACACGGGTATCGGATTCGGCCGGCAGATACTTGACGCAGAAGCTGTTGCCGTTGTGCTGGTACACGAACGGATGATCGCGATGGCAACGCGACAACGCCCGCACGCCGTGATCGGAAAGAAATTCACTTTCGTCGAGCGTGCGCCGTAACAACGCCTTCATCCGATGCCCGCGCAGCAGCGACAGCAAAAGCGCGTTGCCCTTGCCGGGCTCGTTCCAGCGCGACACCAGCTTCGCGAGATCGGGCCGATGCTCGAGAAACCACACGAGGCGCTCGCGCAAGCTCGGCAAGCCGCCGTGCAGACGCTCCTCGAGCACGTGCACGGCGAACAGCGGTATCAGTCCGACGATCGAGCGAACACGCATCGGCATGCTGCTGCCGTCGGGCAGGCGCAGCTTGTCGTAGAAGAATTCGTCCTCGCTGTCCCACAGGCCCGTGTCGCAGCCGTCGTCGCAACTGACCGCTTCCGCGATGTACAGGAAGTGCTCGAAGAACTTCACACCAATATCGACGAACACATGATTCGCGTAGGCGAGTTCGAGCGCGATACGCATCAGGTCGAGCGCATACGCGGCCATCCACGCGGTGCCGTCGGCCTGGTCGATGTGGCCGCCGGTGGGCAGCGGCGACGAGCGGTCGAAGATGCCGACGTTGTCGAGCCCGAGAAAACCGCCCTGAAAAATATTGTGGCCGTCGGCGTCCTTGCGATTCACCCACCACGAGAAATTCAGCAGCAGCTTGTGAAACATGAGCTCCAGAAAATCGCGGTCCGCCTTGCCGGTCAGCGCGCGGTCGATCTCGTACACGCGCCACGCGGCCCATGCATGGACCGGCGGGTTCGCGTCGCTCAACGCCCATTCGTAAGCGGGCAACTGGCCGTTCGGGTGCTGATAGCGGTCCTTCACGAGCAGCAGCAACTGCTTCTTGGCAAACGCCGGATCGATCAGCGCGAACGCGGCCGCATGAAACGCGAGGTCCCACGACGCGTACCACGGGTACTCCCACTTGTCCGGCATCGACACGATGTCCGCGTTGCACAGATGCCGCCAGTCGGTGTTGCGGCCGTGCTTGCGCGCGGCGGGCGGGCTCGGTTGCAGCGGATCGCCGTCGAGCCAGCGCTGCACGTCGTACTGGTAGTACTGCTTCGACCACAGCATGCCGGCGAGCGCCTGACGTTGCACGAGACGCGCATCGGGGTCGGTGATCTCGTGTTGCAACGCGCCATAGAATTCGTCGGCTTCGGCGCGGCGGCGCGCGATCAACGCGTCGGCATCGAATGGCGCTTCATCGGTCGCCGATTGCGGGTGCCAGCGCAGATACACGACCGCGCGTCCGTGCGGCCCGAACTCGAGCGCCGCATGCGCGGCGGCCCGGGTGCCCGCGTCGTGACGGATCGCGTTCGCGTCGCCGTGCACGAGGTAGTCGTTGAAGCCGTCCTTGAACGGGCCCGCGCCGTCCATGCCGAACAGCCGCTTCACGTTGGTGTCGTTCTCGCAGAACAGCCATGCGAGTTGCGGCGCGTCCTTCGACCACGCGGTCACGACGATCGGTTCGTGCACATGGTGATGGCCCAGCAGACGCACCGCGCCGTCATGACCGGTACCGGCGACGAGCTTCGGCTTGTCCTTGTTCTCTTTCCACGACCACGAGTTGCGCGCCCAGATCTGCGGCAGCACATCGAGCGACGCCGCTTCGTCCGCGCGATTTTCGATCGTCACACGCATCACGATGTCGTCGGGCGTGTGCTTCGCGTATTCGATCTGGACTTCGAAATAGCGCTGATCGTCGAACACGCCGGTATCGAGTACTTCGTACTCTGGCATATCGCCGCCGCGGCGCGCGTTTTCGTCGATCAGGTCCTGGTAGGGATAAGCCGCATGCGGGTACTTGTACAGCATGCGCATGTAGGAATGCGTGGGCGTGCCGTCGAGATAGAAGTACAGCTCCTTGACGTCCTCGCCGTGATTGCCCTGCGAGTTGGTCAGGCCGAACAGGCGCTCCTTGATGATCGGGTCCTTGCGGTTCCACAGCGCGAGCGACACGCACCAGCTGAGCCGGTCGTCGCCGAAACCGGCGATGCCGTCTTCGCCCCAGCGGTAGGCGCGGCTGCGCGCATGGTCGTGCGGAAACGAGTCCCAGGCGGTGCCGTTCGCGCTGTAGTCCTCGCGCACCGTGCCCCACTGGCGCTCGCTCAGATACGGCCCCCAGCGCTGCCAGTGGCCGCATTCGGGCGAATGCAGCCTGGAACCTTCGATCGTGGCGAGCAGATTGGCAGCGCGCAGCGGTGGCATGAAAACGTCCTTGCAACAGGCCCGGCGGTGGGACCCACATCGTAGCGCGGTTTACGCGCCGTTGTGCTCGAACCGGGCAAGCAGACTTTCGACGCGCAGCAATTCGCCTAGCGACCAGGCCTGGAACGGCGTGCCGGCGGGCGCGTGCGGCGCGTCGCCGGCGGCGATCTCGGACAGGTGATCGAGGCCCGCGTGATCGAGATGCGCGTACAGCGGGGCGAGAAAGCGCGCCCTCGCCTGCGCGAGATTATCGGCACTCGCGCCATTCACTCGCAGCCACGCTTCGACGAACGGGCCGATCAGCCACAACCACGCGGTGCCCTGATGATAGGCGCCGTCGCGTTCGCGCGGCGCGCCGCCGTAGCGGCCGCGATACGCGGGATCGGACGGCGCGAGCGTGCGCAGGCCGAGCGGCGTCAGCAATTGCGCTTCGACCTGACCCACCACCGCGCGCGCCGCCGCGCCTTCGAGCAGCGGAAACGGCAGGCCACCGATCGCGAAGATCTGATTCGGCCGGATCGAGCGGTCGACCGTGCCCGGCACATGATCGACGTCGACGTTATCGAACAGCGCCTGGGTGGCCGGATCGACGAAGCGCCGGCGAAACGCGAGCGTCGCGCGCTCGGCAGCTTGCCGCCACTGCGGGTTCCATGCTGACGCGATTCGCAGCGCGTTGATCCACAGCGCCTGCACTTCGACCGGCTTGCCGATGCGCGGTGTGACGACCCAGTCGCCGACTTTCGCATCCATCCACGTCAGTTGCACGCCGGGCATGCCGGCGCGCAGCAGGCCGTCGTCCGCGCACACGCCGATGTTGAAGCGCGTGCCGTTCGTGTAGCCGGTCAGGATCGTTTCGGCGGCCTGCTGCAGATGCGCGCGCGTTTGCGCGCCCGCATGCGGCGTCGCCAGATAGTCGTGAACCGCGACGATGAACCATAGCGACGCGTCGACCGAGTTGTATTCGGGCGCGTCGCCGTAGTCGGGGAAGCGGTTCGGCAGCATGCCTTCGGACAGCGTGCCGGACCATTCGAGCAGGATCGCTTCGGCATCGTCGAGACGGTTCGACTCGATCAGCAGGCCGCGCATCGCGATGAACGTGTCGCGGCCCCAGTCGGTGAACCACGGAAAGCCCGCGAGGATCGTGCGGCCTTCGTTGCGCGTGACGACGTAGGCGTCGGCCGAGCGTTGCAGGCGCGAGCCGAGTGCGGCGCGGCGTTGTTGTTCGGTGTGGGCGAGTTGGGCGGCGTGGGCGGTGGTTTGGGCTTTATCGTTCGCGCATTCGGTGGCGGACGTGCTCGACGCGCTCAGAATCATCACGGCGTCGCCCTCCGCGAGATCGAAGCTGAACACGCCGGGCGTCGCGAGATCTTCGCTGCAATCGAGACCGCGCTCCTGCTCGCGCACGTAGCAGAAGTTGCGATACCAGTCGGGCGCATGCGTATAGGCACCGTTCGTCGCCGCTCGCACGACCGGCAGTCCGCCATACGGTTGCCAGCTCGCGCACGATTGATCGGCGCTGACTTGCACGCCGAAGTTGAAGGCCGGATTCTCGTGATGCAGCGCATGATAGTCACGGCCCGACAGCAGCGGTCTGATCTTCAGCACGGGCGCATCGAGTTCGCCGCCTTCGAGCCGCCAGCGCAATACCGTTTCGCACGTCGCTTTGCTGACGAACACGTCGGCGATCATCGCCGCGTGCGCACCGAGTTGAATGCGCCACGTCGGCCACGGCGCGGTGTCGAAGCCGGCAAGGCGGCCGCGCAGATCCGGATAGATCACGTCAGGCCCATAGCGTTGTATGGTCAACGCGAAGCGCTCGCCGCCCGCCTCGACCCACGCCTTGATACCGTTGACGAGCACCATGCGCCCGCCCGGCGCGCGCGTCGCGGCTAGCAGCAGCGCATGGTAGCGGCGCGTGCGCAACATGCCGAGCGTGCCCGAAGCAAAGCCGCCGAAGCCGTCGGCTTCGAGCCATTCGTCTTCGAGTTGCGAGATGTCGATGGGTGAATCGATGCGAGTCATTGGATCGTGCCCATGCGCGAACGATAAAGCAGCAAACATAGCGCAGATGGCAGCGCCATGAACATTGACCTTCCCGATACTTTCCATTTTCTTTCGATCAACCGACGATTTATCGAAAGTTATGCCGGGCGCAAACGTTTCACAATTATTTCTTGAAAGGAATGGAGACTGCACCCGCTTTCATCGAACCGGATGCAGACATGAGAACAATCAGTTGCATCGCGAGCGCCGCATTGCTGGTGCTTGCCACGATAGCGTTGAACGGTTGCGGCGCGGACGACTCCTCTTCCACGAGCATCGCGACGACCACGAGCCTTGCGCCGAACGACGCGGCGCAACGACCCGCAATGGCGGCAGCGGCAGCGGCAGTGGCGACTCCCAACGCCTCAGCGCCATTCGCGGACAACGCGGCGAACAACACGGCGAGCAACGCGGCAAGTGGCGCAACCGCCACCGACGCGATCACGCAAAACATGCAGGCCAGTCTCGCGGCCGACAGCCAGCAGGTCGCGCCGGTCATGCGCTACGCGCCCGGCGACAGCGCGAACAACTAGTTCGCAACTGATCAGCAAGAGCAACGCGTAACCGACCACGAAACACCCCAAGGCACGCTCACGCGCGCTATTCTTCCCCTACGCAGAAGGTGATATTCGATGACATCAACTAGCCGTCGCCGTTTCCTGCAAACCGTGGCTTCATCCGCGGGCGCCGCCGCCGCGATGACCGCATTGCCCGAGTCGATCCGCAACGCGCTCGCCGTGCCCGCGTTTTCGCGCACGGGCACGATTCGCGATGTCGAGCACATCGTCGTGTTCATGCAGGAGAACCGCTCGTTCGACCACTACTTCGGCCACCTGCGCGGCGTGCGCGGCTACAACGACCGCTTCCCGATTCCGCTGCCGAACGGCCTGCCGGTGTGGAATCAGCCGTCGAAGGAAGATCCGACCAAGCCGGTGCTGCCGTTCCATCTGGACACCGCGACGACGAGCGCGCAGTGCGTCGGCGATCTCGATCACTCGTGGTACAAGACCCAGTACGCGATCGACGGCGGCCGCTACGACCAGTGGCCCGCCAATAAGACCGACATGACGATGGGCTACCACCTGCGTAGCGACATCCCGTTCCACTACGCGCTCGCCGACGCCTTCACGATCTGCGATGCGTACTTCTGCTCGTTGCCGGGACCGACGCACCCGAACCGCGCGTATCTGATGACCGGCATGGTCGACCCGACCGGCACGATGGGCGGTCCGCTGCTCGACAACAACGACTGGGTCGACGGCGACGGTCCGCCGAACTATCAGTTGCTGTCGTGGACCACGTACCCGGAGCGTCTGCAGGCCGCGGGCATTTCGTGGCAGATCTATCAGCAGGGCACGTCGGGCGCCGATCCGCTGAATGGCAATTACGGCACCAACATCCTGCAGAACTTCACGAACTTCATCAACGCGCAACCGGGTTCGCCGCTCTACGAGCGCGCGCAAACCGTGCGCACGATCGACGACCTGAAAGCCGACGTGCTCGCGAACCGGCTGCCGCAGGTGTCGTGGCTGTGCCCGCCGGCCGCCTACTCGGAGCATCCGAGCTACACGCCCGCGTACGGCGCCGAATACACGTCGCAGATTCTCGACGCGCTGACGTCGAACCCCGAGGTGTGGAGCAAGACCGTGCTCTTCATCATGTACGACGAGAACGATGGCTTCTTCGATCACCTCGTGCCGCCGCAGCCGCCGACGACCTCCACCCAGGGCAAGTCGACGGTGACGACCGACGGCGAGATCCACAATGTCGTCAATCCGCTGCGCGGCGGCAGCTACACCGCCGACGGCTATCCGTACGGCCTCGGCCCGCGCGTGCCGATGACGATCGTGTCGCCGTGGACCAAGGGCGGCTTCGTGTGCTCGCAGGTGTTCGATCACACGTCGGTGATCCGCTTCATCGAAACGCGCTTCGGCGTGCATGAGCCGAACATCACGGCATGGCGTCGCGCGGTGTGCGGCGACCTGACCACCGCATTCGACTTCCGCACGCCGGATGCGAAGATGCCGTCGCTGCCGGACACCAGCAACTACACGAGCATGGCCGACAACCAGTGCAAGACGCAACCGAAGCCGACCGTGCCGACGACGCCGACTCCGGTCGATGCGCAGGAAGCGGGCATCCGTTTCGCGCGCGCGTTGCCATACGAACTGCATGTGAACGGCGCGGCGAACGCGGGCAACGACACGTTCGAAATCACGATCGGCAACACCGGCGACCAGGGCGCGCACTTCTACGTGTACGCGACGAATCGCACCGACGGTCCGTGGCGCTATACGGTCGAAGCGGGCAAGTCGCTCAGCGACACGTTCGACCTGAGCACGACGAACGGCGTGTATGCATTCGACGTGTTCGGCCCGAACGGCTTCGTGCGCAAGTTCGCGGGCAACACCCAGGCGAGCACGCAAAGCACGCAGAATGGCCATGGCAACGGTCATGGCGACAACCAGCCGGCGCGGCCTGAAGTGAGCGCGCAATACGACGTCGCGAACGGCAACGTGTTCCTGAAGTTCACCAATAGCGGCGGCATCGCGCATCTGACGGCGATCGACAACGCGTACGGCGCGCGCCCGCGCACCGTGGTCGTGCCGGCCAATGCGCGTATCGAAGAAGGCTGGGTGCTTGCGTCGAGCCATCACTGGTACGACCTGACGGTGACGAGCAGTGACGACGCAAGCTTCTCGCGCCGCTTTGCCGGTCACGTCGAGAACGGCCGGCCGAGTATCAGCGATCCGGCTGCGGTTGCGCCGGTGCTGAGCGCGAGTTGAGGCAACCACCGCCAGCGCCGCTTACTCGCAGCAAGATTCGGCATCCTGTCCCGCCAACGTGGCGGACAGGGTGCCGATGTTTTTTAAGGCTCGTATTGAAACGCGGTGCTTAGAGACCGACGTCCGGCAGCGCCGGACGCGTGGCGAGCGCCTTGGCGACGATGTCTTTGACTTCGGCGAGCGCGTCGCCTTGCAGCGCGAGGCGCGGCGGACGCGTGACGGCGCTGCCGCGGCCGAGCAGTTCCTCGCACAGCTTGATGCATTGCACGAGGTCGGGGCGCGCGTCGAGGTGCAACAGCGGCATGAACCAGCGGTACAGCGACAGCGCTTCATCGAAACGCTTCTGCGTGGCGAGGCGAAACAGCGTCTCGCCCTCCTTCGGGAACGCGTTCGACATGCCCGACACCCACCCTTGCGCACCGACCGCGATGCTTTCGACGACGACGTCGTCGAGGCCGGCGAACAGCACGAAGCGGTCGCCCACCGCGTTGCGCAGATCGATGAAGCGTCGCGTATCGCCCGACGAATCCTTGAAGCAGACGATGTTCTCGCAGTCCTGCAGTGCGATCAGCACGTCCGGCGTGACGTCGTTCTTGTAGATCGGCGGGTTGTTGTAGATCATCACCGGCAGATCGGTGCTGGTCGCGACCGAGCGGAAATGGGCGGCAGTTTCGTGCGGCTTCGCGGAATAGACGAGCGCCGGCATGACCATCACGCCATCGACGCCGACACGCGCGGCTTCACGCACCGTCTGCCGCGCGAACTCGGTCGTGAACTCGGCGACACCCGCGACGACCGGCACCTTGCCGCCAGCCGCGTCGCGCGCGGCCTCGATCACCTGCAGTTTTTCCGACGTGCTCAGCGAGGTGTTTTCGCCAACCGTGCCGCAGACCACCAGACCCGACACCCCGTCCTTGACGAGATTGCTGACCACGCGGTGCGTCGCGTCGATGTCGAGCGAAAAATCCGGCTTGAACTGGGTGCTGACGGCGGGAAACACCCCGCTCCATTGGATAGCCTTGCTCACTTTGTCCGTCTCCTTCAAAAAGCCGGCCGCGCCGACACACGTTGAGTATGACGACGAGTATCGGCCTTTATCCAGAGGCGGGCTTGGGCTTTTTCGTGGCTGAAAGAGATTAAATCCGCACAACAGGCGAGGCGCCGGATCGCCGGCCGGGCGGCGCCGGCTACTTCGCAGCAAGGCGGCTGAGGCGCACGTCAGCACCGTCGCGTGAGGCTTCGAGGCGGCCCCTGGATGCCGAGTCCGGCATAGCCGCTACGCGATCAGGCGCCCAGCAACACGCCCGTTCGGATCGGCCGTGTGCCGGTCACGCGACCGAGCGGCGCACCGGCCGTCGCGAAACGGATCGCGCGCCGCATGTACAGCACCCCTTCGGTCTGGCTCGCGATCGTGGTCGTCTCGTCGGTCAGCGGATCGACGATATCGAACAGCGGCTGGCCGACGCGGATCTTGTCGCCGATCTTCGCGCGGTGCACGAGAATGCCGCTCACCGGCGCATAGAACTGCTCGCTGCCCGCGAGCGGCGTCGCCGGCGACAGCAGCGGCGGCAACGGTTTGGCCTCGCCCCGAATCGCGCCGCGCCACACCAGATAGTCGACGAGCGCGTCGGCATCCTGCTGCGCGACTTCATACGACACGTCGCGCTGGCCGCGGCATTCGACCGTCACCGCGATCGAGCCGGTCGGCACCGGCTTGCTCGCCGGCATCTGCTGCTGCAACGTCCACCACAGCAGGCTGTGGGTTTCGTCGAATGCGCCGCCGCCCGAATCGGTCGCGAGCAACGACGCCTCTGCACCGAGATAGCGCGACAGCGGCTCGAACTCGGCCCAAGCGGATTCGCTCGTGTACACATGCATCGCCGCTTCGAGCGAGCAATGCAGATCGATCACGACGTCCGCGTCGCACGACAACTTCAAGAGCGCCAGTTGCAGCGACTCGAATTCGGTCAGCGGCTTCTGTTGCGCGAGTTCGGCCGCGAGCAGCTCGCGCACGATGCGGCGGTTCTGGTTCGCGTCGGCGCCGAGCGCCTCTTTCGCATTCGCGACGAGCTTTGCGAACTGCACGAAATGCCGGTTGAAGTTCTTGCCACTGCCGAGATCGAAGCGGCCGATGAACTGCCCGAGCACGTATTGACTGAGCCCGACCGGATTCGACACCGGCACGAGCACGATTTGAGCGCTCAGCGCGCCGGCTTCCTCGAGCTCCCGCAGACGCCGCTTCAGCAGCACCGTGGTCAGCATCGCGGGCGTTTCGTCGGCATGCAGCGACGCCTGGATGTAGATCTTCTGCCCGCTATTGGCCGGGCCGAAATGAAACGACACCAGTTCGCGGTGCGTGCCGATGGCTGGCGACACAAGCGGAATCGATTGCCTGTTCATGAATGGAAAGCCGTGAAGATAATGTTGGAAATCTGCATCAATTGCCGTACGGATCGAAGTCGAAGTACTTCTTCGCGATCCGTGCATAGGTGCCGTCTTTGCGCATCGACGCGATCGCCTCGTTGATCGATGCCTGCACCGCGGTTTCGTCCTTGCGCAAGCCGATGCCGACGCCGCGATCTCCCATCGAAAGCGGCTCGCCGACAAACGCGAAGCCCTTGCCCGCGGGCGTGCGCAGGAAGCCATAATCGGCCTCGACGGTGCCGAGCAACGCGCCGTCGAGCCGGCCGTTCTGCAGATCGGCGAACACCTCGTCCTGGCTCTTGTAGGCGACCACGTTCGCGCCGAGCGGCGTCCAGTTCTTCAGTGCGTAGCTCTCGAACTGCGTGCCCGACTGCACGCCGATCTGCTTGCCGGCAAGTCCGCTCGCCGTAGGCGCGAGCGACGAGCCTTGCCGCGCGATCAGCCGCGACTTGAACTGGAACAGCTTCGACGAAAACAGAATCTGCTGCTCGCGCTTCTCGGTGATCGCCATCGACGACAGCACCGCGTCGATCTTGCGCGCCTGCAGCGCCGGAATCATGCCCGAAAACTCGAGTTCGACCCACTGACAATGCGCGTGGATGCGCCGGCAAATCTCGTTGCCGAGATCGACGTCGAAGCCCTTCAGGCTGCCATCGGGCGCCTTCGAGTCCATCGGCGGATAGGTCGGGTCGATGCCGAGGCGCAACGTGGTGGCGTCAGCGGCGAACGCGCCGCTGCTGAAAGCCAGCGCGGCGCAGAGAGTCATCAGTGGAGTTTTCATGGAAGGCGACGATGAGCGGATCAGGACAGCGTGATGGTAAACCGCTGTGGCGCCTCAAAGAAGTCCCGTTCGGACTATCATGATCACTTTTACCGATCAGCAAACCCTGTCGCCATGGCATTGACGATTTCCCAGCTGCGCGCGTTCACGGCGGTCGCCGAGCATGGCAGCATCCGCGCGGCCTCGCGCGCGCTCGGCATCGCGCAAAGCAGCATCACGCAGCAGTTGCAGAACCTCGAATCGATGCTCGGCGCGACGCTGTTCACGCGCACGAATCGCGGCATTGCGCTGACCGCGCTGGGCCAGCGGCTGCTGCAGCGGGCCGGCGCGATCCTCGGTGAATGCGAGCGTGCCGAGGAGGACGTGCGGCAACTGCGCGGCGACTACGTGGGCGAGGTCACGTTCGGCATGACGACAGAGCCGCTCGTCGACGCGTTCGCGCCCGTGTTGATGGAATTTCGTGCGCGCTTCGAGCGCGTCGCCGTGCATCTGCGCACGGGCACGTCGCGCATGATGATTTCGTGGATCCGCGAAGGCACGCTGGATTTCGCTGTCGCGCTCGTATCGAAGCAGACCGACACCGCCGATCTGTCCGTCACGCCGCTCTATCCGTCCGACCCGGTGATCGTGTGCCGGCGCGGTCATCCGAAGGCGCGCGCGAAGTCGCTCGCCGAACTCGTCGATTGCACGTGGGTGACGACGCGCTCGCCGAATCTGACCGAGGAGCCGCACGTCAACCGGTTGAGCCATCTGTTCGACAGCTACGGCTTGCCGCCGCCGAAGATCGTCGCGACCGTCGAGGGCTTGTACGAGACGCTGCACCTGGTAGCCGCGACTGATTGCCTGTCGCTCGAATCATCGGTCATCGCGAAGCGCGGGCCGTTCGCGGACGTGCTGACGACGATCCCCGTGCGCGAGCGCGCGTTGCAGCAGAACGTCTGTCTGCTGCAACGCGCCGCGATTCCGCTGACCCCAGCCGCGCAGGAGTTCGCGACGATGATGGCGTCGTACACGCGCGCGGTGCGGGCGCATTGAGCGTTGAGTGTTGAGCTCCAATGCGCCGCTCAAGCCGCCGTTGCTTCGAGCGCTATCAGTTCTTCGATGCGCTGCCTGCGCCGGATCAGCCGCGCGTTGCCGCGCTCGATCAGCACCTCGGGCGCGAGCGGCCGGCTGTTGTAGTTCGATGACATCGACGCGCCGTACGCGCCTGTGTCATGGAACACGAGCAGGTCGCCCACTCGAGGCGCGGGCATCGACCGGCTCGTGACGACACCGCCTTGCGCCTGCGTGAACACGTCGCCGGCTTCGCACAGTGGCCCCGCCACGCTGAACGAGCCGGCCGGCGCATCGCTCGGCGTGCCGTTGCGCCGAAGCACGCTGATCTCGTGATAACTGCCGTAGTACGACGGCCGCACCAGGTCGTTGAAGCCCGCATCAAGCAACGCGAATTGCCGCGACGGCCGCCGGTTCAGCGCGTGCACTTCGGCGACGAGTACACCTGCCTGCGCGACCAGAAAGCGCCCCGGTTCGATTTCGAGTCGCACGCGATGCCCGACGCGTGCTTCGATGCGGCGCCGCGCGTCGTCCCACAGCCGGAAATAATGCGCGGTATCGACACTCAGCTCACCATCGCGATACGGCACCGACAAACCACCACCCGCGGAAATCGCCTCGATATCCTGATCGAGTTGCGACACCGCATCGACCATCGCATCGCACACTTTCGCGAGATGCGCGTAATCGACACCCGAGCCGATATGCATATGCAGCCCGACGAGCTTCAGCCGATAGCGCCGCACCAGTTCGAGCGCGCGTGGCAGTTCATCGCGCCAGATGCCGTGCTTGCTGTGCTCGCCGCCTGTGTTGGTCTTGCTGCTGTGGCCGTGACCGAAGCCGGGATTGATCCGCAGCCACACGCGATGGCCTTCGCTGGCGTGTCTCCCGAGCCGTTCGAGCATGTCGGGCGAGCCGGCGTTGACCGTGATTCGCTCGTCGAGCACGGTGGCCAGCGTCGCGTGGTCGAGCACGTCGGCGGTGAAGACGACGCCTTCGGGCCCACCGTTCGATGCGGGTTGAGCCGCATAACCCGCGGCAAAACCGCGCGCGAGTTCACCCAAAGAGACCGCATCGACCATCACGCCTTCGTCGCGCATCAGCTTCAGGATGTGCACGTTCGAACAGGCCTTCTGCGCGTAGCGGACCGTGTCGAAACTGCGCAACTGCGCGATGCGCCGGCGGATCGTGTCGGCGTCATAGACCCATAGCGGCGTGCCGTGCTGGCGCGCGAGGTCGGCGAGTTGATGGGAGTCGAATGGCGTCATGGTCGGTTGCATGTCGAAGCTTTGCGAAAGCGATAGCCGACATGATGATCCGTGGCGATCATTCAGTAAAATACCAATCTATTGCTCGACTATTCACTTTTGATATAGCACGGACCCACCATGGCGCTCACGCACCGGCACATCGAAATCTTCCGCGCGCTGATGACGGCCGGCAGCGTGACCAAGGCAGCCGAGATGCTGTTCACGTCGCAGCCCACCGTAAGCCGCGAACTTGCGCGCATGGAACAGAGCATCGGCTTCGCGTTGTTCGAGCGAGTGCAGGGCCGGCTGCGTCCCACGCAATCCGCGCTGACGCTGTTCGACGAGATCAAGCGCGCGTATGTCGGGCTCGAACGCGTCGCGTCGACCGCGGCCGCGCTGCGCGAATTCAAGGGTGGCCAGCTGTCCGTGATCGCGCTGCCGGTGTTTTCGCATTCGATCCTGCCGGGCGCCGTCAAACGCTTTCACGATGTGCAGCCGGGCGTCAGCGTATCGATCGCGACGCAGGAGTCGCCGTTTCTCGAAGAATGGCTGAGCGCGCAGCGCTACGACCTCGGCCTCACCGAGCACGACGCGCCGCCGCCCGGCACGCGGCTCACGCCGCTCATCGCCGTCGATGAAGTGTGTGTGCTGCCCGACGCTCACCCGCTGCTCGCGAAACGCGTGATTGCATTGAAAGATTTCGCCGATCAGGCGTTCATCAGCCTGTCCGCGAACGATCCATACCGGCTGCAAATCGACGAAGCGTTCGCGCGAGCCGACATCGCGCGCCGCCTGCTGATCGAAACGCCGACCGCGGTGTCCGTGTGCAGCTTCGTGCGGCAAGGGCTCGGCATTGCGATCGTCAATCCGCTGACCGCGCTCGATTTCGCGGGCCACAATCTGCATATCCGGCCGCTCGCGTCGTCGCTGCCGTTTCGCGTCAGCGTGATCCGTCCCGAGCACCGGCCCGCGCATCCGCTCGCGGACGCGTTCGTCGGCGCACTGCAAAGCGAAGCCGCCGCGCTGCGACTACAATTGAAGCGCCGCACCAGCCCCAAGCGGTCATCGCATTCATAGCAGTCACGGCGGCGTCCCCGCTTCATCGCCGGGCGAATCCGCGCAGCGCCACGCGCGTTCGCGCGGGGCCATCGCCGCCCGGTGGAGGCTCGGCTGGGGGCCACTGCGCCGCCGTGAGAATGGGGCTGGCGTTCAGCCTTTGATCTCGAAGCGCTCCCGCGTCTTCCCCCTGATCCACGCCGGCGGCCTGCCGCGGCCCGACCAGGTGGCACCGGTCTGCGGATCGCGGTATTTCGGAGGCCGAGGTTGATGTTTTCGCGGCCGGCCGCGGTGAGCGGGGAAGATGTCCTTCTCCGTGATGCCGTACTCGGCCACCATCGCCCGGATTTCATTCACGACACTCAGGAATTCCGTCGCGCGCACGGCGTTGGCATGGTCTGTGAGTGCAGCAATCTGCTTCTTGAGTTCGCGATATGTTGTCATGATGTGCCCTCGTCTAGCGTAATACGAGTCGCGGCCGCGCCGGGAGATCCCGTAGATGAACACGGCTATCAGGATCGACTCGACACTCCAATTCAGCCAGCCGCTGGCCATGAACGTATTCTCGTATGGCATCAACGGCCAGTCTTCTCCCTCGTGGCCGCCTGCGGCGATGCTGTCCAGCACCGGCCACACAACGCGCCAGCCGACCACCAGATAGAACGCCGCACCGATGAAGAAATAGTCCTTCAGCCACCACAGGGCACCGCCGACCACGACAGCCAGCCCGATCAGCCCAAAGGCGGACTTCATCACCGAGGCCAGACTGGCACCGGAAATCTGCGCGATCCAGAAGCAGAAACCAAGAAACGCGGCGGCACCTGCCAGTATCGGGACTTCAATTCCGTTCGACGGCGAACGGTGAGACGACATATTTTGGTTTCCTCCTCTGGTTGGCATCCGGTTCTGCATCGGTGCTGGTCAGCAACGCGGTCTCAGGCGTCCGCCTCATCCGGACGGACCGGAGCCTTCTGCATCGGCCCGATCACAGACCGGATGGTCTGACCCGCCGGGCGCGGCGGCCGCGTCGCCATGCAGAGATCCTGAAACCGGCGCATCGTCGCCTCGTATCCTTGGAGGGTCGCCTGCGGCGACGCATACCGCTTCGCGTCCGGCTGTTCGTTCTGGATTTCCTCTTCCGTGGGAACCCAGTAGACGGCGCGCTTGCCGGACATCGCTTTCCTGAGTACTCCTCGCGCGACGCAATCTGCCAGTGCTGCCTGGACATTGGGAATACTGCCGTCGACGCGCTTCGTGATCTGGTGCAGCGCGTAGCGCGTGCCGGGCACCATGCTCCCGATTACGGCGGCCCGGCTCACTGCGGTTGGGCGACGTGCGTTTGTCATTTCATCTACCGGCTGGGCTGGCGATTCACGGCAAAAGCCGCAATCGGGTCGGACGAGGCTGATCGTGGCTGATGATTCGACCGCCCTGCCGCACTGACGGCGGTCGATCTGGACCGGCCCTGCACACCATGATTGGGCACCCGCGCGGCAGACCGCGCGTGGACTGCCGCCGCGTCGGTCTGAGCCAGTTGGCGTGCGTTCAGCCATTCTTCCCGGTAGACGGCGAGCGCAGCGGTGCCCGGGTCCAGCAGGACAATTGCGCCACAGATTGCCGGCAGGGTTCGTCGTATCAGCATGTTGTTCCAACGTTTCCTGAACGTTGATCGCGCTGCAGCGACGTGGAGGGAATTGTTCCCTCCCGACGCTGCATGACGCTTCTGGCGCTTACCGGACTTCACTGCTGGATCGTCGCGTTCTTCATCAGGCTACCGGTGAACTGCGCAGCGGCCTTTTCCAGCGCCAGCGCCTGCAGTTGCTGCCGGATCGTCTCTTTCGCCTGATCGAACGCGGGCACCTGGGTGGGCCGCTTCGCCTCAAGCTTCACGATCACACGCGCATTGCCTGCCGGGATCGCTGCCGGTGTGACGCCGCCCGCAGGCAACTGCGTGATCGCCTGCGCGACCGGCAGCGGCAGCCCCTGCGTGTTGCCCTCGGTCAGGGGTGTCTTGAAGCCGACCCACGGCAGCTCGCCGCCTGCCGCCTTGCTCGGTGCCACGCTGTACTGGCGCGCCAATGCGTCGAACGCTGTGCCGGACTTCAGCGCCGCCAGCACGGTTTTCGCGGTCGCGTCGTCCGCCACCGCGATGAGGCGCGGCTTGTATTCTTCCTTGCCGAGCGACGCGACGATCGCGTCATAGCGCGCTTTCACCTGCGCATCCGTGACGGGCTCGGGGTGAATGTTGTCCCTCAGATAAAGCTGCGTTTCCGCGTTGAGCTTCGCGGCACTCATCGCCTGCAGGACTTCGGGCTTCGTATCGTAGCGCCCCTTCTCGGCACCCTGGCGGAACAGTTCACGCGTAATCAGTTGCGCCTTGAGCGCCTGCCGCAGTTGCGGCGTATCAGGCTGGCGTGATGTCTGCACGGCGACGCGCACTACCTCGTCGAGCTGCGCCTGCGGGATCGCCACGCCGTTGACGATGGCCACCGTGCCGGCAGGCAGTGCACTGCTGGCCGACGGCGCAGCCGCACCGGCAGCGTGCACCAGTGTCGGCATGGCCGTGCCCAGCGCGACGGAGGCGAAAGCGGTTACGCACAGCGCGCGGATCGTGGTGGTCGTGAAAGACATAGGATTTCCTTTTCCATCTTCAGAAGTTGAGATTGGCGGTGGCCAGCACGAGCGTCGCACGCGGCCCCAGGCTGGCAGGCTGGCTCAGGGCGCGGCCGACGGTCACCTCGCCCGACACCATCCGCGCATGCCATTGCCACTGCGCGCGCAGACCGGCGCCGACACCGGCCAGCGTCGGGAAGCCCGGCACCGCGATGAGGCTCGCCTTGCCCGCGTCGAGAAACACGTACGGCTCGATCCGTCCGTCGTGCCAGGCCGGTGTGTTGACCCACGCGATCTCGTTGCGCGAGTAAAAGCCCCGGTCGCCGACGATCTCGCCGGAACGGAACCCGCGAATGGTGTCCATGCCGCCCAGATAGAGCTGCTCGGAGCCGAACAGCGCCATATTCGTGTACTGGCCACCCAGCACGCCACGATAGGCGAACGCCGCACTGCCCATCTTCGGCAGCGGCACCGTGAAAGTCGCGGTCGCATCGAATTTGGTGAACTGGCTGTGCGCGTCGTCGCGCGTAATGTCATGTGCGTCGTGGTCCGCTTCGAGCCACGGCAGGCCCTGCGAAATACCCGCATCGAGCGTGACGTTGCCCGGTGCGTCGTTCAGCACGAACTTGCGCAGCCAGTTGCCGCCCACCCGCAATACCGCCACACGCTGCGGATCGAGGTCGATGTTGTTCACCTCGCGATCGGTGCGGCGCCACGACAGCGTCGCGTCGATATTCGTGGCGCCCGCCTGGCTCAGATCGAGTGCGTAGTTCCAGCCGAAAATATGGCTCAGCGTACGGCCGTACTCCAGCGCCGTCGTGCCGATCACCTGCTGGTATTCAGAATCAGCCAGCGTGTAGCTGAAGGAGTGACGGCCGAACGGCACCGCGAACGAGCCCACGAGCGCGTTGCTCTCCAGACTGTCGATGAAATTCAGGCTGAGCGACTCCTGCAACCCGAGCACGTTGTCGGCTTCGACCCCGGCCCGGTAGCGGGTAACGCCGGTCGCGGAACTGCCGTAGTTGTCGACGCCCAGCGTGTACGACAGACGGTCGCCGGGCTGATTCGCGATCGCAACCACTGACTCGCCCGGACTCTGGCCCGGCAGGATCTGCACCTGCGCCTGGTTGCGGCGCAGGCGGTTGATCTGCGCCACGCCCTGGTCGAGATCCGCGAGCCGGAGCGGATCGCCCGGAGACGCTGGAAAAGCGTTCTGGTAGCCGGCGTCGGTCAGCCAGCCTCCACCAGCCGACGTCGGGTCCTTCGAAAGGCGCCGGATGGGCTGGCCGTTCACTGTGAACGCCTCGATGCGGCCCACCTGCACGGTCACCGTGAGCGTGCCCGTACCAAGGTTCTGCGGCCCCAGCAGGGCACGCGTGGTTACATAGCCCGCCGACACCAACGCATCGGTCAGTCGCTTGAGCAGCACATTGATCCGGTGCGAGCCCAGCGCATGCCCCGTGAACGGCGCGATGATTGCATCGAGCGTCGCCTGCGGCACCCGGGTCGGGTTCGCGAGCGGGCTGCCGTTCGGTCCGGCCAGCACGATCCGGTTGACCTGGAAAGTCGGCCCCGTTTCGGCGATCTGGTCGACGGGCGTATCCGGCGGAATGTCCAGCGTGGTCTCCGCCTCTGACGCCGGCAATGTAATGGATGCGGGCGGCTGGTTCAGTTGCTGCTGCCGTGCGCGCTCGCGTTGCTGGTCGATGAGCTGTTGCGCCGGATCCTGGACCGGGCGGGGTGCAGTCTGGGCGAGGGCTGGCGGGCCTGACAGGATCAGGGTTGCAAGACCTGTCAGCGCCAGCACGGGAATCCACTGCTGCGGGTTGAACGTCTCCCGCATCAGTACCACCCCCATGTCGTCAGGCCCAGATGCTGGCCGATCTGCACCGGTGTGCTGGACGGTGCACGCACGGTGGTGATGCCGCCGGTGGCGCTGGCTCCCTTGCCGCCCGAAATGTAGCCGCCATCAATGATCGCGTCGCCCGTCAGCGTGATCAGGCCATCGGCCGTGAAACCGCCACCCACATCGGTCGCAAGGATCTGTGCCCAGGTGCTACCGAAAAATGCCTTGAAGCCGCGATCCTGGTTGATCGCCGAATAACCGGTGACGCCCTGCGCGTAAGTAACGGGCGCGGTGACGCTGAGGTCGCCGCCGGCAAGCACGGTGCCACCAATGTTGCTCGCGCTCGTTCCTGCCGTAATCGCGATCCTGCCGCCGGTCTGGATTGTGCCGCCATTTGCGGTGACGTTACTCGACGCGTTCGCGTGGCAGAAGATCCAGCAGCTCTGCGCATAGCTCGCCTGGCCAGCAAACACGGCTGCGTTGGTGAAGGCCTGTTGCGCGTTGATCGAAATAGCGCCGTCGTTCGACTGGATCAGGCCGCCGCTATTGGACACGTTGCGGCCGGAGATCGTGACCGGGCCGCTGTCCGACGCGATGAGCGCCAGCTGGTCGGGCTGGTCGACGCTGCCGTAGTCGACATCGAAGCCGCTCGTGGTATGCGTAAAGAACAGGAAGCTGCCGCCCGTGTGCGAATACGCGACCGGCTGGCCGTTATCCGTGCCGTCCGTGTGGTCGATGATGTTGGAGACGTCGCCCTGCGCGGTGAGGTTCACGCCCTGGTTGCCGAGTATCCGGGCGTTGTCGTTGGTGATGTCACCCGCGGCGTTCAGCGACAGGACACCGCCAGCCGCGAAGATGATCCCGAGGTTCTCTGGCGTCGAGCGGTTGATGATGCTGCCGGTCGCATTCAATGTCAGACCGTTGCCGCTCAGGGTGCCATCCTCTGCCACGGTGCCGGCCTGGATCTGGCTGCCCGTGTTCGCAATGTCGCCCGCGCTGGTCAGGTTCATCGCATTGCCTGCGCTCAGGATCGACGGGCCGGTCGCGTCGTCGGCCAGCGTGATGCCGTTCGCGTTGACCGTCACATTATTTGCTGCGCTGACCTGTGCGCCCTTCAGCGACAATGCACCTGAAGTCGAAAGGCTGACATTGCCTGCGGCCTTGACGAGGCCATCGATGACACCAACATCGCCATTCGCCGACACCACGACGTCGCCCGCCGTCGCATAAAGCGTCCCAAGATTACGAACGCCTGCGCCCCTGTCGGTGACGATCAGCTCGACCCGCCCGGCCGTCAGGCCACCCAGCGCCGTAATATCGACCGCAATACCCGAACTGTTCGTGCCGGGCGAGGTCGAGCTGGCGAGCCAGTCGTGGCCGTTGTCGCCCGCCGAAAAGCTCGTGTCATAGGTGTTGGTGCCGTTCCCGACGATCGCCCGGATGCCGCCCGTCGAACTCGTATAGGGATTTGTCACCTGTCCGTTCACAACCAGCTGTTTTGCGATCAGATCGAGATTGACCATCGCGTCACTCAGGTTCCCCAGGCCGCCCGGACCGATCGTGATCGTGCCGCCGTTCGTCGTCAGCACGACGTTGCGCTGCGTGACGCCGGGGGCCAGCGTCACGTCATTGAAACTCACCTGCCCCGTCGACAGCACGACGTGTCCAGCGTTCACGAAGCTGCCGCCATCGACCGTGATGCCGTTCGCGTTCGCCAGAATCACATTCGCGCGCGGTCCCAGCACGCTGACCGCCCCCTGGATCAGCGACGGATTCGTGCTCGTCACCTGGTTGACGATCGTGCCCGCGTTGATACCCACGTTGTTCAGGTCCGCGCCCGCTGCCGAAACGTTGAACGAGCGGTACGTGTTGTTCGACACGCCGCCCACCGCCGGCGCGATCGACACGGTCTGGTGGCCGTTTGCTGCGGTCGAGACGATTGTCGCGGTGCCGCCGTCAGCGACAATCCCGGCCGCATATGCGCCCGGGATTGTCAGTGCGAGAGCAACTGCGAGGCACAGCGGACGCAGCACGCCACGCCGCGCTAGCTTTGTTGTTTTCTGCATCTTTCTTTTTTCTTCAGAACCGGGTTGTCGCACTGCATTGGCCGAAACCGCCCCTGTTGATCGCCAAGC
The DNA here is from genome assembly GCF_902833905.1 of Paraburkholderia tuberum STM678. GTDB lineage: Bacteria > Pseudomonadota > Gammaproteobacteria > Burkholderiales > Burkholderiaceae > Paraburkholderia > Paraburkholderia tuberum. Next base: position 205,229 of record NZ_CADFGP010000002.1, on the reverse strand, counting down.
CCCCGCAGCCCGAAACCCCACATCGGCCCAGCATCAAAAAACCGCCCGTGAAGCAACGATCGGGAAACGTGATCGATCTTCTGCCACATTTAAGTTCTTATTTTTTCAATCTCTCACTAAGCGGCTCGCGCCATTTTTGAAATCTAATTTGAATGCCAGCAAGTGCGACCATCACATACCCTTTACATCTCACCCAAACACTACTAGCGAGACTGGCAGTCATCGCTCCGAGAGCGGCTTTGGCCCAAAGGTTCCCATTTTTGGCAGCCCGTTTATACAACTCTTTCGCGCGGTCATAGTCTTTCTCGACTCCCAATCCGTGAACATACAAATCCGCAAGCCGAACGATGGCAGGCGCATAGCCACGGTCCATGCCAACCGAGAATATTTCACGGGCCTTCTCGTAATTCTTTCGGCGCAAGTAAAAATAGCCAGCGTTGAAGGTTGCGACGGCGGAACCACTCTCGACAGCCTTTTGGTACCACGCTTCCGCAGAGACTAAATCAGGTCCGCCATTTTTCGCACGCCTATATTCGTAGAAGTGAGCGAGATTTAACATACTCAGGATCGATCCCCTTGCAACGAGATCTTTGATGTGGCGCTCCCTTTCATTCGAATCAGCGATACTAGCTGTCTTTACAAGTCCCTCTTCATCAGGCTCCAGATCCCATTCCAGCCTTTCCTGAGAGATTGCTTTCTTCTTCATGCCACATTTTTTCACTTTGGAGGTTTCTGGACCACACTGGCACCCGGTACAACGATGGGTTCAACACTTTCTTTCAATTCATCTTTGCGAGACAAGACCGTAGCGCATCGCATCCGCAATACCCACGCGAGAACTTGCCTCTTCGGCAATGAGCCAGTGGAGATGTGAGACCTTCAATGTGTCCGGCAGTCAAAGCATTCCAAGATCTCGGTTGATCACTATTTTTTCAATTTTTCGCTACGCGGCTCGCGCCAATTTTGATATTTAAATTCTAGATTCGACAATCCAATCATTATCGATCCAAGAATTTTTTCGACTACATTTTTACTTCGCCTCATATTCAAAACCGCAACCGTCTGTTTTGCCCAGATATTTCCCATCTTAGCGGCCCGCTTGAATAAATCCTGTGCAGTGTCGTAATTTTGTTGAACACCCAACCCCTTAGCATACAAGTCTCCGAGTCTAAGAATGGACGGTGCGTAACCTCGCTCCTTACCAATCAAAAATACAGACCGCGCTTTTTCATAGTCTTTACGTCGCAAATAAAAATAGCCGACGGGGAGCGTCGCCACAGCCGATCCAGCCTCAATCGCTCTCTGATACCAGATCTCGGCCTGTTCGAAGTCCGCCCCCCCGTCGTCTTTGGGGCGAAGCTCATACCAACGCGCCAAATTCACCATGCTCAATATCGAGCCTTGGTTAATGAGTTGCTTGTACGCTGCTTCAGCTCCGGCAAAATCTTGAATTGCTCCCGCCTGCTCCAGCCCCGCAGTGTTGGGTTCCTTATGCCATTCCGTCCACTCGACGGAAACGTTACCTTTGCGATTGCTCATGTCCTTCACTTTTTAGGAGGTCCTTGCGTGAAAATCGGAGGCTGAACCAAGGGCTCAACATTGTCCTTCAATTCCTCCTGCAACGCATCCGAAGGCAGTGTCTGCCCCCAACTAGGATCATCATTAATAGTAGGACCATCGGCAAAGGACGTGATAGCGCACAGCAAGCAAAGGATGTGCTTAGCTCCACCGGCGTTGTTCAGTGCCTCGCTCTGCGCCGCACTGATCGCGCCCTGCACGTTCGTACCCGTCAGGACCGCCGCACCGCCCCCCATCGCCGTTGCGAACGCCGCCAGCACCGCCTGCTGCCCCTGATTGAGATCTGCCCCACTCGGGTCCATCGCGCTCACGAAGCCCGGCGAGAGCGCCGCGCTCACGGCACCACCCACGGCACCGCCACCGCAGCCTTCACCCGAGGCCGCACCCGCTGCACAGCCGAGCACCGCATGGCTCGCGACACTGGCCAGCATGTCCGGATCGGTACTGTTCGGACCAAACAGGTCGCCAATCCCGTAGTTCGCCGACGCCGCCACGTTACTGACGGCATCGTCGCGCAGGTTGGTCAGGAAACTGCCGCCCTCGATCGCCGTCTGCGCCCCTGCCTGAATCCCTGTCACGGCCGCCAGCGCAAAACCCGCGACTAGCGGATCCTCTGCCGCCTGTGTCGCCGTCGGCACCACCACGCCACCGACGGCCTGCACCCCCGCCAGTGCCGCCAGACTGTTCGATGACGCCTGTGTCGTGAAGCCGAGCGCACCGTTCGCATACGTGATGCCGTTGGTCAGCCCCGCGGTGAGGAACGCCGTCGCCCCTGCCTCGAACAGTTGACCGACATTGAAGCTCCCGTTACCGAACGCCTCCTGCTCCAGCGAATCGCTGACCATGCCACCTATCGCAGCCGAGAGCGCCGTATTACCCACGCCAGCTGCGATACCGCCGCCGGCCGCTGCGAATGCCGATCCAGAGCCTGCCGTGGCGCCCGCAGCAACTCCGATGGCTGCGGAAGCGGCACCCGCTGACATGATCGCCATCCCGACGATAACTGTCATCATGAAGACGTTATCGAACGCGGACGGCTGGTACATCACCGTCGTCGTCAGGTTATCGCTGACCGTGCTTTGCGTGAAGTTGCCGCCCAGCTGGTTCTGCAGGCTGGCGAGCAGCGCCTGGGTGCCCGCCACATCGACGCTGCCGTCCGCATTGACCTGCTGCAGTGCGCCCCCAATCTGGTTGATCGCCTGCGCATTCAGGTCATAGTTCGCGGCCGACATGAAGCCGCCCTGCTGCACGACCGTACCGGTCGTCTGGGTGATGTTGCCGTCGAGCTCCGCCTGATACTGGTAGATCGTGCCGACGTTCACGGAACGTTCTTCGTTCGTCAGCGTGCCGGTGTTGACCGTCAGGTTCTGCGCGTTGACCGTCCCGGTATTGAGGATGCTGCTGGCGTAGTCCAGCGTGACGTTCGTCCCGCTGATCTCCCCATCCGCGTTCACGGCCGCATAGTTCTGCGGCAGCAGCACTTCCGGCATCAACGCCTGCACGGTCGGGCACGCGCCGCTACCGGTGGCCGTGCAGCCCGGCTCGGGCACGGTCTGCTCGACATACCAGAGCATCGGCGCATTCACGAGCGCGAGCTGTGCCGCGCTCAGCTGGGTGCCGAGCGCCACATTGTTCTGTTCGGCGTACTGCAGCGCGGCACCATAGAGCGCCTGCGTATCCTGGTTGCTGATCGACGCCTGGCTCGTGCTGTCGGTCGCGCTGGTGGTGCTATAGAAGCTCGCCTTGCCGGTCGCCTGCAGCGCCGCCTGCTCCACCTGCTGCGCCTGCGTGTACGGGTCGTAGTAGAACTGCGTCGTACCCGGCTGGAGGCTCGCCGGCAAGGCGGCCAGCAGGGCCGCGGGCGACAGGTCACCCGATACCAGCGAGGCTGGACTGTTGACGAGATACGAAGGCGTTGATGCTGCGCCCCCGGTCACCGTCTGTACTGGCGGGACAACCGGTTTGCCAACGGTCTGCACACCGACCGGCACACCTGCGGGAACCCCCGCCGAACCGGTCACCGATACCGGCTGGCCGTTCGCATTCGTCACCTGCCCTGCGGCATTGACAGTCGTCGTCGCGCTGCCTGGCACCGCCGGCGGCCCGAGCGTGATCACCTGCCCCGTCACGACGGGCGGCGGCGTATAGACGTTGGGATCCGTCAGCCCGTTCACGAGTTGCGAGCCGGACAGTGCAACAGTCTGGCCAATCACGTTACCGGTATTCGTCAGCGTCGGCGAATTCACCGACAGCGTATTGCCGGCCTGGATCGTCGCTGGCACGAAGTCGGGCAGGCCGACTGCTGACGGCAGCCCCGCCGGGTCCTGGATGTCGGCCGACGAATACGCGCTGCCATACAGCGTCGAACATAGCGACGCGTCCCCCGCACAGCCCCACGTGTTGCTGACCAGGTTGGCATGCCAGTAGGCATTCAGGTACTGGTTGTCACTTGACGCGCTGCTGGCCGCATTGATGGTCACGTTGTTCAGCGCGGTAACGAGACTGCCGGTGTTGCTGAACACCCCCGCCTGCAGGTTGACGTCGTGGCTGGCGGTGATCGTCGCGGGGTTGGCCGACTGCACATCGACGTACGCCTCGCAGTCCTGTCCGCAACCACCGAACGGAGTCGCGCTGCCGTAGTTCTGATGAACCTGTACGGGTGCGGCAATGGTGTTCGTAAGTGTCGCGGCATTGATATCGACGTCATTGCCCGCCGCAATCGCCCCAGACGTGTTGGTGACGCTCGCGGCCTGGGTCGGCGATGTCGACGTGGTGCCCGCGCCGCCGTTCACCACGTTGTTGGCCGCCACCAGATTGCCGTATGTGTTACTGACGGTATTCGCCGCGATCACGATGTCGTGGCCCGCCGTCACGTTGGCGTTGATCTGCTGGTACGCGTAGGTCTGCGAATTGGGATTCGTCGTGCTCGCCGGCGAGCACCCCGAGAAGCCGGCCGCACAGCCAGCCGTCGTCGTCATCGTGCCGGTGTTCGTCCCCTGGTTCGTGAAGCTGTTCGCGGTGATACTCACGTCATTGCCGGCAGCCAGGGTGCCGGCGTTCACCAGATCGCCACCCGACAGGTTCAGGTTGTGGCCCGCGACGATCTGCCCGGCAGCACCCTGAACGGTCATGGTGGACGACGTGGACAGGGGCGTGACCGTTCCCGGCGCGGCAAGCTTGATGCCCGACGGATCGATACAGTCACCCGCCGTGCCGAACGGACAGCCGTTCAGACCGTTCGGACCGTTGAACGTGTTCCACAGCGATATCGTTGATGGGGCCTGCGCCAGGAAACTGTTGATCGAAGCCACATCGATCGAGTCGGTGACCGTCGAGGTATAGACCGAACTGCCATTGTTCAGCGACTGGACGTTGACACTGGCATCGTTGCCCGCGCTGACCGTGCCGCCCTGATTGTTCAGGCTGCTGGCGTTGATATTGACATTGTGGCCCGCAGCGATCACCGAGGTGCCGCCTGCGGTGCCGCCGGTGGTCGTGGTCGTCTCGGTCGCGCTGGGCAATGCGACCGTGATTGTCGCGATGGCCTGGGCGGCATTGTCCGGCGTCTGGACGAACCAGAGGTTCTGGATGATGGAATTGCCGGTGTTCGAGGTCCCCGTGACCGTCGGAATCTCGACGAACGTGACCGTATTGCCGTTCGTGACGGGCGGGCTGACATTGCTCGACGGCCATCCCGATCTCGGTCCCAGAATCGCGTCAATCGACGTCGGATCGGCGACGCCGTCGACCGACAGCGCGTCGGCCAGCGTGACCTGATTGGTTCCAAGACTGGAGACATTGCAGCAGAAGCGGTTGCCATTGCTCCCCCAGGAGACAGCTTCGTCAATCGTGTCGGAGCCGACAATAAGCCCCATGGCAAGCCCGGGGTTGTCCACCGTCGTGGTGGTCGTGGTCGTCGCGCCGGTTCCAGCCGCCGAGTTGATGACGTTGGCCGCCGTAATCGCGAGGTCGTTGGTCGCCGTCAGCGTGCCGCCCGCATTGGTCAGATCCCCCGACAGGTTGACGTTGACATTGCCGCTGCCCGCCGGGCTGCTGCTGTTGCCCGCCTGCGTCGTGCCGTTCGAGTTGTCGTAGCTCGACCCGCTGACGTTCAGCGTGTTGACCGCCTCGATGGTGCCGGCGTTGGCGCCCGAACCGTTCAGTGTGAACGCGTCGTTTGCCTGCACGGTCGCGCCAGTCTGGTTCGCGAGCGAGCCGTTGATCGTCACATCATTCGCCGTGACAGTGCCGGAATTTGACACCGCACCGTTGAGCGCCAGCGTGCCTGCGCCCTGACTGATCGTCCCGCTGTTCGTGATTCCCTGAGCGGCCGTCACGGTCACGGCCGTGCCCGGCAGCGTCCATGCGCCGGTGTTACTGATCGCCTGCGCCGACAGGTTGAACGCGCTGCCGCCGTTCAGTGTACCCATCGAGGCGGCCGACGGATCGATCGCCTGGTTCGGCAGATTCACACTCAGGCTGTTCTGTCCGAGGATCTGGCCATTCGTGTTGCTGAACGTGCCGTTGCCGCCATTGACGTTGACCGTCACGTCGCCCACCGCCGACGTCGGATTGTTCACATCGCCAGCGAAGATCAGCCCGTTGCTGTTATCGAGTCCATTCGTGGTCAGCGTCAGCGCATTCGTTGCGAGCAGCGCGCCGGTATTGGTGGTGCTGTTCATCACGCCCAGATTCGTGGTCGGGCCGTAGATCGAGCCGCTGTTCGCGAGGTCCGTCGCGTTGACCGTCATCGTCTGCAGCGACGACAGCGAACCCTGATTGTTCACCGTTGAACCCGACACCGTGAGGTTGCCCGCCGCCATCTGCTGGCCGACGTTCGTCACCGTCCCACCGGCGAGCGTCGCATCGCCCTGATAGGCAGCGGTGCCGCCGGTCGTCAGGCTGGTCGAGCCGGCGACGCTGTAGGTGCCACCAATCGCCGCATTGGCAGTGGTGACATTCGCGCCGGAAAGCGTCGCGTTGCCGTTGATCGTGAGCGCGGGCGCGTTTGCGTCAAAGGCCGCACCCAGCTGACCCGCCGACGTATCCAGGCTGTTCTGCGCGGTCGCCGTCAGGTTGCCGCCGACCGCCAGCCCCTGGGTCGTGATGTCCGTGCCGGTGAGCGTCGTGTCGCCCGAAACGGTGGCCTGGCCGCCCAGTGCGAGGGTCTGCCCGGCGTTCAGCGTCGCATTGCCTGCGGCCGACACCGGTGCCGTTGCGGTGAGGTTGCCACCCTGCGCATTGACACTCAGGTTGCCCAGCGTCTGCACACTGCCCTGCGCCGTCACGTCCGTGCCGGCCGTCACGGTCATGTCGCCACCCGACAGCGCATTGCCGCCGAGCGTCGCGCTGCCACCGGCCGCCGTGAGCGTTTCGGTGCCGACCGCGGTGGTCGCACCGACCGAGAGGTTCTGCGCCGCTGTCGCGCCCAGGTTGTTGCCGGTCTGGATCGCGCCCGTCATCGACAGGTTGCGGCCTGCCGTGAGCGCCGTGTTGTTCGCCACGCTGATCGCGCCGCTGCCGGCCAGGTCGCGCCCGGCATTCACCGACGCGTTGCCCGTGCCGTCGACTTCCATCCCGCCGTCGAGCGTCACATCGCGCGCCGCCGTAATCGTGCTGCTCTGGCCACTGTGAACCTGGCCCGCCACCGACGCATCCTGTCCGGCTGCGATGGCAATCTGGCCTGGGGTCGACAGCGAGCCGCCGACGTCAACGTTACCGGCGCTGGACGTAATGGTCGCATTGCCCTGCGACGACACCGTGCCGCCGAGGCTCACACCCTGCTGACCGGCCACCGCCAGTTGCCCGTTGGTCGTGACTGCCCCGGTGGTAGTCGCCGTGCCCGTCTGCGCAGCCAGCGAAACGTCGCCCACGCCTGCGACGGAACCGTTGACGGTCGCGTTCTGGCCGCCAGTCAGGGCGACGGTGCTGCCACCCAGCACGGCACCGTTGACCGTCAGGTTCTGGCCCGCGACCGCCCTGATCGTGCCGGGCGCCGTAACGGCCGAGTTGAGTGTCAGGTTGCCGTTCGTTGCCTCGATATCGAGTGCATTTGCCGACACGGAGCCCAGCGACATCGACTGGCCCGCGATCAGGTTCGCACTTGCGCCAGCCGCGACCGATGCCGCGTTCAGGTCACCGCCCGCATTCAGGGTAACGTTCTGGCCGGCCGAGACGGCACCCGTCGCGTTGATGTCGCCGTTCGCCGCGACCATATAGTTCTGGTTCGCAAGGCCCGCGCCGGAAATCGTTGTATTGCCGACGCTTGCCAGGTTGACGTTCTGGTTCGCGAAGGTTGAACCCACCGTGATGTCACCGTTCGAGTTCACATTGACGTTACCGGCAGTGGCCGCGAGCGCGCCCTGCTGGTTCACGCCCATCCCCGCTGCGGTGGCGACGATAAAGATCTGCCCACTCGTGACGGAGCCATACTGGCTCGCGTCGATCGCGATGCCGTTTCCGCCGATGGCAGCCGAGGTGTTGGCGGTTCCGTTCGACGCCGTGCCGTAGGCCGTACCGCTTGCGTCCAACGCGCCCGGGCTGACGAGCTGGTTACCCGTAATCAGGTTGACACGCTGGTCGGCGCGCAAAGGCGCATTGAGGTTGATCGTTTGCGCGATCACGTCGATATTACCCACCGTGCCATCGATGCCGGCACCCGGCCCGTTCACCCCGGCCGGCCCGTTGATGGTCACGTTGCCCGAAGAAACGCTGTACGCCACCGCGCCCGCATTCGCGAAACCGGTGGCGCTGCCGCCCGGGCCGGTGATGAACTGCGGCACCCCCGTGGTCAGCACGAGGCCCGGGGCATTCGTCAGGGAAAGTCCGTTGACCGATATTCCATTTGGATTGCTTACGATAATTGAGGCAGGTGACCCGAACACCTCGAGCGGGCCCGCCAGCGTCGAGGGCGCGGTCGAGTTAACCTGGTTGAGAATCGTGGTGGCCGCGCGCCCGTTCAGGTTCGGATTTGCGCCGAGCGTGCCGCCGAGCAGCGGCGTGCCGGAGACCAGGCTGTTATTGAGCACCAGGCCTGAACTGTCAACGCTGAACGAACTGTACTGGTTCGAGCTGAGGCCATTTGCATTCGGCGCGGTAATATTAACCGCAGGGATCGCCGTGCTGGTCTGCGTAATCGTGGGCTGGAACTGGACGGGCGCACGCGGATCGACAATGGGCGCGGCGTGCGCGGTCTGGTCGGCCAGCAGCACGGCGGGCGCGAAGTACATCACCACCGTCATGACGGTGGCGGTGGTGCGCATCCACAGCGGACGGACAACGGCCTGCCGCTCCCCGGACAGGCGGATGAAGCGGCGGCATGCAAACGCCGCGTCATGTGCAGCGAGTTGTTGTGAGAAGCGCGAGATTCTTGCCATTGTTTTTATGTAGCTGCAACGGTTCATCCGGCGCGCAATCTATCACTACGGGCGATCCATTTCTTTAAAGAATTGTCAAATTTGGACTGCGATTTTTTGAGATGGACTGCGAAATGATGCGATTTGAACCAGCCCGCAACGATCAACGCATGCGCGAGTGGCGCAAAAGCGGCACGACCGGCTCGCGCGTAGGAAATGGCCAGTCCCGGCGATCCTGATAACGCGGTGCGCGGGAGCGCACGGCAACGGGGTGAGTGAAATGGGCGCCCCATTGATTGAAAGGCGCGTTCCTGCACCCTGTCAGCACAGCGCGTCGGGGCAGTTCGCGATGAATGCCCGGTCGTGCGCGACGAGCGAGGGGGCGGATTATCCGGAAGGGACGGCGTAGAGCGGGTTTATCAGGCGAGCCTCGGCCCGCCGTTTAAAACTCCACCAGCGCAAAATCTTCCTTGCCCACATCGCACAGCGGGCAGCGCCAATCGGCCGGCACATCGGCCCAGCGCGTGCCCGGCGCGATGCCCTCTTCCGGCACGCCTGCGGCTTCGTCGTAGACCCAGCCGCAGATCACGCAGACCCATTGCTTGAAGTCGTCGGCTGTGGCGACGTTCGCGGCCGACGGCGCATCGGGCGTACCGGTCGCAGCGGCATCCGCCGCGCACGTGCGCGCCGTCGCATCGAGGCTCACGACGAGCGGCGCGACCGTGCCGCTACCGGTTCCCGCGAGCCGCGCCTTCAGGCTGTCGAGCAGGCGCTGCGCTTCGTCGTGGGTCAGATCGATCCAGTACGGATCGCCGGCGCCGTCGTTGAGCCGCTCGGGGGAAAACTGGATTTCTACGGCTACGCCCTTCTTGTACATGGCAATCAAAAATCTCGAGAATGCCGGCGACGCGCCGGCATATGGCCGCCCGCGCGACGCGGGCGCTGCTTCAGTGCGCGTGGACCAGCAGATTCAGCGCGATCGAGGCGATCAGGCCAGCGGCGCCGATCAGGCCAAGCAACTGCAGCAAAGTGAGGGATTTACGCGAGTTGGTGGGGGTTTGTTGCGAGGTCACGAGCGAGTCTTGAAGTTCGGAAAAAGCGCAATGGTACACGGGTGCGGACGCGACGAATGTCGATTGGCGCAAACTCGCGCGCAATCAAAGTACCGGGCGATATTATCGCCGCTCGCGCGCCGCGCATTGTCTACCGTGGGGAGATGGATTAATTCCAGGCGAGGGGGAAAGCCGTGGCGGGACGGGGTGCGCGGCGCCGGTGAACACATCCGCGCCGCGCCGCGCTCAGGTCTTGGCGAGCGGATCGCCGTGACGCGAATCCCAGAAACGGATCACCGCCGTATCGCCAGTGCCCGCGCCGACCACCTGGTCCGGCGCGCCGCACTCGCGCAGCAGCGCGCGCAAGTCGTTGATGACCGGGAACACCTCGTGATTCCAGTCCGCTCCCTGCGAATCGTGGGCGCGCTGCTCCGCCTCGACGATCTCGCGATCCTCCTTGAAAATGCGTTCGGTGAACCACACCAGCAGCGGCCATGCGAGATTCATCACACCCGGAATGCCGGGCTTGCGGATCGACAGCAGCCCGAACGTTCGGTTGGTGCGCTGCTCGCGGTCGAGCGGCACATAGACGATCCACAGGTCCATCACCAGCGTCTGCTCGTCGTTGCGGATTTGCAGCGTCTGGAACGGGTATTCGGTGCGGATCGTCATGACGTCTTTGTCGCCGGAGCCACCGGTCTTGCGCCTCTCGCCGAACACCATCGCCTCGCCTAGCGGCTGCTGCCCCTCCATGCGCGCAAACGTGTAGTCGACCTCGACCCAGCCCTCACCGCGCCGCCGCCCGAGCGAACGCGCGCGCATGCGCCCCATCTGGCGGCGATGCAGGAACTGATGATTCATGTCCATCAGGTTCTCGTGCATGAACGAATAATGACACTTGACCGGACGGCCGAAGCGGCGCGTCTTGTACTTCGGGTCGGACACCGAGCGAAAGCCCGGCAACGGCCGCTCCTGCGCGAGCGCGGCGTCGCCGGGAAACACGAAGATCAGCCCCTCCACTTCCTGACACGGATACGAGCGCACACCGTTCGGTAGACGCTCGCGGCCTAGGTACGGCACGTCGATGCACTTGCCCGAGCAGTCGTAGGTCCAGCCGTGATAGCCGCAGCGAATCGATTCGCCGTCGACCACGCCCTGATGCAGCGGCACCTGCCGATGCGCGCAGCGATCTTCCAGCGCGAACACTTTGCCGCTCCCGGTGCGCGCGAGCACGATCGGATCGCCGGCGAAGGTCACGCCGAGCGTCTTGCCGCGCTTCACTTCATGCGACCACGCGAGTGGGTACCAGTAATCCGGATGAATGGCGACGCGGCGCAGATCGCGCACCGGCGCCTCGTGAGTGGCTTGAGCAGGCGCGGCAGCGAGCGTTGCGCCTGCGGATTCCTGTTCCTGTTCGAGCGGGGGAACTGCATGCATAGGTCAAGCCTCCGTGCACCAGCGGATGGAAGGTTGCCGCGCTGCAGGGCAGTGCGGCATCTTCATCAGTCTACTTGATGCAGCCGCCGCATGGCACTTTCGCCGGCATGCGCGATGCATCGCAGCACACATTGCGCGGCAGCGCGCATCAGGGTGACGAGCTTCCTTTACCACACCCGCCCTACGGAAACATTGACCTGCACTTCGAGCTGCTCAATCCTCGTCGACCGCGACGAGCCCGGAGCGCCGTTGCACGCCCCACGCGCGGCCGCCGCGCAGAAAATGCAGCCAGCCGAGCGCGGCGCCCAGGTGACGCGCGAGCTGGAACGAGAACGGCTCCGCAACGGCCGCGAGCATCGCCATGCCGAGACTGTTGCCACTGCGCTCGCCGGTCCAGCGCCGGTAGAGATGGATGCTCCACAGGTAAAACGCCAGATCGATCGCCGTTTTCAGGCCGATCACGCTGAAGATCGACACGACGATTGCCCCGTGTCCGCCGAACAGAAAACCGAGTAGCAATGCGAATGCCGTAAGGCCGTAGATCGGCTGCATCGTGTCGACCGCCTTGACCGGCAGCATCAGCATGCCGAGCGTACCGTAGCGCGGATTGCCGGTCATGTCGCGGTTCCAGTACTGCGTCTGCAGGAAGCCCGCGAACCAGCGGCGGCGCTGGCGCAGAAAGCTTGCGAGGGTGTCGGGCGCATCGGTGCGCGCATGCGCTTCGCCGACCACGCGCACGTCCCAGCCGAGCTCGTGATCCACCGAATAGCGGCGCAGCCGGTGAATCAGTTCGTAATCCTCGACCAGACACTGCGGATCGAAGCCGCCGACCGCGACGAGCGCATCGCGCCGGAACGACGCGAATGCGCCCGAGATCAGCAGCAGGCTGTCCGCGCGCATCCACGCGAAACGCGCGATGAAGTTGCGCATGTACTCGTAGGTCTGGAACCACTGGAACACGCGGCCCGACAGCGACTTGCCGCAGACCGGCACGAGAATGCCCGCTGCCGCGACGAGCGACGGCTCGCTCGCGAACGCGGCGCGCATCGCGTAGGTGGCGTCGTCGTCGAGCATCGTGTCGGCGTCGACGGTCATCACGGTGCCGGTCGTCATCACGGTGATCGCGGCGTTCAGCGCGCGGGCCTTGCCGCCGTGCGGCACGCGCAGCCAGAACAGGTTCGGATGCTGCGAGCTCGGCGCGCTCAGCACGCCGTCGGCGGCGGGCGTGAGGCCGAAGCGTTGCGTGAGCAGCTCGGCGGTGGCGTCGGTGGAGCCGTCGTCGGCGATCACGATCTGCGCGGGGCCGTGCGTTTGCCGCAGCAGCGCGGCGAGCGTGACCGGCAACACGGCCGCCTCGTTACGCGACGCGACGATGACACCCATGGCCGGCAACTCGCGCCGTTCGTGGTCGGCTTCGAGCGGCGCCGCGCGGCGCGTGAGCGGCAACGACTTCCACGTGACGAACGCGAGCAGCAACGTGTCGTATGCGACATACGCAATACCGGTCGACCACGCGAGCGCGCCACGCAGAAAGAATGCTCGCGCGAACAGCAGTGCCCACAGCACGACGACGCTGGAATGGATCAGCGTGCTCGATAGCGTCGCGCGACGCGGCAGAATGCGCGGCGACGCGACAGCGAGTGCCTGTTCTAGGGTCTTCTTCAAGGTGAGTGTTTCAGGTTCAACTGGGTTGCGGTTAGTTGGCGAAGCTGTGTTCGCGCCATCAAAAACACGCGGCGGCTTCACGGCGTCATGCGCTTCAACACCGATTTGCGATCGAGCCACTCATGCTTGAGCGCGCCGCCGATATGCATCGCCAGCAACGCATAGAGCGCATAACCGAGCCACGCATGCAGCGCGCCGAAGCGATCGTGCAACGTCTCTTTCAGCGTCGGGTCGAGATGCATCACATAGCCGAAGCGCGGCCATTGGAACAGGCCGAACCACTGCATCGGATGCGTGGCCGCGTCTTTCCAAGCGGAATCGTGCAGCCAGCCGGACAGCGGCAACGCAATCATCAGCAAATACAGCGCGAAGTGCGCGAGGTGCGCGGCAATCTTTTCCCACGACGGAAACTCGCGCGGCAACGGCGGCGGCTTGTGCGACACGCGCCACAGGATGCGCAGCAGCGCGAGCCCGAGCACCGTGATGCCGATCGATTTGTGTGTGTCGATCACCGGACGCACCCAGTCGTCGGGCAGCGAATCAGCGGACAGAGCGAGCACGACATTGACGCACATCAGCAACGCGATCAGCCAGTGCAGCGTCATCGCGGTGCGCGTATAGCGCGGCGGGCGAGAGGCATCGGTCGAATCGGTCAGGGAATTCGCTTGGGTGTTCATGGGGGTTCCGTTCGCGAGGGCGATGAATGCCGTGAAAGCTGTTTGAAAATCGACGCTACTGGTATCAGGCAAACGCCCAAGTGTGCCGTTTTATTCCGCAAAGCGCTTAACCTGCGTGTTTCAGTTTGTTTCGAGCTTTGGAGGCACGACACGCGCGCAAATCGCACTCGCGTGGCTGCTTTTTAGCTGGTGTTTTGGCCCATGTTCTGGCTGGCGTCCCGCAGATCAGCGCGGGACGCCCGGCAGCATCGAGTTCACCTCGCGCTTGCGCGCGTTCGAGCCGTCGCTCGAACGCGGTGTCGAACGTGACGAGGCCAGGCGCGATGTAGCGATCAAGCGTGTCCGATTTCTATCCGATCAATTCGCCAGCACCCTTTTGAGCGCCTTCTGGTCACGTTCGAGCTGCATTCTCATGTGCCGCATGAACTGCCTCGCGGTTTCCGTGAGTGGGGTACCAGGGCGAAACACCAGCACTCCTGTGAACATTACCTCGATGTCGATCGGCTTCACGACGAGTCCCCGCTCGGCGAAGTCCAACGTCACGAGCGGATGAGCGATTCCTATACCGACTCCCGCGAGCGCCAGTTCGCAGATCGTGTGCGAATACGGCGTCTCGACGACCGGTTTGAGACGGATTTCGCGTGCCGTGAGTTGCGTTTCCAGGCGTAGCCTGGTGCTGTCTTCGGGATTCAGCGCGATGAAAGGAAATTCAGGCAGGTCCGCAACAGCGATGACAGGACGCGTGGCCAAAGGATGATGCGAGTTCATCACTGCGACAGCCCGCATACGCGCGAACACCGAGTGTTCGAGGCCGGCCATCGACATCTCGTCGGACATCAGGCCGAAATCCACCTGTCCAGCCGAGACCTTCTCATGCACTTCGCGCGAACTCATCACCTGTAGCGAAATTTGCACGTTTCTGGACGGGGCATCGAACGCCGCAATGACACGTGGCAGAAAGCCTGTGCCCAGTGCCGGCAGAGAGGCGATCGCCATCCGGCCCAATCCGTAGGAGCGCAAACTACGGATTCGATGCTCGATGACCTCAAATCCGCGAAAGTACAGGTCAACCTCACGCATCAGGGCGACGGCTTCCTGGGTGGGAACGAGCCGGCTGCGTATCCGCTCGAACAGGCCGAAGTCCGCCATGGTTTCCAGACGCCTGATGGCCTGACTGACAGCCGGTTGCGAAATGCCGAGCAGGGCCGCCGCCTTGCTCGTGCTTCCTGCGTTCATGACCGCCCTGAACACTTCGATATCCCTGATCCGCATAACCTATACTTATTGAGCTAATTATTTCCGATGTTGATGCAATCCCGGGTAAAAGTAAACTTCGATCATCAATCCACCACGAGGCATCGCCGGGAGCAACATGACAAGCAATCCCCAGAAAGCGCCGCAGCCGTTCCGCAGCCTGTCCCCATCCGTCATGCGGGCATCGACAGTTGTATTCGATTCTCTGGCCGAGTTTTCGCGCCGCAAGGAGCGGCAACCGGACGGTTACAGCTATGGCATCACCGGAACGCCAACGGCTCGTGAACTGGAGCACCGCATCGCCGAACTCGAAGGTGGCGCGCATTGCGTGGTGACGCCTTCCGGTCAATCCGCGCTGATGACGACCGTGATGGGCTTCGTGCGCGGCGGCGATCACCTGCTGGTGTCCGCTGCCTGCTACGGCGCGCTCAAGACATTCGCGCATAAGTGGCTGGCGCACTTCAACGTCGAGGTCGAACTGTATCCGCCGGCAATCGGGGCTGCGATTCAAAAGTACATCAAGCCCAACACCCGCATGATCTGCATGGAGTCGCCGGGGACGGTGACGATGGAGATGCCCGACATTCCGGCGATCGTCGAAGTCGCGAAACGTCACGGCGTATTGACGATGATGGACAACACCTGGGCAAGCCCGCTCGCTTTCAAACCGCTCGAACATGGTGTGGATTTCAGCGTCGAAGCCGCGACGAAATTTTTTGGTGGTCATTCGGATCTACTGGCGGGCTGCATCAGCATGAACGACGCGGATTACTACGCGACCTTGCGCGAGACGCAGAGCGTTCTCGGCCAGCAGACCAGCCCTGATGACTGCTTCCTCGTCATGCGCGGCCTGCAAACCCTGAAGGTCCGCTTCGCTGCCCAGAGCGCCTCAACGCTGCAGATTGCGAGGGAACTAGAACGTCACCCGGAAGTGAGCAAGGTGCTGTTCCCGGCACTGCCGTCCGATGCCGGTCATGCCATCTGGAAGCGGGATTTTGCGAGCAGCGGGTGTCTCTTCTCCCTGATCCTCCAGCCCGCGGCGGAGGACGCGTTCAACGCATTCTTCGATACGCTCCAGTATTTCCCCATCGGGGCGAGCTGGGGAGGCGTGCATAGCCTCGCTGCCTACTACCCGGCCCCGTTGCAGGCCGAGCGTGCGTTCCCGCTTACCGACCAGCCTATCGTGCGCCTTTCGATCGGGTTGGAGGACCCGGCGATGCTGCTTGCGGATCTGAATGCCGGTCTTGACGCATTCGGACGCGCCCGGGCAACCGCTGCGTAGATTTTTTAATTCAATTTACCTGGATGAGTGAGTACGAGATGAAATCAATCAATGGATGGAGACGCTTTGCCACTGTAGCGAGTTTCGTGACGCTTTCCGCGGCATTCAGTTCACCCGCTACTGTGCAGGCAGCGGATCTTCTCGCGCAGGTGAAGGCGAATGGCACATTGCGCGTGGCCAACACCCAGAGTAGTCCCCCATGGAGCATGCTTGACGAAAACAATCAACCTGTCGGCTATGACGTTGCAATTGCAAAGGAAGTCGGCAAGCGCATTGGCGTGCCGAACGTAGTATTCGTCGCCGATTCGTTCAAGAACTTCGTGGAAGGGTTGAAGACGGGCAAGTACGACCTTGTGATGAACGATCTCACGCCTACACCTGAACGGCAACAACAGGTTGATTTCGGCGAACCATACGGCGTGGAGGATTTCCGCATTTTCGTACCCGCCGGCAACACAGACATTAAGGGCAAGGAAACCCTTAAAGGCAAGCGAGTGGGAGTGGTCACTGGCTCGAGCAATGAAACTTGGGCACGAGCACACCTGCATGACTCCGACATTCGTTCGTACGATAACGGGGGACTCGTCTTCAGCGATCTGGGCAATGGACGTATCGACGCAGTCATCATCTCGCACTTCGGCGGCATGAAGTACGCCAACGTCAACCATTTACCGGTCAAGGAAGTGGGCGAACCCTTGATCTACCAGCTATCAGCGCCGGCTTTGCAGAAAGGCCAACCGGCCCTGCTCGCAGCGGTCGATAAGGCGATTGCAGACATGATGGCTGACGGGACGATCGAGGCCCTTGCCAGGAAGTGGGTCGGGCAAGATTACGATATGGCCGGCACGATCACCAAAGCGAAGGCACACAAGGAGTAGTCATGATCGAGCTTTTCATGCGCTCGCTTCCGCTGTTAAAGAGTGCGGTGCTGATGACACTCTTTCTCGGTTTGTTGTCGTTTGTGCTCGGTTCGACGCTAGGGTTGCTTGTCGCCTTGGCTCGTATCTCCAGCATAGGCGCACTACGCGCCTTCGCATTCGCATATGTATCCATCTTCCGTGGCACGCCGCTGCTCGTGCAGATACTGCTGATCTATTTCGGTTTGCCCCGGTACGGTCTGACACTTGACCCGGTTCCCGCCGCGCTCCTCGCGCTCACGCTGTTTTCGGCCGCGTATCTGAGCGAGAACTTCCGTTCCGGCATCAACGCGGTGGACAAGGGCCAGTGGGAAGCTGCGATGTCGCTGGGCATGGGTTACTGGAAAGCCATGTCGCGGGTTATTCTTCCCCAAGGACTACGCATCGCCATTCCGCCTGTCGGCAGCCGCATGATTGCACTCATCAAAGATACATCCCTCGCTTCGACAATTACGGTGGTAGAACTGACCCGCGTCGCCGACCAGGTCGGCGCCTCCACCTTCCGCTACATGGAAATGTTCCTGATGGTCGGCCTGATCTACTGGGGCATCAACCAGATTCTCACGATCGTCCAGACCGTCCTCGAGAATCGCATTTCGAGGCGTTTTGTATGAATACTGATATCAGGACGATTGAAGTCCGTGGACTTTCGAAGGCATTTGGCGACAACCATGTCTTGCGCGGCGTCGATTTCAGCGTATCGAAAGGCGAGGTTGTCGTTGTAATGGGTCCCTCCGGGTCGGGCAAGACCACGCTGCTGCGCTCGCTGAACTTCCTCGAGGTACCGGATGCCGGCAGCGTGACAGTATGCGGCATTGATGTCGAATGCAACGGTTTGTCAAAACCGTCACGCCAGAATCAGAAGAAGATCCGCGCGATCCGCCAGCGCACCGCGATGGTGTTCCAGTCGTTTAACCTCTTTCCGCACAGGACAGCACTGGAAAACGTGATGGAAGGTCCGGTCAGCGTCAAGGGTGTCCCTCGTGCGCAAGCGTCGGAGCGCGCAATTCACCTGCTGACACAGGTTGGGCTGGCCGCAAAAGCCAACGAATATCCGGCACGGCTGTCCGGCGGTCAGAAGCAGCGCGTAGCGATCGCGCGGGCGCTCGCGATGGATCCAGAGGTCATCTTCTTCGACGAGCCCACGTCTGCTCTCGATCCAGCGCTGCGGGAGGATGTCCTGACCGTCATGCGCGACGTTGCCAAAGCGGGCATGACGATGCTGATCGTCACGCACGAAGTGCGGTTTGCGCGAGATGTAGCGGATCGGGTTGTTTTTATGGACGGCGGCGTAGTTGCCGAAGACACGACACCGCAAGCCTTCTTTGGTGAAGGCAGCAGTCCACGGGTAAGGCAGTTTCTGCACCTGATCGAGACCTGAGTATTGAGTACGCCGCGACACCGCCTTGAATCACGCGTAGGGCTTCCGTTGCAAAAGCGTTGGCGGAAGAGTTCGTGCTTTATCGCGAGGAGGAGAGGCGGAAAGCGTCGGCGACGTAACACAGCCCCGCTAGCTCAACCGCAAACTCCGCAATACGTCGAGCACATGCTGAGTCGGACGCTCCACGGGACCCGCGCGAAAGGCCAGGCCCAGCTGTCGCCATAACGCAGGGCGCAGCGCCCGTGTGACGATGCGCGCGTCGGCCGACGAGCGGCTCGGTTCCTGCGGCAGCAGCGCGGCGCCGTATCCCGCTGCGACGAGACTCTTGATCGCATCCGAGTAGTTGAGCTGGATGCGCGGCGTGGGGTGCTGCCCCGCCGCGCTGAACCATTCCGTCGTCAAACGCGAAAGCCGTGTGGTCGCGTCGTTCAGAATCAGCGGCTTCGCGGCGATCCATTGCGGCGTGATGCGAGCTGGACACGTCCACCCGGCCGGCATGAACGCGACCACCGGATCGCGGCGCCATGTTTCGATCGATAGCCCTCGTAGCGGCGCTTGCGGCAGCGCCACGATGCCCACGTCGAGCGACTCCTGGGCGAGTCGCGTCAGCGTTTCCTGCGAAGTCAGCACGGCGATTTGCACATCGATGCCGGGATGCCCGGCGGCCAGTCGTTCCAACGCCTGCGGCAGCAGATTCGCGATGGCCGCGGTGGAAGCGCCGAGCCGAACCCGTCCGCCGAGCCCTTCCACCTGTCGCCGCACGTCCTCCAGTGCCTGCTCGGCATTGGCCAGCATCTGACGCGCATAGGCCACCAGCGTCTCGCCGATCGCCGAGGCCCGCACCTGACCGCGTTTGCGCGACAACAGCGGCGCGCCGACGCGGCTCTCGAGATCCGCGATATGCATTGCGGGCCGCGGGAGGCTTCGCATCGGCTAGACGCAATATCGGACGACGCCAGGTCCTTACTGCTCGGGCTCGTCTTTACAGGCGTCGTGCTGGCTTTCGCCGTGATGGCGATGATCTGGACGGCGTCTCGCCCCCCGCTCAAAGGCAAGGACTGCTCCGGCCGCATCGCAAACGACGAGCATGCGAGCTTCGTCGCGTTCTTCCAGGACCCGGCAGACCAGGGCGCGTTGCTGCGGTCGATCGAGGACTGCGCGAAATGAGCCTCGTTGCGGCGGGATAGCGCGCTCGTCGGCCGCGCCATTCCACACCCCCGCCAGGGACTATCCCACTTCCTGCCATACGACGGGCACAATACCCGGCGATAATGCCGGGGGCATTCGCGCCTTTTCCGTTCGATATCCGAACGCATCGATGCCCGCGCCGCCAGTGTTCCCTTTCGATGCACCCATGAGCCACGCCACCGCCGACCACCCCGCTTCCGCCGACTCCGCCCCGAACTCGCCGCGCTTCCTGCTATTCCTGATCTGCCTGTTCGCGTCCGCCGGACAGCTCGCCATCGACATCTACGTGCCCGCGCTGCCCGCGATGGCGCGCTACTTCGGCACCTCGCCGCAAGCGATCCAGATCAGCGTCACCGGCTACATGGCCGCCTACGCGTTCGGTCAGCTGATCTTCGGTCCGATCGCCGACGCGTATGGCCGCAAGCGCGTGCTCGCGTTCGGTCTGACGGTCTACACGGTCGGCTGCCTGCTGTCGCTCGCGGCGCCCAATCTCGAGACGTTCATCCTCGCCCGCGCACTGCAGGGCTTCGGCATCGCGAGCACGAACCTGCTGGCGAAAGCGATCATCACCGATTCGTTCGCGGGTCAGGCCTTGCTGCATGCGTTCACGTACATGTCGATCGCGTGGGGGCTCGCGCCGATCGTCGCGCCGGTGATCGGCGCGCATCTGCAGACCGCGTTCGGCTGGCGCGCGTGCCTCGTGTTTCTGCTGATCTATTCGCTGGTGATGTGGGCGCTGCTCTGGCGTTATCGCGAGACCTTGCCGAAGCCCGTCCATCTCGAACCGCGCACGCTGACCGCGAACGCGCGCAAAGTGCTCGCGAGCCCCGTGTTCCAGAGCTGCTTCCTCGCGCAGGGCCTGTGCTACAGCATCCTGCTGGTGTTCAACATCGTCGGGCCGTTCATGGTGCAGACCACGCTGCACAAGCCGCCGACCTTCTTCGGCTACCTCGCGCTCGGCATCGGCATGATGTACTTTCTTGGCGGTCTGTCGAATCGCCTGCACGGTCCGGGTCTGCCGAGCGCCGAGCAGCGGCTGCGCATCGGCGCACGGCTGATGGCGGCCGCGTCGCTTGCGATGCTGCTGCTCGCGCTGACGGTCGGTCTACGCGTGTGGACGCTCGCGACGCCTGTGCTCGTGATGGGCTTCTGCGCCGGCGCAATGTATCCGACGCTGATGGCGAAGGGCAACTCGCTGTTCCCGCACATCGCGGGTCTGACGAGCGCGATTCTCGGCTGCGCGCTGCTGCTGGTTTCATCGGCGATGATGGGGTTGGCCGGCTTCGTGTCGGTGCAGGTGCTCACACCGCTCGCGCTGTTCTTCGTGGTCCTCGCGTTCGTCGTCGTCGTGATGGTAACGAAGCTGCTGCGCCATCTCGAGCAGGTACAGCCTGCGGCCGCGGCGAGCGCGAGCGGCAAGGCAGCGTGAGCCGGCACATGAGCTCGACCGAACGCCAGACCTTCATCTGTAGACGCGCGGACCGATGAGCGGCATGCGCGAGCGCGCCTGCGCATCCGCTTCCACGCGGATCGATCCGACCGTGTGGAAAGTCGCGGCGGTCGTGTCGATCGGCTCGTTCATGTCGCAGATGGACTCGACGCTGGTCAACGTGTCGCTGTCGGCGATCGGCCATACGCTCGATGCGTCGATCGCTACCGCGCAGTGGATCATCAGCGGCTACCTGCTCGCGATGGCGTTGATGTTGCCGCTCAACGGCTGGCTGGTCGACCGCATCGGCGCGAAGCGGCTGTACCTGTTCTGCTTTTCGACGTTCACGATAGCGTCGATGCTGTGCGGCGCGGCGCAGACGATCGGCGAGCTGATCGGCGCGCGCATCTTCCAGGGCCTCGTTGCCGGTGTGCTCGGGCCGATGGCACAAATGATGATCGGACGCGTGGCCGGCAAGAACCTCGAGCGGGTGATGGGCTACACCGCGCTACCCATTCTGCTCGGTCCGATTCTCGGCCCGGTGCTGGCCGGCCTCGTGCTCGCGCACGCGAGCTGGCCCTGGCTGTTCTTCGTCAATGTTCCGGTGGGCGCTTTCGGCGTCGCGATGGCGGTGTTGCTGCTGCCGCGCGATGCCGCCGGGTCGCAGAAGCGACCGTTCGATTTCACCGGCTTTGCGTTGATCTCCCCTGGGCTCGTCGCGCTTGTCTATGGACTTCAGGACGCGTCGCGAGCGGTGGGCTTGGCGTGTCTGCTCGCGGGCGTCGCGTTTCTCGCCGGCTTCGCGCTGTACGCGGCGCGCAAAGGCCACACCGCGCTGATCGACGTGCGCATGTTTGCGACACGTACGTTCTCGGTCGCCGCACTCGCCCAGTTCTTCGCGAACGCGATCATGTATGGACGGCAGCTCGCCGTGCCGCTTTTTCTGATCGCGGGCTGCGGTTTGTCGGCCACGCACGCGGGCGGCCTGCTCACGGCAACCGGCGTCGGCATGATGTGCTCGTTTCCGCTGCTCGGATGGTTGACCGAGCGGCTCGGCTGCCGCGCGCTCGCGGCGGGCGGCGCATTGCTGGCGTTTCTGAGCACGCTCGTGTTTCTGTGGCTGAGCGTTGATTCGTTCTCCGCCGGATGGGCCGCGGTCGGTCTGTTCTTTGCGGGCGTCGGTCAGGGGACGATCAGCGTGCCGTCGATCTCGGCCGCGTACTCGTCGATCGGGAGAGAAAGGCTCGCGGTTGCGAATACTGCGTTGAACATCGCGCAGAGAGTGGGCGGTCCGTTCGCGACGACGCTGCTTTCGATGGTGATAGCGTCGACGTTGCACGGTGTTTCGGGTGCACAGCCCGGCCGATTTCTGCCGACGTTCGTGCTGCTGGCCGGGCTGCATTTGTTGTGCTTCGCGGCGGCGATGTTTCTGCCGGTTCGCGTTCAGCGGGCGAAGAACGCCTGACCACGGATTCCCGCGCCCGTACTTCACAGTAGCCGCAAGCCGCCATCACACTCGATCACCGCCCCCGTCATAAACGTGTTCTCCAGCAGAAACTGCAGCGCGTGCGCGACATCGTCGGCCTGCCCGACGCGCCGCACCGGTAACGTTTCGCTTTGCTGCCGAAACAGCTCACTCTTCACGCTCGCGGGAAATCTGTCCCACCACGGCGTATCGATCACACCCGGCGACACCGCGTTCACGCGCAGCGGCGCAAGCTCGCGCGCCAGCGTGCCGATCATGCTTTCGAGCGCGCCGTTGATCGCACCCAGACCCGCCGTGCCCGGATTCGCGATGCGCGCCGAAATCGCGGTCAGAAACGTCAGGCTGCCGTCGCGACGCAGCGTGGGTAGCGCGGTCTGCGCGGCTTCGAGCTGCGGCCAGAACTTGGCCTCGAAGCCACGCCGCAGCGCGGCCAGATCCAGTTCAGCAAACGGCCCCGCGCCTTCACCGCCCGACAGCGTCATCACCAGATGATCGATCCGGCCGAGGCCGCCGAAGAAGTGTCCGAGCGCCGCGCGATCGGCGCAATCGAGCGCCTCGCTCGTCACCTGTCCGCCGATGCCAAGCAGCGCATCGTCCAGTTTGGCGCGGTCGCGCCCCACCGCGACGACGCTCGCGCCAGCCGCCACGAGCCGCTTCACCAGCGCGAGCCCAATGCCCGACGAGCCACCTAGCACCACGACCTTCTGATTTTGCCAGTCCATGTCATTGCTCCTGAGTGTGAACGGGAGACCCCGTGGCAGTAGAATGCGCGGTGCGAGCCCATCACTCAAATCGTTTAATGTCATGGCCAACATCATTGAAAATGATTTTCGGCGCTTCGACCTGAACCTGCTGCTGACCTTCCGCGCGCTGCTGGAAGAGCGCAGCGTCACGCGTGCCGCGCAGCGGCTGTTTCTTGGGCAACCGGCCGTCAGCGGCGCGCTCAAGCGCTTGCGCGAAACGTTCGGCGACGAGTTGTTCGTGCGCACGCCGCAAGGCATGACGCCGACGCCGCGCGCGCTCGAACTCGCGCGGCAGATCGAGCCGTTCCTGCAATCGCTGCATCAGGCGCTCACGCAGCCATCCGTCTTCGATCCGGCCCGCGCGCAGCGGGTGTTCCGCATCGGCCTTAGCGATTCGCTCGAACTGCTGCTGATGCCCGAGATCATCGCGCGCCTCGCCGACACCGCACCCGGCGTGAAGCTGATCGCGCGCTCCACAGATTCGACGCGCGCCGCCGCGATGCTCGACGATGGCGCGATCGAACTCGCGGTCGGCGTATTCCGCGAATGCGTGCCGTGGCAGCGATTCACGCCGCTGTTTTCATGGCGCTTCGTGAGCGTCTACAACCCCCAGCTCGTCAGGACGCGCCGCAAGCATTTGTCGATGGACGAGTTTCTGCGCCACCGTCATGTGCTGACTTCGTTCAGCGCCGAGCTGCGCGGCTTCATCGATGAACGACTCGAGATGCAGGGACTGAAGCGCGACGTCTTGTTTTCGAGCTCGAACTTCGCGACCAGTCCGTTCATCGTGCAACGCACGGCGGCGATCGCGACGGTGCCGGAGTTCATCGGCCGCGTCTGGCGCGATACGCTCGGTCTCGCGCTGAGTCCGCTGCCATTCGAGGTGCCGGGCTACGAGGTTTCGCTGATGTGGGCCGCGGCGCACGACCAGGACCCGGCGCTCGCGTGGTTGAAGCGCGAGTTCGCGGACGCGTTCGGCACGAGCGACGGCACTGCGCGTGCAGCGCCCTGACAGCGACGTGTGCTACGGTTCGCAAGCGTCACGGTTCGTTTCGCCGCTTCGCCGTCGCCCGTTCAAGCCCGGAGGAAATCCCGATGACTCACCACGTCGCAAAAGGCACCTTCATCGTCTCCCTTCAACCGATGCCGTTTGAAAACGCGGAGGCCGAATCGAAGCTCGGCCGCATGTCGATC
This sequence comes from Paraburkholderia tuberum STM678, assembly GCF_902833905.1. Lineage (GTDB taxonomy): Bacteria > Pseudomonadota > Gammaproteobacteria > Burkholderiales > Burkholderiaceae > Paraburkholderia > Paraburkholderia tuberum. Next base: position 180,591 of record NZ_CADFGP010000002.1, on the reverse strand, counting down.
GACAAGCAGATCTCCGGCGATCTCGCCGCGACCACCCAAGGGCAAATGCTGAGCGCGATGACGAACGTCAAAGGCTCGGCCGGCTATGTCGCGCTCGAACAGGTCACTGGCACGCTGGCGGGCAAGCAGGGCACGTTCGTGCTGCAGCATATCGGCGTGATGAATCGCGGCGCAGCGGCGCTGGCGGTGACGGTCGTGCCGGATTCAGGCACGGGCGAGCTGAGCGGCATTGAAGGCGAGTTCAGGATCGACATCGTCGACGGCGCGCATTCGTACGAGTTCGCTTATCGTCTGCCCGGCGACTGACATGCCGAACGCGTGCCGGCGGGATACGGCGCTCGACCCCGTACCCCGCTACCAGGCCTTCCAGTTCAAAACCTCAGGGCTCAATGCCCCGCGATCGTCACCGACGCCGTCAACGCATTCGGATCGCGCGAAGAAGCCCCCGCGATCATCTGATAGACGCCGCCGTTGAGCTTCCACACGTGGTTGGTCGCGTCCCACGTCGACAGCAGCTTCGGCGCAATCGATACGCTGACCTGCTGCGACTCCCCCGCCTGCAGCGCGACCTTTTGCCAGCCGACCAGACGCTTCGGCGGTTCGCCCAGACCGCTCGGCAACGCGGCATAAACTTCGGCGATTTCCGCGCCCGCGCGCGAGCCCATATTCTTGACGGTAAAGGTCACCTTCACGTTGCCGCTCGCATCCACTTGCGCGTTGAGGCCCGAGTAGCTGTAGCTCGTGTAGGACAGCCCATAACCGAACGGGAACAGCGGCGCGATCTGCTTGCCGTCATACCAGCGATAACCCATGAAGAGTCCTTCGCTGTAGGTAACGGTGGTATCGGTGGCCGAGATCGTCGGTTGCGGGAGATCCGCGTCCTGCATCGGGAACGTGATCGGCAATTTGCCGGACGGGTTCACGGCGCCGAACAGCAGATCGGCAATCGCCTGGCCGCCCTGCACGCCCGGATACCACGCTTCGAGCACGCCGTGCACGTTGGATAGCCACGGCATCAGGACCGGGCTGCCGTTCTCGAGCACGACGATCACGCGCTTCGCTTGCGCCGCGACCGCGCTGATCAGCGCGTTCTGATCGTAGCTCTGGTTATAGCTGTCAGTCGTATTGCTCGGCAGGCTCAGGCTCGGCAGATCCGCGCCCTCGCTTTCCCATTGCGTCGCGAACACGATCGCCACGTCCGCCTTCGCGGCGGCGGTCGCCGCTGTCGCCGCGTTCGTGCCGTCGACGAAGGTCACGCTTGCGTTCGGCGCCTTCGCCTGGATCGCGGCCAGCGGTGCCGACTTGTACCACGTCGCGCAGGTGCTCAACAGCGGCGACGGCGACACGCAACCGGACACCGCGTTGCCCGCGGCCGCCGGCACCGCGCCCGAGCCGCCGCCCGACAGCACGCCTGCATCCGCGTGAGCGCCGATCACCACGATCGACGACAGCCCCGCCGCGTTCAACGGCAGCACCGGCTGCGAATCGCCGCTCGCCACCGCGTTCTTCAGCAATACCGACGATTGTTGCGCGACCTGCAGCGCGAGCGCATTGCCCGCGGTTTGATCGACGCTTCCTCCGGTGGTTGGCGGCGAATCGAAGACGCCGTAGCGGATCATCGTTCGAAGCTTGCGCTGGAGCCTCCTTCTGCACGTGTCTGCCGACACCGAGTGAGACGTCACGCCCCTCCCGCAGACTAATGACGGAAGCCGAAGGCCTCTACCTTGCGCCCCTCAAGGCTGACCTGCACTGCTTCGCTACAAGAAGTCGTAGTACAGTTCACGGCATCGACGGTCGGGCCGACTGACGGCACCGTCTCGCTGATGATGATGGCCTTGATCAATCTGGCATCATCGGTCACAACTATTTCAAGGCCTAGCACCACCCCGCTGTCGTATTTGATAGTCATCGTTCCGGTGCAATCGGGGTTCACGGTGTAGGCGCCACTCTGGGCCCCGGTGAAACTGGTCACTCCGTTCTTCGGCGCACCATTGGTCGTGCCGACGTCAATTCGCGTGAAATGTTTGGAACCGTCGAACGTCACCAGGGAGACATCGTTAAGCGCCAATTGGGTCACAAATTGATGCACCCCCGCTGAGTCGATCAGTCCGATGACCTGCCCCACGGCACTGAAACCGTATGCGCCGTTCAGCAGAGAGGCTGAACATGCGCTGCCGGCGTGAGCCGCACCATTGAGCGAAAGAAGGGCAATAGCCGTTGCCGACAACATGCTTAAACGCTGGCTATTCATGTTCGTCTCCTTGTAATCAAATGAGGTGCGCAGGTACGCACCGTCTTTCGACATCCTAAGTTAAGAGAAAACATCATTTACAGCGATCTGACAGATACAGCCATGCGTAAGCCATGCGTAGCCATTCCTGCTCATGCAACGAGCGGAGGACGGACGATAGGCCGGTTAGGACCAATCGTCCTTCGAAAAGGTGGCGGGCTGGCGTCGGTGTTCGATCAGCGCGCGGAGGTGGCACGCCGGAGACCGACATTCGCATTGAGAGTTGCTGCACCGGGCTGGATTTGCAGCGAGGTGTCGGCGGACACGCGCAAAGCGTTCGCGCGGAAATCCGCACAGAGGTGACTTTGTGAGTCAGCAGCGCGAATGGTGCGCCGCACGGTTCAGTATAGGCCGGGAGACCGGTAATGTCGGACAAAGGCGCGGCGGATTATCGCTAGCGTGTATTGGACCTCGAGCGTCGGCCCCATTACCTGCTGGACCTGACGCGCAAGCTCTGCTATCTGCGCGCGTTCGAATGCCCGTGCCGTTCGCCCACCGCGGCAGGTGCAGACTTCGTCTGCCGGCTCAACATCAGCGTCACGACCGCCGACAGCGCCAACGTCGCCCCGACCACATAAAGCCCTGCCGTATAGCCGCCCGTGACGTGCTTGAGCCAGCCGATCGCAAACGGCCCGACGAAGCCGCCGAGATTGCCGATCGAGTTGATCATGGCAATGCCCGCCGCCGCCCCGGCGCCCGACAGGAACATGCTCGGCATCGCCCACAGCGGCGCCTTCGCGGCGCTGATTCCGACGTTCACGACGACGAGCGCAAGCACGATCATCAACGCGGTGGTCGCATTACCGGCGAACACGAAGCCGATGCACGCAAGCGCGCACGGAATCACTACGTGCCACGTCCGTTCGTCGGTGCGATCCGAGTGCTTCGCCCATAGCACCATCGCGATCACCGCGAGCACGCTCGGCACGCCGGCGAGCAACCCGGTTTCGAACGTGCCGAAACCGTATTGGCGGATGATCAGCGGCGCCCACAAGCCGAGCGTATAAAGTCCCGCCGAGGTGCCGAAGTAGATCAGCGCGAGCGCGAGCACGCGCGGATCGCGCAACGCGCTGAGCGCGCCGGCCGTGTGGCCCGCATGCGCGTGCCGCGCGTCGGCTTCGAGCTTCAGCCTCGCGATCAGCCAGTCGCGCTCGTCGGGCTGCAGCCACTCGGCTTGCGCGGGCTTGTCGGTCAGATACTTGAGCACGCAGAAGCCGAGGATAATCGCGGGCAATGCTTCGAGTATGTAGAGCATTTGCCAGTCGACGAGTCCGGCAATCGGCGGCAGTTTCATGATCGCGCCGGAAATCGGCGAGCCGATCGCAGTCGAGATCGGCGCGGCGGCCATGAACCACGCCGCCGCGACCGCACGCTGCCGCGCCGGAAACCACAGGCTCAGATACAGGATGATGCCGGGAAAGAAGCCCGCTTCCGCGACGCCTAGAATGAAGCGCAGCGCGTAGAAACTGTTCGGCCCGACGACGAACGCCGACGCGAGCGACACGAGCCCCCACGACACCATCACGCGAGCAATCCAGCGCCGCGCGCCGACCTTGTGCAGGATCAGGTTCGACGGCACTTCGAACAGAAAATAGCCGATGAAAAAGAGCCCGCCGCCGAGGCCGAACGCGGTCGGCGAAAGACCGATCGCCTTGTTCATCGACAATGCGGCGAAGCCCACATTCACGCGATCGAGAAAGCTCACGAAGTACAACAGCATGACGAACGGGATGATCCGCAGCATCAGCTTGCGGGACACCCGGCTTTCGAGTTCCGAAGTCATTGTCTCCTCCTGCGGCGCGCGGCTATTGACCGCGCGCGAGCCTCGCGCCGGCCGACATTGGGCCGAGCTAATCGAGTCAAGGTTGTGTGCCGGCCACGTCGTGGCCGGGGCGCAGACCGCGCGCCTGATTTGCGCGCGGTTCCGCTCAGTCCGGTTCAGTTCGCGCGAAGCCGGCGCTCAAGCCGCGTTCGCCGCGGGCGTCGCCGCCTGCTCGATGAACGCGCACACGGCCGCCGTCACCTGCGCGGTCGTGGCCGTGCCGCCGAGGTCGCGCGTGTGCAGCGCTTTGTTCGCGGTCACCGCTTCGACGGCCTGCATCACGCGCCTGGCCGCGTCGAATTCGCCGAGGTGTTCGAGCAGCATCACGACCGACCAGAACGTGCCGACCGGATTCGCGAGCCCCTTGCCCATGATGTCGAACGCGGAGCCGTGGATCGGCTCGAACATCGACGGATAGCGGCGCTCCGGATCGATGTTGCCGGTCGGCGCGATGCCGAGGCTGCCGGCGAGCGCGGCCGCGAGGTCGCTGAGAATATCGGCGTGCAGATTGGTGGCGACGATCGTGTCGAGCGTCGCGGGACGGTTGACCATGCGCGCGGTCGCCGCGTCGACGAGTTCCTTGTCCCACGTGACGTCCGGAAACTCCTTCGAGATTTCGAGCGCGATCTCGTCCCACATCACCATCGCATGACGCTGCGCGTTGCTCTTCGTGATCACGGTCAACAGCTTGCGCGGACGCGACTGCGCGAGGCGGAACGCGAAGCGCATGATGCGCTCGACGCCGGCGCGCGTCATGATCGACACGTCGGTCGCGGCTTCGATCGGATGGCCCTGATGCACGCGGCCGCCGACGCCCGAATATTCACCCTCCGAATTTTCGCGGACGATCACCCAGTTCAGATCCTCGGGCTTGCAGTACTTCAGCGGTGCGTCGATGCCGGGCAGGATGCGCGTCGGGCGCACGTTCGCGTATTGGTCGAAGCCCTGGCAGATTTTCAGTCGCAGACCCCACAGCGTGATGTGATCGGGAATGTCCTTGTCGCCCGCCGAGCCGAACAGGATCGCATCTTTGTTGCGGATCGCGTCGAGCCCGTCGGCCGGCATCATCACGCCGTGTTGACGATAGTAGTCGCCGCCCCAGTCGAAGTTCTCGAACTCGAACGTGAAGGCGCGCGTGGTCTTCGCGAGCGCCTCGAGCACCTGCGCGCCGGCCGGCACGACCTCCTTGCCGATGCCGTCGCCGGGGATGGTTGCGATGCGATAGGTCTTCATGTCTGCGTCCTGTGCTTGGTGAATGGCGTGAGTGGACTCTAGCGCGATCCCACGGGTAAAAACCGGTGCTAAACTCAAAGCATCTTTAACTTGCATTCACAAATGCGAAGACGCGGAAAAGACGATGCGCGACACCGTCCAGCCAGCCGATCTGGGCTTTTTCTCGACGCTCGCCGCGAGCGGCAGCCTCAGCGCGGCCGCACGCGAACTGGGGCTGACCGCGGCGGCCGTCAGCAAGCGCCTGACCCAGATGGAGCAGCGCGCGGGCGTCGCACTCGTAACCCGCACGACGCGCCGCATGATGCTGACGCCCGAAGGCGAGCTATACCTCGAGCGCGCGCGGCGGATTCTCGACGAGATCGACGAACTGGCCGAACTGCTCGGCTCGGCGAAAAAGACACCGAAGGGCTTGCTGCGCGTGAACGCGACGCTCGGCTTCGGGCGCAGCCATGTCGGGCCGGCGATCTCGCGCTTCGTCGCGCGGTATCCGCAGGTGTCGGTTCAACTGCAGTTGTCGGTCACGCCCCCGCCGCTTACCGACGACAGCTTCGACGTCTGCATCCGCTTCGGCGAGCCGCCCGATACCCGCGTGGTCGCGCGCCGGCTTGCGCCGAACCGGCGTCTGCTGTGCGCGGCGCCGTCGTATCTCGCGGCGCACGGCATGCCGCTCACGGCGCACGATCTGACGCGCCACAACTGCATCGGCATTCGTCAGGGCGACGAAGCGTACGGCGTGTGGCGGCTGACCTCGGGACGCGGCGCCGCGCGCAAGACCGAGGCGGTGCGGATCAAGGGCACCCTGACCACCAACGACGGCGAGATCGCCGTCAAATGGGCGCTCGAAGGACACGGCATCCTGATGCGCGCGGAATGGGACATCCGGCAGTATCTGACGGAAGGATCGCTCGTCCAGTTGCTGCCCGATCACGACACACCGAATGCGGATATCTTCGCGGTGTATTCGCCGCGGCATCAGATGTCGAATCGTATTCGCGCGTTTGTCGAGTTTATTGCGCGGGAGTTGGGGGGTGAGGTGGGGGTGGGGGCGTAGTGCAGCACAGCGGTCGACTCGAGGTGGAGCTACCCGACACATTGCGACACAATGAGCAGCAGGGCTGTTTCTCGCTCGCGAGAAGCTGAATCGCAATCTGGACGGACTAATCAGTGGATCGTCAATTTCTGAAAACTCGAGTACTGCTTGTTCGGATGGGCTGGGCTCGCTAGTGTGTGCGTTGAGTCTTGTCCCTTTTACTGGCAAAGGAGAAGCAGAAAAGATGCGCTATGTCGCTGATACGGAAAAGGCAGATGATCTGATCAACCAAGGGCATCTGGTCGGGAATGGCCAGTGCGTTACGCTAGTTCATGCTGTTGTGAAAATTCCGCCGTCTTCCTTGTGGAAAAAGGGAGACCGGGTCCAGGGCAATGTCCTCATCCACAAAGGAACCGTAATAGCTACATTCGACAACAATGGACGCTATGGAAATCACACGAACGGAACCAGCCACGCGGCAATTTATCTCGGACAAACACTGGCTGGAATCACTGTGATTGACCAGTGGAACGGACATACCAAACAACCTCCGCATCGGCGTACTATCCATTTCCGTCGCGGCAAGGGCTCGCCCGTTAATGATGGCAGCCGATATTATGTTGTCGAATAAGGTGCTTTTCCTGGCAGTTTGCCTCCTGGCAACAAGCGCCGCGTGCGCGTCGCCAACACAGGTCCAATTCAAATGCCCAAACGCGCTTTCCGCAGGAGGGCAACATCATGTTCTGGATAACGCATCCCTGTTCGATGGCCCTCCAGAGCACGAGGCAGACCTTATTCCTGCGTCAGGAAAAACATCTGACCAGTGGGATTTAACGGGCGTTGACCCCTATCTGGTATGCCGCTACCACGGCACTAACAGCACTGTTGTGATTCATGCTGTTGGGGCTCGGACCTGCGAAGCCACGAGCAGACCCTTTGCTGTTCACTGCACCTCTCGTTAAATGGATTTGGATAACGAAAAATGGCAACCCGGCTTATAGCTGCCGCGGTTCGTGCAGACCATTGCAGCGCGCGGAGTGAGTGAAGGGCATGAAGCGGAATGCATTGCGAAGTACGAGCAGGATATGATGGCGTACGACACGATCGGCGCTACATTCAGAGATTCCCGAACGTACCTACTGTGCAAGCGAAAAGCGTTCTCCAACTACCAGACTTGCAGAGCTTTCTAGTGAGTAACGAATCCGCCTTCATTTCCTATTACGACGAGCAAACGCAGCAAATCAAATTTTGCGTCGTTCAGCGTGCGCACGTGCAATCTGCGATCGATCCCGCGCTGCGGATGAAGACGCACGGAAGCTCGGAAGCATGGCGATGCTCTGCCACACTAAGGCGCACCCCGAGCTTCGGGCACGCCTGCAAGTGACGACTGAAGCACCACTAGTCTGGACGCAAGTGAAACCGTCTGCCGAATAGTGCAATCAACGCGGACGCAAGTCAGAACGATCCGAGGCGCAACGCGTGACGGTCCAGATGATGATCGGCAGCCGGGGGCAAGCAGGAATACATGGTCCCGAATGCCCAAGGCGGCAGCAACGGCGTAGTTACCGGAATCTTCGACATCAGGGCCAACCGACCTGTGCCCCGATGACAGTGTCAGCCAGACCTTTTCAATGCACATCACTGACTATCCAATAAAACCCTCTGATATCGTAAAGTTGAGGAAATAGAGACCGCCTCCATCCCATCAGTCACCAAGGCCGGACCTGACCAAACCGGGTAACGATGCCGAGACCAGACCCCGCGCTGTACCGCAACCCGAGAACCCCGATGACGCGGCGGCGCCGGCGTCTTCTGATCGTCGGCGCGATCGTGCTCATCGCCGCATTCGGCTGGATGCTCGCGCTCGTGCTCGAGCCCGCGTTCCAGCGCACGATCGTCATCACCACCGGTGCGGACGGCGGCATCTATCGCGGCTTCGCCGATCGCTACGCGCCGCTGCTCAAGCGCGAAGGCGTCAAGCTCGACATCCGTAGCTCGTCGGGCTCGGTCGAAAACTACCAGCGGCTCGCGGACCCGAACAGCGCCTATCAGGTCGGCTTCATCCAGTCGGGCACGACCAGTCCGAATGACACCGACAATCTGGAAACCATCGCCGCCGTGTCGTACGAACCGATCTGGGTGTTCTATCGCGGCGATGCGACGATCGACCGGCTGTCGCAACTGCGCGGCAAGCGCATTTCGATGGGCGTGCCAGGCAGCGGATTGCTCAACGTCTCGCAGGTGCTGCTCGGCTATAGCGGCGTCACGAGTCAGAACTCGACGCTGCTGCAGATGGATGCGAACGCCGCATACCAGGGGCTCGAAAGCGGTCAGGTCGACGCGGCATTCTTCATTGGCCGGCCCGACGCCGACATGCAGCACACGCTGCTCACCAGCAACCTGAAGCTGATGAGCTTCGCGCAGGCCGATGCCCTAGCGCAAAAATTCCCGTCGCTGTCGAAGATCATCTTGCCGCGTGCCTCGACGAGCGTCGCCGACGATCTGCCGCGCAGCGACGTCACGCTGCTCGCGGCGACGGCGCTGCTCGTGTCGAAGGACACGCTGCATCCGGCGCTCGTCTATCTGCTGCTCGACGCGGCGCGCACGGTGCACGGCGGCGAGGACTACTTCACGCCGCTCGGCACGTTCCCCAACCTGAACACCGAAGAATTCCCGATCTCCGACGAAAGCGTGCGGTACTTCAAATCGGGCCGGCCGTTTCTGTATCGCTACCTGCCGTTCTGGCTCGCGAGTCTGATCGAACGGCGGCTGCTGATTCTGGTGCCGTTCCTCGCGCTGCTGATCGGCCTCGCGCAGGCGCTGCCGCGCATGCTCGAAGCGCGGATGAAGAAACGCCTGATCGTTTGGTACCGCGCGATCAAGGCGCTCGAGGACGAAGTATGGAAGAACGCCGAGCCGTCTCGCGCGCAGATCGCGCAATGGAGTGAGGAGATTGAAAGCATCGACGCGAACGCTAGCCAGATCCGAATTCCGTACCGCTACTTTCAGGATGTTTACGCGCTGAAGCAGGCGATCGGCGTCGTGCGCGACCGGATCGCGCATGTAGCGCAGAAAGTGCAGAAGTAGAGACGGCGGTCGCTTAGCCCTGTGCGTTTCCCGGGTATTCACCACCGCGCACCCAGTTGATTTTCCGCACGTCCTCACCGCGTGGGTGCTTGCCGCAGCGCAAGAAAAAAATCTCTGTGAAATCAGTCGAACGATAGGTCGATTCAATTGGCGCGCTCGCGATTCGCATCCTGTAATGGACTCCTGCCGTCCGCGTACCGTCCATCCAGCCTGCCGTCCTACCCGGAGAGAGACCATGTCCCAGCCTGAGCCGAATGTAGACGAAGTGGTCCGAAGCATCGCCGAGGAAACCGACACGCCGGCAGAAACGGTGTCGCGCATGTACGCCGATACGCTCGCCGAATTCCGGAACGAGGCGCGCGTGTTCGACTACGTGCCGCTGTTCGCCGCGAAGAAGGTCCGCAACGAGTTGCGTCACAAGCAACGTCGCGAGCACTGACTCGCGGCATGCGGTGATTCATCGGCTCACCGCACTGTCGCACGCGTCGTGGCTCCAGATTTTGCGAGCATGGTGGAGCTAACAATCGCGTCGCAAATTTTTTATGCTGGCGGTTCCACAGCTTTTCAAAGGAGCCGTCCACATGTCCGCCCCGCTGCAGATTCGCGCCGTCACCCGTGACGATTTCGATGCATGGCTCCCGCTATGGGACGCCTACAACGCGTTTTATGGCCGCTCGGGCGAGACCGCGTTGCCGCGCGAGATCACGCAAATCACGTGGAATCGCTTTTTCGATGGCTACGAGCCGATGCATGCGTTCGTCGCAGAACGCGCCGGGCAGTTGCAGGGCATCGTGCATTTTCTCTATCACCGTCATACGACGATGGCGGGGCCGATCTGCTATCTGCAGGACCTGTACACGCTCGATAGCGAGCGCGGCAAGGGTGTCGGCCGTGCGCTGATCGAGGCCGTCTATGCGCGGGCAAAAGCCGACGGCGCGCAACGCGTCTACTGGCAGACGCACGAGACGAATCACACCGCGATGCAGCTCTATGACAAGGTCGCGGATAAGTCCGGCTTCGTGGTATATCGCAAAGCGCTTTAGCGCTCAGCGCTTCATCAGAGAGGCCTATCAACGGCGAAAGGCGCACCACCCGGTGCGCCTTTCGTTTTACTGCTCAAGCGGTCATCACGCAGTCCCGGTCAAGCCTCGAGCTGCTCCAGCACCTTGCCCTTGGTTTCGATACCGAGGAAGTGCACCGCGACCGCCGCGATGAACGGCACGGCGGCGAGGATATAGAACGCCACTTCCAGGTTGCCGCCGATCATCGTCTTCGACACGATCGCCGGCGCGAAGATCGCCGCCACTTTCAGCCACGCGCCGCCGACACCGCAGCCCATCGCGCGGATACTGGTCGGGTACAGCTCCGGCGTGTACACATAGGCCGTGATGAAGCCGCTGGCGAGAAAGCCGAGCGCCAGCGCGCAGCAGGTTGCGACCACATACACCGACGAGCCGTGAAACACGCCCGCCATGGCCAGCGACAACGCGCACAGCACGAACGAGATGCTGATGATCGGCTTGCGTCCCACCTTGTCGACCAGCAACGCGCAGGCCAGCGATCCGAGCACGCCGAGCACCGACGCCGCGACCGCCAGGTTCAGCGCGAGTTGCAGCGGCGCGTGATAGATCGTGCGGTAGATCGTCGGCAGCCAGGTCGACAGGCCGTACTGGATGAAGCCGCAGGTGACCCACAGCATCGCCACGGCGAGCGTGCGCTTCAGATAGGCCGGGCCGAACAGGTCCGCGACGCGGCGCTTCGGATGGCGATTGACCATCTCGTCGAACTCCGACGCCTGCGCGACCGGCGGCAGCGGCACCTTGGCGGCACGTTCGAACGCGAGCACGGCGGAATCGGCTTCGGCCATCCGGTCGCGCACGGCGAGCCAGCGCGGCGATTCCGGCACGAGCTTGCGCAGCACGAAGAACAAAATCAACGGCATGCCGCCGATGAAGTACATCGCCTGCCAGCCGAAGCGCGGCACGATCCAGGCACCGAGCGCGCTCGACGCGAGCAGCCCGATCGGGAACACGATTTCGTACAGCAGAACGAAGCGTCCGCGGCCGTGCGCGCGGCTGATCTCGTTGATATAGGTCGCGGCCACCGGCAACTCACCGCCGAGGCCCAGGCCCTGGACGATACGCAGCGCGACGAACACCGCGAAGGTCGGCGCAAAACCGCACGCGATACTGGTGATGCCGATAATGCCCGAGCTCAGCGCGATCGCCTTCACGCGTCCGCCGCGTTCCGCGTACCACGGAAACAGGAACGCGCCGATCAGTTGTCCCACGGCGCCCGAGCCAAGTAGGAAGCCGACGTCCCACGGCGTCAGATTCCATTTCGCGATCAGCAAGGGCAGCGTCGCCGCGATCGCGATGACGTCGAAGCCATCGAAGAACGTCGCGAGACCGATCAGTATGCGCGCCCGCACCTGCATCCGGTTCCTCGGCAAGCGCTCCAGACGCGCGATGATCGAGCCTTGCGTCACAGCGCCTGAAACACCGGCGCTGCTGCGGTCTCCTGTTGTGTTTTCGATGGTTCTCATGCCGAGGTGCCGTCCGTAGAAATGATTAGGCAAGCGCCGTGGAGGCGTCAGTCAGGGTGACAAGGTCGATGGTCCGGCCCTGGTTCATCCACTTGCGCGAAAGCTTCAGCTCACGCGGGGTGTTGATCGCGATCACGCCACGAATCGTGTTGTCTTCCAGATAGAACAGCGTTGCGCGTTTGCCGGGCAGATCACCGCGCACCGCGAGTTCCGCGTTGGCCGGAATGTCGCCGAGAATCTGCAGGTTCACGTCGTACTGATCGGACCAGAACCACGGAATATCCGCGTACGGTTCGAACGTGCCGAGCAAGGCCTTCGCCGTGGAGATCGCCTGGTTCTGCGCGTTGGCCCACGATTCGAGCCGCACGCGGCGCTTCAGCCACGCGCTCGGATGATTCGCGACGTCGCCGCACGCGAAGATGCGCGGGTCGTCGGTGGCGCCGAAGTGATCGACGACGATGCCATCCTCGACCTTCACGCCCGCCGCTTGTGCAATCGCCGTATGCGGTGCGAGACCGATGCCGGCCACCGCGAAATCGGCGTCGAGCGTCGAGCCGTCCTTAAACGTCGCGCGCAGCCGGTTCGCGTCGTTCGGATGATCTTCGAGCTTGATCAACGCCGCGTTCAGACGCACGTCCACGCCGTTCGCGCGATGCAGCTCCAACAGGAAATCGGACACCAGCGGCGGCAGCGAGCGCACGCACAGACGCGGCGCGCCTTCCACCACGCACGCCTCGACGCCTAGCTTGCGCGCGGTCGCCGCGACTTCGAGACCGATCCAGCCGCCGCCGATCACGAGCACGCGCTTGCTTGAGCGCAGCCGTTCGCCGAGCGCGACCGCTTCGTCGAGCGTGCGCAGATAGGCGATATGCGAGGTCTTCACGAGCGCGTCGGGCAGACGGCGAGCCGCGCCGCCGGTCGAGATCACGAGGCGGTCGTACCGCACTTCGCGGCCCGACTTCGTGCGTACGATGCGCTGCTCGCGATCGATCGACGTCGCGCGATCCGGTTGCCATGCCTCGACGTTCAAGGCGTCGAAATCGTCGGGCTTCACGAGCCGCACCGTGTCGATGTCCGCGTCGCCGGCCAGCACGGCCTTCGACAGCGGCGGACGCTCGTACGGCAGATGCACTTCGTCGGCGATCATCACGAGGCGGCCGTCGAAGCCTTCCCGGCGCAATGTCTTCACGACCCAGCCGGCCGCCTGGCCGCCGCCGATCACGACGATCGTGCGCGGCGCCTCGAGCCCCGCATGCGCGGTCTGGGCCTTTTCGGCGGCAACGTCAGTCATTCTTGCGCTCCGTCATGAACTTGCCTTCCGGCGCCTTCGCGTCTTTCTGGCGCCGTGTGTTGCCGTCGATGCCGCCGTCGATCGCCCATTCGGCGAACACGGTCGGGCCCGGCTCGAAATCGCGTGGCTGCCAATCGGGCGTCAGCTGATCTTCGTCGGCGTAGTACTCGATCAGGCCGCCGGCCGGATTCTTGAAGTACCAGAAGTACGCCGACGACACCGGATGACGTCCCGGGCCGAGTTGCGTTTCCCAACCGCAGCGGCTGATGTGCATGCCGCCGCCGAACACTTCGTGGATGTCGCGCACGGTGAACGCGACGTGGTTCAGGCCGCGTTTGCCGTTCGGCAGGGCCAGCAGGAACAGGTCGTGATGGCCGCCGTGCGGCGCGCAGCGCATAAACGCGCCGCGGCCCGGATAACGGTCCGAGGTCTCGAAGCCGAGCAGCTCGTGATAAAACTTTTCCTGCTCGGCGAGCCTGTTCGTGAAGAACACGACGTGGCCCACTTCGACCGGCTCCGCGCGCTCATAGACCGGCGACGGCTGATCGACGCGCAGCGTCTGGCCCCACACGTTCGACGGCGAACCGTGCACGTCGACCGCCCACTTACGCGTGACTTCGACGCGCACCGCCATGCCGTTCGGGTCGATGCAGCCAACCGCGTCGTCGGTTTCGTAGTGGCCCGGCTGGCCGGCGAAGCGGCCACGCAGCGCGTCGAGCTCCGCCTTCGTCGCGACGCCCCACGTCACTTCGCGCAAGGTCGGGCCTTCTTCGAACGCGGGCGGCAGCGACGCATCGTTCGCCTCGACGACGAGGACCGTGCAGCCGTTCAGCGTTTCGAAGCGCGCGTGGGTTTCGTCGTGGGCGGTCTCTGTCATACCCCAATCCGCGAAAAACTGCCGACAGGTGGCGAGATCCGTCACGCCGTAAATAATCTGTTCAATGCCGAGAATCGTCATAACGTGCCTCTTCGTCCCGCTTCAGTTCGCCCACGCCAACGGCGCGTCGTTCAAGCCCCAGTAGAGGCTCTTCTGTTGCATGTATTCGCGAATGCCCACACGGCCTTTTTCGCGTCCCATGCCGCTCTCCTTCCAGCCGCTGAACGGCGTGGAGATCGAGAACAGCTTGTAGGTGTTGATCCAGATGGTGCCGGCTTCGAGGCCGCGCGCGATCCGGTAGGCGCGCTTGTAATCGCGCGTCCAGATGCCGGCGGCGAGGCCGAACACGCTGTCGTTTGCTTCCTTCAGCAGCGACGCTTCGTCGTCGAACGGCATCGCGACGAGCACCGGGCCGAAGATTTCTTCCTGGCAGATGCGCGCGTCGTTGGTCAGGCCTTCGAGAATGGTCGGCTGGAAGTAGGTGCCGGCTTCGCGGTTATCGCCGACCGGACGTTCGCCGCCGCACAGCAGACGCCCGCCCTCTTCTAGACCGAGCGCGACATAGCGTTCGATCGTCTCGCGATGCGCCTGCGTGATCAGCGGACCCATCTGCGTGTTCTCGCGCGACGGATCGCCGACGCGCAGCTTGCGCGCGCCTTCGATCAGACGCTGCATGAACGTGTCGTAGATCGAGCGCTGCACGAACAGGCGCGAACCTGCGATGCACGCCTCGCCCGACGAGCTGAAAATGCCGTACAGCACGCCGTTCACCGCATGATCGAGATCGGCGTCGTCGAACACGATGGTCGGCGACTTGCCGCCGAGTTCGAGCGACACCGGCATCAGCTTGTCCGCCGCGATGCGCGCGATGCCGCGGCCCACTTCGGTGCCGCCCGTAAACGACACCTTCTTCACGAGCGGATGGCGCACCAGCACGTCGCCGATCACCGAGCCCTTGCCCGGCAGCACGCTGACCACACCCTTCGGCACGCCCGCTTCCTCGCAGATGCGCGCGAGCGCGAGCGACACCAGCGGCGTGACTTCGGCGGGCTTCAGCACCACCGCATTGCCGCCCGCGAGCGCCGGCGCGAGCTTCTGCGCGTCGGACGCGATCGGCGAATTCCACGGCGTGATCGCCGCGACCACACCGATCGGCTCGTAGATGCTCATCGTCAGATAATCGCCGCGTGACGGCGTGACGTCTTCATCGAGCGTTTCGAGGCAGGCCGCGAAATAGCGGAACGTGTTCGCCGCGCTCGCGACCAGCACGCGCGTCTCGCCGATCGGCTTGCCGTTGTCGCGGCGCTGCAGGTTCGCGAGCGCTTCGTGGCGCGCCATGATCAGATCGGCGATGCGATACAGGATCAATGCGCGTTGATGCGGCTTCAGACCCGACCAGTTGGACTTGCGCCACGCCGCGTCGGCGGCTTCGATGGCTTCGCGCGCGTCGTCGGCGCTGGCCGTCGAGATTTCCATGTTGACCGACTGATCCGCCGGATACAGGCTTTTGTACGGGTTGCCGCGCCCCTGCCGCCATTCGCCGCCGATGAAAATATCGCCGTTGGGCACGAGGCTGGTATCGAAGTGAGTCATGTCGGTCGTTCCGGTTCTTTCAAGCCAGGGGCTTAACGGGTCTTAACGGGTCTTAGATCACGCAGCGCGCCGCGCGATTGCGCAGTGCGCGGATCGCGCTATAGGCGGTCAGCGCGGACGTCTTCGGGTTGTCCGGCAGCGGCTTGCCGCTCATTTCGAGCGCCATCTCGCCGAACGCGCCCCGCGCGACGATGCGATGCACGTTGCGCGTCACGTTCGGATCGGCGATCAATCGCACTGTCGTGTTGTCGAGGCCGAGGCCCGCGAGCGCGATCGTCGCGGCGACGTTCGCGTTCTTCGGATAGAGCCGCGCGGCCTCGCGCGCGCTGCCCTCGAAAATCACTTTCTCTTCGGCGAGCGTGGCCAGATCGCAAACCGCTTCGGCCGGCGTGCCGAGCCAGCCGACCGGCGGCTTGCGGCCCGTGTACAGCACTTCGTCGAGACCGCCGAAGCGCGCCGCCGAGATCGCGTCGACACCGCCGATCGCGCCCGACAGCAGCGTGACCGTCGCGTCGCCTTGATCGGCCGCGGCCGCGAGCGCATCGAGCAGGCCGACATCGGACAGCGCGCCGATCGACGCGACCGCACAATCGGTGCCCGCCTTCAGCAACGGCACGACGTGAGCGACGAGCGCGCTGTGGCCCGCGCATTCGAGCGCGAACTGCGGCTTCGTGCTCAGCGCCGCCACCGACGACACCACGTCGACGCTCGCGCCCACCACTTCACGCACCGACGCCACATGACTTTCAGGCACGATCACATGCGACACGCGCACCGCCGGATCGGCGGCGACCGAGCGGTACACCGCCTGGCCGATCGCGCCGAAGCCGATCATCGCGATGTCGATGGGCGCGTGATGTCCCGCGTAGCCGGCCTCATGCATGTTGCGGCTCCTCTTTCTTGACCGGCGGGCCCGCGAACGCGGTGGCGAACGAGCCGACCGACAGCATGTCCACTTCGACCAGCACCGGACCCGTCTTCGCCATGCCTTCGCGGATGATCGCGGCGGCGTCGTCGAGCGACTTGATGCGGTAGTGCGGGAGCTTCAGGCTTTCGCAGAACTGCGCGAAATCCGGCTGATGCAGTTGCACGTAGCAGCGGCGGCCGCCGTACTGCGCGTCCTGAATGTTGCGGATCACGCCGTAGCATTGGTCGTTCATCAGCACGATCATCACGTTGGCGTTTTCCTGCACGGCCGTCGCGAGTTCGCCGACGTTGACCATCAGGCCACCGTCGCCGCACAGAGCCACGGTCTTCGCCGCATTGCCCGCGAGCGCCGCGCCGATACCCATTTGCATACCCTGGCCGATGCCGCCGCCGAGCGCGTGCACGCCAGCGCGCGGCGTGAAGATCTTCAGCAGGCGGTTGCCCCACGTGCTGTTCGAGATCGTGACGTCGCGCACCCAGTTGTAGTCGCGGCCCACGGCTTCCTGCAGCGCGTCGACGAGACGCTTGTAGGGCCCAAGACCCTTGCTGACGTCGGCGACCGCGCTTTCGCGCGCGGCGGCCAGGTCTTGCGCGAACGCCGGATCGATCTTCAGCTTGCCTTCGAGCAGCGTCGCGAGTTCGTCGAGCACCGCGGCGGCGTCGCCGTGGATGAACATGTCGTTGCGATAGCCGCGGTTGTCGGCGAGCGCGTCGGCGTCGATGCGATACAGCGGCTGCGGCAGCGCGAGCTTGTACTTCAGCGTTTCATTGCCACGCAGACGCGAGCCGACCACGACGAGCGCGTCGCAGGTCTTGTAGAAGCTTTCGACCGCCGGGTGCACGTTGAACGCGCCGAGCGTGGCCGGGTGATCTTCGGGCAGCACGCCGCGACCCTGCACGCTGGTCACGACGCCAAAGCCGAGCGCGACCAGACGTTCGACCGCCGCGCGCGCGTGGCGCGTGCCGCCGCCCAGCCACAACAGCGGGCGCTTCGCCTTCGTCAGGTGCTGCGCGAGTTGCGCGACGCGGTCCTTGCAATGCGTGAGCGTACTCACGTGCGGGGCGCCGAGATCGCTCGGCCATTCGACTTCGGCGGCCTGGATGTCGATCGGAATCTCGACGCTGACCGGGCCGCTCGGCGCGGCTCGCGCGACACGCACGGCTTCGCGGATCGTCGGCAACGCGGTTTCGACCGAGCGCACGCGGAACGCGGCCTTCGAGATCGATTGCAGCATCGACAGCTGATCCGGTGCCTCGTGGATGTACGCGAGGTCCTGATCGAGATAATCGGTTTCGATCTGGCCGGTCACGTGCAGCAGTGCCGTGCCCGCCGTCAGCGCTTCGACCATCGCGCCCGCCGCGTTGCCTGCCGCGGTGCCGGTGCTCGTGAAGGCGACGCCGAGGCCGCCGGAGACGCGCGCAAGCCCGTCAGCCATGTTCACCGCGCCGGCTTCGCCACGCGCGCCGACATAACGGATCTTGCCGCGCGTGTTGATTGCGTCGAGGATCGGCATGTTGTGGATCGAGATCACGCCGAAGGCGGTTTTAACGCCGCATTGCTCGAGAAAGGCGGCGATCAGTTCGCCAACGGTGGTTTTGTTAGACATGTCGTGCAACGCCTCCAGAAACATCGATGTGACTGCCAGTCGTGTACGACGACAGCGGGGTAGCCAGATAAAAGAGCGCCTGTGCGGCTTCTTCGGGACGGCCGAAGCGGCCGAGCGGGATGTTTTTCTTGCGCGCGAGTTCGCCGGTCCAGTCTTCCCAGCTCTGTCCGGGCTCGGCCTGGGTGGCATAACGGCGGCGCCATTGACCCGATTCGACGATGCCGATCAGGATCGAATTGACGCGCACGCGCTGCGGCGCCAGTTCGACCGCGAGCGACTTCGTCAGGCTCAGCAGGCCCGCGCGCGCCGACGACGTCGCCACCATATGCGGCTCCGGCTGCAGCGCGAGCAGCGAGTTCACGTTGACGATCGCCGCGTTGCAGCCGGCGCCGGCCGTGTCGCGCAGCATCGGCAGGAACGCGCGGGTCGGGCGGATCACGCCGAAGTATTTGAGGTCGAGTTCCTCGCGCCAGGCCTCGTCGGTCGTATCGGCGAAGGTCGACACGCGGCCCTGGCCCGCGTTGTTCATCAGCATGTCGGTGCGGCCGAAGCGCTGCTGCACCGCCTGCGCGAACGCGTTGACTTCGTCGGCGTCGAGCACGTCGCAGCGCTGCGCGAGCAGTTGCGCGCCGGAATACTTCTTCGTGAGCGCGGCTTGCGCCTGTGCGAGCCGCTCGCTGTCGCGGCCGCAGATCGCGACCGAAGCGCCGGCGCGCAAAAACAGTTCGGCGGTTGCGAGGCCGATGCCGGACGAACCGCCCGTCACCACCGCTACCTGTCCGGTCAAATCGATTTGGATCATCAGAGCCCCAGTGCCTTCATGTACTTGTTGCCGCTATTCGGCCCAGACTTCGGCCGGTAATTGAGCCGCTGCGACAGCTCGTCGGCCGCGCGGCGCACCTTGTCGACGAGACCGCCGTCGAGCAGCGATGCATCGATCTCGCGGCGCGGAATCGTCGTCGTGATCACCGCGACGATGCGGCGCGAGTCGTTACGCACCGGCGCGCTGACCACCGAAATGCCGCGCTCGAACGAAGACTCGCTGATCGCGAAGCCGCGCCGCGCGTCGTCGCGAATCCGTTCGTACAGTTCGTCGACCGTGGCCGGCGTCTGCGTCGTGAAGCGCTCGAGTTCCGGCTCCGGATAGAGCTTCTTCAGTTCCTCGAACGTCAGATCGCCCATCAGCACCTGGCCATGGGTCGTCGCATGCGCGGGCAGGCGCGTGCCGACGTTGACCTTCACCGAACTGAAAATCGGCGCATGGCTTTGCGCCTTCGCGACGAACACGACGTCGCGTGCATCGCGAATCACGATGTGGCTCGTGAGGCCAGTCTCGTCGCGCAGCTTTTCGATGATCGGCAGACCGAGATCGGTCAGTTCGAGCGAGCTCAGATATTCGAAGCCGAGCCGCAGCACCGCGACGCCGAGGCGATAGTTGCGGTCCTTGTCGGCGCGTTCGAGAAAGCCGAGGAATTCGAGCGTCTGCAGCAGACGGAACACCGTCGTGCGCGGAATGCTCAGGCGCCGCGACAGCTCCGGTGCGCCGAGCACCGGCTCGCGCGGCGAGAACTCCATCAGGATCTTCAAGCCGCGTTCGAGACCGGGCACACGGTAGCCCGAATCGCTGCTCGTTTCGTTGCCGTCGGCGGCGAGGTCGCGGTCGGCGTCAAGAGTGTCGGGCGTCATTGATTGGCTCCGCTTTGGCTCAATGGGCTGTCGCTTGCGCGGCAGAACGTATCGACGATCGCGGTGTACGCGGCGGGTGCTTCGATATAGCCGGCGTGTCCCGCGCGCGGCACGATCTGCAGACGGGTCCGCGCGGCCAGAGCGATCTTTTCGCAGGCCTCGGGCGTCGTGATCGTGTCTTCGGCGCCGACCGCGACGTTCACGCGACCGTCGTAGCGCGCGAGGTCGGCCGCGAGATCCGCGTTGGCGAGCAGGTGCGTGGCCTGCGCGTAGCCATGCGGCATCACTCGTGACATGTTCCAGCGGACCCATGCGCGTGCTTCGTCGCTCGCGTGGGCGGACAGCATGTTTGCGCTGCGCGTGTTGGCGAGACCCTGGGGCCCCAGTTCGTTCAGCATCGCGAGCCGTTGATCGCGTTTGGCGTCGCGCACCTCGGGCGCGGCCGCACCGTAGCCGCCCGCGGGCGACAGCAGCAACAGACCCGCCAGATAGCGGGGATGCGCGGCGGCAAACGCGCCGGCGACGATCGCGCCGAGCGAGTGCCCGACCAGCACGCAGCGTTCGATACCGAGTGCGTCGAGCCATTCCTTCAGTACGACTGCGTAATCCTGCGCAACTGGCGAAGCTGCCGCGACCGGCGAGGAAGCGCCATACCCCGGCGCGTCCCAGGCCAGCACACGGCGCGTCGCGCCGAGCGCGTCGAGCTGCTGCACCCACGAAGCCGCGCCCGAACCGATGCCGTGCAGCAACACGAGCGGCAGCGCGTCGTGGCCAGCGCGATCGACTTCGCGATAGCTGAGCACGCGTTGCGCGGCGAGGCTGCCTTGCTGCGCCGGATAGCGTGCGAGACGCGCTTCGAGCGCGGCAAGCTGTTCGGCGTTGACGGACGGGACTGCGGACATGATTTCCTTTGCGGGTGAAGTGGAACGACGTGGACGGCGTGGCAGCGCGTTAGCCGCGCTTGATCTTCGCGAGCGGCGAATCCGGCGGATACGTCGGCGTAATCGGCTTCGGCGAACCGAGCATCACGCACATCAGCGCGTCTTCCTCGCCGATGTTGACTTCCGTGCGGTACACGCCGGGTGGCACCGAGATCAGGTCACGCTCGCCGAGCACCGCTTCCCACGTCTCACCGTCACGCTCGCAGATCACTTTCATCTTGCCGCGCAGCACGAAGAAGATTTCTTCGACGTCTGTATGAATATGGCTCGGGCCGATGTTGCCGGCCGGGATCACCATCGTCGAGAACGTGAAGTTGCCTGCGGGCACCGTGTTCATGTCCTTCGCGACGCCGGTACCGCCGGTACCGACATAGCGCATCTGCGCACGTCGATACTTCGGATCGTAGTCGGCCTGGAACTTCAGCGCGTCCCAGTCGTAGCGACGCGTCTCCAGGCGTGCGACGCGGCTGTCCAGCCATTGCTGGAAGCTTGCGTCCGCGGGTTGGTCCCAGGATTTGCGTTCGTTGTCGGCGTCCGCCATCTCTTTCTCCTTTCGATTCGACAAGATCAATTCATCACGAAGCCGCCGTTGACCGGCAGCAGCTGGCCGGTCACAAAGCGAGCGGCATCGGACAACAGAAACAGCACCGGCCCGGTCACATCGTCGGGCACTTGTGGGCGCGTGAGCGCGCGGCCTTGCAGGTAGTACTGGTGACGCTCGGCGGGCACGTACGCGGTTGCCTCGACTTCGGTCAAGCCCGGCGCGATCGCGTTGACGGTCACGCCGTGCGCGCCGAATTCGCGCGCGAGCGAGCGGGTCATCGAGATCACGGCACCCTTGCTCGCCACATACGCGAGCAGCTTCGGCGCGCCCCACATCGCCGTGTCCGACGCGATGTTGACGACGGCGCCGCGGCCCGATTCGCGCAGATAGGGCAGCGCGGCGGTGCTCATCAGCCAGGTGCCGCGCACGTTGACGTTCATCACGGCGTCCCACGTTTGAACGGACAGCTCATCGGCGAACTTGCCGCCGGAGTTCGTGATCGCCGCGTTGTTGATCAGCGCGTCGAGACCGCCGAGCTGGGCCGCGCCCTCTTGCGCGAACTGCTTGACGCTGACCGGATCGGCGAGGTCGAGCGGCAGATAAGTTGCCGCGTGGCCCTGCTCGCGCAGCGATGCCGCGAGCGCGCGGCCTTCGTCGTGCAGCACGTCTCCGAACACGACCTGTGCGCCAGCTTCGACGAGCGCACGGACGAACGCCGCGCCGAGACCGCGCGCGCCGCCCGTCACGAGGACGCGCCGGCCCTTGAGCGCTGCGAGTGCGTCGTTATGCATGGCTGTGACCGGCTTCGTTGGCGGCGGGCGTCGCGTTGGCCGCGCGATGCGCTTCGAGCGCGGCGAGATCCTGCTGTGCGCGTTGACGCAGCATGCGGCGCACACGCGTCATGCCGACGTCGTGCTGATAGAGGAACTCGTGATCGCGCGCGTTCGGGGCGAGGCTTTCGAGGACGTAGCGGTCCTGCTCGAGCACGTCCCAGTGCAGACCTTCGAGGCGGTTGCGATACAGGAAGCGCCATGCGTCGCGCTGCCAGCCCTGCACCTTGCGGGTGCGCCAGAAGTACACCTGGCAGTTGTCGCCATCGACCGGAACCGCGAAGCCGATGATGCCGAAGCTGCCGCCCGGGCCGAACTTCTTCTTGTACGGAATCGCGAGACGCATCCACAGCGCGCCGGTGTCACCGAGTTCGACCCAGTCGAAGTTCACGTCGCGCTGGCCGATCTTCTCGAAGATCAGACCGGTTTCGGTCTTGCGCACGCGCATCTCGGCCTGCTTGTCGCCTTCGGCCATCGAGTGCGACGTCGCGTGCAGATAGGCGCCGTGCATCGGGTCCATCACGTTGTCGATTGCGTACTGGTAATTGCACTTCCAGTTCGACATGCACAGGAAACTTGCGTATTCCTCGCCGACGAGTTCGTCAGGCAGCACGAGCGGCGCCGGTTCCTTGTGCGCGTCGTCGCCGAACCACAGGAAGATCGCGCCGGCGTGTTCCTCGGCCGGGTACGACTTCACGCAGGTCTTGCCTTCGAGCGGACAGCTCGACACGGCGGGCACGTTGATGACGGTGCCGCTGCCGTTCACTTCGACGCCGTGATACCAGCACGCGACGCGATCGCCGAGGTTCCAGCCGAGCGACAGACGCGCGCCGCGGTGCGGGCAGCGGTCTTCGAGTGCGTGGACTTTGCCTTCGCTATCGCGCCACAGCACGATCTGGTCGCCGAGACGCGTGACGCCGATCGGCGCGTTGCCGACCTGCCAGCTCGGTGCGACGGGATACCAGTAGTTGCGCAGGCCGCGGTCCAGATACGACTTGACCGGATCGGCCGTGCCTTCAGTTGTAATGGGGGACGTCATGAAGAGACTCCAGTACGAATGCGGTGAAACGTGTTCGGAAAAGCGCGCCTAGTCGGCGAGCTGACGGAATTCGGCGGCCAAACGCTCGGCGTTCCACTGAGTGCCTTCCGGGGTGCGGAAACCGTCGCGATTCAAGCCCTCGACGACCTCCGGCAGTTCTGTTGCGCCGGCTTCGAAAACGCGTTCGAGCGCATCGCCAAAGTCGTTTTCGTACTGGGTCGGCTCGGCCTTGCGGTTCTGCCAGACCATGTTGCTGCTCTCGCCCGGCTTCTCGATCACGCCCTTGCCTGCGACGTTGTTCGGTTGCGGCGCGAGCCACGGCTGCAGGAAGGGATTGAAATTCACGGCTACCTCTCGCATGTCATTCCACCTTGATCTGGATTTCTTCGCCTGCGAGACGTACCGAGTACATCTTCAGGTCGCGGCCGCCCGGCTCTTTCAGGCACTTGCCGGTCGGGATATGGAACACGGCTTCGTGCAGCGGACATTCGACGGTGTCGCCGTCGACGAAGCCCTGCGTCAGCAACGCGTACGCGTGGGGGCAGACGTTTTCCATCGCGTAGATCTCGTCGCCCACCTTGTAGATGCCGATCTCCGTGCCGTCGAGCTTGAACTCGAGCGGGGAGTCTTCGGACAGGTCACCGGCATGTCCGGCACAGCGCCATGGTTCGGTCATTTCTCACGTTCTCCTGAGACTTGATGTTCCATATACGGAACATCAGTTCGTGTATGGTCGATTATAGGAGTCGGTCTACGCCGAGAAAATAAAAAAATGAGCTCTTAGGGGAAAACACCGACTGTCGTTTTTGGCACACATCGGCGCGCCGTGCCGGGCGCACAACCTTTAACCACGCGGGCCTTTGCTAAGCATGGCCTAGCCGGAATCCCAGACGTGGGACGATCGGCAACAGCGGGTTTGTACTGATCTCAAAATTTATTTTGGATGATTTCAGCTTCACTATACTTTCCATAGGCGATACATGTGTCCATAGGTGGAACGCAGACGTAAAGCCGATGTGGTTCTGGCGCAGAAACCAGAACGGAATTAACCCCAGAGAACAGATCAGGGACGGCGCATTCGGCGAGTGTCTACGTCGTTTGATCAGGAGGACCAACGGTGAAGCAAATCATTGCGGCCGGTTTGACGGCAGCTTGCATGACCACGGGCGCGTGGGCGCAGAGCAGCGTGACGCTATATGGCAGCCTCGATGCAGGTGTCGCGTACATCAGCAACGTGGGCGGCAGTTCGAAGTGGATTCAGGAACAGGGCAACATGCAGCCTGACCGTTGGGGCCTGAAGGGCGTCGAAGATCTGGGTAATGGCCTGAAGGCGGTGTTCCAGCTCGAAAACGGCTTCTATACGAACACGGGCGCGATGGCGAAAGCGGGCGTGCTGTTCAACCGTCAGGCTTACGTCGGTCTCGCTTCCGACCGGATCGGAACGCTGAGCTTCGGTCATCAGACGCCGTTCAGCTTCGACGTGCTCGGCCCGTTCAGCACCGGCTACCAGGCGGCGAGCTGGTACGCGTTCCACCCGGGCAACATCGACGCGCTCGCCAACACCGCGGTCGTGCCGTACGACAACTCGGCGAAATTCCGTTCGGCGTCGTTCGACGGCTTCACCTTCGGCGCGATGATGGGCCTAGGCAATCAGACCAACTTCGCGATCGGCCGCTCGTATGGCTTTGCGGCGACGTACGCCAACGGCGGCTTCAAGGCAGGCGCAAGCTATTCGAACGAGAACAACCGCACGCCGTCTATCGTGACGACCGGCATCACGACCTTCCAGGGTCAGCCCGCCGCGACCTACACGGCCGACAACCTGCAGAACATGGGCCTGGGCCTGTCGTACCAGTTCGGCAGTGTGCTCGTACACGGCCTGTACACCCGCGTGAAGCTCGAAAGCGCCGGTCACTCGGACACCTATCAGAGCTACGACGCTGGCGCGAACTGGCAGGTCACGCCGTTCAACACGATCGCAGGCGGCGCCGCGACGACGACGCTGGCCGGCCATCGCTGGACGCAGTTCATGATCGGCAACGTCTATGCGCTGTCGAAGTCGACGCAGGTGTATATCAACGCGCTGTATCAGCGCGCCGGTTCGAACACCGACGCGGCGTTCTTCACCGCGGGCGTATCGAGCGGCCGCAATCAGGCGATCGTCCTGAGCGGCATCCATCACTCGTTCTGATGATTTGACGACGTGACACGGCGAGTCCGGCTGTGCAATGCAGCAGGACTCGCCGACAGATATGAAATAAGTATTTGAAGTAGTCGCGCCGTGAAGTCAGCGCGCACTCAATGCGCGGCAACCGATCTGCGGCGCGCCTGCATCGCGGTCGGATCGTCCGGCCTCGGGTGATAGCTCAGGCGCTCGGACAGCTCCAACGCCGCCTGGCATACGGCGATGATCAGCGGCTCGCGCTCGGCGGTCTCGCCGATATCCGAACGCGGGATCGTCACCGTCAACGCGGCGACGATCTTACCGCTCTGGTCACGCACCGGCGCGCTCACCACCGAAATCCCCCGCTCGAACGACGCCTCGCTGACCGCATAGCCAAGCGCCGCGCTCTCGCGCACCCGTCCATACAGTTCTTCGACGGTCGCCGGCGTGCGCTCGGTGAAGCGTTCGAGCTGCGGTTCCGGATACAGCTGGCGCAACTCTTCGAAGCTCAGATCGCCCATCAGCACCTGGCCATGCACCGTTGCATGCGCGGGCAGGCGCGTGCCGACGTGCACCTTGACTGAACTGTACATCGGCTCGTGCGTCTGCGCCTTCGCGACAAACACGACGTCACGCTGATCGCGGATCAGCAAATGCGTGCTGAGCCCGGTCGCGTCGCGCAGGCGTTCGAGAATCGGCGTGCCTACGTCGGTCAGCTCGAGCGAACTCAGATACTCGAAGCCGAGCCGCAGCACCGCGACGCTGAGCCGGAAATAGCGGTCGCCGTTGACGCGTTCGAGGAACCCGAGCGCCTCGAGCGTTTGGAGTAAACGAAACGTGGTGGTGCGCGGGATGCCGATCCGCTTCGATAACTCCGGCGCGCCGAGCACCGGCTCGCGCGCGCTGAATTCGGCGAGGATGCGCAGGCCGCGTTCGAGGCCGGGCACCAGATATGTGGATCCGCCGGCGCTGTCGTCGTCGTTGGCGGAAGCGGACACGTCCGCGCTTTGCGCGTGCGACTGCGCCGGTTCGTGTTGTGCCGCGGAGGCTGCCGCCGCACGGGGTTTGGCCTGCCTGCGTCCCACTCCTGTCTGCTCTTCTTTTGCCATCTTGGCTGCCGTCTCTATGCGGTTCATCGGGTTCAATTCAGGATGATAGCGCGAAGCACGCGGCGAATCGGCCATGGGCGGTGCTATGCTTTGATCCGGTCCGACGGCGCGGTGTATTCCAGCCGCTCGCTCGCGCCGCCCAAGCGTAGGAGGCCACGTCATGTCCAGCGCGGTCCAAATTCAGGTTGCCGACTCGCATCTTTATCCGGGCTGCGCGGTGCGCATCGCGAATCTTCCCGAGCCGGCCTGCGCGTCAAACGTCGCCGAGGCGCGCGTCGAATTCGCGGACGGTTCCGGTGCGCACGCCACCTGCCATCGGCGCGCACATGACGAACTTGAATTGACCGTCGAGCGTTATGCGACGCAAAAACGTCATCCGATCGACGCACGGCACTGGCTACTATTGGCCGTCGATGCCACGCATCACAGTTGGCGCGTCAAGCGTCGGCTGCCGTAAAGCCGCGAGGCCTGCCGCCCTCGGCGGACCCGTAACCGGTGTCGCGCGCGCCGCTTCGAGCGGCGCCGATGCGACCGTCACGTCTCCTTCGGAACTCACCGATGACCGACCACGATCCTCACCTGCCGCCGAAACTGGACAACCCCGATTCAATCGATAACACCAACGACGCCCCCGACGATCCCGAACGCCGGCGCGTACTGACCGGTCTCGCGGCGGTCGGCCTCGGCCTTGCGCTGACCGGCTGCAAAACAGGCGAGGGACTCGCTGGCAACGGGCCGCCGCGCAGCGCCGCCGACTTGCGGCTCGACGCTGCGCTGCACGATCAGGTGAAGAACATCGTGGTGATCTACGCGGAGAATCGCAGCTTCGCGAACCTGTACGGCAACTACCCGGGCGTCCAGCATCCGCTCGACGCGCTCACCGCCCAGCAATACGTCCAGCTCGACCGCGACGGCAAGACGCCGCTGCCGCGGCTGCCGGCCATCTGGGGCGGGCTCGTGCCGCAGGCGCAGGAAGTGGACGGCAAGCGCTACATGATCGGCGAAAAGGATCTCGATCATCTGCGCAACCGGCCGTTCCGCATCGTCGATGCGCACGGCGCGCCGCTGCCGACCGGCGTGATCACGCGCGACCTCATCCATCGCTTCTATCAGAACCAGATGCAGATCAACGCGGGGGGCAACAACCAGTTCGCCGCGTGGGGCGATTCCGGCGGCCTTGTGATGGGGCACTACCGCAATTCCGCCGACACGCTGCGTCTGTGGAATCTCGCGCAGCAGTACACGCTGTGCGACAACTTCTTCATGGCCGCCTTCGGCGGCTCCTGGCTGAACCATATCTTCCTGATCTCGGCGCAGGCGCCCTACTATCCGGACATCCACAACAGTCCGGCGAAGAAGATGGTGTCGGTCGTGGAAGGCGACGATCCGACCGGCACCCGTTTGAAGCTCGCGCCCAATTCGCCTGCGTCGGCGCTCGACGGTCCGCCGAAGTTCGTCAATGACGGCGCTTTCACCGCCGACGGCTACGCAGTCAACACGATGGCGCCGCCGTATCAGCCGAGCAGCGTGCGTCCGGCCGAAGGCGGCGACCCGGCTTTCGCGGATCCGTCGAACCCGCGGGTAATGCCGCCGCAGAATTACGCGACGATCGGCGACCGGCTGACCGGCAAGGGCATCGACTGGGCGTGGTACAGCGGCGCGTGGCAATTCGCGCTCGATCATCGCGATACGGGGTCGATGCCCGACTTCCAGTACCACCATCAGCCGTTTAACTACTTCGCCAATTACGCGCCGGGCACCGCCGCGCGCCGCCGCTATCTGCGCGACGGCGGCATGGGTAACGACGCGTCGACCAATCGCCTGATTGCCGACATCGACGCGGGACGTTTGCCGACCGTGACGTTCTATAAACCCCAGGGCGACCTGAACATGCACGCGGGCTATGCGGACGTCGCCTCGGGCGACCGTCACATCGCGACGCTGATCGAGCACATCCAGCGCGGCCCGCAATGGCAGAACACGGTCGTGATCGTCACCGTCGACGAGAACGGCGGTTGGTGGGACCACGTCGCGCCGCCGATCGGCGATCGCTGGGGTCCGGGTTCGCGCGTTCCCGCGCTCGTGATCTCGCCGCTGGCGAAGAAGGCTTATGTCGATCACACGGTGTACGACACGAACTCGATTCTGCGTTTCATTAACCGTGTGCATGGACTCGCGCCACTCGATGGCGTGGTCGCGCGCGACAAGGCATTCGCAAGCAACGGACTCGCGCCGCTCGGCGATCTGACCGCTTCGCTCGATCTCGCTTGAGCGCCTCTCGGCTGCGTTGATTTGTCGCGGCTCGCGGTCTGCATGTGGTCGTTACTGCATGCATATCGCGTACGCCGCGGCGCAGTAAGGATTCACCGTACCTCGCCACACCTTTTGGCGACCTGATTTTCCATTCGCACATCATGCCTTTGTCTTGCATAAAGCGCCGCGCCGCCTAGACTGATAAAGCGCTTCGCAATTTATGAACGGAACTGATATGCGACTGACCATCCTGATTAACGGTTCCGATCCCACCGTAAGCCATGATTACGCTGTGCTCTGGCTCGATACCGATGAACATCGGTGGTCGAGAGAAGCGCATCAAGGGATCGACCTGCCCCCATGGGGCGAACTGCGCGACGAAAACGGCGTGACCACGCTGTGCGCACCGAGCGCCGAGGCGCCGCTTTGTACGTTGCGCGGTCTGCACGTCGATCGCAAGGAGCGAGTGAGCGCCGCGCAAGGCGCCGCTGCATGGACCGCGCTGCAAACACGCAAGGCGACTAGCGGCTTCTGGCGTTTGCAGGCGGTGGATCGTCAAAAAGTGCGCGCTGAAAACAGCGTGTTCGGTAATTAAGTTCTGGCGCGATTCGTCGCGCTTCTCTTTTCCGGTCGAAACTTCCGGCTCATTGCACGAGCACTGTTCGTACGCGTAAATCTGTTCGTGCGCAATCGAACATAACGTGCCGCGATATCGCACAGCCTTAAGACATTCTTAAGATTGCGTGCGTAGATTCAGAAGTCCACGCATTCGGGTCGCTGCAAAGCGGCCCACTTTTTTGTCCGGCGCACGCCGCCTCTGCCGTTTCCAATTCCCTTCCTTCGATTCGCATTGTGCAGTCGCTCGATGCGGGCCACGACGCTATACTTGCGTCCCCGTTCATCGAACCACCGACCCATGAAGAAGTGGCTTGCCTGTCTGTTACTCGCCGTCGCCGCTCATGCGAGCGCGGCGCCTTCCTGCACCGGATTCACGCCGAATGCGCAATGGCCCGTCCTCACCAATCAGAAGATGGCGCCGAAAACGCGCCTGCTTTGTTATAGCGATTTCGCGGTGCTGCATTCGGGTATCACGCACGGTCCGCTGTGGTCTGCCGAGCATCTGACGCGTGAGCACATCGAAGAAGCGAAGGACATGGTGCGCACCAACAAGTTCTTCGAAGACGCGCGTCTGCCCGAAGGCGAAGGCGCGACACTCGCCGACTACAAACGCAGCGGCTTCGATCGCGGTCATATGAGTCCGGCGGGTAATCGGTGGAACGACGAGGCGATGGCGCAATCGTTCTCGCTCGCGAACATCGTGCCGCAAAATCGTCAGAACAACCAACGATTGTGGGCACGCATCGAAACTGCCGTGCGCAAGATCGCACTCGCCTACGACGACACGTACGTCGTCACCGGACCGCTGTTCACCGGCCAGCAATTGCAGACGATCGGCCCGACGCGCGTGTTCGTGCCCACCCAGTTGTACAAGGTCGTCTACGTGCCGTCGCGTCAACTGGCCTTCGCAGTCGTGGTTGATAATGTAGCGACCAACCGCTACGACATCCGCACGATTCACGAACTCGAAGCGATGTCGGGCATCCGCTTTCCGGGCATTCCGGACAACCTCAAGGACCAGCGGCCAGGAGGACTGAAAGGTGTTTAAGCCCTATTCGAACGATGACGACCTGCTCAACATTCAAGGCGATGCGCTCACGCTCAGCAATGGCACGACGCGTGTCGTGCTGAACGGCACGCTCGAATTGACGCGCGATCAACGCGGACTGAAGGCGGCGCTCGCGTTGAAGGAAGCGCTCGATGCGATCGTCGCGAGCCTGCAGGCGCAGAAGGATTTACCGGCAAAGGTGCAGGACGAGCCGGATGCTAAACCGGGTATCGTGCAGAACCCGTTTCAATAACGGATTCGGCAGCGTTGCATTTGCGCAACTTCGCAGATCGTAAGTTTTACTGATGTCGGTCACGCAAACCTTTGCGTGACCGCTAGTTTTTCTAATCTCGCGCCAATAGAGCGGATCGCCTCCCCTCTGTCACATAATGTACATAGAGAAACCTTAGCGTGCGAGGTTTCTTCACACATCGACTGGCGTCGCCATGCATGCTGCGTTCTCGAGATTTCGCCGTTCTTCCGCACAGGGTAATCCGCGCACTGCCGGAGACTTGTGCCAGGAAGTTCCATCCGTAGACGTTGAAGATCCCAACTCCGTGGTCATGGAGATCTTCTCGGCGCGCCGCGACATGCAGAGTCTCGCTGTCATCGACGACCACCGTCCCATCGGCCTGATCAACCGCGATATCTTCATGTCGCAAATGAGCAAGCCGTTCCATCGAGAGCTTTACGACAAGAAGAGTTGCATAGCGTTCATGGACAAGGAACCGCTCGTCGTCGACGCCGACGTGAGCATCGAAGCGCTGACGTTCAGGACCGTCGAGGCGGGAGAAAAAGCGCTGGTCGATGGTTTCATCGTGACGCGTGACGGACTCTTCTCGGGTCTCGGCAGTGGTCTGCAGCTCATCAGTGCGGTCGCGGAAATGCAGGCGGAGAAGAACCGCCAGATCATGCAGAGTATCGAGTACGCCAGCGTGATACAGCGCGCCATGTTGCGTGCTTCCAGCGAGACCCTGTCGATGAAGCTGCGCGACGCGGCGATGGTCTGGGAACCTCGCGACGTCGTCGGCGGCGACTTCTATCATTTCGCGGCCTTTCCGACCGGCTGGTTTGGCGCTGTTGCCGATTGCACCGGACATGGCGTACCGGGCGCCTTCATGACCTTGCTTGCTTCGGCGTCACTGTCGAAGGCGCTCGAACAGATCGGTCCGCGCGACCCCGCCGCGCTACTGGCGGCCGTCAATCAAAACGTCAAGGGCTTGCTTGGGCAAGTGAACAGTGCCGACGAAGGAACCCAATCCAACGACGGTCTGGATACCGCACTCTTCTGGTTCGACGCCACGCAGAGCGTGCTGCATTTTGCCGGCGCGAGGATCGCTCTGCACATCCTGTCACCCGATGCCGCGGAGTTCGAAACGATCGGCGCCGACCGCATGGGTGTCGGTTATGTGGACAGTCGCGCCGACTATGCGTGGAGCTTGCGCTCGATTCCGGTCAGGGCGGGCAGCCTGCTGTTCATCTATACCGACGGCCTCGCCGATCAGATCGGCGGCCCGCGCAACATTTCTTTCGGCCGGCGCCGTGCGCTCGACCTGATACTCGAAAACCGCGCCGAAACTCCGGCGACGATTTGCGAGCGCGTCCGGCTCGCGCTCGCGGAGTGGCAAGGCCAGCAACCGCGCCGTGACGACGTCACGCTTTTCTGTGCCCGCATTTAGCGAATTCCCAGAATGTCCCAACTACTAGAACAAGACAGCGCCTTTTTCGAACTCGCGCAGCGGCGCAACGTGCTCTTCTATCACAAGGGCTACTTCTCCCATAACATCGTCGCGTCGATGGGCGAAGTCGTGAAACTGCAGCTCGAAGTTGCCGGCGTCAGCGGTCCTACTCGCCGCAAACTCTTCTCGTCCTTTATCGAGCTGGCACAGAACATCGTTCATTACTCGTCGAACGCGCTGGAGCCGGGTGGCGAACGGGCAGGCGAGATACGCGAGGGCGCGGTGTGCATCTCCAGGCACGGCGAACATCACGTAATGTTGTGCGTCAATCCCATCGCGACCGCCGAAGTCGAGGACCTGCGAAGCAGGTTGGAGCCTCTGCGCAACATGTCACTCGAAGAAATCAAGCAAGCATACAAGGTTTCATTGCGCACCGATGCTCCGAAAGACAGCAAGGGCGCCGGGCTCGGCTTCCTGACGATGGCGCGCGATGCGAGCGCGCCGCTTGAATTCGCTTTTCATCCGCGTGCCGACGAACCGGGCACCACGCTGTTTTGCCTCATGGCCATCATCTGAGCAGGAAGGCACACGAACAATGGAAAACCTACACATCCCGGCGACGACGACGTCGCCCGAAGTCGATTTTCGCTTCGACCAACACGCGTTGTCGATCAGGGGAGAGTCCTACCCCGAAAACGCAGCCGCCTTTTACGCGCCGATCATCGAGCAGATGCGCAAATACCTCGCCGCGAACGCCGGGGCCGAGATCACCATCGACGTCGCGCTGACGTACTTCAATAGCTCGAGTACCAAAATGCTGTTCAGCATCTTCGACGCGCTCGATCAGGCGGCGGAATCGGGAAGCCGCGTGTCGATGAACTGGTATCGCGACGAGGAAGACGAGACCATTGCCGAATTCGGCGAAGAACTGAAAGCCGATTTCCGCGCGATCGAGTTCACCGATCGTCCCATTGCGCAGCAGGGAAAGTAAAGTGCGTTCGACCTCTTCCCTTGACGTGTCCTCGGGCGGCGCACCCGATCTGTTCCAGAACGAAAGCACCGCGCTGGCAAAGGCTCGGGCCATGCATTCGATCATCGATGCGGACCCCGCGGAGTATCGCCAGTCGTTGGGCGAACTGATCGAGCACTTCCAGCGCCTGATGCGCGAGACACGGCGCCTGATCGGCCGCAGCGACCGGGCCGAACGCGAGATGCAGGCGCTGGCCCAGCAGTTGGCGTATCGCGCATCGCACGACGCGTTGACGGGCGTACTGAACCGCAGTGCCGTGATCGAACGGACCACCAAGGTCTTGCGCATCAGCAGCGCGGTGATGATCATCCTCGACATCGACGAATTCAAGCGGATCAACGACGACTACGGCCACCCCACCGGAGACGCGGTCATTTCGGGGGTCGTCGATTGTCTGCGCAGAATCGTCGGGGACCAAGGCTTCATCGGGCGAGTGGGCGGTGAGGAGTTCACCGTGCTGCTGCCCGGTCATGAACCGGCCAGCGGTGCCATTCTTGCCGAGCGCATGCGAGAAGCCATCGGTGACTCGCTGGTCGTTCCACCCGTCGAGCGCCGCATCACGGCCAGCTTTGGCGTCAGCATCAACGAGGTCGGAACCTGTTTCGACACCGCATATGGCCTCGCCGATGCGGCTCTGTACCGCGCCAAGCGAAGCGGGCGCAACCGCGTGGAATTTGCCGATCGATAGGCGGATAAGCAGACCCATCGCGCGCCGTTACAGGCAGATCCGCAGCGCCCTAAGGCAAGTCATGCAGCCACCTAAACATTCACTATCCGGGCGGGTCGGTGTTCGCCCGCGCCGGGTTGACGGAAAGGGAAGGGCCTTGGGACAGGAAGCAACGCGCAAAGCCGGTACTGTCATAGCCGTACTTGCCATTCTCGCTGTCATTGCGACGAGTACCTTCCTCGCAATCCGCCAGAGCAGCGAGCAGGACAGTTCGCTTCGGACGATCCAGGCTTCCGGGCGGCTGCGCCACGACCTCGACCGGGTTCAGCAAGTCATGCTCGATGAGCATGCGACGCTCTACACCTCGATCGCAACGGTGCCGCTTTACAACCGCGCCGCTTATAGCTTTCCGATGCTGGAACTGCTCGCGTTGACGCGCGACGCGCGCGAGAGCTGCAGCGAGAATCAGGAATGCATATCGAGGCTGTCGGATCTGGACGACATGATCGGCAGACTTAGCGAGCTGAGCTTTGGTCTTGCGCGCAAGATCGCGGAACATCCCGGCAGTGTGGCAGTGGGCGACCCCAGACTCGAACAAATCGACGCCTATTTCTATAGCGTTCTCGGGCGGGTCGTCGACGTACGACTCGCGGCCGACGCCAAGGTCGCTTTAGTCGTCAGCAAATCCTCGTTGGATGGGAAGTGGTTTACGCGCATGCTGTTGAGCTGCGGCGTCGCTTCGGCCTTGTTGCTGCTTTCGCTGATTCACTGGAACGGGCGCATCGGAGCGCATCTTCGTCGTTCGCTCACAAGACTCGAGCATCAAGCCAGATACGACGCCCTGACCGATCTGCCCAACCGGGTGCTGCTCGGCGAACATCTTTCAGAGTCGCTCGTACGCGCGGCAGCGACAGGTCAGAACGTTTCCGTCCTGTTCCTCGATCTCGATCGTTTCAAGGACGTCAACGATTCGCTCGGACACCGCATTGGCGATTTGCTGCTACAGGCCGTGGCGCGAAGGCTTCAGCGTCTGCTGCGCGCGACGGATTTCGTCGCGCGCTACGGGGGCGATGAATTCGTCATCGTCGCGGAACGGGCCGACGCGAAGCAACTCACCGAAATGCTGGACACGCTCATTCACGAGATGAGCGAGCCGTATCGCATCGGCGAGCACGAGCTTTATCTCGAAGCAAGCATCGGCGTCAGTACTTTTCCACAAGACGGCGCCCAGCCGGAACTGCTCACGCGAAATGCCGATGCCGCGTTGTACGTGGCGAAATCGCGCGGGAGAAACGGCTATCAATTCTACGAACCGGAGCTGAGCCGGGCGGCCGCCGAGAAGTTGCGGCTCACGACGCGACTGCGGCGCGCGGCGAAAGCCAATGAGTTGTATCTGGCGTATCAGCCGCAAATCGACATGAAAACCGGATGCATCGTCGGTGCCGAGGCACTTTTGCGGTGGCACGACGACGAACTCGGTGAAGTTTCGCCGGCCGTCTTCATCCCGCTTGCCGAAGAAACCGGTCTGATCCAGAGCATCGGCACGTGGGTATTGCGGCAGGCGTGTCTGCAGGCGAGCGCATGGGTACGCTCGGGGCTTCCGCCCGTGCGCATATCGGTCAATGTTTCGCCACTTCAACTCGAACGGGCAGACCTTCCAGGCGTAGTGCGCTCGGCACTCGACGATGCCCATTGGCCCGCCGAACTGCTGGAGCTCGAAGTCACCGAGGGCACGTTGATGCGCAACGCTGAAGAAGCGCAACGGGCTTTTCGCGAACTGCGCGAACTCGGTGTGTCCATCGCTATCGACGACTTCGGCACCGGTTATTCGAGCCTCAGCTATCTGAAACGCTTTAGCGTCGATCGCATCAAGATCGATCGCGCCTTCGTTTGCGAAATCGGCAGAGACAAGGAACTCGAAGCTCTGTCGCTTGCCATCATCGCGATTGCTGAAACGCTGAGCTTCGATGTCGTCGCTGAAGGGGTCGAGCTCGATGTCCAGCGCGAGTTTCTGGTCCGTCACGGATGCACGGTGGCCCAGGGTTTCCTGTTTAGCCCAGCGGTCTCGCCGGAGGCTTTCGCGCAATTGCTCGGCAAGACCGCGGTCGCGTCTTCATTGAGCGTGGCGCCTTTCCGGGGATTCGCTTGGTGAGTCGCAACATGTATCCGCGCTGACGCACTACTTACGTTTTGTCACCAGCGCGGCGTCAACTCCTGTATTCCGCCCTACGTTAAACCGGCAGCGCTGAAATGATTCAGCCGCGACAAACGAATCCACCGATTCAACCTGGAGTCACATCATGAAGACGCTTTTCGCCGCTGTTGCTTCCGCACTGCTCGTGTCGACCGCCTTTGCTCAAACGGCCGCACCGTCTGCCGCACAACCCGCGCAAACCACGCAGTTGCCAGCCACCGGCCAGGCGAATCTGAAGGCAAGCACCGCGGTACAAGCCGGCGCGACCGCAACGAAAGCGCCTGCCGAAGCCGCTACGCAAAAGCACGTGAAAAAGACTTCCGCCCATACGAAGAAGGCCCACAAGTCCACGGCCAAAAATGCCGTCGAAACGAGTGCCGCGAAGACTAAAACGGAGAGTGCGAAAGAGGCCAGCACTGCCCCGGCGAAAGCCGACGGCGCACAAGCCGACACGACCAAAACGCAATAACACGTGATCGGTTTCGGCGCTGACCGGCCATGCAGGTGCTGTTCAAATAGAAGTTGATCGAAGCCGGACTGTGCCGTTCAGGGAGGGCGAGTCTTATGACTCGCCTTTTTTTATGCCGCGTGTCATTCCCCGTCGTATCTTTTTGCCGACAAACGCGCGAATTTTTGCACCGTCTTTACTCGCGGCCGACTACTCTCGAATTGTTCCAATTCACCATCGCGTCGCACCAACGCCGCATCACATGGCTCTTACCCAATCGCTCGACAAGCTCTCGCCGCAACCTGCCAGCAAGCAGGTTCAACACAGCAACGTCATTGCGTTTCCGTCGGCGCGCGCGGCTCTACTCGTGACGCTGCCGCACGCTCACTTGCGCGCACTGCTTCATTCGCCGCTCGGCGTCTATGTAATCAACACGGAAACCGTGCGCGAAGAAGACCGCGTGCAACTCGACATCGCGCGCGAAGATCTCCACTTCACGTTGCACATGCTGCTCACCACGTTGCCCGCCGCGACGATCGGTCCATTGAAACGTCGCGTCAGGCACCCGAGCGCGCGTTAAATGCGCTCGACGAGAGACTGTTCACGCAGCTTGTCGGCATCGACGATTTCGATCTCCGCATAACGCAGCTTCAACGCGCCCTGCGTCTCGAAGTGCTTGAGCACCTGATTGATCGTCTGCCGCGACAACGCGAGCATCATCGCCAGGTCTTCCTGCGGGACCTTCAGCACGTTGCGCAATGCGCCGGGTTCGCCATAGCCGCCCGCCATCAGCAACAGGCGCCGCGCGACACGCGGTGCGGCCGGCAATAGCGCGGCTTCCTCGATCGCCTCGAACGCCAGACGCAACTTGTGCGCGAGCAGCACCGCGATTATGCTGGCTTTGACACAGGAGCGGCACTGATGAGAACGCTGACGCAGCAACTGACGCAATACGCGGCCTACCATCGCGACCGGCGCAATATCGCCACGCACTTCGTCGGCATTCCGATGATCGTGCTCGCGCTCGCGGTGTTGCTGAGCCGCCCGTCGTTTGGCGCCGGGATGTTCCCGGTCACGTTGTCGCCGGCGTGGTTGCTGTTCGTGGCGGCGACCGTCTACTACCTCGCGCTCGACGTGCCGCTCGGCGTGCTGATGGCCTGCGTCTCGGCGCTCTGTGTCGGGTTCGGCGAGTGGATCGCCGCGCAAACGACGCTCGTGTGGCTCGCGACCGGCATTGGGCTGTTCGTGGTCGGCTGGGTGTTCCAGTTTGTCGGCCACGTGGCCTACGAACATCGCAAGCCGGCATTCGTCGACGACGTGATCGGCCTGTTGATCGGCCCGCTATTCGTGCTCGCCGAAGCGCTGTTCGGTGTCGGCTGGCGCCCCGAACTGCGCGATGCGATCGAGGCTGAGGTAGGCCCGACGCGCATCGCTGAGCGAGCGCCGTAGTTCAGTTCGACGCGAACCGAACGAAGCGCACGCTGTGCAGCGCGGTCAGCGCGACGGCGATCCAGATCGGCACATAGGTCGCGAGTTGCGCGACGCTCAGCGTTTCGCGCAGCAGCGCGATCGACACGAACACGAGCAGCACCGGCTCGACGTAGCCGAGAATGCCGAACAACGCGACCGGCAACAGTCGGCTCGCCTTCAGATACGAAGCGAGCGCGAGCGTGCTCAACGCACCGAGCCCCGGCAATAGCAGACACCACATTTCGGCGCGGCCGGCGATCGCTTGCAGCGAGCCGCCGCTGAGAATGCACACGGCGGCCACCGGCAGCAGCAACGCCATCTCGACGGTGAACATTGCAAGCGAATCCTGATTGATCTGACGACGCACCACGAAATAAGGCGGATAACCGAGCGCGACGACGAGCGTCGGCCACGAGAACGCACCCGTCACCCACAGTTCGTGAGCGACGCCAACCGCCGCGCACGCGACCGCGAGCCACTGCAACGCGTCGAGCCGCTCGCGATAGTGGAAGCGCCCGACCAGTACCATCGCGAGCGGCAGCAGGAAATAGCCGAGCGACACTTCGAGCATGCGCCCATGCAGCGGCGCCCACAGAAACAGCCACAGCTGTACGCCGAGCAGGCCCGCAGCCACGGCCATCGCGGCACCGAGCTTCGGCTGCGTCATCATTTGGACAACGAGCGCGCGCAGAATCGGCAGGCGCTTGCGCACCGCGACGAGCAGCAGCGCGCCAGGCACGGTCCACACGATGCGCCACGCGAAGATGTCGAGGCCCGACAGCGGTTTGAGCAGCGTCGCGTAAGCGGACAATAATGCGAACATCGCCGACGCGCCGACCGACAATGCGATCCCGCGCCTGAAGTCGTTGTGATTCATTGCGCGGTCGGGGCTCGGTGTGACGCGTGGGCTTGCGGCGCGCGACGCAGGCTCGCGGCGTTCGTTGTCGTCATGAATATGATGTCTCGTGAGCAGGCGGCCACGCGGGCAAAGCGGCAGACGCTGCGTTGTTGTTCTGAAGCGGCGGTGCAAAACCGTAGGAAAACGGGCATTCTAGACGGGTTATTCGCCAACGGGCTTGCGCTTTTTCGTCAGTCGGCTGCAATTAGTCGTGCGCGTCGCGCGTCGATGCACTAGAACATAACTTCGTGCGCCGCGGCCGGCGAAGCCATTTCCTGCTCGTCCTCGCCTCGCGCGAATCTTGCTAGCCAAGTTTTGCACGCTGTGGCCGCATCACTCGCGACAACGACGTCCACAGCGGCACGCAACGAGCAGCAACCACGAGCCGGGTCGGCGAATGCAGCCTCGTGCGCAGTCTGTCAGGCCGCCACGAATCACCGCCCGCGCATCTCGCCCACGGCATGCCTCAACTGCGTTTCGTCGCGCATGCCACCGCCCGGCAGCAATCCCGCTCATCGAATGTGACTACTGGAGCCAGCATGACCCAGCCAGCCCTATCGCTCAGCAACTCGCCTTCCGAACTGCGTCGCGCCTTCGCCGCCGACGTGTACGCCGGCCTCACCCATACGCCGCAAAAAGAGCTGCCGTCGAAGTATCTGTACGACGAGGTCGGTTCCGCACTTTTTGAAGTGATTACCGTATTACCCGAATATGGCGTCACGCGCGCCGAAGAACGTCTGCTCGCGAAGCACGCGGCCGACATCGTCGAGCATTTGCCGCATGACGTCACGGTCGCCGAACTCGGCAGCGGCAGCGGCCGTAAAACGCGGCGCATTCTCGAGGCGCTGTGTAAAAAACGCCCTACTTCCTACTGCCCGATTGAAATTTCGCGCAGTGCTTTGCAGTTGTGCCGGCGCGAACTCGGTGACATCGAGCGGATTTCGATCGTCGGTTATGAGCGCGACTATCTGGCCGGTCTCGCCGAAGTGAGCCGGCAGCGCGCGCCCGACGACCGCTTGCTCGTGCTGTTCCTCGGCAGCACGATCGGCAACTTCGGCAGGCTCGCGGCGACGCGTTTTCTGCGCGAGATCCGCAACATGCTCGCGCCCGGCGACGCGCTGCTGCTCGGCACCGATCTGATCAAACCGACGCCGGTGCTGGTCGCAGCCTACGACGACGCGATCGGCGTGACCGCGTCGTTCAATCTGAACCTGCTCGCGCGCGTCAACCGCGAACTCGACGGCGACTTTCCGCTCGATGAGTTCGAGCACGTCGCGCGCTTCAATCCGGACGCGCGCAGCATCGAGATGCATCTGCGCGCGAAGCGCGATATCACCGCTCACGTGCGCGCCGCAAAGCTGACGGTGTCGCTGACGGAAGGCGAGACGATCTGGACCGAAAGCAGCCACAAGTATCGTGCGGAAGAATTGCCCGCGATCGCCGATGGCGCCGGCTTCGTGTGCAGCCATCAATGGATCGAGGATGAGTGGGGATTCGCGGAGAGTTTGTTGGTGGCCCGGTAAGCGCTGACCACGCGGCAAATAACGGCCGATAAAGTCATAAACGAAAAAGCGGCGCGCCCTCCTCTGGACGGCGCGCCGCTTTTTTAACTCACGCAGCTCGAGCTCAATGCTGCTCGAAGCGCTCGTAACGCCTGTCCGTCACGCGCTCCTCGCCGCTCACTTCGGTCACGCGCGCCGCCGGCGGTCCGTGACGCAGCCACGACAACATCCTGTCGATCTGATTGGCCGGTCCCTGCAACATCGCCTCGACCGAACCGTCGTCGAGATTCGCGACCCATCCCTTGATGCCGAGCGCGTGCGCCTGGCGCACCGTCGCAAGGCGAAAACCAACGCCCTGCACGGTGCCGCGCACCCGCGCGTAATACGTTTCGATCCGCTCATCCAGATCCGGGGCCATGCCGCTACCTCCTTTTAATGCCTGACAATCTTTCAAGCCGGCATTCTAGTCGCGTCGCGGCGAGCGCGCTCGGCAACGCCCATCCTTTGCGCGCGCCACGTACAATCCGTCGACCGTCACGCCGGAAATGGAAACAGAATGACCGAACAGAATCGCGATCTCGTGCTCGTGACCGGCGCGTCCGGCTTCGTCGGATCGTCGGTGGCGCGCATCGCGCAGAGCAAGGGCTTTCGCGTACGCGTGCTGGTGCGCGCGACGAGTCCGCGCAAGAACGTCGAATCGCTCGACGCGGAAATCGTCGTCGGCGACATGCGCGACGAAGCATCGATGCGCAACGCGCTGCGCGGCGTGCGCTATCTGCTACATGTGGCCGCCGATTATCGGCTGTGGGCGCCGGACTCCGGCGAGATCGAGCGCGCGAATCTCGAAGGCACCGAGGCGACGATGCGCGCGGCGTTGAAGGAAGGCGTGGAACGCATCGTGTATACGAGCAGCGTCGCCACGCTGAAGGTGACGAGCTCCGGCCAGTCCGCCGACGAAACCTCGCCGCTTCGCGCCGACCAGGCGATCGGCGTCTACAAGCGCAGCAAGGTGCTCGCCGAGCGCGCGGTCGAGCGCATGATCGCCGAGGACAGTCTGCCCGCGGTGATCGTCAATCCATCGACGCCGATCGGCCCGCGCGACGTGAAACCGACGCCCACCGGGCGCATCATTCTGGAGGCAGCGCTCGGCAAGATTCCCGCATTCGTCGATACGGGGCTGAACCTCGTGCACGTCGACGACGTCGCCGCCGGTCATTTCCTTGCGCTCGAACGCGGCAAGATCGGCGAGCGCTATATTCTGGGCGGCGAAAATCTGCCGTTGCAGCAGATGCTCGCCGATATCGCGGCATTGACCGGCCGCAAGGCACCGACACTGAGCCTGCCGCGCTGGCCGTTGTATCCGCTCGCGATGGGCGCGGAAGCGGTCGCCAAATTCACGAAGCGCGAACCTTTCGTCACCGTCGACGGACTGAAGATGTCGAAGAACAAGATGTATTTCACGTCGGCGAAGGCGGAACGCGAGCTGGGGTATCGGGCGCGGCCTTATCGCGAGGGGCTCGCCGATGCGCTCGAATGGTTCCGGCAGGCGGGGTATCTGAAGCGGTGATCAAGGGATAAGTGAACGGTCAGGTGAAAGGCTGAACAGCGGCCGTAAGCATTTTGTTACAAGTCCCGCGCCGGCGACGGGTCCAAGCCTGCGCGCAGCGGGTAAAATCGCGGGTCCTACCTGAGAAACCTCGCATGAACCTTCACGAACAGCTCGGCGCGCTGGAAATGGGCGTCGATCAGCTCATTCAGGCTGTCGTGGCCACGCAGGCCGAGAACACTCCCGAGACAAGCGCTGACGCTGCGGCATTGCCCGCGGCGGTGGAGCATGCCGCGCACGAAGCAGCGGCGCAAGCAGCAGCGGAACAGCCCGCGAGCACCGAAGCAAACGCAGAAACGCACGCCGAAGCGATCGATACGCCGGCCGCCCCGCAATTGCAGCCGACGCTCGAAATCAACCGCCCCGCGCGCGACGAAATCACGATGACGATCGGCGATCAGACCGTCGCGCTACGCCCGGACCAGATCAGCCGGCTGATCGAGGAACTGTCGAACGCACGGGCCTCGATGACGCCGGAGCAGCCGCAAGGCATCCCGCCAGGCTGGCAATTCGTCTCGACGAAGAATCCGACGATGGCCGTGCAAAAGCAATCGAACGGCGACCGCTTGCTGGTGATGCGCCACACCGGCCACGGCTGGGTGCCGTTCACGTTCTCGCCGGACATCGTGATCCAGATGTACATGATGCTGACGAACGCGTGATGAAACGCGCTACGTAGAAAAAGCGGCCTGGAGCCGCTTTTTTTTTACGTCTGCCTTCTGCATCCGACGAGCGCATCGGCCATCGACAGACTTCAGCGCTCCTGCACTGGTGCCTGCACGCGCGCCTTCCACTGCCCACCCTTGCCACGCCAGTAGCGCACCGCCGATGCGAACGTTGCGCCGACATAGAACAGCGCCACGAGTGGCAGAAACGGCGCCCACAGCGGTGAGCGCCGGTAGTAGACGAGCATCGGCGCATAGGCGCAGCACATTGCCGCCCACGCGATCCAGGCCGGCCAGCCGAGTGGCCCGAGGATCAACGCCGCGACCGGCGGCAACAGATAGATGATCGCCATGCCGACGAGCGTGCCCGCGAGCAGCAGCGGCGAGTAGCGCAGCTGCGTGAACGCAGTGCGCGCGATCATGTTCCAGATGTCGCGCCAGCTATCGTAGGGACGCAGCGACACGCTCTTCGCCGCCACATCGAGCCGGATCGGATGACGGCCGGTGCCACGATGCTTGATGCGCGCGGCAAGACTGCAATCGTCGATCAGCTCGGCGCGAATCGACTCGATGCCGCCCGCTTCCTCGAGCGCCGCGCGGCGCACCAACATGCAGCCGCCCGCCGCGGCCGCGGTGCGGTTGCGTGGATTGTTGACCCACGCGAACGGATACA
Organism: Paraburkholderia tuberum STM678; assembly: GCF_902833905.1. Classification (GTDB taxonomy): domain Bacteria; phylum Pseudomonadota; class Gammaproteobacteria; order Burkholderiales; family Burkholderiaceae; genus Paraburkholderia; species Paraburkholderia tuberum. The sequence goes on along the minus strand of NZ_CADFGP010000002.1, from coordinate 137,225 downwards.
GCTTCGCGAAGAAGAACACGAAGGCCGGAATCAGCGCCTTTTCCCAGAACGAATCGCAGCGCAGCCGGACCATCAGCGAGACGAGGTCGCGCTTTTCGGCATCCGCGCGCGCGACGAGCTGCGTCAACGCCTCGGCGGGGTGGCCGATGTCGGCATCGGTCAGCAACAGGAATTCGGCCGGCAGATCGAGCGTGCGCACCGCCTCGATGCCCTGCGACTGCGCCCACACCTTGCCGGACCAGCCTGGCGGCAACGGCTTCGCGCTCAGCACGGTGAGGCGCTCCGGACATTGCAGCCGCAGCGCTGCGGCACGCGCGGCGTCGGCGGTGCCGTCGGTGCTGTGATCGTCGACGACGATCACGTGGAACGCGCCTGCATAGTCCTGCTCGAGCAGCGACGTGACCGCCTCGGCGATCACATCGACTTCATTGCGCGCCGGTACGACGGCCGCGACGGCCGGCCATGCGTCGCGCGCCGCGATGGCCAGCGGCGCGGCGGGACGCGCGCGCCAGAAGCCGCCACGCGCGAACAGCAGCACGCACCAGATCAGCAGGGAAACACACGAAAGAACGAACAGGACCGCCGCCATTAAGCATTACCCTCGATTGAGCGCGCCGCCATGCCGACGCGTCTGGATAGTCGCATTTTCAGGGTGCGCGCCGCCACCACGCACCAGTCGAACAGATTGAGGACCGGGCGCGCGCGGAATACATCGTAATCCGCGCGCTCGATGCGCTCGAGAAACCGAAAGCCTGCATGCACCGCGCCACACAGCTCGATGCCGAGCCGCCCCGGCATGCGCAGCGCGAGCGGTGCGCCGCGGACCAGCGTGGCGCGCACGAACGCGATTTCATACGCCATCAGCGCGCGCCACGCATCGTCGACGACACCATCGGCAATCTGCGCCTCGGTCACGCCGAAGCGGCGCAAATCGGCTTGCGGCAGGTACACGTGCTGTCGTTGCCAGTCGGCGGCGACGTCGAGCCAGAAGCTGATCAGCTGCGACGCCGTGCAGATCGCGTCGGCGTCGGCAAGATTGTGCGGCGTCGCCGCGCCGACCAGATGCAGCAGCAGATGCCCGACCGGATGCGCCGAGCGGCGGCAATAGTCGACGAGCGCGGCGCGATCCGCATAGCGATTCGTATCGATGTCCTGCGCGCAGCCCTCGAGCAGATCGTAGAACGGTTCGAGCGGCAGCTCGTATTGCGCGATCACGCCAGCGAGCTTGCCGAACAACAGCGCATGCACGGGCGCGGCGCGCCGTTGCGCGATCGCGTCAAGCCCGGCGCGGAAATCGGCCAGCCGGGCATGCCGCTCGGCGGCGCTCCACTGGCCTTCGGCGGAGATATCGGCCGCAGTGCGCACGACCTGATAGATAATACCGACAGGCGCGCGTAGGGCCTTAGGCAGCAACACGCTCGCGATCGGAAAGTTTTCGTGCTGATCGACGTCCATCCAGCGAGCCTCGAAACCATTCTGTAATACAGCGCGATGTCCGCGCGGCAAGGATCGGTAGTTTAAGGGTTCCGCCGTGACGGTGCAGTGTGCGGTCATGGTCGGGCGCGTTACGAGGCAATCCCGCGCTGACTCCTTACATCGTTGTAACGCTCGCCGCCCCGGTCGTCCGCACGGCCCAGCGGGTGCGGCAAGCGGCCAACACACGGGCCGCAGCAAAAAGCAAAGTGGCCCCGATAGCGTTAGAATGCGCGTTTGGTTTTGCTGTACCGGCCGGTCGCCGGGGCTCAAGACGTCAACTAATCAAGATGAGCGCGGCGATAAAGTCAGTTTCACGACTTCTTCGAAACCCGCGTTAGTCGGAGTTCGCCAACTTATGCGAGTCATCCTTGCTCAGCCGCGCGGCTTTTGTGCGGGCGTTGTCCGCGCAATCGAAATCGTCGATCGTGCGTTACAGCAACACGGCGCGCCCGTGTATGTCCGCCACGAGATTGTCCATAACCGTCACGTGGTCGACAATCTGCGCCAGAAGGGCGCGCGTTTCGTCGAGGAACTCGATGAAGTGCCGCAAGGTGCCGTCGCGATATTCAGCGCGCACGGTGTTGCGCAAACCGTCGAACGTGATGCCGAAGCGCGCGGCCTCGACGTGCTCGACGCAACCTGCCCGCTCGTGACCAAGGTGCACGTACAAGGTCGTCAGTACGTGGCCGCCGGCCGCACGCTGATCCTGATCGGCCACGCCGGCCATCCAGAAGTGGAAGGCACGATCGGCCAGATCCCCGGCACGGTGCTGCTCGTGCAGAGCGAGGCAGAAGTCGCGAAACTCGAGTTGCCGGTCGATGCGCCGCTCGCCTACGTGACGCAAACCACGTTGTCGGTCGACGACACGCGCGGCATCATCGACGCGCTGCTGCGCCGCTTTACCGACATGGTCGGTCCCGACACGCGCGACATCTGCTATGCAACGCAGAACCGCCAGGCGGCGGTGCGCGAATTGAGCAAAGAGGTCGATGTACTGCTGGTGGTCGGCGCGACCAACAGCTCGAACTCGAACCGGCTGCGCGAAATCGGCAGCGAGAGCGGCGTGGCGAGCTACCTCGTCGCCGACGGCTCTGAAGTGAAGCCGGAATGGTTCGCCAACGTGCACACGGTCGGCATCACGGCCGGCGCGTCGGCGCCCGAAGAAATGGTCGAAAACGTAATCGATGCGCTACGCGCATTGGGGCCCGTCGATGTCACGACGATGGCGGGCCGTGAAGAAAAAGTCGAATTCAAGTTGCCATCGAAACTGATGCAACCACTCGCTGCACGCGAAGTTTAAGGAGGACGCCTTGTCTATTCCGCTGCTACAGAAAGTCCGCGTCGGCGCATACATCATGCGCCAGCATCTCTCCGGCAACAAACGCTATCCGCTCGCCCTGATGCTGGAGCCGCTGTTTCGCTGCAATCTCGCCTGCAATGGCTGCGGCAAGATCGACTATCCGGATCCGATTCTGAACCAGCGTCTGTCGCTGGAAGAATGCCTGCAGGCCGTCGACGAATGCGGTGCGCCGGTCGTGTCGATCGCGGGTGGCGAGCCGCTGCTGCACAAGGAAATGCCGCAGATCGTCAAGGGCATCATGGCGCGCAAGAAGTTCGTGTACCTGTGCACGAACGCGCTGCTGATGGAAAAGAAGATGGACGACTACGAGCCGAATCCGTACTTCGTGTGGTCGGTTCATCTTGACGGCGACAAGGAAGCGCACGATCACTCGGTGTCGCAGGAAGGCGTGTACGAGAAGGCCGTGGCCGCGATCCGCGAAGCGAAGCGCCGCGGCTTCCGCGTGAATATCAACTGCACGCTGTTCAACGACGCGCAGCCGGAACGCGTGGCGAAGTTCTTCGACACGTTGGGCCCGATGGGCGTCGACGGCATCACGGTATCGCCGGGTTATGCGTATGAGCGCGCGCCGGATCAGCAGCACTTCCTCAACCGCGACAAGACCAAGCAGCTGTTCCGCGAAATCTTCAAGCGCGGCAACAACGGCAAGAACTGGTCGTTCAGCCAGTCGGCGATGTTCCTCGACTTCCTCGCGGGCAACCAGACCTACGAATGCACGCCGTGGGGCAACCCGGCGCGTACCGTGTTCGGCTGGCAAAAACCGTGCTATCTGGTCGGCGAAGGCTACGTGAAGACCTTCAAGGAACTGATGGAAACCACGGACTGGGACAAGTACGGCACCGGCAACTACGAGAAGTGCGCGGACTGCATGGTCCACTGCGGTTTCGAAGCGACGGCCGTGATGGACACGGTTGCGCATCCGCTGAAGGCGCTGAAGGTCAGCATGCGCGGCCCGAAAACCACGGGCGCGTTCGCGCAGGACATTCCGCTCGACAAGCAGCGTCCCGCCGAGTTCGTGTTCTCGCGTCACGTCGAGATCAAGCTCGAAGAAATCACGCGCGCCGGCAAGGGCAAGAAGGTGGAGACCGCGACGGCCGCGCACTGAGGCGTTCGACAGGAGAGCGGCCGCGCGCCGCCTCTGTATTGCGCCAGATCGTTAGCGCAAGCAACTCGAAAAAAAGCGCGGTGGCCAATCAAGGCCACCGCGCTTTGCTTTTACCGATTGAAACTTCTGTCGACCGACCCGCTTACGCGCCGCGCGCATTATGCGCGGTCAGGAATTTGATCAGCCCGTCGATGCCGCCTTTGGCGATCTGGTCGGCGAACTGCGTCTGATACACCTGGATCAGCCACGCGCCCATCATGTTGATGTCATAGATCTTCCAGCCCGACGGCCCCTTGGTGAGCCGGTAGTCGATCGCGTCATCGCCGCCGTTGCTGATCACGTGCGATTGCACGACGGTGTCGGTCGCGCCGCCTTGCACGCTGACCGGCGCGAACTGGAACTTCACGTCCTGGTCGCGCAGTTGCGACAGCGATGCGGCATAGGTACGCGTGAGCAGCAGCGTAAACTGCTCGTACAGTTGCTTCTGCTGCTCCGGCGTCGCGGTCGCCCACGGCTTGCCTACCGCGATACGTGTGGTGCGCTGAAAGTCGGTGGCGGGCAGGAAGTGCGTCTGGACGACCTGGGTGATCTGCGCCATGTCGCCGCCGCGCGCCTGCGGGTCAGCCTTCATTGCAGCCACCGTGCCCTGGACTGCACTTTTTACCACCGCGTCGGGTGCGCTCTGCGCAAACGCCGCCGTGGATACCACGGCCGCAGCCACAAAAGCAGTCAGATATCGTTTCATACGCTTGTCATGACTCGAAAGAAGTAGCGCCGACGGGCCGCAGCCCCGCGGCTAAAGAGGGGTACACCAGTATAGCGGGGATTACGTTCCCATCCGGACGAAGCCGTCAGGAGCCGTACTTGCTACCGAAGTCGGGCTTGCTTGCCCAGGCTCTGTATACTTATGCACCTTCGTCAAAAACAACACTCGTGATAAGGCCACGTCCGCCTACATGCTGAAGTCATCTATCGTCCGTCTCGTCGCGTATTCGGTGCGTCATCCGCTGAGGATCATCGCGCTGTCGATCGTGCTCGCTGTCCTGAGCGGCATATACGTCGCGCATAACTTCAAGATCAACACGGACATCAGCCGTCTCATCGAGACCGACAAGCAATGGGCGGCAGTCCAGAACGCGCTCGACGCCGCCTTCCCCGACCGTGGCGATACCGTGCTGGTGGTGGTCGAGGCGCGCGCGCCCGAATTCGCCGACGCCGCCGCCAACGCGCTGACCGCCGCGCTCAGAGCCGATCCGAAGGAGTTCACGTCAGTCTCGCAGCCCGCCGGCGGCCCCTTCTTCGAACACAACGGCCTGCTGTTTCTGTCCACCGACGAGGTGATGTCCACCACCTCGCAACTCGTGCAGTCGCGCCCGCTCGTCAATCAACTTGCGCATGATCCGAGCCTGACCGGTCTCGCCGGCACGCTGACTACGACCCTGCTGCTGCCGCTGCAACTCGGCCAGGTCAAACTCCCTGACATGAGCCGGCTGCTTGCGCAAAGCGCGAACACGCTCGATCGCGTGCTGGCCGGCCAGCCCGCCGCGTTCTCGTGGCGCGCTCTCGTCGATAAAAGCGTCGCCACCAATCCGGCGCGTTCGTTTGTCGTCGTGCATCCGGTCGTCAACTACGACGCGCTGGAGCCGGGCGCGAGCGCGTCGAGGGCGATTCGCGCAACCGCGGTCTCGCTGCATCTCCAGCAGCGCTACGGTGCGACGATCCGCCTGACCGGCGAGCAGCCACTCGCCGACGAGGAGTTCGCGTCAGTGCAGGACGGTGCGGTGCTGAACGGCATCGGCACTTTCATCGTCGTCCTGATCATTCTGTGGCTCGCGCTGCGCTCGGGCCGCATGATCGCGGCCGTGTTCATCACGCTGCTCGTCGGCCTCGCGATCACGGCCGCGCTCGGCCTGTTGATGGTCGGCGCGCTCAACATGATTTCGGTCGCGTTCATGGTGCTGTTCGTCGGGCTCGGCGTCGATTTCGGCGTGCAGTTCGGCGTCAAGTATCGCGAGGAGCGCAACCGCGACGACCGGCTGTCGGCCGCGCTGATGCACACCGCGCACAGCATCGGCGTGCCGCTCACGCTCGCGGCCGTGGCAGTCGCGCTGAGCTTCTTCTCGTTCCTGCCGACCGCTTATCGCGGCGTGTCGGAGCTTGGCCAGATCGCGGGCGTCGGCATGTTCGTCGCGTACTTCACCAACATGACCTTGCTGCCAGCGCTGCTGAAGCTCTTCAATCCGCCGGGCGAAGTCGCCTCGCCCGGTTTCAAGCAGCTCGAGCCCGTCGACGACTTCCTCGACCGCCATCGCAAGCCGGTGTTGATCGGCACGCTGCTTGTCGTGATCGGCGCGACACCGCTGCTCACGCACCTGCGTTTCGACTTCAATCCGCTGCATCTGAAGGACCCGCATACCGAGTCGATGGCAACGTTGCTGTCGCTGAAGGATTCGCCCGAAGCCGCGGTGAACAACGTGCAGGCGCTGGCGCCGTCGCTTGCCGACGCCGACGCGATGGCCGAGCGACTGCGCAAGCTGCCGGAAGTGGGCCGCGTCAACACGTTGAGCACCTTCGTGCCGGCCGACCAGCAGCAGAAGATGATGCTGATCGCGAGCGCCGCGCAACAGCTGCTGCCGGCGCTGCAACAGCAGCCCGCGCCGCAAGCCACCGACGCGTTGCGCGTCGCCGCATTGAAGCGCGCGGCGAATCAGTTGTCGCTCGCGGCCGAGGACCATCCGGGCCCGGGCGCGGCGGACGCGCAGCACCTGTCCGCGACCTTGCAAAAGCTCGCCGCCGCCAACGCCGCCACGCGCGACCGCGCCGAAGTCGCGATGTCCGACACGCTGCGCATCGCGTTGAAGCAGCTTGAGAACCTTCTGCAGCCGACCGAAATAACCCAGCAGACCCTGCCGCCAGGCATCACCGCGATGTGGATCGGCAAGGGCGGTCATGCGCTCGTCGATATCGCGCCGAAGGTGCCGCCCGGCGTCGATCCAAACGACGACCAGATGCTCGCGCGCTTCGCGCACGCGGTGAAGAGGGCGGAGCCGGGCGCGATCGGCGGACCGATCTCGATCCTGCATTCGGCCAACACGATCATCAAGGCGTTCCTGGAGGCGGCCCTCTATGCGCTGCTGTCGATCGCCGTGCTGCTGTGGATCGCGCTGCGCCGTGTCGGCGACGTGCTGCGCACGCTGGTGCCGCTGCTGGTGTCCGCGATCGTCACGCTCGAACTGTGCGTGGTATTCGGCATGCCGCTGAACTTCGCGAACATCATCGCGCTGCCGCTGATGCTCGGCGTCGGCGTCGCGTTCAAGATCTACTTCGTGATGGCGTGGCGCCACGGCCAGACCGGCCTGTTGCAGTCGAGCCTCACGCATGCGGTGCTGTTCAGCGCCGCCACAACGGCCACCGCGTTTGGTAGCCTGTGGCTGTCGCACCATCCGGGCACGTCCAGCATGGGGAGGCTGCTCGTGCTTTCGCTGTTCTGCACGCTGATCGGAGCGGTGGTTTTCCAGCCGGTGCTGATGGGCAAGCCGCGTCAACGTCGCGGGAAGCAAAAAGGAATATAAGCATGAAGCTGCGTAACACCGCGCTGGCGCTCACCGCCGCGGGTTTCATTTCCGGCTGCGCGACCGCTCCGGATCGCAAGCCGGGCGATCCGTTCGAGCCGGTGAACCGGGTGATCTTCAATTTCAATGACGGAGTCGATCGCTATATCGCGGTGCCGGTCGCGAAGGGCTACCAGAAAGTGACGCCGCAGCCGCTGCGCACCGCCGTCAGCAATTTCTTCTCGAACCTCGGCGACCTCACCAACGCCGCAAACGCGCTGCTGCAACTGAAGATCACCGATGCGACCGAAGACATCATGCGCTTCGCGTTCAACTCGGTGTTTGGGATTGGCGGCCTGCTCGACTGGGCGACGCCGGCGGGTCTGCCCAAGCATCATCAGGACTTCGGTCTGACGCTCGGGCATTGGGGCATTCCGTCGGGTCCGTATCTGGTGCTGCCGCTGTTCGGGCCGAGCACGGTGCGCGACAGCATGGGGCTCGTCGTCGATGTGAAGTTCAATCCGCTGAACTATATCGAACCCGCGACCCGCAATCCGCTGTACGTGCTGCAGTTCGTGAGCACACGTGCGGATCTGCTCGGCGCGACCAGCCTTCTGGAGCAGGCTGCGCTCGACAAGTACTCGTTCGTGCGTGATGCCTATGTGCAGCAGCGCCTCGCGCGTCTGCGCGGCACGAGCAATAACCCTCCGCCGCTGCCGAACTACGACGATAACGGCGATACGGGCCCGGCTGCTGCCCCAGCGGCAGGCGCGCCGGCGCGCGGCCTGCCGAATTACTCCGATCCGGGCGATGTGGGCGAGACGCCCAATGGCGCTTCGGGAGCGGGCGGCGCGGCCAAGGGCGCGCCCGGCGCGCTGCCGAATTACAACGATCCGGGTGAGTCCTCGCCGGCGCCCAATGGGGCTTCCGGTGGAGCGACCAACGCGCCAAGCAGGGATCTGCCGAACTACACCGATTCGGGTGACAGTGGCGCGGGCGCTACGCCAGCCGTGCCTGCTGAGCCGGCGTCGGCCCCGCAATAGCGCTCCAGGGGTCTGGGCACGTCGATCCAGCGCTCCAAGGCACAGCGGGCGCCCTCGATGGGTGCCCCGCGTGGAAGTACAGCCAAACGTCGCCCGACCAAGCCCGCGGGCATCGCTGCAACCCGCTCAGTGCAGGCTCTCGACCTCGCTGCGCGCCGCGCCCCGATCTTCCTCGACCGCCGCGACTGGTGCCGTTTGCGGCACTGGCTTGGAGTTCGCGCGATAGTGAGCGAACTGCTCGTCCGCATAACGGATACGTGTGCGGCCATGTGGCACCGGATCGCCGTTTTCGTCGAGATTGACGAATACCATTTTCTCGACCGTCAGAATGCTCTTGCGTGTGATCTTGTTGCGCACTTCGCAGCGCAGCGTGATCGACGTGCGGCCGAAATGCGTGGCGGTCATGCCCAGTTCGATGATGTCGCCTTGGCGTGCCGAACTGACGAAGTTAATCTCTGACATGAACTTGGTCACGACGCGCTGATTGTCCAGCTGAGAGATCGCGTAGATCGCGGCTTCTTCGTCGATCCAGCGTAGCAGGCTGCCGCCGAACAATGTCCCGTTGGGATTCAGGTCTTCGGGCTTGACCCATTTTCTCGTGTGGAAATTCATTTGGTACTCCGTGTCTGAGGCTCCCGGGAGGGCGCGTCATGCGCTGGAACCTAAGGGTTAACACCAAGATTGTACCAAAAGTAAGGGTTTTCCCTAATATTTCAAAATTGCATAATTAATCGTGCTGATAGTCTTGGGGGCCCACGATGGACCACCGCTAGTGGTCAACCGCTTCGGGCGATGGCTAGGAGGCACGTCCATCACGATCCCCGCAATTTTTAAGAAGTCGCTGATTGGTTCGGGCTCTGTCGGTCCCTAAAGTTGGCATCCCCAACTACGACGGAGGCAGACAATCTATGAATTCGGTCACTTGTGGCAACTTCAGGAGTGCATTTGCAGCAAATATGAACGCGTTGGGCCTTCCTTCGCCGAGCAGCCTGTTCGGCACTCTCGAGACGGCGACGTCCAATATTACGGCCATGCTCCATGCGCTGAAGACACTGGGACCTAGCGCAACGGTTGCCGAGTTGATCGGCGCAACAACGACACTGGAGGCGCTATCCGTCGCTGGCGCGCTAAGTGCGGCGTTCTACGTCGGTGCATGCATCGGTTCGCTGATCGTCGCGACCAAGGCAGCGATAACGTGCGGCACCAGCAGCGCGGCGGTCACTGCGCGAATTGCAACGGCCCGCCTCGGATTGGTCGTTCCAGAGTCGATGCTGGCATTCATCCGTCGCCATCCGGAAGTGCTGACAAACAGGCCAGCGCGCCGGCACTACGCCTGTCTGGCGCTACATCGAGCTGAATTGGTATGAATTGGATCGTCGATAAAGTGGCGCTTCTGCTCGCCGCGATCGCCTGTGCGGCGGTCGCATGGGCGCTGATTCGCTACAGCGGCCAGTGGTTTCCGCTGCTACTGTTCATACTGGCATTTGCGGGGCTTTACGCAGATAACCAGCGGCTGCGCAACCGCCTAAGGGACCTGGGCGAAGACTCGAGTCGCCGCTCCAGGGGTAGGTCACGCCCACGCTAGCGACTTGCTGCCGGCCCCAGACGCAGTCAGGATGGCTAACCGCCATCCCCGTCGCTCAACTGCTGACGCCCGCGATCCGCAGCGCGCCGCCCTTCCCCAAGGCCTCCCGCGCCTCGACCAGCGTAGTCCGCGCGGCGCGCGCATCGCCGGCGAGGCGCAGCAGCGCGCCGAGTTGCGACGGCTGCCGCAGCAATTCGCGCAGAATTGGCCCGAGGGCGGTGCTGCCGTCGTCGCGCAAACCAGCGGTCGCGGCCGGCGGCAGCGTGCGCCAGGCCGGATCGACAATCGCGCGACACACGGCGAACGGCAGACCGTGCGCGGCAGCGGTCGCGCCAGCGATGTGCGATTCCATATCCACCGCGAGCGCGCCGGTCGATTCGTGCAGCGCGCGTTTATCTTCGGCGGTGATCAGCGGCGCGGCGACCGCCGCCATCGCGCCACGGCGCAGACGTCCCGCGAGCCCTTCGGCCGTCCTGACGTTGGTCACGGCGGCGGCAATCCGCTCCGCCCATTGCCGATCCGTGTCGATACGCCCGAACGGCCCATGCACGGCATCCGCGACGATCAGCGCGCCCGGCTGCAGATCCGGCGCGAGCCCACCCGCCGTGCCGAAACTGACGATCCCCGCCGCGCCGCGAGCGACCGCGGCGTTCAGCGCGCGCTCGAGCAGATCGGCGCGCGCCGCGTACACGACTTCGACGCGCTCGCTGCCGTCGCCGCGTGCGATGCGCGCCTCGAACGCCATGCCCGTCACGACGATCACCGGCAAGCTGCTATCGCCCGTCCCCACGGACGGCGTCATCGACACGGACATCCGTCACATCCCGACCGTGACGCGCGTGAGCCCATTGCGCTTCAGATGACGGAAGCGCGCGAGCGCCCACAGCGGGAAGAACTTGCGATAACCGTGGTAGCGCAGATAAAACACGCGCGGAAAGCCGGTCGCGGTAAACCGGGTTTCGTCCCACAGCCCATGCTCGCGCTGCTCACGCTGCAGATAGTCGATACCGCGCGCCACCGCCTCGTGATCGACCTCCCCCGCCGCCATCAGTCCGAGCAGCGCCCAGGCTGTCTGCGACGCGGTGCTCGGCGCACGCTCGTAGCCGCGATAGTCGAGCTTGTAGCTCTCGCCGCCCTCGCCCCAACCGCCGTCGTCGTTCTGGATCGACACGAGCCATTGCACCGCGCGCCGCATGCGCGGGTCGTCGTGCGGCATGCCGGCCGCGTTCAGCGAGCACAGCGCGGTCCATGTGCCGTAGATGTAGTTCAGGCCCCAGCGGCCGTACCAGCTGCCGTCCGACTCCTGCTCCTGCAGCATGTAGTCGAACGCGCGCCGCGCCGGCTCGCTGCTTTGCGGCAGCTCGCCGATCTGCGCGAACATCGACAGACAGCGGCCCGACACGTCCGCGGTCGGCGGATCGAGCAGCGCGCCGTGGTCCGAGAACGGAATGTTGTTCAGGTAGTACTGCGTGTTTTCCGGTTCGAACGCGCCCCAGCCGCCGTCGCTGCTTTGCATGCCGACCACCCATTCGCGCGCGCGGGCAATTGCTTCGCGATCGACATCGGATTGCGTGAGCGCCGCCGAGCGGTGCATCGCCATCGCGACCACCGCGGTATCGTCGACATCCGGGAAATGCGCGTTGTTGTACTGGAACGCCCAGCCGCCCGGCCGCACGTTGGGGCGGCGCGAAATCCAGTCGCCGCGCACGTCGAGAATCTGCAGCGGACGCAGCCACGCGAGCCCGCGTTCGGCCGCCTGTTCGGCGCGCGCTTCGCCGGTTTCGAGCAAAGCGTGCGCCGCGAGCGACGTATCCCACACCGGCGACAGACACGGCTGGCAATACGCTTCGTCGTCCTTGATGACGAGCAGCTTGTCGAGAGATTTGCGAGCGATCGCGCGATGCGGATGATCGGCCGGATAGCCGAGCACGTCGTACATCATCACCGAGTTGGCCATCGCCGGGAAAATCGCGCCGAGGCCGTCCTCGCCGTTCAGCCGTTCGTCGACGAACGCGACCGCCGCGCGGATCGCGCGCTCGCGGGTCCCCTTCGGCAACAGCCCATCGACCGCGCGCAGCACCGAATCGACACAACGGAACAGGCCGAACCAGCCCGCGTGCTGATGCGGTGCGCGCTCGTTCATGCCGGTGTTCACCGGCGCGCCGCGGAACAGCTCGTCGATGCGCACCTTGCGCGGATTACGCGCGAGCGGCCGCTTCGCGTTGAGCACCAGCAGCGGCACGATCACCGTGCGCGCCCAGTACGACACCTTCGACAGATGGAACGGGAACCACACCGGCAGCAGCATGATCTCGACCGGCATCATCGGCACCGCGCGCCACGACACCACGCCAAAGAGGGCGAGCAGGATTCGCGTGAACACGTTCGCGTGTTCCGCGCCGCCGTGCGCGAGGATCGCATCGCGCGCGCGCGCCATGTGCTCGGCATCGACCGGGTCGCCGATCATCTTCAGCGCGAAGTACGCCTTCACGCTCGCGCTGATGTCGAGCGCGCCGTCGGTGAAGAGCGGCCAGCCGCCGTTCGGCAACTGGATGCGGCGCAGATAACGCGCGATCTTCTGTTCGAGTTCGAGGTTCGGCGTTTCGCCGAGATAGTGGACCAGCAACACGTATTCGGCCGGAATCGTCGCGTCGGCTTCGAGTTCGTAGACCCAATGGCCGTCCGGCTGCTGCGCGGCCAGGATCGCATCGGTCGCGCGCGTGATCGATGCGTCGAGCGCGTTCGCGCCCTGCACGGGCGCCGGCGTTGCGGTTGCCAATGCGTCCGCCACGGCGGGCGCGTTGGCAACCACGGCAGCTTCGGCCAGGTCCGGCGCCGCATCGGCGGCTTCGGGCAGCGCCGCGTCGAGCGGCTGGGTGTGAGATAAGTCGTTCATCTGCGTTCCATCGGTTGATTCAGCAGCGTATCCGCGGCCTTCTGGCCGGAGCGGACCGCGCCTTCGAGCATCGCGGGCAGGCCGGTGGCCGTCCAGTCGCCCGCGAGCAGCAAATTGTTCCAGCGAGTGCGCGTGCCCGCCCGCAATGTCTCCTGCGCGGGCAGCGCGGCAAACGTCGCGCGCGATTCCATCACCACCCGCCAGCGCGGCAGCGGCGCGGCCGGCAGATTGACCGCCTGCGCGACCTCGGCCCAGACGGTCGCCGCCAGCACGTCATGCGGCGTGTCGAAGAGCCGCTCGGCGCCGTTGAGCGTCACCGACAGGCGGTCGTCGAACGCAAACAACCATTCGGCCGTTCCGTTCAGCAGCGCGGTGATCTGCGGCAGGCCGAACGGCGGCTCGACCGCGAAATGCACGTTGAGCACGGCCGCGAAACGCGTCGGCGCGCGCAGGCCCGGCACGAGAGCCACCGCGGCTTCGGGCGGCAGCGCGAGAATCACCGCCTCGTTCGCGCCGAGCGCGATGCTCTCATCGTCGAAATGCAGCGTCTGCACACGGGCCGGGTCGGCCGCGAACGTGATGTCGCGCAGACGCGAACCGAGCCGGATCGTCGCGCCGCCATGTTGCAGCAGACGCAGCGCCGGATCGACGAACGCGCTGCCAAGACCATTACGCGCGACCAGCGGCCGGCACGCGAGCCCGCCCGCGAGCAGCGTTTCGCGCACGAGCGCGCCGGTCAGCTCGGCCGACGCGTCGCGCGGCTCCAGATTCAGCAGCACATGCAGCAGCGGCCGCAGCAGCCGTTCCCACAGCGGACCGTGACAGCGCATCGTCTGCGCGACGCTGCGGCCCGGTTTCGCAAACAGCAGCGGCACGAGCGACAGGTAATCGGTCGGGCCCGTGTTCGGCACGCGCGCGTGCGCATCGAAAATCCACCACGGCAAACTCCCCGGCGACAGACGCACGCTCCAGCGCGAACGCGTGGCCAGATCGACGAACGGATACTCGGGCTGCGTGGGGCCGACCAGTTCGTCGGCGGCGCCGATCGCGCGCACGTAGTTGAGCGTCGCGGCATTGGCCGACAGCACGATGTGATTGCCGCTGTCGAGCGTCGCACCAAGCTTCGCGTCGTAGTACGAACGGCAGCGGCCGCCCGCGTGATCCTGCGCTTCGTGCAGCACGACCCGCGCTCCGCGCCGCTGCAGTTGCACGGCGGCGGCGAGCCCGGCCACGCCCGCGCCGACCACGTGGACGAGCTTCGGCATCAGCTCAGAAAAGCGCGTAACGCGCGACGATCCACAGCAGGCGCAGCTTCGGCTTGCGGACCTTCGTGCGCGGAACGTCGAAGCCGCGCTCCAGCGCGCGCTCGAGCAGCACGCGATAGACGCCCGACATGATGCGCGGCGCGCGCACCTGAGCGCGGGGCTCGCGATCCATGATCGCGTCGGACTCGGCGAAGTGCTGCTTCGCGCGCTCGGCGAGCGTCGCGCAGACGCGCGGCAGCGTCGGATCGTCAGCGATCTGCCGCGGGTCCGTGGCCGCGATGCCTTCGCGCGCGAGCAGCTCGCGCGGCAGATAGCAGCGGTTGATGACGGCGTCTTCGTCGATATCGCGCAGGATGTTGGTGAGCTGCAGCGCGCGGCCGAGATGGTGCGCGAGCAGCCGGCCCGGCTCTTCACGCATCCCGAATATCCTCACCGACAGACGGCCGGCCGCGCTCGCGACGCGGTCGCAATAGAGGTCGAGCGTGGCGTCGTCGGGCGCGCAGATGTCGGCGACGGCATCCATCGCCATGCCGTCGATCATTGCGTGAAAATCCTCGCGTTGCAGATGAAACGTGTGAATGTGCCGCGTCAGCGCGCGCAGCGACGCGCGCGGCTGGCCGGCGTAGCAAGCGTCGAGGTCGGCGCGCCATTGCTCGAGCCCGGCCGCGCGCTCGGCGCGCGGCCGGTCGCTGTCGGCGATGTCGTCGACGGCGCGGCAGAAGGCGTAGACCTGGTACATCGCATCGCGCTGCGCCGCCGGCAAGATGCGCATCGCAAGATAAAACGAGCTGCCGGACGTGGCGGCAGCGGCGTCGGTTTCAGTATCGTCCACGACAAGATTGGAAACAGCCAAGACGATCTCCGCTGGAGGCGCCCGCTGAAAGGCGTTCAAAGAGGTTTTTATGCCGACCCGCAGGGCAGTGGGCCCGCGCGCGCGGACACGCGCGAAACATCCGGCTGGGCGGCCGGAAACGGCGAAAAGTATAGCAATCTTTGCCGGTGACCGCAGTTTCGCCGGTCAATAGGGGGACGGGAAGGAAGGCCGCCGGGCGCGGCGGCCTCGACCGCGCCGCCCCCGCTGGCGAATCAGGCTCCCGCGAGCCGGAACGCGACCGCGCAGTTGCGGCCCTGACGCTTTGCGCTATAGAGCGCCGCGTCGGCCTCGTTGATCAGCACGTCGTAGGCGGGCACCCCGGCGCGCGCCGTCGCGCCGCCGAGGCTCGCCGTGACCGGCACGCTGGTGCCGATCAGCTCCACCGGCGTTTCCTCGATCACGCGACGGATCTTCTCGGCCACCAGCATCGCGTCGTCGAGCGGCGTGCACGGCAGCAGCAGCGCGAACTCTTCGCCGCCGAAGCGCCCGAACGTGTCCTGTGCGCGCACCACGCCGGCGACGCGCTGCGCCATCACACGCAGCACCGTATCGCCGACGCCATGACCGAACTGGTCGTTGATCTTCTTGAAGTGATCGAGGTCGAACAGCAACATCGAGATGTCGCCGCCGTAGCGCTGCCAGCGCGTGAACTCGTCGCGCAGCCGCGTTTCGAAAAAGCGCCGGTTCGCGATGCCGGTCAGTCCGTCGCGATTCGCGTACTCCTGCAGCTTCGCAACTGCCTCCTCGCGTTCGCGCTGCACGATGCTCACATGCGTCACGTCGGAGATCGTCACGCACACGGCCACCACTTCACGACCGCGCATCAGCGGCATGAACGTGCAGTCCTGCTGCATGAAGTCGACCCCACCGGTGATCGGCCGGTCGTGATCGAACTTGAACAGATACGGGCGCTGCTCCCACGAGCTGAACGCAAAGCTGCCGAGCTGAAACACGCTCTCGATCTTGCGCGACAGCCACACGCGCGGCAGCTCCGGAAAGTTCTGGTAGATCGAGTGGCCGACCACCTGCTCCGCCGACAGGCCGCTATGGTCCTGCATGAAGCGATTCCACATCAGCACGTTCAGTTCACGGTCGAGCACGAAGATGCCAAAACCGACCCGCTCGACCACGAGGTCGCTCAACGATTCCACGGAGACGTTCATAGACTGGACAGCAGCGCATCGAGCGCTTCGTTCATGTGACGGATTGATTCTTCGGCCATCAGCATCACCAGATGCGCGCGAAAACTCTGATGTTCGAGCGCGAAATTCACTTCGACGAGCAGCGCCACCTGCCATTGCAGCACGCCGGGCTGGAACACTTCGTCGAGCGTCAGCGTGTCGCCGAGCATGCCCGGCGCGGAAAACACCGGCGTGCGGCCGAGCTGGTCGAGTATCGACGACACGCACGCGCCGGACAGCAGGTTCGCGACGTCGAGCATCAGTTCGCGCTCGCCGACCTCCTCGTAGCTCGAACGCGCGTACGGGTCGCGGACGAGCGAACACAGCTGCGCGATGCTGTCGCTGCGACAGATCACCAGCACCTCGCCCTTGATGTCCGAGCGAAAGCCCTGACGCACCGCGCTGACCGTGTCGTCGATATGGGTCATCTCGCGCAGCGTGCGCGCCGCGTCGCTCACCGCGACCATCCGCACGCGCGGCACCGACAGTTCGATGAACGAATCGAGCAGGCCCGCGAGCCGCGTCGCGGCCCGGCCCATCGCGAGATTGGCGATTTCCTGTAGCGCGTCGCGCTGGTCTTCGGTGAAGGCGGGCTCAGACATACAAGCCGTACTCCTTGAGGATGGGCAGGACCGCCTCCGGCGTCACCGGCTTGGCGATGAACGCGATCGCGCCGAGCTCGCGCACGCGCTGCTGGGCGAGCGGCTGCACGTCGGCGGAAACGACGATCACGAAGGTGTTGAGGTCCTCGTGCTGCAACGCTT
This sequence comes from Paraburkholderia tuberum STM678, assembly GCF_902833905.1. Taxonomy (GTDB): domain Bacteria; phylum Pseudomonadota; class Gammaproteobacteria; order Burkholderiales; family Burkholderiaceae; genus Paraburkholderia; species Paraburkholderia tuberum. The sequence goes on along the minus strand of NZ_CADFGP010000002.1, from coordinate 120,125 downwards.
CGAGGACCTGGTAGCCGGTCATGTCCGGCATCGTCAGGTCGAGGAACATCACCGATGCCTTGCCCTCGCGATATAGCGTGAGCGCCTCGTGCCCGTTCGTCGCGTAGGACACGTCGACTGCCCAGTCGGGCGGCAGTGCCTTCGTGAGCAACTTGCGGGCGAGCAGCGAATCGTCGGCGATCACAATGGGGAGCATGGCAACGGCGGGTCGGGCGGTTTGGGCGGGTCGGATAAAGGAATCGGCTGGTTCGTCTGCGCGCTTTCCGCGCCTGGTTGTGTGCGTATTTCGTTCGTCACGACAGCGGAGGGTGGCACACCTTCGCGTGATGCCGACCAATGCGCGACCAGGTACAGTGGCGCCTGTCGAATTGCGATTGCCTTTGGCGAGAGGGGGTGCGAATGCAGCAGGACGCGTTTGGCGAACCTTGACGATCTGGCGCACAGAGGTGGCAACGGCCCTTTTTATCGTGACGAGGATTGTCGAAGTAAAGTCGCGCAAAAGCAACTCGCCAGAATAGCTGACGGTAACGATCTGTTTCTCTGCTAGGCGAATATCAGAAATAGATCTATCGTCGGGGCGGACATTCTTTTATCTTTATCCTTTTGTGTACGTTTGCGCTTCCCGATTCGTCGCTGTTTTAAAGCCGCTCTTAAAGAACGGCCGGCACGGCGGACGCCCATCTCCAACGCGTTGCGGCAAATTATTCCGTGCTGCGTCTATGCTTGTTCTGAAGGCGGCATGGTGCCGGCAACGGCCCGATACGGGGCTGCCACATCCGAACGACTTTTCGCGTCAACGACAATGACATCAGACCGGGTCGACTCCGCCCGCGCGGGCCGTCTTTCGCGTCGTCCTGCCCGCGAGCAGGACGACGCGTCGTTTCCCACCGTGCCGGAACAGAATTTCCAGGTGCGTCGCATCACGCTGATCGCGCTGCTGGTCGCGGCGATCGTGCTGCCGTTCGTCTACGTCGCGGCGATGGCATTCGCCGATCTGCGCTCGCGCGAGGCCGACGCGACCGATCTGGCGCTGCGCACGGTGCGGGTCGCCGAAGAACACGCGTTGAAGGTGTTCGACATGAACGAGACGCTGAACTCGCGCATCGTCGAACTGACCGACGGCCTCGACGACGACGGCATTCGCGCGCGCGAACACACGATTCACGACAAGTTGCGCACGATGGGCGGCGGCTATCCGCAGGTAGCCTCGGTGTCGATCTTCGGCCAGCAGGGCGCGCTGCTCGTGAGCAGCCGCCTGTATCCGTCGCCGGAAAATTCGGTCGGCCAGCGCGACGATTTCGTCGGCATCCGCGACGGCAACGTGCTGGAACGCGTGTCGAAAGTGATGACGGGACATGTGAGCGGCGAGCAGGTGTTCAACATGGGCGTCGAGCGCCAGGCGCCCAATGGCTCGTTCGCGGGCGTCGTGTCGATCGCGCTGCGGCCCAGCTATTTCGACGCGTTCTATCGCGAGTTGCTCGGCAGCAGCGACGCTACGCCGATCATCATGAGCCTCGTGCGCACCGACGGCGCGGTGCTCGCGCATTACCCGCGCGGCCCACGCGAGCCGACCGCGCTCGCGTCCGATTCGCCGTTCGCCGAAGCGCTCAGGCAGGGGCAGCGCTCCGGCGTCGTGCGGATGCGCTCGAGCTTCGCCGGCGGCAACCTGATCGTCGCCTTCCGGCACGTCGGTTCGTATCCGGTCTACGTGCTGTGCGGCTATCGCACGTCGGCGATCTGGGCCGCCTGGTACAAGCACCTGAGCGTGCTGGTCCTGTCGATGTTCACGCCGTCGATCGCGCTGTGGTGCGTGATCTGGCTGTCGCTGCGCCGCCTCGGCGCCGAAGAGGAAGCGTGGCAGCGTTGGCAGGCCGAGGCATCGATGCGCCGCTCGATCGAATCCGCGTACCGCCAGTCGCGCAAGATGGAAGCGCTCGGCAGGCTGGTCGGCAGCGTCGCGCACGACTTCAACAACCTGCTGATGATCCTGTCGGCCAACGTGCAGATCGTGCGACGGCGCGGCGTCGGCGGACTGGAGCGCGAACTGTCGGCGATGGAGCGCGCGCTGAAGAGCGGCCAGTCGCTGACGCGGCAGCTGCTCGGCGTCGCGCGCAAGCAGCCGCTGCGCACCGAGACGCTGTCGCTCGAACGCTGGCTGCCGTCGTGCCGCGAACTGCTGCGCGCGTCGCTCGGCGCGAAGGTGTCGCTCGTGATCAATAGCGGCGTTGATACCTGGCCGGTGCGCGTCGACGTCGCCGAGCTCGAGCTCGCGCTGATCAACGTCGCCGTCAATGCGCGCGATGCGATGGCCAACGGCGGACGCTTCACGGTGCGCGCGAGCAATGTCGTGTTCCGTCACGAGGACGGCTTTCCGCTGACCGGCGAGTTCGTGCAACTGTCGCTCGAGGACACCGGCGGCGGCATGGCGCCCGACGTGCTCGCGCGCGCGTTCGAGCCGCTTTTCACGACCAAGCCCAAAGGCATGGGCACGGGACTCGGGTTGCCGCAGGTCTTCGCGTTCTGCGAGGGCTCGGGCGGGCTCGCGGCAATCGACAGCGCGATCGGCGCGGGCACCTCGGTGCGGCTCTATCTGCCGCGCGCGTCGACCGAGCCGCACACGGCCGGGCCTGCAGAAGCGCTAGCGACCGAAAGCGGCGTGCCACAGGGTCTGCGCGTACTGCTCGTCGAGGACAACGAAGAAGTCGCCGCCGGCACCGAGGCGCTGCTGCAGATGATGGGTCATCAGGTCACCTGCGTGTTCAACGCCGACACGGCGCTGCATGTACTCGACGACGCCCGGGCGAAGCGCGCGAGCACCGGCGAGCCGCTGCCGTTCGATCTGGTGCTGTCGGACATCCACATGCCCGGCAAGATGAACGGCATCGATCTGGCCGAAGCGGTGCTCAGGTTCGACCCACAGCTGCCGGTCATCCTCGTCACCGGCTACGCGGAAGAACTCGACCGCGCGCGGCACGCGAACGTGCGCGTGCTGTCCAAGCCGTTCGATATCGGACTGCTGGAGCAACTGCTCGAAACGATCCAGCACGACGCCGTGCAAACGAACAACGATGCCGCCACGCATCCGGCCGATACCTGATGTCCACGCCGTGCCGGCGTCATTTACCGGGCCTTGTAAAAAGCGCGGCGTTTACACGCCGCGCTTTTTTCATCGTGAGCCCGCGTCATGCGTAGCACGCCGGGCAGCGCGGCTGGGCATGGGACGCGGCGGCGCCGCGCGGCGGTGCAGGGCATGAAGGTTGCTTGCCTGCACACGGCAAGAGGACGACGCCGCGAGGGTCGCCCTTTCCAGCAGAACATGTCGGGAGACAACCATGCAACATACCGTGATTGGTTTATTCGACACTTACATGCAGGCCGAAACCGCCCGCGACACGCTCGTGCAAACCGGCTTTGCGCGCGAGAAAATCGAGTTGCAGGCGAACGCCGAACCTTCGGTTGGCTCGGCCACCAGCGAAGTCGCCAACGCGGGCGTGCTCGCGAATATCGAGCGCTTTCTCGCCAGCCTGTTCTCGACCGGGCCGCGCCCATCGGACACCGCGCGTTATGCCGAGGCGATGCGGCGCGGCGCGGTGCTCGTGTGCGTCCACGCGGCAAGCGAGTCGCATGCGGAGCTGGCGCGCAATACGCTCGTGCGGCTCGGCGCGACGGATATCGGCGACCGCCCGCCCGAGGCGGACACGCCGGCCGCCACCGACCGCGACCACTCGATACTCGATGAGCTGGGCATCGGCGCGGTGATGCCGGGAACGCCGCGCACGTCGACCGTAACGACCGAGGCGGGTGCGACGCCCGGGATGCGGGACACCACTGCGACACCGGGGGCGGCGGGCGTGAGTTCGAGCAGCGGCGCAGCGGGTGCGGCGGCCATGACCGAATCGACCGGAATCGCCGGCGCGACGGGCGCCACTTCGGCGACCGGTACGACCGCACCCGACACCATGCCCCCTCCCGCCGCCCCGCGCCCTGATCCGCTGGCCGCCATGCCGCCGGCGGACATCGGCGCCGCCGCCAAGCCGTTCGCGCCGCCGCCGATCAGCGAACGGCCGATGAGCGATCCGGTCAACGAACCCATCGTCGATCCGCTCGCCGGCGATGCGGGACGCCGCGCGATCGCCGCCGGCTCGGTACCAGGTTCGGGCGCGGTGATGCAGCCGTCCGACATCGTCCCAGAAGGCGGGCAGCCGGGCACCGGTGCCGGCGCGCAGATGCCGAACGAATATCTGGAGTACGAAGAAGATTTCCGCGCGCACTACGACGAGCAGTACGCCGCCGCGAACGCGCGCTACGAAGACTATGTGCCGGCCTATCGCTACGGCGCGGAGATCGCTCGCGACGCGCGATTCCGCAATCGTCCGTGGGATGAGATCGAGCCCCAGGCACGCCGCCATTGGGAAACCACGTCGCCGGACAGCACGTGGGAGCGCTTCAAGCTCGCGGTGCGTCACGGCTGGGAGCGGGCGACCGGCCATCACCACGTGTAGGCGATGCGCCGAGCGACACGAGCGCGGCCGCCTTACGCGGCGCGCGCCGTGTTCGCGTTGCTTCGGCGGATGGTCAGGACGCGGTCAGCGGCGCTGAGGCTCGGCTACACCGCCCCGTGCCGCTTGATCCACGTGACGTAGCGGTCCATGAACGTCTGCAGGAACTTGCGCGTGCCGTCGTTGACGATCTCGCCCTTTTCGTTGATCACCGCTGGATCGTGCTTGATGAACACCTCGGGCTGCCCCATCGCCGCGACGTCGAGATAGGCGAGCACGTTGCGCAGATGCTGCTGAGCGAGCGCGCTACCGGTCGCACCGACCGAGGTGCCGATCACCGCGGCGGGCTTGTTGGCCCACGAGTTGGTGCCCCACGGCCGCGAGCCCCAGTCGAGCGCGTTTTTCAGCACGCCCGGTATCGAGCGGTTGTATTCGGGCGTCACGAACAGCAGACCGTCCGCGGCTTGCACGCGCTCCTTGAGCTTCTTGCCGGCTTCGGGATAGTCGGCGTCGTAGTCCTGGGAGTACAGCGGCAACGAGCCGATATCGATGTATTCGAAGGTGAAATCGGCTGGAGCGAGGGAAATCACCGCCTGAGCCAGCTGACGATTGAACGAATCCCGCCGCAGGCTGCCGACGACCACTGCAATGTGATAGGCCATGTTCGCTTCCTCAGGTAAGGCGCTCGACGCGCAGAGAGTACGAACTGTCCATCATAGGCAAAAGCCGCGCGAAACGCCCAGGCCCTGGCGGATGTGGCCAGCTCATAGCGGATCGGGAAGGATTCTTGCGGCACCTGACGGTGGATAACCTCGCGGCTCGAAAAGTTATCCACAGATTCGCTGAATAACCTTGTGGATAAGTGGAACTTTTGCCTTGCCAATCAAGCATGCCTTCGGGCCAGGGCGATCTGAGGCAAATGGGACATCATCGACATTCTGGAGGACCGGATCATGAGTCTCGACTACGCAGGAAAATCCCACGACGAAGCGGTCGCCGCGCGCAAGAAAGCGCGGCAGCGCGCGCAGGAGCCGGCGGGCGGCGAGATGGCCGTCGACGGCGTCGAAGCCGATGCCACGCATAGCTGCGGCGAGTTGTCGGAACAAGGCAAACAGGTGTGGCGCACGGGCGCCGGACTCGATGGCGGAGGGAAGGCGCCGAGCCGCTAGGACTCGCGGGTTGTCCGTCGGCCGTGGCTAGAAGGGGCCGCTTGACGCCGCCGTATCCCCATGCAGGCCGAACGCTGAATACTGGAATATGAAAGGGCGCCGTTGCCGGCGCCCTTTTCTCATGCTTCCTTGCTGCGTATTTCGACGTGCCGATCAGTTGCCAAAAAATACGTTGCAGTACGACGCCGGGCCGTTGCAGGTCGAAGCCGGAGCGTCGGCGTGAGCGACACCCGAAGCCGCTGCGAACAGCGCGGCCGAAGCGATCAGGGCGGAGAAAATGCGTTTCATGGTGTGCGTCCTCGTTTGTGTGTGGGTTGCGCGATCTGATGCGATCGATGGCGTGAAGAATAGCGAGCGAGCCCGCGTCCACAAACAGCGAAGATGAGAAGACATTATCTTATAAATTGAAATAATCGCTATTGTGCGATTGCGTTGAATTGGTGGTCGACTGCGACGCGTTGATCGGCCCGTATGGCGATCCAACAGCCTTGTCGCGCGCAGACTCGAAATATCATTTCTTGCAACAATTAATTTCCGGCGTCATAAGCGGCCGCGCCGCGCGACGAAGCTCCCCAGGCATCGATTGCCAAGGGGCATATGTTCAATACCGATTCGCTAGGGCAGGAGCGTGAGGGAGAATGGCGCACGCATCCGCAAACCGTGCGAGGACGACCATCCGCTCATGAATCACGACGTTTCAGGACGACACGCGCAGCGACGGAGCATGCCGTGACGCAGCCAGGCGCTCCCTCGCTGGACGATCCCATTTATCTCGCGCAATTGCGGCGTGACCTCGTGCGCTTCGCCCGTCTGCAATTGCGCGACGCCGCGGCCGCCGAGGACGCCGTGCAGGAAGCGCTGACCGCCGCGTGGACTCAGGCCACGCGTTTCGCCGCGCAGTCGGAGCACAAGACTTGGGTGTTCGGCATCCTGCGCCATAAGCTCGTCGACACGCTGCGCGCGCGCCAACGCACGGTCAATCTGTCGGCGCTCGAAGCCGAACTCGACGGCGAGGCGCTGCTTGATCGCGTGCTCTTCAAGGACAACGGCCACTGGTCGCGCGAGACCAAACCGCGTCCGTGGCCGACACCCGAAACTGCATTGCGCCAGCAGCAATTCTGGACGCTGTTCGAGATGTGCCTCGAGCATTTGCCCGAGCACATTGGACGCGTGTTCATGATGCGGGAGTTTCTCGACATCGACATCGCGGCGATCTGCGCCGAACTGCAGATCAACGCGAATCATTGCAGCGTGCTGATCTATCGCGCGCGGCTGCGGCTACGCACGTGCCTGAGCGAAAAAGGCCTATCCAGCGAGGATGCGAATGGGGAAATGTAAGGACATCACGCGGCTGCTATCCGATGCGCTCGACCGCTCCCTGTCGACTGGCGAATGGCTCGCGATCCGCCTGCATCTGCCGACCTGCAGCGGGTGCCGGAACTATCGCAAACAGATCCGCCTGCTGCGGGTCGCCGCGCATGTGGCGAGCGGAGCGGCGAACGTGGATGGAGAGGTGAGCGGCGACGAGTGATTTGCCGCTTTGCCACACCGCAGTTCAGCACTCGCCGATCGGCACGTCGCGATAGCGTTCGAAAAAGCGAGCACGCGATGCTTCATCGATGCCGACAGGATGCGCATCGGCACGCGCCGGATGTTGGGCGAGTTGCGCGCGGGTGCGAATCGGCCGTTGCGCGAAATTGCCGCCGCAATTCGGACACACGTTGCGCAGCCTCGTCAGCGCGCAGACCTCGCAGAACGTGCATTCGTAGGTGCAGATCATTGCGTCGGGCGCGTTCGGCGGAAGTGACTTGCCGCAGCCTTCGCAGGTTGGTCGCAATTCGAGCATGACGGTGGCTCCTGTTGTTGATGACGCGAGGCGCGGCTTGCTGCCTGGCGTCGCGTGAAGTTCTGCGCGCGTGTTCCGCTGTGCGCGCGTCAATACGCGGCCCAAATGGGTGAGGCTGTCGCGCGCGCCGTGCTCACGTCAACGCGCTCCACAGCACGAGCGTCAACGCGAGACCGACGACCGATACGATCGTCTGCAAGACCGACCACACCACAGTCTGTTTAAGCTGGAGTCCGAAATATTCGCGGACCATCCAGAAGCCGGCGTCGTTCACATGGCAGAAGAACACCGAGCCGGCGCCGATCGCGAGCGCCATCAGCGAATTGTGCGTCGCGCCGAGGCCCGCGACGACCGGCGCGACGATGCCGGCCGTCGTCGTCGTGGCGACCGTCGCCGAGCCGGTGGCCTGACGCAGCGCGACGGCGATCAACCAGGCGAGCAAGATCAGCGGCATAGGCGCCCCGACCGCGATCTTGCCGATCGTCGCGCTGATGCCCGCTGCGACGAGCGCCTGCTTCAGGCCGCCGCCCGCGCCGATCGTCAGCAACAGCGCGGCGATCGGCGGCAGGCTTTTGCGCAGAATGCCCCCGACGCGCTCGCGCGCCATGCCGCGCGACCAGCCGAGCGCGACCACAGCGAACAGCACGGTGAGGCCCAGCGCGATCAGCGGCTCGCCAAGAAAATTCAGCATATCGAAGAGCAACGTTTCGGGCTCGAGCAGCAGCTTCGCGACCGTGCGGCCGAGCATCAGAACGACGGGCAGCAGGAACGTGATCAGAAAGATTGCGAAGCCCGGCGGCTCGAAGCCGTTCTGCTCGGCGGTGAACAGCTTGCCCATTTCTTCAGGCTCGACGACGAGCATGCGTTTCGACAGCCAGATGCCATACAGCGGACCGGCGAGGACCACCGCGGGAAGCGCCACGATCAGGCCGAGGCCCAACGTCAAGCCGAGATCGGCGTGCAACGCGCTCACCGCGATCAGCGGACCCGGATGCGGCGGCAGCAGCGCATGCAGCGTCGTCATACCGGCGAGCGCGGGAATCGCGATGCGCAGAATCGGCTGCTGCGCGCGACGCGCCATGACGAAGATGATCGGCACCATCATCACGAGGCCGACTTCGAAGAACAGCGGCAGGCCGATGAGCAGCGCGACGACGCATCATCCACGGCAGCGTGCGCGGGGTCGAGTGCGCGAGGATCGTCGACACGAGCCGGTCGGTGGCGCCCGATTCGGCCATCAACGCACCGAGCATCGCGCCCAGCGCAATGATGATGCCGACGTCGCCGAGCAACGCGCCGGCGCCTTTGCTGAACGCGCTCGCGACTGCTTCGAGCGGCAGGCCGGCCGTGAAGCCCGCCGCGAAGGTGCCGACCAGGATCGACAGGAACGGCGCGAGCTTGAGCATGCCGATGAAGATGATGATCAGTGCTAGTCCAAGCGCGCACGACAGGATCAGTTGGGTGTCGTGGGCGGCCCCCGGTGTCAGTGTTGTCGTTACAGGCACGGCGGCTTTTTTCCTCTCTTCGTTTGCAGTCGATCGATGCAGCCGCGAGCTGGTGGTGCGGGCGCTTGTTTTGCCGGTCGATTGCAGCGGGAGGGGATAGGTTGGGCTTTGGGCAATGCTTCGCGACTGTCGCATGATTTGCTTATGCGAATTTATCGGTTCGTCCAGGCCCGCAGACGAATTATCGTCAGAGCCAATCGGACCATCTTTTGGCGTCCGTTAAATTCTTTTTCGACGAGTATTCTCATGTCCCGTGATCCGCTGCTGACGCGCCGTACGTTTCTGGCCGGCGTAGGCGCGACGCTGGCCGCCGCCGCGTTGCCGGTCTTCTCCACCGCCGCATTTGCCGCCGATGAACATGCAAAAGAACTTCGCATCGGATATCAGAAAGCCGCAAGCACCCTGGTATTGCTGAAGGCGCACGGCACGCTCGAAAAGCGGCTCGCGCCACTTGGCATCACGGTCAAATGGACCGAGTTTCCGGCTGGGCCGCAATTGCTGGAAGGGCTGAACGTCGGCGCGATCGATTTCGGCTATGTGGGCGAGGCGCCGCCCGTGTTCGCGCAGGCCGCGGGGGCCAATTTCGTCTACACGGCGTATGAAATTCCGACGCCGCACGCCGAAGGCATCCTCGTGCATCCGGACGCGCCAATCAAAACCTTGGCCGATTTGAAGGGAAAGAAGATTGCGCTGAACAAGGGCTCGGATGTGCACTGGTTTCTCGTCGCCGCGTTGCAGAAGAACGGCGTGAAGTTCAGCGAGATCCAACCCGTGTATCTGCCGCCCGCCGATGCACGCGCGGCCTTCGAGCGCGGTGCGGTCGATGCGTGGGCGATCTGGGATCCGTTCCTCGAAGCCGCCAGGCGGCAAACGAACGCGCGGCAGCTCGCCGATGCCGAGGGTATCGTGAGTCACCACCAGTTCTTTCTGAGCGCGCGGCCCTTCGCGCAACAGAACGGCGACGTCCTCGCGATCGTGATCGATGAAGTCGGCAAGGAAGGGGAGTGGGTGCGCGGCCATTACAGCGAGGCCGCCGCCCAACTCGCGCCGATTCAAGGGCTCGACGCGAGCGTGATCGAATCAGGCTTGCGGCATTACGCGCATATCTACAAGCCCGTCGACGCGAACGTGCTTGCGGAACAACAGCGCATCGCGGATACGTTCACCGAACTGCATCTGATCCCGACGAAGATCGTGACCAAGGATGCCGCGCTGTCCGGCAAAGCGTAGCGCAGCAGTTCGAGTCCGCATTGCCCACATCGTTTTACTTCGACGGTCGCGCGATCAGCCGAAAAGCGCGGCGACATTTTCCGGCGGGCGGCCGATGACAGCCCGTCCGTTTCTGACGACGATCGGTCGTTGCAACAGAATCGGATGCTTCGCCAATGCGTCATAGAGCTGGGCGTCCGTCAACGCCGTGTCGGCAAGATTGAGCTCTTTATATTCGGCCTCGGTGTCGCGGATCATTTCGCGGACGGGACAGCCGAGTTGAGCATTGAGCTTCTCAAGCTCTGCGACGGTGAGTGGCTTCTTCAGATATTCGACGATTTCCGTCGCTTCGTTTGCGGAGTTGTAGGTGTTCGCGACGAGTTCGCAGGTGGTGCGAGATTTGGAGCAGCGCGGGTTGTGGTAGACGGTGATCATGGCTGGATTCGGGGGCTTACGCCGTTGAAGGTTGCTGCGACGGTTAGAACAATTCGGGAATTTTAGCGGGTGACTTGATGACGTGGCGCGGGATGACTGCGCGGCATCCGCGTTGTTGAACCATCGGCGAGGTGGGTCGGTTTATGCGCATAAACCAACGCTGCCTTCGAGGCGAGTGGGAATAGTTTAATGCTGGCACCCTGAGTTCTAGTCGCACCTGAGATTTGCTCGCGCGGGCGCGATTCAAACGACAACCTATATCCCCGCTGATGAGGCGCCGGATGCACGTTTGCCGCTTGCCGCCATGTCTGGGGAGAATCGGCGTCGGACGAATTCATGACGAATGGTCCCTCCGGGCCAATTGGCACGCGAACTTTATGCGCATAAAGTCTGGCACCTCTCACCCCTTTGGTCGCTCAGATGCGTGCGCTCCTTTTCTCTACACATCAGCCCGAAAACCGCGAACAGTCACCGACGACTGTGCACGCAGTGCGCGAGCACTCGTTACTTTCCCTTTGCCACCGCCGGACAGCGATCAGCAACGCTTAAGCCCCAGTCCACGCTTGCCCTGATATCCCGCAAGACCCCGGACACGCGTCCGATGCCTCTTTATGCGCATAAACCCTTTGCCGAATGGCCAATTTCCGAACTGCGCTTACGCAAATCATTTGAAATCGCAATTCAACCAGGTAAAATCCATTTGCGTCTAAAAAGAGGAGGTGAAATTTGGCGGCAGAAATCATCGCGGTAACACAGCAGAAAGGCGGGGTCGGGAAGAGCACCATCGCGATGCATCTCGGCGCTGCATTTCACGAGAAAGGCAAACGCGTTCTCGTCGTCGACGCGGATGGCCAAAACACTCTGATTCACTGGGCCAGTGCTGCCTCCGACGGCGACATCGGTATTCCATTCGCCGTCGTCAACCTGTCCGAAGCAGGCAGCCAGATCCATCGCGAGATCAAGAAGTTCGTGGCTGACTACGACATCATCGTCGTCGACTGCCCGCCCTCCATCACCGAAAAAGTCTCGGGCGTCGTTCTGCTCGCGGCGAGCGTCGCGGTGATCCCAACTTCCTCGTCCCCTGCCGATTACTGGTCGAGCATCGGCCTCGTCAAGCTGGTCCAGCAAGCGCAGGTCATGAACGAAGACCTGCGAGCCGTGTTCCTGCTCAACAAGACTGAAGAGAAACGGATGCTGACGCGCGAACTGAAGCGCGCGCTCGAAGAACTCGGCTTCCCTCTCCTCAAGACCCAGATTCCCACGCGCGAAGCCTACAAGCAGGCAATGGCGTTAGGGCAAACGGTGCTTCAGATGAACGACCGCGGCGCGAAGCTCGCCGCGCTCGAAGTACGGGCGTGCGCCAACGAGATCGCCGCCTTGCTCCCGTGAATTTATGCGCATAAAGGACCCTGAATGAAACCGTCCCAGTTCGCCAAAGGCTTTCAAGCACGTCCTGACACGACCAGCAGCGAAAAGCGCACCGCGCTCGACCGTCTGAATGCGATCGACGGCCTGGTCAGCAACGAGGCGAAAACTCCCACGATCGCCGGGCGTGCGATTCCGGCCGTCTTGCCGTCGCGTCTGCAGGACGCGGAGATTCCTGATCCGGACAACGAATCGGCGGCCTACCGCGCCTGGAGGCTCGAACACGGCTATCGCCCCGGCCAGATCATCGAACTGGCGCTCAAGACGATCAAGCCGAGCCCGTTCAATCCACGGTACTTCTATGTGAAGTCGTCGATTGCGGAGCTTGCCGTCAATCTGGCGAAGCAGGGGCAGCAGCAGGCGATTCACGTCATTCCCGACTATGACAACCCTGGCACCTACTTCGTCAGTGACGGCGGCAGACGGGTGCGTGCGCTGAAAGAAGCGAACAAGGAGTCGGTGAAAGCGATCGTCATCGATCTGCCGGTCGGTATCCAGAGCTACAAGCTCGGTTACGACCTCAACGTGCAGCGCGACTCGCAGACGGTGTTCGACAACGCGGTCGTGTGGCGACGCTTTCTGGACGAGCGGCATTTCCAGAGCCAGAAGGAACTGGCCGAACATCTCGGCCTCGACGAATCGACGGTCGCAGTCGCGCTGTCCATCGCCAAACTCCCGGAAACCGTGATGCAGGAAATGGTCGCGCGCCCTGACCGCTTCGGCTCGAACATGGCGTATCAGGTGGGCCGCTACCACACGGCTCGCGGCGCGGAGGCGACACTGCGACTGATCAACCGGATCCTTTCCGACGATCTGAGCACACGCCAGGTCGCCGACATCGTCAAAGGCCGAGCGACCTCGCAGGAAAGCGCCAAACCGGCGGGCCGGCAGCGCTACGCGCAACGTCTGGAAATCAAGCTTGGTGGTGTGTCGGTCGGCGATCTGAAGTCGTACGGGGACGACCGGCTCGAGTTGCGCCTGAAAGGCCTCACGCGTGAAAAGCGCGACGACATCCTGCGGCAGATCGAGAAGATGCTGAAGTAAGACGTGAGGGCGGTGCGCATGCACCGCCGCCTGGATTTCAAAGGCAGTTATCGACCCATCACGCCGCGCGCGACTGGCTCAGCGTAAAGGCGAGCAGGTCGCCGTCGGTCGGTTCGCCCCAGGTCCTGCGCGCGAGCCAGTCGAAGAACGCCGTTTCGACGATCTTCGAATCGAGCCCGCGACGCCGCCAGTCGTCGCGCATGTGCGTGCCCAGCCCCGGCAATTCATCTTCCTCGAACGACTGTCGCGCGATATCGCGCTCCGACTCGCCCTGTTCGTTGTACAACTCGTAGGCCTGCTTGCGACGGTAAGCCGAGTATTCACCGAGCAGACGCGCCTTCAGATCGTCGGCCGGCGACACCGCGGCCTTGCTGGTGCCGCCACCCGCGGGCAGCGCCTCGACCGGCGGCGCATAGCCTTTCTTCAACGCATCCTTGAACAGCGCCGGCGCACTGCGCACCGGCGGCAGTGACGTGCTGCGCATACGCTGCTCGGTCATCTGCAGCGCCGCGCGGATCCGGTTCTCCTCGCTGTCCGCATAAAGCGTCTGCGCCTCCTTGAGCGGAATGCCGATCTTCACCATCCGGTCGACCAGCGTGCTGTCGAACACGTTCGGATGTTCGTCGAGCGCGAGCATCGGCTGCTTGCGCTCGGTCACGCGGAACTGGATTTCAGCGACGCGCCGACCCTCGCGATGCTCGATCAGCTCGACAAAAATGTTCGTGACCGCGTTGACCTCGGCGATGGCCGGGCGCAGGTAGTCGCGCTTGAAATACTTGTACTCGCGCTTCGCCTCGTCGCCGGCTTCAGTGTCCGGCGTGCCCGACAGAATCGGCCGCCACCATTCCCAGGTCTCGCGCATCGTCAGGTGGCTGGGGTTGGTCAGGTAGCGCACGCAGATCTCGTAGAGTGCGAGGCCCGCGCTACTGCGCAGCTGGCTCTGGAACTGCAGACTCAGCCGCGCATACTGAACCGGATCGAGCAGTTTCTTCTTGATCTTCGGCGCAAACGAAAACTCGACCCAGACGCGACGCGTGGTCGGATCTTCGAGAATTTCCGCGTCCGCGATCAGCGTCGAAATACCCCATTTGCGGCCAGGCTTCTGACTCGATGTGCCGGTGCTCCACTCGACCTGCACCGACACCATGCGGCGCAGATGCTCCTTGACGAGCGCGGTGTCATTGGAATCGAACGCGGAATTGGCGACGATGTCGGACAGCAGCGCCCGATAGGTGTCGCCCGACTCATCCGCTTGCTGGGCCACTGCGAGTAACACGTTAAAAAGCTTGCGCGTGAGCAGCGTGATCTTGCCGCTCTTGGGCTGGATCGCGATCGCCTCGACGGCTTTGCGCAGCTCAGCCGAGCTCGGGCTGACAACATCGGTCTTTTTCGCGCGCTTCGTGGCCATGCGTCGAGGTGAGGAGGGGATTTCGCGAGAGCATACCGGCTGTGGTGATACGCGTCTATAGCGCCCATCTCACCATTGCCGGTGAAGCGAGTTTACGAAGCGCAACTCACCTCGAGCAACTCCCGAAAACCCTCACCTCGTGTGCGTGCCGCCAGGATCGGGCTCTCCTTGCCGGTCGCGGCGTCTGCGAATCCGGCTTGTTTCGCCGCGTGCGGCAACGGGGAGCATGTGATCCCGAATCTTCTCACCTCAAAAATTTTCGCGGATTTTTTCGAGAACCTCGTGTAAACGGATGGCGTCCGGGGCGGCTGATGACTTCGTCGTGCGGCCTCGCGATCGTTTCGTCGACCGTCGCGTGCTGCCGGCCGACGCACAGTCCCGGATCGATAGATGGAATGCCCGCACGGTATTGGGCCCGCAACGCGGCGCGGGCCAGCGACGGGCGCCCCGTCAGCCCTGTTGTCGGTGCATCAAGCTTCCTATCGCCGGGCGCGCCATTCGACTGCTTGGTACCTCCGCTGACAATTCAGCCCTCACTACCGAGAACCTGCCGGAGTTAATCACCTGTTTCGACTTCGAGCCTGGTCCGAAGCCGCCGAAAAAGGGGAGATTCAACCACAGGCAAATCCTCACCGCTCCAATGCTCCCGAAAAACCTCACCGTAGCACCGCGGAACGGCACAACACGACACGCGCTCAGGCCGCGCCAGTACCGCTTCCCCAATGCAACCTCCTGAAAAGCGTCACCTTTGACCTTTATGGAGGCCCCGGCGCCCCCTTCCAAAGAACTCCTGAAAACTCTCACCTTTGCTGGAGGACAGGAAAAAAATCAATGATTTCCGTGACTTGCGATAATCCCATCTAGCGCTCGAACCATCGGTGTTCCCGTAAAATCTCACCTTAAGCCAGTTTTTCGCACCGCAGCACTTTTCATTGCGTCCCCGCGGACCTCCCGAAAAGACTCACCTTTGCAATCAGCGACCAGGTATACCTTCGCTCGCAAATTGCCATCCGCCGGGCATCTCCAGCCGATAGCCCGCGTTTCAGTCCCGAATCTCCTCACCTTAACGCGTAAAACCCTATCCAGACCTTCCCGAAAAGCCTCACCTTTGACGGAATCGCCGGCCAAATCGGCTCCCGGATCTAGCTGATCAGCCAGTTCCCCGAATCCCCTCACCTTTCCAATCGCCAGCGGTTCCCGCCGACCAGTCTTTCGGGCGATCGATGCGTCGAATTCCATCCTGGCTCCCGTAAAACCTCACCTCAGCAGTATCGATGCTCAAAAAGAAAGCAAAACTGGACCCCGCGCCCCGAAAAATCTCACCTTCGTTTTCCGTTTTCTCCCGCTACGGCTCACCAAAGCGGTTAGCCACCCCAAAAAACCGGCAAAAAACCATGCTCGCGAGCCTCCCGAAAGCCCTCACCTTGCTCAGACCAAACCGAACAGACACTTTCGAGGGGTGTCGGGCGCTTCGCGGCCGCGAAGTCCCGCAAAACCTCACCTTTGCCCAAACCCCACGTATACGGCGGTTCCTGAACCCGCTCACGTTCCGTCCCGGAGCCGCTCACCGAGCTTCCCGAACCCCATCACTCGAGTTTCCCGCAGACCCTCACCAAGTCTCCCGCAAAGCTTCACCTTGCTGGCCTGAAAGCCGCGCCAGATAAGGGTTTGCCGAGTCGTTAACGTCTTTAACAAGGGTTCAAAGGTGTTTATTTTTATTACTCTCAAGCCTTACACCCGCGAGCCCCGTGAAACACAGGCCCAACACCCCGCAGCCATTGCCGATCCATCGTGAAACAGTGCGCGACCATGCGGAAATCAAACAAAATTCTTCTAATACAATGGCTTATTAGCTATTCTTCGTTTTGTTTCACGGAGAAAAACGGCAGGCGCGTGTTTACCATCGCAATCTGCACGCAAAAGCCCGTCGATATACGCCAATCCGTTCGCCACCGATAAATCGGTAGCAAACACTACGTAAATTGTTATGATCCATCCAATTCGAGCCACATCGAGGTAAACATGAATCTGGATCAGGAGCGGCAAGCCATTCGCGACGAGCTTGAATCGATGCGTGCGCAGGGCGTGCGCCGCCAGGATCTGTCGCTGCATGCATGCAAACGGCTTTTTTTCGATCTCGGCATCCGGCCATCGATGGCGGCCGTGCGCGATCTCACGCAAACCGGCAGCGCGAGCGACATCCCGAAGGACATCGATCATTTCTGGGAGCGCATCCGCAGCGTGTCGCGGGTCAAGGTCGGAGCGGGCGCGATACCAAAGGCACTGGAAGATCGCGCCGGCGAACTGCTCGGCGCGCTATTCGAAGAAGCGGTCGTGCAGGCCAAAGCGTCGCTCGATGGCGAACGTGAAGAGATCCGCGCGCAGATCAGCGCCGCCGATCTACGCGTACGCGAGGCGGAAATTCGTCGGGATGCGGCCGACGACGCCATCAGCCGCAGCGAAGCGCGCGCCGAAGCCGCGTGGGAGCGGGTTCGCGCACTTGAAACCCAGTTATCGAGCGCGACTACGCACGGCAGCGTTCACCTCGAAGGCATGCAGGCAACCACGCGCCGGCTCGACCAGGAGAACGAGGCGCTGCGGCAACGGCTCGAAAACGAACAGACTGCCAATGCTGCGTTGCGCGACCGGATCGACGCGTTGCACGTCGAATTGCGGCAAAGCACGGAGCACTATGCACAGCAGATCAAGGATGCGGTGGCCGAGGCCGAGCGGCGCGTCAAGCCGATGCTAGTCGAACTCGACTCGCTGCGTAGCATGGCCGCGACGTATCAGTCCGGCGTGCGTGATGCGAGCCGCAAGGAGTTCGAGTTCATTCAGCAGATTGCCGCCGCCAAGGCGCGCGCCGATCGGCTCGACGCGCAGCTGCGCGAGCAGTCGGACGAAGTCGACGCGCTGACGAAAGAAGTCGCCACCCTGCGTGGCCAGCAGGGCATCGATCCAGCCATCGCCGTACTGCTGTGCTCGCTGGTTACTGAGGGGCGGCTCACGAGCAAAGAGTTGAGCATGATCGGCACCGCGGCTGACGGCCACGTGACGCTGCCCGCGAGATGCCCGAAATGCGAGGAAGGTGAGCCGGAGCTGTCGCAGGTCGATCACCGTTTCGAACTGTTGTGCCCGGAATGCGAGCACTCTTCCGGCCTCGGCGAATCGAGGCTCGCGGCGGTGAACCAGTTCCTGTCGAACGATGGCGCCACCGCGCCGTCGTCCCGCTCCGTCCACGCGATGCGTTAACCAGAGGCGCAGAGGCGGCCAATCCAACGGAAAAACGTCAAAGGTGAGGAAATTCGGGACCGCAACGGTGAGGTTCTTCAGGGTTTGCCGGCTCCTGTTTCCCTCCTCAAACGCCCGTCACGGCGGGGCTCGGCCAACGGTGCCGCAGCAGGATCCGGCTCCTCTGTCGCGGGCGAATCCTGCTGATCAATCCAACTTTGCCACGCGCGATATAGCCGGTTCGCGGACACCGCCTGCACGAAGCCGAGCCATTGACCGACCTGTTCGGCCTCTACCCCGCTTTCGAACAGGTCCGCCGCAAACGTGTTGCGCAAGGTCTGCGGACTCGCGCGCGATTGGCGCGACGTGGCAATCCCCGCTGCATCGACGAGCGCATCCACCGCGCGCAGCATCGTGGCCTTATGCATCGGCCTGCCCGACGGCGATGCGGGAAACACAAGCTTGCCGGCCAGTTGCGTCAGCCGGCGTTCGGCTAGCCAGGCGTCGAAAATCGCCGTTGCGAACGGCGCGAGTCGCGTGCGCCGCGTCAGCACTGGATTCGCGGACTCGATCGTGACCCACGGCGAGCCCTCTCTCACGCAACTAACCGTAAGCGCTCCCGCTTCGCCCGTCTTCAGTCCTGCGCCCAGAAACACCGCGATCAACGCGCGATCGCGTCGCTCTCTCCAGCGCTGCGCGGTCGACAACGCCGGCAACGGCGCGAACAGCCGCGCGATCAACGCAGTGCGTTCCGCATGCGTGAGAAACCCGGTCGGCTCATTGTCGCGCGCATTGCGCCACGCGGCTTCCCCGTCCTGAGCGATGAAACGAGCCGGGTTGGTCGACGCCGATTCGATCTCGCGCACGTGATCGAGCACGCGCTCGATAAGCCGCAAATAGCGGATCCGCTGCGTTCTGCGAATCTCGAGGCTGGCGACGAATTCGGCGATCGCGGGCGTGTCGACCGTCGCGAGGCTTTGTTGCCGCGCGCCGAGCCAATCGAGAAACTGACCCCACTGCGCCTGATAGACCAACGCCGAAGAGCGACGGAAGTGCTGCTTCGCGAGCCACGCATCGAACGCGACCTGCGGGTCGCGACGCCAGTCTTCGCGTTGCTGATCGAACAGATCGGTGGAGGGCGCGGGACGGGGAACGGGGTCGGACAGATGAGGAGGTGACATGGGCAATCCTTCCGTTAGTTGCACCGTTTGGTCCGCGTATTGTAGGCGCTGACCGCCGCAAGGCCGACCGCGGGGAATGGATGAGGATCCGAGCCATCCCGACGTGGTGCCGCCATTAGCCGCCCCACGCCCGGGCGCGCTTTAAGGGCGCATCGGCCGGCCGTGGCAGCGCCGCCCGGCGCGCCGCTTCCTCGTACGCATTGACGGCAAACGCAAAAACGGCGGGCAATGCGTTGGAGGTGCCGAAATCCACGCCGTCATCGGTTTCTGGATAAGGCAGATCGGACGGGCGCTGGAACAGCCCGAGCATCAGCGCGTCGTGCCGGCTGGCAAAACCGAGATCGGCCAGCGCCTCGGCTTCGATGGCATGGAGCAGACGCCACGTGAGCGGCACCTGCCTGACGATGTAGCGCGTGGCGATGCTGCGCACGATATGTTCGAGATCGCGCGCGGCGGTCTGGAAGCGCAGCGCGGCGAGAGTTTGATCGGTAGGGTCGGTTTTCAGGTTGTTCATTCTCGGCTCCAATCGACACCTGATACTGTACAAACATACAGTACCGGGCGCAACCTGGCCGAACGACTAACCGTGAATCACGACCAGCAGCGCTTTCGCCTCGCTCTTGCCGACGTTGCGGATCGCATGCGGAACATCCGCGACGTAGCGCGCGGTGTCCGCGACCTTGAGCCGCTTCGTCGCGCCGGCCGCCTCGATGTCGATCGAGCCGTGCAGCACGGTCAGATGCTCGCGCGTGCCTGGCTCGTGCGCGTTCGACACGAGGGCCCCGCCTGGCTGCAGCGTCAACTCGTACCACTCGAACTTGCCGGCCAGCTCGATCGGTCCCCACACACGCAACTGGTATTTCGCTTCGTGACCGCTTAGCGTAGGAATATCGCGCGGTCCGGAAACGGCGATTGCCTCAGGCGACTTCGGCGGCGCAAACAGCGAATCGAGACTTACGCCAAGCGCATTGGTCAGCCGCCATGCAACCGCGATCGTCGGATTGGCCTTGTCGCGCTCGATTTCCGAGAGCATCGATTTCGACACGCCGGCCGCGCGCGACAGATCGTCGAGCGTCATGCGCCGCTCGGCGCGCAGCCGTTGAATCTGTTCGCCGACGCGCGGCGGCGCCGCAATCGCCGCACTTGGCGGTAATGCCGCGCTGGCGGAGGTGGGCGCCGCATTGGACGCGGTGCGGCGTGTACCCGAACTTGCCATTTCCTGACCCATCGTTTAGAGTTGTTCGATATACCGGATTTTAGTTCGGAAAAACGAAAATATCCGATAAAGCTGACAACCGACTATAACAGGCCGCCCTTCCCGCGCGCATGCGAATGCGGCCGCCATCACTCTCAGGAGTCCCGTTCATGCGTGACCAATACCTTGCCCATTTGCGCGGCACCCTCGACCAGATCCGCGCCGACGGCTTCTACAAGAGCGAGCGCGTGATCGCGAGTCCGCAGTCGGCCGACGTGCGTCTTGCCGACGGCAGCGACGTGCTGAACTTCTGCGCAAACAACTATCTCGGTCTCGCCGACGACACGCGGCTGATCGAAGCCGCCAAGCAAGGCCTCGACAGCGACGGCTTCGGGATGGCGTCGGTGCGCTTCATCTGCGGCACGCAAACCGTGCACAAGCAACTCGAAGCGGCGCTCGCCGCATTCCTGCAAACCGACGACTGCATTCTCTACTCGAGCTGCTTCGACGCGAACGGCGGCCTGTTCGAAACGCTGCTCGACGAAAACGACGCGATCATCAGCGACGAGCTGAATCACGCGAGCATCATCGACGGTGTGCGGCTGTCCAAGGCGAAGCGCTTTCGCTACAGGAACAACGACCTCGGCGATCTCGAAGCGCGCCTGCAGGAAGCCGATGCGGCGGGCGCGCGCTTCAAACTGATCGCGACCGACGGCGTGTTCTCGATGGACGGCATCATCGCGAACCTCGCCGGCATCTGCGATCTGGCCGACAGGTACGGCGCATTGGTCATGGTCGACGACTCGCACGCCGTCGGCTTCATCGGTGAACACGGTCGCGGCACGCCCGAGCATTGCGGAGTGATGGCGCGCGTCGACATCATTACCGGCACGCTCGGCAAGGCGCTCGGCGGCGCATCGGGCGGCTACGTCGCGGCGCGCAAGGAAGTCGTCGAACTGTTGCGGCAGCGCTCCCGCCCGTATCTGTTCTCGAACACGCTCACGCCGAGCATCGCGGCGGCGTCGCTGAAGGTACTCGAATTGCTCGCCAGCGATGAAGGGGCGTTGCTGCGCGCACGCGTGCGCGAAAACGGCGCGCATTTCCGCCGCGCGATGAGCGCGCTCGGCTTCACGCTCGTGCCGGGCGAACATCCGATCATTCCGGTGATGCTCGGCGACGCGCAACTCGCGGGAAAGATGGCCGATGCGCTGCTGAAGCAAGGCGTCTACGTGATCGGTTTTTCGTTCCCGGTGGTGCCGCGTGGCCGCGCGCGCATCCGCACGCAGATGAGCGCCGCGCACACGCCGGAGCAGATCGACCGTGCCGTCGAGGCGTTCGCGCGCGTCGGCCGCGAGCTCGGCGTCATCCCCACGTGATCGCCGCGTGATTCGAATGGAGAAGCAGATGAAAGCATTGGCAAAACTCGAACGCGGACCGGGCCTCACGCTGACCGACGTGAAGAAGCCCGAAGTCGGTCATAACGACGTGATGATCCGCATCACGCGCACCGCGATTTGCGGCACCGACATTCATATCTGGAAGTGGGACGACTGGGCGCAGAAGACGATTCCGGTGCCGATGCACGTCGGCCATGAATACGTCGGCGAAATCGTCGAGATGGGGCAGGAAGTGCGCGGCTTTGCGATCGGCGATCGGGTGTCGGGCGAAGGACACATCACCTGCGGCTTCTGCCGCAACTGTCGCGCGGGCCGCCGGCATCTGTGCCGCAACACGATCGGCGTCGGCGTGAATCGCGAGGGCGCGTTCGCCGAATACCTGGTGATTCCGGCCTTCAACGCGTTCAAGATCCCGCCTGAAATCTCCGACGATCTCGCCGCGATCTTCGATCCGTTCGGCAACGCGACGCATACGGCGCTGTCGTTCAACCTCGTCGGCGAAGACGTGCTGATTACCGGCGCTGGGCCGATCGGCATCATGGCGGTCGCGATCGCCAGGCACGTCGGCGCGCGCAACGTCGTGATCACCGACGTCAACGACTATCGCCTCGAACTCGCGCGCAAGATGGGCGCGACGCGCGCGGTGAACGTGTCGCGCGAATCGTTGCGCGACGTGATGCACGATCTGCACATGACCGAGGGCTTCGACGTCGGACTCGAAATGTCGGGCGTGCCGAGTGCTTTTACGGGCATGCTCGAAGCGATGAACCACGGCGGCAAGATCGCGCTGCTCGGCATTCCACCCGCGCAAACCGCGATCGACTGGACCCAGGTGATCTTCAAAGGCCTTGAAATCAAGGGCATTTATGGGCGCGAGATGTTCGAGACCTGGTACAAGATGGTGGCGATGCTGCAAAGCGGCCTCGATCTGTCGCCGATCCTCACCCACCATTTCAAGGTCGACGACTATCAGGAAGCCTTCGCGACGATGCTCTCCGGCGAAAGCGGCAAGGTGATTCTCGACTGGACCTCAGCCTGAGTCGGTGCTTCGCCGTCAGAACGCTGACGCCCGCAGCGCGCTTACGCGCCTGCGGGCGTTTTCACGAACTCGGCCTGGATGCGCACGTGAATATCGTCGCCGACGGCCGGATACCAGGTAGACAGACCGAACTTCGCGCGGCTGAAATGACCGTCCGCGGAAAAGCCGAGCGTGTCTTTCTTCGTTAGCGGATCGGGCGCGAAGCCGTTGAACGTGACGTCGAGCGTGACCGGCTGCGTGACGCCGCGGATCGTCAGATCGCCGCTCAGCGTGCCGTGCGCTTCGCCGGTGCGCTCGAAACGCGTGCTCGCGAAGCGGATCTGCGGATAGCGCGCGACGTCGAGCATGCTGTCGCTTTTCACCATCTTGTCGAGCAGCGGCACGTTCGTGTCGATGCTCGCGGCGTCGATCGCGACCGACGCCGTGCTGCGGTCGAGGCCGCCGTCGTTCCAGTCGAGCTCCCCCTGCTTGCGATCGAAACGCATCGTAAAGCGCGTGTATTTGAGGTGATCGATATCGAACGTGATGCTCGTATGGTCCTGATCGATGTCGTAGCGTCCGGGCGGCACGCGCGCCTCGTTCTGACTGACCGAATGCGTGAGCACCTGGATCGGCGTGCAGGCCACCGCGCCCAGCAGCGTTGCGCCGAGCAGCGCGCGTACCCACGCGGTGCGAACGGAGGATGGTTTCATCGAAGCGATTCCGGTTGAGCGGTGATCAAGCTATCTCCATCACGATAGCAGCAAGCGCACCCACAGCGCCGAAGCTCGAAGAAAAACTTGACGATGGAGAATGATCGTTCTACCTTTTCGTCCATGACACACGAAACGATTCCGACCGATCCAAATGACGCGGCCCAGCCCGGCACGGCGCGCGAGCGGCTGCTCGATGCCGCCGAGGCGCTCATCTACGCCGGCGGCATCCATGCAACCGGCGTCGATGCGATCGTGCGGCAGTCCGGCACCGCGCGCAAAAGCTTTTACACGCATTTCGAGTCGAAAGATGCGCTAATCGCGGCCGCGCTCGAACGGCGCGACGAGCGCTGGATGAACTGGTTTATCGCCGGCACGCAACGGCGCGGCAAGGGCGCGCGCAGACGCCTGCTCGGCATGTTCGACGTGCTGCGCGAGTGGTTCGCATCGGCGGATTTTCATGGCTGCGCGTTTCTGAACGCGGCCGGCGAAATCGAATCCGCCGACGATCCGATCCGCGTCGTCGCGCGCAAACACAAGGCACGGCTGCTCGGTTTCGTGCGTGCCGAATGCGTCGCGTTCGTCGTGGAAGCCGAAATCGATGCGCGTCGCGCGGCGCCGCTCGCGCGGCAATGGCTCGTGCTGCTCGACGGCGCGATCGCGGTGGCGCTCGTGAGCGGCGAAGCCGATGCGGCGCTCGACGCGCGGGCGGTTGGCAAGACCTTGCTCGATGCGGCAGTGAAACCCGCCGCAACCAAACGGCCGCCATCGCGGCGCACCACCACCTGACTGAGGAACCATCATGGCCGATACGATCGAAGCCCGCCCGCCGCTGCCGCCATTCACTCGCGATACCGCGATACAGAAAGTGTGCGCCGCGGAAGATGCGTGGAACACCCGCGAACCCGAGCGCGTATCGCTCGCGTACACGACGGATAGCGTGTGGCGCAACCGCGCCGAATTCGTGCATGGCCGCGCGGAGATCGTCGGCTTTCTGCGCGGCAAGTGGGCGAAGGAGCTCGACTATCGGCTGATCAAGGAGCTGTGGGCGTTCACCGACAACCGCATCGCGGTGCGCTTCGCGTACGAATGGCACGACGATTCGAACAACTGGTTCCGCTCGTATGGCAACGAGAACTGGGAGTTCAACGAGCATGGTCTGATGGCGTATCGTCACGCAAGCATCAATGACCTGCCGATCCGCGAAGCCGACCGCTTGTATCGCTGGCCGCTCGGCCGGCGGCCCGACGATCACTCCAGCCTGTCCGATCTCGGTCTGTAGACGTTCCCACCACATTCATCGCCGGCGGCGCACCCGATGCGCGCCGCGAACTTCTTCACCGCTTGTTCATCACGGCGCCATCGGTTCTCCGTTATCGTGGCGGTTCCGGCAGCGGGGGCACGTCGCGTGCCCGGCCAGCCGAGCGAGTCCTCGACATCGACCGCACGGCTTCAGATACAGTGCGCGACGGGCGGCACGCGGATCGCCAGAACACCATGACACCGGCGCTCGACCGGTGACGGAGAAGAAATGCACTTCAGGCAGATGAACAAGAATATCCGGCGCGCCGCGGTGGCGCTTTTCGCCAGCTTCGCGGCGCTCTCCGCGGCGCACGCGGGCAACTGGTGTGACGGCGGTGTATGGGTCGACGCGATGCTCGGCTCGTATCACATCAACCCCGATCCCGATACGCACTTCGAGCAGTTCAATCCCGGGCTTGGCGTCGAATGCTGGCTGAACAACCAGTGGGCGCTGACGGCCGGCGGCTTTCGCAACTCGCTGCGTCGGCCGTCCTACTACGGCGGCGGCGTGTGGGCGCCGGAGTTCGCGCATTGGGGAATCGTGCGGATCGCGGCGATCGGCGGGATCATCTCCGGCTATAACTATGGCAACTGGGGGCTTGGCAGCAATCACACGATCGGCCCGGTGGTCGCGCCGATCGTGATGCTCGAATACAAGCGCGTCGGCGCGAACTTCATCGTCATTCCGCCGATCCCATCGGACAATCTGCCCTTTACGATTGGTTTTCAGCTGAAGGTAAAGTTCTGACGGAGCCGTACGCAACGTGAGCGATCGCCCCCAGGTGAGGTTTTTCGGGAGCCAAAGGCTTCCGTTCTACCCGGATTGAGCAATTGCCGCGAGCGCGAGGTCTCGAA
Organism: Paraburkholderia tuberum STM678; assembly: GCF_902833905.1. Taxonomy (GTDB): domain Bacteria; phylum Pseudomonadota; class Gammaproteobacteria; order Burkholderiales; family Burkholderiaceae; genus Paraburkholderia; species Paraburkholderia tuberum. The sequence goes on along the minus strand of NZ_CADFGP010000002.1, from coordinate 94,693 downwards.
TGCGGGGTCGACCTCCTGGAACTCCTCACCATGGCGCACAAAGCGTCGTTCTCTCGACTCCTGGAAATCCTCACCATCCTGGAAGACCTCACCTCAACAGGCTCGCTTCAACTTTTAGGCCTGCATTCGAGCGTGTTTTTCGCGCACTGGACGTCGACGCGCTCCGCGCTCGCTGGTCCGAAACGCAATCGTTCACCGCAACGTTGAAGCCAGCGAAGCACGTGCTGCGCGCTTCGACGCACCTCATCCCCATCGCCGTTCCGACGCGCACCGCGTGAGCCGTCGCGCATCCCGCCCACCGCTCCCGTAAACCCTCACCGTAACGCCACCTCCTGGAACTCCTCACCATTCGCGCGTCGCTCGATCCGGGCCTCGCCCATGCACGCCATTCATATCGACCATTTTTGGCCCGAATTTGACCGCGTTTATCGCCGCTCATATCGTGCAGCCATGTCGTCCGGATGTGATTCGCCCCGCTGCGTAGAGCCATCGTCATGCGGGAACCTCAATCTTCGTTCTCCCTGAGCCATGAACTCTGACGCCGTGAATTCCGATCTGAGCGCCCCGCTCGCATCACGCCGATCCGCCGCCGCGACGAGCGGCGTACGACGCGCGGTCACGACCGCCGTGCTGGGTCAAATCCTCGAATGGTATGACTTCTTCCTGTATGGAACGGCCGCCGCGCTGGTATTCGGCAAGCTGTTCTTCCCCGTCGGCAGCGATCCGCTCACCGGCACCATCGCCGCGTTCGGCGGCTTCACGGTCGGCTTCATCGCGCGGCCGATCGGCGGTGTGCTGTGCGGACATCTCGGTGACCGCTACGGGCGCAAGCTCGTGACGATGCTGACGCTGTTCGCGATGGGCACGGCGACTATGTTGATGGGCGTGCTGCCCACCTACCAGCAGATCGGCCTCGCCGCGCCGGCGCTGCTCGTGTGTCTGCGCATCGTGCAGGGGCTCGCCGCGGGCGGCGAATGGAGCGGCAGCATCCTGCTGATCCATGAGAACGCGCCGCAATCGAAGCGCGGCGCGCTCGCCGCATGGAGTCCGTGCGGCGCGGCGCTCGGCTTCGTGCTGTCGACCGGTGCGTTCCTGCTGGTGCGGAACCTGTCGTCTGCCGATTTCCTGAGCTGGGGCTGGCGCATTCCGTTCCTCTGCAGCGCCGCACTCGTCGCACTGGGTTTGTGGATGCGCCGCTCGGTCGGCGAAAGCGCCGCGTTCGCTCGAGCGAAGGCAACGCGTCGCGACACCCGCATGCCGGTGATCGAAGTGTTGCGGCAATGTCCTCGCGAAGTGCTGACGATCTTCGGTTTGCGCTTCGGCGAAGGCGGTGCGTCGTACATCTTCTTCGCGTTCTCGATCGCGTATGGCCAGTTCCTCGGCATCAAATCGAGTTGGATCCTCGGCGGCCTGACTCTTTCGATGCTGCTGATGATTCCGTTCTCGCTGTTCTTCGGCTACCTGACCGACAAGGTCGGACGCAAGCCCGTGTATCTCGCCGGCGCGATTGCGTTGGTGCTTGTCGCATGGCCGTACTTTGCGCTGCTCGGCTCCGGCGAATACTGGAAAGTGATCACGGCCCTCGTGCTGGCGAACAGCCTCACGCTCGGCATCCTCGAAGGCGCGCAGCCCGCGTTCATCAGCGAACTGTTGCCGGTACATCTGCGCTTCTCGGGGCTTGGCATCGGGCGCGAAATCTCCTCGGTGCTCGGCGGCGGCCTGTCGCCGATGATCGCCACGGCGCTGCTCGCGCACTATCGCAGCGCGACGCCGGTCGCTCTGTATCTCGGCGTGCTCGGTCTGATCACCGTGATCGCGACGCTGCTCGCCCGGGAGACCTATCCGAAAGCGATGCGCATCGAAGCGCATCAGGAAACCGAATGACATCGTTCACATCACCGAATCAAGAGGTAACGCGCATGCACGCCGTTCATACCGCCAGCGCCCGCGCTTGCACCGCCGACGCACCCATCATCGACACGCAGGAGGACTACCCCGAATACACGGGCCCGCTGTCGCTCGATGACCTGATCACCGAAGTCGAGCGTCGCCGCGACGAGTTCGATGCGGTTTCACACGTCCCGCGCGACATGATCGTGAAGATGAAGCGCGCGGGCATCTTCCGCGCGAGCACGCCGAAACGCTTCGGCGGCGACGCGCTGCCGCCGCCACAGTTTCTGGCGATGCTCGAACGCATCGCGATCGCCGATGGTTCGACCGCATGGGTCGCGGCCTTTGGCTCCGCGAACACGTATCTTGCGTCGCTGCCGGTCGAGACTCAGGCCCGCATCTACGCGTCCGGTCCGGACCAGGTTTTCGCGGGCGGCCTGTATCCCCTGCAACCGGCCGAGCGTGCGCCCGGCGGCTACGTCGTGTCGGGTCAATGGCGTTTCGCGAGCGGCTGCAAGGGCGCGGACTGGCTCGGCGTCGGCATCGGTGGCGCGCCGGGCAAGGTCGGCGACGCGAACGCGGGCAAGCCGTTCACGGCCGTGTTTCCGGCGAGCGAAGTCGAGATCGTCGACAACTGGAACGTGGTCGGCATGCAAGGCACCGGGAGCCACGATCTGCGCCTGAAAAACAGGTTCGTCGACGAGCAATGGACCTTCGTGCGCGGCGGTGCGCCGCTGATCGACGAGCCGCTCTACCGCTACCCCGCCGTCGCATATCAGGCACAGGTGCATGCGGCGGTGAACCTCGGGCTCGCGCGCGCGGCGCTCGACCTGCTGGCCGGTATGTCCGGCGTAACCAGAACGACGACCGGCGCGCCGCGTCTTGCCGACCGCGCGTACTATCGCTCGGGTCTCGCGCAGGCGGAAGCGAATCTGCGCAGCGCGCGCGCGTTCTTCTTCGAGTCGGCGCAAACTTCGTGGCGCACGGTCATGGCGGGCGACCCCGTGTCGCCCAGCGAGGCCAATCTGCTGCGGCTCTCCGCGACGCATGCCGCGCATACGTGCGCCGAGGTGGTCATGCAGGCGTACAAGATGGCTGGCATCGGCGCGATCTATCGCGAGAGCCGCATGCAGCGGATGGTGCGCGATTCGATCGTCGTCACGCAGCACGCGTTTCTCGGCGAAGGCACCTACGACGCGTCGGGCGCGCTGTTCGTCGGCATACCGCCGGTCACGCCCTATCCCTGAGCGACGTAGGAGCGACTGTCATGACGCACGACGAAACGCGCACGCACTTCCGCAACGCGATGGCTTGCCTCGGCGCGGCCGTCAACATCATCACGACCGATGGTCCGCGCGGGCGCTGCGGCATCACCGCGAGCGCGGTCTGTTCGGTGACCGATACGCCACCGACCATGCTGGTGTGCATCAATCAATCGAGCTATGTGCATGACGTGATGCACGAAAACGCGAACCTGTGCATCAACATCCTTGGCGCGCACTGCCAGGAGCTGGCGCGCGTGTTCGCGGGCATGACGGGTTGCTCGATGGACGCGCGTTTCGATCAATGCGCGTGGCAGCCGGGAGCGCTCGGCGCTCCGGTGCTTGGCGACGCGCTCGCGAGCCTCGAAGGACAGATCGTCGACAGCAAGACGGTGGGCTCGCACTCGGTGATGTTCGTGCGGATCGAACGGATCGCCACGCGCGATGACGGCGATGGCCTCGTCTACTTCGGCAGGCAGTTCCACCGGCTTGCGCGTGCCGGTGTCGCGGCTTGCGAGGCGGCATGACGATGCAGGTCTGTCTCTTTCTGATCGGCACGAGCGACGCGCGGCAATCGCTCACGGACCCGCGCGCGCTGCTGCGGGCCACCACGCAAGTCGCGGGGCTGCGCAAGCTGATCGTGCACGAGCCGATCGCGGGACAGGTCGATGCGCGTATCGCGCCGGCGGCCGATGCGCCGTCATGCGTGCTGCAGTGGTACTTCGACGAACTCGAGCCGCTCGAAGCCGCGCTCGAACCTGACGGCGCGATCGCGCACGCGTTGCATTCGGCCATGCGCGCCGGATTCAGCCCGCAAAGCTTCTCGCAGCAGGTGATGGCCGTGCGCATCTTCGCGCCACCGCAGGCTGCGTCGGTCGAAGACAACGCGCAACGCTGCACCTATCTGGTCGCATACGAAGGCGTCGCGCAAGACTTCAACGCGTGGCTTACGCACTATCTGGCGCATCATCCGCCGTTGATGCTGCAATTGCCGGCGCTGCGCGAAATGGAGATCTACACGCGCATCGACAGCCGCAGCGGTTTGCCGTTTGCGCGCGCGAGCGCGATGCAACGCAACAAGATCGTGTTCGACGATGCGAGCGCGCTCACCGATGCGCTCGCGTCGCCGGTGCGCGATGCGATGCGCCGCGACTTCCACGCGCTGCCGCCATACAGCGGGGCGACGCCGCATTTTGCAATGCGCAGCATCTACGGTAACCTCGCCGCATATTGACCGGCGCGTCGCGCGGCCAGCGACATGCCTTAGTTTGCGAGAGCTGCGCATGAACAAGCTGAATCCCGGCATCGCCGATCTGAATCTTCTACGCGTGTTCCTCGCGATCTGGGACCTGCGCAGTCTGACGGCGGCCGGCGATCGGCTCGGTCTCACGCAACCGGCGGTCAGTCATGCGCTGCGCCGTCTGCGCACTCTGTTCGAAGACCCGCTGTTTTCGCGCACGCCCAATGGCATGGTCCCCACCGATGCCGCGTACCGCCTCTATCCGCCGCTCGCGCAAGCGTTCGCGATCATCAACGAAGCCGTGCAGCAGCTGGCGAAGTTCGAGCCGTCGACCGCGCGACGGGTGTTTCGCGTGTCGATGTCGGACATGTCGGAGTTCTACTTCTTGCCCCCGCTCGCCGCGCTGCTCGATCGCGAAGCGCGCGGCATCCGCATCGAGGTTGCCAACGTGCCGGTCGAGTCGGTCAGCGCGGCGATGCGCGCCGGCGAAGTCGATCTCGCGCTCGGCTATGTGCCGGGTCTCGACGCGGGCTGCGTGAGCCGGACGCTGTTCGTCGACGAGCACGTGTGCGTGGTGCGCGCCGGTCATCCGCTGCGCAAGACGAGGCCGAGCCGCGAAGATCTGACCGCGCTACGCTACGTGTACGCGAGCACCAATGCGACCGGGCATCGGATGGTCGAGCAATGGCTCGACGAGCTGAACCTGAAGCGCGAGGTCGTGCTGCGGCTGCCGCATTTCGTCGTCGCGCCCGAGATCGTGATGAATACCGATCTTGCCGTGATCTTTCCGAAAAGCATCGCGAAGCGCTTCAACCGCGGCAAGGCGTTCCGGATTCTGCCGCTGCCGTTTTCGCTGCCGCCGATCGAAATCCAGGTGCACTGCCACTCGCAGTTCGCGGCGGACCCCGGCATCGCGTGGCTGCGCGAGACCATCCATACGATGTTTCATCAGCCGGCACGCTGAGCGCCCGTGAGCTTGCCCGCGGGTGCCCGGGCACGCCGGGCATATTAGCTGCACTGATACCCGCCCTGCTTTTCGGCTAATTTGACGCCACTATCTGTCGCCTCGACACTGCGTATCGTGCGAAGCCTTTTCTGAAAGGCCGCCATCCCCCCAATTCAAATGCGAGCAGACATGTCCTCCGTTCAATCCCCGATCGCGGCCGGGCGCGCCACAGAAGAGTCGGATCGCGCACTCAGGAAAATCATCATTGCGTCGGTGGCCGGCAACGCGATGGAGTGGTACGACTTTTTCGTGTACGGCACCGCGGCTGCGCTCGTGCTCGGGCAACTTTTCTTTCCCGCGCACGCGGACCCGTTGATCGGCACGATCGGGGCGTTTGCCGCGTTTGCGATCGGCTTCGTCGCGCGTCCGCTGGGCGGCATCGTGTTCGGGCATATCGGCGACCGCTATGGACGCCGCGCGTCGCTCGTCTGGACGCTGCTGATCATGGGCTTTGCGACCTTCGGCATCGGGCTGTTGCCGACCTACGAGCACGTCGGTCTGGCCGCCCCCGCGGCGCTCGTGGGCTTGCGCTTGCTGCAAGGCATCGCATCAGGTGGCGAATGGGGCGGCGGCGTGCTGATGATCAGCGAGAACGCTCCGCCCGAAAAACGCGGCTATTTCGCGGCGTGGAGTCAGCTCGGCGTGGGCGGCGGCTTCGTGCTGTCGGCAGGCGCGTTCCTCGCGGCGCAAGCGCTGCCGCACGATCAGTTCATGTCATGGGGATGGCGTCTGCCGTTTCTCGCGAGCATCGTGATTTTCGCGCTCGGCGTGTACATCCGTCACAACCTGCCGGAGAGTCGCGACTTCGAGAACGCGGAGAAAGCCGGCAAGACCGCGCATATGCCGGTGCTCGAAGCGATCAAGCGTCACCCGAAAGAGATCCTGATGGCGATGGGTCTGCGGGTCGCGGAAAACGGCGGCGCCTATATCTTTCTCGCGTTTTCGCTCGTGTACGGCAAGTTCGTCGGCATTTCGAATTCGGTGATGCTGACCGGCGTGATGCTCGCGATGGTGGTCGAAATGGGCGCGATGCTCGCGTGGGGCAAGCTGTCGGACCGCATCGGGCGCAAGCCGGTGTATATGATCGGCGCGGTGTCGCTCGTGGTGATGGCGTTTCCGTTCTTCTGGCTGCTCAACACGCAGTCCACGCCGCTGATCTGGCTCGCGCTTCTGCTCGGCACGGCCGTCTGCCACGGCGCGATGATCGGCACGCTGCCAGCGCTCGTCGGCGAACTGTTCAGCACCGAAGTCCGTTATTCCGGCGTGGCGCTCGGTCACGAAGTCGCGTCGATCTTCGCGGGCGGCCTGTCGCCGCTGATCGCGACCGCGCTGCTCGCGCACTACCAGGCCTACTGGCCGGTTGCCGTGTTCCTGATCTTCCTCGGTCTCGTTACCGTCGTCACGCTGAAGTTCACGCACGAAACGCGTCAGCCGTAATGCTTCGCCTGCCTGGCGTGCAAGCCTTCGCGCGGTGACGTGTATCGCGCGAAGGCTTCGCTTTGGCCCGCGCAGTATGAGGTAAAGGAGTGCGGTAACATGGCACTCCCCCAAGACCCGGTCCTCATGTCAGCGCATGAAAGTCGACACCACCACCGTTCGTCTCGTCGTCGCGATGGTCGAAGAGGGCAGCATCTCGCGGGCGGCCAACCGGCTGGGGCTCGCGGTGGCGGCGGCGTCGCGGCGCGTGTCGGATCTCGAGGAGCAACTCGGCACGAAGCTCTTCAGGCGCGTACCGCACGGCGTGGAAATGACCGAGTCGGGTGGCAAGCTGCTCGGCTATCTGCAGCAGGTCGACACGCTGGTGGACCGGCTCGCGAGCGAGGCGCAGGCACTCGTGAGCGGGTTCGACGGACGCATCGTGATCGGCGCGCCGAAAGCCGTGATCATCGAGTTTCTCGCCGCGGATATCGCCGCGATCCGGAATGCCTATCCGGGCATCTCGCTGAAGATCGTCGAAGAGAACAGCCGCATCGTGCAGCAGATGTTGCGCGACAAGATGATCGACATCGGCATCTACGAAAAGAAGAGCGGCTTTCTCGATCTGCCGCAAATGCGCTATCGCGAGGACCGGCTGGTGCTCGTTTATAGCCGTGCACATTTCCATCTTGATCCGCAGCCGATCACGCTCGACGCCTTGCTCGAGCTTCCGCTCGTCAGCCTCGGCAAGGGCTCGGCAATCCTCGCCGCCGTGCAGCGCGCGTTTCACAGCCGCGGCCGCCGCTTCGATTGCGACTATCTGGTCAATGGTTTCGACACGATGCTCGCCGTCGTGCGCCACGGGCTCGGCGTGGGTCTGATGCCGCCCGACGTGCTGCGCAGCTTCCATCCCGAGGACGGCCTCGGCGTCGTCGAGCTCGCGGGTGACTGGCATCAACGTAGCTACGTACTGTCTTGTGTGGAAGGACATGCGCAGGCGCAGACGCTGCGCAACGTCGAAGCCGCGCTCACGGCCGGACGGCGCGTGGCCGGCCGCTGAAGCGCGGGCGCAGCAGTTCCTGCGCTCGACACCCTCGACTGCAAAGCACCACCCCCTTCGTCTTTTGCGAAACCAGGTATGACTGTCGCATTCTTGCGGCGGCACCTCGCGTGCGCGACAGTTGACGCACGCCAACACGGTGCTGCAACGGCCGGCCGCGCGACGCGCTTCGCGCGACAGCGGCCCGGCAGGAAAAACAGGAGACGACATGACGCAAAGCCACGCACAAACACCATCCAGCGACGACGCGGATACGGACAACCGGCCGTTGCCGCTGCAGGGCATCCGTGTGCTCGACGTCAGCCAGGTGATGGCCGGCCCGTTCGCCTGCATGATGCTCGCCGATCTCGGCGCGGACGTCATCAAGGTCGAACCCCTCGAAGGCGACCAGACGCGCGGCGCCATGGGCTTCAAGATGAAAGGCCCGGACAGCATGGGCTTTCTGAACATGAACCGCAACAAGCGCTCGGTCGCGCTGGACCTGAAGACCGACGAAGGGCGCGAGTTTTTCTACAAGCTGGCCAAGACCGCCGACGTGATCGTCGAGAACTATCGGCCCGGCGTGGTTCAGCGGCTGCGGATCGATTACGAGACGATCCGTGAAATCAACCCGAAGATCGTCTACGCGAGCATCTCGGGCTTCGGTCAGAGCGGCCCGTGGTCGCAGCGCCCCGGCTTCGACCTGATGGCGCAGGCCATGTCCGGCGTCATGAGCGTGACGGGCTACAAAGGCGGCAAGCCCGTGAAGGCCGGCGTGCCGGTGGCCGACATCGGCTGTGCGCTGTTCGCCGTGTACGGCGTGCTTTCCGCTTATATCGGCGCGCAGAAGACCGGGCAGGGGCAACACGTCGACGCGTCTCTGTTCGATTCGGCGATGGCCTTCTCGATCTGGGATATGTCGGATTACTGGGGAACGGGTGTCGAGCCGACGCCGCTTGGCACCAGCAACAAGATGAGCGCGCCGTATCAGGCCGTGAAGGCGCGCGACGGTTACTTCGTGATGGGCGCAACCAACCAGAAGCTGTGGTCGCGTCTTTGCGAACTGCTGGAGCGGACCGATCTGCTGACGAATCCCGAGTTCGAGACCGTTTCCCTGCGCCTGAAGAACCGCGAAGCGCTGATCGAATCGCTCGAGAAGTCGTTCGGCCAGCGCGACTGCGAGGCATGGATCGAGACGATGCTGGCCGCGGGCATTCCCGCCGGACCGATCCTGTCGTATCCGCAAGCCTTCAGCAGCGAACATGCGCAGTATCGCCGCATGTGCATGGAGATCGACCATCCGGTTGAAGGCAAGGTCAAGAACATCGGCTTTCCGGTCAAGATGCTCGGTACGCCGCAGCGCGTAAGACGCCATCCGCCGCGGCTGGGCGAGCACAACGACGAGCTTTACGCAGAGATCAACGGGGCCGCGAAATGAGCGAAGCGACGAGTGAGAAAGTCAGGCTCGAACGTCTGACGGAGTCGGTCGCGCAGATCGTGATCGACCGCCCCGAGCGGCACAACGCGATGTCGATTCCGATGTACGAGACCTTGCTGGCATTGATCGACCAATGCCGCGCGGACGAAACCGTAGGTTGCATCGTGCTACGCGGCGCGGGCGGCAAGTCCTTTATCTCGGGCACCGACATCGACTACTTCCGCGACTTTACGGCAGGCTCGCAGGGCGTCGAATACGAAGCGCTCGTCGAACAGGTGATCGACGCGGTCGAACGCATTGCGGTGCCCACCGTCGCCGCGATCGACGGTTGGGCCGTGGGTGGCGGACTCGCCATCGCTACCGCGTGTGACTTCCGCATCTGTGCGCAGGGCTCGCGCTTCGGCGCGCCGATCGCAAAGACGTTATCGAACACGCTGTCGTCACGCAATCTCGCGAGGCTCGTGGCGGCATTCGGCGTGCCGCGCGTGAAGAAGATGCTGCTGCTCTCCGATTTCCTCAGCGCCGCCGAAGCGCACGCGTGCGGCTATGTGTATGACGTCACGGCGAAGGAACAGGTCGGCCACGCGGCGTGCGCGCTCGCCGAGCGGCTCGTTGCGCTATCGCCCGTGACGCAGCATGCGGTCAAGGAGAGCTTGCGGCGCATCGTGATCGATCAAAGCCTCGCAGACGAGGATCTCGTCGAGCAGGTGTACGGCAGCCAGCGGTTCCGCGACGCCGTCGCGGCCTTCGGCTCGGGAACGCCGAAGGGCTGAGCGTCCTGCGCTGCACGCGCAATGGCAGGGCTTCACCGCAAAAAATAAATGACATCTGGAGGACGACACATGAAACGCCTGTCGCTGAAGGCCACCACCACCGTGCTGGTGATGTTGTGCCTGATGTGCTGCTGGGTCTCGGCGAAGGCGCGACGTTTCCGGCCTCGACTAGCGCGATGGCCTCGTGGATCGCCCGTGACAAGCGCGGCATGGCACAGGGCATCGCGCACTCGTCCGCGCGGCTGGGCAACGCCATCGCACCGATGCTGGTCCTCACGCTGATGACCGCGTTCAACTGGCGCTTTTCGTTCTATCTGCTCGGTGCAATGAGCGCCGTCTGGCTGGTCCTCTGGTATCTGACCTACACGGAGCGTCCCGTCGATCACCCGCGCATCACGCGCGCCGAACTGGATAAACTGCCGCCTCCCAAGACGCGTCCGGTCGATCCGCGCGGCACGTGGATGCGCCTGTATAAACGCATGGCACGTGATCTCGGCGGTGTACTTCTGCTACAACTGGATCCTGTGGCTGATGCTCGACTGGATGCCGCTGTACTTCATGCATTCGTTCCACCTGAACATCAGGAAGGCCGTGGTGTTCACCTCGGGCGAGCGACCGCCTGTTGCGCAGGACCGGCAACGTCAAGCTTGCGCGCAGCTATCTGGTGGCCTCGTGTATGGCGTTGACCGCGCTGTCGCTGGTTCCCGTCGTGCTGCTGCACGATCCGATGATTTCGCTGATCTTCCTTGCCGCGGCGATGTTCTTCAACGAAATGAACGTCGGCCCGATGTGGGCGATTCCGATGGACGTCGCCTACGACCGCTCCGGCACGGCCAGCGGCATCATGAGCGGCACCGGCTTCACTGCGGCGATCGTGAGCCCAGTCATCGCCGGGTTGGTCGCCGACCGGTTGCACAGCTGGGATCTGACGTTCGTACTGTCGATCGGCGTAATGCTCTTCGGCATCGTGCTGAGCTTCTTCACGAAGCCGAACATACCGTTTTCGAATGACGCGACGCAGCCGCGCAGCGAATCGCAACGCAAGGAGGACGCGCTGTCGGGCGCTTGACACTTCAGCATAAAATAAATCGCATTGATGCAAGCACGGTTTTTTAATCTATTTTGCTTATCCGATGCGGGGCGCTAATCTCGGCATATCGTCCCCCCAGGAATACATCGGAAGGCAATCATGCAAGCTTCAACCCTGAAAGTCCGCGTCGATGCCTTGTGCGAAGAAGCGCACGGGGTCCGCTCGTTCAGCATTTCGCGGCTCGATGGGCTGCCGTTCGAGCGCTACGAACCCGGCGCCCATATCGACGTCACGAGTCCTTCGGGCGTCACGCGGCAATACTCGTTGTGCGGCGACCCGGAGTGTATCGAGTCGCAGATTTTCGCGGTGAAGAAGGAGGAGCAATCGCGCGGCGGCTCGCGCTCGCTTCATGAAGAGGTGAGCGTCGGCACCGAACTGTCGGTCGGCGCGCCGCGCAACCTTTTTCGTCTCGAAGAAAGCGCGGACGAGCACATCCTGATCGGCGCGGGCATCGGCATTACGCCGTTGCTGTCGATGGCTTATCGGCTCGCCGCGCGGCACGCGCGCTTCGCGCTGCACTATTTCGCCCGCAGCGAGGCGCACGCGGCCTTCATGACGCTGCTCACGCGCGAGCCGTTCGCACGGCACGTGAAGCTGCATTTCGGCGTGCAGCCCGAGGAGCTGAAACCCGCGCTCGATGCGTGCCTGCTCGATGCAGGCGCGAACGCGCATGTCTACACGTGCGGTCCCTCGCCGTTCATGGATTTTGTCGTAGCGAGCGCTCAGCAACGCTTGCCCCCGGAAGCGATTCATCTCGAACGCTTCAAGGCGGAGCCGGCTCCCGTGGCCGAAGCGTTGCTCGATAGCTTCGACGTGCAGCTCGCGAGTAGCGGTCAGACGGTGCGAGTCGATGCGAACACGTCGATCGTCGATGCGCTCGCGTCGATCGGTATCGAAGTGGACACGTCATGCGGCGAAGGCGTGTGCGGTACCTGCATGGTCGATGTGGTCAGCGGCGAGCCCGAGCATCGCGATCACTGCCTGAGCAAGGCCGAGCGCGCGAGCAATAGCGTGATCTGCTGCTGCGTGTCGCGCTCGCGCACTCCCGTGCTCGTGCTCGACCTCTGATTCACCTGCGCGTAATCACATTTTCTCGAAGCCCGCGAGGATCTCGGTGATGAGGCCGCGCATCCACGCGATGCCTTCGTCTTCGTGGAAGTGCTCGTGCCAGTGCATCGTCACGGCGGCCTTCGGCAGCGGCACGGGCAGTGCATAGATCCGGAACGCGTCGCCGCGATTGAGGATATGCGCGAGCCGTTCGGGCAGCGTCGCGAACAGATCCGTTGCGGCCAGCACGCCAGGCACCGCGACGAAGTGCGGCAACGCGAACGCGATATTGCGGCCGACGCGTTGCGCGCGCAGCGCGTCGTCGAGCGCATGGTGGCTATGTTCGAGCGAGCGCACCTGAATGTGCGACGCGGCCAGAAACCGTTCGAGCTTCAGCGTGTCACCGCTCGGCAGGTCGCGGCGCTTGCGCGTCATGCACACATACGATTCCTCGAACAGCAGGCTATGCCGCGTGCGCGGCAGCAGCGACGGCAGATTGCCGATCGCGAAGTCCAACCGGCTCGAGCGCAGCGCCTCCTCGATCTCCTCCACCGGCAACGGCTCGACGACCAGCTTCACGCGCGGCGCGGACTTCTGCAGCGCCGCGCACAGCGCGGGCAGATAGGCCATTTCGCCCGCATCCGATAGCGACAGACGAAACGTGCGCGTGCTCGTCGCCGGATCGAAACGTTCCGCGTAACGCAGCGCCTGACGCACGGTATCGAGCGCGTGGCCGACGATTTCCGCCAGCTCGAGCGCGACGGGGGTCGGCTGCATACCCGCGCGCGTGCGGATAAAGAGCGGATCGTCGAACATCGTGCGCAGACGGCCGAGCGAGTAGCTGACCGCGGGCTGCGACAGCGCGAGGCGTTCGCCCGCTTTCGTCAGGCTGCGCTCCTCGACGATCGCCTGAAACACCCTCAGCAGATTGAGATCGACGTGGTCGATGGAGGTCATGGGGTCTCTTGTGATATCAGCCGAACTTATTCGGCAACCTGTTTTTAATCGATTTGACGCATGATCGTCGCAAAGCGAGACTGATGTCAACGAGAGGATGCGCTGATGTGTTGCACGCGACTCGTCGCGTCGATGTGCGTCTTCATTCCAACCACGCAACTGCCCCCGCATACGATGAGTACACCGACCTATCAAACCATCGACACCAGCGCTTTAGCCAAGCGCGCCGAGGCCGATCGCATCGCGCCTTCCCTGTACTACGATCCCGAGCTGTTCGAAGTCGAACTGGAGCGCATTTTCTACAAGACGTGGATCTGGGTCGCGCATGACAGCGAGCTGCCGAAGCCCGGCGATTTCATCACGACGACGATCGGCCGGCAGCCGGTGATCGTCGTGCGCGACAAGAGCGGCGCGGTCAACGTACTGCAAAACCGCTGCCGGCATCGCGGCGCGACCGTGTGCGAAGAGCACAAGGGCAATGCGAAGGGCTTCACGTGCCCGTATCACAGCTGGTCTTATGCGCTCGACGGCACGCTGCGCGCTCTGCCGTACGGCGACGGTTACGAAGGCGTATGCGAAAAGGGCGATCTGCCGCTCAAGAAGCTGCGCGTGGGCGTCTATCAGGGCCTCATTTTCGCGAGCTTCAACGAAACGATCGAACCGCTCGAAGACTTCCTCGGCGGCGCGAAGCCGTGGATCGACCTGTTCATGAAGCAGGGCGCGGGCTATCCGATCAAGGCCAACGGCGAGCACAAGTTCAAGTTCAAGGGCAACTGGAAGATCCAGCTCGAAAACACGACGGATCTGTACCACTTTCCGGTCGTGCACAAGTCGTGGATGAAGTCCATCGACGACGAAACCGCCGCCGCGATCACCAGCTTCATGACGAGCGACCAGGCGTTCTGCCGCTCGCTCGGCAACGGTCACAGCCTCGCGGTGCTGATGCCCGAGATCGTCGATCTGGACCGCGACGATGGCGCGCCGCTGCCCGAGCGCTTCAGCGAACTCGCCGCGCAACTCGCGCAAAAGCACCCGCCGGAAGAAGTGCGCCGCATCGTGCGCTCGCTGATGGGCGTCGGCTTCAACCTGAACCTGTTCCCGAATCTCGCGCTGTCGATGGCGTTTTTCCGTGTGCTGCGGCCGATTTCCGCCGAGGAAACGGAGATTCGCCACGTCGCGCTCGCGATGGACGGCGGTCCTGAAGAAGCGAACCGCGTGCGCCTGCGCATTCACGAGCACTTCCAGGGCCCGTTCGGCTTCGGCAGTCCCGACGACGCCGAAGCGTGGGAGCGCGTGCAGCGCGGCTCGCATGCGGGACCGGACGTACCGATCCTCGTCAATCGCGGTCTGAATCGCGAAACGACCGCCGCGAACGGCGAGAAAACCGCCCACGCAACCGATGAAACCGGCATGCGCGAAGCCTACAAGCAATGGCGCGCAATGATGGAGCAGGCATGATGGACGACAGAAACGCACTCTTTTCCCATCAGACCTTTGCGCGCGCGATCGAGTTCATCTGGCGCGAAGCCGAATTGCTCGATCGACGCGACTATCGCGAGTGGCTCGAGTTGTGGGACCCGGCGGGCCACTACGTGGTGCCGATCGATCCGAACACGACCGATTACGCGGCAACGCTGAACTACGCGTACGACGATCAGCACATGCGCGAGCTGCGCGTGCAGCGCATGACGTCGGGCTATTCGGCATCCGCCTCGGATGCCGCGCGCACGGTGCGCACGGTGTCGCGCTTCACGCTCGCGAGCGATAGCGCGGACGTGGTCGAAGTGAAGTCGTCGCAGATCATCATCGCGTACAAGCGCGGCACGTCGACGATCTTCGCGGCCGATCTGACGCACAAGATCAGCATGGCGAGCGGCGAGCCGCGTCTCGTCGAGAAAGTAATCCGCCTGATCGATTCCACCGATGCGCTGAGCGCGATCGGCTTCCTGCTCTGACCGGTCATCATGCCGACACTCGAAGGCTATCAACCGAACCAAGGAACGTTCCCATGAGCGACAACCGAAACCTGCCTTTGCGTGTGCTGTTCTGCTGCGGCGTCTCGCAGAACTTCTTCGACTTGCCGCGCGAACAGATCGGCGAAGTGTGGCAAGCGTACGGCAAGATGCTGAACGCGATCGAAGCGATGGAAAACGTGCGCGTGCTGGGCGTGATGGACGACGATCGGCTCGTGGTCGGCAACGCCGATGGCGCGCCGTGGACGTTCTACATCATGGCCGACGTCGCCGACTTCGATACCGCGGTGGCCGTGTGCAATCTGTATCGGACGACGCCGGTCGGCGACTACAACCTGTGGCGCTACGGCAAGATCGAGGCGCGCGTGGGCCGTGCGCTGACGGTGCCGCCAGCGGTCTCCAACCATGCGTGACGCGATGACCGATCCGGCTATCGACGCGCTGCTCGCGCGCGTCAAAGCGCTAGAAGCACAGAACGCGGTGCGTAAGACGATCGCGCGCTACATGGCGCTGTGCGATGTGCCCATGCGCGCGCTCGAAGGCGAGGCGCTCGCCGCGCTGTTCGCCGAAGACGCGATCTGGGAAGGCATCGGCCCGCAGTACGCGAACAAGTTCGGGCGTCTCGAAGGGCCGGCGCAGATCGTCGCGATGCTGCAGCGTTATCTGCCGCCCACGCCGCACTTCGCGACCAATGCCCACTTTCTGACTGCGGAGCATATCGAAGTGAACGGCGACACGGCGAAGGGTCGCTGGATCATGTTGCAGGCTTCGGGTTATGTCGATGCGAAAGCGGAACTGATCGCGGCGCGCCTCGAAATCGACTTCGTGGCCGCCACTCACGATGCGGACGCGACATGGCTGATCCGCCATTTCCGTACCGAGCGTCTTTTCGATGCACCGTGGCAAGTCAACCCGGCCCAGGGAGTTTCGGCATGAGCGCATTTCTGCAGACATTCGATCTGAGCGCGACGGACAGCGCCGACGCGCCGACGATTGCGATCAAGGACAGCATCGACGTCGCCGGCTACGCGACGACAGCGGCAAGCCGCGCGCTTGCCGACGCACCGCTTGCATCGGAGCACGCCGAAGTCGTGCGGCGTTTGCTCGACGCCGGCTGGCGCGTCACTGGCAAGACCAACATGCACGAACTCGCGTTCGGCATGACCGGCATCAACGACTTTTCCGGCACGCCGGTCAATCCGCAGGACGAGGCACGCATTCCGGGCGGATCGTCGAGCGGGTCCGCGTCGGCGGTCGGGCAGAAGTTCGTGGACGCCGCGCTCGGTACCGACACCGGTGGCTCGGTCCGCGGCCCGGCCGCATGCTGCGGCGTTATCGGCCTGAAGCCGACGTTCGGCCGCGTGTCGCGGCACGGCGTGGCGCCGCGCGTCACGACACTCGACTGCGTTGGACCGTTTACGCGCGAGACGGACACGCTGATTCGCGTGATGACGGCGATCGATCCTTCGTTTCGCGCTGACGATGCGCGTCGAGACGTTTCGCAGTTGCGCATTGGCATGGTCGCAGTCGACGCGGATGACGACATCGCCAAAGCAATCGCTGACGCGGTCGGAAAGTCCGAACTCGCCGTACAAGCGATCGAACTCGCGTCGCTGAAGGACGCATTCACGGCCGGCCTCGCGGTGATCAACGCGGAGACATCGCGCGCATTCGGCCATCTGGTGGCAAGCGGCAAGCTCGGCGCCGATATCGAAGCGCGCCTGCGCGCGGCCGCGGCCACGAGCGCCGCCGATCTCGACGCGGCGGAACGCGTGCGCCGCACCTTCACCGACGAAGTGGACCGCGCGCTCGACCGGGTCGACGTACTCGTGCTGCCGACGCTGCCCTCATTGCCGATCACGCTCGAAGCGGCACGCGCCGGCACGTCGGTGATCGGCATGTCGTCGTTGATCCGGCCGTTCAACCTGAGCGGGCATCCGGCGCTGAGCCTGCCCGTTCCGATCGAACGCTCGACGCTGAAGGCGGGCCTGCAAATCATCGGTCGCAAGAACGACGACGAAACGGTGTGCGCGGTCGCCGCGCACCTCGAAGCGCGCCTCGGGCAATCCGCCTGAACGCAATCAAGGAGTCAGCAACATGTCGAACAGAATCGCGCTCGTGACGGGCGCCGCGCGCGGACTTGGCGCCGTCGTCGCGCGTCGTTTTCACGAAGCAGGCTACAGGGTCGCGCTGGCCGATATCGCGATCGAACCCGCGCAAGCGCTCGCGCATGAACTCAGCAGCGACGGCTCGAGCGCCTGCGCAATCCGGCTCGACGTCACGCGCAAGGCGGACTTCGAAGCGGCGCGCGACGCGTTGCTCGAACGTTGGGGCGGCGTGGACGCGCTCGTCAACAATGCGGGCGCCTCGAAGGTCGTGCCCGTGATGGACATTACCGCCGAGCAGTTCGATCAGGTCATCAACGTGAATCTGCGCAGCGTGCTGTTCGGCTGCCAGGTATTCGGGCAGTACTTCGCGCAGCGCGGCGTGGGCCGCATCGTCAATATCGCGTCGCTGGCGGGGCAGAATGGCGGCTCGGCAACGGGCGCGCACTATGCGGCCGCGAAGGGCGGCGTACTGACGTTGACCAAGGTCTTCGCGCGCGATCTCGCCGCGCGCGGTGTGACAGTCAACGCGATCTCGCCGGGGCCGCTCGATTTGCCGATCGTTCACGAGAGCGTGGCGGCGGACAAGCTGGCAAAAGTGATCGAAGCGATACCGGTCGGCAAGCTCGGGGCCGCGTCGTATGTTGCCGATGTCGCGGTGATGCTCGCTTCCGGTGACGCTTATTTCGCCAATGGCGCGTGCTGGGACGTCAACGGCGGCCTGTACATGCGCTGATGCGTCTGCAAGGGCCGAGGCGGCCGGGTCATTCCGGCCGCTCGTCCGGCGGGCTCCACACTTCGGGCACGCGGCGCACGAGGGGCGGAATCGACGAAGCGCCGAGCTTTTCCTTGATGCTCGCGCGATGCACGTCCACGGTTTTCACACTGATCGACAGGTCCGCCGCAATGACCTTGCTCGGCTTCCCCTCGATCAAACCGTGCAGCACTTCCTTCTCGCGCGACGTGAGCGAGTTGATCCGCTCACGCAGTTCGAGTTGGCGCATGTGTTTCGCGTGACGCTGGGACGCGAGTTTCATTGCGCGTTGAATGCGCTCGAGCATCTGCTGCGAGTTGTACGGCTTCTCGACGAAGTCGGCTCGGACTCGGTCATGTTCGTGAAGACCACGCAGATTCGCGTGCGCGCCGACGGCGACAGCCTGATTTACTTCGACCGGAATTTTCACCGGGTGCCGCGCGCGTGGAAGGGGCAATGAGTCATTTGAAGCGCTGCCGGCCAGCTCGGGCTCCGGCAGCGCTTAAGTTGTCGCTCCGGACATGGCTCCCGTAAAACCTCACCATTGCCCGGACCTCCTGGAACTCCTCACCATTCGAACTACTTCAGCAACGCCATCTGCACGACCTTGACGATCACGAGCGCGATCGCGAGCAGCAGATAGCCGCGCAGCACGCCCATCCATACGCGTTTGGCGAGCGTCAGACGCGGCGGCGGCAGTTCGTCGAGCGGCGGCATGCGCCACGTGTTGCGCGCGTCCTTCGTATAGACCGGAGCCGGCTCGGCCGCGGACTCGCCGCGCAGCTTGCGCATCCCGAAGCTCGCCACATACCCGACGACCGCGAGCAACGTGCCGCCCGCCAGGACTTCGACGATCGTTTCCGCCGCGATGTCCGGATAGATCACCGACGCGGTCAGGATGATCGACAGCATCACGAGCACCCAGATCACCGCGCCGGTAAACAGATTGAGCTTCTTCGAATTGGCCCACGGACCGAGCACCGCGCGATCGTTGCACAGCAGCAGCAGGAACACGGTCGCGCTCGGCAGCAGTACGCCGGCGAGCGTCTGCACCGCTTCGGTCAACAGACCGAGCGGGCTGCCTGGAATCAGCACCAATGCCGCGGCGGCCGCGACGATCGCGAAGTACACGACGTAGAAGCCCTTCGCATCCGACACGCTACGGTGCAGCGAATGGCGGATCTTGAACACGTCGCCGATCGCATAGGCGGTCGATAGCGACACAGCCGCCGCGCCGATCACGCAAGCGTCGAACAGCGCGATCGCGAACAGCACGGCCGAGGTACGTCCCGCGTATCTCTCGAGACCGGCGATCACACCGCCCGCGTCCGTGAAGTTGCCGAACCCGGGCCGTCCGTCGAACAGCGCCGCGCTGAACGAGATCATCGCGACCGCGCCGATCAGTACGAACACGATGCCGATCCACAGGTCGGCTTTTTCGTAGTTCATGAAGCGCGGCGTGATGCGCTTGTCGACCACATAGCTCTGCTGGAAGAACAGCTGCCACGGAGCAACCGTCGTGCCGACGATGCCGATTACGAGCAGCATCACGTCGGACAGCTTCGAGTGCGCGGGCCAGTTCGGAATGAAGAAGTCGCGCGCGATCTGGCCGACCGGCGGGTGAATCGACACGAGCACCGGCACGAGCAGCAGGCTCAACACGCACAGCGCGACCGCGAAACGCTCGAAGCGGCGGAAGTCGCCGGTGCTGACGGCGGCCATCGTCAGCGCCGCGGCGATACACACGCCCGCGATCTTCGAGACGCCGAAGAAGTCGAGCACGAACGTGATGCCGATGAATTCCGTCACGATGGTTAGCGCGTTCAGCAGGAACAGATCGACGACGCTGAACGCGCCCCAGAACTTGCCGAAGCGCTCGAAAATAAGCCGCGCGTGGCCCACGCCCGTGACCGCACCGAGCCGCAACACCATCTCCTGATTGACGAACAGCACCGGCACCAGCAACAGCATGGTCCACAGTAACGTAGTGCCGTAGTTCTGGCCGGCCTGCGTGTAGATGCCGAATGCGCCCGCGTCGTTGTCGCCGACCATCACGATCAGACCGGGGCCGAGGATCGCGAGCAGCGTGCGCAGGCGCGCCCACCAGCTCGTGCGTGGCGCGATGTCATGGTGAGCGATCGTGCCGAGCGCGCCCTTGATATCGCCGACGTGTGCCGAATCGAGCACGGCGCTGCGCGCGGAGGAAATGTTCGTCGGAGTAGACATGTCGTTCTCTCCTGGTTGTATTTGTCGAAGGTCGGATCGCGAAACGCTATGCCACGCGCGACATCACGCGACGGCAGAAGGCGATGAACGGATGCGGTGCGTGCAGCACGAGCATGCCGTCGTAATGGGCGCGCGATTCCTGCACACGCGGGAACTGCGAAAGAAGGAGGCCGAATTGCATGAGGGATCTCCGGGCGCCGGTTTCGACGCGCTGGTGGAAAGCCAGCAGACACGGAGGCCGCGTATGTCCGGGCGCGGCGGTGGAGGTCTACTCGCTTTCCTCAGTTGATAGAACGGGGAAGCGGCATAAGGGATAACTGTCACTGTCGGGCATGGCGGCTCCTTGTCGGTGTGTAGCGGGGACTGCGTTCGAGCGTCTGAAGCGTTCGCTACGCACGCTCGCTACACGTTCGCTACGCATGTGTTTATCCACGCGTTCGCGCGCATTGCGTTGAACTGTTTGCGTTGACTGACAACGCGCGCGCAAACGCGACCGCAAGCGCAAGGCTCGCGATGCGACGCCGTATCGGCGCGGGAACGCGCGTGAACGCGGCGTTCCTGTCATGCGGATACGACGTTACTTTAGGTGCACGGGAAGAAACTGCGGCGCGCACCGTCTGCCAACTGGCAAGACGGCGGCTGATGAAGAGAGCGCGGACGTCCTGCCGGTCAGGCAGCGAATCTGTTCGAAAGTCGGCTACTGCAGGTGTCCAAGGCACGAGCCCCATCGGTGATGATTTTTGAATTCTAGGGTTCGCCTTCCGCCGAGGTCAACCTGTTTCTTAAGCAGAGCAGAAAAAATGTGCGGCGCGCGACGGTGGGCACTTTGAATGACATGCGGGTCGAGGCCGATATAGGGGGGAGGTCGAACAGGCGGCACCGATCCGTCCGGCCGATGCCACCACGCCGTGCTCACTGATTGGCGCGCCGTCGCTCGGTCAGCCGGTTATGCACGCTTCTGACGCCGCGAACCGATCGCGCGGCGTTGCCGGCTCGCGCGATTTGCGATTGCCGCGGCACGGTGCCGGTCAGCGTAACGATGCCGTGACGCGCTTCGACACGGATGTTCGCCGAATTGAGGTTCGTGGTGCGCGTGAAAGCGCGGCGGACGTCGCGGACGATTGCGCTGTCGGACCGGTTGTTGTTCCGGTTCGAAGCCGCTGGGACCGACTGGCTTTGCATCGACGCATCGTTCGGCATCTCGCGCGTCTGTGCGTTTGCATAGGTCGCGCAAGTCGCGATGGCCACCGCGAACAGTGCACCGAGGATTCTGCTCGCGCCGTTTGTTTTCATTCTTCCTCCTTTGCCGGTTTGTCAGGAACTGCCGTTCGAGCCGCGTGCTGCCAGCGGGGAAGAGGCGGCGCAACGCACTACCGCCTCGCGACGAGTCATCGACCGTCGGCCCCGATTATATTCTGCGGCGCACGCGCCGATACTGATAGGTGAGAAGATTCGGGAGCCGCCGAGGTGAGAATATGCGCACCTGTACGCGCACTTCAAAATTGAAGGTGAGGGAATTCGGGAGTCGCCTGGACGGCGCTACAAATTGCGAATGGTTTCCTCTGAAACTCATATCGCATTCCCAACGTTGCTTCCTTCTCGTCAGGTTCGTCGACGCGATGAAGAACGTCGTCGCGGTGCGTGGGGCTGAAGAACGTGCCGATCGAATGAACGTGGCGCGTGTGCATCGCGTCAAAGGTGAGGACTTTCGGGAGTCGCGCGCGGGCGGTTCTTTTGCAACTAACCGGCCGGGCCAGGAACCGCACAAACCGCGCGGCAAGAGGCTCGCGGGAATGCGCGCATTCATGCCTGTCAGCCATAGGTGAGGATATTCGGGAGCCGTCGATGCTGTATCGGGCGACGGCCCGTCGTGCTGACGTACAAAACGCGCTTCATGCAGTCGCCAATCATGGCATCCGTCGCGGTGACCGTGCGCCGGCTGTGTAACGTAAGTCGTTGAATGTCCAGGCGATCTGCCGCGTGCGCGGCCGGCATCGGCGAAGCGATCCGGCTGCGTTCGATCAAAGGTGAGGGATTTCGGGAGCGGTGTGTGAGCGCCGCAATGCGCTCGCTGAAATGCCTCCTCGAGTCCTCTTTTCACCTCAAAGGTGAGGCTTTTCGGGAGAAACGACGACGGTAGCTGACGCCGATCCGCCACTGCTCCGTGCTTGAGGTGAGGATTTTCGGGAGCGCAAATACCCGGCAGCAATAGCCCGTTCAGGCCGATTTCGCGATCTCGCGAATGTCCGCGACCGGCGTCTGCCCGAACGCATCGCTGAGCGCATAGTCGATCAGCTGCGCCGCGCATTGCTCGGGCGTCGACAGTTGGCCGTTGCGCTTCAGCTCGTCGAAGCGCTGGCGCATCGGGAACTGCTCTTCGCCGCTACCGCGAATTTGCGCCTGCATGTCCGTATCGATCACACCCGGCGCGAGGCTGCAGATGCGCAGCGCGCGATTCGCGTCGAGCGCGACGGCGCGCGCGTGATGATCGAGCGCGGCCTTGGTCGCGCAGTAGATGCTCCAGCCCGGATACGCGTTGCGCGCCGCGCCGCTCGAAATGTGCACGATGCGGCGGTCGGTTGCGTCGACGGCCGCGGCGGCGAGCGCGCTCGCGAGCATCAGCGGCGTCGCGACGTTCAGGCTCACCGCGTCCGCGACGCTCGCGGCGTCCTGTCCTTCGATGGGCCCGATCGGCTGCATCATGCCCGCGTTGTTGATCAGCAGCACCGTCTGCGCGCCGCGCACGAAGTTGCTCAGTGCGTCGGTGGCGATCCATTGCGCGACGCGTGCGGGCTCGGCCAGCGGCAGCTCGATCTCTTCGAGCCGCGCGGCAAAGCGCGCCTTCAGCGCGGCATGCCGCGAGCGCGACATACCCAGCACCGTGACGTTGCGCGCGAGCAGTTGTTCGGCGAGCGCCGCGCCCAGGCCGCGCGTATGGCCGGTGACGATCGCGCGAATCGGAGAAGAGGAGGTCATGTCGTTCCTGGTGATCGTTGACGTGCAGAGTCGACGATTTTCTCACGCCTTATTCAGACCGGGCGAAAGCGCTCGCGATACTGCGTCGGCGTCACGCCAAGCCGCTTCGTAAACACGATGCGCATGCGGTCGGCGGTGCCGAAGCCGCAATCGTAGGCGATCGTCTTCAGCGCCGCGGCGCTGCTTTCGAGCAGCTTGCGTGCGGCATCCACGTGCGCGCGTTCGACGAATTCATGCGGCGTCACGCCGGTTTCCTGCACGAACACGCGCGCGAAGTTACGCGCGCTCATGCCCGCGACGTCGGCGAGTTGCTTGACGGTGAAGCTGTCATGGATACGCGCCATCACGTGCGCCTGCACTTTCGCGGCGGGCGAGGTGTCGTCGGCGGGCGCGGTCAGATAGGGGCTGAATTGCGACTGACCGCCTTGCCGCTGCGCGAACACGACGAGCCGCTTGGCGACCGCGAGCGCGCTATGCGCACCGTGATCCTCGGCCACCAGCGCGAGCGACAGATCGATGCCGGCCGTCACGCCCGCAGAGGTGACCAGCGGCCCGTCGCGCAGATAGATGCGATCGAAGTCGACCCGCGCGCGCGGAAACTGCGCGGCGAGTTGCGCGGCGTGCTGCCAGTGCGTCGTCACATGGCGCCCATCGAGCAGGCCCGCGTGACCGAGCGCGAAAGCGCCGGTGCAGATCGAGCCGTAGCGAGCGCAACGTGTCGCGACGTTGGCGAGCCAGTCGAGCAGGCGCGCGTCCGGCACTTCGTTGCGCGGTAGCGCGGGGCCGCCGGCGACGAGCGCGAGATCGAACGGTTCGCGCGACTGCTCGAAGGTCGCGTCCGCCACCAGCGTCATCCCGTTCGATGCGCGCAGCGGCGCCGGGTCCGCGGCCAGCAGCTTGACCTCGTAGTGCCGCGTGGGCGCGACGAAGCGGTTCGCTTCGGAGAACACGTCGACGGGACCGGCGACGTCGAGTGCCTGCACTCCTGGGAAGATCGCGATCACGACGGTGGGCATCGGATGACTTCCTTTGACGGGGAACGTGAAGGGCACGCCGCGGCAGTCAACGCTGTGCGTTTGGCAGTGTTCAACGGCTCGCGACAATTGTTCGCGGCGCCGCGCTGGCCAATACTGGATCGGTCGGACGCGCGGTCTCACAGGCAGGCGACAGGCATCGACATCACGGCGCGGACCAGCATACCAAAACGCGCTCTGAAGCGGCGGCGCGCGTCCCGTTGATTACTTTCACATTCACGTTCGCATACGAAGGAGTACGCCGCATGACTACGACGATCGCAGGTATCCAGATTCCCGACAGCATGATGGCGCGTGAAGCCACCGAGCTCGTGCGCGACACCGAAACGGAGTTGCTGTATCACCATTCGCGGCGCGTGTTTCTGTTCGGCGCGCTGGCCGGGCAATGCAAGCAGCTGAAGTACGACCCCGAACTGCTGTACATCGGCGCGATGTTTCACGACATGGGTCTCGTCGCGCCATACAGCAGCGAGCAGGAGCGCTTCGAAGTCGACGGCGCGAATGCCGCGCGTGAATTTCTGCGGCGGCATCGGATCGGCGAGGACGACATCGAGCAGGTGTGGACCGCGATCGCGCTGCACACGACACCAGGCATTCCGCAGCATATGAAGCCGGTGATCGCGCTCGTCACGGCGGGTGTCGAAATGGACGTGCTCGGCCTCGCCTACGACGAATTCAGCGAACAGCAACGGGAGGAAGTCACCCATGCGCATCCGCGCGGCGCGCACTTCAAGGAAGGTATCATCGATGCGTTCGCGCACGGCACGATCCACAAGCCGCACACGACGTTCGGCAACGTGAAGGCCGACGTGCTCGCGCTGAAAGACCCGCATTATCATCGCGAGAATTTCTGCACGATGATTCTGGGTTCGGCGTGGAAGTCGTGAAGGGCTGCTTGCGGCAGACATGAGGTAGCGCGATAATGCATCGCTAATGCGATGCATGGAGAGAACGATGAAAAGCGCTACTTTCCCGTCGGTTCGGGTCAAGCCCGAGCTGCGGGCCGCGGCCGAGGACGTGCTGCAGGACGGCGAAAGCCTGTCCAGTTTCGTCGAGCAGGCGATCCGCGACAACATCGCGCGGCGCCTGAATGTGCGTGAATTCGTCGTGCGAGGGCTCGAGTCGCGTGCTGAAGCGAAGCAAAGCGGCGACTACGTATCGGCCGACGACGTGCTCGCCGGTCTTGAAACGCGGCTCCGCGAAGCAAAAACGAAGGCCCGCGCGAAGAAGCACCGATGACGTATCAGGTTCGTTTCACACGCGCAGCGGCGGCGGACCTGCAGAGACTGTACGATTTCATCCTCGAGCGGGACGACACGGATTTCCCGCTCGCCGAACGCGCGTTGCAAGCCATCCGCGATGGTATCGCCACGCTGCGTACGTCGCCGTTCACTTGCCGAAAGGTTCAGCGCGATACGCCGTTTTTGCGCGAGCTGCTGATCCCATTCGGTCGCGCGGGCTACGTCTCGCTGTTCGAAATCGACGACAGCCAAACCGTGACCGTGTTGGCGGTGCGCCATCAGCTAGAGGATGATTATCACTGACCGAACTTTCGTCGCCGCGCCATGGTCATCAAAAATCTTCTCCGCAAGCTCGACCTCACCACGTTGCAGCTTTTTCTCGCCGTCTTCGAAGAGGGCACGCTCACGCGCGCCGCCGAGCGCGAGGCGATCGCCGTGTCCGCCGCCAGCAAGCGGCTGGTCGAACTCGAACAGGCGGTCGGCGCGTCGCTATTCCAGCGCAACGCGCGCGGCATGACGCTGACGCCGGCCGGAGAAACGCTGTCGCATCACGCGCGCCGACGAACTGAACCTCGTGATGTCCGCGAGTTAGACGCATAACCGCGCGAACATGCGCATGAGCTGCGAGTCGTCGCTCGCGGCGTTCGACGACATCGTGCGTTGCGCGATGGCCGCGGGCGTGCGGCTCAACGCGACCGTGGCGACCGCGTTCGGCTGTCCGTTCGAAGGGCGCATCGACGAAGACCGCGTGATCGGCATCGTCGACGCGTATCGCGAGATGGGCATCGAGGGCATCACCGTCGCCGATATCACCGGTATGGCGAATCCGCGCCAGGTGGCGCGACTTGTCAGGCGCACGCTCGAGCGGCTGCCGGCCGCCGCGCTCACGCTGCACTTTCATAACACGCGCGGCCTCGGTCTCGCCAACGTGCTCGCCGCGTATGAAACCGGCGTGCGCCGTTTCGACGCGGCGCTCGGCGGGCTTGGCGGCTGCCCGTTCGCGCCGGGATCGTGAGCCCGGTGATGGTCGGACGTGTGAAGGATCTGACCGGCAGCACGACGCCGGCGCTGTATGTGATCGGCGCGATGAGCGTGGTGTGCGCGCTGATCGTGCTGTATGGGTTGCCGGAGTCGTTGCGCAGTCGTGAAACGACGCAGTGAAATCGAGGGTGGAGGGCGCGGCCGTTGGCTTGCATCGCGTGAGGTGCCGCGCCGCTGCCCGCTCCCGCATCCGCGCACGATAGGCCTGCCGTATCAAACACTTGGCAGGCCTGTGCGCAGGTTGTCCACAAGCTTGTTCCCAAATTATGTGGACAACTGGACTTCGAGGTCGGCGTGAGTGAAACGGCATCCTTGCGAAGCCCACTCGCCAGTATCACGGACTCCATAGCGACGCTCACTGCCTACGCGTGCACCGCGCGCGGATAGTTCTCATGCTTCAAGCACTTAAGCTCGCTGTGCGAAGGTTGTCCACAGGCTTGCCAACAATTTAGGTGGACAAGTTTTGTTGCCGACGGAGTGGCGAGGAGCGGGATTCGGCATCAGTTGTCCGCATCACGCCTTCAACCCGGAGGCCGAAGCGACCACCTCCTCCTGCGCCTGCACCTGCAAAACCGCATCCCGCTTATCGAGCAGATGCTGCCGCAAAATCGCGCTGAGCTTCTTGCCGTCGCGAGCCTCGAGCGCCTTCAGCATTTCATCGTGATCGTGAATCGCGCGGTCCCACTTCGGCGTCTGATAGTTCGAGCGAAAGCGTAGCGCCTGCAGCCGCCGGTTGACCGACACATACGTCTGCCGCAGCGCCGAATTTCTCGCCGCTTCGTTGATCTTGTCGTGGATCGCCTGGTTGCGACTGTAGTAGCCCGGCAGATCGTTCTGCGCGCGGCACGCCAGCATCGCGTAATGCAGCGCCTTGATCTCTGCGAGTTCAGCCGCGGTGATGCGCTCGGCCGCGAGTTCGCCGGAAAACGCTTCGAGGCCGCTCATCAATTCGAAGGTTTCGCGCACCTCCGCTTCCGACATCTTCGATACCGACGCGCCCCGGTTCGGCGAAATCTCGATCAGACCTTCGGCAGCCAGCACCTTCAGCGCCTCGCGCAGCGGCGTGCGCGAAATGCCGAGCGTTTCGCACAACTCCCGCTCGTTCAGTTTCTTGCCGGGCTCCAGCGCTCCCTCGACGATAAAGCGGCGGATGTGCTCCACCACCGTGTCGTGCAGGCGCTGACGCTCGACCTTCGGCATCAGCGGGGCAGCGGTCAGACCCGCGTCGAAATCCGAATTTTGCATACAAAAATCCTCAGCTTCACATGAACTGGATTTTATCGGAACCATATCAATTAGTTAATCCATGCGCACATGCGGGTAAACACGGGCCTTAAAGGCCAATTTTCGTCTTGGGAGCATCACGGTTCGTCTGATATAGTTTTTTGCATGCAAAATTCAATTGGAGGGGTCCGATGCTGAAGCTAGATTTTCATCCCGCTGGCCGTCATTTCCTGCAGATTCCGGGGCCGAGTCCGGTGCCGGATCGCATCCTTCGAGCGATGAGCTATCCGACCATCGACCATCGCGGACCCGAATTCGGCGAGCTGGGTCTCAAGGTGCTCGACGGCATCAAGAAGATTTTCAAGACGCAGCAGCCGGTCGTCATCTATCCGGCGTCCGGCACGGGCGCATGGGAAGCCGCATTGTCGAATACGCTGAGCCCCGGCGATCACGTGCTGATGTTCGAGACCGGCCACTTCGCGACGTTGTGGAAAAAAATGGCCGAGCAGCTCGGCCTGAAGCCCGAATTCCTGGGGTTGCCAGGCATCGAAGGCTGGCGGCGCGGCGTGCAGCCGCAGATGATCGAAGAGCGTCTGCGCGCCGACACGCAGCATGCAATCAAGGCGGTCTGCGTCGTGCACAATGAAACCTCGACCGGCGTCACGTCCGACATCCCCGCCGTGCGTCGCGCGATCGACGCCGCGGGCCATCCGGCGCTGCTGCTCGTCGACACGATCTCCGGTCTCGCGTGCGCTGATTATCGTCACGACGAGTGGGGTGTCGACGTGACCGTGTCGGGCTCGCAAAAGGGCTTGATGCTGCCGCCGGGCATCAGCTTCAACGCGATCTCGCCGAAGGCGATGGCCGCCAGCCAGCACGCGAAGCTGCCGCGCAGCTTCTGGGACTGGGCGGAAATCGTCGAGATGAACAAATCCGGCTACTGGCCGTACACGCCGAACACGAACCTGCTGTACGGGCTGCATGAAGCGATCGAAATGATACTCGGCGAAGGGCTCGACAACGTGTTCGCGCGCCACGAGCGGCTTGCCGAAGCGACGCGCCGCGCGGTGCGCGCGTGGGGGCTCGAAATCCAGTGCGCCGATCCCGCCGTCTATAGCCCGGTGCTGACGGGCGTGATGATGCCCGATGGTGTCGATGCCGACGCGGTGCGCAAGCTGATCTACGAACGCTTCGACATGTCGCTCGGCACGGGCCTCGGCAAGATGAAAGGCCGCATGTTCCGCATCGGCCATCTTGGCGATTGCAACGATCTGATGCTGCTCGCGACACTGGCTGGCTGCGAAATGGGTCTGCGGCTTGCTAGCGTGCCGCTCAAGGAAAGCGGCATGCCGGCCGCGATGGAGTGGCTGAGCCAGGCACCGAAGACGTCGGGATTGAAGGCCGCGGCCTGATTGTCGGGCGCAGGGAGCGCTTCCCTCATCGAGCCGCGCGCAGAACGCGGCCAGAACAACATGCAATGCGTCCATAGCGGCTCTCGCGGCCGACGGGCGACGAACGCAGCGCGCCACTTCAGGCGCGCCGTCGACACATGCCATGGAGAGAGACGATGAAGCGGTTTCGTTTGACCAGTGCGACCAGTATCGTTCTAGTGATGCTCTGCATCATGTACTTCATCACGTACCTCGATCGCGTGAACGTCAGCACCGCTGCCGCGGGTTTCGGCAAGGAATTCAATCTCACGCATACGCAGGTCGGCCTCGTGTTCTCGGCCTTCGCGTATCCGTATCTGCTGTTTCAGGTGATCGGCGGCTGGGTCAGCGATCGCTTCGGCGCGCGACGCACGCTGCTGTTCTGCGGCGCGATCTGGGGTCTCGCGACAGTGCTCACGGGCTTCGCGGGCGGGCTCGCTTCGTTGCTCGCCGCGCGGCTCGTGCTCGGTTTCGGTGAAGGCGCGACATTCCCGGCTGCAACGTCGGCGATGTCGCGCTGGGTCGCGAAAGAAAAGCGCGGCTTCGCGCAGGGCATCACGCACGCGGCGTCGCGAGTCGGCAACGCGGTCGCGCCGGCGCTCATCGTGATCGTGATGACCAACTGGGGCTGGCGCGAATCGTTCTTTATCTGCGGCGCGCTGAGTCTGGTGTGGGTGGTCACGTGGGCGCTCACGTTCACCGAGCATCCGAAAGATCATCCGCGCATTACGTCCGAGGAACTCGCGGTGCTGCCCACGCCGAAGCCGAAGGTCTCCGGCCTGCCGTGGGGCAAGCTGTTTCGCCGCATGACGCCGGTCACGATCGTCTACTTCTGCTACGGCTGGACGCTGTGGCTGTTCCTGAGCTGGATTCCGCTGTACTTCCTGCATAACCACCATCTGGAATTGAAGAAGTCGGCGATCTTCGCGTCGGTCGTGTTCTTCGCGGGCGTGATTGGCGACACGCTCGGCGGCATCGTCACCGATGCGATCTTCAAGCGCACCGGCAGCCTCAAACGCGCGCGCAGCTGGATGGTGTCGGTGTGCATGCTGTTCTGCCTGCTGTCGCTGATTCCTCTGATGTTCACGCATGACCTGACGCTGTCGATTGCCTGTCTCGCGTCGGGCTTCTTCTTCGCCGAGATGACGATCGGCCCGATGTGGGCGATCCCGATGGATATCGCGCCGGACTTCTCCGGCACCGCGAGCGGCATGATGAACACGGGCTCGGCGCTCGCCGCGATCATCTCGCCGGTGATGGGCGGCTTTCTGATCGACCGCTTTGGCAACTGGGATCTGCCGTTCGTGGGCAGCATGTTGCTGATGGGCATCGGCGTCGTGCTCGCGTTCCGCATGCAGCCCGAGAGCCGCTTCGAAGTTGGCGCGTCGGAGAAGGCGCACGTTTCCACCCGGATGGGCGTGTAAAACATGACTTCATCATTGAGTCAGCTGCTTGCCGATGCGCGTCGCAATCGCACGGTGCTCGATACGTTGCCGCCGGAGCTGCTTCCTTCCGATGCCGACGCGGCCTACGCAATCCAGCACGAAATCTTGAGCGCGTGCGGCGCGCGAATCGGCGGCTGGAAGATCGGCGCGAAATCGGCGAGCGGACCGATTCAAGGCGCGCCATTGCCCGACACCGATCTGCACGCCGACGGCGCGCGTCTGTCGCGCGAAGGCTTCGCGCCGCTCGGGCTCGAACTCGAAGTCGCGTTCCGTTTCGGCCGGCGTTTCGAGCCGTCCACGAAACCGTACCGCGAGGACGAAGTGCTCGCGGGCATCGGCTCGATCGGCGCGACCATCGAGATCGTCGCGAGCCGCTATGCCGCGTGGCCCGCCATCGACAAACTCGCGCAGCTCGCGGACCTGCAAAATCACGGTGCGCTGATCGTCGGTGAATTCACACGGTATCGCGAGGATTTTCCGTTCGTCGCGCCGTCGCTGCGCTTCGCGTTCAACGCAGGCAATGTCGTCGAAACGACGCCCGCGAATCCGGCCGGCGATCCGCGGCGGCTGTTGACGTGGCTCGTCAATCACGCGAGTTCGCGCGGCATTGCGGTGACGCGGGAGATGGTGATCACCGCCGGTTCGTACACCGGCATGTTCTTTCCGCGCGAGGCGGGCGACGTGAGCGGGCATATCGAAGGACTCGCGCCGGTGCATCTGACGCTGTACTAGGTAATTCGAGCTGCGCGGTTCAGGCGCGCTCCTCACAGGCCGACGAAATGACGAATCCCACTGCGGGCTTGCTCGTCAAGCCGATCCATCTGGTCCCCTCCGCCGCGCGCGCAACGAGTCCGCTCGCGCAGCATCTGCGCAAAGCGCTGCGCGGCGACGTGCTGTTCGATCTCGCCAGCCGCGGCCGCTACGCGACCGATGCGTCGATCTATCAGATCACGCCGGTCGGCGTCGTGGTGCCGCGCGATCAGGACGATCTGCGCATCGCGCTCGAGATCGCGCGCAGCGAGAAAGTACCGCTGCTCGCGCGCGGCGCGGGCACGAGCCAGTGTGGGCAGACGGTCGGCGAAGCGCTGGTGGTCGATACGAGCAAGTGGCTCAACAACATCGTCGCGTTCGATGCCGACGCGCGCACCGTGACGGTCGAGCCCGGCGTCGTGCTCGATCATCTGAACGCGTGGCTGAAGCCGCATGGACTGTGGTTCCCGGTCGATGTATCGACGGCTGCCCAGTGCACGATCGGCGGCATGGCCGGCAACAACTCGTGCGGCTCGCGCTCGATCGAGTACGGCAACATGGTGCACAACGTCGAGGCGATCGACGCGATTCTCGCCGACGGCAGCGAAGCGCGCTTCGCGTCGCTGCGCGAGCCGCCGCAAGGTGAGCGCTTGCAGCAGATCGTCGCGGGCGTCACGCGGATCGCGCAGCGCGAGCGTGACGAAATCATTGCGCGCGTGCCGAAGGTGCTGCGCCGCGTCGCGGGCTACAACATCGATCTGTTCGATTGCCAGAATCCGCGCGCGTATACCGATGACGGCAGCGCGAACCTCGCGCATCTGCTGGTCGGCTCGGAAGGCACGCTCGCATTCAGCCGGCAGATCACGTTGAAGCTCGCGCCGCTGCCCGCGCACAAGGCGCTTGGCGTGGTCAACTTTCCTACCTTCCGGCAGTCGATGGCGCTCACGCAGCACATCGTCAAGCTGAAGCCGGTCGCTGTCGAACTCGTCGATCGCACGATGATCGATCTGGCGTTGAGCAATCCCGCGTTTCGTCCGGTGATCGAGAAGGCGCTGGTCGGCGAGCCGCAGGCGATTCTGCTCGTCGAATTCGCGGGCGAGGATCGCGACGCGCAGCTCGCGTCGCTGAAGCAGCTCACGGAGTTGATGGGCGAGTTGGGCCTGCCCGATGCGGTCGTCGAGATGCCGGACGCAAATGCGCAAAAAGCGCTGTGGGAAGTGCGCAAGGCTGGTCTCAACATCATGATGAGCATGAAGGGTGACGGCAAGCCGGTGTCTTTCATCGAAGATTGCGCGGTGCCGCTCGAACATCTGGCCGACTACACGAGCCGGCTGACCGACGTGTTTCATCGCCACGGCACCGAAGGCACGTGGTACGCGCATGCGAGCGTCGGTACGCTGCACGTGCGGCCGATTCTCGACATGCGCCGCGACGGCGCGACGAAAATGCGCGCGATCGCCGAGGAAGCGGCCGCGCTCGTGCGTGAGTACAAGGGCGCGTATTCCGGCGAGCATGGCGATGGGCTATGCCGTGGCGAATGGGTCGCATGGCAATACGGGCCGCGGCTCAACCAGGCGTTCAGCGAGATCAAGGCGTTGTTCGATCCGGACAACCGCTTCAATCCCGACAAGATCGTGCGTCCGCCGAAGATGGACGACGCGCGCAATTTCCGCTTTGCGCCGGGCTATCGCGAACAGCGCATCGAAACGGCGCTCGACTGGTCGACGTGGAACGTGAAGCGCGACCCGCTGACGGGAGAAGAAAGCGCGCCCGGCAGCGGCGACGATCTGAGCGGCGGCCTCGCGAAAGCGGTCGAGATGTGCAACAACAACGGCCACTGTCGCAAGTTCGACGCGGGCACGATGTGCCCGAGCTATCGCGTGACGAAGGACGAGCAACATTTGACGCGCGGGCGGGCCAACACGTTGCGGCTCGCGATTTCGGGGCAGCTCGGCGAAAGCGGGCTCGCGAGCGATGACGTGAAGGAAACGCTCGACCTGTGCGTATCGTGCAAGGGCTGCAAGCGCGATTGCCCGACCGGCGTCGATATGGCGAAGTTCAAGATCGAGGCGCGGGCGGCGCGTGTCAAGACGCATGGGGTGCGGCTGCGCGACAGGCTCGTCGCGTTCATGCCGCGCTATGCGGGCGCGGCGAGCCGCATGCCGAGGCTGCTGGCGCTCGCGGACAACGTGCCGGTGCTGTCGACGTGGTTCAAGCGCTCGGTCGGCTTCGCGACCGAGCGGAGTTTGCCGCGGTTCAAGAAGGCGTTTCTGGCCGATGCGGTGTCCGCGAAGCCTGCACGCAACGCTGCGCAGGCGTGCGCGCTGAAAGAAGTCCTGCTGTTCGTCGATACCTTCAACAATCACCTCGAGCCCGACAACGCGCGCGCCGCGCAACAGGTGCTCGAAGCGGCGGGCTACACGGTCCACTTCAGTGCACGCCCGGGAGAGCGTCCCGTGTGTTGCGGCCGCACGTTTCTCGCGGCGGGTCTCGTCGACGAAGCGAAAGAGGAAGCGCGGCGCATGCTCGAGCTGTTCAGGCCGTTCGTCGAACGTGGCGTGCCGGTGGTGGGGTTGGAGCCATCGTGTCTGCTGTCGTTGCGCGATGAATTCCTGCAGTACGGTTTCGGCGAAGAGGCGCAGCGCCTCGCGCGGCACGCGTTTCTATTCGAGGAATTCCTCGTGCGCGAAGAAAAGGCCGGACGATTGCAGCTCGAATTGAAGCCGCTGCCGATGCAGCAGGCACTCGTGCACGGCCACTGCCATCAGAAGGCGTTCGACGCATTCACGCCGGTGCAGACCGTGCTGAAGTGGATTCCCGAATTGAAGGTATCGACGGTCGAATCGTCGTGCTGCGGCATGGCCGGCAGCTTCGGCTATGAAGCGGAGCACTACGCGAGCTCGCAGGCGATGGCCGAGCTGTCGCTGCTACCCGCGGTGCGCAAGCTGGACGCGGCCACGCTGATGGTCGCCGACGGGACTAGCTGCCGGCATCAGATTCACGACGGCGCGGGCGTCGACGCGATCCACGTCGCGCGCGTGCTGGCGATGGCGCTGCGATGACGCGGAGCTAACCGCAAAGCGAAACTCAAACGCGAATCTCAAACACCGATAGCCTGCCGGAACCCACTCGGCGTCACCCCGACAGCCTCGCGAAACCGGTGACTAAAGTGACTCGCGTTTGCATAGCCGCACTGCCCGGCGATCTGCGCGAGCGGCAACGTCGTCGTGCGCAGCAGCGTGCGCGCGCGATCGAGCCGCTGCCGCGCGATCCAGGCGGCGGGCGGCAACCCGAACGACTCGCGAAACATCCGCGCAAGATGAAACTCCGACAGCGCCGCGACACCCGACAACTCCCCGAGCGTCAACGGCTGCGCAAGATGAATGTCGATATAGTCGCGCAGGCGGCGCCGCGTCGCGGCCGACAGCCCGCCTTTCAGCGCCACGTTCGCGCGCCGTACGCCTTGGCCGCGCAATAGCAGGCTCAGCACTTCGTGCGCGGTCTCGTTGGTGCGCAGCAGACCGTCGGGACTTTCCCACTCCTCGTTGACGAGCGACTGACACAGACTCGCAATGCGCGGGTCCTCGAAATAGGTGCGATCGGCGAGCGTCAGTTCGCGCGGTTCGCGGTCGAGCTCCTGCACCGCGCGTCGCGTGAAGTGCTCGGGCAGGAAGTACAGATGCATGAAGTGCATGTGGCCGCGCACCCACCAGCGCGATTCGTGATCGCCGGGCAGTGCGCACAGCCGCGACGGCGCGCCGTAGTGGCCCGGCATTTTCTGGCGCTCGGTGCGATAGCCGCCGTCCAGATAGCACGACAGCGTGTGATGGCCGGGCCGTTCGTAGACGGTCTCGTCCTCCTTCGTGTCGCGCGTCCATAGCGCGATCGCGAGTCCGTCGCCGAGCCACGCGAAGCGGTCCAGATGCGCGTTCGCACTGGCCAGCGTGTGACAGACCGACTGGAGGCCAAAAGGCATGCCGGCGGTGGATATCACGGGGACGGACGGGGTGGGGTTCACGGCGGCGCGCGGAGGTTTTCCGGTGTACGGTGGTGGTTGAGCGGCCAGTATACGGCGCGTCCCGTCAGCCTGCGCATCGGCGCGAAAAAGTGCGCAATTTTGGACAATTGCGGGCGGCGGCGCGGTTCCATAGTCGGGCTTTCTTCCATGCTGCGCGTCATCGCAGTTCGTCATTGCAGTCTGAGGCCCGACCATGAATCTCCTCCTTTACGCCATCACCGTGCTGATCTGGGGCACCACGTGGATCGCAATCAAATGGCAACTCGGCGCGGTGCCGCCACCGGTATCGATTGCGTGGCGTTTCTGGATCGCCGCGCTGCTGATGTTCGCACTGGCGCGCATCATGCGCCGCCCGATCTGGCCGCCGCGCGACGCCTGGCGCTACCTCGCCGCGCAGGGTCTCGCGCTGTTCTGCCTGAATTTCCTGTGCTTCTACTACGCCGAACAGCTCGTGCCGAGCGGGCTCGTCGCGGTGGTGTTCTCGACCGCGCCACTGCTGAACTCGATCAACGGGCGGCTGTTCATGGGCCGGCCTCTGCAGCCGAGCGCGATTGCGGGTGCGTTGCTTGGGCTCGTCGGCATCGTCTGTCTGTTCGTGCAGCAGATGGCCGGGCATCTCGGCGACCACACCGCTTGGCTCGGGCTCGGCGTCGCGTTTCTCGGCACGCTGTGCTTCTCGGCCGGCAACCTGCTGTCGAGCCGCATGCAGTCGATGGGCCTGCATCCGTTCGCGACCAACAGCTGGGCGATGCTGATCGGTGCTGCCGTCCTGACGCTCGGTAGTCTGTTCGCCGGCTATTCGTTCGCGGTGGAACCGTCGGCGCGCTATCTCGGTGCGCTCGCGTATCTCGTGGTGTTCGGCTCGGTGATCGGCTTTACGGCGTACTTGATGCTCGTCGGCCGTATGGGCCCGGAGCGGGCCGCCTATTGCACGGTGCTGTTTCCGATCGTCGCGCTCGCGGCATCGACGCTGTTCGAGGGCTATCGGTGGTCAGCGCTCGCGGTGGTCGGTCTATTGCTCGTGGTGGCCGGCAATCTGGTGGCGTTCGATCTGACGCGGCGGATTTTCGAGCGTCGCCGGGCAGCGCGGACATGATGAGCGTCTCGCTCAAGGTGAGGATTTACAGGAGCAGAAAAAGCAACTGAATCTCTGATCGGTGAGTCTTTACGGGAACCGGTTTTTACCGGTTTCGTGAAGGAAAGATTGTGTCGGAAACATGATTCGATGCAAATCGAATGAATTGGATGAATCGGCATTCAATAATCATTTTTTCATCAATAAATTTACTATTTTTATATGAGAGGATAAAACGCCAAATCTGATGTTCGCGTCTCGCGCCTAGCAAGGACCGACTGCCGTGAAGCCTTTCTCCCGCCTTGGCTTGGCCGTGGTGTTAATCCACAGCCTGATCTCGCCGAATGTTTCCGCGCAATCCCAATTGAATTACACGACCTCATGGATCGGTAATAGTTTCGGATTTGGCGACGGCAAATGGATGCAGCAGGATATTCAGGCCATTAGCGTCGGCGCCAATGGCACCGTTTATACGAATGCGCCGTGGGACGAAAGCGGCAGTGAAATCGCCGCCTATCGCGCGGGCGACAAGCTCGCGGTGGCCGGTTCGACGCATGGCTGGGGCGCGGCCGGAGGCGACGCGGTGACGGTGAATCACACGTACCTGTACGCGGCGATGTCGATCGGCAACGAGAACAATGCGCTGGTCGGCGCCGACTATCCGCCGGCCAATCAGACCTGGTACGGCGTCACGCGACGCACGCTTGCGAATCTCGCGACCGGCGCGCCGTTTTCCGGCGGCATCGGCAATAG
Organism: Paraburkholderia tuberum STM678; assembly: GCF_902833905.1. GTDB lineage: Bacteria > Pseudomonadota > Gammaproteobacteria > Burkholderiales > Burkholderiaceae > Paraburkholderia > Paraburkholderia tuberum. The sequence goes on along the minus strand of NZ_CADFGP010000002.1, from coordinate 57,490 downwards.
CGCGAACGCGACGAAGAACAGTTTCGTCGCGGTCGATACGGTGAAGACTGGCACCGACGCGAGCATTCGCGGCCTCGCCGCAACCGACAGCGAGCTCTACGTGGCCGACACGTACGGCAACCGGATCGCGGTGTACGACGCGCAGTCCATGCAGCCGCTGCGTTCGTGGAGCGTCGCGTCGCCGGCCCGCATCGCGATCGACACCGACTCGACGCTGTGGATCATCAGCGGCTTCGGCACAGGCAATCTGAGCATCCTGCACTACCGCGCCGACGGCACCGCGCTCGCCGGTCCATTGACACTGCCCGCCGGCACCGTGCCGAGCGACCTCACAGTGACGCCATCCGGCCAACTGCTGGTCGCCGACAACGGCGTTTCGCAGCAGATCCTCGTGTTCAACAAGGGCGCTGGCGGCCAGATCCAGGCGGGCGCGTCGATCGGCACGCGCAACGGCATTTTCCACCCGGTGCGCGGCGTGCCCGGCGATACGCGTTTCAACGGCATCACCGGCATCGGCGTCGACGCGGCCGGCAATCTGTACGTCGCGCAAAACGGCGAGGGACCGCGCGCGCTCGGCTCTGCATCCGTAGGGCAGGGCGCAGTGCTGGAGAGCTACGTGTACGGCACGCGCGTGCTCAACTGGCGGCTCTACGGTCTGAGCTTCGTCGATAGCGGCGCGTTCGACCCGGCCACGCCCGCTTCCATCTACACGGGCTCGAAGCGCTTCACGCTCGATTACAGGCAGCCGGTCGGCCACGAATGGTCATATGCGGCGTTCACGCTCGATCGCTTCGATTACCCCGACGATCCCGCCTTTCACGAGCCGCGCGGCGTGCGTGGCGAACCGATGGTGCGCAGATTCGATGGCCAGCGCTTTCTCTATACGCTCGATCCGGGCGCGCACTATCTGAACGTCTATCGCTTCGATGCCGCGCATGGCGAGATCGCGATACCGTCGGGGATGCTCGCGCAGAATCCGCTGCCCGGCGCATGGCCCGCCGCGCAACCGACGTACGGCGAATGGCTGTGGCGCGACAGCAATGGCAATGGCGCCGTCGACGCGAGCGAGATCAGCGGCAATCCGTCGACCGGCAGCACGGTCGGCGACGGCTTCTGGTGGGTCGACGAACCCGGCAACGTGTGGCTTGCCACGCCATTGAGCGGCGTGCGCGAGATGCCGCTGCAAGGTCTCGACTCCGCCGGCAATCCGATCTACACGTACGCGAGTGCGAAGATGTTCGCGATGCCCGCGCCATTCACGCGGCTCGCGCGGCTCGTCTACGTCGCAGCGACCGACACGATGTATCTGTCCGGTTTCACGAGTGCGATTCCGTGGGACCCGACGCACTGGAAGGAAGCGGGTCCGGTGCTGGCCCGCTACGACAACTGGAGCAGCGGCAACCCGACGCTGACATACACGGTCTCGCTGCCGTGGAACACGCAAAGCGATCCGCAGACCACCACGGTCGGCGTCGCGGTGGCGGGCAACTATATCTTCGTTGCCGAGCTGTACACCGATCGCATCGACGTCTACGACGCGCGCAACGGCACGGCGGTCGGTTACATGACGCCGGGCGCGAGCGTCGGCGGCACGAGCGGCTGGGTCGACGTGTATCTCGGCATCAGCGCGGTGCAGCGCGATAACGGCGAGTACGTGGTGCTGGTCGAAGACGACGCGCGCGCGAAGCTGCTGATGTATCGCTGGACGCCTTGACGTGGATCGCTGTCGCGCCGAACACGAATAGACGGCGGCGCACGATCGGTATATAACAACTTTACCGATGCACTCAATGGAGCGATGTTCGATCATGACGCAAGACGTTTCTCCCAAGCCGCCCTCCGACGATCGTCCCGAGATCGAGCAGCTCGACGCGGCGCTCAGTCACGTCGATCAACAGGTGTCGTCAGGCGGCATTGCGTCGGGCGCCGCGAAAGGCATTGTGTACAGTCTGATCGAAACGCTCGGCGCGCTGGTCGGCGATCCCGATCTGCCGGAGCACGCGCGTTCGGGTTACGAGGGACTGCTGGAGGCCGCGCGCGAGTTGCGCGCGAAGTTGGACCGCTGAACACGCGGGTCCGCTCCGGCGCAGCCATCGTGCCGTCTGCTATACAAAAGCGCACTGTGTAACTCACCGTGTGCTTTTTTTTCATGCTCTCTGAGGCTCACGCCCCGAGCGCCACCTCTTCACCGCTCGTCTGCGCCAGCAACTGGTGAATCTGCGCGACCACGGCCGCGCCTTCGCCGACCGCCGCGGCCACGCGTTTCGTCGACCCGGCACGCGCATCGCCGATCGCATAGACTCCTTCGACCGTGGTCCCGAGGTCGCACGCGGTGGCCGAGCCATCCGCGCTGATGCCGGTCAGCACGAAGCCTTTCGCGTCGAGCTGCACGCCGCAGGTGCGCAGCCATTCGGTGTTCGGGTCCGCGCCGGTGAACAGAAACAGATGCCGGGTGTCGAAGTGATCGACGCCGCCGGGCAGCGGCCGCTTCAGCGCGACCGACACGAGCCCGTCCTCATCGCCTTCGAGCCGGCCGACTTCCGAATTCGGATGCACGAACACGTTCGGCAGCGAGCGGATGCGGTCGATCAGATAGCGCGACATGGTCGCCTCGAAACCGCTGCGGCGGATCAGTACGTGAACCTTGGCCGCGTGCGTCGCCAGATAGACGATCGCCTGGCCGGCCGAATTGCCGCCGCCAACCAGCACGACCTCCTGGCGCTTGCACAGCTTCGCCTCGACCGGCGACGCCCAGTAGTAGACGCCGCGTCCGTCGAAGCGCTCGAGCCCGTCGAGCGCGGGGCGCCGGTACACGGCGCCGCTCGCTATCACGATCGCCTGCGCGCTGATGTGGCCGCCGCATTTCAGCTCGAGCCGATACGGCGACTGCCCGCAATGCAGCGCTTTCACGTTGACTGGGATCGCCACGTGCGCGCCGAACTTCTGCGCCTGCACGAACGCGCGGCCGGCGAGCGCCTGGCCCGAGATGCCGGTCGGAAAGCCGAGGTAGTTTTCGATGCGCGAGCTCGCGCCCGCCTGGCCGCCCGGCGCGCGGCTGTCGAGCACGATCACCGAAAGTCCTTCGGAGGCCGCGTACACCGCGGCGGCAAGTCCCGCCGGCCCCGCGCCGACGATCGCGACGTCGTACACGTACGTGTCGTCGAGATCGGGCAGCATACCTAAGCGAGTGGCAAGCTCCGGCATGCTCGGATGACGCAGCACCGAGCCGTCCGGGCAGATCACGAGCGGCAGGTCCTCGCGCTGCGCGGCGAACTGCTCGATCAGACGCAGCGCGTCTTCGTCGCGTTCGTCGATCACGGAATGCGGATGGCCGTTGCGCGACAGGAAGCCTTGCAGCGTCACGAGCCGTGCGTCGCTGCTATTGCCGATCAGGATTGGCCCGCCCGCGCCCTTTTCGATCAGTGACACGCGCCGCAGAATCAGCGCGCGCATGATGCGCTCGCCGAGTTCCGCTTCGGCGACGATCAGCGCGCGCAGGCGCTCGGGCGGAATCAGCAGCGCTTCGACGGGGCCAATCGCGAGGCCGTTCACGAGCGCGGGCTTGCCCGACAGTTGCCCGACCTCGGCCAGAAAATGTCCGGCGCCATGCTCGCCGATCAAGACTTCGCGGCCGATGCCGTCACGCTGATAGACCTTCACGCGTCCTTCGAGCAGCACGAACATGCCGGGCCCGGTGCGCCCGGTCTCGAACAGCAGTTCGCCGGACTTCCAGTGACCGACCTCGCCGAAGCGGCGCAGCCGGTCGATCTCCGCGCAACTGAGCTCCGGAAACATCTGGTGCATACGCGTCGATAGCGACGAAAACGGCGCGTCGGCGACGACCCCCTGCTGTCCTTCCACCTCTTGAATCGAAACGTCCTGAGTCGAAAGCATTGAACCGCTCCTTCGATATTCATTGCACGATTGAACGCGAGGCAACGCGATGCGCGCTCGCACGCCGGGACGAGCCGTGCCGCGCGCGTCAGGCGGACGATGCCGCCGCTGATTACGGCTAAACGGCTTTGGGCGCGATGTCGTCGACCGCGACTTCCGGCGGCGGCATCGCGGGCAGCGAGTCGACCGGCTTGCCCGAATCGCGCCAGGCTTCCATGCCGCCGCGCAGCGGCAGCACGTCGGAGAAGCCGGCTTCGTTGAGCTGCTTGGCCATCCATGCCGCGGAAATCTCGTTCGGGCAGGAGCAGTAGATCACGAGCTTCTGATCGTGCGCGTAGGTGGCGACGATGTCGTCGAGTTGCCGTTCATCGGCGAATTGCGCGCCGGGGATCACGAACGGATCGAGCTTGCGCTTCTCCTCCGAACGGATGTCGAACACGACCGGCGCCCGGTCAGCCGCGAACAGCTTCGCGAGTTCGTCGACCTCGATGCGCGCGGACGCGAGCTTCGCGATCAACTGACGGCGCCGGATCCACCGGTACACCGCGTACAGCACCAGCAACGCGACGACGACGAGCGCCGCCGTGCGCCCGAGCCGCCCGGCAATCGCGAACAGCATGTCGATCTGCCGCGCGAACAGCGCGCCGATGATCAGCCCGGTGCCGGACCACAGCGCGGCGCCGACGCCGTCATAGGTGAGGAAGGTGCGGTAGCGCGTGCCCATCGCGCCGGCCATCGGGATCGATACGATCGACAGCCCCGGCACGAACTTCGCGAGCGCGAGCACGCGCACGCCCCAGCGGCCGAAGAAGCGCTCGGTCTTTTTTACGCAGGTGTCACGCGACAGCGACAGCCGGCAGATCGTCTTCAGCGTATTGCCCCCGTAGATGCGGCCCGCGACGTACCACGCGCTGTCGCCGATCAGCGTCGCGAAGATCGACAGCACGAGGACCGGCAGCAGTTGCGTGCCGACCGAGCCGGGGTGCATCGCGGCCATCGCGCCGAACAGCACGAGCGACGGCATGGCCGGCACCGGCAGCCCGAGCGCGGCGGCCAGCACATTGAGGAAGACGAGCGCCGGTCCATATTGCGCGACGAGGTCATGTAGCATCGGTTTAACATCCGCGGTCCTTGCGGGCGCAGCGCGGTAAGGAATGCAAAGGGGAATGCAAAGATTATGGACGTATTTTCGAGACGTGCAACCGGCCCGGAAATTGGCCCGGCTTCTGGCTGCGATCAGATCGCCATATGTGGCCGCATGCCTCGATACACAAGCGTGGCAACCGCTTGTGACAAGTTGCTGAAGGCCGGGTAAGCGCGCTCGACGAGACGCGAAGGCGCTTGCAAAAAACCGTAGGAAAGCGGGGATTGGCGGCGTGAACGGAACAAACGGAAGCACGGCGACGCGCGCAGGCGCGCCCCCAATGCGAATAATCCCGCGCTGACGCGTCGAAGCGCGACGCAACCGGCGCGAGAGGCTGCCGAGTCACGCGACGGTCACACCCGCCGCGCGCCTGCTTCACTGACGATGATTGTGCTGCTCGCCCGGCAACTCGGCACCATGCGCGCGGATCGCGGCGATCAGCTCCGCGGGCGTGATTTCGTAGCGCACTTCGCGATGTATGCCCGGCTTGCGCTCATCGACCTCGATCAGCAGGATGCCTTTGCCGTCTTCGGTCGATTCGAGGCGCAGCGAGCGAAGTTCGCGCGCCGTTGCGTCGTCGTATTCGGTGAGCAGGGCCATTGACCCGGAGGACCCGGTGATGCGCATCGAAGTTGTCCTTGTTGCGTTGGTGATGGAACCATTGTACGGGGCGGACGGCGTGCCGTCTGCCGCGTCGTCGTGCCGTGTCGCGTCTGCCTCTGTCTCGCCGGGGTTTTAGTCGAGTGTGACGCTGCCGCTAGCGGATTCGCGGTTGCGGAGCGAGCAACCAGTTTAACGCGACTCCTCGTCGCGACGAATGCATTTTTCATGCCCCACAGTGGCGCGACGTGCGTTCGGATTTTGTCATGCGGGTGACGCGGGGGCGGGCTAGGAAGCGTTCGGCGCGCGCAAAAAATAGCCCGTCCGGACAGGGACGGGCCGTTAAACGCCGTTGTTACTCGGGTCAGCCTGCCCTTGCAACATTGGGCGCTGACGACTCCCATCCTCGTGCTTCGTTGGCAGGCTGTCGAGGTGGGGGTAATGCGGATCTATCAGATCAAAGTACTGTTTTCCGGTTCGGCGTTCACACGAGGCCGGTCGCGTAATACACCGCGATCACGAAGAACACCGCGAGCGTCTTGATCACGGTGACCGCGAAAATGTCGCGATACGACTGCCGGTGCGTGAGACCCGTCACGGCGAGCAGCGTAATCACCGCGCCGTTGTGCGGTAGCGTATCCATGCCGCCGCTCGCCATCGCGACCACGCGATGCAGTACTTCGAGCGGAATATGCGCGGCTTCCGCACCCTTGACGAACGTATCCGACATCGCGGCGAGCGCAATGCTCATACCGCCCGATGCCGAACCCGTGATGCCCGCCAGCGTGCTGACCGACACCGCGGCGTTGACGAGCGGATTCGGAATGCTTTTCAGCGCATTGCTGACGACGAGAAAGCCCGGCAGCGCCGCGATCACACCGCCGAAGCCATATTCCGACGCGGTGTTGAGCGACGCCAGCAGCGCGCCCGCCACTGCCGCCTTGGTGCCCACCGCGAAGCGCTGGCTGACGCGACTGAACGCCGTCACGACGACCATCACGATGCCGAGCAGCAGCGCGCCCAGCACGGCCCAAATCCCCACGAGCGCCTTGACGCTCGTTTCTACCGGTGCATGCAGCCCCGGCAGGATGTCCGGGGTGACCGTGAAGGACGGACCGTACCAGGTCGGAATCCAGCGCGTCAGCAGGAAGTTCGAGACGCCGACCACGACGAGCGGCGCGACCGCCAGCAGCGGATGCGGCAACTGCTTCGACTCGACGCGCTCCGGCTCGTTGACGAGGTCGGTGCCGTAACCCTCGCCGGTCGCCATCGCGGCGCGGCGGCGCCATTCCAGATACGACAGACCGACCACGATGATGAACAGCGCGCCGAGCACGCCGAGCGTCGGCGCGGCCCACGAGGTGGTCTTGAAGAACGTCGTCGGGATGATGTTCTGGATCTGCGGCGTGCCGGGCAGCGAGTCCATCGTGAACGAGAACGCGCCGAGCGCGATCGCGCCGGGCATCAGCCGCTTCGGAATGTTGCTCTGGCGATACAGCTCGGCCGCGAACGGATAGACCGCGAACACGACGACGAACAGCGACACGCCGCCGTAGGTGAGCAGCGCGCACACCGCGACGATCACCGCGTTAGCGCGCGAGCGGCCGATATAGCGGATCGCGGCCGCGACGATGGACTCCGAGAAGCCCGACAGCTCGATCACCTTGCCGAATACGGCGCCGAGCAGAAACACCGGGAAGTACAGCTTCACGAAGCCGACCATCTTGTCCATGAAGATGCTCGTGAAGACCGGCGCGACGGCGGCGGGCTCGGTGAGCAGGACGGCGGCGAGCGCCGCGATCGGCGCGAACAGGATCACGCTGTAGCCGCGATACGCAGCGAACATCAGAAACGCCAGCGCGGCGATAACGATGAGAAAGGTCATTGAATCTCCATAGCCCGGTTGTTCTACATGTTTGCCGTCCCGATCGAGCGACGGCGCGGCGCGCTCGGAACGCAGGTTCCATGCCATGCCTGCCGTTTTGCTGCTGGCATGCCGTAGCGCATGGCGCGGCCGCGCAGCGGCGGGCCGAGGCATCGTTGGCGGATTGTACCCAAGCGTCTCCGAAACGGGACTTCCATCCGGTGAAGAACGCCTGAAACCAGGGTAAGTCATGATGCATAAGGCCTATCGGGTGTCTCAATTTGGAGATAAATTCATCCACCGATTGAGATTGATGCAATCAAAACGATAAGCGGAGACAGCGACAGCATGTTGACCGACTGGACGGGCCTGCCCGCCACCTATGACGACGTGCTTCGTCGGGCGATGGATTCGCTGTTTCGCACGTTCGAAAACTTCAGCGAAGGCACCTTCATCGTCGATGGGCAGGCGCGCGTCGTCTGGATCAACAAGCGGTATGCGGCGCGCTTCGGCTTTGCTGACCCGCAGCAGGCGATCGGCCGGGATTGCGAAGCGGTGATTCCAAACAGTCTGATGCGCGAGGTCGTCAACACCGGCAAGCCGATCCTGCTCGACATCATGGAGACCGATCGCGAGCCGCTCGTCGTCACGCGCCTGCCGCTCAAGGACGATGCCGGGGTGACGATCGGCGCGGTCGGCTTCGCGCTGTTCGACGAGCTGAAAGCGCTGTCGCCCCTCTTTTCGCAGTACTCGCGGTTGCAGCAGGAGCTGATCGCGACGCGTCAGTCGCTCGCGCAGGCGCGCCGCGCGCGCTATACGTTCAGCAGCTTCGTCGGCACGAGCGCGGCGTCGCTCGAAGTGAAGCGCCAGGCGCGGCGCGCGGCGCAACTCGAAGCGCCGGTGCTGCTGCTGGGTGAAACCGGCACCGGCAAGGAGCTGCTCGCGCATGCGATTCACGGCGGCTCGGCGCGCGCGCACAAGCCGCTCGTCGGCGTCAACGTCGCGGCGATTCCCGACACGCTGCTCGAAGTCGAGTTCTTCGGCGCCGCACCCGGCGCGTACACCGGCGCGGATCGCAGGGGCCGGGTCGGCAAGTTCGAGCTCGCCAACGGCGGCACGCTGTTTCTCGACGAGATCGGCGATATGCCGCTGCCGTTGCAGGGCAAGCTGCTGCGCGTGCTGCAGGACAAGGAATTCGAGCCGCTCGGCTCGAATCGGATCGTGCGCGCGGATGTGCGGATCATCGCGGCGACATCGGCCGATTTGCCGGCGCTCGTCGCGGCCGGGCGTTTTCGCGCGGACCTGTTCTACCGGCTCAACGTGCTGACGATCCATGCGCCGGCGCTGCGCGAGCGTCCGTCCGACATCGAGGCGCTTGCCTACGCGATGCTCGAGGAGCTGGCCGCGCAGGCAGGCGGCGGCAGCCACTTCGAATTGCACGACGACGCGTTGCGCCTGCTGTGCGCGTACGACTGGCCCGGCAACGTGCGCGAACTGCGCAACACATTGGAGCGCGCCGTGATGCTGTCCGACAGCGAGCGCATCGATGCGCGTGTGCTCGCGCCGTTCATCGGCTCGGGGCAGGGCGGTGCGGTGGCACCGGCGCGGCCCCCGTCTGTCGCGGCCGCCGGCGTGGACGTGGCCGCCACCGCCGAACCCACCTCGTGGAGCGACGCGATGGCCGCGTTCGAAAAGCGCTTTCTCTGCGACGCGTTGCGCGCGAACGGCGGCCGCGTCATTGACACGGCGAAACAGATCGGCATGGGCCGCGCGACGCTGTACAAGAAGATCGCCGCGCACGGCATCGACGTTTGACTCGCCGCGCCCGGCCAGCCGCGCCACGCCAACTGACGCAGCACGAGAGCAGCGTGGCACAATCGCGAGATCGAAAAACAAGACGTGACCGGGGTCTCCATGAAATGCCATTCCTTCTTCGCGCGCCGCTCGCGCGACATACTGGCCGTCGCCGCGATCGTCGCGCTTGGCGGTTGCAGCAGCAGCGCGCCGCTGTTCCTGCCGGACGGCCGTGCGACCACGCTCGTGCAATGCCCGGTCGGTTCCGACTTGTGCTCGCAACAGGCGGCCGCCAGTTGCAATGGCGCGTTCGACGTCGTGCGCCAGTCGAGCGAGGGCGGTACGTTGAGCCTGATCTACGCCTGCCGCGCGACTGCGAAGTAAGCTCCTGACGCCGTGCCGATGCAATGCCGGCGCGCGCGGCTGGCCGATCCGTTGGCGGCCTTCGGTTTTTTTCGCCTGTTCGCAGTTAATCCCTGCCAATTCCCGATACGCTCGCTGACCACGCTCGTGCCATTCCGGTTACCACATGGCCGTCATAAATTCATGCGCCTAATGCGTGTCCGATAAGCGGTTTGCATGCGAATTGGATAAGTAAGCCCCATGCGGCATTTTTACAACATTGAGTCACCGCGCACCGATTATCCTTTGCGCCCGGACCATGATTTATCTTTACCCTCGGGACGTCGAACGTAGTCAGTGCGGCAGGCAACGGAACGTGAAATTTGACAGCAGTATTCTTTTTTAAACCGTTGGGATTTAACCCGGCGAGCAGAAATTGCCGGTTTTTTCCGATGCAGAAGGAGTTCAGGAAGGTTTTTCCGCTGCTGGCGGGCATTACTTTGGGCCGCGCGGGCCAACGCGGCTTCATGCTTTCGATTTTTTTGCTTCAACACTAATTCAATAGAATCCGGGGAAAGCAATGAATCATCAGCAACTCGAAAAAGACATCGAGCATCTCGAGCAGATAATTTCCCATATTTCCGCAGAAGACCGTATTCCCTTGTCTTACTGGCGTAACCGCCTTCAGCACGTTTCCGGCGCGGTTCTCGTGCCGGCGCAGGCAACCCGCGTCAAACGCCTCGATGCCGCGCTTTGCGCATTGGAAAAACGGCAGAAAGCCTGAATGTCGTCATTGTGTCCGCCAATCGGGATCGGCAATTAGGAAAGCCGTCGTGTGCGCTTTCGCCGGACAGGTTTTATCTTTCGGTTTGATCGCCCAAAGCGACCTGGGCGCGCGCACGTTTTCTTTTACCGACACAGGATGTACATGCAGATAGCAGGACTTGCCGCGACCCGGCTCGCTACGCTGACCAACGCGATGCAGGGCTACGTGGAACGGGGCGAAGTGGCGGGGGTGGTGTCGCTCGTATGGCGGCGCGGCGAAATCGGCTACTTCGAACCGGCAGGCCTACGCGACGAAGCCGCGCAATTGCCGATGGAGCGCGACACGCTGTTTCGCATCGCATCGATGACGAAGCCGGTGACGAGCGCCGCGATCATGATGCTGATCGAGGAAGACCGCCTCGCGCTCGATGCGCCCATCTCGCGGTGGCTGCCCGAGCTTGCCGCGCCGCGCGTGCTGCGTGACCCGACCGGCCCGCTCGACCAGACCGATCCGTTACGCGTGCCGATTACGGTGCTCGACCTGCTCACGCATCGCGCGGGCTTCGCGTATCACTTCACGGCGACGGGTCCGCTTGGCGAAGCCTACGCAGCCGCGTTCAACGGCTTCGAGGCGAGCGGCGGCAACAGCGCATGGCTTGCGCGCATCGCCGCGTTGCCGCTGATGTTCCAGCCCGGCTCGCGCTGGCACTACGGCGTGGCGACCGACGTGCTCGGCGTGCTGATAGAACGCGTGAGCGGCATGACTCTTGGGGAGTTTTTCCGCACGCGCATTTTCGCGCCTCTCGGCATGCGCGACACCGCGTTCTGGGTGCCCGACGCACAGCTTGCGCGCCTCGCCACCGCGTACAACATCGATCCCGGCACGCGGCGTCGTGTGGTCGAGGATCATGCGGCGGCGAGCCGCTGGGCCAATCCGCAACGCTTTCAGAGCGGCGGCGGCGGGTTGGTCTCGACCGCCGAGGATTATCTGCGATTCGCGCAACTGCTGCTCGGGCGCGGCCGCGTCGGCGACACGCGGCTGCTGTCGCATCGCTCGGTCGACCTGATGCGCAGCAATTTCCTGAGCCGCGACCAGCGCCGCCTGCCTGCCTTCGGTCACGTGATCTGGGCGGCGCAAGGCTTCGGCCTCGGCCTGTCGATCGTCGATGATCCGGCGCAGCAATTGCCGCTCGGCTACCGCTCGCTCGGCTCGTTCGGTTGGCCCGGCGCGTACGGCACGAGCTGGTTCGCCGATCCGGTCGAGAACATGATCGGCCTGATGCTGATCCAGCGCCGCTCGATCGACCCCTTCCCGATGGCCATCGACTTCGAACGCCGCGTCTACGATGCGATCGACGATTGAGCGGGGCCGTCGCGCATGCGCTCGGCCGCGCGATTCACTATCCTGTGATTTATTCGTCTGATAGTGTCCGCCAACCATTCATCGCGATTCATCGCAGTGCGTCCAACCGAGGGGGGGAACACCGGCATGGCCTCTTACAAACAGCTGACTGCGCAACTCGAAAAACTCCACAAGGAAGTCGCAGCCGCGCGCGAAAAAGAAGTCTCGCAAGCTATCGCCGATATCAAGCAGAAGATTGCCGAATACGACCTGACCGCCGAAGAACTCGGCTTGACGAGCGCCTCGCCGAAGCCGCGCCGCAAGTCGTCGTCGACGACGTCCGTCGCCAAGTACCGCAATCCGAAGACCGGCGAAACCTGGAGCGGCCGTGGGCGCTCGCCGGCCTGGCTCGTCGGCAAAAATCGCGAGCGGTTTCTGATCGAAGGTTGAGCTTCATCGTGGGTGCCGATGCGTCCGTGTTCTCTGAAGTGATGCGTGGTTTGATCCGTTCCGCACCGTTGCAAAGGTCCCGAAAACGCTCACCTTTGCGTGACGCCTGAACGTATACGGCGATATTTACCGATGCATTCGAACCTCGCGGGATGCTTCGGTGAGCCAGGCTTTGTCGCGCGACGCACCTCCGCGAGTGCGAATCGCCATCGTGCCGCCCCGCCCGCGCCGCTCGCAGAAAACCCGCGACAGCCTTTGCTGGCGGGCGTTTCCAGGCGTCGAGCCGGAACCTGTTCATAGCGGTGCGAAGCTTTATCGCCGTTTTCCCGCGCATCGCGTTGGTGGCGCCCGCGACCTGGCAGGTGCGTGCATGCGCTTCGCGATCCTCACCTTTGACCGCAAATCGATATTCGCCGCCGTAAGTCCCGAAAACGCTCACCTTTGCCAGAAGCATGCGCGGCGCGCCGACGCTCGCGCCGTCGCCCCGTCCGGCGCCGGGGCCCTTTCCCCCGGCCGTCGCGCCAGACGTGTATCATTCGCACCTTGCGCCGTTTTTGCGCCAGCGATTCCCGCATTGTCGAACGCTGGGTCGTGACCCGTTCGCCACCCGTTTTCGGACGCGGTGCGAGCGCCGGCCGATCCGGGCCCGCGCCTGATTCTCGCAGCTCGACGCCGCCGCGCCACGCGCGGCATACCGGCCGCGCACGGCCGCCGGGAACCGCCTGAACCCCTTTCCGTGACCGCCAGACCCGATGTCAGTCTCCGAACTCAAACGCCGCCGCACGTTCGCGGTCATTTCCCACCCGGACGCGGGTAAAACCACGCTCACCGAAAAACTGCTGCTGTTCTCGGGCGCGATCCAGATCGCCGGTACCGTGAAGGGCCGCAAGAGCAACCGCTACGCGACGTCCGACTGGATGGAAATCGAAAAGCAACGCGGCATTTCGGTCGCGAGCTCGGTGATGCAGTTCGAGTACGGCGATTGCGTGATCAACCTGCTCGACACGCCGGGCCACGAAGACTTCTCCGAGGACACCTACCGTGTGCTGACCGCGGTCGACGCCGCCGTGATGGTGATCGACGGCGCGAACGGCGTCGAAGCGCAGACGCTGAAGCTGCTGGAAGTCTGCCGCAGCCGCAAGACGCCGATCGTCACGTTCATCAACAAGCTCGACCGCGAAGTGCGCGAGCCCCTCGAACTGCTCGATGAGATCGAGCAGCACCTCGGCGTGGCGGCGGTGCCTTTCACATGGCCGATCGGCATGGGCAAGGATTTCCAGGGCGTCTACGACGTCCAGCGCGATCAGGTGCGCGTGTTCCGCGCCGGTCAGGACACGGCCGGCGGCGCGGTCGAAACGCTGCAGGCACTGAGCAACGAGGAAGGCGAGCGCCGTTTCGGCCATGCGTGGGTGCGTGCGAAGGAAGAAATCGATCTGATCAGCGGCGCGACGCCCGAGTTCGACCGTGAGCAGTTCCTCGCCGGCCAGCAGTCGCCGGTGCTGTTCGGTTCGGCGATCAACAACTTCGGCGTGAAGGAGATTCTCGACGCGCTGGTCGACCTCGCGCCGCCGCCGTCGATGCGAATGACCGTACAGCGTCCGGTGCAGCCGGAAGAGTCGAAGTTCACCGGCGTCGTGTTCAAGGTGCAGGCGAACATGGACCTCGCGCACCGCGACCGCGTCGCGTTCATCCGCGTGTGCTCGGGACGTTTCGAGCGCGGCATGGCGGTGAAGGTCACGCGCTCGAACAAGACGTTCCGCGCAAACAACGTGGTCACGTTCCTGTCGCAGCGTCGCGAGACGGTGAGCGAGGCGTATCCGGGCGACATCATCGGTATTCCGAACCACGGCACGCTGAGTCTCGGCGATACGCTGACCGAAGGCGAGCAGCTGCAGTTCGTCGGCCTGCCGTTCTTCGCGCCGGAAATTTTCCAGACCGTCGAAGTGGTCGATCCGATGCGCGCGAAGCAGCTCGGCGAAGCGCTGAAGCAGCTCGGCGAGGAAGGCGCGATCCAGGTGTTCCGTCCCGAAGCCGGCGGTCTGATGATTCTCGGCGCGGTCGGGCAGCTGCAGTTCGAAGTGGTGTCGCACCGTCTGTCGACGGAATACAAGGTCGTCGTGCGCATGGCGCCGGCGCGTTACCGGCTGTCGCGCTGGGTGACCTGCGACGATGCGGCCGAGCTGCGCCGCTTCACCGACTCGTACTCGGCGCGGATCGCGCTCGACGCGTCCGATGCGCCGACCTATCTGGCCTCGCACGTATCGGAGATCGAAGTCGCGCAGAAGGCGTGGCCGAAGATCGTGTTCAACGAGTTGCGCGAGCACTCGGGGGCGCCGTTCAGAAAGGCGATGTAAAACCGCGCGTCCGCTGGTTTCGAAGCAAAAAAGCCGCGTCGTTCGACGCGGCTTTTTACTTTTCCGCCGCAACAACGTCCCGCGCCAGCGCGCGACTTCGCCTATGCTGACGGAACCACCCGCCTCGCCGCGAAGCCGGCTCCAATTCCTGTCCAACCGCATGGAGCGCCCGTGACCGTTCGCAACCTCGACGCCTTGTTTCGCCCGAAATCCGTCGCCGTGATCGGCGCGTCCGAGCGGCCGGGCAGCACCGGCGCGATGGTCTGGGCGCGTGTGCTGGAAGGCGGCTTCGACGGCCCGCTGTGGCCGGTCAATCCGAAGCACGCGACGCTCGGCGTCCACCCGGTGATTGCCGACGTCGGCGATCTGCCGCAGGCGCCCACTGTCGCGGTGATCTGCACGCCGCCCGCGACGTGGCCCTCGCTGATCCATAAGCTCGGTGGCATGGGCACGCGCGCCGTAATCATCGTCGGCGAGGTGCGCAGCGATGAAGACCGGCTCGAACTGCGGCACGCGCTGTCGGCGGCGCGGCCGCATCTGTTGCGCATCGTCGGACCCGGCAGTCTCGGCGTGGTGTCGCCGGCGCTCGGCGCGCATCTGGGCGCGCCGTCATGCACGGTCAAGGCGGGCGGCGTCGCGTGGGTGTCGCAGTCGAATGCGCTGACCAACGCAGTGCTCGGCTGGGCACGAGCGCGCGGGCTCGGTTTTTCGCACGCGGTGGCGCTCGGAGCGGAGGCCGACGTCGATGCCGGCGACGTGCTCGATTACCTCGCGAGCGACCCCGGCACCCGCGCGATCCTGCTCGAACTCGACAGCGTGCGGGCGGCGCGCAAGTTCATGTCGGCCGCGCGCGCGGCGGCGCGCAACAAGCCGGTGCTCGCGCTGCGCTCCGGCCGCGACGATCCCGCCGACGGTCTCTACACAGCGGCGTTCCGGCGCGCGGGCCTCGTGCGCGTCGACGCGCTCGACGATCTGCTCGACGAAATCGAAACGCTCGGCGTCGGCCGCGTGGCGGCGGGCGCCAGCGCCACGCTGATCACTAGCGACCGCGGTCTCGCGACGCTCGCGCGCGATGCGTTCACCGCCGCCGGCGGCCTGCTCGCGCCGTGGCCGGCCGCGGCGTCGGACGCGCTGCGCGAGGCGCTGCCGCTCGCGGTCGGCGGCAATCCGCTGCTGCTCGGCGACGGCGCGCGTCCTGAGCACTTCGGCACTGCGCTGAAGCTGCTCGGCGAGTATCGCGAGACCGGCACCGCCGTCGTGGTGCACGCATCGACGCATGGCGCGCCCGTCGACGACGTCGCGCAGGCGCTGATCGAGCATCAGCGCTTTGCGTATCGCGGGCTGCTCGCGTGCTTTTTCGGCGGTGTCGATGCGACGAGGCGCGACGCGCTGCATGCGCAGGGTATCCCGGTGCACACGACGCCGCAGCGGCTCGCGCGCGCCTTCGCCCGTCTGGTCGATTACCGGCTGGGCCGCGAACTGCTGATGCAAACGCCGGAAGGCCTGCCTGCGCAGATTCCCGAGTCGATCGACGCCGCTCTGGCGCAGGCTCGCGAAGCGTTGGCGGCGGGCGCGAGCGAGCTGGCCGGGGCGGCGGCGGCGCGGTTTCTGTCGCGGTTCGGGTTGCGGGTGGAGGGTGCGCAAGGAGGGGGCGCCCACGCGTCGGGCGCCGATGTGCCGGGCGCCGATGCGCCGGGCGCCGATGCCGACGGCGCCGCAAAACCCATCGTCGACGTCGCCGTCGAACTGCACGACGACGACAATTTCGGCCCCGTGTTCCGCTTCGCCGCACCGCCGATCGACGGTGTTTCCAGCGGGTTGCACGTGTACGGCCTGCCGCCGCTCAATCCGATGCTCGCGCGCGATATCGTCATGCGTTCGCACTACGCGAGGCTGGTCGCGCCGGAGCCGACGCTCGCGGCGTTGACGGCGGTGTCGCAAGCGGTTTGCGACGTGCGCGAGATCGTCGGCCTGTCGTTGAAGCTCAGGGTCTACCGGGACCGCGTGACGGTGGTCGATCCCGTGTTGCGGCTCGGCGCGCAGCGCAGCCGTCTCGCGATCGTGCCGTATCCGCGCCGCTTCGAGGAAACGATCGACTGGCAGGGGATGCGTGTAACGGTGCGGCCGATTCGCCCCGAAGACGAAAACGCGCATCGCGAGTTCGTGCAGGCGATGACGCCGGAAGATTTGCGGCTGCGTTTTTTCGCTTCAGTCGGCGCGTTCGACCACTCGCAACTCGCGCGCATGACGCAGATCGACTACGACCGGGAAATGGCGCTGATCGCGACGGTCGACAACGAAGACGGCGTCGCGCAGACGCTCGGCGTGGTGCGTGCGGTGGCCGATCCCGACAACGAGACGGCCGAATTCGCGGTGACCGTGCGCTCGGATCAGAAAGGGCGGCGTCTCGGCCAGTTGCTGATGCAGCGGATCATCGCGTACGCGCGGGCGCGCGACACGCACTGGCTGATCGGTGAAGCGTTGCGCGAGAACACCGCGATGATCGCGCTCGCGAAGGCCAGCGGCTTCACGATCACGCGGACCGATGACCCCGGTGTGGTCGGCTTGCGGATGGCGCTCGACGAAACGGCGGGGGCGGACCCGAAGTCCGCCGCGCAGAACCAGCCGGCGCGTTGAGCGGCTGACGTCGCGAGCCGCTCAACGCATGGCTTCACCGCCTCACGCCGCCAGCTTCTGTGCCGCCTCATCGACCTGCGCGCGCGTGACCGACAGCTCGTCGAGCCATGCCTGCGCATACACGGCGCCGGTTTCGCGTTCGAGCCGCGCGATCGTCGCGGCGCAGCGGTTCGCGTCCTTCAGCGTCGAAATGAACGCTTTCACCGACTCACCGCCCTTGAACGCGTCGAACAGCGGCACGCGAATTTCGTCGGGCAGCGCACGGGTGGTCCATTGGTACGGCTTGCCGTTGAACGTCAGCGACGGCGGCAGCACGCGCTCCTTGCGCGCGGCCGGAATCAGGCCGTAGGTGCGCGCCGCTTCGCCGATTTGCTCGGGCGAAAACAGCTCGTCGGGCGTGATGTGGAACTGCTGGATGAAGGTCTCGATGCTTTGCATCGCGGCGGCGCGGTCGTCGCGGCGCTTCTGCGCGTGGGCGACGATGTCGCGCAGCTCGTCGGCTTCTTCGGCGGAGATCGTGAAGCTCGACTGCTTCTGCTGGAGTTCGGAAAAACGCTGGAATTCGGAATCGGTCAGAAGTTTGGCCATTGCTCAATCGATGCGCGCGCATGAGCCCGTCATGCGGCGTTATTTTGGAAGGGCCGCCATTCTAAACCATGTGCGCGTGCGCGCCGCCGCGCAACTTACCGATCACGCCGCCTGCTCGCGGAACATCGACAGCGCCTGCACCGTGTCGCGCAGCAGCGTGGTGGCCGCTTCGAGCGTCGGCGCGACGTATTCGTCGATCCGCCGCAGATACGGGCAGGTCAGCACCGCGCTCGCCTGTCCCGACGGCGCGAGTATCGGGAACGTCACGTCGGTGACGCCGAAGGTCTGCTGGCTGTCCTTCTGCCAGAAGCCCGCCGCGCGGATGCGCTCGCAGGCCTCCTCCAGCGCGTCGAGATCGAGCGTCACTTCGCCCTTCACCTTCGTGTGCTCCGCCAGCATCTGCTGGCGCTGCTCGACGCTCTGGAACGCGAGCATCACGCGCCCCGAACCGGTGTCGATCAGGCCGACCCGCGAACCGAGCCGCACTGACATGCCCCATGTGCCCGGTCCGTCGACTTGCGCAATCACCAGCAGGTTGCCGCGGTCGTAGACGACGAGGTGGCAAGACTGCTCGGCCGCGTCGGCGAAACGCTGCATCAGCGGCAGCGCTTCTGCGATCAGCCGGTTCATTGGCGGATGACGGTGCGCGAGCGCGAACAGCTTCAGGCTCAGCGAGTAGCGGTCGCCGGCCGCCGAGCGCACCACGTATTGGCGCGCGACGAGGCGTTCGAGCATCCGGTACATCTCGCTCGCGTTGCGGCCCAACTGCCGCGTGATTTCGGCGCGCGTGAGTCCTTCCTTCTGCTCGGACAGTAGCTCGAGAATGTCGAGGCCTTTATCCAGCGCGGGGGCGCGATAGCGGTCGTCGTCCTTGTCTTCGGCGTCCATCGTGAGGGTCCGGGAATTCCGTGTGGAGTTCTGATTATCTGGTGTGCGCGGGCGAGTGCGTAGCATTTCGCGAACTGGATGGCCTATGTCCAGGGAAAACCCAGGCATCCGCGCCGCGTAGTTTTCTTGACTTGGAAAAATTCGAATATGAATAATACGTTCATTGGTGAATGAATGCACTTCCCAAGCGGTGCGCGGAGTGTGACCGCCGCGCCCTCGCCGCCGCATGGTAAAAAGACCACAAATCTGGAGACACGCTCATGTCGGCATCGATCGTATCGAAAATCGGGCAGCGGCGCCGTATCGGCCGCGGCTCGCTGCAGGTGAGCGGACTGGGGCTCGGCACGGCGCCGCTCGGCGGCCTGTACCGCGACCTGTCCGACGAGGAGGCCCAAGCGACGATCGCCGCCGCCTGGGACGCGGGTGTGCGCTACTTCGACACCGCGCCGCACTACGGCAACACCAAGGCCGAGCATCGGCTCGGCGCCGCGCTGCGCCACTATCCGCGCGGCGAGTATGTGCTGTCGACCAAGGTCGGCCGCCGCTTCGTGCCGCGCACGTCGCCATTCGACGACCGCGAAGGCTGGCAGAATCCGCTGCCGTTCGAAGCGATCTACGACTACACGCACGACGGCATTCTGCGTTCGTTCGAGGACAGCCAGCAGCGCCTCGGCATCATCGATATCGACGTCCTGCTCGTGCATGACATCGGTCGCGTCACGCACGGCGACCAGCATCCGCACTACTGGCGGCAACTGACCGAAGGGGGCGGCTTCCGTGCGCTCGAGCGCCTGCGCTCGACGGGCGCAATCAAGGCGCTCGGCCTCGGCGTCAACGAGGGCGCGGTGATCCTCGACGCGATGGCCGAGTGCGAGATCGATTGCGCGTTGCTCGCGGGCCGTTATACGCTGCTCGAGCAGACTACCCTCGACGACCTGCTGCCCGCCTGCGAGGCGCGCGGCGTCAGCATCCTGCTCGGCGGCGCGTTCAATTCGGGCATTCTGGCGCGGGGCGTCGAAGGCGATCTGAAGTTCAATTACGGCGCCGCGCCGCCCGAGGTGATCGAGCGCGTCGCGCGTCTGGAGGCGGTATGTCGCGCGCATGACGTGCCGCTCGCCGCCGCCGCGTTGCAGTTTCCGTATGGACACCCGGCGGTCGCCACCGTGCTGACCGGCGCGCGTAGCGCCGACGAATTACGCGAGAACGTCGCGTCGTTCGAACTGCCGATCCCCGCGGCCTTGTGGTCCGCATTGCGCGACGCGGGCCTGCTCGACCCCCGTGCGCCCGCGCCCGAGGACTGATCCGACCATGCCGATCGACGCTCACCAGCACTACTGGGACCCCGCGCGGGGAGACTACGAGTGGCTGACGCCGGAGCTGAAAATCCTCTACCGGCCGTTCGGGCCTGATGATCTGAAGCCGTTGCGCGAACAGGCCGGCATCGAGCGGACCGTGGTCGTGCAGGCCGCGCCGACGCTCGACGAAACCCGCTACCTGCTCGACATCGCGCGGCACGAGCCGTCGATCGCGGGCGTGGTCGGCTGGGTGCCGCTGTTGTTGCCGAACGCGCCCGATCTGATCGAGGTGCTCGCGCGCGAGCCGAAGTTCAAGGGCGTGCGGCCGATGCTTCAGGATCTGCCCGACGACGGCTGGATCGCCAACCCCGATCTCGCGCCGGCGATCGAGGCGCTGATCGCGCACGATCTCGCGTTCGATGCGCTGATCTACGCGCGTCACGTGCAATACGTCGAGATCTTCGCGCAGCGTTTTCCGGCGCTGCGCATGGTGGTCGATCATGGCGCGAAGCCGCCGATCCGCTACGGCCAGGCGGGCTACCCGGTATGGCGCGACGCGATCACGCGGCTCGCCGCGCTGCCGCAGGTGCACTGCAAGCTGTCGGGTCTCGCGACCGAGGCCTCGCCCGGCTGGACCGAGGACACGCTGCGGCCCTACGTCGAGCATCTGCTGAACACTTTCGGTCCCGCGCGGCTGATGTGGGGCAGCGACTGGCCGGTGCTCGAAATGAACGGCGACTATTTGCTCTGGCATTCGGTGGCGACCACGCTCGTCGCGTCGTTGAACGACGCCGAGCGCGACGCCGTGTTCGGCGAGAACGCCGCCGCGTTTTATCGGCTTTGATTTCGTTAGCAGCCCATTCAACTGGAGTCGTAGATGACACAAAGACTGGCCGGCAAAACGGCCCTGATCACCGCGGCGGGACAAGGTATCGGTCTCGCCACCGCCGAACTGTTCGCGCGCGAAGGCGCGCGCGTGATCGCCACCGATATCCGCATCGACGGACTCGCCGGCAAGCCGGTCGAGGCGCGCAAGCTCGACGTGCTCGATGGCGCGGCGATCAAGGCGCTCGCCGCGGAAGTCGGCACGATCGACGTGCTGTTCAACTGCGCGGGCTTCGTACACTCGGGCAATATCCTCGAATGCAGCGAGGAGGACTGGGATTTCGCCTTCGACCTCAACGCGAAGGCCATGTACCGTATGATTCGCGCGTTCTTGCCGGCCATGCTGGAGAAGGGCGGCGGCTCGATCATCAACATGTCGTCGGCGGCGTCGAGCGTGAAGGGCGTGCCGAATCGCTTCGCGTACGGCGCGTCGAAGGCCGCGGTGGTCGGGCTGACGAAGTCCGTCGCTGCGGATTTCGTCACGCGTGGTGTACGCTGTAACGCGATTTGCCCGGGCACGGTGTCCTCGCCATCGCTCGAACAGCGAATCGCCGCGCAGGCTCAGGCGCAGGGCGCGTCGCTCGATACGGTGCAGGCCGCCTTCGTCGCGCGTCAGCCGATGGGCCGCATCGGCAAGCCGGAGGAGATCGCCGCGCTCGCGCTGTATCTCGCGTCCGACGAGTCGTCGTTCACGACGGGCCAACTCCATGTAATCGACGGCGGATGGTCGAACTGATTCTGATTGACTGACGAACCGGACACTACTGAACGTAAAGGGAAGTGCAACGATGAAACTGCTTCGTTATGGGCCGAAAGGCCAGGAAAAGCCGGGCCTGCTCGACGCGCAAGGCAAGATTCGCGATTTGTCGAAGGTAGTGGGCGATATCGACGGCGCTGTGCTCGGCGATGAAAGTCTCGCGAAACTGCGCGCGCTCGATCCGGCAACGCTTCCGGTCGTCGAAGGTAATCCGCGCGTTGGACCGTGCGTCGGCAAGATCGGCAAGTTCATCTGCATCGGCCTGAACTATGCGGATCACGCGGCGGAATCGAATCTGCCGGTACCGGCGGAACCGGTCATTTTCAACAAGTGGACGAGCGCGATCAGCGGCCCGAACGACGATATCGAAATCCCGCGCGGTTCGAAGAAGACCGACTGGGAAGTGGAACTCGGCGTCGTGATCGGCAAGGCGGCGAAGTATGTCGACGAAGCGAACGCGCTCGAGCATGTGGCCGGCTACTGCGTCATCAACGACGTGTCGGAGCGCGAATGGCAGATCGAGCGCGGCGGCACGTGGGACAAGGGCAAGGGCTTCGACACGTTCGGCCCGATCGGCCCGTGGGTCGTCACGCGCGACGAAGTCGCGGATCCCCAGAACCTGAGCCTGTGGCTCGAAGTGGACGGCCATCGCTACCAGAACGGCAGCACGAAGACGATGATCTTCAGTGTCGCGAAGCTGGTGTCGTATGTGTCGCAGTGCATGAGCCTGCAGCCGGGCGACGTTATCTCGACCGGCACGCCGCCGGGCGTGGGCATGGGTGTGAAGCCGAACCCGGTGTTTCTGAAGCCGGGGCAGACGGTACGTCTGGGTATCGAAGGGCTGGGCGAGCAGACGCAGAAGACTTACGCGGCGGAGTAACGCGCTTTCTCTTTCCGTCATATCGCCGTGAATGAAAGGCCGTTCCTGTTTCGCGCAGGAGCGGCTTTTTTCATGGCGTCCCGGCTTTAACTCCCCGCCTCCTGCTCCCCGTCCTCTCCAATCCGATTCACAGTGCCCTGCGCAACCGCCACCAGCTTCTCGCGATTCCCCTCCATCACGAACACGCTGCACTGGCAGGTCGCCTGATGCCTGCCCGCATAGACCACGCTGGCGCGCGCGATCAGCGTGCCCTTCACTGCCGGGCGCAGATAATTGATCTTGTACTCACCGGTCACGACTCTCGGACCCAGCGACAGCGCGCCAGCGAACGTCAACGCATTGTCGGCGAGATAGCTGATGACGCCGCCATGTACGAAGCCATGCTGCTGCCGCAGTTCATCTCGAATCGGCAGACATAGGGTGAGCTC
Source organism: Paraburkholderia tuberum STM678 (assembly GCF_902833905.1). Lineage (GTDB taxonomy): Bacteria > Pseudomonadota > Gammaproteobacteria > Burkholderiales > Burkholderiaceae > Paraburkholderia > Paraburkholderia tuberum. Next base: position 34,583 of record NZ_CADFGP010000002.1, on the reverse strand, counting down.
GTCGCTGCCGGCGTGGATCAGCTCCGCGCCTAGCAGCATGCTGAACGGCTGGGCGTGCAGTGCGCCGCGCGCCCGGTCGAGTAGGTCGGTCATCGTGGTTCCTTCGTGCAGGGTCTGGGTAGTGCATCGGTGCAACAAAACATCCGCGCGGCGCGTGCCATGCGGTCCCTACCCACTCTAGGAAGTGCCGCTGCGCTGCGCAAGGTGATTCGTCGCGACCACCGGCGCATTGTTGCGCAAAACAACCGCAATCGCGACGATCGACGATGAAACCTGCACGTAGAGCGCTTTTTGCGGGAATTGGCCTCAAGCCGCCAATCGGCCTGCCGTTAACCCTGGTGTAACCCCGTCATTCTTTGTTCCCAGGTGTCCACGATGTTCAGCAAGATCAAGGTCGCATCCGGCCTGCTATGTGTTCTGGCCGCGTTCTGCGTCTTCCAGCTCGTCACGGTAGGGTTGGGCTTCTGGTCACTGACGCGCACGCACGACGACGTCGGCGATCTGTCGAACATCGCGCTGAAGCAGGTCGACGCGGTCAACCAGACGACGCAGCGCCTGATGGACGCGCGCATCAACCTGTCGCGTGCCGGCACGCGCATGGTGCGCGGGGGCACCGAGCCCACGGACATCGTGCAGCACGCTCGCGAACAGCTCGCCGCCGCCGATCAGTCTTTCGCGGCCTTCATGAGCGCGCAGAAGACCAGCGACGAAAACAGCGCGCGCGCCGCCGCGCTCGCCGAACGCTACAAGACGCTGCATGGCGCGCTCGCGGAACTCGCGCAGTATCTCGACTCGAACAACATCCAGGCCTTCCTCGATCAGCCGACGCAGTCGTTTCAGGACGCTTATCTGGCGGAAGTGCACAACTTCGGGCAATTCGGCGACGCCGCGAGCCGCGCGTCGCTCGATTCGATCGATGCGCGCGTGGCGGCGTTTCGCATCGTCAGCGTGGTGATCTTGCTCGTGCTCGTCGCCGGCACGCTCGCCGTCTATACGGCGCTGCGCCGCGGCGTCGTGGCACCGCTCGAGGAAGCGGGCCGCCACTTCGAGCGCATCGCCCAAGGCCGTCTCGATCAACCGATCGCCGCACGCGGCAGCAACGAAATCGGCCGTCTGTTCTCGGGCCTCGCGACGATGCAGGCAAGCGTTGCACGCACCGTCAAGAGCGTGCGCGAATCGGCCGACTCGATCCATCTTGGCGCCAACGAAATCGCGACCGGCAACGCCGATCTGTCGGCGCGCACCGAAAACCAGGCAGCATCGCTCGAGGAAACGGCATCGAGCATGGAGGAACTCACAGCGACCGTGCGCCAGAACGCCGATCATGCGCGCGAAGCCAATGCGCTCGCCGAGACCGCGCTTGGCGCGACGTCGCGCGGCAGTGAAGTCGTCAATCAGGTGGTCGACAAGATGCGCGGCATCGCGCAGAGCTCGGACAAGATCGCCGAGATCATCTCTGTGATCGACGGCATCGCGTTCCAAACCAACATCCTCGCGCTGAATGCCGCCGTCGAGGCGGCGCGCGCGGGCGAGCAGGGCCGCGGCTTCGCGGTCGTAGCCGGCGAAGTGCGCGGCCTCGCGCAACGCAGCGCGCAGTCGGCGAAGGAAATCAAGACGCTGATCAGCGAATCGGTCGCGGAGATTCAGGGTGGCTCGACGCTCGTCGAGCGCGCCGGCGAAGCGATGAGTCATGTGTCGGCGTCGATCTCGCGCGTCACGCAGATGATGGCCGAAATCAGCGCGTCGTCGCTCGAGCAGAGCACCGGCATCGAGCAGGTGAATCAGGCGGTCGTGCAGATGGACGAGATGACGCAGCAGAACGCGACGCTCGTCGAGCAGGCCGCGGCGGCGGCGGCTTCACTACATCAGCAAACCGAGCAATTGAAACAGGCCGTTTCCGTGTTCGAAATTTCTGAAAGTGTGTTGCGTACGCAACAGCGCGGAGCACTGTCCGTCGCAAACGCAGAATTCGCATTAACCGGAATGCATGCGCTTTAAAGCGGCGACGCTTGAAAACGGACGCAGAAATAGAAAATGGCCCGCGTAAAGCGAGCCATTTTGCATTAGACGCAAGCGCCTGTAGAGGCGCCTATCGTGACGTCCAAGTCTGTCTCAAAGTACCCGAAGGAACTTAGACCGGCTGGATGTTTGCAGCCTGCTTGCCCTTCGGGCCTTGCTTGACTTCGAACGACACTTTCTGGTTTTCCTGCAAGGACTTGAAGCCCGAAGACTGGATTTCCGAGAAGTGTGCAAACAGGTCTTCGCCGCCGTCGTCCGGGGTGATGAAGCCAAAGCCCTTTGCATCGTTAAACCACTTAACAGTACCTGTTGCCATTTTTGATCCAAATAAATGTTGTGTATTGCATCGCGACCGCGATCGCACCAATGCGAGAGCGAGCGCGAGGGGAGAGTTGTATCACGTCTTTATGACAGACGCCAATCAACCTGCGTCCGGGTATTCCCCGGTTTTGATGTTTTTTCGCGCTTTGAGAACGTCTGACGAGAACTTTTTTGCGCCAGGGTTTACCAGCAACATCAAATTTCTCTCGCGACCCGGCGGCGGACATTCGTCCGTGCGTGCCGCACTTTGTTGAGGCGATCAAGCGTGGAACTTCATCTATCACTGGCCAAATTCGGCTAAGTTCCCGCTCGAAATTCGGCGTCCACAGGCAGCGCCGCGTAGGCGGTGGCCAGATGATAAGGCGTCGTTGACGGCATGTCCGTACGTGCAATTTCGCCGCTCGATGTCTTGCATTCGAACCAGCCGTGTTCATGCAAAAAGCATCGCTGAAAACGTGCGATCTGTTGCGGCAGCGCCGCGCGCACAACCGGATCGTCGTGACTGGCGAGCGCGCGCAGATATTCCGTCTGCGCCCAGATCCGCTGGGTCGCGTCGCTGACCTTGCCAGCCTCGTCGAGCGATGCGCACACGCCGCCGTTGTCCGGGTCCACACCATGCTGCTGCGCGAAGGTGAAGGCGCGCGCCAGCGCGTCGGTTAGTCCCGTGCCGTCGAGCAGCGCGCCCGCCTGCCTGGCCAGCCAGTACCACTCGAACTGATGTCCCGGCTCCAGACGGTTGCCGCTCGCGCCGATCGGCAATTCGGCGATACAGCCGCTCGGCGCATGCACGAAGTGTCGCGCGACCGCGCCAGCGAGGCGGCGCAACGCGGCGCCGAAGACGTTGTCGCGCGTCGCCTCGCAGGCGGCGAGCCACGCTTCGGTCAGGTGCATCAGCGGATTCTGCAACGGCGTGGCGGTGACCTTCGAAAAGTCGAGGTTGAGCGCGGCGTTGAACAGATCGCCGTCGGCCGCGAAGTTCGACTGGATCAGCGCGGTCGTGCTGTGCACGAGCTTCAGCGCGTCGAGGTCGTCGGAGCGCCGCGCGTATTCCGCGCACGCGAACACGACGAACGCGTGCGTGTAGAGGTCCTTGGTCGTGTCGAGCGGCAGGCCGAGCGCGTCGACGCTGTAGAACCATCCGCCGTGATCGGCGTCCCGAAAGGTGCGGGTCAGCGAATCGAACAGCACGCGCGCGTGTTCCATGTCGCCCGCTTGTGCAAACGTGAACAGCTGCCGCGCGCATGCCATCGCCCGATAGCGTTGCGCGGGTAGCGGCTCGCCTCCGGTGGCGTCGAGCGCTTCGTAGGGCAGCTGCAACGCGTGATTGAAGCCGGGTCCGCGCCACATCGGCAGCACCACGTTCGCGAAGTGCTCGCGCAGCGCGGTCGCGGCGGTGGTCGTCGAAGCAGGGGGAGGGGGCGTGCTTGGCATCGTCGGTTGGTTCGGGCGCGCAACGCGCGCAGTGTGTCGAGGCAGCGTTCAGGGCGGCGGTTCACGATTCCGCTCGCCGAGACTGCTGCGGTGTGCGGCCTAGCATAAAGCAAACGCCTCGCGCTGACAGCTTGGGTCAAGCATCCGAAATGCTCGACGCCGACGTGGGGCGACAGACGCATCAGGCGCGACAGATGCACGAGCCGTATGGAATGCGCAACGCGAGGCGCACTGAGCTGCCGCCGCCGCTCATTTCGGATAAGGAGGAACAACGATGCCCGGTAATCTCGAACTCATCTCCCGTCTCGTGCTGGCCGCGATGCTCGGCAGCGTGATCGGCTACGAGCGGGAGCAGTTGTCGTGGGCGGCGGGCTTGCGCACGCACATGTTGGTCTGCGTGGGCTCGGCGCTCATCATGATCGTGTCCGCGTGATTCGTGATGCAGCAAAGCGACGATGTGAACGAGTGCGACGAAGTGATCATCACGCTGCATCGCGTGTCGAATGCGGAATGCGGAATGCGAGTCGATCTGCGCTCGCCTTCGGCAATGAGAGGGCGTGCGGGAATTCCAGGGCGACGACGCGAGGTCGTGAAAGGCGCGAGGCGCGCGAAAGGGCGCAAATCGACGGGGAATGGCTTCGGCACGGGCGGAGCGCCATGCGACAATGCTGGCTCTAAATATTCCAATGGCAATGACAAGCGGCATCCGGCGCCCCGTTCCTGGCGACGACCGCTTTTTCCTCTATGGCAGATTCCGTAGCATCCCCGCAGTCCATGCCCCCGCGCGTCGCTTCGAAGAAGCAGCGCCAGGGCGCCGTCTCCACCGAAACCGAAAACAAGCTGGCGCGCGCGGCGCGCTCGGCGCAACGCCTCGCGCAACTGAGCGGCGTCGCGCGCGACGACAGCACGCTCGACCTGTTCCCCGACGATCCGACCCGCGCGACGCTCGAGGCGATGAATATCGACGTCCGCCAAGGCACGCTGCACGGCTTTGAACTGCCGGACGTGGTGCTGCAGGCGGTCGGCGTATTCGATGAACACGGGTCGCTCGACAAAACTGCGCGCCGCGCACCGCGTGCGGCGAAGCTGGATGCGCCGATGCCGGTGAACGGGCTGTTGAGCGGGTTTGACGTCGAGCCGGTGATGGCGGTTGCGGATGCGTCTGCAAACAAGCCCGCAAACGAGCCCGCGAACGGCGCCCCCGACGGCTCAGCGCCGAACGCCGCAGCAAACACCGACCACAAGCCCGCGGCAACGTCGCGTGAGCCATCCGCGCCGCCCAGTTCGGCGATGGCCGCCGCGACCGTCGCGCGCAGCGTGACCGCGTTGCGCCAGGCGGCCGAAGCGGAGTCGGCTGCGACGGCGGGCGCGGGCAAGCCACAGCAGCGTTTCGCCGCGACGTTCGCGAAAGCCGCGACGGCATCGCGCGATGCAGCGGCGGCTACCGCCCCGGCTTCGCTTGCAACGTCCGCTGCGACCGACGGCAGTAGCATGAGCCAGTCCGCCGACGAGCCCGCGACGCGTACGCAATCCGCCTCGCCAGAGGCCGTGACCACGAAACAGGACGACAAGCTCTCCGCCACCGCGCAGTTGACGACACCCCGGTCCTCGTCCGCAGACAACCACGCCGGATTCGCCACTTCCTCGCGTGACGCGCGCCGCACCGACGCGGCCGCCACCGCGCTACGCTCGGAGCCGGAACTCGACCGCGCGCGTGCCACCGCGTTCGCCGATACGGTCGATGCGCTCTATGGCGTGATCGCCGATCAACGCCGCGCCGCGACCGATCATTCGCGGCGCGTGAAATGGATGCTGTCGATCGTGGTCGGTGCGCTGCTGGTGACAGTGGCGATCGGCATCGCGCAGACGCTGCTGCTGATGCGCCTCACGCGCGAGACGACGGCCCAGCAACACCGCATCGAACAGATGATGCAGAACCAGCAAGCGGCGATGGTGAGCCTGCTCGACGCGCATGCGGCGACAGCGAACGCCGCCTCGGCGCCCGCCGCCACGACCCCCACCGCAGCGCCCCCCGCCGCGCCCCTACAGCCCAGCGCGACGCCGACGCGCGCGAGGCACGCTCCCGCTTCGCACCGGCGGCCGCCGAGTCACTAAATCGGGGACGTTGTCGCGATGCAACGCCTCCCGGCCCAATGACATCGCGGCAACCCGCCGCAGCGAAAATTTGCTGCAGTGCACTAGCTTTTCTCTAGGGAAAACCCCTATAATCACAACTAAGGGAAAACCCTAGCAACGCAGTCACTAACCGGGAGTCGCCATGAGCTACATCTTTGCACTGTTCCAACAGGTCAGCGACCTCTTTGCGTCGCCCCATCTGCCGCTGGATTCGGACTACTCGTACGCAGCGCGTGCCCGTGAAGCAGAGCGTCTGCGCCGCGCGCAGGCCACGCTGTTCGGCATCAAGCTGACGGACTAAAAACCAGCCGCACCCTCCCGAGCGCGCGACAACGCGCCGGGGCGCGCACCCCGAGTGCGCTTTTCATTGAGCCACTATTCGCGAAATGCGGATCGTGGCTTTTTGTTTTTTGGGGCTCTCTTATCGCGATGCACCATTGCGCGACGAGACAGACGTATCAGCGCCAGGCCCCAGTGTCTGTCCGACTCCTTGCGAATTATTTCGGGGCCGAAATGAATGTAACCACCTTTCGCGCTGATTCAGCGAGTCGAATGAAAGCATTGCCCGTAAACCTTCGTTGAATGAAGCGCGAAAGCGACACCGCGCTTCCATCAACAGGCCCCATCTATGAAATGCTCGCTTACAAGTGCTAACGTCTTCACGCGATTCGGGCCGCTAAAGTGAGTCTCAAGCGTACGGCGTCTGGTTCGGCTCACAAGCGAAGCGAACGAAGCGAATCGCACGATCCGAGCAAACACGGACGCTGGCCTGGAATAAAACTTTGACGGGAGGTCATTATGAAAAACTTTGGCAAGGCATCGCGCTCGCTGATCGCAACGCTGCTCGCGGGCGGCGCACTCGTCGCGGCTGGTAGCGCATTCGCGCAAGACCGCGTGATCGTCGAACACGGTCCGGCACCAGTCGTGTACGGCCAACCGCATATGATGCCGGTGGGCGTGTCGATCAACATCGGCTGGCACGGCGATCGTTACTGGGACGGCCACCGCTACTGGGAGCACGACGAGTGGATGCGCCATCATCCGCACGACTACGATCCGCACCACCGCGGCGACGATCACCGCACCCCGCCCCCGCGCTACTAAAGCGCGCCTGATGGCGTCGCAACAGGCGGCGTAAGTCCACGAAGCCGGTCTTCCCTCGAGGGGAAGGCCGGCTTCGTCGCATTTGGACGTGCGAGTCCGACCGTGGTATTGCGCGTGCTGCGCTATGCTTCGGGGCTTTCATCAACGGCAGCGGGAGCGCGTGTGGACAAGACGACACAGGATGTAGCGATAGGGGTGGTGGGCACGGGACTGATGGGCGTCGGCATTGCGACGCAGGCCGCGTTGCATGGATACCGGACGATCGTTCACGACGTTGATCCGGCGCGACTCGCGAGCGTCGCGCCGAAAGCGCAAGCCGTGCTCGACGAACTGATCGACGCGGGCCGTATCGACGATGCTGCCAAACAGGCGGCGCTCGCGCGCATCGAAACCAATGCGCAACTCGATGCGATCGGGCAAGCGCGCTTCGTGATCGAGGCGATTCCCGAAGTGCTCGAACCCAAACACCGCCTCTACGCGACGCTGACCAGCCTGCTCGCCGATGATGCGATCCTCGCGAGCAACACCAGCGGCTTCCCGCCCGACCAGCTTGCCATCCCGCTGCGCGCGAAAGAACGCTTCGTGATCGCGCATTTCTGGAACCCGCCGCACATGATTCCGCTCGTCGAGGTCGTGCCGGGCACCGAGACCGCGCTTGAAGTCGTGCGGCAAACCGCCGGACTGATGAGCGCGATCGGCATGGAGCCGGTCGTGCTCGCGAAGGCGATTCCGGGCTTCGTCGGTAATCGGCTGCAGTTCGCGGTACTGCGCGAGGCGTTGCACATCGTGCGTTCGGGGGCAGCGACGCCCGAGGTCGTCGATCGCGTGATGAAAGCTTCGCTGGGACGTCGCTGGGGCATCGTCGGACCATTCGAGGGCGCGGACATGGGCGGACTCGACACGTTCGTCGACATCGCGTCGCATCTGATGCCGAAACTCGCGAAAGACGAGGACGTGATCGATCTGCTGCGCGCGCAGGTCGACGCGGGGCGTGTCGGCGTGCGCAGCGGCGCGGGGTTTCATGACTGGGATGAAGCGCGCATCGCGCGGGTAAAGGACGGGCGCAAGCGCGTGATCGGGCGCGGCTAGTGCGGTATAAATAGCCGTTCCGTGCCTGGTACTCCGCCGCTTTTCGCGCTAACTGCCACACGCGTCGCAAGCGAACCTAAATCAACTCCAAGCCAGCCCCAAGCCACTTCATGCCTCACTACTTCTACGACCCCGCCGCCGGTCACGGCCTCCCGCACGATCCTTTCAAGGCGATCGTCGCGCCGCGGCTGATCGGCTGGATTTCGTCGCGCGATGCCGAAGGCACGCTCAATCTCGCGCCATACAGCTTTTTCGGCGCGTTCGCGACCTTTCCGCCGATCATCGGTTTTAGCAGCGAGGGCCGCAAGGACAGCCTCGCCAACATCGAGGCGACCGGCGAATTCGTTTGGAATCTCGCCACCCGGCCGCTCGCGGAGCAGATGAACCGCTCGTCGGCGCCGGTCGCGCCGCACGTCGACGAGTTCGCATTGGCCGGGCTCACGCCGGCGCCGGGCCGCAACGTGGCGGTGCCGCACGTGGCCGAATCGCCGGCGGCGCTCGAATGCAAGCTGCTGCAGATCGTGCGTCTGCATGATGTCGACGGCAAGCCGATGGACAACTATCTGTCGCTCGGCCAGGTGGTCGGCGTGCATATCGACGACGCGTATCTGAAGGACGGCCTGTTCGACACGCACGCCGCGCAGCCGATCATGCGCGCGGGTTATCGCGCCGACTATGCGCAGATCGGCGAGATGTTCCAGATGATCCGGCCAACGGCCTGAACTGGCCCTCAGCGGCTTCCGCTGAGTAGCGGATCGCTCAGGGTGTCACCGGCGGCGGCTTGCGTGGGGACTGCGCGGACGTTATTGCCGCGGAGTCACTGTTGCCGCTCCCGCCCACGGGCGCATCCACTTCAACCTCGACGACCGCAGCCGCGACCGGCGCGGCCGCCGTGACTTCCGCCGCAATCGCCGCGGGCACCGGCTGGATCGGGCGCGCACGCGAGCTGACGAGCACCGCGCGCGGTTCATTGTCGTAAATCACGGCCCGCACGCGCGGATAAATCTCCCGCTCCCAGCGACGTCCGCTGAACACGCCGTAGTGGCCGACGCCCGTTTGCACGTGATGCGTCTTCAGATACGGCCGCAGACGATCGCACATGTCCTGCGCGGCGAGCGTCTGACCGACCGCGCAGATATCGTCCTTTTCACCTTCCACGGTCAGCAATGCGGTGCGGCGAATCTTCGACGGCTCCACCAGACGCCCCTCGACTTCGAGCGCGCGTAACGGCAGCGCATGCTGCTGGAACACGGTGTCGACGGTCTCCAGATAGAAGTCGGCGGTCAGATCCATCGTCGCGAAGTACTCTTCGTAGAACGTGCGAATCGTGTCGGCTTTCTGCGGATCGCCCTTGCCGCGCTCGTAGTACATCGTTTCGAACGAGTCGGCGTGGCGGCTCGGATTCATCGCCATGAACGCGGCCAGCTGCACGAAACCCGGATACACGCGACGCTGCGCGCCGGCAAACCCGAACGGCACCGCGCTGATCAGATTGCGCTCGAACCACTCGATCGGCCGGCTCCTGGCCAGTTCGTTGACGCGCGTTGGATTGGTGCGCGTGTCGATCGGGCCGGCCATCAGCGTCATGCTGGCCGGCTGCGCGGGATGGTCGTCGGCGGCCATCAGCGCGACGGCGGCGAGCGCCGCGACGGTCGGTTGACAGACCGCGAGCAGATGCGTGCCGGACCCGATCGTCGCGGTGAAGTCGATCACGTGGCGCACGAATTCATCGAAGCCGAAGCGGCCTTCGCCGAGCGGCACGTCGCGCGGGTTGTGCCAGTCGGTGATATAGACGTCGTGCTCGGTCAGCATCGTGCGCACGGTTGCGCGCAGCAGCGTCGCGAAGTGGCCCGACATTGGCGCGATCATCAGCACGCGCGGCTGCGGCGTTGAAAGCACGGCGTCCTTGCGAAAATGCAGCAGCGAGCAGAACGGCGTGCGCGCGACGACTTCCTCGACCACCGCGACCGGCTCGCCTTCGGTGACGACGCTATCGATGCCGAACGGCGGCCGCTTCGGCGTGAGTCCGCCGAGCATCAGAAGTTCGCACGTCGCGCGCAGCGAGCGTCCGTGCGGCGTAGCGGCGAATGCGGACCACGCATCGAGCGAACGGTTCGCCAGCGCCGCGCCGTGCCGCAACGGTAGCAGCAGGTCGGCGCAGGCCTGATAGGCAGGATAGGCGAACAGATTCATACTTTCACTTGAATGCGCTGGAAAGACAGGAACTCGAATAAAAGCAAGTGGTGCGCCAGGCGCTGGCGCGCGTTGCCCTGTATCGCGTCATATCTGCGTGGGTCGGCATATCACTTGCATGCGTAGGCGAAATGGGCCGGCCTTGCCGCGTTTTGGTGCGCGCGCGCACCGCGGCGTGCATGGGTGCAGGCACGCGCGGCGCGATGCCCGATCTGGAGGACACACGTATGGGAAATACTACGCTCACGATAAGCAGCAGGAATTATTCGTCGTGGTCGCTGCGCGGCTGGCTGCTGACGAAGTTCAGCGGCTTGCCGTTCGAAGAAATCGTGGTGCCGATCGACGACCCCGCGACGCGCGCCGAACTACTGCTGCTGTCGCCGTCGATTCTGGTGCCATGCCTCGTACACGACGGCGTCAAGGTTTGGGACACGCTGTCGATCGCCGAATATCTGCACGAGCTGAAGCCGCAAGCCGCGCTGTTGCCGCACGAGATCCGCGCCCGCGCGCATTGCCGCTCTATCTGCGGCGAGATGCATTCGGGGTTTGCGTCGTTGCGTTCGGCGCTGCCGATGAACCTGAAGGCGCATTTCCCGGGCTTCAAGGTATGGGCGCGCGCGCAATCGGATATCGAGCGGATCGTGACGATCTGGCGTGAATGTCTGAAGGAGTACGGCGGCCCGTTCCTGTTCGGCGAGCGGACCGCCGCGGACGCGATGTACGCACCGGTGGTTACGCGTTTCGTGACCTATGACGTGCAACTCGATCCGGATATGGTCGAATACGGGCAGCGCATCATGGCGCTGCCCGAAATGCGCGAGTGGATCGCGCTCGCGCGTCAGGAGGTCGAGGAGATCGATGAACTGGACGTCGAGTTCTGAGCGCGGCGGCCGCCGTCCGCCGCCGTCCACATTAAGCAGATCCGTCAGCCGCGCTCGCCTTCGAGCTTGAACACGCTGACCAGCTGCGCGAGCCGCGCAGCTTGCTCGCGCAACTCGGCCGCCGCGGCTTGCGCATCGACGACGATCGTCGCATTCTGCTGCGTCGCCTCGCCGATCTGCGTGACCGCCAGGTTGACCTGCTCGATGCCGCCCGACTGCTCGCGCGACGCGACATTGATCTCGCTCATGATCGCGCGGACCTGACCGACCTGAGTGACGATTCCCTGCATCGTCGCGCTCGCTTCTTCGGCAATGCGAAAACCGCTGTCGACGTTCGCGCTCGACGCCGCGATCACCCCCTCGATCTCCTTCACCGCCGCCGCGCTGCGCTGCGCGAGCGCGCGCACTTCCGACGCGACGACCGCGAAGCCCTTGCCGTGCTCGCCCGCGCGCGCCGCTTCGACGGCCGCGTTCAACGCGAGGATGTTGGTCTGGAAGGCGATGCCCTCGATCACCGTCGTGATCTCGGCGATCTTCTGCGACGAGCGGCCGATCTCGCCCATCGTCGACACCACGCGCTCGACCGCGCGGCCGCCTTCGAGCGCGGCGTCGGCGGCGTGGGTGACGAGGGTGTTCGCTTCGGTCGCGTGATCGGCATTCTGCTGCACGGTCGACGTGATCTGCTCCATGCTCGCCGCGGTCTCTTCGAGGCTGCTCGCCTGGGTCGCGATGCGCATCGCGATGTTGCCGCTGCCGGTGGCGATCTTCTCGGTGCCCGCCGACATGTCGGCCGACGCGTTGCGCACCTGCGCGACGATGCGCGCGAGGCCTTCGCCGATGCCGTCGATCGCCAGCATCAGGCGGCCGATCTCGTCGGCGCGCGCGCGGCCGTGCTGCGCGACGCGCACGCTCAGATCGCCCGCGGCGAGACGCTCCGACGCACGCGCGGCTTCGTCGAGCGGACGGCTGACGAGCCGCCGCACCGCGACGAGGAACACGATCGCGAACAGGCCGACCAGCGCGAGGCCGAGCAGCAGGAAGGCGTTGCGGGTGCGCACGACCTCGGCCATCACTTCGTCGCGCGGCGCGACGCCGCCGACGAGCCACTGCCACTCCGGCACCGTGACGAACGACACGAACTTGTCGCGCGCGTCGCTCTCGCCGAGCGTCGCGTCGGCCGAGCGGTAGTCGAGCTCGCCCTGCTTCATGTCGAGCATGCGCTGATACGGCGCGTTGGCGTCGTCGGCTTTCTGGCCCGCGGCGGCCGGATGCACGAGCAGCTTGCCGCGCTCCGCGCCGCTCGACGCGTCGAGCACGAAGTAATAGCCGCTCGCGCCGATCTTCAGCGCGTGAATGCCGTCCTGGACCGACTGGATCTCTTTGTCCACGTCGACGCCGACGAACAGCGCGCCGATCACGCGGCCGCTCGCGTCGGCGATCGGCCGGTACTGCGTGATCATGCGCTTGCCGAACAGCATGGCGAGGCCGGTGTATGAGCGGTTTGCGAGCAGCGGCGCATACGCCGGCCCCTTGCGGTCGAGCAGCGTGCCGACCGCTCGGGTGCCGTCCTGCTTCTTCAGCGAGGTGGTCACGCGCACGAAGTCGTCGCCGCTGCGCGCAAACACGGTCGCGACCGCGCCGCTGCGTTCGAGGAACTGGTCGGGAATTGTGAAGTCGAGATTCAGCACCTTGCCGCCGGCCTTGAAAGTCGGCGTCGCGGTGCTCCCGATGTCGACTTTCTGCGTGTCGTCGAGCGAGAAGTCGGTGGGCAGGAAGCTCGCGAACAGCGCCATCGACCGATCGACTTCGGCCGACAGCGCCTTGTCGAACAGCTCGATCATCGCGGCGATCGAGCGGTCTTTTTCGGCGATGCGGGCGAGCACCTGGTCGCGCACCTGGTCGCCGGCGGCGTGCGCGAACGCCCACGCGAAGGTGCTGAAAATCAACGCGACCAGCACGCACGAGAGCACGGCAAGCCGCGCGCCGACGCTGGCGCGGCGCAAGAAGAGAGAGTTCATGGGCAGGCGCGAAAAGGGGACAGGCGACGCGCGGGGCGGGCATGGCCGCGAACGGCATCGATTTACTGGTTTACGGCTCGGGAGACGGCGGCTTTAGGGCGACTGAAAGCCGCCCGTAATGGGATGAAAGGGGCCACAACGGGCCCCCGAAAGAAGGACGAGGCGGAATGCGAAAGGTGTCGCTGCGTTGCTCAGCGCACCGGATCGACGGTTCGGCCGGGCGCGCTTCGCCACGTCCGCAGTAACAACGCATTGGTGACGACGCTGACGCTCGAAATCGCCATCGCCGCGCCCGCGAGCATCGGATTCAGCAAGCCGAACGCGGCCAGCGGAATGCCGATCAGGTTGTAGACGAATGCCCAGAACAGGTTCTGCTGGATCTTGCGCCAGGTTCTGCGGGAGATGTCGATCGCGTCGGCGACGAGCGCCGGGTCGCCGCGCATCAGCGTGATGCCGGCGGCGTGCATGGCGACGTCGGTGCCGCTGGCCATCGCGATGCCGATGTCGGCGGCGGCGAGCGCGGGCGCGTCGTTGATGCCGTCGCCCGCCATCGCGACGATGCCGGCGTGGCGCATCTTCAGGTCGCGGATCACGCGGGCCTTGTCGTCGGGCAGCACCTCGGCGTGGAATTCGTCGATGCCGAGCGCCCGCGCGACGCTCGCCGCACTGCGGCGGTTGTCGCCAGTCACGAGCACGCTGCGGATGCCCATCTGCGCGAGCCGCGCGACGGCCGCGCGCGCGGTCGGCTTCACCGTGTCGCCGAACGCGATCAGCGCGAGCGCTTCGGGGGCGTGAGGCGCGCGCGTCATCAGCCACGACACCGTGTTGCCGGCCGCTTCGAGTGCCTGCGCGCGCGCGGCAAGCGCGCTCGGCAGCGCGAGGTCGAGCTCGCGCAGCCAGCGCGTGCTGCCGAGGGCGAGCGTGCGGCCGTCGACGTCGGCTTCGACGCCCCGGCCGGCGACGGCGCGAGCGGCGGTGGCGCTTGGCCCGCCCTTGTGTTCGCCGGCCATTTGCCCGAGCTGAGCCTCGTGCGCGCGCATCACCGCTCGCGCGAGCGGATGATCGCTATGCCGCTGCACCGCCGCCGCGAGCGCGAGCGCTTGGTCGCGGCTCAAGCCGCCGATCGGCTCGAACGCCGTTACCGATGGTTGGCCGAGCGTCAGCGTGCCGGTTTTGTCGAACGCGACAATCGACACGCGATGCGCGATTTCCAGCGCTTCCGCGTCCTTGATCAGCACGCCGTGGCGCGCGGCGACGCCGGTGCCGGCCATGATCGCGGCGGGCGTCGCGAGGCCGAGCGCGCACGGGCAGGCGATCACCAACACCGCGACCGCGTTCAGGATCGCGGTTTGCGCGCCCGCGGCGGCGAGCAGCCAGCCGATCAGCGTCAGCGCGGCGAGCGCGAGAATCGTCGGCACGAAGACTTCGCTGACGCGGTCGACGAGCCGCTGGATCGGCGCCTTCTCGGCCTGCGCGCTTTCGACGAGCCGGATGATGCGCGCCAGTGTGGTCTCCGCGCCGATCGCGGTGGTCGTCACCACGAGCGCGCCTTCGCCGTTGATCGAGCCGGCCGTAACGGCGTCGCCGGTCTGTTTCGGCACCGGTAGGCTTTCGCCGGTGATCAGCGCTTCGTCGATATGCGTGCGGCCTTCGAGCACCGCGCCGTCGACCGGTACGCGCTCGCCCGGCCGCACGATCACGACGGTGCCGACCCGCACCTGCGCGAGCGGCACCTCACGTTCGCCGGCGCCGTCGCGGATGCGCGCGCGCTCGGGGCGCAGCGCGTTGAGCGCGCGGATCGCGTCGGTGGTCTGGCGCTTGGCGCGCGCCTCGAGCCACTTGCCGAAGCGCACCAGCGTGATCACGACCGCCGATGCCTCGAAGTACAGATGCATCGTGTCGGCCGGATGCATCGCGAGTTCGTAGACGCTGATGCCGTACGCCGCCGATGTGCCGAGCGCGACCAGCAGGTCCATGTTGCCCGCGCCGGCGCGCACCGCGCGCCAGGCTGCGCGATAGAAGCGCGCGCCGAATATGAACTGCACGATCGACGCGAGCACGAATTGCAGCCAGGCTGGCAGCATCGCGTGGAGGCCGAACCATTCGCCGAACATCGGTGCGACGAGCGGCAGCGTCAGCAGCGCGGACGCAACGACGCTCGCGAGGTCGCGGCGGGTTTGAATCCGTTTGCGGTCGACGACGGGGGCGTGGGTCGTGTCGAGGATGTCGCTTTCGTCGCCGGACGCGGCGATAGCGGCCGTTGTCTCGGCTGGAGCGGCTGCAGCGGGCGGCGCGCTCAGCGTCGCTTCGTAGCCGGCTTTCCTGACGGCGGCGATCAGCGCGCCGCTATCGGCGGATGCGGTGCCTTGCGGATGAGCGGTGGCGGTTTCGGTCGCCAGATTGACCGACGCGCGCGCGACCCCAGGCACCTTCGCGAGCGCTTTTTCGACGCGCAACGCGCAGGCTGCGCAGCTCATGCCGCCAATCTCCAGTTCAATGGTTCCCGGCGTCGCGGCGGGTGTCGCGGTTTGCGTCGCGCTTGGCGCGGCAAACTCGGCGTTCGCGACCGGCGTCGCTTCGTATCCGGCCTTGCGCACGGCATCGGCCAGTTGCTGAGGCCCGAGCGTCGCGTCGCTTTCCACGCGGGCGCGCTCGGTCGCGAGATTCACCGACGCGCGCGCCACTCCCGGCAGCTTGGTCAGTGCTTTTTCGACGCGGCTCGCGCAAGACGCGCAAGTCATCCCGCCGATATCGAGTTCGACGACGCGCGTGGGCGAAGAAGAAGCGGCAGCGTCGGCGGGACGCTGCGGGTTGGCAAGTGCGGTCATGGCAGGCGAGGCTCGTGGCGGCATTGGGCCGCATCGTGAATCCAGTATCGACCTTCCCATGACGGGAAGGTCAAGGCTGATTATCCGGCCGCCGTCAGAACGCCGGCGGCGCATCGAGCATCGCCTGTCCCACCGCCTTCTGTTGATCGCCGTCGCGCGCGAGCAGCGTTTGCGCGGCGCCGCGCCGGTCTTCGGCCGCCTTGTTCTGCCCGAGCTTCCATTTGCCGACGAGCCGCGTTACCTCGATCTCCATACCGACGATCGCGCCGAGCATCTGCGCGATGTAGTCAGCGGGCGCGTCGCCCATCTTCCATGGCACCGGCTCGCCGGCTTCCATCTCGCGCGTGAGTCGCGCGACGAGACCGCGCACGAACGATTCATCGTCATGCACCACGATCCTGCCATGTGCATGCACGACCATATAGTTGTAGGTCGGCACCTGCTTGTGCGTTTCGTGTTTGCTCGGATACCAGCTCGGGGAAATATAGGCGGTCGGCCCCTGGAAGATCACGAGCGCTTCGGGATGGGTCGCGGCTTCCTGCCAGACGGGGTTCGCCCGCGCGACGTGCGCGCGCAGCACCAGACGTGACGAATCCGCCGCATCCGCCTGCGCCTCGAACGGCAGATGATTCGCATCGAGCCCGTTGGGGCCGTGCGTAATCAGCGCGCCGAACGGGTGCTCGGCGATCAGGCGATGAAGAACCCCTGGACGGTTCTCTTCGAAATGGGCGGGCATGTACATTGAAGTATTCCGAATGCAGGACGACGAAAGAGTGGAGGCGAACGGCCAAGCTGTCGGATCGACGAATGCGCGAATCAAAAAAGCATGGCGCGCTCGCGCGAGCCGTTGGCGCGGGAACATAATGTGACAGCGACGCCGATTGTCACATCGGTGACGCGCCTGCGCGCTGTCAGCCACAATTCCCCGCTTTGTGCTTGCCTGACTAGCAAGGATACGATACAACGCGATGTTGTCGGAATCGCAATCCGCGGACTCGCTGCGCAGTGTTTCGGGAGAACCGCGCATGCACCAGGCGCTGCACACCGGCATCCCCCATAGGACTGCACGTTCCGCACTCTGAACGAATGATAAAAAATCTCCGAGAACTGTTTTTGCTTCAACGAACCTGCGCGTCGCTCGCGGGTCTGGCACTGCTGGCCAGCTGTGCGTCGACCCCCACCGCGACGCAACAACGCACCGGCTGGATCAAGGACGAAGTCGCCGACTCCTACGTATTCGGCTATCCGCTCGTGCTGATGAGCGCCGCGCGCGATGCGGCGGTCGGCACCGAGCCGGGTCAGGCGCCTTTCAACACGCTGCGTCACGCGCAGGCGCTGCCGCCGATCGGCGCGACCAATCCGCCGCAGCCGAGCCTCGACACGCTCGACTCGACCGGCTGGCTCGACCTTGCCGCCGAGCCGGTGATCTTGGCGCTACCTGATTCGCATGGCCGTTATGTCGATGCGCGCGTGCTCGACATGTGGACCAACGTCGCGTGGTCGACCGGGCCGCAGTTCGCCGCGGGCACGGGCACCGTGAAGGGCTTGCGCGCGCAGACGATCGCGTTCGTCGCACCGGGCTGGAAGGGCGAGCTGCCGAAGGGCGCAAAGCGCGTCGAAGTGCCGACGCGCAACGCATGGATCAGCGTGCGCATCCAGTCGAACGGCGCGCGCGATCTGAACGCGGTGCGCAAGCTGCAGCACGCGATCCGTCTGGAGCCGCTGAGCGTGTTCGTCGGCGACGCGGAGCCGGCGGTGCCGCCGCCCGGTTACGCAAGCGGCGTCGCGGGCCCGAGCGGCACGCCGGCGCAGCAGGTCGCCGCGCTCGACGCGAGCGGCTTCTTCGGCCGTCTCGCCGACGCGTTGCCTGACAATCCGCCGACACCGGCCGATCCGCACGCGCTCAAATTTCTCGCCGATCTCGGCGTGACGCCGGGCGATCCTGTGAAGCTGCCTAAGTCATCCGATGCGCTCGCGACCGGTCTCGCCGACGGTCGCGATCGCGTCGCGACGCCGCCGTCGAATCTGCTGAGCGCGAACGGCTGGAGCTGGTTCGGCGATGCCGTCGGCAACTACGGTCCCGACTATGGATTGCGCGCGTATGCGGCGAGCACACAGTTGGGCCTCGGTACGAAGGACGACGAAGTACGCGCGTTCGTCACGCAGGACAGCGACGGCAACACGCTGAACGGCGCGAATCGCTATGTGATCCACTTCGCGGCGAACCAGCTGCCGCCGGTGCGCGGTTTCTGGACGATCACCGCGTATACGAAGGATGGCGCGCTGAGCGAGAACGCGCCGGCGCGGCTCGCGGTTGGCGATCGCAATGGCGCGCGCCGCAATCGCGATGGTTCGCTCGACGTGGTCGTGTCGTCGACGCGCAGCCGAACCGGTAACTGGCTGCCCGCACCGCGCGCGGACATGCAACTGGTGCTACGCCTGTATGCGCCGAAGCCGCAAGCCACCGACGGCAGCTGGCAGCCACCCCCGGTCGTGCGGCAATGATGTGAACGGCGCGCGGGCAAACCGCGCGCCGGCCGGTTTCGTTATCTGACGCTCGCGAAAATCTCGTTCGCGGGAAAGCCAGTCAGTCAGCAGCACGAATCGTCAAGGCGGGCCTGACATTCCTGTCTAACCATTGATTCACGCCTTATACTGCCGCTTGCGGGATCTCTGTTTTTCGCGGCGGGCTTGCCGCCGCATTCCTCCACATCGAGCATGGCAAGCCTCAATAAAGCATCGTTAGCCTTCTCCATACAGACCGTGCGCGCAGTCGCGCAGTCGCGCCGTACGCGACGGATTCTCGTCGGTCTGCTGATCTTCGTCGTCCTGTTCGGCCTGCTCGGTTTTTTCGCGGCGCCGCCGCTGATTCGCCACATCGCCAGCCAGCAACTGAGCAAGCAGCTCGACCGGCCGGCGTCGATCGGCCGCATCGCGCTCAATCCGTACACACTGCGTTTCGAGGCCGACAACGTGCATATCGGCGAGCGCGGCGGCGCGGGCGACTTCGTCGATATTTCGCGGCTCATCGTGAAGCCGTCGTGGAGTTCGCTGTTTCGCGGCGCGCCCATCGTCGACGAAGTGCAGGTCGATTCGCCGCGCTTTCATATCGTTCGCCTCGATGCGCAGCACTTCAATTTCAGCGACCTGATCGAGAAATTCGCGAATCAGCCGGCAAAACCGAATAGCAAGCCGACGCAGTTCTCCGTCTCCAACATTCGCGTCGAAAACGGCCAGATCAGGTTCGACGACCGGCTGCTCGGCACGAGCCACGTGATCGATCAATGGAAGCTCGGCATTCCGTTCATCGCGACGCTGCCGTCGAAGACCGATATCTTCGTCGAGCCGTTGCTGCGCGCGCGCATCGACGGCGACAGTCAGCTCGCGATCGACGGCAGGACCAAGCCGTTCGCGGCATCGCGCGAGTCGGAAGTGTCGCTGCGCTTCAGCGAGCTCGACGTGCCGAAGCTGGTGTCTTACGCGCCGTCGAAGCTGCCGGTGATCGTGCAGTCGGGCAAGCTGTCCACCGACCTGAAGCTGAACTTCGAGATGTCGAACGACACGCCGTCGCTGCGCGTCGCCGGCACCGTCGATCTGAACGACGTCAACGTGCAGGATCAGGGCAAGGCGCCGTTTTTCGCGGCGCGCGCCGTGCATGTGGCGGCGGCATCGCTCGAACCGTTGAAGAGCATCTATCACTTCGACGATATCCGCATCGACGCGCCGAGCGCGAGCCTCGCGCGCGACAAGGACGGCGTATTGAGCGTCGAGCATATGTTCGCGCCCGCGCCGGAAAAAACCACGGCAAAGGAAACCGCGGACGCGAATGCCAACGCCAAAACCACCGCCGCCGAAAAGGCGGCCCCGCCGTTCGACGTCGCGATCAAACGTTTCACACTCAACGACGGCACCGTGAACGTACACGACGAAGCCGTGTCGCATCCGGTAGAAGCCGGGCTGCAAAACCTCGCGGTTACGCTGACCGATTTCTCGACGCTCGCGTCGGCGCCAGCGCACTACACGCTGAACACGAACCTGAAGAACATTGGCGGTTCGCTCGCCGCCGATGGCACGGTCGGCCTCGCGGCGAAGACGGCGAGCGCGAAGCTCGATCTGAAGTCGCTGAAGCTGCCGCCGTTGCAGCCGTATCTGGATACCGCGACGTCCGCGCAGGTGCTCGACGGTGCGTTGTCCGCGACGACGAATATCGACGCGAACTGGTCGAAGTCGCCGATGGCGCTGACGGTCGCGGACACGCAGCTGGACATGCAGGCGGTGAAGCTCGCGGCGCGCGGCGGCAAGACGCCGGTGATCTCGCTCGCGCAGGGCAACGTGGTAGTCAAACAGGTCGACGTCGCGGCGCGCACGGCCGACGTGACGAGCGTAGACGTAACCGGTCTCGCGGTCGACGCGCAGCGCCTGAAGGACGGCACCATCAATCTGAATGCGCTCGCGAGGGCGCATCAACAGGCGACGGAGCGCACGGCGATCCACGCGGCGAAACAAGCGCAGGCCGAAGGTCCCGCATGGCGCTACAAGATCGCCGAATTGACGCTCAAAGACGCGACCGCCGATTTCACCGACAACACGACGCCGCAGCCGGTCAAGCTGAGCTTTACGCCGGTGCAGCTGAAGGTGCGGCAGATCAGCGACGACCTGGGCCGTCCGCTGCCGGTCGACCTGCAGGCGACGTTGAACAAGAAGGGCACGCTCGCTGTGAAGGGCGACGTGACCGCGACGCCGCTAAAGCTGGCCGTCAAGATCAACGCGAACCAGCTCGACGCGGCCGCGTTCGAGCCGTACTTCGGCAGCAAGCTGAACGCGACGCTCGCAAGCGCGCTGCTGAACGCGAACGGCGATCTCGCGGTCACCCAGGCTAAGTCGCTGAAAGCGAACTTTCGCGGCGACATGGCGCTCGTCGCCGTGCGCATGCTCGACAAGGTGACGTCGGACCCGTTCGCGGGCTGGGGCTCGCTCGCGCTGTCGAACCTGAAGGCCGATTACGACGAGCACGGCACCGTCGTCGACGCGGGCCGCGTGACGTTCTCGAAGTTCTATGGCCGTGTACTGCTCGACGCGCAAGGCAAGCTGAATCTGAAGGATGTGGTCGCGCACGAGGGCGGTACGACGCAGTCGCTGACGCGCGACAAGAGCGGCTCGCACCCGATTCCGCTGACACCCGAGGCGGTGTCTGAGGCAGTCGCGGCGTCGGCGCCGGTCGCGGCATCTGCTGCAACGCCCGGCAAGCCTGCCGCCACGGCCGTCGCCAGCGCCACGGCCGCGACGCCGCCAGCAAACCCGGTCAAGATGCACGTCGGGCAACTGGTGTTGCAGCAGGGCCGCGTGACCTATACCGACAACTTCGTCAAGCCGAACTACACGGCGAACCTTGTCGCCATTCAGGGCACGATCGGCGCGTTCGGTACGGAATCGACGACGCCCGCGCCGGTCGACGTGGCCGCGAAGCTCGCGGCCAACGGTCCGCTGACGATCCGCGGCACCATCAATCCGCTGATCGCGAAACCGGCGCTCGATCTGACCGCGAGCGCGCACGACATCGAGCTGACCAACCTGACGCCGTATTCGGCGAAATACGCGGGCTATCCGATCACGAAGGGCAAGCTCAACGTCGATCTGCATTACAAGCTCGAGAACGACCAGCTGAACGCGAACAACCACCTGTTCATCGATCAACTGACGTTCGGCGATCACATCGACAACGACACCGCGACCAAACTGCCGGTGCGTTTCGCGATCTCGCTGCTGAAGAACTCGCGCGGCGAGATCGACGTGAACCTGCCAGTGTCGGGCTCGTTGTCGAACCCCGAGTTCAGCATCGGCGGGCTGATCTGGCATGCGGTGCTCAATCTGCTCGAAAAGGCGGTGACCGCGCCGTTCTCGCTGATCGCGCACGCGTTCGGCGGCAATGGTGAGGACCTCGGTTACGTCGAATTCGAGGCCGGCTCGGCGACGCTCACCGATGCCGACAAGCAGAAACTCGACACGATCGTGAAGGCACTCACCGACAAGCCGTCGATCCGCATGGACCTGATCGGACGCGTCGATCCGAAGGTCGACGAGCCGGCGCTGCGCACGCAGTACGTCGATCAGATGGTCAAGCGGCAGAAGATCAAGGACGCGGTGGGTAATGGTGAGAGCGTCGATCCGTCGACGGTCACGGTCGATCAGAAAGAGTACGACAAATATCTGACCAAGGCCTACAAGTCCTCCGACTTCAAGAAGCCGCACAACTTCATCGGCATGACGAAGACGCTGCCCGACGACGACATGAAGAGCGCGCTCGCGGCCAACGCGCCGATCGACGACGCGAGCTTGCGGCAACTCGCGCAGCGGCGCGCGCAGAGTGTGCAGCAGTACCTGCAAGGCAAGATCGACAGCAGCCGCGTGTTTATCGTCGCGCCGAAGATGAATGCCGACGACATCAAGGACAAGGGTGCGACGACGCGGGTCGATTTCGGCTTGAAGTGATGGAGGAGTCGCGGCGCGGCGCGCGAGCCGTGGCGTTCAGCGAGCCGATAAAAAAAAGCCCGACCTGAGGTCGGGCTTCAAAGTCGGCTGCGCCCTCCACAGGACGCAGCCCCTGCAAAACAGCGAGGCTGTATGCGTTGCCGCGAGGCTTAAGCAGCCAGCAGCGAGCGCAGCACGAACGGCAGAATCCCGCCGTGCTTGTAGTAGTCGACTTCGATCGGCGTGTCGATACGCAGCAGCACCGGAACGCGCTTGTCGCCGTCCTTGCCGTGGATCACGAGCGTGACTTCCTGTTGCGGCTTGAAGTCGTCGCCGAGGCCTTCGATGTCGTACGTTTCTTCGCCGGTGATGCCGAGCGACTGCACGCTATCCGAGCCCTTGAACTGCAGCGGCAGAACGCCCATGCCGACCAGGTTCGAACGATGGATCCGCTCGAAGCTGCGTGCGACCACAGCCTTCACGCCCAGCAGTTGCGTGCCCTTGGCCGCCCAGTCGCGCGACGAGCCCGTGCCGTACTCTTCGCCCGCGAACACGACGGTCGGCGTATCGGCGTCGATGTACTTCATCGCTGCGTCATAGATGGACAGCTGTTCGCCGCTCGGCTGGTGAATCGTCAGGCCGCCTTCGATGCGCGACCCGTCCGCCTTCGCCGGGATCATCAGGTTCTTGATACGGACGTTCGCGAACGTGCCGCGCATCATCACGTCGTGGTTACCGCGCCGCGAGCCGTAGCTGTTGAAGTCGGCCTTTTGCACGCCGTTTTCCTTCAACCAGCGGCCTGCCGGCGAGTCTTCCTTGATCGAGCCTGCCGGGCTGATGTGGTCGGTCGTGACCGAGTCACCGAAGATGCCCAACGCGCGTGCGCCCTTGACCGGCGCGATGCTGGAAGCCGGCGTCATCGAGAAGTCCTTGCCGAAGAACGGCGGCTCGGCGATGTAGGTCGACTTCGGCCAGTCGTAGACCTGACCTTCTTCGCCCTCGATCTTGCTCCACAGGTCGCCCTTCTTCGTGAGCTGCGAGTAGTTCTTGCGGAACGCGTCGGCATCCATCGCGTACTTCAGCAGCGCGTTGACTTCTTCGCTGGTCGGCCAGATGTCGCCGAGGTAGACGTCCTTGCCGCCCTTGCCCTTGCCGACCGGCTCGGTCATCAAGTCGCGCGTGATGTTGCCGGCGATCGCGTATGCCACGACGAGCGGCGGCGACGCGAGGAAGTTCGCGCGGATGTTCGGGTGGATACGCGCTTCGAAGTTACGGTTGCCCGACAGCACCGCTGCCGCGACGATGTCGTTCTTCGTGATCGCGTCGTTCAGTTCCGGCGTCAGGTCGCCCGCGTTGCCGATACAGGTCGTGCAGCCGTAAGCGGCCAGCGTGAAGCCGAGCTTGTCGAGGTACTTCAGCAGGTCGGTCTTCGTCAGGTACTCGGTGACGATACGCGATCCCGGCGCCAGCGAGGTCTTGATGTGCGGCGCGACCGTCAGGCCAGCTTCGACAGCCTTCTTCGCAAGCAGACCGGCGGCCAGCAGCACGCTCGGGTTCGACGTGTTCGTGCACGACGTGATCGCGGCGATCAGCACGTCGCCGTTCTTGACGTCGACGCCGTTGCTCGTCGTGTATTGCGCGTCGAGATCGGCGGCCTTCTTCGCAAAGCCGTTTTCGGCGACCGGCTTCGAGAACAGGTCGGTGAAGGTCGACTTCACGTGGCCGATCTCGATGCGGTCCTGCGGACGCTTCGGGCCTGCCAGCGACGGCGCGACCGTCGCGAGATCCAGCGTGACGACCTTCGTGTAGTCGATGTCGCCTTCGCCCGGAATGCCGAACAGCTCCTGCGCCTTGAAGTAGTTTTCGAAAGCCGCGATTTCCGCGTCCGTGCGGCCCGTGCCGTGGAAGAAGTCGATGGTCTTTTCGTCGACCGGGAAGAAGCCCATCGTTGCGCCGTATTCCGGCGCCATGTTGCCGATCGTCGCACGGTCCGGCACCGACAGCGAGCGCGTGCCTTCGCCGAAGAACTCGACGAACTTGCCGACGACCTTCTCCTTACGCAGCAGTTCGGTGATCGTCAGCACGAGGTCGGTCGCAGTCACGCCTTCGATCAGCTTGCCCTTCAGGTGCACACCGACGACGTCCGGCGTCAGGAAATACACCGGCTGGCCGAGCATGCCTGCTTCGGCTTCGATACCGCCCACGCCCCAGCCGACCACGCCGATGCCGTTGATCATCGTCGTATGGCTATCCGTGCCGACCAGCGAATCCGGGTAGTACACGGTGTCCGCGCCGTCGGCCTTCTTGTGCACGCCGCGCGCGAGGTACTCGAGGTTCACCTGGTGAACGATGCCGACGCCCGGCGGCACGACCTTGAACGTGTCGAACGCCTGCATGCCCCACTTCATGAACTGATAGCGCTCGTTGTTGCGCTGGAATTCCAGCTTCATGTTCAGGTCGAGCGCGTTCTTCTCGCGGAAGTGGTCGATCTGCACCGAGTGGTCGACGACCAGATCGACCGGCACCAGCGGCTCGATCGACTTCGGGTTCTTGCCGATGGCCTTCGCGACGCCGCGCATCGCGGCGATGTCGGCGAGCAGCGGCACGCCGGTGAAGTCCTGCAGCACGACGCGCGACACGACGAACGGAATTTCGTCGACGCGCGCCGCGGTCGGCTTCCAGTTCGCGAGTTGCGTGACATGTTCTTCGGCGACTTTCTTGCCGTCGTAGTTGCGCAGCACCGATTCCAGCACGATACGGATCGAGACCGGCAGGCGGTCGATCTTGAGGTTCAGAGCCTTGCCGAGTTGCGGCAGGGAGTAGAACTTGCCTTTGCCGGAACCGCTGTCGAATTCCTTGAGCGTTTTGTGGAGGTTGTGGGCCATGGTGTTTTCCTTGGTTTGGATCGCGGAACTACAGTACTCAACCTAGATGACGTACAGATCGACGTATTCATTGACCGGCGTCGCTTCGAGCTTGGCCTGGTCGAGCGATACGTCGAGAATCGCCAGTTGTTGCTTGACCGGAAAGCGCCGCGCGAGGTTGGTCTTGAACTTCTCGACCAGCAACGGAATACCGTCTTCACGACGGCGCTTATGACCGATCGGGTATTCGACTACGACTTCACCGAACTTCGACCCGTCGTTGAATTCGATCGTCAGTGCGTTGGCGATCGACCGCTTCTCCGGGTCGTGATAGTCCTTCGTGAACTGTGGGTCTTCGACGCATTCCATCTTCGCGCGCAATGCATCGATACGCGAGTCCTGCGCGACTGAATCTTCGTAATCGGCAGCCGTCAGACGGCCGAAAATCAGCGGCGCCGCGATCATGTACTGGATGCAATGATCACGGTCAGCCGGATTGTTCAACGGACCCTTTTTATCGATGATGCGAATCGCCGCTTCGTGGGTGCGGACCGTGATGCGGCGAATGTCTTCGACGCGCCGGCCCTGCGCGGCGAGCTGCACATGCAGCGCGAGCGCGGCTTCCACGGCGGTTTGCGCGTGGAACTCGGCCGGAAACGAGATTTTGAACAGCACGTTTTCCATCACGTACGAGCCGTACGGACGCTGGAACTGGAACGCGTTGCCGTTGAACAGCACGTCGTAGAAGCCCCACGTTTTCGCGCTGAGCACCGACGGATAGCCCATCTCGCCGGTCTTCGAGATCAGCGCGAGGCGCACGGCGCGCGAGGTCGCGTCGCCGGCGGCCCACGATTTGCGCGAACCGGTGTTCGGCGCATGACGGTAGGTGCGCAGCGCCTGCCCATCGACGAGCGCCTGCGATACCGCGTTGATCAGCTCGTCGCGCGTAAGGCCGATCAGCTGGCCGACCACGGCGGTCGACGCGAGCTTGACGAGCAGCACATGATCGAGCCCGACCTTGTTGAACGAGTTCTCGAGCGCGATGCAGCCTTGAATTTCGTGCGCCTTGATCATGGCGATCAGGACGTCTTTCATCGTCAGCGGCGCTTTGCCGGCTGCGATGGCGGTGCGCGAGAGCCAGTCGGCCGTCGCGAGAATGCCACCGAGGTTATCGGACGGATGGCCCCATTCGGCGGCGAGCCAGGTGTCGTTGAAATCGAGCCAGCGGATCATCGCGCCGATGTTGAAGGCCGCCTGAACCGGGTCCAGCTGGAACGACGTGCCCGGCACCTTCGCGCCGTTGGGGACGATCGTGCCTGCCACGATCGGTCCCATCAGCTTGGTGCAGGCTGGGTAGGTAAGCGCCTCAAGTCCGCAACCGAGCGTGTCGATCAGGCAATGACGCGCGGTTTCCAGCGCGAGCGCGCTGTCGATCCGGTAATCCAGCACGTAGTCGACGATATCGGCCAGGACGGCGTCCGGGGCGGGTCGTACGTTGGAGATCGGGGCGGACATCGGGGGCTTCCCTGGCGGCGAAAATCAGTTGCCGGTCTTGTTGATCGCGTTCGATTGCGTTGCAGCCGGCGCGCCCTCTTCCATGGCGACCGTCTTGCACTCGTCGGCGAGACGCGAGCTGTCCTTGTCCTGGAACAGCATGGCCTTCGTCGGGATCACGACGAGGTCCATACCCGACGCTGCGTCGTGGAAGCGGTCGGCGCCCGTCGTGGTCGCTTCGCGCGGCAGGTTGTAGTTCTTGTTCGCCCAGTGAACCGTGACGATCTGGTCACGCTTCATGTCGCCTTTCATTTCGAAAGCAAGGCCGTCCTTGCACGCCCACTTTTCAGCGCCTTCCGGGATCGGATCGACCTTCGCTTCCTTCGCCGGACTCGGCTTGCGCTTGATCAGGCGGCGCGGCTCCGGGCGCTTCGCGACGGCCTTGGTGGCCGGCTTCTTCGTGGTGGTGGCCGTGTCCGCAGCGGTGGCGTCAGTCGCGACGGTCAGCATCGTCGTGGACAGGGCGCCAATCATGGCGGCGATCATCAGCTTTTTCATGGAGAAAACCTTTCTATCAAAATCAGTTAAACAGTGCGCGGACGACCGGTCCGGCGGCCGCGCGGGTTGAACTGCACGCGCTGTGGAGCGCGCAGCGATCGCTATTTTCTCCTATTTAGCGGCACGTACTTTAAATTCTCGGGTCCGGTGTAATTCGCGCTCGGCCGGATGATCTTGTTGTCGACGCGCTGCTCGATGATGTGCGCGCTCCATCCTGCCGTACGCGAGATCACGAACAGCGGCGTGAACATCGCGGTCGGCACGCCCATCATGTGATACGACACCGCGCTGAACCAGTCGAGGTTCGGGAACATCTTCTTCGCGTCCCACATCACCGATTCGAGCCGTTCGGCGATCGAGAACAGCTTCGTGTTGCCCGCTTCCTTCGACAGCTTCTTCGCGACTTCCTTGATGATCTTGTTGCGCGGGTCCGAGATCGTGTAGACCGGATGGCCAAAGCCGATCACGACTTCCTTGTTCTCGACGCGGCGGCGGATGTCGGCTTCGGCTTCGTCAGGCGTCTGGTAGCGCGACTGGATTTCGAACGCGGCTTCATTGGCGCCGCCGTGTTTCGGGCCGCGCAGCGCGCCGATCGCGCCGGTGACCGCCGAGTACATGTCCGAGCCCGTGCCCGCGATCACGCGGCCGGTGAACGTCGACGCGTTGAACTCGTGCTCCGCGTACAGGTTCAGCGACACGTGCATCGCATCGACCCACGCCTTCGACGGCTCGACGCCATGCAGCAGATGCAGGAAGTGACCGCCGATCGAATCGTCGTCAGTTTCGACCTCGATGCGCTTGCCGTTGTGCGAGTAGTGATACCAGTACAGCAGCATCGAGCCGAGCGAGGCCATCAGTTTGTCGGCGATATCGCGCGCGCCGGGGAGATTGTGGTCATCCTTCTCGGGCAGCACGGTGCCGAGCACCGACACGCCGGTGCGCATCACGTCCATCGGATGCGCGGCGGCCGGAATCCATTCGAGCGCGGCTTTTACGTTGGCGGGCAGGCCGCGCATCGACTTCAGCTTCGTCTTGTACGCGGTCAGTTCGGCCTGGGTCGGTAGCTTGCCGTGGACCAGCAGATAAGCGATCTCCTCGAATTCGCACGCCTCGGCGATGTCGAGAATGTCATAGCCGCGATAGTGCAGATCGTTGCCGGTCTTGCCGACCGTGCACAGCGCGGTGTTGCCCGCAGTCACGCCCGACAGCGCGACGGATTTTTTCGGTTTGAAAGCGCCTGCGTTCGGCGTGCTGTTGTCTGCTTCGCTCATCGATTGTCTCCAGAAAGGGTTGGAATTTGGCCATTGCTTCGACTGGGCTGCCTTGTACGCAAGGAACGGGCCAGCCCGTTCACCACCAGCTAAGTGCCTGATTTGGCGGGAGTCCGGCAAAGCAATGACGCGACCCCGTCCGACGCTCGATTTCATTAATGAAACTCCGGATTTCAAATCGGCAATGAATGCTCGCATAATGGAGGTCCCCAACCATCCCGTTGCGAGCCGTCCGCCTTGAGCACGCCTCTTTATGAACCGCCGCAGCGTCCGCGCGTCTGGGCGCTCAGCATTAGCCGCCTGCGCGATCTGTTCTTCGACATCGCCGGCGAATACGTGGAACTCGCGGATGTTCGCATCGTGTCGCACGCCTTCGAAGACGCGGTGCGCGAAATCGAGGCCGCGGGCGCCGCGCGGCCCGACGTCGTGCTCGCGGGCGGCTCGAACGGCGCGTATCTGAAGACGCGCGTGTCGGTGCCGGTCGTGCGGATCAGTCCGACCGGCTACGACGTCATGCATGCGCTCGCCCGCGCGCGTCGGGAAGGCGCGCGCGTCGCGCTCGTCACGCACGGCGACACGCCCGACGAAGTGCGGCGGTTCGCCGCCGCGTACGCGCTCGATGTCACGTTCGCGTCGTACCAGTCGGCGCAGGACGCGGAGAGCGTCGTGCTCGATCTCAGCGATCGTGGCATCGACGTCGTGGTCGGCCCAGGCATGGTCACCGACCTCGCCGCGAACGCCGGCATGGGCGCGGTGTTTCTGTACTCGCGCGCGTCGGTGCGGGCCGGCTTCGACACCGCGCTCGAAGTCGCGCAGGCGACGCGCCGCGAAACCGTGCGACGCCAGCGGCTCGACACGCTGCTGCAGCACCTGCGCGACGGCGTGGTCGCGCTCGATGCGCAAGGCCGCGTCGAACTGATGAACCAGCGGCTCGCGGGCGTGCTCGGTATCGATGCGGCAAAGGCCGTCGGCCGCGCGCTGCTCGAACTCGCGCCCGACCTCGCGGGCAGTCTGCCGGACGCGGAGGGCGACAGCTTCTGCACGGTGCGCGGCGCCAGCTATGTCGTGCATCGCGGGCCGCTCGCAAGCAGCGGCGCGGCGCCGGGCACCGTGCTGACGTTTCAGGAATCGCGCGCGGTCGAACGGCTCGATCGGACGCTGCGCGCGCGTCAACGCGTGCAGCAGTTCACCGCGCGCTACCGGCTCGACGATATCGTCGGCGCGTCGGAATCGATCGAACGGGTGCGCGCGCTCGTCGTGCGTTATGCGAGGTCGGACGCGACCGTGCTGATTCTCGGCGAAAGCGGCACCGGCAAGGAAATGGTCGCGCAGAGCATGCATCAACTGAGCGCGCGACGCGACTTCGCGTTCGTCGCGATCAATTGCGGCGCGTTTCCGGAGGCGCTGCTCGAAAGCGAACTGTTCGGCTACGAGGAAGGCGCGTTCACCGGCGCGCGCAAGGGCGGCAAGGCGGGGCTGATCGAGGTCGCGCATCGCGGCACGCTGTTTCTCGACGAGATCGGCGAGATGCCGTTGCCGTTGCAGAGCCGCCTGTTGCGCGTGTTGCAGGAGCGCGAGGTGGTGCGGCTCGGATCGACGGAGCCGATGCGCGTCGATATCCGCATCGTCGCGGCGACGCATCGCGCGCTGACCGACGCCATCACAGAGGGCAGTTTCCGTACCGATCTGTACTACCGGCTCAACATCCTCAGCATCGCGCTACCGCCGCTGCGCGAGCGGCCGAACGACCTGCTGCCGCTCGCCGCCGAACTGTTGCGCCAGGCGGCCGCGCGCGAGCCGAGGCTGGCGGCGCGCGTGCCCGACGCGCAGACCGCCGCTCGCATGCTGGAGGGTTTGGGCGCGGCGTTGCGGCGCTATGCGTGGCCGGGCAATGTGCGCGAGTTGCAGAACGTGATCGAGCGGATTGCGGTTGAACTCGCCGATGGCGATGCGGACACGGATGCGAGTGCGGCGCTCGTCACGCGCGACATGCTGCGCGCGATCGCGCCGGAAGTCGTCGAGCCCGTCGCGCGCGCGAAGCCGGCGGCGCTGACGCTGCGCGAGCGCAGCCGTCATGTCGAGGCTGATGAAATCCGCGCGGTGCTCGCGGTTCACGACGGTGATCGCGATGCGGCTTGCGCCGCGTTGGGCATCAGCAAGACGACGCTGTGGCGCAAGTTGAATGCGGGGCGGTAGAGATGGTTACGGTTTCACTGCCCGCACGATCACGCCGTTCCAACCGAATTCGACGCGATGCGCATCCATGCGGAATACGGCCGCGCAATTGTCGCTGTCCAGCAGTAGGGTCTTCGGCGGCAAGCCCGTATCTTCGAGATTGATACCGTAATAGTCCTTGAGCTTCGGCGCGGTATTGACGGTGCGGACGTTGAAACCGCCGTGCGGACGACAGCGGTCGCCTGCGAATTCGATCTGCCCAGTCGATATGCTCAGCACCTTGCCGAGCAGTCGTTTTGCCTCAGGTATTCCGCCCGAGACATCGCTGTATCCGACCACATCGGTGACGGTCCATTTTCCGTTGAATGATGACGGGGTGGCCGTGATCCCGGTGGCAGAGCAGGTGGTCGCAATCAGGTAAATGATCAGCGCCGGGCACAGTGGTTTGAGCATCACGGTCGCTGCTTCCTGAAAGGCGCCGATTCCCGTACCCGCCGATTCGCCAGTCCCCGGCTTCTGCGGGGCGAGCCAATCGGGCGCCCCCGCCGATCGCGTGGGGTCACCATGATATTGAGCGACATGTGCTGCGCGACTCCTTCCATATCCCCCCGATTTGCAGGGTCCAGCGCTTCTCGTGTATTCCGATCCGCCGAGTTGTATGCGAAAGAGACTGCCTTGCTGCCATGTCATCTCCTCGAAAACAAATCATGTCATCTCCTCGAAAACAAATCCATAGGCGAGCGCTACAGACAACTTGTTCGCTGCCCGTAACGCGAGCGGAAATTTACCATCGCTTGCCCTACTTGAAGCGCTATGCAGTAAATTTTGGGCCGTCGCCCAAACAAACCGCATACCGTCGTCATCCGGCATGCCGGGCTGATAGTCGAACGGCTGCGCATTGCTGAGATTCTGTGGCACGCGGGGCTTTTGTAATAGCGCCCATAAAAACCGCCTCAATAGAGGCAGTAACAGTAATGCAACAGGGGTACCAGGGGAAACAGGCAACCATCGACTCTGCTGCTGGCGACCCGATCATCATACGGACCCTTGACTGGTGGATCCGACTTCGCTGACGCGGTACGGCCTACGGAAACGGAAACTGATCCGGCTCCACGCGCAAACGTTGCTGCACTTCAGGGTGATATATCGAGAGAACGCCAAGCGCCATAGCGCCGAGACGCTTCGCGATGTTTTCACCTAATTTGCCGCCCGGAATCGCTGAAAGACGCCAAGGCGCGACAACGGCGTTTTCGCGTAGAGCGGCCAAGTCGGAATCCTTGAGTGAATACATTTCAAACTGTTGCAGCTCTTCGTTATACGAGACGACGAATGATTTTGACGGGACCATAGTTCAGTATCCTCGACATTGGTTATACAACCGGAAAGCGTTGTCCTTGCACGCGCGCCCGGTTGCCGCAGCGACACCACCGCGGCCGGAGCAGTCGTGGCGGCGGTACTCGCAAGGATGGGCGGGCAGCGGGCAGACGTGATCGTCTATCGCGACAGCACTGGGCAGTTCGACGGGCTGCTGGTGGACGACGACGACAGCTTTGCCGGCTTTCTCCCACTCGGCGGCGCACGTTCGCTAGCGGAAGCGCTCGCGCGACTTCCTGAAGCGCTCGCGGCCCTGCGCGCGCCGGACGCGCAACAGTAGGTTTGATAACTCCCGAATGCCCGTTGCACGCACAGCGCATAAGTGCGCGGGCGGCGGGCTACGTCTGTGAAGGCTTGTCGATCGGCTCTTGCGTAACTGACATGTACTGCTTGATGTCAGGCTGACCGAGCGCAATCACGTTGAGTATTGCGACGCCAAGCCTCCGCGCAAATTCGTCGTCGAGTTTGAAATCGTACTCATCGAGAAGGATCGGCATTTCGATTTTCCCGGCCAGCAACGGGGCAAGCCTGGTTGGGTCAACGGTTTGCACCGTGAGCCGTTGACGGTCCTCTGTATAGGTTAGAACCACGGAATACGGCGGATGAGTAGCCATCAATATCCTCTGCACTGTTGATAGTTCTGGAATGCCTGCGTTTTGCATAGCGCGATGCCACGTGTACCGCCCATTGGGCCAGCCAGTGCGTTGCACAGGTCTAGGTCCCGTTCGTACTGCGCGAAGCATTCGGTCTCGTGAAAATCGCTCACTCCGCGCGCCGCAATGTCCTGCACATCGTCACTCACGGCATCTGGCTGATAGTTGAACGCCTGAGCATTGCCGAGGTTCTGCGGCGCGCGCGGGCTGTTGCCATAGAGCGAACTTAACACTGGGTACAGTGTCATTTAGCATCACGGCCACTGCTTCCCGAAAGGCGCCGATTCCCGTAGTCGGAGATTCACGAGTCGAATCGCCTACTCAGCGTCGATGTCGAGCGTCTCAAATTCCACAGCTAGCTCCGCGCCGGCCGTTGCGAGGACTAGCGCTACTTGAGACCCCGGCGTCTTCGAAAACCGCTCGCTTTTAGAGAGCATGGCGCGGGCGAGATCGTAATTCGTGTCCCCCGGCGTGAGGATCTTCATCTCAAAGACGATGTTATTGGACACGCTGAAATGTTCAACGGTGCAGCGACTGGTTCCGCTAAAAGTTGCCGTTGCTCGCTTCCCTTCATCCTCCAACATGACAATAAGTTTATGCTTATCCCGAACCACGAGAGCGTTGATATACCAGTCGTGGAAGTAACCAAATTCCTTGAGTTTGTCCATCAAACAAATCCTTTACCAAGGTAGCAGCGAAAATGCATTTCCCTTATCTCTAACGCCATTTTCCCAATTAAGGGAGTGTGGAACGCCAAACCCGTGATCGTGACCGAAATCAATATCGACGGCCGCGTTACCGTCTCCGTCATATAAGCGCCATTGTTTCTTGCCCGATGTGTTTTCGACCCATTGGTTAGGTGACCCTCCTTCTGAGGGAAGCCATGCCGTTTGCATTTCACCGCCCGTGGGAATGTCCTCGCTGTACTCGAACGGCTGAGCTTCGCCTAACGAACCAACACGGGGAGAATACGACGGCGTACCGGCATTCTGCGGCACCCGGGGGCTGTTGCCATAGAGCGAACTTAGCATGTCCGCGTCGGCCGGTTGTTGCGCGCGCGCGGACGCTGTCCGGGACGCCTTTTCCCGCTGCTCCCGTATCGCCTGCACGCACTTGCGCATCTCGTCCCGCTCAGGGACGAAGATCAGGCTACCGTCCTTCACTTCGTTGTAGAGGGCTTTGGCAACCTCATCGTCTTTCATCCTGTACATATGAAAGCGGTTGTCACTCCGGCCGAGCATATCGCGTAACTCGTATGGCTGGTGCGACAGCAGCACGGATGGGCTATGTTGCAGCCACGCCGCGCGCGCTTCCTCCATGCCCTGCACAATGTCATCGTGCGCTTCGCGGGCTGTGCTCGCCGGCAATGCAAAATGGAACCACCGATCCACGTCAAACAACCAGCGAGACCTGATGTGAAGGTTGAACGATCTGTAAAGGCTGACCGAGAAGAAATGTCCGTGCCGCCTTTCACGGACCTCATGATAAGAACCCAGGGAAAGTGAAGTCATCGTGCCTCACAGTCAATAAAGGAGGCCCGATTGTGCATCAAGGTACCATCCCAAAAAACCCCTGGTTAAGCCCATAGCGTTATACATAAGTCCTTAGCCGAGCCCGTCGCGGAGCGCGCGTAGCGTGTCAGCGGCAGCGAGTACCTGATCGAGCCCTCGCCAGATGGTCTTGGCACCCGGTTCACCGTCGCTCTT
>NZ_CADFGP010000001.1 GCF_902833905.1 Paraburkholderia tuberum STM678 | reverse complement strand
CCCACCCCTTCCCATCCCGAACAGGACCGTGAAACGACTCCACGCCGATGATAGTGCGGATTGCCCGTGTGAAAGTAGGTAATCGTCAGGCTCCTCCCCAGTCAGAAACCCCACCCGCCGCGGTGGGGTTTTTGCGTTTACGCGGCCAAAATCAACAGCAACATGCTCGACCGAGCACGAACAACAAGCGTGGTCGGACGCCGTTGCCAGCCACTGCCAAAAGTAGCCTGTTGATCGACGCTTTTTTGCGCATACTGAAGTTGACCCAGAAAAACGGACATCTATCCTTTGGAGAAGGAGGTGCCGATTATCGGCAGTGGACTAAACCGCTCGCGCGGTAATGGGCTACGGCTTTGGGTAGTGGTAACGGAAGGGAAACCGACTCTGTTTTCATGTTGATCGGCGAGGCAATCCGCCTCGTCATTCAACGGGAGCAGAGCCATGAGTCAGACCCTCCAGCCTATCAGCCCGCGGCGCCAGCGCATGATCGACGACATGCGTATGCGTCAGCTTGCGCCGAAGACGCAGGCCAACTATCTGCGCATTGTGCGCGAGTTCACGCGGTTTCTCGGGCGCTCGCCTGATACCGCCACCGTCGAGGACCTGCGACGCTACCAGTTGCATCTGGTCGATCACGGCACCTCGCCCATTTCGCTCAACGCCGCTATCACCGGACTGAAGTTCTTCTTCGAGATCACGCTCCACCAGCCCGAGCTGATGGCGCGGATGCAGCCGGTGCGCGTGCCCCGCACGCTACCGGTCGTGCTCAGCCCGGACGAAGTGGCCCGGCTGATCGTTGCCACCGGCAATCTGAAGCACCAGACCGCGCTGTCGGTCGCCTACGGCGCCGGGCTGCGTGCCAGTGAAGTGGTCGCGTTGAAGGTCGGCGACGTCGACAGTCAGCGCATGACGTTGCGCATCGAGCAGGGCAAGGGTCGCAAGGATCGATACGCCATGCTCTCGCCGGTGCTACTTGAACGCCTGCGTGTCTGGTGGCGCGTTGCCCACGCGCAGGGCAGGATGCTGGAGGGCGGCTGGCTGTTTCCGGGCCTCGATCCCGTCGATCCGCTCAGCACGCGGCAGCTCAACCGTGCCATCCATGCCGCAGCCGAGGCGGCACAGATCGACAAGCGCGTCTCCATGCACACACTGCGCCACAGCTTTGCGACCCATCTGCTGGAGCAGAAGGTCGACATTCGTGTCATCCAGGTATTGCTGGGCCACAAGAAGCTGGAGACGACAGCGCTCTATGCCCAGGTCGCGACCGACCTGCTGCGCGAAGTGATCAGTCCGCTGGAGAAGTTGCACAACAACGGCTGAGACACGGCGCACTGCCATGCCCGAAGTCGCGGACGTCTTCCGCGCGCATGGACCCGCGTGGCGACAGAACGTACAGCTGAGCCTGGGACAGCTGAAGGTCATGTCGGCGATCGAACAGTGCCGCAGCGCGGCGCTGGGTGGACACGTGTTGCGCTGCTCTGGCTGCGAACAGATCGAGGTCGCCTACAACTCCTGCCGCAACCGCCATTGCCCAAAGTGCCAAGCGAGTGCTGCGCGACGATGGCTCGAGGCGCGCCAGGCCGATCTGCTGCCCCTGGAGTACTACCACGTGGTCTTCACATTGCCCGCCGCGATCAGCGCGATCGCCTGGTACAACAAGTCGGTCATCTACGGGCTGCTGTTCGATGTCGCTGCCGAAACCCTGCGTACGATCGCCGCCGATCCAAAGCATCTCGGCGCGCAGATTGGCGCGACACTGGTGCTGCATACGTGGGGTTCGGCGCTCACGCACCATCCTCACGTACACGGCATCGTTCCCGGCGGAGGCCTCTCGCCGGACGGTGAGCGGTGGGTCGCATGCCGGCCCGGTTTCTTCCTGCCGGTACGTGTGCTCTCGCGGCTCTTCCGGCGCCGCTTCCTGGAAGAGTTCACCCATGCATACCGCCGGGGCCAGTTGCATTTCTTCGGTGAAGACGTCGCGCTTGCGGATCCCGCTGTCTTCGCACAGTGGCTTGCGCCGCTTCGCGCATGCGAATGGGTGGTGTATGCGAAACGCCCGTTTGCGGGACCGGGGGCAGTGCTCGCCTATCTGTCGCGCTATACCCATCGCGTGGCCATTTCCAACCAGCGGCTGATCGCGCTCGATGAACGGGGCGTCACCTTCCGCTGGAAGGACTATCGCGCCAGCGGCCGCACACGCAACAAGACCATGACGCTCGACCCTCAGGAGTTCATGCGCCGCTTCCTGTTGCATGTGCTACCTGGTGGCTTCCACCGCATCCGCCACTATGGCCTGCTGGCCAATCCCGTGCGGCGGCAGAGTCTGGCAACGATACGCGCGCTGCTGCACGCTCCGGCAATCATTGACGCCAGCGATGACGGGTCGCCGCACACTACGGCACCGACCTTCGTGTGCCGGCACTGCGGCGCGCCGATGGTCATCATCGATATTCTGCTGCGCAGCCATCCGATTCGCGCACCGCCAACGTCCCGGGGTGATCCATGAAGACAGATAACCCGGGATGTCCAGACTGTCGGCTCTTCGTCAACGAGCGCCAACAGGAGACACTTGCGACGCCTGCCCCGGACAGACGGTGCCGCGGTCGCGGCACGGCTACACGCGCGGCGTACGGCAGCGTCGACAGCACGTCTGTACCGAACGTGAGGCGGATCGGCCTCAGCATCCTGTGGCCCAGTCGATGATGGAATCTGTTCAATCCCCATAGCCGCTCAAGCTCACGCCGCATCGGTCCACTCCGCGGTTTCCTCCCTCGAGGCTTGTCCAACGCCTGCCCGCATGCGTCGTCGTGCGCTCACGCGTCGGCACACAAGGGCAGGCGTCGAACAAGCCTTAACAGGAGTGTGAGTTCGCGATGCCGGAAGCTGTCGCCCGGCTGCTCGACGCCGCTACCGTCGGCAATCCGTCACATTGCCGACGTAGAATCCAGCCCGCCCCAAGGTCGGCATTGGCCAACTATGCAAAGTCGTTGATTATGGAAAGTAGCCGAGCCGATTGCCGACAAGGCCCGGCAAACAAGGGGCCGGCAGCAGGCGGTTCAGCTGGGAACTCGACATAATTTCAGCGTTGATCTGGAGTAACGGTTCCATTTCAGGGGACCGTTATGAAGCCAACGAGTTTGCACGAAGCCAGGGCCCGGTCTTGTAGACTGGCAGCCACAACACGGAGTAATCAACTCCGCATAGTCGGTTTGTTCTTGCGACAGAATTTCGAGCGGCGCGCAGTCGATCCGAGAAAGCTGCGCCCTGACGATATTCGTCGGTTCCTTTCGTCACAGTTAGGGGCCGGAGGCTCGGCCTCCTATGCTTCTCAACTGGCTTGTACCTTACGCAGTTATTTGCGTTACCGGGCGACGTGCGGTGACCAGGTCTGCAAGCTCAGCGCCGTCATACTGAATCCCGTCCATTGGAAGCTCGTATCGCTGCCACGCGCGCTCGCGCCAGAGGAAGTTGAGTACCTCCTGGGCGCGGTTGCAGGCGCTCGCCGCTGGCCGAAGCGTAGCTATGCGATTGTCCGTCTGGCGCTGGACATGGGGCTGCGTTCTGCCGAAATCGCGCAACTCATGATCAGCGACGTCGACTGGCGCGCAGGCACAGCGACGTTGAGGAGCACAAAGTCGCTGCGGCAGGACGTACTACGCTGCCGATGGAAACCGGGCAGGCACTCGCGGACTATCTGCAACATGAGCGTCCGATGAGCGGCCATCCGGCGATCTTCGTCCGGCAGGTGGCGGGGGTCGGATTCAACCGGTGGATGCAACACACTGAAGACTGCGCAAGCGGGAATTTCTCGATGAGATGCAACGCGTTGTGCCCTGGTTGAAGCTGATTGCGCTAATCGAGCCGCACTATCCCACGGGCAAAACCGGTCGGCCGCCATTCCCGATTGCAACGATGCTGCAGATTCATTTCATGCAACAATGGTTCGGTCTATCAGACCCTGCTATGGAAGAGGCACTCTATGACGTGCCGCTTTATCGAGAGTTCGCGGGTCTCGACGGCGGGATGGTTCGCTTGCCGGATGAAAGCACGATTCTCCGGTTCCGCCACCTGCTGGAAACGCACGGACTGGCGGCGCAAATGCTGGCGCTGGTCAATGAAATCCTGACGGAGAAAGGCCTGATGCTTAAGGCTGGGTCGGCAGTCGACGCCACCCTGATTGCCGCGCCCAGTTCGACAAAGAATGGCTTTGGCACGCGCGATCCGGAAATGCAATCCACGCAGAAAGGTGGCAACTGGTACTTCGGGATGAAAATGCATGTCGGCGTGGACGCCGACTCGGGCCTGGTCCATACGGTCATTGGAACGGCGGCCAATGTTCACGACATCACCGTAGCCCAGGCGTTGCTGCATGGTGAGGAAACGGACGTGTATGCGGACGCCGGTTATCAGGTATCGAAAAGCGTTGTGAGACTAACGCGGTTCGTTGGCATGTGGCGATGCGACCGGCAAAGCGCAGGAAACTGGATCTGAGCGACTCGTTGGACGCGATCTGTGATCAGATCGAGCGCCTGAAGGCGGGTATTCGGGCCAAGGTCGAACACCCGTTTCGCATCTTCAAGCGACAGTTCGGTTACATGAAGACCCGCTATCGTGGTTTGATGAAGAACACCGCCCAGATCACCACGCTGTTTGCTTTGGGCAATTTATGGATGGCGCGTAGAGCTTTGCGCAAAGCTTGAAACACCGGGCCGATGAAGATCACATGTCTGGTTGGAGCGCTCCGGCGCGCGGAAAAACCATGGCAATCAACTCGCCAACAAAGATCTGAAGGCCGAGGCTGCGCTTGATGTGAAAGGTAATGCTTCAAAAGCGGGTTGTGCAGACCTTCCTTAAGCGACATTCGCGCGCATCGGCGACGTCCCGTATGTGGCTCGAGGATACAAGTTGACTGATCGATCGCGGGCAGCAACTGCGCTGTCGCGCAGTGTTGATCCGGGAAGGATCAACAGCGAAACATGCCCGCGAAAACTAACAGGATGGATCGGTAAAGGCGAGCTCGACTAACGTTGCGAGCATCATGGCAGCCGCGTTTGCGGGAGGCGGCTCGACCTTTGCGGGGCGGTAGATTACATCGCCTGCGGCGATGCCTTGTCCGCTCAAAGCGCATATACCCGATCGATTCGCTGTAGCAAGGCGCCAAAGCTGTTCGCCGTACTTGCAACATCGAGGGTCGCTCCACGATACCGTGGCCGTTCGTGGACTGGGTCGATCGAGCAGCGCGATCGCAACGTCGCCATTCTTGACCGGCAGACGGCTCGATCCACCCGAATCAACTATATTCCTGACCCGAGCCGTCAATTGTTGCGCGCATCCCAAATCGAGTTGGCCGACTGTGCGCTGCCATGCAGTGTCGGCCGTCACGCATTGATCCATGGCAGTACTCCCGTCAAAAGCGAGGTGGCGCTCAGCTCAGCCGTATCTTCGGCTGCACGAAACCGTTAATCCGCTCGGCAGTCCACAGCATCATGGCCTTGCCGAAACCGTGCAAAGCCTGCTGATGTTGTCGATAGAGCATGGCGTGACTGAGCTGCGCGAATCGGCCCTTGATAAACCCGCCGCGGAAGAATCCGAACTGCCCGAGCGTCCCAAAAGCGTTGTAGTCGCTCAGCGACACGAGCGCGCCGAAGTCGTGAAATGCAAAGTCGGGCAATGATCCCCCGCCGAGCCAGTCCGGCAAGTGCTTCGCGAGGTGTTGTGCCTGTTGCGTGGCGACTTGCGCCGTGGGTGCGAGAGGGCGTTCATTGCCGGCGAGCGTCAACGTCGAGCAGTCGCCGAGGGCGAATAGTATGTCGTCGTCCTGTGCCTGCAGGGTTGGCCTGACGGCGATCTGATTGGAACGATTGCTCTCGATCCCATCCAGTTTGCTTAGAAAATCAGAGGCCTTGACGCCCGCCGCCCATACCATCAAATCCGCCGGTTGCTTACTGCCGTCGCCCAACCGGAGTCCATCGGGTTCGGCGGCGGTCACTCGCGTGCCCGTTCGTACCGAGAAGCCGATATGCCGTAACTGTGCCTCGCTGGACTCCGACACCGCCGGCGGAAATGCCGCCAGTACGCGCGGTGCGCTTTCATAAAGGGTGAGCTGCAGACGTGAGCGGATGCCGGGGTCGCCGTAACTCGACGCCACTTCGAGCAAGCGACTCAACTCCGCAGCCAGTTCGACGCCGGTCGCTCCGGCGCCGACGATAGACACGCGCAACGGGCTATTCGTCACAACGCTCCGGAATATACGGATTCGCAATGCTTCGTTGAAGACTTCAGCCTGTGCCTGGCTGTCAATGAAATGGCAATGATCAAGTACGCCTGGTGTGCCGAAGTCGTTGGCGCGACTCCCTAACGCAAGAATCAGTACATCGTATTCGACCGCGCGCGGCCCGATCACGACCTCCCCCGACGGCGAACGCAGCGCAGCCAGCTTCACGACGCGCGCATTGCGGTCCAGGCCTTCCATTTCGCCTGGCTGATAGTTGAAGCCGTGGTCGCGGGCGTGGGCGAGATAGATGACCTGCTGTTGCTGGACATCGCGAGTGCCTGCCGCGATGGTGTGCAGCATGGGCTTCCAGATATGCGTTGCACTTTTGTCGATTAACGTAACCTGACCGCGGCCGCTGCGGCCAAGCGTGTTGCCCAGCCTGGTCGCGAGCAGAAGTCCAGCGATGCCGCCGCCGACGATGACGATCCGGGTCATTTGGCGCATCGTCAAATGTCTCTCTTGCACGATCTCCTACTCCCGTCCGCGTTTTACAATACTGGACAGTATCGTTATCAAGGTCACCGCCCACGTCAACGAAAAGAAACTGTACGGTTTAGGTATGGCAAGATCGCAGCATTGAGAGTCGTAGGCCAGCGGCTTGGACGGGATGCTCATCGACATGGCTTGTTCGTGCGTGATCGTCATCGGGGCGAGTCTCCACCTCAGAAATTCAGCCCGATCGCGACCGCTTGTGTATCGATGAGAACGGGTGAATGAAGTGCGCGGTGAGTCTACGTCCAGTACTTGAAACTGGTCACGCTTCGCTCGTAGCCAGTCATGCTACGGCGCTCGCGTCGAATGCGCACGGGAGAGTTGTATTCTTCTAGCATTTGCGTGGCGGGGCGCGGCCTTGCGTCGGGACATGCGCCTTCCATTCGGAACGGTCGGCGACGGTAGCAACAGGCGAGGGCTCGGCGTTCTCTGGACTCTCTGCGGCCAGGCATTCGAGCGGCAATTGCGCATTCGCACCGACGACGAGAATGGCCTGCATCAGACCGGGCGTTCGAGACGCACACATTGCGGCAATTGCCACAATACACGCGGCAACGATATAGCCTGCCCGAATGCGAGGTAATCTGATCGTGTGCATCTTGCGTTCTCCATCACGCGCGAAAGAAAGTCACACAGCGCGTTTTTAATTGACCAACAACGATAAATGTCTGACGGTTCAGGTTGTATTGCGTGATCAGGTTCGCCATACGCGGCGGGAACTTGAGATGCACTGAAACGGCAGGAAAACACCTGCGATATTCGATGATCAAGTGCGTCAACTGTCCGAGACCGAGATCGGTTACGCAGTGAGCGCGGAGTCTTCCGCGCGCGCGGGTGTGGGCGTCGCGTGCTTCGGCTTCGGCATCGTCGAGGTCGGCCAGGATCCTCTTGCACTTCTGGTAGTAGCGCTCGCCGGGTTCCGTCAGCGATACCCGACGTGTCGTGCGTTGCAGGAGCCGCGTCTGCAGCTGGTCTTCGAGTGCCAAGACGGCACGCGATACGTTCCCCTTGCTGCAACTCATATGCTCCGCAACGACGCTGAAGCTTCCCGCCTCGACTGCTCCGGAGAAGATGCGCATGCTCATGAACTTGTCCATGGAACCGTTCACCTCGTGCTGTCTGATTCGGGTCGCTCTTCAGCGAAATGAGACTTTCCGACTTGGAAGAACGATAGACCGAGGCGAACGATTGAACCATCCCTACATTGGGATCGTCGCTTAATCCATGTGGTCAGGCCGGCGATACGTTGGTATAGGTGTCGATCTTGCTGCGCAGACTGTCGCCAGCCAGCGGCATTTTGCCGGCTCGGTAGCCTGTCGCGTCGAACAGGTCCAGTCATGGCAGAGAGAGGATATCAATGCCACCGCGCCATTCCGACCATTGAGTTCGCGATGCCGGAAGCTGTCGCCCGGCTGCTCGACGCCGCTACCGTCGGCAATCCATCACATTGCCGACGTAGAATCCAGCCCGCCCCAAGATCGGCATTGGCCGAGGAGTCCGCGTTGAGTATCCGGCGGGTCACGAAGTGGAGCAGTCGTTCGAATGAGCGCTCGAAAATGCGGTCGAGCGGCAGAAACTGAGCCGGCTTCTGCCACAGCGTGGTCTATGGTTAGCACAACCCCACATACAACGCCCGCGCAATAGGTAGCGCGGTGAAAAGCGGACGTGTACGTCGATCCCAACGCGGGTCTTTCAGTATTCGCAGACATTTCTTCGGTCGAGAATCTGCGAGCGCAAGGTGGGATCAGCAAGGTGCTGCGCGCCCGGCGAGTGATCTTCGCGTTGCGGTACATCCGCGATGTACCGCGGCACGGTCTGGGTGGCTCGCAAGGAAGAACCGACATCTTCGACGTCAGCTCGTCGCGCCGAAGTACACGGGTTGGCCGAAATGCTGATTGCGTGGCTCGTCGATTACCTGGCGGAACTGCCCGTAGCTGAGCGCCCGCTGGACGATCGACTGGATCTGGATCGCGTTGCCGTCAACCAGACGTTCGCCTTCGATGCGCCCGACCTGTATCTGCGCTTCGAGCGGATCAAGCACGGCATCGGCAGCCTGCCTGTCACTGTCGAAATGACGCTGGGCATACAGAGCGCGCTCGACGTTCTCGTGCCAGTCGCCGCCTCAATTCCGCCAAGCATGAAGCCACGAACTTCTACATTTGGGAATCAGAGGACGCAGCCAAGGCGTTCTTCACCGATGAGTTGCTCGACCGGGTCACCGGTCTCTACGGGGTACGCCCTGATGTCGAGTTCGTGCAGATTGCCACCTCGGTGGAAAACGTTCGAGCATGACGTCGTCTAGTGTCGTGGGTAGAGAAACGCGAGCTTGTCTACACCATGATGAATCCGTGCCGCATGCCGAGCATCACCGCTTCGGTGCGGTTGGTCGCACCGAGTTTGCCGAAGATCGACGAGAGGTGGAATTTCACCGTGTTGTCCGAGATGTCGAGGTGCCGCGCGATCTCCTTGTTGCCGAGTCCGTCGGCGAGCATCGCCAGCACTTCGATCTCTCGTAACGTCAAAGCTTCGAACGGTTCGCCGGATCCCTTCTGGCGCGACGGTCTTGTTTCGGCCAGCAGCCTTGCGAGGATGTCGGGCGTCAGCACGCAAAGGCCTGCGGCGACGGCTTCGATGGACACGACGATTTCAGCCGGCATCGCGTTGCGCGGCAGGATAGCCACCGCATCGGCGGGCAACGCATCGAAGATCCAGTCGCTGTCCGGGTCGTCGCTCAACAGGACGAGCGACGGCGACACGGGCGAGAGTTCGAGTAGCGTCTTGAGCGCATCGCTCGCCTCCGGCGCGATGTCGGTGACGACCACATCCGGCATCGATCCGGCGAGGCAATCGACGAGCTTTTCGGCGTCGGGCGCGCTACCCAGGAACTCAAGTGCCGGGTTCGCCTCGACAAGCGCTTGCAGGCTTGCGCGCTCTTGCCACGATGCCGCAATCACTACGACCCGTAAAGGCGCCCTCCGTATCGTCTGTCCATCCGACATTTGGTCGCTTCCCGGACGTCACCTGCACGAATTCCGTTGGGGCCGTTCGTCCACCGTTACCGAACACGCGTGGCGTTCGCCGCCTCGGATCAAGGCGATGTGCAACTGCTGCCCGATGCTTGCGGAGCCCAGCGCCGCACTCACGTCACCCATGTCGCGGCAAGGCTTGCCGTCCAGTTCGATCAGTACATCGCCTATCAGCACGCCCGCCTGCTCCGCAGGGCCGCCCGGTGCAAGCGAATTGATCAGCAATCCACTGCTGAACGACAGGTTCATTTTATTGACCCAGGCGTCCAGCAGGCCGACCCGCTGCGTGCCGACACCAAGGTAGCCCCGCGAGACGCGCCCTTTAGCCAACAGTTCATCGGTGACGCGCTCCACGGTCATCCCCGGAATCACGATGCCGGCGCCGCGCATCAGTGCCGAGGTGCAGATGCCGATGACCTGCCCGCGCATGTCCGCGAGGGCC
Source organism: Paraburkholderia tuberum STM678 (assembly GCF_902833905.1). GTDB lineage: Bacteria > Pseudomonadota > Gammaproteobacteria > Burkholderiales > Burkholderiaceae > Paraburkholderia > Paraburkholderia tuberum. Next base: position 341,785 of record NZ_CADFGP010000001.1, on the reverse strand, counting down.
GCCCCGGAGAAACCCGGGCGCAGACCGCCGTCCAGTCGCACGAACGCATCGAGTTGTCCGCCTTTCCACGTGCGCCAAGGACCACCTATGCTGCCGATCACGCCAAAATCGGCGCTGACGCCGGAATCGTCCGCACGTGCGACGGCGAGCGCAAGATGACCCGGCTTCAGTGAGTGGGCGTCGCCGGAACCGATCGGGTCGAGGTCCACGCCGTCCAGTTTCAGCACGCCGACGTCGGACCCCAGATCCAGGCCCGCGAGGACTGCGGCGACCGTACGGCCGTCGGTCAATGTGACTTCGATGCCGTCCTCGCGCCTGAGCGTGTGTGCAGCCGTCACGACGACGCCACGTCGCCAGATTACGCCACTCGACGGCATGCGATGTCGGCCGTGTACTGCGACGACACTCCGCCCGACTCGCGCGACGATGTCTGCCAGATTGTCCGAGAGATCCATCAAAGGATTTCCGCTCGAGGATGTGGTTTCCATTTCAAGCCCCCTGTCAATTGCGTGCGACCTGCCAGTGCTTCGCGTCGACGTTTGCTCGCCTGTCCAGCTAGCGTTATGACGACGGGTTCACAATGACAGAACGACGGGGGGCGCACACCACCCAAATGGGTAGCCGGATGGATGCAGCGCGGACGTCACGATGCAACGAGTCTGGTCTGCGACCAGCACGTCCCTCATCAAACTGCGGTTAGCGCCGCCCGCTACGGCCCCATACGTAGCGAACCCACCGCTGCCAGCGGCTTTGCGGTGGAGCGAGCGCGTGGCGCGCAGTCTGCGCTTCGCAGTCGCGCTGGACGGACTTCTGAACCTGTTCGTGGATCTGCCTCAAACTCATGCCGCCTGGGCCTTTCAGTTTGTCGGGATCGGTAGCAGGATCGCCATCGGGATCGTCTGTCATGAGAGTCGCCTGTTTGTGATGAGGCGACTTGATCTTGATACAGATGCTCAGTAGCAGCAAGTTGGACGCGGCTCGCCGAGCGGCGCGTAGTCCGACAGTCCTTGCCCGCGTGCCGTTCGTGAAGTAGATTTTTCTAATGAGGTTCGAACTGGGAGGGACGGCCATGGAACTGAGCGTGGAACGGGTCGAGGTTTGGGCAGCTACCATCGACGATAAACCGGGAGGCCTTGCGAAGGTCTTAAGCGTCTTGCGGGATGCTGGTGTCGACTTGCAGTTCGTCGTGGCACGTCGAACGCCAGAGGCAGCGGGTAAGGGAGTCGTGTTTGTCGCTCCGCTACAGGGAGAAAGTGCGATCCGTGCCGCCACACAGGCGGGGTTCAGCGTCACCCCGAGCCTTCACTCCGTCCGTGTAATGGGTCTGGACCAGTTGGGCATCATCGCGCAATTGACCCAGATGTTGGCGGAGGGGGGGATCAACCTTCGCGGCGTCTCGGCCGCTGTACTTGGCACGCAGTTCATTGCGTATCTCGCGGTCGACTCGTTGGACGATGCCGAAAAGGCGATTGACCTTCTACAAAGGGCCTGAAGTACCCGTACCGGACTGCAAACCGGCTTGGCTCTTGCTGACGAGGCAAGCGGGCCACTCTGTCTGACACGACTGCCGTCGACCATCTCAAATCCGTTGCGACAAAGCCGAGCGGCCATTTGAATGGCGAACGAAGCGCCGGGCATGGCGGCGAATCCCGATGCCGGTAGGAGGTCGACAGTGATGAAGACACCGACGACCCGAAGGCGGGTGCTTTGGGCGCTCTCGCTTTGCATTGTCGCGACTTGCATGGCAGTTGGCGGGGCATTGCTGTTCGAGCTGTTGGTGGTCGGCCGTGCCGTGAGCGATTTCCGCCGGGAAGCGGCCCTGGCGCAAGCGCGCATCGCACGTGGCGAGCCGGCTACGCCCGAGGAGCGCATCAACCCGCCCTATCTGAAGCGATACGGGTTGGACCGTAACCTGTACAAGGACATTCACGGAAACTTTTCGCCAACGGGTGCTGACTGGCGCCAATGGGGGCTGCGAACCAAGGTCGCAGCCACTGTGTTGTGGCTGGGTCACGATCCACCGGGAACGTGGTGGACCTACGTTCAGATCAAGTGCGTTGACCGGTTTCCTCAAGCTCACGCCGACAGCGAGCCGATCGTCGATGTTGCCGACGCTTGCCTCGGCGAGCCGCATTGATCGTCCCGTTGGTCACTTCCGGTCATCGGAACGGCCAGCGCCGAGTGCCTCGAGCAACGGCCGGAGGGCATCCAGTTCCGCGCCGAAGCCGCTCCAGTCTCCCGCCTTCAGTCGCTCGATGGCGCGGTCATAGTGGACAAGTGCCTCTCTCGCGCGAGCGTCCACGGTGCCTCGGGCTGGCGATGCCGCTTGCGCGGTCTCACTGAAAAGCGCCGCCAGCGCCTCATCCAGAGTGTTCTCCATCACCACACGGTCCCCATATGCGGCAATCACCCGCTTCAACTCCGGCAACTGACCGGACGCCGCGCGCAAATAGAGCGGCGAAACGTAGAGGATCGAGTTCTCGATCGGCACGACCACGAGATGACCGCGAATGACGCGTGAGCCCATCTGGTTCCACAACGAGATCTGCTGCGAGATCTCGGTATTCTGCTGAATCCGCGCTTCGATCTGAAACGGCCCATAGATCAGCTTGTCCTTGGGAAAGGTGTACACGACGAGCTTGCCGTACCCGGGCGCATCGCATCGCGCCGCCAGCCAGGCAATCATGTTCTCGCGCTTGCTCGGCACCATCGGCAGCATGAGGATGAACTCGGCGCGTGCGTCGCCGGGGAGTCGCATGATCGTGTAATACGGCGGCATCGTGCTGGCGGTGCTTCCGCCATCCATTCCGACCAGCTCCTGGGGAAACTGCCACAGATCCTCGCGGTTGTAGAAGATCTCCGGCGCATCCATATGATAGGCGCGGTAGAGCTGCGCCTGGATCAGGAACAGATCTTCGGGATAGCGGATATGCTTTCGCAGCTCCGGTGGCATCACGTCCAAAGGCTTGAACAAACCCGGGAAGATGCGCTCGTATGTGCGCAGGAGCGGATCGGCGGGATCGCTGACGTAGAAATCGACCGTGCCGTTATATGCATCGACCACGACCTTGACGGCGTTTCGGATGTAATTGGCGCCGTCGCCGAAACCCGGCCGGGAGTAAGGAAACCACCGGCTGACGGTGTAGGCGTCCTGGATCCAGAACAGGCGCCCATTGCTTGCGACGACATAGGGGTCATGATCGAGAGTCAGGAATGGCGCGATCGTACGCACGCGGTCCTGAATGTTGCGATGAAGCAGGATCCGGCTCTTGTCTGTGATATAGCCGCTCAGCAGGATGTTCGGATCGTCGAGCTGCCAGGCGAACAAACTGCGGCGTGCCACACTGCCGATGCTGACGCCATCGCGCCCGCTATACGTCGTGTAGGCATTAGTCGGCCGTTGGGGAAAGTCGAACTCCGCTACGTTGCCGTCCACGATGACGTAGTCCTGGCGGCCTTCGCCGAAATAAAGACGTGGTTCGCGAATGGCCGGGCCGCCGCTGGAGACTGGCGGAATATCGTGCAGATAGAAAAACGGTAAGCCTTCGGTGGATTTCTCGGTGACTGGCGACATCACGACGCCGATGCCGTGAGTAAAGATAAGGTGCAGGTTCACCCAGGTTTGGGCGTTGGTCGGAAGCATCGCCGGTTCCAGTTCACGCGCCGACAGCATTACCTGTCTGTATCCGGCGTCAAGCTGATAGCGGTCGATGTCCACTGAAATAAATTTGTAGTAAGTCCTGATCTCCTGCAACTGTGCATAGGTATCCATCAGCGGTTGCACATCCCATAGCCGGATGTTGTCGATGGTCGCCCGATTGGCCTGCAGCGAATCGAGAGTCAGTCCCCGCTCGGCCTCAAACGGTTTAACTTCGATCTTTGCCAGGCCGTAAGCCTGTCGCGTTAGCGCGATAGCGTGCTCGATATAGGGTGTTTCCAGTTTCAGCTCGCTCGGTTTGACATAGAAGCGCTGAAACAGCGATGGATAGATCACAGCGAATACAAACGAACTGCCGAATACGAGCAGCGCGAGAACGACGGGTTGCAGATGGCTCCGCCGGCGCATGTTGATCCAAAGGGCAACGGATGACGCCGCGGCAAGGCCGACAAGCATCCACAGGACCGGCAACTCGACGTGGACATCGGTATAGCTGGCGCCGACCACGACGCCGTTGTCGCCATAGAGCAGCAGAAAGCGGTCGAGCCACCACGACCAGGCCTTCACCGCAAAGAACAAACCGAGCAGTGCCGAACCATGAGTGAGGGGGGCGGCCGAAAGCGTGCGTGGTGGCCGCTCCAGCGCGATGTCACCGCGCACCCCGTAGACAGCACCTGCCACGATCGCGCTCCAGAAGATTAGCTGCAGCAGCCAGTTCTTGAGCGCGACATACGCGGGGAGCGAGAACAGATAAAAGCCGATATCCCTGTCAAAGATCGGATCGCGTTCGCCAACAGGGACCTGATAAATGAAGCGAAGCGCGAGGTCCCAGCTCGAGACTTCGCTAGCGGCAATAACCAACCCCAGGACGACCGCGGCGCAGGCAATACTGGAGCGCCAGGGAACGTGCGGCGCGATCAGTTCAGACAATTCAACGGCAACTTCCGTCGGACCCGATCGATCAACAGATTGCGCTCGCAAGACATCGACGCGCCTCGCGTAACGATGCGCCAAAATCCCAGACAGCCATATCGCGCAAGCCGAGACTGCGAACACCGCGGCAAACAGCAGCGCTCTCGCGCAGAGGATGGTCCAGAAAACGCCACCATAGCCGATCGAAGAGAACCAGAGCCAGTTGACCAGGATGCCCGTGATGCGTCCGACGACAAGCAGGCCAACGATGACGGCCGTCACCGTGATTGCATAACGTCTCAGGCGCACGCCGGACTTCACTTCCGACCGCATGGTCTCTCCTGTGCTGGCCGTCGCCCTGCCCTGCTGCGATTGCGATCCGGGTTCGGATGGCTACATTAATTCAAGCTATCTGAAGCCGCTCCGCGAACCATGACGAAAGACCCTTGTGGACGTGGCGCGAGTCAAAACGGACAGTGCCCGGCGCAGCGATGCGGCAATTATGCCAAAGTTCATCCATCGCAATCGACGCTCGACGTCGAACTCTCGTTGCAGGTGTCGACGGCGGCGGCACGCGCTTTGCTGCGTTGAAACGGTTCAGTTCATCTCACGAAAATGGACCCCTATCATGAAGCTCTACTATTCGCCTGGTGCCTGCAGCCTCGCCGACCATATCGCAATGCATGAGGCCGATCTCACTTTCGAAAGGATTCGCGTCGACTTGAAGTCCAAGGAGACCGAGACTGGGGAGCAGTTCAATCGGATCAATCCAAAGAGTTACGTCCCAACCCTCGAAATGGATGATGGTCAACGGCTTACCGAGAATATCGCGATTCTTTCGTGGGTCGCACAGCGCAAGCCTGCCCTTGCGCCGAATAGCGAACCCGGCAGCCTGCGCCTGCTCGAGATGCTCGCGTTCATTTCGACGGAAATCCACAAGCAGTTCAGCCGTGTTTTCAAGCCCACTTCGGATGCTGAAGCAACGGCAGCGCGCGAGAAGCTCGGTCAACGCTTCCAGTTGATCGCCACCATGTTCAAGGGCGAATACCTGTTCGGCAGCGAAGCGAGTGTGGCGGACGCCTATTTGTTCACGATGCTGCTCTGGGCCAAAAAGGTAGGCATCGAAGTGCCGGAGAAATTGCGAAACTTTGCCGAACTGATGCGCGCGCGTCCGGCCGTCCAGCTTGCCATGAAGCACGAGGGACTCGACTGATGAAACGCAGATCCTCGCCGCGCGCACCTTTAGCTGGATGATTCGTGTGCGTTCGGGCTCGCTCAATGCAGTGTGGCGAGTGCGGCCCGGATACGCATCCCCTGCTCTTCGGAGACGAGCCGATCGAGCACTTCCGCGAAATGGGGGTGATGCATACCGGAATGGAGGTACTGCCACCGGTAGGCATGATGGAAATTCGCTTCGATCGACATGGCTTCTGCCTCGACGACGGCACGCCCGCAGTTCGCGATGAAATACCGCGAGTCCGCTGTCGCCTGCCCGCCCAAAATGCCGTCGATCGCAATCATCAGGTCGATGAACTCGTTGACCGCGTTGTCGCGCGCCGCATCTGTCAGCGTGGCGTCGTGCCGCTTCCATTCCAGCTCATCGAGAATGGCGTGCTGACTTTCTTCCTTCCAGTGGTACAGAAATACATCCTTGAACAGCTCGGATAACTGATCGTCAGGATGAATGCTCTGGCGGTAGTGAATTTGCGAGAACAGTTCAATATGCAGCGTCATGGCCAGCACCGCCCAGGTGCTCTTGCCGAGGACCACGGCGGCAAGCGCATCGGGATCGACGTCGAAGCGGTAACCCGCGGGCAGCGTTTCGCCGATCATTTTTTCGATGCGGCGAAACAGCGCCTGGTGTTTAAGCTCTTCGTCGCTGAAACGCACGAGCGCTTCGAGTGCCACCTGATCGCCTAGCCAGTAGTCTCGGCTCACTTCCAGCACCTTGGCGTTAATGAAGCGCTCGACGAGCCCGAACACGTTCGCGTATGTGCGCCCCTGAATCTGGCTGACGAACCGCTTCTCAGCCTCCGAGAGCATGATGAAATCCGGCACCAGCGACAGCCCGTCCGGCAAATACTTCTGGGACATGTCGAAGGTACGGCCTCCAATCACGTCACGGTCGATGTCCCAACTGACCATCTTCGAAGCGCGAATGCATCGGGCGTAGCGATCGCGATCGGACAGCCGCAATATTGCGTTCATTGAAGTTCTCCCAATATGGACCGCGATGCGGTCTGGCGTTGAGTGTCGATTCACCGGGCAGAGCCAGTCGGATGATCTGGCTTTCCGGCACGCTCAATTTACGATTGGGAGTCTTGAAGTTCTATGATCGAGTCGCCGGACGATATGACTGAAACGCCGTTTCGTCACGTTGGTCGCACAGCTCGACAATTGAGTGGATAGAGACAGCGCGGCGCGTTACGGCAGGCATCACTGATCCCGCAGTGCGGCAACGCCACGCGTAGCTTGCGCGTGCTGCGCTGATGTGGCCACGCCGTTCGTGTTTCCTTTGCTCTTGCGCCAGCCGGCCGGCGGCATGCCGAATTCGCGTCTGAACGCGCGACTGAATGCGGCTTCCGACTCATAGCCAATCTGTTCCGCAACGGCGTTGAGCGGCTTGCTACCGATCAGAAGTTCGTGCGCTGCAATCTGCATGCGCCATCTCGCGAGGTATTGCATGGGCGGCTGCCCCAGAAGATCGGTAAAGCGTTGCGCCAACGCGGAACGCGACAGGCCCACTTTGCGCGCAAGTTCCTCGACGGTCCACGCATGCGCCGCCTGCGCATGAAGCAGCGAGAGCGCGCGTCCAACGTAGCGGTCACGCACGCCGGCGAGCCACCCGGTCTGGTTATCAGGTAGCGCTTCAATACAGCTACGGATTGCTTCGACAAACAGCAGTTCCGATAGCCTGGCAAGCACGATCGTGCCGCCCGCGCGCGAGTCGGCCGCTTCCGCGGCAGCAAGTTTGAGAGACGACTCGAGCCATGCCGCACGCGGATCCTGGCGCATGTCGATCTTGAACAGTCGCGGCAGCGATGAGAGCAGCGGATTGCTCAAAGTATCGTCGCAGGCCAGAAAGCCGCACACGATGCGCGTCACAGCGCCCCCGCCGCCATAGGACAGCGTCATCACTTCACCGGGTGCTGTCGCCATCTGCCCGGCCAGTAGCGAGTCCGACGGCACAGGGGAGATATCGATCGCGCTGCCGATGATGTGCGTTTCACCCTGAGGCACCACGATCAGTTCGCCGGCATGGACGTGAATCGCCGAACCGGGATCGTCGGCCAGCGTCGCCCAGCAACTCCCCTCTATGATCAGATGATAAGAAACGACGCGCTCCGAAGGCGGCAAGTAAGCGCCGCAGAGCGATGCATCGGTGCGACCGATCAGACACCACGGCGCGGTGAGTGTCCCGTTCAGAAACACGGCGCCGCTCAGACGAACAGCGCGCAGAACCTCAGAGACTGCATCCATGGATAGCTCGCGTGAAATGCGATTTCCCGGGCGAGAAACCTTGCCGCCGTTCATTCTTCAGGATGGCCAAGGGCTCCATGTTATACCCGCAACCTCACTTGATGACAATTCCCTTACTGACGTTTTTCGCGAGACTTATGAAGCGCTTTGCGGGTCCGTTGAAGACTCGTGCCTGGCAAAAAGCGCACCACGGAACGTGCGCTTCGCCAGGATGACAGGACGAACTTTGTGGACGCCCGCACTGCGCACGCGATGCATCGGCAAGAAGTGGACGATCGGACAAGAAAGATCGACGCACGGGCAGGACGGCAATGGCTTGCCGCGGGCAGAGTTCATGACAGGAAGGAACATCACGGATCGGCGTCATCCGTACTTCGCCAACAAGCCTTCCTCGGACTCTGGAAACCTGGCGCGTCACCCAACTTGCACGAATCGGTTCAAGCACAGCAACTGACCGCTTCGCGCAAACACAGTAGCGTGAGATACCGATGAAACGCCTGATAAGCCGTGCGATGTACCACCCGATCATTGCGCTATCCGTTTTCTATCTGGCCGACGTTATGCATCACGTCGATTACAGCATCGCTGGTGCATTGCTGGTTCTGACCGCGAAAACGATCTCGCGGGTTTCAAGTCTGTTCGACAAGGGATAGAGCTGCGATGCGAAGCGTTCGTCGATCAACGTCCGAGCGCGGCGCTGCAATTTAGCATTGGCATAAGAGACACTGGGTGCGATCGGCAAATCAACGAACAGAGGCCATAAAAAAGGCCTGTTCGTGATGCAGATGCACGAACATGATCGATAGAATTTCCTCTAGCACGTTACACACGGTCCCGCGTCCGATATCTGTCGGACCGCTTTCTCACATCGGATCTCCGGTTAATTCAGCATGGCACGGCTTGCACGGCACTACGTCCCCGATCAACCGCAGCACGTTATCTTGCAGGGACTCGCGGGGCCCGCTTTCATGGACGAAGGAGACTACCTGTACTTCCTCGCCTGCGTAGCAGACGCAGCGCGCGTCGCCGATCTGGCGGTCCATGCGTGGGTGCTCATGCCTCATTCGGTACAGTTCCTCGTCACGCCTTCGTACGAGTCGAGCGTCGCCATTGCAATGCAGGCGGTTGGCCGTCGCTATGCCGAGACCTTCAACCGCCGCCATGGACGCCGCGGTGCGGTATGGCGTGGCGAGTACCGGGCGACAGTGATTGAGCCCGACCGGTATTTCCTGCTCGCGAGCCAGGTCATCGATCAGGCGCCGGTGCGCAATGGCCTGGCGGCCGAGCCGGGAAACTACCCGTGGTCGAGCTGCGCACACCACATCGGGCTGCGTGTCGATAGGTTCATCAAGGACCATCCACTGTACCGGGCGCTCGGCAATACGCCGTTCGAGCGCCACCAGGCTTATCGCGATCTGGGCGCACAGCCCGTTGACGAACGCGAGATCAATAACCTGATGCAGTCGACGCTCAACGGCTGGGTGCTCGGCAGCCCCGCGTATTGCGAATGGGCGGCGCAGACAGCCAATCGGCGCTTGATGCCACTGCTGCTGCGCGACCGGCCGTCCACGGTTCGCACCACACGCTCGCTCGTACACGTGGGCTGAGCAAAGAACGATCGAGCTTCGCGAGATTACACGACCGCGCCGACACCGCTCGTCGCGCGAGGCCCTGCATTTCACGCACAACACATTGCCGCTCGCGTCTGCGCGAATCCCTCGCGATAGCGAGCGGCGAGGTGCGTGGCCGTGCGCCGCAGCAACGTGCGGTCGATCGTCAGGGCATGGAGCATTGCTTGCGAAAGTGCCTCGATCCCGACACTGCCCGGCACGCACGCTGGCTCCCACGTCGCGGCAAACGCGGACTGTTTGGTCGTGTCGTTCGCGCGCGCCGGATGGAAGAAGTTCACCCGCGGCAAGCCGAACGCCAGCGCGACGATCCGTCCGTGCAGGCTGCTTCCCGCGTAGGCCGTGGCGTCTGCGATCAGTGCGCAGATGTCCCATATCTCCAGCGAACGGAAGAGTTGCGTACGTGAGACCTTCATCCGTGCCGCAATCCGCTCGTAGCAGGCCATATCGTCATGCCAGGGCGCCGCACCCGCTCGAAAGAACACAATACCAAGCCCGCTCTCGTTCGACACGCGATCGAGCTCGCGCGCAAGCACATCGAGCGTTCCTTCGTCGCCGAAATCCGCACTGAACTGCACGGCGACATACCCCTCGGGAAACGCCCTTTGCAAATCCGCCACGCCGCTTCGTTCCTTGCACGCGCGAATGTTCGTGCCGAACAGCTCCGTCACCATCACCGCCGGATCCGGCACGAGCCGCGCGAGAATGCCTGCTGCGGCGAGCCCGTTCTGGGTGTGGATGTCACGCACGCTGACGTCGTCGGCTTGCGCGAGCTTCGACAGGACTTCTGCTCGCATCCCGGGATCGAGTCGCTCCACATCGACGCCGCCGGCCGCTTGATAAGTGACGCTCGACGCACAGGGAAACATCTCGCGAGACGTCATGTAGGGGGCAAGCGCATCGAGACCCGTCAGCGCACGTGCCCACGCGCGTCGCTCGTCGTTGTGCGTTTCCAGTCGCGCGATGACCTTCTGTGCCTGGTCCCACGGCAGCAGCATCACCGCCGCCTCCCAGTCGCCGCAAGTCAGGATCTCGCCGCCTGCGTGCACGATATGCACACGGTCCTTGCCGCGTTCGGAGGCCAGTTGCGCGAGCGCCTGAACAGCGTGGCCGCCGTGGACGCGCAGGTCGCGCTCCGCGAGCCCGGCGAAGATCACGTCGTCGCACGCAAGCAGTTTTGCGACGACGTGAGGGAACAGCAGGTCACCCAGGTTGTGGCGATCGAAGGCGCCGAACACCACGACCGCATCATGTTTTCCTGTGTCTCGCATCATGATTCGGGCCCCGACCTCCCTCGGTACGAAGTCGCCGCTTGTCGCGCCACTCCTCCACCTGCCAGGCGGTCAGTCCAGGCAGAAAGACGATGATGTCACGAATACGGCGCGCACCCGCGAGCGCGAGGCAAAGCTGCGGATGGAAACCAAGCACCGTGCCGATCAGCAGAAATCCACCTTCCTGAACGCCGAGTGCGCCAGGCACAAAGAACACGACGCTACTGAGCGCCTGGATGAGCGACTCGAGTACGACTGCCTGCAGGAAACCTGCTTTTGCCGACAGGAAATAGAGCGCGAGCCATAGCTCGAGCGCCGTTCCGATGCATTGGAGTGATTGCCAGATGAGCAGGTAACGGATGATGACGCCGGGCTGATGCCAGAGCTCACTGATCGATTGATCGATGCGCACCGACTCGCCGACGAGCGAGCGGAACTTGCCGCTCGTGATGCGATTGAAAAGTTTCGTGAGCCGCGCGAACGGACTCGCTCGCTGCACGAACGAAAACGCCAGGAGCAGAACCGCCAGAATGGCGATGCCGCCTCCGAGCCTGGCTGCGAGGTGCAACGCCCTGGAGCCGGCATGGGCGATCAGATAACCGATGGCCGCAATGGCGAACAGCATTTCGCTGATGAGCGTGAGCTGGAGGTCGACGACGAGGCTCGCCATGGCCGGGGCAGGCTCCATGCCCCGTTTGCGCATCATGCGAAACGTCACGACTTCACCGCCCACTCGGGCAACGGGCAACATGCCGTTCACGGACTCCCGAATCCAGACGAGACGCAGTACCGCGAACAGCTTCGGGCGTATCGCGCCGCGCATCAGCATTTGCCAATTCCTTGCGTTGGCGAGCATCGGCAGAACGTGGACCATCCCTGCAAGCGCGAGCCCGGCGCCGGCCGCGCGCATCAAACCAAGCACCTTCTGCGCGTCGGCGTGCCAGACGAGCCAGACCGCGATGGCCAGGCCAGCAAGTGCGGCAGCCCGGGCGAGATATTTCATAAGCTGGCGCGAGCGTAGTGTCAGTCGCTTTGAAGCGGCAACAATAGACTTTTGCGTCCACTTCGGACATCGAGGCGCAGCTGCGACTCTCCCGATAACTTTTCACCGAGAATCCGGCATATCGCACCTCGGGCCCCTATTCGAGCTGTCGCATAACTCGTTCCCCGCGCGGGGAGAATGGTGGTGTGATTAGCGACCGTGACGAAGTCCCCGCTGCGCGCTGCGGTGCTCAGCGACAGTCACTGGCGAAGCTGTTCGTGCACACGATTGCCGAGCGGCGGCGCAGGCGGCCCACCCAACGTATGTAGGTCGTCAGATACGTTGTCTGTGCACCGGTCAGCGGACCCGTGCGAACGCTCGCAGCACGGCGTCGCCGCGCGGCGTCACGCGAGGTAACCGGAAGCCCGGCCCAATTGGCTCATTCGCAATCAACTGCAGTTCGCGGAGCGCGCCAAGCTCTGCCCGATCCGAATCAATTCGTTCAGGCGCATCCTTCAACAGCAGCAACGTGGCCACTTCGTGCGGGCTCAACATGTCGTTTACCTCACGGCGGGAACGAAGGAACGGGCGACCAGATCCGGCCACGGCTGCATCGGCAGCACGCGAATACCGGACCCGGCAGGATTGGTGGAAGCTCGTCGCCTATCGGGTTGACGAGCGACGTGTGCGAGGCGGACCTCGTCGTTGCGCCGTGTCAGGCGTCGCCTTTTCGACGCGCTCGAGAAAGGCGCGGACCATTTCCCCGACCTGTGCCTCGGCGACGGACACGCGGTCCGGCTGCACTTCCGGCGGCACGGCCGCGCGCATCATCGCGTCGACGCCCGTTGCGCAGGCCGGCAGGCCAGCGGGCCTGGTGTCCTCGTGGAGCTCACGCTCGTCGTCGTGATCGCCGCCGGCGTGGCACGGTCTGATTGTTTCAGACGCGATATCCATCCAGCCGCGGGTGTATCCGGCGAACTGCAGGGTGAGCCAAGGCATCACATCCGCTTGACGTCTGAGGAACTGTTCAGGCGTCTGGGCGCGCAATACGCTTTCCCAGTGCAGCGCGGCACCCGTGACCGCGGACCTGTATGTATCCACGTTCAGCCGTATCAGCGCGCAATAACCGGCGAGGAACAGGTTGGGCAGTTGCGACACGTCAGTCGGAACGGATAGGGTAAATGGCATCTGTTTTGGGCTGCTCACGGAATATCTCTCAGGTTCTCGCGGACACGGCGATCGCTGCCACTGCGATTCGTGAAGGTCGTTCCCACACCTGGCCGTTGGCCAGGCAGACGGTCTGAAGCCGTCTTAGAGCCGTCATTCTAACTTTGTTAAGTCGCACTACGATTTTTACGAGCCAGGGAGTTTCCCCAATATGTGGGAAATTGACGCCTGTGATGAGTGGCGGCGACCATGGTCATTGATAGCAAACCCGTCGCGCGCCGCACGACGCGACGGGAATACCGCGCGGCGCGTTGCGAGCCTCGTCATGCAAACGCTACGACGCAGCAAACAGAACCTCAACCGCCGACGTGAAAGCTCCGCTGAAACGTCGCCCGAGGAGCCCACTACAATGGACGCTATCCAACATACGAATGCGACCTGCCGTGCATCTTCCCTCGCGCCGTCGAGCGCAAAAACGAACAGCCCCGTCAGCCTGGATCGCCGCATGCGTCGCGCTTCTTTTGTTGTCGCCGCCCATCCTTGCCCAGGACGAAAAGCCCGGTATCGCCTTTTCCTCGTTCGAGCCCGGCGCATCGCTGCCCGCGGGCTGGAAGAACCTGCCGGTCGTGCGCGGCAAGCCCATCACGCAATACACGCTCGTTCACGACGACCACACCACTGTGCTGCAGGCGGACGCGAACCGCTCTGCGTCCGCGCTGATGCACGACGGTGATATTGACCTCGCTCGCACTCCCGTCGTGGCATGGCGCTGGAAAGCGGATAGACCGATCGAAGGCGCCGATAACCGCGTGGCGTCGAAGGAAGACGCGCCAGCGCGGCTGGTGTTCATGTTTGCCGGAGACAAGAGCAAGCTGTCGCTTTTCGACCGGGCGAAGATGGGGCTGGCCAAGCAACTGAGTGGCGAAGATCTGCCCTATGCCACGTTGATGTACGTGTGGTCGACCACCGCCGCGCCGGGTACCGTCATTGCCAACCCTCACACGAACCGCGTACAGATGATCGTGGTCTCCGGTCTGCCTGGCGATGCGGGTCAGTGGCAAAGCCTGCGCCGCAATATCGTGCAAGACTATGAGCGGGTCTTTCACGAACCGCCAGGACGAATCACAGGCTACGGGCTGCTGACCGATACCGACAATACCGGTGCCACGACACGCGCCTGGTACGGAGACATCCAGTTCCTTCCCGGGCCTTGATCACCGGGTGCCATCGAGTTGATCGCGCCCGTCGGCGCGGCGTGGCCGGCTGTGTGTCCCGCGCGCTTTACCCGTGCCGATGCGCGTCCGCAGGCCAATGCCGTTCATGCGTACCCCATCGTGGTTCCGCCGGCTGCATGCCCTCTTCCACGAACGCGTCGACGGACCACGTATCGACGAACTCGTTTCGCGCCTTGCGGCGTTTGGCGACCTGGAAGTCCTGTTCCGCCACCTGAATCGCCTTGATGTTCAGCCGGTGCGCGAGCGCCGCGTCACGAAGATCGGGGGAATGGCCACGAGCGCAGCCGCGCTGCGGGCCGAGACGATGGTTGCCGCGCGGGAACGCGCGTTGCTCGATGTGCATCGTCAACACGGAATGCATAACGGAGACACCCATGGGCTGCGCGTTTTTCGCGGCCGAACGGCGCGTCCAGCGGGGCGAGCGTCTATGTCCCGGTCGCGGACGAGATCGACTATCCCGCCGATCTGGAGGCCGCGCGCAACCGCCGGCAAAGCAGACGTACGTGGCAAGCGTTCAGTTGTGGGAGAAAAGCGATGTCCATTCAGGAATATGCGCCGTATCGCGGCTGCAATATCGAGGTGAACGTTACGCTATCGAAGACGCATTGGCTCGGTGGCAAATATCGCCGTTATCGCGTGTCATGGACCGTGACGTTGCCCGGCAATCCGGAACAGGAACTGCTGAGTTTTCCGGAACAGTTCGATTTTCTGACCGAGCATGAAGCGTTCAAGTATGGAGAAAATCGGGCGCACACCTTTGTCGATTCGATGTTGTCGACGCCTTCTCAAAGGCGCAGGTTCCGAGACGCGGTCGCTCGGCCCGCAACGCGCCAGGACGTTTTTTAATGGCGCGTCGCCGCGTTTGCCTATGATCCCTTCGAGCTTCGTGCGGCAGACAGAAGCGACCGGAGACACCGGGTCTTCCTGGAAGTCTTGCGACAATCGCAACACCATCTCGCTATCTGGCCTGTTTGCCTTGCCGGTCAACTGCGTAGCGTCGGCAATGCTCCAGATATTCTGGCTTGGTTTGCGACGGTCAATTCAACCAGCGGGTTTCGAACCGCTTGATCGTGCCACCGGGTAGCGACCAGCGCGACGGGCAAGCAGCGTGCGCGCAAGCTCCGTAAAGCCCTCGCTCGCGCGACGTCGCCACCGACAGGCCGGTCCATCGATGTTTGAACACGATGCGCGCAGAGCGACGATGTTGTTCGGGGGACAGAAAGGTAAATACAATGCGACGCATGGCCGGTTTATCGTTGACGTTTTTTCGACGCAGGAGAAACATCGCACGAGATCGGAGCAGCCCCGTCCATTCCGCTGCCCCCAAGTGTCGCGTTGCGCGCGGTAATCAGGAAAACATCGTCGTGGCTGATCATGCGGCGGCATCTTCCATTACTGCCCTCCTGGCGGAGTCTGAATCAAGGCTGGCCGCGTCATCAACTCCTTTGCGGGTGACCCGCGGAAACGAGGTGCGAGTTGTGCCAATCCGAGCGAGCACGCATGCGGGACTCCCATGAGCCGGTAGCCGCCGGGCTTCGAAGCACGTCCTGGACGCCGACGCTCAGCGGCTCGCTGCTCGCGCTCGTGTTCTGGTGGCAGTCACTGACGCCGACACTGATTCCGCGGTCGTGGGGAACGCAAACCGTGGTCGGCGCGTTCTGTCTGGCCATCGGCTATGGGATAGGCACATTGGTCGGCCGCGGCGTGCATCGGCTGCTGGAGCGATGGGGGCGCGTGGCCGGCAGCGAGATCCGACGGCGCAGCTGGATCGTTCTGGCAGCGGCGTGGCTCATTGCACTATTCGTTGGCTCGAAGCTATGGCTCGGCTGGCAGAACGAGCAGCGTAGTTTCATGGGGATGGCGCCGATCGCCTGGTTCGACGCCGTGCTGGTGAGCGTCCTGTCGCCGTTGAGCGCGGTGTTGCTGGTAGTCATCGGGCGATTGACGGCGCGCGGTGTCGCCGCAGTCAAGCAGGTCGTCCAGGGTCACGTGCCCCCGATCGTTTCGGTGCCGGCAACAGCGCTGCTCGTCATCGTGATTGGCATGGCGCTCGCTCGCGCAGTGGCGCTTCCCGCCCTCAACACGGCCGCCAACTTCGTCCACGGGCGGGCGAACGAAGACACCGCTGAAGGAATCGTGGCCCCCACGTCGCCGGCGGTGTCGGGCAGCAGCACGTCGTTCGTCGCATGGGACACCTTGGGCCGCATGGGGCGCGGCTTCGTGGCGACAGCGACAAACAAGCAAGAGCTTGCGAAGTTCCACGGGACTGATGCGAGACTGGTCGATCCGGTGAGGGTCTACGTGGGAGTGCGTTCCGCGGACTCCCTCGAGCACAGTGCGCAGATTGCGGTCCGCGAGCTCGAGCGCGCGGGCGGGTTCGAGCGGAAAGTGCTGGTCGTGTGGATACCCACCGGCACGGGCTGGATAGTCCCCAAAGCCGCGGCTTCGCTGGAGCAACTGCACAGTGGCGACACGGCGATCGTGGCGATCCAATACTCTTTCCTGCCTAGCCGACTCGCCATTTTCATGGATGCTGGTCTCGCGAACGAGGCGGGTATCACGCTCTTCAACGCGGTTCGCGCCCGATGGTCGATGCTCCCGCCGAAACGACGGCCAAAGCTCGTTCTGTTCGGCAAGAGTCTCGGCGCCGCGGGGGTGGAAGCGCCTTTCGTCGGGAAAGACGCCTCTGCCTCGGTGGCCAACATGATGGCCCGAACGGATGGCGTGCTGATCGTCGGCGCCAAACAAAGCAACCCGATCCATTCGCAACTCACTCGCGAGCGCGATAGCGGGTCGCCCTTCTGGCAGCCGATCTTCAATGGGGGGCGTTCGGTACGGTTCTTGAACCGCGATCCGCATCAGGTGGCATTGGACGCCGACTGGCCGGCCCCGCGAATCGTGTACCTTCAGCATCCGGCCGATCCGGCCGTGTTCTGGAGTGCCAGTGCGTTCTGGTGGCCGCCAGAATGGCTGGCTCGGCCACGTGGCTTCGACGTGCCTGACGCCATGCATTGGTTTCCCATCGTTTCGGGCGTTCAGGCGGTGGGCGATCTGATTCACCAACTCGGCGTGCCGGCGGGTTTTGGTCACAACTACTCGTCGGAGGACTACGTCAACGGCTGGGCCAGCGTGGTGCCTCCCGAGGGCTGGACGCACGCCGATACCGAACGACTGGCCCGGTTCCTCGACCAGATTGCCGGCGATGAATCAGAGCCGTGACCGAACTGAAGGCGAACGGATTGGGGCAGTGCCGTTGCAGCTTGCGGCGCGCACCGCAGAACACGGTCTGGCTAACGCCAGGCTCGTGTGAACTCGCCGACCACGCGCGCCAGATGCGCCTGCATCGCCGTGCGCGCGGCGTACGCGACCGGCTCGTCCGAACCTGCGGCTTTTCTGTCCGGCATGCCGATCCGCCGCGCGAAGTTCGCCAGCTATACGCTGGCCGGCCTGCTCACTGCGATCGGCGGCCTATTCCTGACGTTCTTCACCGACACCGTCGAAGCGAGCCTCGGCAGCGCCAACTCGTACACGCTGTTTTCGATCGCCGCAGTGGTGATCGGCGGCGTGTCGCTGCTCGGCGGCAAGGGCAGCGCGATTGGCGCGATCTTCGGCGCATTCGCGTTTCGCTCGATCGGCGACCTGCTGTTCGTGTTCAACGTCGATGCGCTGTGGCAGCCGCTATTCCAGGGTGTGATTCTTCTGCTCGCTGTCGCGATCGGCGCATGCGGGCTGTTCAAGGTACGCAACCGTCTGGAGTGGTTTCAATGAGCCACGTTTCAGCGACCAGTCGGACCACGTTCGTGTCGAGGCTCACGCGCAGAATCGACAAACCGGTCGTGATCGCGTTCGCGTGCATCGTCGCGCTGCTGCTCGTCGGCGGGATGTATTCGCGCAACTTCACGTCGCCGGAGTACATCCTGCTGCAACTGAAGGTCGGCGCGTTCCTCGGCATCATCGCGACCGGCCTGATGATGGTGATCCTGCTCGGCCACATCGACCTGTCGCTGCCGTGGACCATCACCGTCGGCGCAATGCTGGCGTGCGCGGTAGCGGGGCACGGCGAACTCGGACGGATCCTCGCGATACCGGTCGGGATTGGTTGCGGCGTGCTGATCGGCGTCGTCAACGGCATCCTCGTTGCGCTGCTGCGCATTCCGTCGATGATCGCAACGCTCGCGACCAATGCGGTCGCACAGGGCATCATGATCGTCTATACCGGCGGATCGTCGCCGCAGGATTCCGCGCCACAGGTGATGCGATGGCTCGCGGCGGGCTGGCTCGTACCGGGCGTGCCGAATGCCGTCGCGCTATGGCTCGTGATCGGCGGCGCCACGGTGTTCCTGTTGTCGCGTACGACCTTCGGCCGCACGCTGTACGCGATCGGCAATACCGAACGCGCGGCGTATCTGTCCGGCATCAATACGCGGCTCGTGACCGTGGCCGCATTCGCCGTGTGCAGCGCCTTCGCGGCGTTCGGCGGCGTATTGCTCGCCGGTTATGCATCGAAGGCAGCGCAGTCGATGGGCGATGCCTACCTGTTGCCGGCGATCGCGGCAGTCGTGCTCGGCGGCACATCGATTCTGGGTGGACGAGGTTCATACCTCGGCACCGTGGCTGGCGCGATCCTCATCACGCTGCTGCAGTCGATCCTTTCAGTCGCGCAGATGCCCGAGGCGGGACGTCAGATCATCTATGGCGCGGTGATAGCGGCAATGTTGCTGCTGTATGGGCGCAGCAAGCGGGAAGCGTAGGTTTGAGTCGATCCGCTGGCGCGTCCTCCCGGCCCACCAACGGCAACGGCTCCGAGCCTCTCGACTACCCTGCCAAGCGCAAGCTCATCCATGAGCATCCACCCACGCGCGCGCCCAATCCAGGCCTGCATGGTGGGCTTCCTCCTCGCTATCGAATAGTCCCAGAATGCCTGATGCTTCGATCAGCTTTCCGCCTCGCGTAATGGTTCCGCTCGCCGCATAGCGCTCCGGTTGCAGGATGCCTTCGCCTTCCTGCTGAAGGATGGCATGCCCCCACAACGTGTACCCGTCGTAGTCGATCGTCTCCATTAGCGCACGACCCTGACGGATGCGGCGCGAGTCGTCACTCGAAGCATGTTCGCGCGTGCCTCTGGTGGATTCCAGAGCTCAGCGTAGTCCGATGCGTGCGCGCCCGTGCAAGGCGTCATGATCGGAACCGTGAATCCTGTCTTTTTCAAGATTTCTCCTTTCCAGTGATTTTCTTCAGCGGCTCGTCGCAACTGTCACTTTGTCCGGCACATCCAGCCTCCCTGCCGAAGCAGGTCGGGAATTCAGGCAAACAGAGCGAGTCAGCTGCGATGCAGTATGGCCGAGTGTGTCATTCACCGCCTTGAATCCGTTTCGATTGCCGCAGCGCGGAAAAGACGCCTGGGCATTGAGACCTCACTTGCGGGGAGCTATCGCGGAGACTGGTCGTTCGCTCGCCGCGGTCGACGAGCGTTTCGCGCTGGTCGGCGCGCGTTGAAGATGTGACATTGTATCGTCAGCCTGCGGGAGTCCTGATAGTCGCCCCCGATAGCGTCACATCCGCTGAATATGTGTGCCGCGAAACGAGTCGACGAAGGAACGTTTCGTGCGAGCGCTACAGCATCCCTGGTTTCCCGACGGTCAGGCGAATGCACTCTTCCCCCGACAGGGGCACCGCGCCCCGCGCCGCACAAGGTAATACGCACGCTGCCTCGTCGCAGCCCGCCCGCTCGTGGGCCGCCGATCTGCGGCCGGGGCTGGCAAGTCTCGGCTGCGATAACGATCCCAGCGGGATCGCCACATATTCACTCGCGGGCGCGTGGTACGGCTACGACCTGCTGTGGACCTGCGTGCTGTCGTATCCGTCGATGGTCGCGTTGCAGCTGGTCTCGACGCGTGTCGCCGCCGTCACTGGACATGGCCTGACCGCGAACATGCGCGCGCACTATTCGCCGGTGTTCTTCTATTTGGCGGTGGCGCGGTTCGTGATTGCCAATACGCTGAATATCGCCGTCAATGTGATGGCGATGGCCGCGGTCGTGCAACGCTTCACTCATGGGCCGCTTTGGTTGCTTGCCCTCGCATGCGGTTGCACCTCGATTACGTTGCAGTGGTTCATTCCCTATCCGCGCTATGCGCAGATGCTCAAATGGTTGATGCTGCCGATGCTCGCGTATGCCGGCGTGCTGCTGATCGTCGATGTGCCTTGGCACACGGTCGTGCTGCGCTCGCTCGTGCCGCACGTCGAGTGGAAAGAAGATTTCGTCACGATGCTGATGGCCGTGCTCGGTACGACGATGAGTCCCTATCTGCTTTTTTCGCAGGCCGAGCAGGAAGCACAGGAAGAACATCGACAGCACGAACAGCACGCGGCGCGAGGCGATCGACGTTCGTCAGAGCAGCTTCGCCGGGCGCGCATGCAGACCTTGACGCGCACCGCGCTATCGAGCGTGGCCGCATTGTGCATCATGATTGCGGCTGCGGCGACGCTGCATGGTGCACAGACGCGGCCCGGCGAGCCCATGGAGCTTTCCAGGGTGCTCGAACCGCTAGTGGATGGCTACGCCGGCACACTGCTTGGGCTTGCACTGATCGGCTCAGCGCTGCTCGCACTACCTTCGCTTGGGGGTTCCGCTGCGCAAGCGGTCGCGAGTTCGTTCGACTGGCCCCATGGCCAACGGCGTGATCGGCGCATTGCTGTTCTGCTCGTTGCGCTCGCGGGGCTCGGGACGCTGCTTGGCGTTGCGCTCGGCCTATGGCACGTCGACCCTGTCAAGGCGCTGTACTGGAGCGCCATCGTCAACGGTATGACGATTACGCCCGTGCTGGTGCTTCTGGTGCTGCTGAGTGCGAAACGAGAAGCGGTCGGCGAAATCGTCGCGCACTGGTCGTTACGCGCGCTCTGCTGGCTCGCGACCCTGATCACCGGTGTGGTCGTGGTCGCGCACTTCGTGCTCGAAGTGGCGGAGCGCGTGTCCTGATCCACACCTGGATCCGCGAGGTATTGCTGCACGAAGCCGATCAGTTCCAGATTGGAGTCGCGGCTGACAGTCGCAAAACCGATCAGCCGTTCGAGCAGCGCACGGCTCGACAACTCACTCATCGCCGGGCACTCCGTAGCTCGGCGCCGCAGTTGGATTCAACGCGCGTGCGATGTAGTCCCGCATCTGCGGCCGATACGCTTGCCAAAGCGCGGCAAGTTTGCCGATCGGATCGTCGTCGGCCCAATCGACACGCAGATCGACGCTCGGCCAGACGTGTGTATCGACGATCTTCAGAGCCGCCGAATGCACGGGCCCTGCTTCTCCGCCAGCTTCGACGGCCGCATGCATCGCGTGCAGCAGACGATCGGCGAGCACGCCTTGTGCGCTCTCGAACGCTTTCACCATCGCGTCGATCACCGGCTTGCCGGCGAGCAGATTGCCCGCTGCCACACACTGATTTCCCGCGACGGCGTGATGCACGCCGAGTGCTTCCTTGCCGGTGAACATCGCGGTTCGCCCCTCACTGTCGACCACCGTCACCTGCCGGTATTCGCTCCATTCGCTCGCGCCTAGCGCCCGTTCGAGTGCCGTATCCGCCGCGATACGCTCGCTTTCCAGCAGATCGAGAATCTGCGGCCCGAGCGCGGGCAGCGTCACGTTCTGCGTCGCCACCGCACCGACGCCCGCGCGCGCCCACGGACACCTCGCACCCACCGCAATGCTCGACGAACTGATCGCGATACCGAGCTGACCGGTCTTGCCACAACGTCCGACGATCGAGAATGTCATGGCTAGCTCCTCATGCCTGAGATGGCTTCCAGTTGTCCGGAATCACGGCGATCACGTCGATTTCCATCAGCCATTGCGGCTGGCCGAGCGCGCTGACGCACAGCCCCGTCGAAATCGGATACACGCCCTTCAGCCACTTGCCGACTTCCTGGTACACCGGCTCGCGATAACGAGGATCAGTGATGTAAGTCGTCGTCTTGACGATATGCGACAGGTCGCTGCCCGCTTCCTCGAGAAGTTGCTTGACGTTCTTCATCGCCTGCTCGGCCTGCGCGCTCGGATCGCCGAGACCGACGAGGTTGCCGTCGAAATCCGTACCGACCTGGCCGCGCACATAGACCGTATTGCCCGCGCGAACCGCCTGGCAAAGATCGTTATCGAGCGACTGGTTCGGGTACGTATCCTTCGTATTGAACATGCGGATGCGGGTATGCGTAGGCATCAGTTCACTCCCACTTCTTTGGTGTTCGGCGCGTGCGATTCGTCGCACGCGGTATCGGTTGGATTCGCGCCATGCACGCCGCGTGCGTCCTGCCGACGCTGCGACGTGTCGCGATACGCGAGGTATTTGCGCTGGGTGACGATGTGATCGGCGATGTGCTTTGCGTCGTGCCAGACGCCCCAGATAAACGACGACGCGCGCCGCGACAACCACGGCAAGCCGAGGAAATACACGCCCGGTTCCTTCGATACACCGCGCTGATGCTGCGGCTTGCCCTTATCGTCGAACGCGTTCACGTGCAGCCAGCTGAAATCGACGGCATAGCCGGTCGCCCAAATGATCGTGCTCACACCCGCCTTCTTCAGATCCAGTTCCGGGAGCGGATGCGTCACGCACTCCGGGTCGGGTGGAATCAGGCGTGCGTCGGGGTCTTCCGGCAGGTCCACGCCGTTGCGCTCGACGTAGTCGTCGGCTGCGTCCAGTAGCGACCTCAGGTTTTCGTCGCCACGCGTCAGATTGGCGGCGAGGTCCTGTTCGAAGATCGCGACGCCATTCGCGAACGATTTCGTCGTGCCGACCAGCATCATGCCCTGATGAGCGAGCCTGCGAAAATCGATGGTCTGGCCGCCATACGCGCCGCTGACGGCAATGGTCACATGCTCGCGTCCCGGCACGGCGACTTCCTTGTCCCATTCGCCGAGTACACCCAGCCACCAGCAGAAATCGCGACCGCGATAGGCGCGCGGCGGACGGTCATGCGCACCGACGGACAGATAAACCTTGCGGCCCGCGCGTTGCAGTTCGTCCGCGATCTGCACGCCGGACGACCCCGCGCCAACCACGAGCACCGCGCCTTCGGGCAGCTGCGCCGGGTTCCGATAGTGGGCCGAATGAAGCTGCGTGAGCTCGACGTCCTGTGGCGCGATGGGGGGAATGACGGGCCGCTGGAACGGCCCCGTCGCAACGACCACGCGACGGGCTTCGATCGTGCCATCGGACGTTGCGACCGTAAATCCTGCCCGGCCCTTCAGACGCTCGACGCTCGTGACTTCGACGCCCGTGCGGATCGGCGCATCGAACTTGCGCGCATAGGCCTCGAAGTAATCGGCGACCTGATCCTTGGCGGCGAACCCATCAGGATCGAGTCCTTCGAACTCCATGTTAGGGAAGCGGTCGTGCCAGGCGGGACCATTGGCGACCAGTGAATCCCAGCGGCAGGTACGCCAGCGTTCGGCAATGCGGTCGCGCTCCAGCACGAGATGGGGTACGCCGAGTTTGCTCAGGTGTTCGCTCATTGCCACGCCCGCCTGACCCGCGCCTATGACCAGCGTGTCGATCGACAATTTTTCAGCCGACATGGCCTTCTCCTTCTGAAAAGCGCTCTGGATTCAGGTCACACTCTCTCTTCGGTCGGACAGAATGTACGCCGCGCGGCGGGCAACAAAAACTATATTTTAAAAATGCTTTGCATCGTTTTTCGCTATGCAATCGACAATTGGCAAGCGACAATCGGTTCGACCGAACACGGAGCAACTGATGGACGGCAACTCGATACGCTACTCGTTGCGTCAGCTCAGGTATTTTGTCGTCACGGCCGAGACGCTTTCGTTCACCGCCGCGGCAAAGCGCCTGCACATTTCGCAGCCGTCTATCTCGACGTCGCTCGCGGATCTGGAGGAATCGTTCGGCGTCCAACTGTTCATCCGCCATCACGCCAGCGGGCTGTCGCTCACGCAACCGGGCCGCGATCTGCTCGGCCACGCTCGCAATCTGCTTCAGAACGCCGAAGAATTGCAGCTGACCGCGAAGGAAATCGACGGCGGCATGTCGGGCTCCATCTCGCTGGGCTGCATGGTGTCGCTGGCCCCGCCGCTGATGCCAGGCATCATCAGCCGCTTCGTGCGGGACTATCCGGCGGTCACCTTCCGTACGACGGAAGCGCATCAGGACACGCTTTTGAGCGGCCTGCGCGACGGCTCGCTCGATATCGCGCTGACCTACAGCCTCGATATCGCCGATGGAATCGCGTTTACCCCGCTGCTTTCGCTGCCACCGTATGTCATCCTGCCTAAAACACACAGGCTTGCACGGGCCCGCAAAGTGTCGCTGGCCGATCTGCTGCCCGAGCCCTATGTGATGCTGGACCTTCCGCATAGCCGCGAGTACTTCTCCGCGCTGTTCGACGCAGTCGGCAGCCGCCCTACCGCGGCTTTCCGGTCGTCACAGCCTGAAGTGGTGCGTGGCATGGTTGCCAACGGCTTGGGTTACAGCATACTCAACTTCCCGCTGAAGTCGACCCGAACAGTGGACGGCGAAGACTTCGTGATTAAACATTTCAAGGAAAGCGTCAATGCGACGACGCTTGGCATCGCACTATCGGGCGCCGTCAAGCCGCGCGAGGTTGTGAAGCGCTTCTCGGCATTCTGTGAAACGTATATTCGGCGCCTCCATATCGGTTAGCGGCCCGGAAAGCCTCTCGGCATAGGCTTGAGCTATGCACTGCGTGCAAAAACAATATTTTACCTAGCAATTTGGATTGTTAGATTGGTGCTCATCGGATGCACACACTGATGGGGGGCCCCCTATGTCAGCCATTCTTCAGTCGACGGACACTGAGCTCGACATCGTTCGCGCCCTGCGCGAGAACTGCGAGCGTCCGTTCGGGGATGCACACGCAATGCCGCCGGCCGTCTACACGTCGGAGGCGTTTCTCGCGCTCGAACGGCGCGACGTGTTTCGCAACGAGTGGTTGTGCGTGGGCCGCGCGAGCGCGCTCGCACAGAGCGGCGACTATCTGACCGCGCAAATCGACGACCAGCCGGTGTTCGTGCTGCGCGATGCGAGCGGTGCGTTGCGCGCATTCTCGAATGTTTGCCTGCACCGGATGTCGGTATTGCTTGAAGGGCGCGGCAACGTGCGCCGGATCGTGTGCCCCTATCACGCATGGAACTACACGCTCGATGGTTCGCTCGCGGGCGCGCCGTTGATGGATCGGCAGCCGGGCTTTTGCATGGAACAATACAAGCTGCCTGCCGTGCGCTGCGAGACGTGGCAAGGCTGGATCTACGTAACGCTCAACGCGCATGCGCCTTCGGTGGAATCACATTTGTTCGGGCTGACGAAGCTGATCGAGCCGTACGGCATGAGCAACTACGTCGAGACCTTCCACGAAGAGCACGTGTGGGACACCAACTGGAAGATCCTCGCGGAAAATTTCATGGAGAGCTACCACTTGCCGATGCTGCATCGCGCAACGGTCGGGCCGCACTCGAAGCTCGAAGAAATGGAATGTCCGCCGGGCTTGCCCGCGTTCAACTATCACTGGATCACGAAGGAAGCGTCGCTGCCGATCGGCAACGCGCATCCCAGCAATACACGTCTGCAAGGGCACTGGCGCCGTACCACCGCGCTGCTGGCGATCTACCCGACACACCTGATCACGCTGACGCCCGGCTACTTCTGGTATCTGATCCTGCAGCCGCGGGGCGTCGGCCGCGTGCATATCCGCTTCGGCGGCGGCCTCGCACCGGATTTCGTCGACGATCCGCGGGCCGCCGATTACATGGCTACGCTGAAGACGCTGCTCGACGAAGTCAACGCCGAGGACCGGCGCGGCGTCGAGGCCGTATTTCGCGGCGTGCACGCGCCACTCGCGAAGCCTGGCCATCTGAGCCCTCTGGAACGGCCGAATTACGACTTCGCCCGCTATCTGGCGGGACGCCTGGGCGCGAAGTGATTTGCCGCCCCACGTGGACCGCCAACACTCTGCCGAGTTACTCATGTCAAGCCAACCATTTATTTCGTTCGACGGCGTCAGCAAGTCATACGACGGCGTGCATAGCGTCGTCGAGGGACTCGATCTCGATGTCGCGCACGGTGAATTCGTTTCGCTGCTCGGTCCGTCCGGTTCCGGCAAGACCACGACACTGATGATGCTCGCGGGATTCGAAGCGCCGACGCGCGGCGAAATCCGCCTCGGCGGCAAGCGTCTGGACGACAAGCCGCCGCATCGGCGCGATATCGGCATGGTGTTTCAGAACTATGCGCTGTTCCCGCACATGACGATTGCCGAGAACGTCGCGTTTCCGCTGTCGGTGCGCAAGATAAGCCGTAGCGAACAGAAAACGCGCGTGACGCGCGTGCTGGACATGGTGGAGTTATCGCATCTGGCGGGCCGGCGTCCGTCGCAACTGTCGGGTGGTCAGCAGCAGCGCGTTGCGCTTGCCCGCGCGCTGGTTTTCGAGCCGAGCGTGGTGCTGATGGACGAGCCGCTTGGCGCGCTCGACAAACGCCTGCGTGAAACCATGCAATACGAAATCATGCGGCTGCATCGCGAACTGTCGCTGACGATCGTCTACGTGACCCACGACCAGAACGAAGCGTTGACGATGTCGGACCGCGTCGCCGTGTTTTCCGATGGACGCATCCAGCAGGCCGCCGCGCCGACCGAACTCTACGAAAACGCGGCGAATGCGTTCGTTGCCAATTTCGTCGGCGAGAACAATGGACTGACCGGTCGCGTCGATTCCGACGGCGGGGAATGGGCTGCGATGCAACTGGCCGACGGCAGCACTGTGCGCGGACGCCCAGGCGCGGGGCTCGCGTCGGGCGACACGGCGGTGCTGGCGCTGCGTCCCGAGCGCGCGCACATCGCGGCGACGCCGGACGCCGTGCAGGAAGCGACCCGGCAGAACATGAACGTCGTGCACGCGCTCGTCGAGGAACTCGTCTATTGCGGCGATCATCATCGCGTGCATTTGAAGCTCGGTCATGGCGAAAGCATGGTGGTCAAGCTGCCGAACACACAGCACCATGACCTGCCCGCGCTCGGCCGTCAGACCGCCGTGACCTGGCGGCGCGACGACTGCAAGGTGCTGCCCGTCATGGCGCCCGCGCCGCATTCCGCCGCCGCGTCCGGCGGCGCCGACTATTCCACTGTTGCCGTTCCCTCGTCCGCCTCGCCACTTATCGCAGGAGCCAACTAGAAATGAAGACCACACTCTCGTCCTTCCGGACCACCATCGCGGCGTGCGCGCTCGGGGTGTTTGCCACGGCCACGGTTCACGCGGCCGAAACGATTTCCGTCGTCACCTTTGGCGGTGCGTATGAAGCTGCCGCGAAAAAGGCATGGTTCGAACCGTTCACTGCGAAAACCGGCGACCAGTTCTCCACCGAGTCCTACGATGGCGGCCTCGCCAAGCTGCAAGCGATGGAACAGTCGAAGAACCCGACCTGGGATCTGATCGACCTGGAAACCAACGACGAGATCACCGCGTGCGACGAAGGCCTCATCGCCAAGTTCGACAAGAAGTTGCTCGGCAACACCAGTGACTTCCTGCCGGGCTCGATTAGTGATTGCGCCGTCGCGGCGATGGTATGGTCCACCGTCTATGCGTATGACACCAGCAAGCTGAAATCTGCGCCGACCACCATCAACGATTTCTTCGACCTCAGCAAGTACCCCGGCAAGCGCGGCATGCGCAAGTCGCCGAAGGTCGCGATGGAATGGGCCTTAATCGCCGATGGCGTGGCACCCAAGGACGTGTACAAGACCCTCTCCACGCCTGCTGGCGTCGACCGCGCGTTCAAGAAGCTCGACACCATCAAGCCGAGCATCGTCTGGTGGGAGGCGGGTGCGCAGGCGCCGCAACTGCTCGCCGACGGCGCGGTCGTCATGACGCAGGCGTACAACGGCCGCATCGACGACGCCGTGCACAAGGACAAGAAGCCCTTCAAGATCGTCTGGGATGCACAGGTGTACGACTACGAATGGTGGGCCGTGGTCAACGGCGCGAAGCATGCCGACGCGGCGCGGAAGTTCATCGTCGCATCCTCGACACCGCAGGCCTATGCGGACCTGACGAAGTACATCGCGTACGCTCCGCCGCGCAAGGACGCCATTCCGCTGATCGACAAGGCGCGTCTGAACGATCTGCCGACGGCGCCGGAGAACTTCAAACGCCCGCTGCAAATCAACGCGACGTTCTGGGCCGACAACGCGGATGCGATCAACAAGCGGTTCCAGAACTGGCTGACGCAGTAGCGCCAGATCGAACGAACGTCACCCGGGAGATCGAGCACGATGAATACGCCGCTGCCATCCACTGCCTCTTTTGGCCGCGATCCGCAGGCCGCGAACCGCGAGTCGTTCCGCGCCGCGCGCCGCAAGGCCGCGATGCGCGCGTTGCTGCTGGCTTTGCCGTTGCTCATCTTTCTGCTGGTGACGTTCGTCGCGCCGATCGCGAGCCTGCTCGCGCGCAGCGTGCGAAACCCTGAAGTGCGCGCCGGCATGCCGCAATTGAGCACGGCGCTGGCCGGATGGGACGGTGCGGGCGTACCCGGCGAACCGGCCTTTGCCGCACTCGCGCACGACCTGAAGGACGCCAGCGAATCCGGCCAGCTCGGCAATATCGCGCGACGCATGAACTTCTCTCAACCAGAGTTCCGCAGCCTGCTGTTCAAGACGGCGCGTGCCACACGTTCGCAAACGCCCGCGCAATGGAAGCCCGCCCTGATCGAGCTGGATGAACGCTGGAACACACCGGAAACCTGGCGACTCCTCAAGCGTGCGTCGATCTCGCCCACGCCCGACTATTTGCTGAACGCCGTCGACGCGCAAGTCGCGCCCGATGGCTCGGTGACGTCCGTCGCGGCGGACAGCGCCATCTTCCGCGCGGCCTTCGGACGCACGGTCACGATCAGTGCGACGGTCACGCTGCTGTGCCTGGTGCTGGGTTATCCCGTGGCGTATCTGCTCGCGACATTGCCGGAGGACCAGAGCAACCGGCTGATCCTCTTCGTGATCGTACCGTTCTGGACATCGCTGCTGGTGCGGACCACCGCGTGGTATGTGCTGCTGCAACCAGGTGGTGTGATCAACGGCGCGTTGCTCCGCTTTGGGCTCATCAATCATCCGTTGTCGCTGATTTTCAATCGTACGGGTGTGTTGATCGGCATGACGCACATCCTGCTGCCATACATGATCCTCGCGATCTTTTCGGTGATGAAAGGTGTCCCGCCCGTGTACATGCGCGCGGCGAAATCCCTCGGCGCGCATCCGGCTGTGGCCTTCGTGCGAGTGTATATTCCGCAAACGCTGCCGGGTGTCGGCGCGGGATGTTTTCTCGTGTTCGTGCTCGCGCTCGGTTATTACATCACCCCCGCCCTGCTAGGCGGCGCCGGCGACGAAATGATCAGCCAGCTGATCGCGTCGCAGACCAACGATCAGCTCAACTGGGGACTCGCGGGTGCGTTGTCGTGCTATCTGATCGCATTCACGGCGGTGTTCTATTTCATCTTCAACCGGCTGGTCGGTATCGACCGCTTGCGCTTCGGCTAACGCGCCGCGCAACCGACGCTAATGGGTTGTCGCTCCTTCGTATGGTTGATCAACAGGCAGACTCAGATGAAAGACGGACGAACCCGGCTACTCTCGGAACGCATCGCGGGCGCGGGACTGCGCGTGCATTGCGCGCTCATTTTCTTTTTCCTCGTCGCGCCGATCCTCGCGATCGTGCCGCTGTCGTTCAACTCCGGCTCATTCTTCTCGTACCCGATGCAGGGCTTCTCGCTGCGCTGGTACGCGCAGGCGCTGAGTTCGCCGGACTGGCAACGCGCGTTGGCGAACAGCATCGGCATCGGCGCGGCGTCGACGCTGATCGCGACGGTGCTCGGCACGCTCGCCGCGCTCGGCTTGAGCCGCACGCAGTTTCCTTACCGCTCGATCATCATGCCGATCATCGTGTCGCCGATGATCGTGCCTATCGTTGTCGTCGCGGCAGGGTTTTATCTGGTCTTTTCGCCGCTCGGCCTGGTCAATTCGTATCTCGGCGTCGTGCTTGCGCATGCCGCGCTCGGTACGCCCTTCGTGGTGATCACCGTGACGGCTTCGCTGCTGTCGTTCGATCAAAGCCTGCTTCGCGC
The DNA here is from genome assembly GCF_902833905.1 of Paraburkholderia tuberum STM678. GTDB lineage: Bacteria > Pseudomonadota > Gammaproteobacteria > Burkholderiales > Burkholderiaceae > Paraburkholderia > Paraburkholderia tuberum. The sequence goes on along the minus strand of NZ_CADFGP010000001.1, from coordinate 311,316 downwards.
TGCGTCGGGGCTGGGCGCGCAACCGTGGGTCGCGTTTCGTCGCGTCACGCTCCCACTGATCACGCCCGCCGTCGCAACGGGCAGTGTGTTCGCATTCGCGACGTCGTTCGACGAAGTGATCGTCATTCTGTTCATTGGCGGCCCCGAGCAGCGCACCGTGCCGCGGCAGATGTGGAGTGGCATCCGTGACCAGATCGACCCGTCGATCCTTGCCGTGGCCACACTGCTGATGGCGTTCGCCATCGCCCTGTTCGCCTGCATGAACTGGTTGCGCAAGCGCGCAGCGGCGGCCAGCCGCTCGTTTGGCTGAGCCGACCGTTGTGCCGGCATGATGCCGTGGACATGCAACTTGACGACCTCCCTGTAACCGTCGACCGTTGCCAGCCTCGTTGCGGCAAAGCCGGAACCCTTGGCGCGGTCCGTCCTTGGCTGTTAGTTGCGCTTTTAAAAAGAAAAATATTGAGCGCCTGACTGTGTGGCGATATGCTTCGCATCGCTGCTCAACCACATGCAACGACCGAGGGTCGCGAAGGAAACGACAAAATGCGATTGCGACGCATCACCGCACGACGCTCACCAGTGCATGGCATGGGACTGTTTGCCCTGCAGCCGATCGCCCCGGGCGAACGGGTGATCGAGTACAAGGGGGAAGTGACCAGTTGGCGGCGCGCCGCCGCCCGTCAGCGAGCCGACGCGGGCCACACCTTCGTGTTTGGGCTGTCCAGCGGACGAGTGATCGACGGCAGCCGCGGCGGCAACAGCGCCCGCTTTCTGAACCATGCGTGCGCCCCCAACTGCGAGGCCATCGAGACGGGCGACCGGGTGTTCATTCATGCGCTCGCCACGATCGCACCCGGGGAGGAGCTTTTCATCAATTACGGTCTGTCAGTGGACGGCGCGGTCACCGACGACATTCGCGCCCAGTACGCGTGTCATTGCGGCGCGCCGGCATGTCGTCGAACCATGCTGGGAAATGACGGACAGTCGTCGTAGTCCTGCCGCCGCGCAGACGCTTCGATGAGCGATTCCTGCGGCGGTTCATCCGACGCGCCTGCCGCGTCTGTGGTGCGCGTCGATGTCTGGAACATGGCCTCGGCGTCGATCGCCGCATGGTCGCCCCGTCGCGCTGCGTCGCGTTTCAAGGTACAACGTCACAGCGCAAACAGCCGCCCAAGCTGAGGCTCGCAATCTCCCACGCCGGCGAGCCGCAACGCGTGCCACGCCATCGCGTAGTTGCTCGATATCACGGGCTTGCCGATCGCCGCCTCCAGCTCCGGAATCAACCCGGCGATGCGCAAGCTCGTGCACGATACGAAAATCGCGTCCACGTCACGATTGCGCGCAAGTCGCTCAACACCAGTTCGCAATGACACCGCGTCGATCCGCGCCACTTCGTTATCGTTCGCATGCTCGAACGACGCCATGCGCGTAATGCCGTGACCACGCGACTCGATATAGTCGCGCATGTATTCGTTGATCGAACGCACATAGGGAGTAAGCAGGGCCGTACGTTGGACGCCAAGTGCGCGAAGCGCCGCCAGCGCCGCGGTGATCGGCGTAGTGCACGCGGCGTCCGCACGCGCTTCGCGAATCCGCGCGAACACCTTTTCCTCCCCAATCACCATCGACGCGGACGTGCAGCCAAACGCCACCACATCGATACGCTCGGCCGGACGGATCAGCGCGACCGCCGGTGCAATACGGTCCTCCATTTCCGCTAGCCGTTCGGGCGTGATGTCCGCCGAGTTATACACCCGGCTTTCGTAGAACGCGACGCCGTCCTGCGTCAGCAAGCCCCGCCACTCATGCTCGATCGTATGATCGGTGGCGAGCACCACGAGCCCAATCGCGGCACGACGGCAGACGCCGTCGTCCAGCGTGAAATCGAGCTTCGTGTACACGTCGTCATGCGGTGCAATCGCACTCATTTCGGAGTCATCCTGTCATGTCGGGTTCGGGCTCGCGAGTCTCTGGCGTCACTGCCTCTTAAAGGTAGGGGATTGCCGGCGCCTTTGTGTAATGGTTTATACGCAAATACCCTATACCGTCCAACGCACACCGGCTTCTATCATGAAAGAAGCGCTTTAGTGTCAGCGCTCCGGTGAAACCAGCAGTCACGCCGTTGACCTGGTGGGTATGAATCACACACGCAATTGCCCCATTTCCGTCCGCTTTCCGATGTCACCGGTATACCCGTGTGGCGGATCGTCCGATCCCTCTCACAATAAGGAGTCTCTAACATGTTTGCTCAGACGATTGGCTGGTCCGGTGCAAAGCGGGGCTCGCGGCAAACGGCCTTTGCGGGCATGGCGGCCGCCGTGGCCCTGCTTGTCGGCATGGCTCCCGGTTCGGCGCTAAGCCAGGGCGCCACCATCAAGATCGGCGTGCCCGTTCCGCTGTCGGGCAGCAGTGCCAATGCCGGCACGGATATTGTCAATGGCGCGAAGCTCGCCGCCGCCAGAATCAACGCGGCCGGTGGCGTGCTCGGCAAGCAGATCGAGCTGGTGCCCGAGGACGACGCCTGTGATGCGCAGACCGCGGTGCAGGCGGCACAGAAACTCGTCGATGCGGGCGTTGTCGCGGTAGCGGGCGGATATTGCTCAAGCGCGGCGCTGCCGGAATCGACAACTTTTCATCGCGCCGGGATTCCCTACGTGCTGGATGCGTCGACGAATCCGCAACTGACCGAGATGGGGTACGACAACGTGTTCCGCACGATCGGCCGTGACGACCAGCAGGGCCCATTCGCGGCAAGCTTCATGAAAGACGTTCTGCACGCGAAGCGCGTGGCGGTGATCGACGACAACACGACCTATTCCAAAGGCCTCGCCCAGAACACCGTGCAAGCCCTGAAGAAGGACGGTGTCGATGTCGTGTACGCCAATTCGATCACCCCCGGACAGATGGACTATTCACCGACGCTCACGCGGGTCTCCTCACTGAAGCCTGACGTGATCTACTACACAGGCTATTTCTCCGAAGCCGGCCTGCTGGTCAAGGAGGCGCGGCAACTGGGTCTGAAAATGACCTTCATGGGCGGCGACGCCACCAATGACCCCACCCTGATGAAGACGGCCGGTCCCGCCGCCGACGGCATGATCATCACGACGGCACCGCTTGCGCAGTTCCTGAGCGGCGCGCACGCGTACGTCGACGACTATATGAAGGCTTACGGGCAAGCGCCGGGACCGTACTCGGTCTATGAATACGACGCTGTCGGAGTCACGGCCAAAGCCATCGCGGACGCAAAATCGGCCCAGCCTGCCGCGATCACCGCGGCTCTGCACAAGATCTCGAACTACCCGGGCGCGACCGGAACGATTTCCTTCAATGCGAAGGGGGACCGCAGTAAAGCGGTGTACATCACCATCATCGTGCACAACGACAAGTTCGAGCCCTACCAGCGGCAGGAAGCGAACGGGCATTGGGTGGCGATGAAGTAGGCGTCATTGCACGCGCCGCCCCGTCATGAGCGACTTCTTCCAGTTCGTCATCGAAGGGCTGACGACCGGCTCGTTCTATGCCCTCGTCGCCCTCGGCTACACGATGGTCTACGGCATCATCCGGCTGATCAACTTCGCTCATGGCGACCTGTTCATGGTCGGCGCGTTCATCGGCTGGACCGGTCTGATGGTTCTTGCATCCGCGCATCTGCCGCTCGCGCTGGCGCTGCTGATCGCCCTTGTGGCCGCCATGACGGTCACAGGCGCGCTCGGCCTGCTGATCGAGCGGCTCGCGTATCAGCCGTTGCTGCGCGCGCCGCGGCTGTCGATTCTGATTACGGCGCTGGGCGTCTCGCTGGCGCTGCAAAATGGGGTGCTGCTGATCTACGGCGCGGGCTTTCGCACCTATCCGCACGTGCTGAGCCAGGCCGGCTTCGAACTCCACGGCGTGCAGATCACCTTCGCGCAGATCGGCATCATCGTGACGAGCCTGGCCCTGATGCTGGCACTGTATTTCTTCGTTCACCACACTTTCCTCGGCACCGCGATGCGCGCGCTGGCAATCGATCAGGACGCCGCGCGTCTGATGGGCATCGACGTCGAACGCCTGATCCAGCTCACCTTTCTGCTCGGGTCGGTGCTGGCCGCCGTGGCGGGCGTCATGGAAGGTCTTTACTACACGCAGATCAATTTCTTCATGGGCTTCGTGCTAGGCCTGCGCGCGTTCACCGCCGCCGTGCTCGGCGGCATCGGCAACATCCCGGGCGCAATGGCGGGCGGCATCCTGATTGGCCTGCTCGAAGCCTTCGGCGCGGGCTATGTCTCTTCGCAATGGACCGACGTGTTCGTCTTCGGCGTGCTGATCGCCGTGCTCGTGATCAAGCCGACCGGGCTGTTCGGCGAACGCGTTGTCGAGAGAATGTAGTCCATGAGCGCCAGTCAGGCTTCCGCGCGTTGGGCCAGACCTCTCGGCGGTGCGCTGCTGGCCGCCGCCGTGGCGCTGCCCGCTGTCGTCAGCAACTATGTCGTCGATGTCGGCCTGACCATCGTCACCTATTCGATCCTGGGTCTTGGGCTGAACATCGTAGTCGGTTATGCCGGGTTGCTCGATCTGGGCTACGCGGCCTTCTTCGCGATCGGCGCATACACGACGGCATTGCTGGAAACCCTGCTGCACTTCTCGTTCTGGGAGACGCTGCCGTTCAGTCTGGCGTTCGCCGGGGTATCGGGCATCGTCATCGGCTATCCCACCCTGCGCCTGCGCAGCGACTATCTGGCGATCGTCACGCTGGGGTTCGGCGAAATCACGCGTATCGTCGCCACCAACCTCGACATCACGGGCGGCCCGAACGGCATCTTCGGCATCGCGAGCCCGAGCCTGTTCGGTTTCGAGATCAGTTCGCCGCTAGCGCTCTACGAACTGGGCATGGCGTTCCTCGTGCTGGTGCTCGGGTTCGCCATCCGGCTCGGCCAGTCGCGGCTGGGCCGCGCCTGGACCAGCATCCGCGAGGACGAGGCAGCTGCCGAGGCCGTCGGCGTGCCGACGCTGCGCGTCAAGCTGCTCGCCTATGTGATGGGCGCGCTGATCGGCGGGCTGGGCGGCAGCCTGTTCGCCGCCCGCTTCGGCACCATCGATCCGACCGGCTTCACCTATCTGCAGTCCGTCACGATCCTGATTGTCGTCGTGCTCGGCGGCCGGGGCAGCATTCCCGGTGTGCTCCTCGGCGCCATCATCGTCGCCGGCCTGCCGGAGATTCTGCGTTTTCTCAATCTCTGGCGCATCTTCGCTTTCGCGATCGGGCTCGTGATCCTGATGCTGCTAAGGCCACAGGGGTTGTGGCCAGCGCCGTTGCGCCGCGTCGCGCCGGCGCGCAAGGGCGCTGACGCCGATCGCGTCGCTGTGCCCGATCACGCCGTCACCGATGAGGTCCTGCTGGAGGTGCGCGACATGCAGCGCCGCTTCGGTGGCGTGCTGGCGGTCGGCGGTGTCAGCTTCATGGTGCGAAGCGGCGAGATCGTGAGCCTGATCGGTCCGAACGGCGCCGGCAAGACCACCGTGTTCAACTGCCTGACCGGCGTCATCCGCCCGACTGGCGGCCAGATCGTCTGGTGCGGGGAACGGCTTGCCGGCGGCGCGCCTCATCGCATCGTCCATCAAGGTATGGCGCGCACCTTCCAGGGCATCCGCCTGTTCGGCCACATGACGGCCTTCGAAAACGTCCTGACCGGCATGGACCATCGGCTTCGGACACCGCTCGCAGCCGAGCTTCTGGCGTTGCCGTCCTCGCGCGCCGAGGCGGCGGACCATTCCACCGAAGGCCTGCGCTGGCTCGCCTTCGTCGGTCTTGCCGGCAGGGCGGGCGAGCGCGCCGCCGATCTGCCCTACGGCGACCAACGCAGGCTGGAGATCGCCCGTGCGCTCGCCAGCAGCCCTCGCCTGCTGCTGCTCGATGAGCCGGCTGCAGGCATGAACCCGACCGAGAAACGCGCGCTGATGGAACTGATCCGGCGGATCCGGGATCATGGCGTGACGGTGCTGCTGATCGAGCACGACATGATGCTGGTGATGGGCGTGTCGGACCGGATCATCGTGATGGACCACGGCGTCATCATCGCCGAGGGCCAGCCCGCCGCGATCCAGGCGGACCCGCGGGTGATCGATGCCTATCTCGGCACAGCCGGAAAGGACGAGGCGAGCGACGATACTGCCGGGGAGAAATCGCTGTGGGACTCCTAGAAATCCGCGATCTGCGTGTGAGCTATGGGACTGTCGAAGTGCTGCACGGCATCTCGCTGGACGTCGCGGAGGGCGAGATCGTCGCGTTGCTCGGCAGCAACGGCGCGGGAAAAACGACCACGCTGCGGGCGATTTCCGGATTGATCCGGCCGCGCGCGGGCGACATTGCGATGGCTGGCCAGCGCCTGACGGGCTTGCGCGCACACCAGATCGTGGCGCTGGGTCTCGGTCATGTGCCAGAGGGGCGGCGCATTTTCGGCGCGCTGACGGTGGAGGAAAATCTGCATCTCGGCGGCTATCTGATCCGGCGCGACAGTGCAGCATTGCAACAGCGAAGGGATCAGCTCTATGCGACTTTCCCCCGGCTCGGCGAGCGACGCAGCCAGCTGGCGGGCACGCTCAGCGGCGGCGAACAGCAGATGCTGGCGATTGCCCGAGCCTTGATGCTGCGCCCGCGTATCGTGGTGCTGGACGAACCGTCGATGGGACTCGCGCCGAAGCTGGTCCGCGCGATCTTCGGCATGATCGCCGACATCTGCCGCGAAGGCACCTCGATTCTCCTCGTCGAGCAGAACGCCCGCCAGGCGCTGCGGATCGCTCATCGGGCTTACGTGCTGGAAAGCGGGCACATTGCGCTCGCGGGGTCCGCCCGCGAGCTGGCTCAGGATAGCCGGGTCCGCGCTGCCTATCTGGGCGGCAGTGCCAGCTCGGCAGAGTAACCCGCCAACTGGGCAATCGACCTTGGCTGAAACGGGTCAGACGTCATGGAGGCAAAACATGTCAGAGATCGATAAGGAAAAGGTCGTTGCAGTGCTGCGTCGCCCGAGCGATGACGACGCCGCCTCGTCGCGGCACGGCGCCGGCCTGAGTTCGACGGAGAATGCATCATGCTGAATTATCCTGCTGCCTATCAGTCCACCAAAGGCTCAGCGCTCGACGTCGACAAGACGTTCTATCAGCGCATCGCCTCACAGCACGACACCCGCACACTGGTCGAATCGATCGTCGTGCCGATCCGCTCGGGGCAAGCGTGGACCGTGCCGGCCGGACACGTGTTTCGCATTGTCACGATCGAAGGCCCGCAGGTTGCCGACCTGAACATGTGGAACCGGCACAACCCGCGCGAGCGCATGTGGGCGTCGCGCACGCGCCAGTTGCAGCAGGCGCACGTGAGCACGTTCGACCGTCTGTGGTCGACGCTGCCATTCCTGCGTCCGATGGTGACCATCACGGACGACAGTCTCGCAGGCTACGGTGTCGACGAGCACGGCGGCCGTGTCCACGATCTGCTCGGCACGCGCTGCGACCCCTACGTGAACCGCATGCTGACCGGCGAGGATTTTCATTTTCACTGCCACTCCAACCTGACGCGCGCCATCGCCCCGTATGGATTGACTGAGTACGACGTCCACGACGTGCTCAACGTGTTCCAGTGCACCGGCCTGAATCTCGAAGACAAATACTTCATGAAGGCGTGTCCGGCAAAGAAAGGCGATTACCTCGAATTCTTCGCGGAGATCGACTTGCTGTGCGCGCTGTCGACCTGTCCGGGCGGCGATCTGTCAGTGCCGATGTGGGGACCCGACGCGCGCGATCCGCTGGAAGTGTGCCGGCCGCTTGGCGTCGAGGTCTGGCAACTCGCGCCACAGATGCTGGATGGGTGGACGTCGCCGGCCGTGGCTGCCTACAAAGGGCAGCACGGAATGGTGCTGAATCAGCCGCAATGGAAGTGAGACTGGTGCCTCCTGTCCAGCAGGAATCGATGGTGGCGCAGCACAAAAGCCGGAGCGAGACCGCGCCGCCTTGAATGCCCGCCGGCCCCCTTGTATCTGAGGACATCATGAAAGTTGTCGTGCTCGGTGGCGGGGTAGTCGGTGTGACAACCGCGTACCAGTTGCAGAAGGACGGCCATGAGGTCGTGATCGTCGAGCGGCAGCCTTTAGTCGCATCGGAAACCAGTTGGGGTAACGCGGGCATGATCGCGCCCGGGCATTCCTTTGTCTGGTCCTCGCCCAAAGCGCCGATGATTCTGCTCAAATCGCTGGTGCTCAAAGATCAGGCGTTGCGCTTCAAGTTCTCGGCGGATCCCAGGCTTTACAGCTGGTCGTGGCGTTTCCTGATGGAATGCACATCGGAGAAGGCACGCCGCAATACCCTGCTCAAGCATCGGCTTGCCGCGTACTCGCAACGCGTGCTACAGAATGTGATCGCCGAGGACGCCATTGAATACGATCGAAATGACCGCGGAATTCTGTATTTTCATCGGACGCAGGAAGCGCAGGATCGCGGAGTCGAACACATGAAGCTGCTGGAATCCGATGGGCAAGTCATCAGGGTTCTCAGCCGCGATCAGGTCGTTGCACTCGACCCGTCGCTGGCTTCGGCAAAAGACAGGATAGCGGGTGCCATTTACTGCCCAACCGATGAGACTGGAGACCCTGCGAAGTTCACCCGCGCCCTTGCGGAAAAGATTGTCGCGCGTGGCGGTACGCTTCTGACGGACACCACCATCGACGGCTTCGAAACCGCTGGGCAGGACGTGGTGGGCATAAGAACGAGTCGAGGCCTTGTAAAAGCCGACGCGTATGTGCTCGCCCTTGGCCCCTATAGTCCGGTTCTTGGCCGACAGATCGGCATCGATCTTCCGATCTATCCGATCAAGGGATACTCCCTCACGATTCCGATCGATGGCCGGCCCATGCCACCCTCGGTCGCAGTGGTCGACGAGCACAACCTGGTCGCAATCTCGCGCTTCGGCGACCGGATCCGGGTCACCGCAACGGCGGAGTTTGCCGGCTACGACACGAGCCATAAGCCTTCTGATTTTGCGTTTATGAAGAGCGTGACACGAGAACTCTACCCGGCCGGCGCCAACTACGATCGCGCCGAAATGTGGGCCGGTCTCAGGCCGATGACGCCGACGAACCTGCCGTTTCTTGGGCGCAGGAAGTATCGCAATCTTTATCTGAATACCGGTCACGGTCATATCGGCTGGACCATGTCACACGGATCGGCTCGAATCACGGCCGACCTGATCGCGGGACGAACCCCGGCGATTCCGATGGTGGGGCTGCTTTGCGACTGATGGCGACGCGTTTTGCAGCCAAAACATGGGGCCCAGCCGAACGATGCCAGCAAACTATTGCATCGACCGGTCGAATCCGCCGCGCATGACCCGTCGGTACACGTCGCGCTCAAAGAATTGCGACTTCGAGACGCGTTATCGCGCGTCGGTCGCGATGTGTGACGGCATTGAAGTATCGGGAGACATTCCACCCTGATCTGTCAGACCGTTCGGCTCAGTATGGCATCATGAAGACGGAATTAAGCGCAGGCGGAAACGCGGCAGCATGAAAACGCTGGCACGGCGAATGCCATCGGCAACGTAAACGCCGATTTCCTGATTGACGCAAAAAAAACCTATATAGAATCGCAAGATGAACTCGAAGAATAGAACGGATGCAATGAAAATATTCGCATCCACCGTATGTTTAGTTTTGTTTTCTATATGGATAGTTTCTCTTAGAAAGGAAATAAACGCCGACGATGTCGTGTCATTCTCCCAAGCGAAAGATCTTATTGAGTTTGGCAGCCTGAGAGGATGGACTTACCCCGGTGCGCCATCGTTTTTTCCAGATATATTGCTATCAATACCATTTGAAATCCTCGCTCGAACTCCGTATTTTTTTCATCTGGTGACGGCGCCCGTTCAAGTACTGATATTTGTATTTGCATGCAGCCTTCTAACATCGAAGGAACGCCCTTTCGCCCAAACATACACAAATCTAACGATATCGTTAATCGCTATCGCGGTGAGCGGCCTGCTGGTGATCGGAAAAGACTTTTATTTTCTGATTGAAACGGCCTTTAGCTTCGAACATCACGGCTTCGCAGCGGTGCTAGCCGTAATTCTATATTTCTACGTAAAAAGCCATTTCAAGATCACCGTCCTGAACAGTGCCGCCTTGGTAATCGTGGTTTTTTTGCTGGGCATATCAGATCTTTATTTCGTTCTCTGGTTTGGAGCACTGTTGGCATCAGAGGCCATATTCGGCGAGAGAAAAAAATTTCTCGCCTTTACTGTGGCCTTCTCCGCTTTGGCAATATTTATCTTTCTTGTCTCGCTTGAAATTAATTCCTCGCTGGCCATTCAGGCTAAAAATTCCGCGACCGAGGATTATGCGGATAAACTTAGAAATGTATTTCATATTGCCATAATTTTGTTTTTCATGATTTCTATTTTTATAAAAACAAAATCGTTCAAATATAGCAAATCACTGTGCGCAGCCGCCATTTTTTCGATCGCCGTGGTCTGTGCCGCCGGATTGATTCATAACACATATGAATTTCGCTATCTATCAATAACCTACGTAATTTCTGCCTGGATGTTTCATGATCTGATAGATCGCTCAATTAAGATTAAAAATATCGTTGCCCTGACGTCGACAATATTGCTGGTCGCGCTCGTGGCAGCGCCGAAGATCCCGCAAAACGAAAACTTTCAGCGAGAAATTGATTGCCTGTCTCGCCAGGGGATAAGTGGCAGCACGGTTTATGCAGAGTATTGGCCGGCGAAGATCGTATTCGAAGGAACAAATAGAGTTTTTAACTTGATACAGATCGATCGAGATTTAAACGAGACGAGCTGGAATTACAACTCAAGATGGAAATCACTGCACAACGACAATGGGGTCTCTTATTACCTGACCGACCATTTAAGTCATAATGCCACACAACATTTGATCGACATTAAAGGCTCTGAACTGCTTTGTGACGGAAAGATCGTTACCGTAAAAGCGCAACAGTAGGATCTGACGGTGACCGTCACACCAGGTCTCGACTTTTGCATCTTAGCCAAGCTTCCTCAAGCGCATCTGCAATTGCGGCCGAGTTGAGCGCCGCGTCAAGAGAATCGAATCTTCGGCTTGACCACACGGGTCAATTGTCGCCGCGAACGTCCTTCATCAAGGCCTTTTTGATTTGATCGGGGCGCCATGGGTTGCCGGGCAGTCTGTCAGGATCGCTCTCTCCCTACGTAAGCTCATATTACAATGCCGGGCCAAAAACGCTGCCCGGTACGGCGGCACACAGACCCAAAAGTTCAATGTCGACCCAGCTTTCGAATCCCACGTCGCTCGCCTCAGCCTCCGATAAACCTGCCGCCGCGCGCATCGCATCACTCGACTGACTGCTCCCCTTCCACGCGCTGGTCTGGACGCTGGCCGCCTGGCTCGCGCGCGGCAATCTCGACATCCAGGGCGACATGGTCGAGACCTATGTCTGGGGCATCGAGTGGCAGGCCGGTTACGCGAAGCACCCGCCGCTTTCGTCGTGGGTCGCAGCGGCCTGGTTCAGCGTGTTCCCGCACACCGATCTCGCCTATTTCGCGCTGTCGGCGGTGAACGTGCTGGTCGGCCTGGCCGGGATCGTCGCGCTCGCCGGGCGCTTCGTGCCGCGCCAGATCGCGATCATCGCCGGGCTTGCGATGGCGGTCTCGCCGCTTTACTCGAATCTCGCCATCAAATTCAATCCGAACTCGATCCTGCTGTCGGTCTGGCCGTGGACCGCCTACTTTTTCGTCCGCTACGCGCAGCCGGGCAGCCGCCTCGCGCGCAGCGGCGCGGCGCTCGGTCTCGGGGCGTGCGCGGCGCTTGCCGTGCTGGGCAAGTACTTCACGATCGTGCTGCTGCTCGGGCTGTTGCTGGCATTGCTCGCGCGTCCCGCATGGCGTGCGCGCCTCGTCAGCGTCGATTCGCTGCTCGCGGTGGCGGCGGGAGTCGCCGTGCTGGCCCCGCACGTACACTGGATGATGGTTAATCATTTCCCGACGCTCGAGTATGCCGCGCAACGCACCGGCGGCACGCTTCTCGCCGCGGTCGGGCGCTTTGGCATCTACACGCTCGCGCAGATCGGCTATCTCGCGCTCAGTTTCGTTTTCGTGCTGTTGATGGTGCGCACGCGCGGGGCTGCGCGGCTCATGGCGCTGAGCGTTGTTCGGAGCGCGTCGTACCCGGATCTCTGGTGGCTCGCGCTGGGGCCACTGTTCGCGGTGGGCCTGCTGTCCGTGATCGGCAAGACGCAGATGGCCTCGGTCTGGGGCATGGCGCAGTGGTTCGCAATGGTGCCGCTCTGGCTTGCAGTGCTCGTGCAAGCCCGCTTCGAGTTCGCGCCGCAGCGTGCCATACGCGTCATGGCGGTGTACTGGGCGCTGGTGCTCGCGGTATCGGCAGTGGTCGGCTACACAGGGGCGCGGCGCAATTCCGACGACGCGGCCGAGCCGCGCGCGGAACTCGCGGCAGCCGCGCAGGCGGTGTGGCACGAACGCACCAGCCAGCCGCTGTCGATCGTGGCGGGCTCGACGCATGAGGCCGCTTCGATGGTGTTCTATGACGGCGACCGCGCCCGCTTCTGGGATCTCGACTGGCCGGCGGCAACGCCCTGGCTCACATCCGCCGATTTCGCGCGCCAGGGCTCGCTGATTGTGTGCCGTGGCGACGACTCGGGCTGCATCGCGACGGCATCGTCGCTAAGCCATGCAGCGCCGATTGCGCTCGAGGTGAGCAAGACCGCATGGGGACGGGAGCTGCCTGCGCGTCCCTACCAACTGTTCGTGATCGTGCCGCAGTCGTGAGCCACGCGCCCATCATGCCGTACCGCGGCCGGCCGCTCGTCGTCGATCTCGACGGCACGCTGGTGCGCTCCGACGTTCTGATCGAGTGCGTGTAGGCCTATCTGAAAGCCTCGCCGCTGCGCTGCTGGCAACTGCTGGTCTGGCTGCTGCATGGTGGCAAAGCGGGCCTGAAGGCGCGGCTCGCGGCCGGCCGTGCGCTCGTGCTTGCAACCGCCACGCACCAGCGTTATGCGCAGGCCATCGCGGATCATCTGGGCTGCTTCGACGAGGTCCATGCGATCGAGGGTGAGATCAACCTGTCGGCAAGGCGCAAGCGTGATGGCCTCGACTGCCTCTCAGGGGAAGATCGGCTCGTAACCTAACCGAGCGAATGGAAAGAGGTACCATGAGTACGCCGTCGAACGCCAGGCTCATCCGTGCCTGAGCGTGTAACGTCTCTCTGGCTAGAGATCCTGCCATGATCCTGTATCACACCGTCCCCGATTCGTCGGTCATCGAAATATCCGTCGAAGGCAAAATCACCGACCACGAACTGCGCGAAGCCATCGAGCGCATGCGTGGTGATCTTGAACTGAACGGTAAGACCCGCGTGCTCGAACGCATCGAGCATTTCAGCGGCATCGAGCCGAAGGCGCTATGGACCGACCTGACGCTCGGCGTCTCTGTCGCCCGCAAGGTCACGCGCGCCGCCGTGGTGGCCGACGCGGGCTGGATTCGCGCCTCGATGCATTTGGTGCGGTTCTTCACAAAGGCTGAAATCAAGGCGTTCCACGTCAACGAGCTGGAACAGGCGCGAGCCTGGATCAACGCCTGAACGTCGTCTCCAGCCGGGCGCATCGGGCGGAGGCCGGCCAGTTGGAGCCGCACGACTCAACATCAGAACTGTTACTGCCGAATCAAGGACACGGAGCGCAACGATCCTATGATGGAATGAGGCCGCGCGACACGCGCGGAAAAGCGCTAAAACATGTAGGAAAACAGGAGAAGAGGAGCACATGACGAAGCGAGTGATCGTGACCGGCGGCAGCGGCCTGGCCGGAAAATGGGTAGTCCAGAACCTGGTCGAGCACGGCTACGAGGTGATGAATCTTGACCGCGTGCCGATGGCGGCGCGCACGGCGCGCACGTTGATTACGGACATCACCGATGCGGGCCAGGTATTCAATGCGCTGGCATCGAGCACCGCGCCGGGAGAATTCGCCGACGACCTCGAACCAAAGCCGATCGACGCGATTGTGCATTTTGCGGCGATCCCTCGCATCATGATCACGCCCGACAACGAGGTCTACCGGATCAACGTGATGGGCACGTACAACATCCTCGACACAGCGTCGAAGCTTGGCATCCGCAAGGTGATCGTGGCATCGAGCGAAACCACATACGGTATGGTGTTCGCGCACCGGGATCGCAGTCCAGAGTACTTCCCGCTCGACGAGGAATACCCGGTGAACCCGATGGACAGCTACGCGACGTCGAAGGTGATCAACGAAGTGACGGCGAAGGCGTTCCACGCGCGCACCGGCTCTGACATTTACTGCTTTCGTATTGGCAACGTGCTCGAACCCAACGACTACGCGAAGTTTCCGGCGTGGCTCAAGGATCCAGCACTGCGCAAGAGGATTGCGTGGAGCTATATCGACGGGCGCGATCTCGCGAACGCGTGCCGGCTTGCCATCGAAAAGGACGGCCTCGGCTTTCAGGTCATGAATGTCGCGGCCGACGACGTGTCGTCCGACGTACCTACCGCGGAACTGCTCCGACGCTACTACCCCGGCGTGCCGCTCAAAAAGCAACTCGGCGAGTTCGAGACCCTGCTCAGCAACGAGAAGCTCAAGCGCCTTCTTGGGTGGAACCAGCAACACTACTGGCGCGACGAAGCGAAACAGGTCGTCCAGTAAGCATGGCGGGCCGGCCCCCGGCCGGCCAATCACGCCGTGCGAGTCTTCATGGACTGCTTTGAGGCGTGCCGCCACCCCGAACGCGGACCGACAATGAAGCCAATGGCTCGCCTTCACGGCTGTCAGCGCTGGCGCCTGCGTCGCTTATCCGCCGTCGGTGTTGCTACGTTCAGCCGCCGGTCAGCGGGTAGTCGTTTGCAGCAGGTCGCGCGCGGTGCTTAGCATGCCGTCGGCGATCTTTCCGGAATCGACCTTGTAGCTGCCGTCACGCAGGGCGCCCTTGATCGACTCGACCTCCGCCGTGTCGCTATCCGAATCGCTGGACGTGTGCATCGCGGACACTGATGAGAGATTAACCGTCGAATGCTGCGCGCCGGCAGCGCTGACCTGGTGCGCGGACTCGACGGCATACTTCGCATCGCTGTTGATCGTTGCGCGTTGCGGACCGTTCTGCGAAGCCGCGAGCGGAAAATTGCTGGATTCAATCTTCATGGTGTGTGTTCCCCACTGGTTGAGTCCTTTAACGGTTCAGCGTTTGAAATCTTCACCCTGGCGTGGGAAGCGGAACCGTATCCACGTTTCGCCGCGAGCCGCTAAGCCTTGCCGGGCGGGCACTCTAGCCGCCTGCAGCAAATTGCAACAAAGTGTGAGCAATACCACACAACGGCAATAAACTGATCGAAGCGTCGACCCGCGCCGAATCAAAGGCGCAGGTATGCTTGAGAACGCGACGCCGCACCCCATTTTGCTTGCTGTGAACAAACGTACCCGCCGCCCCTTGCAGCCTCGATGGCCCTTTCCGCCAAGTCGCGATGTCGCTGGTCGCGCCTTTGGCGATCTCGTCGCGCTTCAATATTGCGGCGCAGACGTGTGGCTCTGGCGATGCCGATGCGGCGGCCATGTGACTTCCGCCCTGAAGACGGTAGAGAGCGGTGCAGTGCGTGATTGCGGCTGCCGTGAGCAGCGTAGCGTGTGGCGGTCGCGACCGGGCTCACCTGCACTGAAGAGCGGCGAGGTTTTCGGCCAGCTGACGACCGAGCGGTACGCTGGCGATGGATTGTGGGTTTGCCGGTGCGACTGCGGTGGTGAGGCGACAGTTAGCGCCGGACGCTTGCGAATGGGCAAGGCGCGCTCGTGCGGCAGGTGCCTCGTCGCTTCGACTCACCGAGTGGCGTAGCGCCGGAACGGAAAATGTTCGTTCGACTCAGGTCAAGCGATCTACACTGCAATTCAACGAATGAGAAAAGATCGCCAGCCTTGGCTGGGTCTGGACGATCGTATTCCGATTTCGCTTTGATTTCGCTTTGATCAAGCGTAGTCCGTACATGCTCCCCTTTCTGTCTGGAGGCGGTCATGAAAAAGGAGAGAAAGACAGCACGGCAAATTCTGTCCGGGAACCCTCGGGAGGTTATCTCAGTGGGCCCCGACGACACGGTGCTGAACGCGTTGCAGTTGATGGCCGACAAGGACGTGACGACGGTGCTGGTGCTGCAGGACAGCAATCTGGTTGGCGTGCTGTCTCAGCGCGACTACGCCCGCAAGGTCGAGGTGCTTGGCCGCAACGCCGCGAACACCAGGGTTGGCGACATCATGACCACCCAGGTGCTTTATGTGACGCCCGAGCATACCTGCGATCAATGCCTCGCGTCGATGCATACCCGGCGGATCCGGCACCTGCCTGTGATCGAATCCGGGCGCGTCATCGGCGTGCTTTCCGACAGTGACGTGCTGGAGGAACTCCTGCAGGAGGACGAGCATTTCATCAGGATTCTCGAGGACGACATGCTCCATCTGACCATTGATACCGGTGGCGCCTATTAGCCAGTCGCGCTCGAATCAGGCGAGGTGAAACGTGAGCACGCAATCAACCGCGGGGGCGCTTTCACCGGCCATCCTTTCCCGTTCGTCCGGCAAAGTGGCGGCGGCGCGCGATGCCGTGCGCCTGATCCGCGACGGCGATACGGTCGCGACGGGCGGCTTCGTCGGCATCGGCTTCGCCGAAGACATCGCCATTGCCATCGAGCAACTCTGTACGGCGCATGACGAGGATACGTTAGTCACCCTCCCAAAGCCCGCCAACCTCACGCTAGTCTATGCGGCCGGCCAGGGAGACGGCAAGGAACGCGGACTGAACCACCTGGCGACGCCGGGACTCGTCAAGCGCGTCATCGGCGGACACTGGGGCCTCGTGCCGAAGCTACAGCAGCTTGCGGTGGATAACCAGATCGAGGCGTATAACCTGCCGCAGGGCGTGATCAGCCACCTGTTTCGCGACATTGCGGCCGGAAAGCCGGGCCATCTCTCCCGGGTCGGCCTCGGCACCTTCGTCGATCCGCGCTTCGGTGGTGGCAAACTGAACGAGCGCACCACCGAGAATCTGGTCGAGTTGATGCGGATCGGCGACGAGGAATATCTGTTCTACAAGGCCTTCCCGATCAACGTCGCGATCGTGCGCGGCACCACTGCCGACCCGGAAGGCAATGTGACGATGGAGCGCGAAGCCCTGACACTGGAGGCTCTCGCGATCGCCATGGCCGCGCACAACTGCCGCGGCCTCGTGATCGTCCAGGTGGAGCGCATCGCCGAAAGCGGCTCGCTCAATCCGCGCCAGGTCAAGATCCCCGGCGTGCTGGTCGATTGCGTCGTGCTGGCGCCGCCCGAGAACCACCAGCAGACCTTTGCCACACCATACAGTCCGGCGTACGCCGGCGAAATCCGGGTCCCCGCGAGCAGTGTGGCGCCGATGCCGATGAGTGAGCGCAAGGTGGTCGCGCGACGCGCGGCAATGGAACTCCAGCCAAACAGCGTGGTGAATCTCGGGATCGGCATGCCCGAAGGCATCGCCAGCGTCGCCAACGAGGAAAGGATCCTCGACCTGATGACGCTGACCACCGAGCCCGGCGTCATCGGCGGCATTCCTGCGGGAGGCTTGAACTTCGGCGCGGCGACCAATGCGCAGGCGATCATCGATCAGCCCGCCCAGTTCGATTTCTATGACGGCGGCGGGCTCGACGTCGCCTTTCTTGGCCTCGCCCAGGCCGATCGCATGGGAAACCTCAATGTGTCGAGATTCGGGCCGCGCCTGCCCGGCGCCGGAGGCTTCATCAACATTAGCCAGAATGCCAGGAAAGTCGTGTTCGTCGGCACTTTCATGGCGGGCCACAGCCAGATTTCGGTCGTCGACGGCAAGCTGCATATCCACCGTGACGGCACGGCCAGGAAATTCATCGAGGAAGTCGAGCATCGCACGTTCTCTGGCCCGTATGCGGCGGCAATGGGCAAGCCGGTCCTCTACATCACCGAGCGTTGCGTGTTCGAGCTGGGCGCCGAGGGCATGGAACTCATCGAGATTGCACCGGGCGTCGATCTGGAGCGCGATATTCTGGCCAGGATGGACTTCGCACCGATCCTGCGTTCGCCGACGCAGATGGACGAGCGGATTTTCCTGCCTGAACCGATGGGCCTGCGCTCGAATGTTTTGCGACTGCCGCTGGAAGCGCGCTTCATCTACGACGACGACAAGAACATCATGTTTCTCAATTTCGCGCGCCTCGAGGTGAAGCGTCCCGACGACATCGCGGCGATCCGGGCTCAGGTATGCCGCGTCTGCGAACCACTGGACCACAAGGTTTATGCAGTGGTGAACTACGAGGGTTTCGTGTTGGACCCCGCGCTGGAGGACGCGTACGTCGAAATGGTCGAGGATATGGTGCAGCGCTACTATGTCGGCGTAACGCGCTTCACTACCAGCGCTTTCATGCGCGCCAAGCTGGGTGGCGCCCTTACGCGGCGCGGGCTGTCACCTTATGTCTATGAGACGGAGGCGGAAGCGCAGGCCTACCTGCGCGAACAGTCGTCAAACCGCTGAATCCGGCTTGCATCGTGATCGCGGCACCGAAGGCCGAGTGCGCCCGCGCCGGGTTCTGTCGGACCCTCGATGTCAGTGCCCTGCCAGCCAGCGCAACTGAGGCCCCGGATATCCCGCGACCCACGTGCCGTTCGCGCTGAAATCCCACGTCGGACCGAAGCTCGCCGGCTCGAGCAACTGGATGTCCGTGAGTCCGCTCGAACTGGCCACCGCCGTGCCCGAACCGACACCCGCCGCCGCCCCCGACGATTGGCTGTTCCAGAACACGTTCGCCGCGATCCGGCCGCTGTTGGTGCCCGCGATACCGCCCTCCGTCGAGTTCGCGCCCGCCGTGAGCCTGGACGCGGCATACGACTGGCGGATGAAGCCCGTATTGCTGCCGACGAGTCCGCCGACAGTCGCGCCGCCGTTCAGGAATTCGTAGGCATACGATCGGGTGATGGCGCCATGGTTCGTGCCGACGAGTCCGCCGACCGTGCTTTGCGCACCGCCCGATGCGGGGGCGATCGCGAAAGACTGATCGATGCGGCCATCGTTGAGCCCGACCAGCCCACCGATCTGACCCACGCCGATGATGTTTACGCCCGCCCACGAGCGCTCGATGCGCCCAAAGTTCTCGCCGACCAGACCGCCGGCCACTGTGCTCGTGTTGCCCGGGGCACCGATGGCGCCCGTTGCGCCGACGTTCACCATGTATCCGTAGTTGATGCCGGCCAGCAAGCCGACCGTTTCTCCCGAGGACGTCGCGGTGCCTTCCGCGAGCGTGAAATTGCGCACGACGCCGCTCTTGCCGATCACGCCGAAGAGTCCGGTATCGGCCGTGCTTGAGAGACGCAGATCCGCGGGGAGATGCCCCATGCCGTCGAACTGACCGGTGAACGGATTCGCGGCGGTGCCGATGCCTCCGAACTCCGGCGCACCCGCGAATTCCAGCCCCCTGCTGCCCAACGCATAGTTGCCGGAGAGGTTGTTATTCACCGCGCTCAGGTCCGTCATGGAGTTGACGAGCTGATAGGCCGTGAACTGCGTGACGAGCCCAGTAAACGGCGCGGGGTGCCACGATACGTTGGTGTACACCGTGCCGGGCGTGTAGCTGCCGTTCATGTCGTACAGGCCGGTGACGATGCCCATGCTTCGCGACCAGTCGATCGTGCCCTGGTTGGTCAGACTGCCGCCGTTGTCGAAACCATAGGTGTCGGCGGACAGCGTGAGCGAGCCTGTGCCCCTATTGGCGATGGTCGCCTGCGGTGCGATCGTCAGCGAGTGCGCCGCGTCGAGCGTCAGGGAGGAGGCTCCGTGCCAGCGCACGCTCGCTTCGATCGCGATGTCTCCCTCGCCGGTCGCCCCGAGCTTGCCGTCCGCGCCGTTCGCGAGCACGGAGATGGACGCGCCGTTGCTCAGACTTGCGCCGAGCGTGTTGGCGGTCGGGACGTCCGCGGTGAAGTCCCCCGTGGTGATGTTCCATGCTTTCGCCCGCACCTCCGCGCCGCCGACCTTGACGTCCTTGCCGGACATGTCGAGCGTGCCGCCGCTGCCGTCCGCGTTACGCGCGCTGATCTGCGCCCCGCGCGCATCGACGTTGCCGGAGTTGACGACGACCCCGTTGACGGTGGTGTTCGCGACGAGCCAGACGTGGCCGTCGCGCGTCGCGGTGCCGGTGGCGCGCAGGGCGCCCGAATGACCCGCGAGCGCGAAGATATTGCCGTCGGCCGCCTGCACGTTGATGATCGCCGCCTGTACCGTGCCTGAGTTCGTCACCGTGCCGCCGCTTCCCACCTCCACGAAGACTTGTTGAAAGTTGCCGTCGAAGAGCCGGACCTGACGGCCTGCGACGAGTTCGGCATTGCCGTTCGGCGCATCGATCGTCCCTGCGTTCGTGACCTTGCTGGCCGATATCAGGAACACGTCCCCACCCGACGAACTGATCTTGCCGAGATTGACTACATCCGCCGTGGAACTGCCTGTGTAAGCCGAGCCACCGAACCCGGGCGGGTTGAGAAAGACATCGTTGGGGACGTCGAGCGTCGACGCGACGAAACGCCCTCCCGTCGACACCACGCCGCCTGGCCCGATGAGCACGCCATGCGGATTGACGAGGTAGATGCTGCCGGTGCCCTTCAGCGTGCCGTAGATCGCCGACACATCGTTACCCGTCACGCGATTGAGTGTCGCGCCCGTGCCGTTGTTGATCGACACCGTGCGGCACGATCCGATCGAAAAACTGTTCCATTCGATGATGCCGCGCGAGCCCGCTTGCGTGATGCTCATGCCGGCATCGTTCTGAGTGATGCTTCCCGAGCCGGCGACGAAATGCCCGCCTTGCGGCAGGGTACCCGCCGCGTACGCGACGTGCGTCATGGAAAGTCCGGTCAGCGAAATGGCGATGGCAAATGAAATTCGCACGCTTGCATGACGGCGTTGCGATGGACGTCGCCGCAGCAGAGATGGCCTTCGAGTGCTCATACATCCCCCTTCCACGCTCGCGCGAAACGGCTGCCAACGACCCGTGGAGCCGACCGGAAACGCGTGAGTCGCCGCGTATGAAGATTAGCAGTTCGTCGCGTCGCCACTTAACGACCGTGGCTGATTTGGTCGATATTTCGGCCCGAAACGTTGTTGCGCGACCGGGACGGGATTACCGTCGCCTTCCATCTTGATAACGATTTCAATGCAAGTTTGAAATACCGTTATTACGGGAGGTTATTAAGTCACTGGTTTCAAGCGCGGTCGACCATCGTCAAGCGCCCGTGCGGCGGGCCTTGCAGCCTGGCGGCACCGGGCGCGCCCGGATTTGCGATCGAGCAGCGCGAACGTTGCTGGGCAACAGCCGCAACGCGACATTTCGGTATACTCGCGAGCTTTCCCAAAAACGATTATTCGCGGCCCTCCGCCCGAGCAGCGACCGCCGTTTCATAGGCGTGCCGCCCTCGCGCGACAAGCGTGCCCGCCCCGCTCTCCATGTCCGATCTCTCCACGCCGTTCGGCGCGCCCCGCCGTCTCGTCAACATCAATCCGAAGCCGCTTTCCGTCGCGTTCGCGCTGGTCGTGCTCGGCGCGATCTATCTCGCGCAGACCGTCAGCGTGAAACAGGCCGCGCTGTACGTCCTCGGCGCGCTGCTCGGCGTCACGCTCTATCACGCCGCGTTCGGCTTCACGTCCGCATGGCGCGTGTTCATCGCCGACGGCCGCGGCGCCGGCCTGCGCGCGCAGATGCTGATGCTCGCGATCGGCGTGCTGCTGTTCTTCCCGGCGCTTTCCGCCGGCACGCTATTCGGTCATCCGGTCGTCGGTGAAGTGTCGCCCGTCGGCACGTCGGTCCTGATCGGCGCGTTCATGTTCGGCATCGGCATGCAGCTCGGCGGCGGCTGCGCCTCCGGCACGCTGTATACGGTCGGCGGCGGCAGCACACGGATGGTGGTCACGCTGATCGCGT
Source organism: Paraburkholderia tuberum STM678 (assembly GCF_902833905.1). Taxonomy (GTDB): domain Bacteria; phylum Pseudomonadota; class Gammaproteobacteria; order Burkholderiales; family Burkholderiaceae; genus Paraburkholderia; species Paraburkholderia tuberum. The sequence continues at coordinate 289,306 of NZ_CADFGP010000001.1, read as the reverse complement.
TCATCATCGGCTCGGTGATCGGCACCGCGCACATGCCGTTCTGGTCCGCGCTGCCGCATCTGCCGCCGATCTCGCTCGTGCAGACGCTCGGCGTCGGCCCGGCGATCGCGCTGAACCTCGTGGTGTTCGCGGCCATCGCCGCGCTGACCGTGCTGATCGAAAAGCGCCGTCACGGCCGTCTCGTCAGCGGCGTGGAGCGCGCCCCGAACGCATCGCCGTGGCTGCATGGACCGTGGCCGCTCCTCACCGGCGGCGTCGTGCTCGCGATCCTCAACTTCGTGACGCTCGCGCTGTCGGGCCATCCGTGGGGCATCACGTCGGCGTTCGCGCTGTGGGGCGCGAAGGCGTTCTCCGCGATGGGCGTCGACGTCGCGAGCTGGCATGTGTGGAGCAGCGGCCCGAACGCGGCCGCCCTTGCCGCACCGATCAGCCACGACGCGAAGTCGGTCATGGACATCGGCATCGTGATCGGCGCGATGGTTGCCGCTTCGCTGGCCGGCCGCTATGCGCCGGTGTGGCGTCTGCCGCTGCGCTCGCTGATCGCGGCGATCGTCGGCGGACTGATTCTCGGCTACGGCGCGCGCCTCGCGTACGGCTGCAATATCGGCGCGTACTTCAGCGGCATCGTGTCGGGCAGCCTGCACGGCTGGCTGTGGCTCGTCTCGGCATTTTTCGGCAACGTGGTCGGCACGAAGCTGCGTCCGGTGTTCGGCCTCGCGGTCGAGCGCGTCAAGCGGACGGGCTGCTGAGCGGGCGGCTTCGGCCGCCTATCGGGCGGGGGCTGCGCTGCCGGCCTCCCTTGCACCCGTCTGAAGCCGTCGCGCGAGTTCGTCAGCGATCTGCTCCGCGCTTTTCCTGACCGCCGTCTTTTCATCGCGGCCCGACAGCACGACCTTCGCGGCGATCACGTACGGGTTGAGCTTGATCACGGCGCCCGGCATATCCCTGCTCGCCCCCTCTTCAACAGTTTCATAGAGCGGCGGTAACTCCGGCGTAGCCAGGTTATCGCAGGAAACCGCGACCTGAAACTGGCTTTGGCCCGCGCCCATACCCACCATCGCGCGACGCAGCCGATTACCCTCATCGACACTGAGAAAAACGCCGCGCACCTGCCAGCCGTCGTGGGGCAGCGGTTCACCCGGCGTGACGCGGCGCGCGTCTACTCCGGCCTTCTTCAGATCGTCCGTCAGAGATTGCGCCATCAGCGCAACCATGTCTCGCGCACGCGCCTGCGGATCCTGCTGCTGACGCACCGGGCCCTCAGGCACCAGATTGCCCAGGATGCCTCGCGCGCGGTGGCCTGGCCCGCTGTCAGGGGCGATGTTCGCGGCGTCGAGATCGAAATCGGAGACATAGACGACCGGCGGCGCGACAGGAGCCGCGAGCGCTGCCGACGAATCCGCGGCCAGACATCCTTGCGCGCTGGCACACACGTACGTCGCCAGACATATCATTCGCACCCATCGCAACACCATTGCGCACCTCCACGCTGATCGACCGGTACTGGTTGCATGGCAGCGACGAAATACGGCATTCATATCGCGGCCGTTCATCCAGCTTAGGTCTTTCAGAAGCGCACCCATGGCTCGATCGTCTGCATCGCGATCTGAAAATCCTATACTGGGTCGGTGCGGTTGCCGACTTCGCGCTTTGTCTGCGCATCCGTTTGCGCGAGTCCAATCGTCCGACATGACGCCTCTGAAACCCGGTGCACCGCGCGTTGCGTCATCTGCCTGACAGAACGGGAAATCAAGCCATGCTGACGATCGACGACATCCGCGCCGTGCCGCTGTTCTCGACCCTCCCCGACAGCGAACTGGAAATCCTCGTGCACGCGTGCGCCGACCTGCATCTATGCGCGGGCGAGTTCGCGGTCCATGAAGGCGGCGAGCGCGCGTTATACGCCGTGCTGTCGGGCAAGATGGAAGTCATCAAGACGTTCGACGGCATCGAGCGAACCTTGGGCTGGCGTCTGCCCGGCACGATCTTCGGCGAAGTGCCGCTCGCGCTGAGCTCACCGTTTCCGGGCGCGTATCGAGCGGCCGAGCCTTCGCGCGTGATGCGGGTCGACGCGCCGCAATACTATGCGCTCGCGGCGGCGTCGCCCGACGTGGCGTTCAAGATGGGCGCGCTCGCGCGCGAACGCATCGGCGGGCTGCAAAGCCTTTCCGCCGAGCCGCCGAAGGCGCGTGTGACGATCGTCGGCAACCGTTGGGACAATGCGTGCACGCTGCTGCGTCAGTTCCTCGCGCGCAATCAGATCAGCGTCGACTGGCTGGCGCCGGATGCGCCCGAATTGGCCGCGCGCTGGCCTGGCACGTGTCCGACGCAAGGCGAGTGCCCCGCGTTGCGCCTCATCGACGGCACGGTGCTGAGGCGGCCCGCGACCCGCGAGCTTGCGGGACTGCTCGGCCTCCAGACGCAGCCGCGTCTGGCCGCATACGACACGGCGATCATCGGCGGCGGCCCTGCTGGGCTGGCTGCCGCGGTATACGGCGCGTCGGAAGGTCTGCGCACGCTGGTGCTGGAGCGCGAGGCGCCGGGCGGACAGGCGGGCACGTCCTCGCGCATCGAAAATTATCTCGGCTTTCCCAATGGCGTTTCCGGCGACGAACTCGCGAACCGCGCGCTGCAACAGGCACGGCGGCTCGGCGCGGAGATCCTCGTGACGCGCTCGGTCGAGCGCATCGATGTGCAGGCGCGGCGGATTCATCTCGATGGCGGCGACGCCGTGCACGCTCGAACCATCATTCTCGCGACGGGCGTCACGTGGCGGCGGCTGGCGATCGACGGCTTCGACCGCTTGATCGGCAAGGGGATTTACTACGGCGCGGCGCGCAGCGAAGCGAGCGCGACGCACGGCCTCGATGTCCATCTGATCGGCGGCGGCAATTCGGCCGGCCAGGCGGCGTTGTACTTCGCCAATCATGCGCGCAGCGTGACGCTCGTCGTGCGCGGCGATTCGCTCGAAAAGGGCATGTCGCGCTATCTCGTCGAACAGCTAGCGGGCAAATCGAATGTCGCGGTGCGGCTGCGCTCGGAAGTCGTCGGCGCGCATGGCGATACGCATCTGACGGCCATCACCGTTCGCGATTCGACGAGCGACGCAGTGAGCCGGCACGACTGCGGCGGTCTGTTCGTCTTCATCGGAGCGGATGCGCAGACGGAGTGGCTGCCGCCCGAAATCGCGCGCGATGTGCGCGGCTACGTTCTGACCGGCGATGACGTCGTCAAGGCCGGACGCTGGTCGCATCAGCGCGATCCTTACCTGCTCGAATCGAGCGTGGCTGGCGTGTTCGCGTGCGGAGACGTGAGACTGAGTCCTGTGAAGCGTGTCGCTTCGGCCGTCGGCGAGGGCAGCATGGCGATTGCTTTCGCGCACAGGTATTTGCAGTCGGACGGAGCTTGAGTTCGTCGCGTGAGTCTGCTGCGCGATCGGGTTGCGCGGCCGCTATGGATTCGCAGGCAGCGCGACGCGTTCCAATACCGTCATCGGGCCGAGCCTTTCGATCACATCCAGTTGAGCCGCATCGCGCACGAACAGCGAACCCGCAAAGCCGAGCGCGTTGACCGACACGCCTTCGACTCGCTCTTGCGATCTCGGCACGAGCAACATCCAGCGCCGCGTGACCAGCAGGTTGTAGGGCGTCGCATGACAGCAGGCACGGTCGATTTCGAGCGCGCCGATATCCGCCGCGTCGAGCAGCGTGCGATAGCGGGAAAGCGCCAGCTTCGGCGCATCCGCGCGAGCCAGATCATCGGCGTGAAAGCGTGCGAACGCATGCCGGAACGGCAGATCCGCCATGCCGTCCTCCGCACCGAGCAAGGGCTCGACCGGCACGGACGGATCGGCTTCCCCGAGCGGCAGCGGCACGATCTGCAGGTGCTTGTGCGGCTGGCTCGCGCCCGCCTGCGTGCCGGCGTTGTAAAAGCCGATGCCGTCGAATTCGGCCATGCACGCGAGCAGCGCTTCGAAATCGGCAAGATCGAGCAGCGCTTCCTGCGGTTCGAATTCGCGCGTGACGATCAGCAGATGATGATCGATCACGTTGAACTTGTTCAGCAACGCGAGGTGAGTATCGGAGATGTCGGCGACGAACAGATCCGGCTCATAGGGAAGAAATGGGTTCGCCTGAGGGTGCTTTGCCGTCTGCAGCTTGCGCGCTTGCTCGCGTTGCTGTTCCTTGCGCGTCAGGCTCGACACCCGACGCACGAGAAAACGGATGCCGCCGCTGTCGATCACGGACTGTTGCGTGTCGATCGGTCGCAGCGCGCCGCAGCTCAGCGCATGTCCGGTCCGTCGCACAATGGCGGGCCACAGCGTGCCCGGAATCAGGCGTCGTTGTCGTTCCATAGGATGTCGGCAGGCGTGGCGGCGCGCGTGAAGGGGGTGAACGCGCAGCCGCTACAGCTTGTAGCCTATCGTGCGCAAAAGATCCTTGCGCCATTGAATGTCCTCCGCGCTTTCCGTGCCGACAGGCGAAAAACCATCGACCACGCCGACGATGCCTCGCCCCTGATCTGTTTCAGCGATCAGCACTTCGACGGGATTCGCCGTTGCGCAGAAGATGCGGCAGACCTCCGGCACGGCCTTGATCGTGTTCAGCACGTTGACGGGGAAAAAGCCGTCGCCCAGAAACACGAAGAAGCTATGGCCCGCGCCGACGTTGGTTGCGTTCTGGCATGCCATCTCGACGAGGCTTTCGTCGGTGCCGGAGCGCCGCACGAGGCGCTTGCCGGAAGCCTCGCAAAACGCGAGACCGAACTTGATGCCGGGCACCGTGCCGACCATCGCTTCGTGAATATCCTCGACAGATTTGATGAAGTGGCTTTGCCCGAGAATGAAGTTGGTCGCTTCGGGCTTGACGACCTTGACGGCGGACAATTGCATGGTGGACCTCGCTCCATTGCGGCAACACGCCGATGAAAACACGTCGAACACGGGCCAACGCGACCGGGGATGGTTCGCGCGTCAGCCGGTCTTCGTCGATCCGGCTTCTAGCCTAGTACTAACCGCGCGTGAGCGAAACCTCGACCGACCACGAGCCGCGGGATTCGAACGCGCCCGGACACCGCTTCCGGGTCGCGCGAGTCCAGGATCGAGCAGGCAGAGAAAGCCTGACTTATGGCGGCACTGATCGACCAAAAGCCGATTCAACCTCATAGCGTTTTGACCCGCTTTAAACCCCCATCGCACCGCGGCAACCTCTCCGGGTCAACAAGGTCAACCGCCGGTTTACGCCCCCGACCGAGTGTGCAAGTATCTTCACCAAGCCGCATCCCGCACACTCTTGCGAGGTTCACGATGGCCTGGAAACTTTGGAAGACCGAGAAGCGGTACGACGAGACGCGAAGCTGGCCGAGCGGCACGCATGAGTCGTTGAAGCAGCTTCTGGATATGTACCTGGGCAGCGACTCGCCACCGTTTGCGAACTGGGCCGCGCCTGGAATTACTTTTGCGCCCGAAGTCGAAACGCTCGCGCGAAACGGCGTCCGGGGGTATCAGCTTGCCCTCTGGTTGTGGCTTTTCGCCGAGAAGCACGGCACGATCGCGGCAAAAATGGTGCGTGAGTCTTTGTGCCTGCTCGCCGACGCGATGCAACCGTCGTCCGGCGACAAGATCGACTCGCTCCTCGACCTCGAAAACCGCCTCGCGCATTCTGTCGAGGACCTTTCCGCTCAACAGCGCACCTTCCGACTGGAGGGTCTGTCCGTCGAGCTACCCATGGAGTTTTTCCTCGCTACTGCCTTCCTCAGGCTCGCACCGGACTCGCCTTATGCCGGGAACGAAGGCACCGACCTGCAAGGCAACGACTTCAAACTGGCCGACTGTTTTCAGCATGCAACCGAAGAGGGGCTGGCAGTATTCCGGCCCATGATAGACGCGGTCGACTTCGACGCGAAATCGCTGCCCAACTGGAGATGGAGCGCTCATCCCGGCGCCGCCGAGCGACACCTGCAACGCCGCCACAAGAATCCCCTGTTCGCCCTTCATCGCCAGATGGTGACGGCTCACGAGGTCTATGAGGCGCGGCTTGCCGACGCTCGGGCCATCGAGGACATCAGGACCGAGCTCAATGAGACTAGCCGGTCGTTCTCCGAGACGACCGAATTGCCCTTGAACTGGCAGCCCTTCCTCGAAGGATACCGGGACCACGTCGACAGGCTTGACGAACGCCGGCTCGTCGTTGGCGGACAGAGCACGCCGCTCGGCAACGCAATTGCAGCGTTGCGCGCCGACATACTTGCGACCTGGCGCGCTTCGATTCACAAGAACCGGCACAGTCTCGCGACTCTGGAGCAGGAAGAAGCGAAACGGGCTGAGCGACGGACGCTGCTGTATGGATGCGAATGGACGGCCCAGCTTTTGAGCCACGGGTCGCTGATCCCGGCGGAAGAGGTGGTTCCCGCCCTGCTAAGCGAGCCCCCCTCCGAGCTGGAAAAGGTGGTGACCGGTTTGCGGGGCGAACCGCGACTGCATGAGACGCTTGCGCAGTGTTGCGCAACTGCGCATCGGCTTGTGAACGAGCTTCGCGCGGCTGGCCATCAGCTTCCCGACATCGACGATAAGCTTCGCATTCTGGATGGTGCGCCCGGCCAGTTGCGGGTCTGATCGTCTTCGAGGTGTGCCATGTCTTGTTACCTATTTGGATGCCACGCCCGACCCACAAAAGGCCACTTATGAACTCTTCCTCTCGTGACCCGCTCGATGTAGCGACCGAGGCAGTATCTACGCTTTCAGAGTACCTGGAGCTTTCGCTAGACAAAGGAAAGAGCCTGATTTTTGTGCTCTCTCAAGGCGAAAATTGCGAAGTCTACCTTGGTGATCCTGGCGAGCCAGACGCGGACTGGACAAGCTGCGCGGCCATTCCGAACAAGCTGGTCCACGCGCTTCTGGAGACCACGCGGTCAGGATTCAACCAATTGGTCATTGAAGGACAGGCCTACCGCTTCGCTCGGACCTTCGCGCAAGTTGCCGAGCAGGGCGCTGTCGTCTTCACACCTGCGTAGACGTTGTAGCCAATCAAGTTGATGCATTTGATCATGGATGATCGTGACGATTTCCTTGTGCGCAACATGGCGTTCCGCGAGGTCGATCTGGCGGTCGAATGGGCTGCGGCAGAGGGGTGGAATCCGGGCCTCGACGACGCGAGGTGCTTCTGGAATGCAGACCCCAACGGCTTTTTCGTCGGTACCTGGCGCGGGGAGCCGGTGGCATGTATCTCGGCGGTCGCCTACGATGAGCGCTTCGGTTTCATTGGCCTCTACATCGTCAAGCCGGCGTTTCGCGCCAGGGGTTTCGGTCTGCGCACCTGGCAGCACGCGATGCGCTATCTGGGAGATCGTACGATCGGCCTCGATGGTGTCGTTGCCCAGCAGCAGAACTATAAAAAATCCGGCTTCCAGCTCGCCTATCGCAACATCCGCTTCCAGGGCGTCGTGCAAGCTGCGTCGACGCCAAACCTGACGAACGCGCGGGAGGTACCCTTCGCGCAACTGGTTGCCTACGACAGCGCATGTTTTTCGACCGCCCGTCCCCGCTTCCTGGCGGACTGGATCGCGCAACCACAGGCGCTGGCCCTGGCGGCTGTGCGCAATGCTCAGATAAGGGGGTACGGCGTGCTGCGCCGTTGCGGGACCGGCTACAAGATCGGTCCGCTCTTTGCCGACGACGCACGGATCGCCAACGATCTGTTCGACGGACTGGTCGCGAGCGTCGCAGGCGAAGTCATCGCGTTCGACGTGCCGGAGGTCAACACGGCAGCCGTAGCGCTCGCTGAACGCTACGGCATGGTTAGCGCGTTCGAAACGGCGCGAATGTACACTCGCGCCCCGCCAGCCATTCCCGTGCAACGCGTGTTCGGGGTGAGTTCGTTCGAACTAGGTTGACTGCAAAGATCGAGCCGCTGGAAACAAATCCGTCGGTGATGCGCCAGATCTCCACTACGATCCGTAGCGGTCCGCCCCGAAAGGGAACGATCATCGAGCGACCGTAAGCGACGACTCACGCTTCAATCTTCACTTCGTCGCGCGAAGGCTTGGTACGAACGCTCAGATAGCCGACGGTCTTGCCGCTTTCAATCACCGGTGTGACGTTCGCGCATACCCAGTAATGGTCGCCATTCTTGCGGCGGTTTTTCACGAGCGCTGTCCTCGCGACATGAACGTCACTTTCGCGAGACCCACTTCTTCCTTTCCGGAACTTCGACGGTGGCGCCGACCGGTGTGAACGGTGCGTGAAAATGATCAACGAGGAAGTCGATGAAGGCGCGCGCCCGCGCGGTCTGATTGCGCTGCCTGGGGTAATAGACGAACAGGTCCGCGGACGGCAGCACGGTATTCGGCAGCACCAGCTTAAGGCGCCCGCTCTGTACATACTTGGCCAGATCCCATTCAGAGCGAATCAGAATCCCATGACCGTCGAGCGCCCACCGAAGGACAATGTCGCCGTCATTGCTCGATAGCGCGCCTTTCACCTTGATCGCCTCGATGTGGTCGTTCACGATGTAGCGCCACACGCCATAAGCGTCATCGTTCTGCCGATGAATGATGCAGCGATGCTGGTGCAGGTCCTCCACCCGCTCGGGCGTTCCAGAACGTTCCAGATATTTCGGGGACGCGCAAAGAAAACGGCGATTGCTCATGATGCGCCTCGCGCTCAGACGACTGTCGGGTAGCTCGCCGAACCGTATCGCCATGTCGAAGGCCCCTTCGACGAGATCGACCGGCCGGTCTGTCACCTCGAACTGAACTTCGACATTCGGAAAACGCTTTGCGAAGTCGGAGACGAGCGGCGCGATGGTGGTCCTGCCAAAACCGAGCGTCGCGTTGATGCGCAACGGCCCATGCGGATCGCGTCTGGCGCCGGATATGGCCTCCTCCATCTCTCGGACCTGCCCGACGATCTGGGACGCGTAGCGCAGATAGGTCTCGCCCTCGGGTGTCAGGCTGACGCTGCGCGTGGTCCGGTTGACCAGACGCGCGCCGAGCCGCTGCTCGATGATCCCCAGCCGCTTGGTCGCCGCTGGCGGACTCAGATCGAGCGCCCGGGCGGCGCCGGACATGCTCCTGAGTTTCGCCAGGAGAATGAAGAACTCAAAGTCGGATGCGGGAGCAGTACTCACTTTTGGTGAAATATGTAGTGAACGTAAGTGAATTCTAGCAAGCTCTTTCGCGGCTAAGCTAAGCACCACATTGAAGCCGGTGTGGCTCAATAACTGTTCAACTCTCTGGAGACAGTGGCGTGAGAATCGTTGAAATCCGCGAAAAAACCGTTCCGATCAGTTCCCCGATCCGGAACGCCTACATCGACTTCAGCAAAATGACCTTGAGTCTCGTCGCGGTCGTCACGGACGTCATTCGCGACGGCAAGCCGGTGATCGGCTACGGCTTCAACTCGAACGGCCGTTACGGTCAGGGCAAGCTGATGCGCGAGCGCTTCATCCCGCGCCTGCTCGAGGCCGCCCCTGCCTCGCTGGTCGACGACTCCGGCGACAACCTCGATCCCCACAAGATCTGGGCGACGATGTTCATCAACGAGAAGCCCGGTGGCCACGGTGAGCGGTCCGTCGCCATCGGCACGATCGACATGGCCGTCTGGGACGCGGTGGCGAAAATCGCGGGCAAACCGCTGTTTCAGCTCCTCGCGCAACGGTACGGCAATGGCGAGGCCAACCGCAAGATCTTCGTCTACGCGGCGGGCGGCTACTACTATCCGGGCCAGGACCACGAAAAGCTCAAGGATGAGATGCGCAGCTACATCGACCGGGGCTACACGGTCGTGAAGAAAAAAATCGGCGGTGCCTCGCTCGACGAAGACCTGCGACGCATCGACTCGATCCTCAGCGTGCTGCAGGACGGCCAGAAGCTCGCGGTCGATGCCAATGGCCGCTTCGACCTCGATACGGCGATCAGGTATGCGAAGGCCCTGTCGCAGTACGACCTGTTCTGGTACGAAGAGGCGGGCGACCCGCTCGACTTCGAGTTGCAGGCGACGCTGCGCAACTACTATGACAAGCCGATGGCAACTGGCGAAAACCTGTTCTCGATGCAGGATGCTCGCAACCTGATCCGCTACGGCGGCATGCGCCCCGATCGCGACTGGCTGCAATTCGATTGCGCGTTGAGCTACGGCCTCGTTGAATATCTGCGAACGCTCGACATGCTGCACCAGCATGGCTGGTCGCGCAGCCGTTGTATTCCCCACGGCGGGCACCAGATGTCGCTGAACATCGCGGCGGGCCTCGGACTTGGCGGCAACGAATCGTACCCGGACCTGTTCCAGCCATACGGCGGCTTCCCCGACGGCGTTCGCGTCGAGAACGGATATATCACGATGCCGGAGCTGCCCGGCATCGGCTTCGAAGGCAAATCCGACCTCATCGCCGAGATGCGCAAGTTGGCTGAATAACGCGCGCGCGCAACGGCACCGACCAGTATTCCCGGTTGAATGGCTCATATAAAGACGGAACGAAGCCGGCTCAATGCGGCCTTTCCATGCTGCTGCGTGGGAGGGCCGCATTTTCCCTTTGAAGACGCCACGCACAGGAGACAGACATGCCAGTATCGAAAGTAAGAAGAGCACTTTCCAAGCTGTACGTTCAGGTCCTCATCGGCATCGTGGCCGGTGTCCTGCTCGGCCACTTCTACCCCGAGCTCGCCTCGCAGATGAAACCGCTGGGCGACCTGTTCATCAAGCTGATCCGGATGCTGCTTGCACCGATCATCTTTGCATCGGTCGTGGTCGGGATTGCGCGCATGAACGACCTTCATCAAGCGGGCCGGGTAGGCGTGAAAGCCCTCCTGTATTTCGAACTGGCCTCGACCATTGCGCTCATAGCGGGAATGGTGGTCGTCAATGTCATCAAACCCGGCAGCGGAATGAACATCGATCCCTCGCAGATCGATGCCGCTGCGATTTCGACCTACACGCACGCGGCGCAGCAACACGGCATGCTCGACTTCTTCATGAGCATCGTTCCGAATAGCATCGTCGGGGCATTCGCCAAAGGCGAGATGCTTCCCATCATTTTCTTTTCAGTCCTGCTCGCCATCTCGCTGGCAAAGCTCGGACCTCGTGCCGCGCCATTCGTCGACATGCTCGACATGTTCCTTCAAGGAATGTTCGGCGTCGTGCGAATCGTCATGTACGTTGCTCCGATCGGCGCGTTCGGGGGCATGGCCTTCACCATCGGCAAATACGGCATCGGCACCTTGGCATCGTTCGGCGAGTTGATGCTTTGTCTGTATCTGACTTCGTTCTTTTTCGTGTTCGTCGTGCTCGGCCTCGTCATGAAAATGTGCGGGCTATCGCTGTGGAAGTTTCTCCGCTACATCAGGGACGAGATTCTGATTACGCTCGGCACGGCGTCGACGGAAGCGGTGTTGCCGCAGATGCTGATCAAGATGGAGGCACTGGGCTGCCCTCGCCCAGTGGTCGGCATGGTCTTGCCCACCGGCTACACGTTCAATGCCGATGGAACGGCGATTTATCTGACGATGGCGGCCTTGTTCATCGCCCAGGCGATGAACGTCCACCTGAGCATCTGGGACCAGTTGCTCGTGCTCGGCGTCCTGCTGCTCACGTCGAAGGGCTCTGCGGGTGTGGCCGGGGCGGGATTCGTCGCACTGGCCGCGACGCTCGCCTCGATGCACAAGATTCCCGTGGAAGGCCTCGTGCTGCTGCTCGGCGTGGACCGCTTTCTCAACGAGGCGCGCGCAGTCACGAACCTGATCGGTAATGGCGTTGCCACCGTCGTCGTCGCTCGCTGGGAGGGGCAACTCGACAGGAACCTGGCGCGCGCGGTGCTGGATCGCGACAATACGCCTCACTTCCGCACACCTGGTCCTGCCGCGCAACCGGTGATCCCGCCGGCACCGACGACCGAAGCCGCCGCGGTTCTCGACGGCTCGCCGAATCATCAATAGAACTGAACTTTTCCGGGTGGGTGCCGTTAATGCAGAGACACCTCACTCCACCGCATTCAGCATGAAACTGACCATCAAGTTCCGTCTTCTCGCCACACTCACCTTGCTCGGGTTCCTGCTGACCGTGACCGGCGTGCTGGGGATCGCCGGCATGCGTGGTTCAAACCATGCCGTTGCGCAGGCGTACACGAACGACGTGGCTGCCGCAACCGCGCTCGGCAAGTCCAACCTGAACCTGACGGTAGTGCGTACCACGCTCGACCGCGTGCTGCTGCACCCGGAAGCAGCGGACAGAGCCGCGCTCATCGATAAGGCCCGCAACTATCTTGCGGTCTCCGACAAGGCCTGGCAAGAGTACCGCGCACTGCCCGTTTCCGAGGCCGAGGCGGCCTTGTCGAAGGCCGTGGCCGACGCCCGGGAAGCGATGCTGCATGGCGCACTCGAGCCGATGATGGACGCGATGAGCCGTGGCGATCATGAAGCCGCCGACCACGATGCGATGGTCGTGATGCCACCGCTGTCGGCGGCTCTCACGCAGAAAACCGCGGATCTGGACAAGTTTCGCAACGAGCAGGGCAATGTGCGTTACAAGACGGCACAGGACCGCTATGACACCCTCGTGACAATTACCGGAATCGCGATCGCCGTCGGTCTTCTGACCTGCGTCAGCTGCGGTTTCACGCTGCTTCGCGCAATCGCGCGCCCGATCGATATGACGGTGCGCCATGTCGAGCGACTCGCTCAGGGTGACATGTCGCAGCAATTGCGCTTCGACAGTGATGACGAAATGGGTCGCCTCGTCAGAAGCGTCGGGCAGATGCAGAAGGACATCGGCACGATGATCGAACAGATCGCGCGCGGCAGCGAGTCGATCGCATCCGCGACCCAGCAGATCTCTGCCGGCAACGCGGACCTGTCGGCGCGCACCGAGACGCAGGCGGCGTCCATCGAGGAAACGGCGGCGAGCATGGAGCAACTCACCAATGCCGTCACGGAGAACGCCGCGCACGCGCGTGAAGCGCGCGAGCTGGCCGACGCGACGAAGACGACGGCCGGTGCGGGTGCGGACGTGGTGCGTCAGATCATCGCCGCGATGAGCGACATTCACGACGGTGCGAAGAGGATGGGCGAGATCATTGGCGTGATCGAAGGCATCGCCTTTCAAACCAACATCCTTGCCTTGAATGCGGCTGTCGAGGCTGCTCGCGCCGGAGAGGAAGGACGTGGCTTTGCCGTCGTCGCTGGCGAGGTGCGCAATCTCGCCCAGCGCTCAGCGACAGCGGCGAAGGAAATCAAGGAGCTTATCGACGCCTCGACGGCCCGCGTCGCGGACGGTTCGCGCCTGGTCGGTCGGGCCGGTGAGACCATGGGCGAAGTACAGACGGCCGTCAGCCGCGTCACGTCGATCATGAGCGACATCGCGACGGCCTCGGCCGAACAGAGCGATGGCATCGAGGAAGTCAATCGGGCGATTACGCAGATGGACCAGATGTCGCAGCAAAATGCCGCGCTGGTCGAGCAGGCAGCCGCCGCGGCCGCGTCGCTGACCGAGCAGACCGGTCTGCTGACGAAGACGGCGGGTCGATTTCGCTTTGCGTCCCTGTCCTGATGCCGCGCTATGGGCTCGCCTGCCGCTGCCGGCCTTAGCTGCGCGCGTCGCCGGAGGTCGTGGCGTCGGGCTCGCCGGTAGGCACCGCCTCGAGAAAGCCGCGCCCCATCTCAGCCTCGAAGCGCGAAGCGCTGCCCTCCCAGATGATGCGTGCATGTTCGAGCACGTAGACACGGTCCGCCTGCGGCAGCGCAAACCTGACGTTCTGCTCGCCCAGCAGTACGGTAATGGGCGTGGACTTTTGCAGCGAATCCAGCGCTTTCGACAATTGCTCGAGAATCACGGGCGCGAGCCCCAGTGTCGGTTCGTCGAGAATCAGCAGCTTCGGCTGGGTCATCAGCGCGCGCGCGATCGCGAGCATTTGCTGCTCGCCGCCGGAAAGCGTGCGCGCGGTCTGGCCCTGGCGCGATTTCAGGATCGGAAAGAGATCGAACAGCCACGACAGCTGTTTGGCGCGCACCGTATCGGCGAGATGATATCCGCCGAGTTCGAGATTCTCGCGTACCGTCATATCGCCGAATAGCTCGCGCGTTTCCGGGCATTGCACGAGGCCGGCGCGCGCGATCGCGGCTCCGCTGCTGCCGCGCAGATCGCGCCCGTCGAAGCGAATCGTCCCTTTGTACGGCACGAGGCCCGAGAGCGCGTTGAAAAGCGTCGTCTTGCCCGCGCCGTTCAGACCGACAACCGATACGAACTCGCCCTCGCGCACCTGCAGACTGACGTCGTCGAGTGCGCACGCCTTGTCGTAAAGCACACGCACACCGGTCACCTCGAGGATCGTGGGTCTGGCAATGCCCGCGGCTCCGGTGCGCTGGCGCAACTCCAGCTTGCTGCCCAGATAGACCCGGCGCACCGTCTCGTTCTGCATCACTTGTTCGGCGGTGCCCTCGGCGACATGCTCGCCAAGGTACATCGCGAGCACGCGGTCGGCGAGCGCGGACAGACTTTTGACGTTGTGATCGACCAGCAGCACCGCGCGGCCTTCGGCGCGAAAGCCGCGAATCAGCTCGGAAAACGCCTCCGATTCCGCCACCGTCAGTCCCGCGAACGGCTCGTCCACCAGCACGACCTGCGGGTCGCGCGCAATCGCTTTGGCCATCTCCATGCGGCGCAGATCCGCAAATGGCAGTGTCGCGGGATGCCGATGCATGACGGCGGCAAGGCCCACACGCGAGGCAATTTCCTGCGCGCGCCGGTGCACGTGCGGTTCGGCGGCCAGCTTGACGAGCGAATCAGGAAGCAGCGCGAGCTTGATGTGTTCCAGCACCGTCTGCCGATGGAGCGGCCGCGAATGCTGAAACACGATGCCCACGCCCGCGCGCGCGATCCGGTGCGGCGCCCAGCCGGCCATCTCCACGCCATTCACCTTGACCGACCCCGCGTTGGGCCGCTCGATGCCCATGATCAGCTTCATGACGGTGGACTTGCCCGAGCCGTTTGGTCCGATCAGGCCAAGAATCTCGCCGGGCCGGATGTCGAAGCCGATATCCTTCACGGCGACGAGACCGCCGAAGCGCTTGGTCAGTCCGCGTACGCAGAGCAGCGGCGTGTCGCTCATTGGCGCTCCTTCGCACGCAGCAGATTGCCGAGCAGACCGTCTGGAAAGAACAGCAGCGCCGCCAGTGCGACCGCCGCGACCACGAATGTGTTGAGCTGGCCGAGCGGGCGCAGAAACTCGCCGGCGACGATCAGGAAGATCGAGCCGAGCACCGCGCCGAGTATCGTGCGGCGTCCGCCGAGCACGGCCGCGATGATGATCTGTACTCCCACGCTGAGATCCACCACCGTGCTCACGGAGGCCGTGCCCTGGTAGAACACCAGCATCGCGCCGGCCACGCCGGAGAAAACGGCGCTGATGCAAAAGGCCACGAGCTTGTGTCGCGTGACATTGAAACCCAGCGCCTGCGCGCCGGTCGCGTCCTGGCCGCTTGCCTGCAGGATCAGACCGACTGCCGAACGCGACAGGCCGAACAGCAGGACGGCGCAAACGATCAGGAACGCGAGCGCGATCCAGTAGTTATGGTTCGCATCGACCGACATCACGTCCGGCACCATCATGCCGATCTCGCCACCAGTTATGCCCGCAAAGATCACGATGGCGTTTTGCAGCAGCAGCACGGCCACGAGCGTAACCAGCCCGAAGTAAGGACCGCGCAACCGCAGCGCGGGCACCGCCAGCAGCAGACCGCCCACCAGCGCGACGCCGCCGCCAGCGAGCACGCAAACGGGTATGGGCAGACCCCATCTGGCGTCGAGGATCGCGGCCGAATAGGCGCCGAGTCCGATCAGGAACGTCGGCCCGAAGTTGACCTCGCCGGCAAAGCCGAACAACAGGTCCCACGACATGGCGAACACGCCGAAGTAATACGCAACCGTGAGCACGCCGAGGATGTAGCCCGAAAGCCACCACGGCAACGTCGCCGCCATCGCGACGAGCGCAACGGCGATCCATGCGCCACGCGAACGGAGAAGAACGGACATGGGGGTACGCTCCATTCGCACTGTTAACGGCGTCCCAGGAAGCCCTGGGGTCTTACATACACCACGAGCACCAGCAGCAGCAACGCGGGCAGCGGCCGCAGGGTCGGCGCGATCAGATAGGCCGTAATGGTTTCCAGATAACCGACGACATACGCGGCCATTAGCGAACCGGACACGCTGCCGAGCCCGCCCAGCACCACAATGGAGAATGCGCTGGCCGTGAGCTGCCCCGCATTGTTGGTGCTCACGCCGAGGAACGAAGCGAGCAGCACGCCCGCGATACCGGCCAGCACCCCATAGATGCTCCACGCGAGAAGATAGATTCGGGAGAGTTCGAAACCGAGCAGCGTGAGACCACGAGGGTTCATCGAAGCCGCGAGCAGCGCCTTGCCCGCGCGCGTGCGGTTCACGAACAGCCACAACATGGCGATCACGGCCCAGCAGACCGCCGCGATCATGATTTCGTTGAACGGCACGCGCACGCTGCCGACCATCGCCACACCGCTGATCAGCGGGCGCATCGTCACCGGGTTGTCGGTGAATAGCCACGCCATGCCCTGCTGGATCATGATGCCCCACAGCAGCGTGCCGGTGAGCACGAAGATTTCCTTCTCTTCGGCGGGAATCGCGGCCGAGCGTTGAATGGGCCGCACCACCATCAGGTAGGTGACGAAGGCCGTCACGAGACCCGCCAACACGCCGAGCAGCGTGCCGAGATAGGTGCCAAGTCCCGCCTCGCCCGCGAGCATCCAGCCCATCAGCGCCGCGACCAGCATCACGCCGCCGTGCGCGAGATTCAAGATGCCGGAGACGCCGAAGATCAACGTGAAACCGATCGCGCCCAGCGCGTAGAGCGAACTGATCGCAAAGCCGTCGACGAGAATCTGCAGTAGCAACATGCCCGGCCTTTCATGTTGGTTAAGGTGTCGATGCGTGCGCTGTCCGGGCCTTCGCTACGCGCGGGTCCGGACAGTCGCGATCGTCGCGCTGCTAGTTCGCGCTTGCCTGCTGCACCTTCATGAAGGTCGGGAATTTGACCACGCCGTTGGCAATCGACTTGGGCCAGATCGCAACCTGCTTGCCGTTTTGCCATTGCAGGTCGATGCCCGTGATATAGCCGGGCCCGTACTTCAGCGCGTGCGTGAACTGATCGCTCTTGCCGTAGAACTGCCAGCGTCCGATCGTGCCCACGTAGTCGGTTTTCTCGAGTGCGTCGACCATCCGGTCCGGATCGGTCGAGCCCTTGTTGCGCTTGATCGCGTCCGCGAGGATGTAGACGAGGTCGTAGCTCGTGAAGCCGCAATACGCCGGAGAAACGCCGAACTTCTTCTGATACTCATCCGTAAAAGGGATCGTTTTCGGCGTGATCGCCACGCCCGGCGCCGCGGCCGAGGCCGTGATCACGCCTTCCGTCGCGCCGTTCGTGTCCTTCCAGAAGCTCGTGGTCGTGGCCTGCGAGCTTTGGCCCGACATCGGGATCGGCACCTGCTGGTCGTGCCATTGCACGGTCGGCTGCACGCCAACGTGGCTGATGCCGGTGGTGATCGTATCGGGGTGCTTCGCCTCGATCTGGTTGAAGATCGGCGTGAAGTCGGAAGTGTCAGGATTGAAGCGGATGTGATCGAGCACCTGAAGCCCCGCTTTGGGCAGGCATTCGAGGTAGCGTTCGTCGAGCGGCTTGGTCCACGCCGCGTCCTCGCTCATGACGACCGTCGTTTTCATCTTGAACTGGCCGACCAGAACGTCGTGTGAGAAGTCGCAGATGGACTGTGCGATGAACGCCGACGTCATCCAGCCGTGGAACGTGTACTTGTAGTGGTCGTAGTCGTCGTGAACGTGCTTCGAGATGTCGTTGCTAGCCGCGCCGGGCGTAATGAAGGGCATCTTCAGGCGTCCCGACCACGGCTCCATCGCGAGCGCCACTTCGCTGATGTAGCTGCCGATCACAGCGACCACCTTGTCCTGGGTCGCCGCGCGCTGGAAGGCGCGCACGCCGTCCGAAGCCGATGAATGGTCGTCGTACGCGACGATCTGGATGGGCCGGCCATCGACGCCACCGCTGGCGTTGATCTGGTCCGCGGCGAGTTGCGCCGCCTTGCTGATCGAAGCGCCCGCCACCGAGGATTCTTCGCTGATCACGCCGATCTTGATCGGCTCTGCCGCCGCATGGGCGCCTGCCGGCAGACCCAGGCCCGCCGCTACCATCCCCGTCGCGATGACGCAATGAAAGTTTCGCCACACACTGTTACTGGACATCATGCATCTCCGATTCGAAAGGATCGTTGAGCAACATTTGCCCGCCACATCGCAGCATTTGAAGAATGCGCACACAACAATATTCACGGGACTCGCAGCGCTCAATCGGTACAAACGATGACCGGGTCCCTACGGATTTCATGGTGCAGAGCGGAAAAAATTTTGCCGCCCGCGCCGCCGGACGCGGTTTGTCGTTTGTCCATAGTGAGAGCGAATGGCTATGGACCGCGAGATTAGCGGCCTTCGTCCTCTCGCTCATTCGTGATCCGAAGCATTGTGGCCGCATCGCTTTGCGGGGTTGGTGCGGCGGTTCAATGGACCAATCCGCGCCATGATCAGCCGAGGGCGGTCGCGGCGCGGAAACGGACCACGCGGCAAGCGTGCCTGCGTGCGGGTCCGAACACTGCGCGGCAACCCTGCTTGCTGACACATGTACGTCATGCTAGGTTGCTGCAATTCACGCTGCCGCATCTGGCATCTATTTTTCGCAACGCTGCGCGCGATCAAAGAAAACGGGGTGGGTTGCTCTGGACTCATCGTACGCATACGCCTTTCCCCTGGAGGAATTCAAGAGCCATGGCTTCAATGATCCAGCGGACGACCCTGTTCGCCTGCCTGCGCGCGACTTCCGTCGCGGCTTGCCTGTCCATCGCCGCCCTTGGTGCCCATGCCGCGGATCTCGTGATCGCAGGCCGGGACGACATCTACGGCCGCGGACTCGCGCAGGCGGTGGACGGCTACAAGAAACAGCACCCGGGCGTCGATATCGAGTTGCTGAAGCTGCCGAACAACGACCTGTATCAGAAACTGAAGCTGTCATTACGCGAAAACACGCGCGCCTATGACCTGGTGATGATGGACGACACCTGGTCCCCCGAATTCATCGCCAACGGATGGCTTCAGCCGCTGCCCGCCACGCTCGCGGATGCCGATATGGTGACGTCCACGATCTCCCTCGGACGCACGTCGACGGGAACCTTGTACGCGATGCCGATCGTCGGCAATGTCGAGATGTTCGCCTATCGCAAGGATCTGCTCGCGAGTCGCGGCCTGCAGCCGCCGCGCAGTTGGGACGACGTGCTGAAGATCGCGCAGACCATCGGCACTGCCGACAAGGACGTCTCGGGTGTCGTGTTTCGCGGCGTGAAGGGTAACCCCATCGTCACCGGTTTTCTGCCGATCCTGTGGGCCTATGGCGGAGATGTCGTCGACACCAACGGCAAGGTCACGATCGATTCGCCCGAAGCGCTGGCCGCGCTGAAGATGCTGCTCGCCCTGAAGAAGTGGGCGCCGAAGGACGTCGACGTATATGGCGCCGGTGAAGTGCGAGACGCCCTGCAAGACGGCACGGCCGCGCAGGCCATCGAAGTGTGGCCCGCATGGCTGCCCGCGCTCGACGATCCGGCGAAGTCGCGCGTCGTCGGCCAGGTCGCGCTGCAACCGCCGCCCGGTCAGGTCAAGGGGCCGGCGCCGATGCTCGGCATCTGGCAAATGGGTATTGCGAAAGATGCGGCACATGCGAAAGTGGCGGCGGATTTCCTCGCCTATCTGACTTCGTCGGCCACGCAAACACAACTGGCCGTGCTCGGCATTCCGCCGACGCGCAAGAGCGTCTTCGTCAATCCGACGCTCGTCAAGCAGTATCGCTGGTACCCGGACCAGCTGAAGGCGCTCGAAGCGGGCCGTGCGCGGCCTCGCGTGAAAGACTGGCAGCAGATCGAGGCGATTCTCGGCGACGCGTTGCAACTCGCGCTGACGGGGCAGGCCGCGCCCGACGCAGCCTTGCATCAGGCGGCGCAGAAGATCGCCCAGGCCAACGCCGCATTGCAGTGAAAGCGGCGGTGACAGCGCAGACAAGCGTGGGAAAGAGTCGATGAGCGGATTGCGACGTTATCTGCCGCTGATCGTCCTGATGAGCCCAGCCGCGCTCGTGCTCGGCGTGCTGGCGCTCTACCCGATGGCGCGCGTGCTGATCGATTCGTTTTTCTCGGTGAATTACGCGTCGGGGCATCGCTCGTTCATCGGGCTCGCCAACTATCGATCGGTCATTGCGGACGGCGAGTTCGGCACGAGTTTCGTCAATACGATCCAGTTCATGAGCGTGGCCTCGCTCGCTGAAGTCCTGTTCGGCCTCGCGCTCGCGCTGCTGTTCGTGCGCGCGTTTCCGGGCCGGCGCATCGCCTTGCCGCTCGCCGTGCTGCCGATGATGCTCTCCACGCTCGTGTGCTCCGCCATCTGGCGCAATTGGCTCAATTACCGCGGCTTCCTGAATGCGCTGCTCACGGCGGCAGGTCTGCCGGCGGTGCCCTGGTTATCCGATCCGCACCTCGCGCTCTGGTCGCTGATGTTGGTCGATGTCTGGCAATGGACGCCGATGGCATTCCTGATCATTCTCGCGGGGCTGCAGTCGATTCCGCCGGAAATCGCCGAGGCGGCCCGCATCGACGGCGCGAACGAATGGCAGTGCCTGCGATACATCACGCTGCCGCTCGTTGCACCCCACGTCGCCCTCGCGATGCTGCTGCGCTCGATCGACACCTTCAAGCTGTTCGACAAGGTGTACGCATTGACGGGCGGCGGTCCGGGCAATGCCACGCAAACGCTGTCGACGTACATCTACGACACGGGTTTCCGGTTCTTCAACGTAGGACCCGCCAGCGCGGCTTCGGTACTGATGCTGCTCACGTGCGCGGTGCTGGTCTCGGGATACATATGGAAATCGGCCGTCAAGCGCGACCGTTGATGCCTCTCGCACGCTTGCAGGGTTTCGCGCGACGCTCGTCCGCTGCCGCGGTGCGAGGGCTGTTGCGGATCGCTGCGCTGGCGGTGTTGCTGCTGCCGTGCATATGGATGGCTGGCGCGGCCTTCACGCCGACGCTGGAACGCCTCGCCCATCCGCTCGCGTTGTGGCCTTCGGCGCCCACGTTCGAGCATTTCGCGGCGGTGTGGGAAAGCGGCATGGCCCAGTCGGTGCTGAACTCCGTGTGGGTCGCGCCAGGCGCCACGTTGCTCGCGCTCGCGCTGGCTTTTCCGGCCGCTTATGGCCTCGCGCGGCTTGCATTTCCCGCGCGCCTCGATCTGCTGTTCCTGCTGCTCGTGCTGGCACTGAAGCTGATGCCGCCGATTACGGTGGCCGTACCGCTGTTTTCGCTGGCCAAGTGGCTCCATCTGCTCGATTCGCTGTTTGGGCTGATACTCGCCTATCAGCTGTACGCGCTGCCGATGGCGATCTGGATGTTGCTGCCGTTCGTGCGCGACGTGCCGATCGAATTCGAGGAGGCCGCGGCGCTCGACGGCGCGAACCTCGCGCAGCGCATCGTCTTCATCGTCGTGCCGCTGTGCGCGCCAGGTCTCGTTGCCACCGCCATCTTCGTGTTCATCATCGCGTGGAACGAGTTTCTGCTGGCGCTGTTGTTCGTCTCGTCGCCGAGTCATTTCACGCTGCCGCTCGCCATGGCGGGTTATGTGACCGAGAACGGCATCGACTGGGGTGAACTGATGAGCGCGGGGCTGATTTCGTCGGTGCCGACGCTTCTGCTCGCGGGCTATGTGCAGCGCTATCTGCTGCAGGGCTTTTCGGGCGGGTTGAAGTAGGGGCTCCGACTTCACGCCGCCGCTGCAGCAGACGCTTTGCTTATCCAGAGGTTCTCTTGCGCCCTGCCCTGACTGATCACACCGTTTCGCCGGCTGACTGGATGTCGGCCATCGATGGCAGCCGCTTGCTGTCCGCACTGACCTTGCCGGGCAGCCATGACACCTGCGCCTACACGGTCGATGACCGGCTCGCGCGCACGCAGCATGCCACGCTCGACGATCAGTTGCACCATGGCGTGCGGGTCCTCGACATCCGCTGCCGCCATGTGCGTGATCGCTTCGCGATTCATCATGGCGGCATCTCGCTGGATCTGACTTTCGACGATGTGGTGCGGACATGCGCGCAGTTTCTCGCGCTTCACTGCGGCGAATGTATCGTCATGTCCGTCAAGGACGAATGGCCGGCGCGCGACTGCGCCCGCGCATTTGCCGCGACCTTCGAATGGTATGTGGAAAGACATGCGGATGTGCGCTGGCACCTTGCTTCCGGGCGGCCGCGGCTGGAGGCAGCACGCGGGAGCATCGTGCTACTGCGGCGCTTCGCGAGTGAAGCGCCGCTCGGCATCGACCTGACAGTTTGGCCCGAGAACGCGACGTTCGATATCGACGTCGCGCCGGCGCCATTCACCATTCAGGACGAGTTTCGCGTGCCGGTGCCGACATCGATCGCTTACAAATGGCGCGCCATCGATTCACTGTTGAACCTCGCCCCCGCTCTGTGTGACGAGCGGTGGGTCATCAACTTTTGCAGCGGCACGGGGATGGCGGCGGCGCCGGTCGTCGTGGCGTGTGGCGATACACGGCATCGCGGCATTCACGAGCAACTTGCGGAGCGACTCGCGGCTCGTCCGGAACCACGCGGCACGCTGATGCTCGATTTTTGCGACTGGCAGGACTGGCGCCTCGTTGATGCGTTGATCGACTGCAACTGGAGCCGATAAGGTTTTGCTGCGGGTATGACGTTGCCCGCGAACGTCAGCGTGGTTCCTTGTTTGCCTGAGGCTGCCGCGGTGGCGGCTTCGATTCTTGTCCGCGTTGCGCCGGTTCACGCGTACAGGCGTCCGGCGGCGTGACATAAGGAACGTCGTCGCGACAACACGCATAGATCGGAAACCCATACGCGTTCGTGCCGACGATGGTCGTTGGCCCGTGCAGCGGGCACACCGGCTTCATGGCGCCCCCTTGAAACTCATCGATCAATCGCTTCCATCTTACGCTCGCGTGCGAACGGTGTTCTATGTGCGCCTGCGTTGCCCTTCGAAACCCGGTCCCGTTCACCGCTGCCGACACGCATTCGCTATGCGTGCCGCGCCGCAGCGTTCGTCATTCTCTACAGCACGCGCCGCGGACGAGCGACGCTCCCTGGGCAGCCGCCCCCTCGTGCAGCGAGCCGGCCGGGCCCAGGCAGGAGTGTCTGACAGGGTCGGCTGAATTGTCATTTTGTTGCATAACATGCAATGATGCATCCGGGTGGTGCTTTCTGCAGTGTCCCTGTCATTTCGGCCATTTTCGTGACATTGTTGGGGTGCTCTGCGAAGCAATCGGAGAGCGCACTCATCATCGCTGGCCATTCGCGTCCTTCGTTCGGACGTTCAAACGTCGACTTAGCGCGACTACGCCCCTGACAGCCGACCTTTTGGATAGGGTATTCACCTAGCCTTTCTTCTCAAAAATTTAACATTTCGAAGTTAGAATTAACCTTCTAAAATCGATTGTTATGTCATTTCATGACAGTTGAAGTAGAGGGCGAAGCATCCGGTCAGTGGCACGGCAGGATTGACGAGGGTTATGGCCAACCGATCGGCCGCGACCCGATTATGGACACCGTGTCGTCATTCGACTGTTGAATACCGACGATCAGAAGTGCGATCCGGGCCGAACTGGTTTTGTGGTGTTTATTTAGTCTTACTTATAACACTTTTGCTCCGGAATCCTCTCCGACCGACATTCAGCACATTCATTGCGCATGTCGTCTCCGGGGCAAGCGGGTTCGAAATCAATTCAGGGAGAAGCAATGAAAGACCTTTCGTCCGAAGTTTTGCTGAAATTCTGCCGAACGAATGCGTCGATTTTTCTTTCGCTCGCCAGCGAAGCGTTTGAAGGGCACAGAAACTCGCCGCCCTGAACCGGCAGGCGAGAAACACCATTCGGGGCATCTGGAATCTTTGAGCAGTGCGCCGGCGCGGCATATCGCCGCGAGCTGACGCACCCGGCTCCATTCGCGCAATACCACAAGCCTATAAAAACCCGCGCAGTTCAATCAATGCCGCAGCCGTTCCTCCCTCGACGCTGGAGGCGCCAGCGCATTGTGGCAAAGCGATGGCGGGTATGCGAGACGGCCATTGGGTATTCACGATCCTCGCAGACATTACGATCACGGATGGAAAGGATGACGAAACGAATCGTAGTAGTAACGGGCGGCATGGGCGGCCTGGGAGAAGCGATCAGTACGAAACTGCACGACGCAGGGTATGCGGTGGTAGTCACGCACTCGCCGAACAACACCGGTGCGGACAAATGGCTGGCTGACATGGAAACTCAGGGCCGGAGCTTCCGCGCTTACCCGGTCGATGTGGCCGACTACGACTCATGCCAGCGTTGCGCGGACAAGGTTCGGGCGGAGGTCGGCCCGGTCGACATCCTGATCAACAACGCGGGGATCACCCAGGACATGACCCTCAGGAAGATGGACAAGGTGAACTGGGATGCGGTCATTCGCACGAACCTCGATTCGGTCTTCAACATGACCAAGCCGCTGTGCGAAGAGATGGTCGCACGAGGCTGGGGGCGCATCGTCAATATTTCGTCCGTCAACGGTTCAAAAGGCTCGGTCGGCCAGACCAACTACGCCGCGGCCAAGGCCGGCATGCACGGCTTCACCAAGTCGCTGGCACTGGAAGTGGCGCGCAAAGGGGTCACCGTCAACACGATTTCGCCGGGCTACCTGGCCACCAGGATGGTCACCGCGATTCCGCAGGAGATTCTCGATACGAAGGTCCTGCCGCATATCCCGATGGGCCGTCTCGGCAAGCCCGAGGAAGTCGCGGCGCTCGTGCTCTATCTCTGCTCGGATGATGCCGGCTTCGTGACCGGCTCCAACATCGCGATCAACGGTGGCCAGCACATGCAGTAACGCGACACACCGCGCCGGTATGCGCCGGAACATCGGACGAAGCGGCGTGAACCATTCACGCAACACCCCTGTGCTTCCATGAGAGGAACGTGTCATGAGTGAGACCTGGATGGGCCTGATCATTGGGGGCTCGGCCCTCAGCATCGCAATGCTGATGGTGATTGATCACTATCGCCGTGAGCGCAGACGGGCACGACTGCTACGACATCTGGATCATCATGAGTGGTGGCATCAACCGCGCGGGCGAATGTAGATGCATCGTCCGTGCCAATAACAAATCAGATACATCGAGAGGGCTGAAGAATGACACCGGAAACCCCCGGACAACTAAAGGCCACAGGCCATCAGATTACGGTTCGTGCGAGGCGCGGCTGCATGCGGGTCGCCGCAGTGTGGCAGGTATTGATGCCGGTCGCGGATGCCATCGAGGACGTACGGATTACGAGCAACCGTAAACGTGACGTCGAAGACATGACGATCGCGTTTGCCGACAGGCTCTCCGGATCGCTGCACACCGTTCTCAGGCAGTTCGAGACGATGCCGTGGGTGGCCGCCGCGGAGCTTTGCTGAACACCGGGGCCGTGCCGCTAGCAATGGGTCGCGTCGCCACGCGACCCCGCGCGCGTCATGCTACCTGGCCCGTCAGGTAGCTGGCGGGCGCGCGCCCCGCATGGGTTGTTTGGCACGAACCGGCCAATTGAAGCCGGACGTATACGACCGGACCCGGCCGGTCACCACCTGAGAGAAGTGGATGAAAACAACAATCAAGAAAGGGCCCCCGGACAGGGAGAGCCCCTATACACCCCTGACCGCTGGAGATGCGATTTCCCATCTCGAACGGATCCTGTCCTCCGATGGCGCGGATTCGTTGTTCAGCCGGACCTACTGGCGCGCGCGTGTTCAGCAGGTGAGCGCTACTCAAGGACTGACTCCGCAGCAGCAGGCAAGGCTCGTGAAGTTGCTCGAGTCGCTCCCGCCCCCGGTCCCGAGCGAAGAATCGTGCTAGTCACTTTTCGACCTCGCTACATCGTGGAGATTCGGGCGCAACTCGATTGGCAGGCGGCTGCCGGCTCGGACAGCCAATCGCCAGGCCGCGGTCGCACGCCGTCCGCGATGGATCAGAGCTGATCGTCGACATCCAGCAGCCGATCCTCCACCTGCAGGTCTTCGGCGCACTCTCCTCGCAAGGGCAACTCACCGCCTTCCGGTCGGGGTCGATCGCGGACCATTTGGCAGAGGCGTTCGCGCACGAGGATACGTTGTGCCGTGTCCATCTGCGCGTAACGCTGAATCTGCGAATCCGAAAAGTGGAGTGTGAGCACGCATCGCGCATCCAGCGTCGTGTCGCCATGTGACTCGACGACCCAGGAGGCCTGGATGAAGAACGTCCGGCCGTCGTCGTAGCTGCTGATCGCGGGCGCCTTCGGCGACTCGAATAGCGTGGAAAGAGCCAGTTCGATTTCTTCGACGCGCTGGTTCAGATCGATGTCTTTCATTGAAAGTCCTCCTTGTGGTCGAGGGCCCGGTTGCGTGGCCTCGGGCATTGTCGTGACCGCGGGTTCGCTCGACGCTGCGCCCGAGTCGCCCGCTGGCACGACGGCGCTCGCGTGTCAGCACTATGCGTGCCGGCTTTGCGCCTGGCCCCGCCGAATTGATGAATCGATGAATACGCGAGCAAGAACTGTGTCCGGCTGCCGCTGGCCGCCCAATGAAGAGGCAGCGCGCTTCGGCTGAAGCCGTCGAAATCGCTGGCGCGTCCCGAAGTGGGTGCGCGGCTCGTGAAGCAAAGCGCGGACTACGACCGTGCCAGCGCGCGCTGGCCGGCATCGGCTGGGTGCCGCAGGAACGCAAGTCGCTGACGGTCGAAGAGAACCTGACGGCGATCGCCGTGTCCGGTCCGTGGGATCTGGCTCGCATCTACCGGATGTTCCCGCGCCTGCAGGAGCGCCGCGCCGATATGGGCAACCAGCTCTCCGGCGGCGAGCAGCAGATGTTGGCCATCGGCCGCGCGCTGATGCTCAATCCCAAGGTGCTGCTGCTCGACGAACTGCTCGAGGGCCTCGCGCCGATTATCGTGCAGGACTTGATGCGCATCCTCTCGGAGATCATCCGCGAAGGCCTCTCAGTGATTCTGGTCGAGCAGAACGCGCGCAAGGCGCTGGGCATCACGCACAACGCCGTGGTGCTCGAGCGCGAATCGGTCGTTCATTCGAGTACGGCGGCCGAGTTGCTGGCCCAGGATCACAAGATCGATACCTTGCTGGCCGGGAAAACCAGCGTGCACGCCGGAGCACTCTCCCGTCAACCGGGCTACGCCGCGAAAGTCGCAACCGCCCTGTTGAACGCATCCGGTCTCGCGACATTCATCCCATGCGACGCACCGTCGATCGTTTCGCGTTCGGCAAACTCGATCCACTGTTCGAGCTTGTCGACAGTATTGCGGAACATACGGGGACTTTTCTGGCCGTCGATCAACAACGTACGGCACTTGATATCGCGCGCGGCTTCCGGCGTATAGGCGGGAAGCGGATCGAGCAACTGCTTTGGCAGCGTGAGCGCGTTGTCGAGCGCCATGCGACGAAAGCTCTCCGGGCTTTTGTTCCAGAACCCCGGCATGCTCACCGAGTCGACGAACATCGACAAGCCGGCGTCGAACTCGCCCCGCTCGATCAGTTCCGCGACCCGTGCGCGCAACACGTTGGTCGCCGGCGGCATGAACGCGGGCTGCCCCCTCGGTTCGGTTTGCAGCGGGCCGCCGGGATCGGCTAGCGTCAGCGTTTTCACGAGGCGCGGAAATTCGCGCGCGAGATGGAAAGCCACGCACCCACCCCGCGAGTGACCGACCAGATGAACGGGAGCAAGGTCGAGCGCCGTGATGAATCCGGCAATTTCCTCGACGTGCGCCTCCCAACTGAAGTCGCTGTGTCCAAATGCATCGATCTCGGGCCAGTAATGGCTCAAGCTCGGCGCGAAGCAGCGAAACCCGCCCGACAGGGAGGCCATCTGGGCGTCCCAATAGCGATAGTCGCAAAGCGAGCCGTGCACGAACACCATCGGCTCGCCGCGCCCGGACTCGACATACGGTATCGCAAGACTCGATGCGGTGGTCACAAACGATGGCGCGGACGCGCCAACGGCCGAGGCCAGAATCGATGGGCTGATACGTGCATTCATCACAGGGCTCCTTTGTCGCCACTATCGAGGGTGTGCTCGCAAAAGAAAATCGCATAATATTGATGGAATCGATCTACTTTTCTGATATCAACCATCATGGCAACGGAAATGAAAGCGCTCGATCTGGACGTGCTGTCCATGATCATCGCGGTCGCGGACGCCGGCACGATCAGTCGCGCGGCGCAGGTCGTGCATCGTTCGCAATCGGCGGTGAGCATGCAGATCAAGACGCTCGAGACGGCGCTCGGCAAGGCGCTTTTCATGCGCAAGCCTCGCAGCGTGGTGCCGACGCAGGACGGCGAAATGCTGTTGACCTACGCGCGGCGGATGATCGCCCTGCGCGACGAAGCGTGGGCAGCGGTGGTACGGCCCGACGTGACCGGACGCGTGGTGATCGGCGTGCCTGACGACTATGCGACGTCACTGTTCCCGCCGATCCTCAAGAAATTTTCGGCGACCTATCCGAAGGTGGAGATTCAGGTAGTGGGCCTGCCAAGCGTCGCTCTCGAGCCCATGTTGAAAGACGGCACGGTCGATCTCGTCTGCGCCACGCGCGTGAAAGGATTGCACGGCGAGTTCCTGCGTCACGAACCGATGGTCTGGGCCGCCGCGCCAGGCGCGACCGAGATCTGGCGTGAAAGGCCCTTGCCGATCGCCGTGTTTTTGCCCGGCAGCGTCGCGCGGGAGAAAGCCATCCGGAGCCTGGAGCGCGCGCGCATCACGTATCGAACCTCGTATGAAAGTCCGAGTCTGCTGGGTCTGCTGACGATGGCCGAGGCCGGACTCGCGGTGACTCCTTTGGCCAAGTGCGCGGTACCGGCTCACTTCTCGCTGCTGGGAACCGCGAATGGCCTGCCGGAAATCGGCACGCTTGAAGTCGTGCTGGCGCGAAGTGCCGCTTCGAAACGGCCCGTGTGCGATTTTCTCGCGGAACGCATTCTCGCCGACCTGAAGAATTAACCCGCAGATCGACCGTTGCGTATCACGCCGCGACGGACAGTTCCGACGGAGCGTACTTCGAGGTCGCGAGCGCCTCGGCGGGAACGGCAACGTGCGCGCGCCGCACCAGCGCGCCGCCGCGAAACAGTCCGCTCGGGCGCTCTCGTGCGCCGCAAAGACGTGGCGGTGCCAACGACCTCAGGACGACTCCCCCTCCTGGACCCCGCGCGACGCGCACATCCGCCACGAAGCCTTCGGCACGGCAGCGGTTTGCGCAACGTCGCGCCACCAGCGTTCGCCGCGATGCACCGCGGTCAGATCGAGCCGCTCGCCCATGCGCGGTGTCGACAGCGCGACGCCGCGCGCGAGCGCCAGCCCCGTCACCCTTTCGAACGGCTCCTGCCAGCGATGCATCGCGAGGTCGAAGGTGCCGTTATGGATCGGCACGAGCCAGCGGCCGCGCAGGTCGATATGCGCCTGCACGGTTTCTTCGGGCTGCATATGGACGTATGGCCACATCGCGTCGTACGCGCCGGTTTCGATCAACGTGACGTCGAATGGTCCGAGGCGCTCGCCGATCGCGCTGAAACCCTTGAAGTAACCGGTGTCGCCGCTGAAAAACACGCGCACATCGTGATCGACGATCACCCACGACGCCCACAACGTCCGGTTGCCGTCGAACAGGCTGCGCCCGGAGAAGTGCTGCGCGGGCGTCGCGGTGAACTCGATACCCTCGACCTCCGTGCCCTGCCACCAGTCGAATTGCCGGACCTTTGCCGCGTCGATACCCCATTCGATGAGCCGGTCGCCGACCCCAAGCGGCGTCAAAAACACCTCGGTACGCTGCGCCAGTATCAGCACGGTTTCGCGGTCGAGATGGTCGTAGTGATCGTGCGACAGGATCACGCCGTGCAGCGGCGGCAAATCGTCGAGTGAGATCGGCGGCGCATGAAAGCGCTTCGGACCGAGATTGCGGAACGGAGACGCCCGCTCGGCGAACACGGGATCGGTCAGCCAGAACTTGCCGCGCAACTTCAGCAGCATCGTCGAATGACCGAGCCGGTACAGGCTGCGGTCGGGCGCCGCGTCGAGTTGCGCGCGCGTCAGCCTTTCGACCGGCAACGCGTCGGCCGGCACGGTGCCGCGCGGCTTGTTGAACAGCACCGTCCACGCGAGGCCGAGCGTTTTGCGCAGGCTTTCCGCCGGACGCGGCTTGACGTTGCGAAAGCGCTCGCCGTCATGCTGCGGCGACAGGCTGAACCTCGCGCGGCTGCGCTGTGCGGCGTTCACGCCGAGCATTCGGCGGACAAAGGCGGGAAGCGACGTCATGAAGTTGACCTTCCGAAGAAAATGTACACTCGGCAGTGTAGATTATCTTAAAGAAAAGTAAACTGCTCAGTGTAAAATCGTTGGATGGAATCCTGTGCCCGCCCCCAACGTCTGACTGACCGAAAGCGCGTCGCGATCGTCGCTGCCGCCATCAAGGAATTCCTCGCGGCCGGCTACGACGCTACCAGCATGGACCGTATCGCCGCCCGCGCGAATGTCTCGAAGCGCACGGTCTATAACCATTTCCCGAGCAAGGAAGCACTTTTCGCGGCGATTCTCCATCAACTGTGGGATGCGAGCCATGACGGCGATGCACCCTCTTATCGTGCTGACCAACCGTTGCGCGCGCAGTTGCTCGATCTGCTGGAGCGCAAGCTGCGGCTGCTTCACGACGAGTCCTTTTTGTCGCTTGCACGGGTGGCGATCGCGGCTGGCATCCATTCGCCGGAGCGCGCGCGGGACATGGTCGCTCGCATGGGCGAACGCGAGGAAGATCTGACGGCGTGGGTCCGGGCGGCCGCCGCGGACGGCCGCATCAAGACCGATGACCCCGTCTTCGCGGCACTGCAGTTGCAGGGGCTCGTGAAGGCTTTTGCCTTCTGGCCGCAAGTGGCGATGGGGCAAGTGCCGCTCGATGCCAAGGAGCAGAAGCGCATCGCGGAAGCGGCGGCGGATATGTTTCTCGCGCGGTATGCGTGAGTCGGTTCGTCGGGTTGGGGCGTCAGGTCGATCGCGTCCCGACGAGCGTACGCGTAGCAATCGCTGTGGCTTTACCCGACAGGGCAAGAAGTTCTCTGCTCGAAGGCGGAGGTGCACGCAGCAACCTTCCGGGAAGCGGCGCCGCAAGAGCGAACTCTTTCTTTTTTCGCAAACGTTTGCCCCCAGGTATCAAGTCTCGGCATCCCAAGCCGAAAACGCGTACATCGCTACGAAACTTTGGAGACCCCGACGTGACGCGCGCTGTGCTCTTACTTGCCGTAATGTTTGTAACAGGCTGCGCACAACTGCAGCAGCCCAATACGGCTCAAGCCGAGAAACCTGCGGTGTCGGACGTGATCATGAAGTTCGACATTCCCGCCGATGCACTCGGCGCGCGCGATCCGCAACTGACTACGGTGCTCGCCAAGGCAGGTGCGCTCGCCGCCGCGCAGAAGCAGCCCACTGTGATCCGCGTAACGGCGCTGGGCCAGGACTTCAAGTACATCAACCAGGCGATCTGGCGGGGCGTGCCGCAGCAGGGGCTCAAACCCACGCTCGAAAACCTGACGAGCGGCACGAACCAGACGTACAGCGTCTCGATCCAGCCGCTACGTGCGGGGAGCTGACACGATGCGCCTGATTGCTTTCGCCGCGGCATCGCTATGCTTAAGTCCGGCCGCATGGGCGGGCCAGCCCGCTGCCAGCGCGCCTGCGACTGCGGCCGGCACTGCCACCGCTGCCACCACAGCCTCTGCGGACAAGGTCTACCCGCCGCTGCCCACGCTCTCCATGCTGCCGCCCTCCACCGGCGACGACGACGATCTTCCCGCGCCGCGCTCGACGTCGCACAACAAGAAAAAGACGCACCAGCACGATTGCCGCTGCGCGATGCCCACGCCGCGCCTCGTCGTCTCCGATGCGTCGCGCACCTATCTCAAGGACATCGAGCGGCAGCTCGATTCCGCGCTGGCGCAGTAAAGCAGGACCTGGAGCCCCGACTCATGGACCAGCACAAGACCAACGCCTTCCGCCCTTTGCGGTCGTGGGCCCTATGCACCTGGGCGGCGCTGCTGGCGCTCGGCAGTTCGACCGCGCAAGCCGCCCCGTCCGCCGACGATTGCTTCGACAAGGCCGGCGCTTACCAGGGCGTCAATCCGCACGTGCTGCGCGCCGTGGCATGGCGCGAATCGAAAGGCGACGCGAGCGCCATCAACCGCAACGCCAACGGTTCGATCGACGTGGGGCAATTGCAGATCAATTCGATCCACTTTCCTGAACTCGAGAGCCGGGGCATTCCGCACCGCGCGCTCACGGACCCGTGCGTGAATATCTTCGTGGCCGCGTGGCTGCTCAAGCAGAAGATGGTGCGATACGGCAACACATGGCGCGCAATCGGAGCGTATCACTCGGAATCGCCGCACGAGCGCGACGCCTACGCGCGCAGCATCCAGGCGATTCTCGTGAGCTGGGGGCTGTTGCAGCCGGAGCGGTAAGGTTCAGGCGCAGGCCTGTCGGGGCAAAGCCGCCACGCCCGACCTGACGAAGCAGGCAAACGCAACCCACTCCGCTAACTGCTCGTCGATGCAAGCTCCATTCGCTTGCGCTGCAGGAACCGGCGCACGGCCGGATCACGCTCAAGGCCGATTGCCAGATCGTACGCGTCGAGTGCTTGCGCAGTCGCGCCGGCACGCGCGAGCAGATTGGCGCGTGCGGCCCAGTAGGGCTGGTAGTCGGCCAGCCGCGGGTCGTCCGCATACGGCGCAAGCGCGTCGAGCGCCGCCTGCGGGCCGTCGCGTTCGGCCACGGCAAGCGCACGGTTCACGGCGACCACCGGCGACGCTGCAATGGCGAAGAGCCCATCGTAGAGCTGCACGATTTCGTCCCAGTTCGGGCGACGCGTCCGGCAGCGATCCACATGCGCCGACTGCAGCGCGGCCTCGAGCTGAAAGCGCCCGATTGCGTTGAGCGCGTTCGCGCGCCGGAGCAGTGCGTTCGCCGCGTCGATCATCGGCGCGTTCCACGTTGCAGGGTCCTGGGCCGACAGCGGCACGTAGTCGCCAGCCGCATCGCGTCGCGCATCACGCCGCGCCTGTGCAAACAGCATCAGCGCGAGCAGGCCCAACGTCTCGGGTTCGTCAGGGAGCAACTCGACAAGCAGTTGCGCGAGATACAGCGCCTCGTCCGCGAGGTCGCGCCGCTCGGTATCGCCGCCGACCGGGTCCGTCCAACCTTCCGCATACGCCGCATAGACCGCTTCGAGCACCGCGTCGAGCCGGCCGGGCAGCTCCTCGCGCTCGGGCACGCTGAACGGAATGCCCGCTTCGCGGATCTTGGTCTTCGCCCGCACGAGACGTTTGCTCATCGCGGCGGGCGACATCAGGAACGCCGACGCAATCGTCTTCGCTTCCAGCCCCAACACCACTTGCAGCATCAGCGGCGTCCGAATCGCGGCCTCGAGCGCAGGGTGCGTGCACGCGAACAGCAGCGCAAGCCGCCGGTCGGGCAACGCGCCTGCCTCACTCTCGTCGATCTCGTCGGCGAGGATCATCAACTGGTTCGCCACGTCGTCGCCAACCTGGCGATGACGCGCGCCGTCGATCGCCCGGCGGCGCGCGACCGTCATCAGCCACGCTTCAGGACTCGCGGGACAGCCTTGCTCCGGCCAGTCCGCGAGCGCGGCCGCGAATGCGTCGGCGAGCGCGTCCTCGGCTGCGGCGACGTCGCGCGTGCGCATCGCCAGCAGCGCGACGAGCTTGCCGTAGCTGCGGCGAGCGACCGCCTCGGCAATCGAACGCGCGGCGCCGTCATCGCCCAGGGCGCCGCCGGACGCACTCATGCAGTGGGTGCCTCGTAAGGGGCGGTCCAGACCGGGCGCACCTCCATGACGCCGTGCGCCGCGCCGGGACAACGCGACGCCCACGACATCGCCGCGTCGAGGTTCGGCACGTCGATCAGGTAGTAGCCGGCGAGTTGCTCCTTCGAATCGGAATACGGTCCATCGAGCACCTGCGGCTTGCCGTCGACGAGCCGCACCGTGGTGGCCGTGTTCGTGTGCTGCAGCCGGTTGGCCCCCACCAGAGCCCCCGCTTTCTTCAACGATTCGGTGTACGCGTGATAGGCGGCAACGCCTTGCTGCCGCTCGCTGTCGGTCATCTTGTTCCAGCCGTTTTCTTCCGAGTAGATCATCAACAGGTATTCCATTTGAGCCTCCGTCATGGGGTTGAGGCGGATGAATTGCATCGGCCGCCATCACAATGACGCGCGGGCCGCATGCTGACGGACAGGGGCGTCAAAAAAATCGCGGACGACCACCTGGGACCCACGCCGCGTTGGAAACAGACGCCTGGATCGCAGCCCGTTCGACCGTGTTTCGCCAAGCATTGTCGGACGGGTCAAGTGCCTTGTCGACCGGGGATTGGCTGCGGCGCGGTAAGGCCGGACCGCGATCCCTGTTCGGCATGATCCGGTGTCGGCGGAACACTCGCTAGGTCCTGACCGGGACAAAGGCCGGACCGGGATCAGACGTCAAAATTTCCGAAACGAAATCGATAAATACGCGAGTCTTGGTCGGCAATCGTCGGCCGGCAGGATGAACGGCGTGGATGGGCATCGGCGCCGGCGCGAAATCCGGCAACAGGCTGACGACCGCACCGCTCGCGATCTCCGGCGCAAAGAGCCACGCCGGCGCTTGAACCAGTCCCATATGGGCGAAGGTCGAAGCCCTCCTCGACCAGATTGATGGTTCGCTCCGTGGCCGACAGGTCCACGGACACGTTCGGATACCTGGCGAAAAATGCCGGCAGGCGCGGCACCACATACAGCCGGCCAAAAACCGGCGCCACGGTGACCCGGACCATCCCCGCCAGCGAAACCTGACCGCACCCGACGGACGATTCGAGCTCCGTGAAATCTCCAATGATGCGCAAACCCGCTTCATAGACCGATTGTCCCGTCTCGGTCGCTACGCGGCTGCCGCTGCCCAGCGGGGAAACACGGTGCAGTTGGAAATCTACGAGGGACTCCATCACGCGTTCCAGCGCTCGACCGACGAGCTTGCAAGCGCCCGATACGCGTTGGACCAGGTCGCGGGGTTTGTCTTGCGATGCGGATCGGCTATCGCCAGGCCCTGAGATTCCGCTGCGATCCCGGCGAGGCTGCCGCGCGCGGACCTCGACTCGAACGCCGCAAAAAAAAGGCGCCGCAGGCATTCAGCCCACGGCGCCATTTCGTGGCGCTACGACGCGAACCACACGCCGTAGTCCGACAGCACACTTACATCGTCACGGCGTCGGCGACTTCCTTGAAGTCCTCGATCTGGTCGAAGTTCATGTATTGATAGATCTTGTCGCCGTTGGCGTTGAGCACGCTCATGTCGGCCATGTACTCTTCCTTGGTCGGGATCTTGCCGAGGCGCGAGCAGATCGCCGCCAGTTCCGCCGAGCCGAGGTACACGTTCGTGTTCTTGCCGAGACGGTTCGGGAAGTTACGGGTCGACGTCGACATGACCGTCGCGCCTTCGCGCACCTGTGCCTGATTGCCCATGCACAGCGAGCAGCCCGGCATTTCGGTACGCGCACCAGCCGTGCCGAAGACGCCGTAATGGCCTTCCTCGGTCAGTTGCTTCTGGTCCATCTTGGTCGGCGGGGCCACCCACAGCTTGACCGGGATGTCGCGCTTACCTTCCAGCAGCTTCGACGCGGCGCGGAAGTGACCGATGTTGGTCATGCACGAGCCGATGAACACTTCGTCGATCTTCGCGCCGGCTACGTCGGACAGCGTCTTCACGTCGTCCGGATCGTTCGGGCAGGCCACGATCGGCTCGTGGATGTCGGCGAGATCGATCTCGATGACGGCTGCGTATTCGGCGTCGGCATCCGGCGACAGCAGTTGCGGGTCGGCCAGCCACTGCTCCATCGCCTTGATGCGGCGCTGCAGGCTGCGCGGATCCTGGTAGCCCTGGGCGATCATCCACTTCAGCAGCGTGACGTTGCTGTTCAGGTATTCGATGATCGGTGCCTTGTTCAGGTGCACCGTGCAACCGGCGGCCGAGCGCTCGGCGGAAGCATCCGACAGTTCGAACGCTTGCTCGACCTTCAGATCGGGCAGGCCTTCGATTTCGAGAATGCGGCCGGAGAAGATGTTCTTCTTGCCTTGCTTGGCAACCGTCAGCGTGCCTTGCTTGATCGCGTACAGCGGGATTGCGTTGACGAGGTCACGCAGGGTCACGCCCGGCTGCATCTTGCCCTTGAAGCGGACCAGCACCGATTCCGGCATGTCCAGCGGCATCGTGCCGGTGGCGGCCGCGAAGGCGACCAGACCCGAACCGGCCGGGAAGCTGATGCCGATCGGGAAGCGCGTGTGCGAGTCGCCGCCGGTGCCCACGGTGTCGGGCAACAGCATGCGGTTCAGCCACGAGTGGATCACGCCGTCGCCCGGGCGCAGCGCGATGCCGCCACGGTTGCTGATGAAGTTCGGCAGCGTCTGGTGGGTCTTGACGTCCACCGGCTTCGGATAAGCGGCGGTGTGGCAGAACGACTGCATGACGAGATCGGCCGAGAAGCCGAGGCACGCCAGGTCCTTCAGTTCGTCGCGGGTCATCGGGCCCGTGGTGTCCTGCGAGCCGACCGAGGTCATCTTCGGTTCGCAGTACGTGCCCGGACGGACGCCCTGGCCTTCCGGCAAACCGCAAGCGCGGCCGACCATCTTCTGCGCCAGCGAGAAGCCCTTGCCGCTATTGGCGGGCTGCTGCGGCAGGCGGAACAGCGTCGACGGGGCGAGGCCCAGCGCTTCGCGTGCCTTGGCGGTCAGGCCGCGGCCGATGATCAGCGGAATGCGGCCGCCGGCGCGCACTTCATCGAACAGCACGTCGGACTTGACCTGGAACTCGGCGATCACTGCGCCGTTCTTCAGGGCTTTGCCTTCGTACGGGCGCAGTTCGACCACGTCGCCCATTTCCATCTGCGACACGTCGAGTTCGATCGGCAGAGCGCCGGCGTCTTCCATCGTGTTGTAAAAGATCGGGGCGATCTTGCCGCCGAGGCACACGCCGCCGAAGCGCTTGTTCGGGATGAACGGGATGTCTTCGCCCGTGAACCACAGCACCGAGTTGGTGGCCGACTTGCGCGAGGAGCCGGTGCCGACCACGTCGCCCACGTACGCGACCAGGTGGCCCTTTTCCTTCAGCGACTCGATGAACTTGACCGGGCCGCGCTTGCCGTCCTCTTCCGGGGTGATACCGGGACGCGCGTTCTTCAGCATTGCCAGTGCGTGCAGCGGGATGTCCGGACGGGTGGTCGCATCCGGGGCCGGCGACAGGTCGTCGGTATTGGTTTCGCCCGTCACCTTGAAGACGGTG
Organism: Paraburkholderia tuberum STM678; assembly: GCF_902833905.1. Taxonomy (GTDB): domain Bacteria; phylum Pseudomonadota; class Gammaproteobacteria; order Burkholderiales; family Burkholderiaceae; genus Paraburkholderia; species Paraburkholderia tuberum. The sequence continues at coordinate 251,809 of NZ_CADFGP010000001.1, read as the reverse complement.
ATGGTCAGGCTTTGCGGCACTTCCGGACGGCTCGTGAACCATTCGGCGTCGGCCCAGCTCTGCATCACGGCCTTCGCATTGGCGTTGCCCTTGTCGGCCAGTTCCTTGACGTCGTGGAACTGGTCGAACATCAGCAGGGTTTTCTTCAGCGCGTCGGCGGCCACGGTGCCCACTTCGGCGTCGGACAGCAGTTCGATCAGCGGCTGGATGTTGTAGCCGCCCAGCATCGTGCCGAGCAGTTCCGTCGCACGGGCGCGCGAGATCAGCGCGCAGGCGGTCTGGCCGTTGGCCACGGCGGCGAGGAAGCCTGCCTTCACGCGGGCGGCTTCGTCCACACCGGCGGGCACGCGGTTGGTGATCAGGTCGAGCAGCGTCTGCTCTTCGCCAGCGGGCGGGTTCGTCAGGAGTTCAACCAGCTCGGCGGTCTGCTGAGCCGTCAGCGGCAGGGGAGGAATGCCGAGCGCGGCGCGTGCGGCCACGTGAGCACGAAAATTTTCAAGCATGGGGGACCTGCTGGTATTTGCGTTTCAGGGAAAGGCTTTTAAGGCACTCCAAGCTGTGCCGGGCACTGCTTCGATCGCGATTTTAATTGCAATACCCATGCAAGGTCAAATGTCTTATGTCTTATATAAGAGTTGCGCCCCTCCCGCACCGCAAAAGCACCGACTGTGTAAGCCGCTTCAATCATTCGCAGTGCCCCGAACACTTTGATTCCTGCCCGCTTAACGGCTACAACAGAGGATGTCCGGCGATGTTCTTCCCGGCCGGATCCAACCGGCAGCGGAGGCGTGAATGAGCTATCAACTGATGGGCAGCATCCTCGAAGTGTGTGAATGCAAGGTGCTGTGTCCGTGCTGGATCGGAGAAGATCCCGATAACGGCATTTGCCGCAGCGCGCTTGCATACCACTACGAGCAAGGCATGATCGACGGCGTCGATGTATCGGGCCTGACGATCGCGTTCGCGGCGTTCATTCCCGGCAACGTGCTCAAAGGCGGCTGGCGCGTCGCGATGTTCGTCGACGAGCGCGCGAGCGACGCGCAATTCGACGCCCTGGTTAGCGTGCACCGTGGCGAGCGCGGTGGCCCCATCGCGGATCTCGTGCAGTTGATCGGCGAAGTCGTGTCCGTGGAACGCGCGCCGATCGAATACGCGGTCGTCGACGGCAAGGGCAGGATGAAAGTCGGCGAAGCCATCGAGGCCGAGTTGGAGCCCTATCGCGGCCCGACCGGCGAGCCGACCAAACTGGTCGAAAGCATCTTTTCGACGATACCCGGCTCCCCTGCTTTCGTCGGCAAGGCGAACGCATTCCGCCTGCGGCACGAAAAGCTCGATCTCGACCTCGCCTTGACCGGACATAACGCCATTCAGGGATCGTTCAGCTTCGCGTCGTGAAGATGCTCGCACGCTCGCGGCTGTTCGCGCCGCTCTTCGTCGCATTGACGGGCAGCGCGTGGATCGCGTTATGGATATGGGACGCGGGGCCCTATGCGCGTTTTCTGCATCATGCGAGTTGGACCGAACTGCCGCTCGTCGGCCCGATATGCCGTGAGGTGCCCGGCGCGAGCCTCACGATTGCGGCATTGCTGCACAGCGTCGCATGGCTGCTGATGATCGCGGCGATGATGCTGCCGACCGCCTTCCCGCTCTTCGACACCTTCCGGCGGATGACCGTCGCGCACTCAAACCGGCGCACGCTGATGGCGCTTCTGATCGTCGGTTATGCGACGATGTGGGCGCTGTTCGGCGTGCTCGCGCACGGCTTCGACGCGGCGCTCCATCTGGTCGCGGACCAGTCTGCGAGCTTGCTTGCAAACGGCTGGCTGATCGGCGCCGCGATCGTCGCGCTCGCGGGCCTTTATCAGTTCAGCAGCCTCAAGCACCGATGTCTCGACAAATGCCGCTCGCCGCTGATGTTCATCACCGAGCATTGGCGCGGCAGGAGCGCGCGCCGCGAAAGCTTTGCGCTCGGCATCAGTCACGGCGCTTTCTGCATCGGCTGCTGTTGGGCCCTGATGCTGCTGATGTTCGCGGTCGGCACTGGCAGCGTCGGCTGGATGCTGGCGCTCGGCGCGATCATGTCGGCCGAGAAGAATTTCAGCTGGGGCAGGTCCATCGGCAAGCCGCTCGGCATTGCGTTGCTTGTGTGGTCCGCATGGATCGTCCTACAGCACGCCCGCATCGCCTGAGCCATGCGCGGCATCTTGCGCCCACGTAGCCCCGTTACCCCCTCTGCGCTTCCAAAGAACGCAGTGAGTTCGTCGGCGACCGCGCGCGGTTGTTCTTCTGGAATGAAGTGCCCGCAGTGACTAATGATGCGGCCTATTGGCCGCCTTTCGCCGCAAGAACCAGTCGAGGTATTCACGTTCCTTGCCGGCGAGCAGCACTTCCGGCAGGTCCGGTAGCCCGTGAAATGCGAAATGCCAGGTGCGCCATGCACGCTCGGGCGCGCTCGGCAACGCATCAGGCACGTCACGCCGGGGATCCCCGCATCCAGCAGCGCGAGTCGCCGGACTTCGTCGCCGAACATTACGGCGTAAGGAAAAGCCACCCACGCTCCAATGTCGTGTGCAGCAAGAAAGTACCGGGTCATCCCCAGTTGCTGGAGCAAACCGTGAACATGGCTCGCAGGGGTTTGTGTGTCGTAGCCGTCCATCGGACGATCCGAATCACCTTGTCCGGGAAGGTCCGGTGCGACGACTCGGTAGGTCTTTGCAAGCAGTCCCATCACTTTGCGCCAGGCGAACCAGCTCTCGGGAAAGCCCGCGAGCAACACGACCACGTCGCCCTGTGGGTTTCCACCGGTGACGTAGTGCAGCCTCAGTCCGTCGACTGTCGCGAACTTGTGCTCGAATCCTGCTAGCCCCGCAACGGGCCTTGCTACTGGCAACGTGCTTACGATTCCGGAACTCCCTGATGGCACCGGCGAGTGATGTGTTTTCACGAACGAAACTCCTCTGGGTTGGGGGATGACACCGTTGAGCGGCTTTTCTCATTGGCTGATGATGTTAGGAAATGTACGTTTCCTAATAGGGTGACCGGCACGCGGAGGTCATGCGATGCTATGTCTTGATGTGCTTAGTCCAGCAGACGCATGGCCTGATCCGCCGCCGCCATCATGTGTGCCCGGGATCGCCCGACTTTGCCGACGACTCTCAAACCTTGCGTCAGACTCAGCAGTGCGAGGCCGGTAGCGTCCGGATCCACGGCGGACGCGATCGAACCGTCTGTCTGGCCCGCTCGGATCAAACGACACAACAGACGCTCCGTTCGCTGCAAAGATGCGACCACATGACTCGCGATCTCATCATCGAAGGCCAGCAGGTCGACTGCACTTCCGACTACGAGACAACCTCGCTTGCCCTCATCGCCAATTGCAGACTCAGCATAAAACCGCAGAATGGCCCGTACCTTGTCGCGGCCGGTCTGCTCCGCGTCGAGCAGGCGCTGCAACTGGTCATTTCGTAGATGGATGTAGCGCTCGAGCGCGGCAAGGAATACCGCTCGCTTATCGGCGAACGCCTTGTAGATACTGCCGGCCGTGAGCCCCATCGCGGACCCAAGGTCGCCAAGAGACGTCCCTTGATAACCGCGCTCACGAAAAATCTGGATTGCCCCGTCCAGCGCGACGTCCATGTCGAATTCGCGTGGACGACCTGGAGCACGTGGCTGTCTGGCAGCATGGTTGCGTGTAGTCATACGGCGATTATAGGAAATGATCATTTCCTAATCAAGCTGTCCCAACGTGTACAGGCATTCGCGCCAGGCTCGTCGACCGTCTCATCCACTTTTTCCGTGTACGACTTTTATCTGAGGCCACTGGGGACGATCGGCCCTGACGCGGTCCAACCAATCCGGTGTAGTCTGACGGTCTGGTGCGCATTTTGGAGGCGGCATGGAACGGGAGCTGAAGCTGCGCGTTGCGAAGGAAGATCTCGTCAAATTGCGCAACGCGTCGATGCTTGCGCAATCAGAAGCCACGGCGGGAACGCCTCACCTGCTGACGAGCACCTATTTCGACACGCCCGATTTTTCATTTCACTGGTGCGGGGCTTCGCTGCGCGTGCGCACCGTCGGCAACGACAAAATCCAGACGCTGAAGCGCGAAGGATCGGCCAAGGCGGGGTTGTTCGACCGGGACGAGTTCGAGATGCCCGTGAATAGCGACGCGCCCGATCTGACGCTGCTGTACGACCAGATCCCCGACGACAGCGACTGCGGAAAGCTGATTCGCGACGAGACCGTTGCGGCCCAACTGAAGCCGGTGTTCGTCACGCGGATCAACCGGTCAGCGTTTGTGCTGCGCCAGCCGTCCGGAGACGAACTCGAGCTTGCTCTCGACGAAGGAAGCGTCGAAGCGGATTCGGGATCAGTGCAGATCGCCGCGGTGGAACTGGAACTGAAACAGGGCAATCCGGATGTGCTGTACCGCGTCGCGCTGGAAATGCTCGAAACTGTGCCGCTGCGTATCGATCATCGCAGCAAGGCAGATGTCGGGTATGCACTGCTCATTGACGAGCACAGCGAGGCGGTGAAAGCGCAACCAGTGCGACTGAACAAACGCGATTCGGTCGAGGATGCGTTCTGCGCGATTGTGCGCAACTGTCTGGACCAGGTCCACGCGAATGAACGGGGCGTCGTGTCGGGCCACGCTCCATCGAGCGTCCATCAGATGCGCGTGGGACTTCGTCGCTTGCGTTCGGCTCTCGACCTGTTTGCGAAGGTCATCCCCGCCTCGTCCGGATTCGACGAGGAGTTGCGCTGGATTGCCTCGGAACTCGGCGGCGCGCGCGACTGGGAAGTGCTTGCGGGATCGACGCTCGACCATGCCGGCGCCGACGGCAATGCGGACGAGATCCGGCCCGTCAGACAGGCGTGCGAGCAGATTGCCGTCAACAACCGGCAGCGCGCGGCTGCCGCGGTCGAGTCGGTTCGCTACACGCGGCTCGCGCTCCAGTTCGCGCTCTGGATGAACCGCAAAGGTTGGCGAGATGAGATGTCCGACGAACAGCGCAACGCAATCAGCGGCCCGGTGAAGTCATTCGCCGCCGATGTCCTGCGTCGTCGGCACAAGAAACTGATCAAACGTGGCAAGGGTTTGGCCGATCTGGACGATCACCGTCGTCACCGCGCCCGCATCGCGGCGAAAAAAGTTCGATACGCCACCGAGTTCTTTGCGTCGCTATGCCCGAAGCAGGCCGTTCGCCATTATGTCGACGCGCTCACCGCGCTTCAGGATGATCTCGGCTGGCGCAACGATGCCGTCGTCGCCGATCAGCTTCTGAAGTCGTTGTTGAAAACGTCGCCGGAAGCAGCCTCGGGCGCGGCCTTCGCACGCGGCTTCCTCGCGTCACGCGTCGCTGCCGATCATCAGACATTGAAGAAGCTGTGGAAGCGCTTCAAACTGCTTTCGTCACCGCACTGACGCGAACAATTCACCGCGATGTATCCGGGCACGAACGTGTCACGCGCAACACTCATCGTGAGGTCTCACGATGTTCGAGATCGAAGTCTTATTATCCGAACAAGCGCGACCACGCCGCGCGTATGCGGCGCGCGCGGTCCTCGAACAGGTACGACGCAGCGAGCGCGAACAGGCCTGACATGACCCCCGTCGCGACGTGTTCGAGAACATGAAAGCGGTACTGGCTCAAATGAGAGTAGGCATCGCCGATAGCGGTCAGGCAACCGACGAGCAGTGCGTTGCTATAGCGATTCCCGTACCACTTCGCCGCCGGCGTGAAGGTGAGCAGCAGGGCGAGCACACCGGTGAGCAGCCCGGTTTTGAATGCGATCGCCCAGTGCGTGAGGCTCATGATGTTGCCCCAGCTCCCCGGCATACAGGTCATGCACGCGCTGGTTGGCTGCCAGAAACGCTGGATAAACAGTTTGAAGCGGCGTTTCCATGCGCTTCCCATGATGTACTCCACGATATCCAGCGCGAGATTTCACGCAGACATGGTACATCGCGAGCGTGCCGTGGCGTGTGATGAGCGTGCGGTGATAAAGGACCGTCACACACGTTACCCGCCTCTATGCGTCAGTCAATTGGACCTGCGTCAATTGACTTCGTCCATGATCGATTACAAGCCGTTTGAGGTGGGTGGCATCGAGGCCTTCACTGAAACACCGGTTTTCCCGACGCGTCCTTGACCTTGGTCTTCCATTGCGCGCGGATTTCCGCCACGACCGAATCCGGCAGCGAAATGTAGTCGAGATCGCTGGCAGCCTGGCCGCCGTTCTTGAACGCCCAGTCGAAGAACTTCAACGTTGCCGCGCCTTGCGCCGGCTTGTCCTGCGTCGCATGCAGGAGCACGAAGGTCGCGCCGACGACAGGCCACGCGTCCTTGCCGGGCTCGTTCGTCAGGATCTGGTAGAAGGTCGTCTTCCAGTCCGCGCCCGAGGCGGCCGCCTTGAAGGTTTCGGTCTTCGGCGCAACCACGATACCGGCCGAATTCTTCAGGCTGGTGTAGATCATGTTGTTTTGCTTCGCATATGCCCACTCGACGTAACCGACCGCGCCCGGCAGGCGTTGCACGAACGCGGCAACGCCGTCATTGCCCTTGCCGCCCGTACCGGTCGGCCAGTTCACCGTCGTGCCTTCGCCGACCTTCGACTTCCACTCCGGGTTCACCTTCGACAGAAAGTTCGTCCAGATGAAGCTCGTGCCCGAACCGTCGGCGCGGCGCACCACGGCGATGTCCGTATCTGGCAGCTTCATACCCGGATTCAGCGCGGCGATCGCCGGATCGTTCCATTTCTTGATCTTGTTCAGATAGATGTCGCCAAGCACGGCACCCGACAGAATGAGTTGACCCGGCTTCACGCCGGGCAGGTTCACAACCGGCACGACGCCGCCGACCACGGTCGGGAATTGGAACAGGCCAGTCTTCGCCAGTTCGTCCTCCTTCATCGGCGCATCGGAACCTGCGAAATCAACGGTCTTCGCGATGATCTGCTTGATGCCGCCCGCTGAACCGATGCCTTGGTAGTTGACCTTGCCGCCTCCCGCCTTTTGGTAGGCGTCAGCCCACTTGTTATAGATCGGGGCCGCAAAAGTGCTGCCCGCGCCGGTGATGTTGACGGTTTGCGCTTGCGCGGCCGCGAGCGGTAGAGCAACGGCAAGAACTGCAATTCCTCGTTTGAACAGCATGGTTTGCCTCCACGAGATTGACTGACCGGTTCAATGGTTGCAGCAAGCTACGCGCCGCGATCCCTCTCTTGCGCATTCCGCAGGCCCGGCGTGCCCATCGCCGCGTCGAGCCTTGCCATCGGCTCGAACGTCTAAACTTAGGCGGTTCGAATGACATTTTGTTGACAACTGCGGCGCGGCGTTCAGACGGTCTGATTGCGGCGTCGTTCAGCAATGCGGTTGGCTTTGCCGCGTTGAAGGATGGAATCTCACGGACAGGCTTCGGCTTCTGCATAGTACCGGTTCGGCGCGGGAAAAACTCCGGTGATGACTTCGATCAGAAAGGGGCCGTCATATTGACAAGCTTCACTCAGTACACCATCAAGCTCGTCGATGCGCTCAACCACGCGCGCGGCCACACCGATCGACGATGCAAAAGCCGACCAGCTATGACAGGGCAATTTGGTGAACTGCTCTGAAATCGAACCACTCCTGATAGCGTCGATATGGATTGCGCCATGTGCGGCGTTGTTCAGAACCACATAGATCACCTTGACTCGGTATCGAGCCGCGGTCTGAATCTCCATGCCGTGCATCATCATGCACCCATCGCCGGTCACCACGACACATGGGCGTTCCGGGGCCGCAAGCTTGACGCCGATTCCGGCTGCGATGGCCCAGCCCATCGGGGCGAGCGAGCTCGACGAAAAGTAGTTGCCCTTACCTGACGACAGCCAGTAATGGGCCATGAAGATGCGGTGGGCTCCGGAATCCACCACGACGTTGCTGTCCTTCGGCAGAATCCGGCACAAGTGCTTAACTACGTCTCCAGGATATAGCGCTTCGTCACCGCTGGAAACTCGGTCTCCTAACTGCTCGAACCGGTGGTCGTACAGGGGGGTCTCGTTGATCTCGGCAATCCACCCCTTTCTTCTTTGCAGTGCTTGCGGCAGCCCGGGAGGGTTGTCCGCGGCTTTCTGGGCCAGCAACCGGAAGCTCGCGGAAATTCCGGAGAAGATTCCTTGACGCGAAATGTGCCCCATCGCCGGTGAATCGAAGCTGTCATCAAAGATGAATAGCTCCTTCCCCCCTGTCAGCCTCCTGCTCCAGTTCATGCTGTCTCGCTGGTTCAGGTCGCTACCAAACACGACTAGTACGTCAAGTTCGTCGGAGTTGATCACCCGTGCAGCGCGCGAATGACTTGAAAATCCGTACACACCCAGTGCAAGGGCATGTTGCTCAGGAAATGCGCCTTTTCCCGATAGTGTCGTTGCGACTGGAATGTGAAAGCCTTCGGCAACCTCGAGAAGAAGCTTTGCGGTTTCCGCATCATTGCCGCGACTTCCGACCAGAAACGCGACTCTCTTCGACTGAAACAGATACTGATCGCACAGGGCATCGAGAGCGGCGCGGTTCGCGGGCACTTCGCATGCGTTAAATTCGCCGTGAGCGTAGGGTTGCCGTGCGACCTCCTGACCGGGCAGGACATCCTGCTTTTGAACGTCTACGGGGATACTGATGAATGACTGCGCTCGACGCATCCAGTTCAACCCTTCGATCGCACGACGCATCTCGGCCTGAGTATTTTCCTTGTTCTTTAGCTCGACGATATCCGTCACCAGACTTCTGACCACGCCGCTTTCAAAAATGCCTCCGGGCGTGGCATCCTGGAACGCCCCTTTGCCTTCCGCGTGCGACGAGATCCCCCCGGCAATATAGAGCATCGGAATCCGGTCCGCGTGAGCGGCCGCCATGCCGGGAACGAAATTCATCGTGCCTGGACCGGAAATCCCTGCGCAAACGCCGAATTTCCGGCTGGCGCGGGCATAGCCATCGGCCATGAAAGCACTGCCAGTCTCATGAGCGCCTACGATTCCGCGAATCAAAGGGGAGTTGTCGATTGCGTCCAGCAGCGGATAGATCAGTTTTCCCGGGACCAGGAACACGTGGTCTATTCCGGAGGACTCCAACGAGTTCACAACCATTGCCGAGACATTGAGCGGAGCGTTTGATCCCATAGTTTTGATTACGATCTCACGAGTTACCGTTAATCGAATCTCACCGCTGCGCATCTGCCCGTCACGCGCTGCATGTCGGAGCGGCGCGAGACGAGATCGGCGATGGCCAGTGCGCGGAGACGGCGAGACGACGTTCAAGGCGCTGCACGTCGAGTGCAGTCGCGCATCGCGCTATTTCCTCGAACCCGCTTGACCGGCGGGCCCGGGTGTCTCCGTCCACAATCACACGCCCTGGCTGCACTGTTGATCATCCACGCTGCCTCCCGTGCCTGAGGCAGTCGCCGCGCCGCATTGATAGCCATCCGGCGCACGTGTATCGCGGATCTTCGCCCGCTCGACTCCTGCGGGGCTGGCACGCGCCGACGGTATGAATCGACGTCATCCAGCACCCGGAACCGGTCGGAATCGCTCAGAATTTCTGCCAGTCCGTCTCAGTCGCGGCGGCGACGACTACCGGACCTTCTGAAGAGGGGACTGGTCTCCTCGCAACCTTTGCCGGTGTTACAGCAGAGGACGGGGCGCGGTTCAGGGCCGTGCGTTGCGGTACTGCCGCTTGCGTCGTCGCTCGCGATGAAGCAGCCTTCTCGCCATCGACCTTGAAAAAAGCGACCGTCTTGCGCAGGCTTTCCGCTTGCCGGGCCATTGTCTGGGCTGCCGCCGACGCCTCTTCGACAAGCGCAGCGTTTTGCTGTGTGACCTGGTCCATCTGGTTGACTGCCTGATTGACCTGTTCGATACCGGTGCTTTGCTCGCTCGATGCCGACGAGATTTCGCCCACGATGTCGGTCACGCGCTTCACTGACTGCACGATTTCCTTGATCGCACCGCCCGCTTCTTCGACGAGCATCGAGCCTGCCTCCACCCGGCTGAGAGAGTCCGAGATCAACTCCTTGATTTCCTTCGCGGCAGTCGCACTGCGCTGCGCGAGCGTGCGGACTTCACCCGCAACGACAGCGAAGCCCCGCCCCTGTTCTCCCGCGCGGGCCGCTTCGACCGCTGCGTTCAGCGCGAGGATGTTGGTCTGGAAGGCGATGCCTTCGATGACGCCGATAATCTCGGACATCGTGGCCGAGCTGGTGGAGATGTCACGCATTGTGTCGACCACGCGCCCGACGATCTCGCCGCCATGTTGCGCGACGCTCGAGGCGGTACCCGCGAGCGTGGCAGCCTGGGTTGCATTGTCCGTGTTGTGGCGGACCGCCGCAGTCAGTTCCTCCATGCTGGAAGCCGTTTCTTCGAGCGACGCCGCCTGTTGCTCCGTGCGACTCGACAGATCCAGATTGCCTTGTGCGATCTGCGCACTCGCAGTCGCGACACCTTCGGCGTTCTCGCGCACCTCTGATACGACCTGCACCAGGGCGTCGCACATGGCTTTGAGCGACGCCATCAGGCTGTTCGTGTCGCCGGGCCGCAGGGCGATACTGATGTTCAGGTCGCCGGCCGCCACGCTTCTGGCCACAGCAGCAGCCGTCGCCGGCTCCGTACCCAGTTGCCGCGTTACGCTACGCATCATCCATATGCCGATTCCCACGCCGATCGACACGGACATCGCCACGAAGACCAGCATCAAAGTTCGACCTTCCTCGTACACGGCATCGTTGGCTTCAGCTGTCCGTTGCGCGTCGGCCTGTTTCAGGGCAACCAGATTGCCCATCAGCACGAGGGTCTTGAAGCCTTTGTCGTGGTACTCGCCCAGCATGTATTCGGTCAGGCTGTCCCGGTCCCCTAACGCCGCCGCGTTGATCTTGCCTTTCATTTCATTGAAGGCCTGGATGTAGGCCTGCCAACCTTGATCGAGGTCGGCGAACGTAGCCTTGCCTTTGTCGGTATAGATGAGCGGCTCCGCCTGATTGAGGTGCTCACGTGACGAGGCAAAGGCCTTGTCAGCTTGATCGAGCGAGCCAGCCCGCTGTGCGGCCGTCGTGGCCAGAACCGCGTTGCGCAGATAGGTGCCGACTCTCAGTACGTCGGCGTTAGCCTGCTGTATCAGGTTGAGCCCGACAAGGTCCTGCCGATACGTCTTGTCTGCGTTCGCACTGATCTCCGCCATGTTGTGCAGGCCGATCCCGCTGACAACAGCGCTGATGATCGAAACCAGGATGAACGCACTGATCAGCTTGGCGCCGAGTTTCATATTGCCGAAATTCATAGTTCGCTTTGTTGAGAATGTAAGAACCCGAACGGATAAGCAGGTACATCACCGCTTTGGCGCCCGCTATAACACAAGGCCATACCGACGCGAAACGCAGTACCGGACATAACTGGTTATCGGCAATACGCTCTAATTCTTCAGGTGAATAGCGGGATTATCGCGAAGATTTTTTTACGTCCCTATAAGAGAACAGGAGTGGTCTATTTTGAGCCGATGAAAGTGCCAATCGGTGCACGCGCTGGTGCCGGCCGCACTCGCTTGGTGCAACGCTTTTGGTCGCCCCGAACATGCACGCTCTATCGACGAACAACCGCGCTGAGATTCATTCTATTTCGATATGTTTATATCGATTCAATATTTAAGTTTTGCATCTTCCGGAGCAGCCGCACAGGCATGCAACACGCGACGAAATTTTATCCAGGAGGCCCTATGAGCAATTCGATTGCGCAGCTTTTCCGGCATTTGACTGCGGGTGTGTATGTGATCGGCGTAGCGGACGGCGAGCGCCGCAATGCGTTCACCGCAAGCTCGGTGATGCAGGTTTCGTTTTCACCATTGCTGGTCGCGCTCGGCATCAGTCCCGAGCATGAGTCGTACGAACTACTGCGCAGCGGCGCGGTGTTCGCGATCAGCGTGTTGCGCGCGGATCAACAGAGGCTCGCCGAGCACTTCGGCACGCAGTCGGGCCGAGCCGTCGACAAGCTCGCGGTGGCTCGCTGGCGTACCGGCGTGACCGGCGCGCCGCTGTTACTCGATGCGCTCGCGCATTTCGACTGCCGGGTGACCGGCGACATCGAGGCGGGAGATCATCGGCAGATAGTTGGGCGCGTCGTCGATGGCGCGCTAGCCGGCGCGGACGGCGACCCGCTGATCTACGCGCAGACTGGCAATCTCGACATGAGCGAGGATCTTTATCCGGAGACGTTTTCGTAGTTGGCTGGCGTGCTGGCTGCTCAATGCCAGTGCCCGCCATGTCCTCCGTGCCAGTGGCCGTAATAGCCGCCATGGCCATAGCCACCGCCCCAGTAGCCTCCGATCACCACTGACGGTCCCCACCATCCGTAGTAGCCCGGCCATGAATAGCCATAGGGATAGCCGTAATAGCCGGGATAACCGTAACCGTAATACCCGGGATAGCCGTAATAAGCAGGCGCAGGTACCGCGACGTACGTGCAATTCTGTCCCGACAACGGCAAGTCGTTTGGCGCCGGATTCGCGGCCGCCGTACCGCTCGCCGGCACAGGCGCGTTGCCAGACGATGCTTGCGCGGGGCCGGTGGCAGTGGCGCTGGTGCAGGCGTAATAGCCACCGGCTCCCGGATAGTACGAATAAGGACCGTAATAGACGCAGCCAGACAACACACATACGCCCGCCACGCCAGTGCATAGACCAATGATTCCACAACGCATGATCGCTCCCCCTATCCGGGCGCAGCGCAGCCGTCTCGACACGGCGTGTTTTTATTCTAGTCTTCGAATCCGGTCTCGGGTACGGGTCTTGCGAACCGCAGATATTCCGTGGAAATCAGGAGTTTCGACATGAACCCGCTCGATCCTCTCGACCCGAACGCCTCCGCGACTCCCATACAGCCCAGCGCCGGCGCACGTATCGCCGGCAGCGGCGTCGGCGACGGTCCCGGACCCGCGGTCATGGCCGCCGCGACGCTCGACGGCAACAAGGTGATCTCTTCCGATGGCCAGGACCTCGGCAAAATCTCCGACATCATGCTCGATGTGCGCAGCGGCCGCATCGCGTATGCGGTGCTGACGGAGGGCGCTTTCCTCGGCATCGGCGGGACCTTGCACGCGATCCCGTGGCGTTCGCTGACGCTCGACACGGACCGCAAGTGCTTCCAGCTGGACGCCACGGCCGAGCAGGTGAAAAGCTCGCCGGGCTTCGACAAGGACCATTGGCCGGCAATGGCCGATCGCGCATGGGGGACGTCGGTCCATCAGTTCTATCATCGCGAACCGTACTGGGAAGCGACGCGCAGTGTCGTCGAAAGCGATCCCGCGACACGTGTCGATCCGACGAGCGGAATCTGAAGACACGCATCGCGACGCTCGAGCACCGCTACCTCGCACGCGTTGCCTGTTGCGGCGAGCACGCGAGGCGCGGTGCGCTGTTACACCCCGATGGTCCGCGTCGTCTTCAGCGCGATCCACGTCATGCCTTCGCGCAAGCCTTCGAGTACCGCTTCTCTTTCCACGGCGAACACCTGCGACTGATGAAAGGTGCGTTCGAAGTCACCCTCGGGCGACACATGTTTGACATGGATCGTCGACAGGAACCCGCCTTCCTGCGCCTCCCGCGTCTCGACGCTCACGGACCAGGTTCCTTCCTGCGCGTTTGCTGATATGGCCATTGGATGCTCCTCGGGGTTGTCGCGAGCGACTGCCATCGTCAGCGTAATGGCCCGCAACGCCTCTCTCGTTGATCCACGTCAACCGTCAACACGAACCATGAGTCACGCTCGACGTCGTTCGCTTTCCCCGATACTTTCAGCTCCGTTTCAGACGCACGCCATCGCGTGAAAACCCTGCCGGGAAAACGCGCAATGCCTCTTGCACGCGGCGTGCTTGGCGCGCCGCGCGCACCGATTTCGCGCCCCTCGCCGCGACGTTTCGCGGTAAGCTTTGCGACGGTATCCGCGTCACGAGTTCGTGCCGGTGCGGCCACGCTGCCCTCATGATCGACGAACGTCGGAGTTCATCATGTGGTACGCCTTCATCGATGCACAGCAACGCCTCGCGCGCGCGATGGTCGGGGGAGTTCTGTCCGAACCGGAGTCGGGGCCGCGCCCGCAAGCGGGCTGGCTCGGCCCGGAGCAGGCGGCCGACGCGTTCAGCTACTGGCTGCTGAGATCCGCCTGCGCTTTCGAACGAACGCCGACATTCGCGATCCACTCCGTTGCCGGCAACGGTAGCCGCGTTACCGTCGACGAAAGCGTCGTCGCCTCCTTGCCGCTCGGCGCGCTGCTCAGGTTCAAGCGCAACCCCTCTACACCCCCTACCGACGCAAAACTGCCGGTGCTGTTGTGCGCGCCCCTCGCCGGACATCACTCAGTCATGCTGCGCGAGACCGTCGAAACGCTGCTCGAGGAACGTGACGTGTTCGTGACCGATTGGGCCGACGCGCGCGACGTGCCGCGCGAAGCGGGCCCGCTATCGCTCGACGACTACGTGCAGGCGCTCGAAAGCTTCGTCGGCGCCGCCCGCGCGTTCGGTTCGCCGGTTCATGTGATCGCGATCTGTCAGGCGAGCGTGCCTGCGCTCGGCGCCGCGGCGCTGCTCGCCATGGACGAGGCGGCGCCGATCGCGAGCCTCTCGCTACTCGGCGGCCCGATCGATACCCGTTTGAACCCGACCATCACCGACCGCTTCGCCAGTTCCCATTCGCTCGAGTGGTTTCACGACCATGCGATCGATATCGTTCCACCGCCCTATTGCGGCGCGGGGCGTCTCGTGTACCCGGGCTTCATCCAGCAGACCGCGATTTTTGCCGCGCATCCGGAGCGGCAGTTGCGACTCGAAGCGGATTACTGGTCCCGATGGCTCGCCGGCGACATGCCCGGTGCGCAGCGGGCGCTGCGCTCGGCAAACGAATATGCCGCGGTGCTCGACATGGCGGAGTGCTACTTCTTCGACATGCTTCGTGTGGTGTTTCACGAACATCTGTTGCCGCGCGATCTGTGGTCGGTCGCCGGGCGCCGGGTACGAATCGCCGCGCTGCGCGATACCCCGCTGTGCTCGATCGAGGGTGACAGCGACGAGATCACGGGCGCGGGGCAAACGCATTGCGCGCATGCGCTGTGCGATGCATCGCCGATGCGAGCCGCGCGGCAGCTCACCATCGAGCAGTGCAATCACTACGACCTCTTCATCGGGCCGCGTTGGCGCGATGCGGTTCATCCGGGGCTCCGCGAATTCTGGCGCGATGTCGAGCACGCCGCGTTGAAGGTTTGCCGGCCGCGCCGCGCGGCCAGGGGTTCGGCAAACCGCAAATCGGCGTGAGGTGGCCGGGAAAACGTCAGCAGTCCGCATCTGACGAACGCCGAGCGTCACGTCACGGCGCAAGTTCGTCAGTTCCCACGCTCGGTGCCGATCGCTGTTTCGAGGGTCATTTCCGCCGCATCGAACGCGCGACGGATCGCCGCTTTGGCGTCGTCGTCAGTGCAGTGCGCGACGGGCTTGAGCTCGTGCGCGGGCGTGACCAGATCCAGCCTCACGTCATACAGCGGATGCGCCGATCCCGGACGCAACGCCTCGATGGCGAGATGGCAGTGCGACACGAGCGCGCCAAACCGCGCGAGACGCACCAGTTGCGCACCTGCTTCCGCTTCGAGCGGAGCGGCACCCGCAAAGCCAAGGTAGACGATCTGCATGTCGATGCCCATCTTCGCCTCCCCTTGCGAGTGTCGATCGAACCTGTTCCGCGCAGACTCAGGGTCCAGGCGCCTGCTATGGGGCTTATCTTGTTCTTGCCAGAAAGACGGTCATTGACGTGGGTCAAGCGCGGTGAAGGCGAGCACCCTCACTGCATATGCATACCCCCGTTAATCGCAATGTCCGCACCGGTGATAAAAGCCGCCTCCTCCGAGCATAGAAACGCGATCAACGCCGCCACCTCGTCCGGACGTCCCAGCCGGCCGAGCGGAATCTGCGGCAGGATCTTCGTGTCGAGGATCTCGCGCGGCACCGCTTCGACCATCGCGGTCGCGAGATAACCGGGCGACACCGTGTTCACCGTGACGCCGTGCTTCGCGGTTTCGAGCGCAAGTGCCTTCGTGAAGCCGTGCACGCCCGCTTTGGCCGCTGAATAATTGGTTTGCCCGTAGGCGCCGCGCGAACCGTTGACCGACCCCACGTTGACGATGCGGCCGTGGCGCCGCTCGAGCATGCCGGGCAACAGCGGCTTGCTCATGTTGAACAGGCCATCGAGATCGGTGCGCAGCACGGCGTCCCAGTGCTCCTTGCTCATCTTCGCGAAGCTCGTGTCGTGCGTGATGCCCGCGTTGTTGATCAGCACGTCGACCCCGCCCAGTTCGGTCAGCACGCGTTGCGCGCAGCGCGCGCATGAATCGAAGTCGGCGATGTCGGCTTCGTAAGCGTGAAAGTCGCGCCCCGTGTCGCGCTCGTGCTGCAGCCATGTCGACACGTGATCGTTGTGCGTCGAGTGCGTCACCGCGACCGTCATGCCCGCGTCATGAAGCGCCCGGCTGACCGCCGTGCCCAAACCGCCCATCCCGCCTGTGACCAATGCCACGCGATCCGTTCCCATCTGAACTCCTCCTTGCCGTGTCTGCCATTGACGGTGCGCGCGCCGGCCTTGCCGGCTCGCGCGGCTAAACGACGCCCGCGAACGGCAGCGCGTTCTGCGAGCTCCACCACCATGCGCTCAGGCCGCCCGCGAGCGGCGCGACGCCTGGCGCGATGCCGTACCCCGCCTGCCACCACGCATACCAGGCGGCGCAAGCGCGGTTGGCCTCGCCGAACCAGTCCGCCTCGCGCTGCGCGACGAAAGCGATCGACTTGCTCCAGTCGGCGAAGCACCGCTCGGCGTACTCGTGTGCCGCGCCCTGTGCGGTCTGATACGCCGCCGCGTAGTCGAGCCAGCCTTCGGGCGGTCCGGATGCCGTCGAGGTCCATGGTGAAGCGGGGCGCCCGAGCGGCGCATCGGATTCGGAAATCATGATCGCTGCCCTCCAGAGCACAGCATAGGATTGCCAGGCGCGGTTGCAAACCGTCGAGCGTGCCCGTCACTGTACTGAGCGCGCGGCGGCCCGCGCTTGATCTGCATCAACAGCCGCGGCCGCCGGGCCCTTAGACTCCATTTGACGACGGGCTCGAGCCTGCTTGCGCCCGTTTCCCCACGTTTCTGTCACGGAGCTTTGGCGATGAGCTACAAAAGCATTCTCGTTCACCTCGATACGAGCGTTCGTGCACATCCGCGCCTCGAAATCGCATTGCAGCTCGCACACCGCTTTCATGCGACGCTGACCGGCCTGTTTTCGACGTACGTGCCACCGCGGCACGCGTTCTTCGTGATGGCCGGCACCGCCGACTACTACGCGGAGCACGAGCGTCTGCGGCACGAGCGTGCCAGCGCGCTCGAGCGGCTGTTTCGTGCGGAACTCGCGCGCGCGAACGTCGACGGTCATTGGATCGCCGCGAACGGCTACGCGAACGACGTCGTGCCGCCCTATGCGCGTCTCGCCGATCTGATCGTGCTCGGGCAGACCGATCCGACCGATCCCGAGGCGTTCGTCGCCGAACAGTTGGTCGAGCACGTCGTGCTGTCGGCCGGGCGGCCGGTGCTGCTGGTGCCGTCGGGCGGCACCTTCGCGGCGCCCGGCCGCCACGTGCTGATCGCGTGGGACGGCAGCCGCGAAGCCACCCGCGCGATCCACGACGCGCTGCCGTTCCTCGCGCACGCGTCCAAAGTGACGCTGCTGACGGTTCATTCATCGGGCGATCGTCCGCCGCGCGACACGGTTCCGGGCGACGACATCGCACTCACCGTCGCACGTCACGGCGTCAAGATCGACGTGCGCGAACTGAGCGTCGCGGACGGCACGCCGGTCGGCGACGCGCTGCTGTCGCAGGCGGCCGACCTCGGCTGCGACATGATCGTGATGGGCGCCTACGCGCATTCGCGTCTGCACGAAGTCGTACTGGGCGGCGCGACGCGCACGATGCTCGAGTCGATGACCGTGCCGGTGCTGTTGTCGCACTGAAGTGACCGCTTAAGGAGTCCGCCATGTTTCACCGCCTACTCGTCGCGCTCGATGGCAGCGACACCGCCTCCCGTGCGTTCGACGCCGCGCTGACCCTTGCCGCCGAATCGGGCGCCGAGCTGCAGCCGCTGTACGTGATCGACGTGCCCGTCATCGCCTACGACGCGCCCGGCTTCGACCCTTGCGTGATCCAGGACGCCTTCATCGAGGAAGGCAAGCGGATCGCGGCCGATGCCCAGAGCCGGATGACCGCGCGCGGGATCAAGGGCACGGCCCGCACCGTCGAAGCCGCGATCACCGGCGAAGACGTCGCGCATCGTATCGTCGAGGCGGCGCTCGAATGGCACGCCGACGCGATCGTGATGGGCACGCACGGCCGCCGTGGTGTTCAACGACTGATGCTCGGCAGCGTCGCCGAGCGCGTACTGCGCAGCGCCAGCTGCCCGGTGCTGATGGTTCCCGCGCACGCGAACGGCGCGACGCGCGATCGGTCAGTCCCGGCCTGCGCCGAAAACGAACTCACCTGAGCTGAGCCGCGAAAACCAGGCTGCTGCGCGGCCGCTCCCGCGCGATCGCGCCACGGCTGCGCGACGCGGCGCTTCAGGGCCGCGCGTGCCCGGGTTCGTCATGCCGCACGATCAGCACCGGCTTGTCGGTCGCACGCACGAGCGACTCCGCGCCGCTGCCGAGCAGAAAGCGCTGCACGCCGTGGCGGCCGTGCGTGCCCATCACGATCAGATCGGCTTCGATTTCGTCGGCGACGCGCGCGAGCACCGCGGACACGCTTTCGGCGTACGCGTCGATCACCCGCACGCCGCCGGGCACCTGCGCCTCGCGCATCAGCTCGCGCGGCGCATCGAGCGCGCGGCTGGCGAATTCTTGCGCCGCGGCCGCCGGTTCCGGCTCGAAAGCCACATCGGCATTGTCCGACCACTTGCCGTGCCCTACCACGCAGCAGGCTTCGAGTGTGGCGCCCGTCAGCTTCGCGAGCTTCAGCGCCTCGGCAAAGGCGCGCTGCGCGCTGGGACTGTCGTCGAGCGCAACCAGAATTCGTGCATACATGTTGGACTCCCTGTGAAAGCGCTGGCATGAACCGAAGCGGTGCCGTCGCGTGTCCGCGCCGACAGTGTGAAGCGCGCGCCGCCGCGCGGCTTGACGCAGGTCAATGGGTCTTTATCGGCTTGTTCCGTGATTACTTAATCAACTGCATGCCTGCGACTTTCGAAGCCGTCACGTCGAAAGTAGCCGTGTACTCGCACTCGGCTACATACCCCATCGCCAGCCATGCACTAGGAATATTCCTACAACACTACCCGAACTCCTAGCGCCGCTTAAATCCCCGCCGATATATTTTCTGAGATGAGGTCGCCAATACTGGTCGGTATGGACACCGCCCCGCCAGCCACCTTATCGAGAGTCTTCCTCGTCGACGATGCGACCGAGGTCCGGCGCCGGCTTGCTTGCCTGATCGCGCTGATTCCCGGCATCGAAATCGCCGGCGAGTCCGCCGGCGTCGAGCACACGTTCGACGACATCGTCGCGAGTCGCGCCGATGTCGCGGTGCTGGACCCGTGCTTCTCGGGCAAGACCAATCTGCTGCTGCTCGCGGCGCTGTCGCGGGTGCGGCCGTCCATCGTCAGCATCGTGTTGACCAATCATTGCACGACGGCGTTTCGCCGAGCGTGCGAAGCGGCGGGCGCCGACTTCTGCTTCGACAAGACCTCGGAGTTCGAACTCGCCTGCCGTGCCATCGAAGCGATTGCCTATGCGCGTCGTGCGCATCCGGCCTGACCGCCAGGAGCAGATCATGCAAGTTGCCGCAGTCTGTGAACCCCGCCACGACGCGCCCCGCAGTTCGCACGTCGTACCGATCCACGTCGTGCCACGCACCGCGGCCACACGCTACGCCGTGCCGCGCTGCTCCACCTGCGCGATGCGCGCGATCTGCATGCCGCCCGAGCTGACATCCGACGAACTGAGCCGACTCGACACGTTGATCTGCTCGACGCGCTCGATCAAACGCGGTGATGCGCTGTATCGCGCGGGCGACGCGTTTCAAAGCATCTACGCGATCCGTGCCGGATCGTTCAAGACCGTGGTCATGCATCGCGACGGCCGCGAGCACGTGACTGGCTTCCAGATCGCCGGCGACTCGCTCGGCTTCGACGGCATCGGCGAGGGCAAGCAGAATTGCGATGCGATCGCGCTCGAAGACAGCGTCGTGTGCATCATTCCGTTCGCGCAGCTCGAGGCGATCTGTCGCGAGATGAAGCCGATGCAGCATCACATCTACCAGATGATGAGCAGCGAGATCGTGCGCGAATCGAGCCAGATGATGCTGCTCGGCACGATGAGCGCCGAACAGCGCGTCGCGACGTTTCTGCTGAATCTGTCGAAGCGCTTCAAGGCGCGCGGCTTTTCCGCGGCGGAGTTTCATTTGCGCATGACCCGCGAGGAAATCGGCTGCTTTCTGGGCATGAAGCTCGAAACGGTGAGCCGGATGTTCTCGAAGTTCCAGCGCGAGCGCCTCGTCAAGGCGAACGGCAAAACGATCCGCATCGAAGACGCGGAAGGACTGGCTCGGGTTTGAACGCCGACGCGACGCTCGCCTCACGTTCGTTCGCGGGACATGCGGGGTGGAACAAGCGCTCCCGAACTGATATAACTCGGTGCGTTGCGGTGCGCGACCTTGCGTGACCACCCGGAGGAGCGATGGGTCTGTCGAGCGGCGAGTCTTCCTGCTTCACCAGTGCGGCGTCCGTGTCGGACGTGCCCGTCGAGGATCGCTTTTTCATGTTGATCGATGCGGTTCAGGACTATGCGATCTTCATGCTCGACGTGTCCGGCCGCGTGACCAGCTGGAATCCCGGCGCACAGCGCATCAAGGGCTACACGCCCGAAGAAATCATCGGCCAGCATTTCTCGAAGTTCTATACCCCGGAAGACATCGCGGCCGGCAAGCCCGCCCGCGAACTGGAAATCGCCGCAGCCGTAGGCCGCACCGAGGACGAAGGCTGGCGCGTACGTCGCGACGGCTCGCGTTTCTGGGCCAACGTGGTCGTTTCCGCCGTGCACGACGCGTCGGGCGCGCTGCTCGGCTTCGCCAAGATCACGCGCGACCTGACCGAACGTATGCGCCTCGCGGAACTCGAACGCGCGGATCAGGTATCCACCCACGTGCAGATCGCCCGCGAAAACGAGCAGAAACGTATGGCGCGCGAACTGCACGACGATCTCGGCCAACGGCTGACCGCGCTGAAAATGAGCGTCGCGCTGCTCGAAGCGAAGCTGAAAAGCCAGGCCGACACCGAGCCGCTGGCCGCGCAGACGCATGAACTGCAAAAGCAGATCGACTGGATGGCCGCTTCGCTGCGGCGTATCGCCGCCGATCTGCGGCCCCCGCTGCTCGACGACCTCGGGCTCGCCGCCGCGCTCGACTGGCTGGCCGAAGACTTCACGAAACGCTACGACGTGCGCTCGAGCGTGCATCTCGAACCGGCCGAGCCGGTGTGCGGCGAATTCGCGGCGACGGCGCTGTTTCGCATCGTTCAGGAGGCGTTGACGAACGTCGCGCGGCACGCCAAGGCCAGCCGCGTACGCATCGACATGACCTGCGCGGACCCCATCGTATCGCTCGATATCGAGGATGACGGCGTGGGTGTCGCGCTGGATCGGTCGCAGGGAACAGATTCATTCGGTTTGCTCGGCATTCGCGAACGCGTGCGGCAGTTGCGCGGCAACGTGTCGTTCACCAGCTCGCCGGGCCATGGCTTCAGGATCTCGATCCAGATACCGGCCGACGCGCTCGCGTAATGCTCACGCGCTGCCGCGCCCCGCTGTCGCGGGTTACTCTGCAGCCGCATCTTCGGTGCTTGGCTCGCGCATGAGCAGCACCGGACAGGTCGAGAAACGCAGCACCCGCTCCGCCACGCTGCCGATCACGAGGCGCCGCACGCCGCGTCGCCCATGCGTGCCCAGCACAAGCAGATCGGCGTGGATCTGCTCGCCGTGGCGCAGCACGATCGCGGCGACGTCGTCGGACAGGCTCTCCGACTCGATCATTTCAGGGCGGCAAGGCACATCGGCGGCGGCGCAGGCCTGTTCGGCCTCCTCCAGCACCAATTGGCCGTCCTGGCGCAAGGCTTCGACGAGCGTGAGCGGGTCGTAATAGCCGGCATAGGAAAAGAGCGGCGTCTTGTCGACCACATAAACCGGATGCACGACGCCCTTCGTCAACGCGGCGAGATTCACCGCTTCTTTCAGCGCGCGTTTCGAGAAAGTACTGCCGTCTAGCGCGACGAGGATATGTTGGTACATGCCGATTCTCCACTGAGGTTGGATTTGTCAACGCGCGTGGCGCGCCCCTGCTACAGATAAAAGGGCCCGCCCGGACTGCCCAGATACGGCTCCCGCCACTCGCCGTGCGGCACGTCGTCCGCCCGCAACGACGACGCGCCGCGCGGACACACGAGCACGGGACACGCCGCGTCGCGCAGCGTGCGCGACGTCACGTGCCCCGGCAAAGGGTGCGGCGCGCCGCGCATGCCGTGCGAACCCATCACGATCAGGTCCGCGTGCCAGCGTTGCGCTTCGTCGAGAATCGCGCTCGACGCATCGCCGCAATCATCGTCGAACTCGAGCAACGCGGTTTCGGCCGCGCGCCGGCTTTGTTCGAGCATCGCCGCGCCGCGCCGCAAGACATCGATTCGATGCTGCGACACGACTTCGAACGGCAGCCATTCGCACCACGCGAAGCGGTCGTCGGCCGCGTAGACGACCTTGATGCGCGCGTCGGGCGGCGCTACCGCGAGCGCGGTGCGCAGCGCGTCGAGCGCGGTGTCGCTGCCATCGATCGCGACCAGCACGCGGCTCACCGCCGAGGCATCGCTCGCGTCGGTCGACCTCGCCGGCATGTACAGCGCCGGACGCCCGATCGACGCGACCAGTTCCTCGGGATCGATACGGCTGTCCCAGCGATGTTCACGCGGATGCGCGGCCACCGCGATCAGATCCGCGTCCCATTGCGTCGCCGTGTGGGCGAGCGCTTCGGCCGCGCCCTGATGCAGCGCGGTGAGATCGACGATCTCGGCGTCGGTCGCCGCGACGACGCCGTGCAACGCGATCACCGCGTCGCGCAGCGCGGCCTGCGCGCCGTGCAGCATCGCGCGATGCGCCTCGCACCAGTCCGGATAGCTGAGCATCAGCGTCGGATAAAGCGCGGCTGGATTGCAAACGATATCGACGAGACGAAAGCGCGCATCCGCCGCGACCAACTGCCGGGCGACGCGCGTGCCGAGCGGCAGTCCGCTGCCGCCCGCGGACGCGATCATCACGCGGTGGAAGGTGTTGCGCCCGGCAGCAGTGTTCATCGGCTCTCCTCGGATCGTCGCACCGCGAGGCGGCGCGTCAAGCGCGTCGCTTCACACCTCGGCCCGTGACGGGAACGCCAACGGTTCGCGCTCACATGATGAACGCCGACGCGGCGCGCGGCTTGATCTGTATCAAGCGCCAACGGCTCGCTAGCGGATCACGGGCGGACCGCGAGCACGGCCGCGCCGGTCAGGTTGCCGTTGCGCAGATCGTCGAGCGCGCGGTTCGCGTCGCGCAACGCGTAAGTCGTCGTCTCGATCGCGAGCTGCGTCTCGGCGGCGCTGCGCATGAACTGAAGCCCATCGTCGCGGGTCAGATTCGCGACCGACACCACCCGCCGCTCGCCCCACAGAAACGCGTACGGGAACGACGGAATGTCGCTCATATGAATGCCGCCGCACACCACCACGCCACCTTTCGCGACCGCCTGCAACGCCAGCGGCACCAGTGCGCCGACCGGCGCGAACAGCAGCGCGGCGTCGAGTTCGCCGGGCGGTGCCTCGTCGCTGCCGCCGGCCCATGCCGCGCCGAGGCGCAGCGCGAGTTGCTGGGCCGCGTGGTCGCCGGGACGCGTGAACGCATAGACGGTGCGCTGCTGGTGACGCGCCACCTGCGCGACGAGATGCGCGGCCGCGCCGAAACCGTAGATGCCGATCCGTTCGGCGTCGCCCGCCATGCTCAACGTGCGATAGCCGATCAGACCCGCGCACAGCAGCGGCGCGGCCTCGACATCGCTGTAGTGCGGCGGCAGATGAAAGCAGTAGCGGCTGTCGGCGACCGTGCGCTCGGCGTAGCCGCCGTCGATCGTGTAGCCGGTGAAGCCAGCGTCGTCGCAGAGATTTTCGCGGGCGGACAGACAGTAGCGGCAGTGGCCGCAGGTGCGCCCGACCCACGGCACGCCGACCCGCTCGCCCACCGTGAAACCGCTGACGCCCGCGCCCAATTCGGCCACCACGCCGACGATTTCGTGGCCGGGAATCACCGGCCGCTTTGGATGCTCGAGCTCGCGGTCGATCAGATGCAGGTCCGTGCGGCACACGCCGCACGCATGAACGTCGATCAGGATCTCCCCGGCACCGGGCCGCGGATCAGGCACTTCCCGCTCGGTCAGCGTCGCCGAGCTGCCGTCGAACACCATCGCTCGCATCGGGTTCTCCTTCAGATGCTTCGGTAGCGACAAGCTGCCGTCATGGCAGACAGCGAGGCGCGCGCCGTTCTCAGCAGCGTAGGCGCGCCATTGTGTCGCGCGATCGGCCCGCGCCGCAGACCGTTTGATCGAAGTCAATAAGGGGCGTTTCGCCGCCCGTACACTGATCTTATTCCTGATACCGGAGTACGTGCCGTGATTGCGCGAATCCGAAACTGTCTGCTCGTGTGCTCGGCGTGCGCGCTGACGGCCGGCGTTGCCTATGGCGAGCCCGAGCCGAGCGCGGTGGGCCGTTATCGGCGCAGGACGCGCACACGCTCGTGCAATGGGTACTTAGCCAATAAGGACTCGATGCGCACGCAGCGGGCCCGCTGCCGACGCGCGATGGCGCCGGCAATGCGAATCAGTTGTATACATTGCGGAGACATGTCATGCGTTTGACTGTTCATCTCGACACGTTCGATCGTGTCAACCCGATGGCCTTCGCCATTCTCTGGCTCGACAAGGACACGCGGCAATGGTCGCGCGAAGGTCATTTCGGGCTCGAGTTGCCCGAATGGGGCGCGTTGCATATGGATTGCGGCAATACGCTCGTGTGCGCGCCGCATAGCTCCGCGCCGGTCTGCGTGCTCGAGGGGCTCGATCTGAATCAGCTCGACGGGCCGTTCGAAGGCGAGGTCGGCCGCGTGCAGTGGTGCGCCGAACACGGCCGCATCCTCGCGAGCGGCCACTGGCGCGTGCAATGCATCGACGTCGAACGGACGGCACCGGAAAACGGCGTATTCGCAACCGGCGAAGACGCCTGAATCGGCACAGCTCCGGCGTACCGCGTCGCCGATGCCATGACGCGCCGCCGGATATTTCCGTGAGTACGCTCGCAACGATGCGATCGCACTGCGCCCCGCCGAATTCGAACACGTCGCGCTCGGCGAGGTCGAGTGCCTGAGCAAGCGACTCGCGCAACATGCTGCGCGCGTTCCCGAGCGGCTGAAAGCGCCGTGGCTGCGCACGCAGATTCGCGCCGCGCACACTACATCGCGATCACCTTGCCAGGGTTCAGGAGATTGTGCGGATCGAGCGCGAGCTTGATCGCCTTCATCGCGGCGAGTTCGGCCGGCGAGCGTGACAGGCCGAGCACGCTCAGCTTCTCCTCGCCGATCCCATGCTCGGCCGATACCGAGCCGCCCATTTCCCCCGTCAGTTCATAGACGACGCGCTTGACGTCGTCGATGGCCTCGTCGGTCCAGCCAGGTTCTTGCACCACTACGTGCAGATTGCCGTCGCCGAGATGCCCATAGACGAGGATCGTCGCTTGCGGCCAGCGCGCGCAACCGCTCGTCGCAGCGCTGCGCCGCGTCGCCCGCCTGCGCGACCGCGAAGCTGATGTCGAACGAGATGCGTCCCGGAATCAGGCGCGGATATTCGGCTGGCGCGTCGCGAATCGCCCAGAACGCCGCGGCGTCCGCGTCCGATTGCGCGATTGCGGCGTCGGCGATCACGCCGGCGTTCAACATGTCGGCGAGGAATTCCTCGAAAGCCGCCGACTGCCGTTCCGGGTCCGCGCCGCAAGTCTCGAGCAATACGTAGTAGGCGTGATCGCTCGCGAGCGGCACGCGCAGTTCTGGCAGGCGTTGCCGCACGAAGTCGCAATAGCTTGGCCACATGACCTCGAACGCGGACACGCCGGCCGGCAGCCGCTCCTGCGCGCGGCCGAGCAGCGTGGTCACCGCCGCGTAGTCCGGCATGCCGCACCATGCGGTCGAGATCGCGCGCGGCTTGGCCCGCAGGCGCAGCACCGCGCGCGTGATGACCGCGAGCGTGCCCTCGCTGCCCGTCAGCAGGTTGCGCAGGTCGTAGCCGGTATTGTTCTTGATCATCTTGCGCTCGCCGCCGATCACGCTGCCGTCGGCGAGCACCGCTTCGACGTCGAGCACCTGGTCGCGCATCATCCCGTAGCGGATCACGCGATTGCCGCCCGCATTGGTCGCGATGTTGCCGCCGATCGTGCAACTGCCGCGCGCGCCGAGGTCGAGCGCGAACATGAAGCCGGCGTGATCGGCCGCTTCCTGCACGACCTGCAGCGGTGTGCCCGCGAACACGGTCATCGTCGCGCTGACCGGATCGATGTCGATGACGCCGTTCATCCGCTCGACGCTCAGCGCGACCTCCCCGCCAAGCACGCAGGCACCGCCCGCGTGCCCGGTCATGCCGCCTTGCGTGACGACCGGCTGCCGGAATTGATGGCAGATTCTGAGCGCGGTGGCGACCTCTTCGGTCGTGCGCGGGCGGATCAGCGCGATCGGATCGGTCGATGGCGTGCCGCTCCAGTCCGCGAACCGCCGCCCGCCAAATTCGGCCGGCAGGCTCACGATGTCAGCGCCGAGCGCCGCGCGCAGCGCGGCGACGGCTTCGTTACCGCGGGTCGCGGAGATCGGTTCCTGCTGCATCGGATATCTCCAGTTCGTCAGACGGGCAGAGCCGCTGCGCGCGCTTCACCTCGCGGCCTGAATGAAGGCGGCGTTCCAATTGCATCCTCCAATGCGTGATCCGTTCGGCTATTCGGTCGTGTCGCTGCAATGCACCCGCTCAGGTCACCACGCCGACCTGCCACGGCACGAACTCGCTTTGCCCATAGCCGTGCAGCTCGCTCTTCGTGCGCGTGCCGGACGCGCAGTCGAGCATCATGCGAAAGATCGCTTCGCCGAGTTCGTCGATGCTCGCGCTGCCGTCGACCACACCGCCGCAATTGATATCGATGTCGTCCTCCTGGCGCTCCCACAACGCGGTGTTGGTCGCCAGCTTCAATGACGGCGACGGCGCGCAGCCATAGGCGGAGCCGCGCCCGGTCGTGAAGCAGATCAGGTTCGCGCCCGAGGCGACCTGTCCCGTCGCCGACACCGGATCGTAGCCGGGCGAATCCATGAATACGAAGCCCTTCGCGGCGATCGGCTGCGCGTATTCGTAGACGTCGACCAGATTCGTCGTGCCGCCCTTCGCGACCGCGCCGAGCGATTTTTCGAGGATCGTCGTCAGGCCGCCCACCTTGTTGCCCGCCGATGGGTTGTTGTCCATCGCGGCGCCATTGCGCGCGCAATAGTCCTGCCACCATGCGATGCGCGCGAGCAGCTTGTCGCCGACCGCGGCGCTCACCGCACGCCGCGTCAGCAGATGCTCGGCGCCGTAGATTTCCGGCGTCTCCGACAGGATCGCGGTGCCGCCGTGCCGCACGAGCCGATCGACCGCGGCGCCGAGCGCCGGATTCGCGGAGATGCCAGAGTAGCCGTCCGAACCGCCGCATTGCAGACCGACGCATAGATGCGAAGCCGGCACCGGCACGCGCTGCACGCGGTTCGCGTCGGCGAGCATCTCGCGCACCATCGCGATACCGAGTTCGATCGTCTTGCGCGTACCGCCGCTGTCCTGGATCGTGAAGCTGCGCAGCTTCGTCGTGCTGGCGTCGAGACCGCCCGCGGCGAGCACGCCGTCGATCTGATTCGTCTCGCAGCCTAGGCCGACGAACAGCGCCGACGCGAAGTTCGGATGCACCGCGTAACCGGCCAGCGTGCGACGCAGGATCGCAATGCCCTCGCCTTGCATGTCGATGCCGCAGCCGAGCCCGTGCGTCAAGGCGATCACGCCGTCGACGTTCGGATAGTCGGCGAGCGCGTCGGGACGCACGTCGCGCCGGAAATGATCGGCAATCGCGCGCGCGACCGTCGCCGAGCAGTTCACACTGGTCAGAATGCCGATGTAATTGCGCGTCGCGATGCGGCCGTCGTCGCGGCGAATGCCCATGAAATGCGCGGGTTCCTCGACGTAGACGGTCGGCTGCGCATCGACGCCGAACGCGTGCTCGCGCGCGAACTCCGACATGCCGAGATTGTGCGTGTGGACATGCTGGCCGCGCGCGATCGCCTCACGCGCGACGCCGATGATCTGGTTGTAGCGCTTGACCGGCTCGCCTTGCGCGATGTTGCGCGTCGCGATCTTGTGCCCCGGTGGAATCAGTCCGGCGACGACCAGTTGTTCCGCCTCGATGCGCGTGCCCGGCAGCAACTGCCGGGTCGCGATGATGACGTCGTCGCCCGGGTGCAGGCGGATGATCGCGGACGCGACGCTAGCTTGAGTCGACATGAGAAGCCTCGAAAACAGGGTTATCCGTATGCGTTGACACAGAATACGTCAGATCGTGGAGCGCGCGCCCTTCGGCAGATCGCGGCTTTCCGATTCCAGCGACAGCGGCTCGATGCGTCCCACGATGAAAAGATAGCTGAACGCGCCGAGAAAGCAGAAGCCGCCCGCGACGACGAGCGGGATCGTGAACGAGCCCTTCGTCATCGCGACCATCACGCCGGTGAACGTCGTAATCACGATCCCCGCCAGATTCGACGCAAAGTTCTGGATGCCGCCGATCGACGCGACATGGCGCGGTGTCGGCGCGACGTCGCAGGGCAGCGACCAGATGCTCGCCGCGGCGAACGCGAGGCTGCCATAGGCGATACCGAAGAACGCGAGCATCAGATACGTGTTCTCCGTGAACGCCGACAGCGTGATCACCGACGACACCAGCATGCCACCGACCATGCAGGTCTTGCGCGCAGCCGTCAGGCTCCAGCCGCGCCGGAACAGCGCGTCGGACACATAGCCGCCGAGCCAGCCGCCCGGAATCGCGATCAGCGCCGGAATCATGCCGAGCGTGCCGAGCGATTTCAGCGAGAAGCCGCGCGTCTGCACGAGATAGCTCGGAAACCACGTAATGAAGAAGTAGATCACGAAGTTCAGGCAGAAGAAGCCGAGCATCATGCCCCACAGCGTGCGATGGCGAAACAGCGATGCCCACGTCACGTTGTCCTGGCCGCCTCTCGCTTGAGCCGCCGGCGCAGCGTTGCGCGCGGTCTCCATCGCGTCCTGCACGGGATTCCGATAGATCACGAACCAGCCGACGATCCACACCGCGCCGAGCAAGCCGGTGAGGACAAAGGCGGCCTTCCATCCGAGCGTGCCGATGATCAGCGCGACCACGGGAATCGACAGCGCGGAGCCGACCCGCGAGCCGCTATCGAAGATGCTGGTCGCGATCGCGCGCTCCTTTGGCTCGAACCATTGGCTGACGAGCTTCGTGCAGGACGGATACGCGCCCGCCTCGCCGACGCCGAGCAACAGGCGGCAGCCGAACATGCCCGCGACGCTGGTCGTGACCGCGGTGGCCGCGGTAAACACCGACCACCACCCGACCGCGAGCGGCAACGCGATGCGCGCGCCGACACGATCGACGAACCAGCCGAACGGCATCTGCATCAACGCGTAGGTCCAGAAGAATCCGCTCAGGATGAAGCCCATCTCGGCGGGGCCGATGCCGAGCGCCTTTTCGATTTGCGGCACGGCGACCGCGAGATTCGCACGATCGATGTAGTTCACCGCGATCGCGAGAAAGCACAGAAAAATCACTACCCAACGCATCTTCTTCTTCATGAAACCGTCTCCTCCTGGGCTGGCATCTACTC
This sequence comes from Paraburkholderia tuberum STM678, assembly GCF_902833905.1. Lineage (GTDB taxonomy): Bacteria > Pseudomonadota > Gammaproteobacteria > Burkholderiales > Burkholderiaceae > Paraburkholderia > Paraburkholderia tuberum. The sequence goes on along the minus strand of NZ_CADFGP010000001.1, from coordinate 221,750 downwards.
TATTTGGATGAACCATGCGGCCTCGTGGCCGCCGGTGTGCTGCCGGGGTGTGCTGCCGGGGTGTGCTACAGACAATCACCGGCTTGAAACGCCGCTCTTTCTTTTGCTCGTGATTGCGCGCGATGTCGGCGAGGCGATGATCGAGGAACCGCCGGCCTCGCGCGTTCGGCGAGCGCGAGTTGGCCGGGTTGTTCGCAAATGACAGTCTTCATCGTCATGGAGAAATTGATCGGGTGTCGGGATGCGGAGCGACCAGCAGGGCTGCACGGCTGGCGTCTCCTCGGCGTCAATCTGGCCTTACCAATTTGCAAAAATAATGGCGAGTGCGATACTGGTCAAGCCAATTCGCACGGAGTTGGGGGAAACCCCGAACGCTGTCGCCGAACACGCACGATTTGCGCGCCGGGCGCTTCGATCTACAATCGGCGCTCGCCTTATGGGGCTTGCACAAGCTACATCGCCGGGAATCGTTTCGTGACCACCAGACCTGCCGACACTCGCCGCCTCTATCTTCAGATCGCGGAAAAATTGCGCGAGCTGATCGCTCAGCCGGACTTCGCGCCGAACGGCCGCCTGCCGCCCGAGCGCGCGCTGGCGGAGACGCTCGGCGTGTCGCGGCCGTCGGTGCGTGAGGCACTGGTCGCGCTGGAACTGGAAGGGCTCGTCGAGATTCGTATGGGTTCGGGCGTCTACCTGTGCGCGACGCCGTCCGCGCAGAATGATGCGTCGCTGTCGCAGGCCGAACTCGGCGATAGCCTGCTCGACATCCTCGGCGCGCGCTGCCTGATCGAAGGCTCGATCATCGCGAGCGTCGCACCGTTCTGCAAACCGAAAGATCTGAAGATGCTGCGCGCCATCTACAACGAGATGGAGCGCGAAGTAAAGGCCGGCAGAATTCCGGTCGCGGCCGATCGCGCGTTCCACCTCGCGATCGCGCAAATGTCCGGCAATGAGGTGCTCGTGCGCACCGTCAGCTCGCTATTCGATGCGCGGCATAGTCCGCTGTCGGAAAAGCTGCGCGGCCACTTCGAGAACGAGACGACGTGGGGCGCCGTGCCCGACGAACATCTCGTGATTCTCGAAGCGCTGGAGGCGCATGATGCGATTCAGGCGCAAGCGGCGATGCAGCGTCACTTGAAGCTGTCGTTGGAGCGGGTGATTGCGGGGGGGCAGAAGACGTCTTAGGTGCCGCTGCGGGAATACCGCTGATTCACCACTACGCGTCGCCCTCACACGTCGGTATAAACCTGCATCGCAATCCGCTTGCTCTGCGGCTCACCCTCCGAGATCTGGATCAGCTCGCAAGCACGGCGCTCCGGCTGCGCCATGACTGGCGTCCACACCCAGTAGTGATTGCCCGGCAAGCCATTGACCGCCACCACGCGGTGATTGCCCGCGGCATCGATCGCATGGATCGTCACGCGGCTGATCAAGCCGCCCTTGAGCGCGCGCATATCGTCGACCGCTTCGGTGACCGCGCGCTCGACGCTCATGCCCATTTTCATGTAGAGCACCACCGCGCGCGCCGTGCCGGCGCGGATCGTCATCTCGCCCGCGCCCGTGCATGCGCAGGCGCCGTAACGGCTATCGGCATAGGAGCCCGCGCCGATCACGGGGCTGTCGCCGAGACGGCCCGGATATTTCCAGCCCCATCCCGATGTACTCGTGCCGCTCACGACATTGCGGGCGCTGTCGAGCGCAAGAAAAACCGTCGTGTCCTTGCCGATCTCCGGATCGACCGCGTCGTGGCAATAGCGTTCGAGCGGCACGTTCGGCCACGCGGCCCTGTCGGCCGCGCTGACTTCGCCGTCGAACCAGCGCGCGTAAGCCTTGCGCGAATGTTCGGCGAGCAGCTCGCAGCGCTCCGCACCCGTTTCGGCCGCATAGCGCGCGGCGCCCTCACCGATCAGCAGCTCGTGCGGCAGCCGCTCCATCACGGCACGCGCGACGCTCACCGGATGCCTGAAGCCCTTCAGACCGCCCACCGCGCCAGTGCGCAGCGTCGAGCCATCCATCACCGACGCATCAAGCTCGACTTCGCCGAGCAGATTCGGCCAGCCGCCACGCCCAACCGTGCGCACCTCTTCGTCATCTTCGACGAGCCGGATGCCTGCCTCGACCGCGTCGAGCCCGGCACCGCCATTGCGCAGCAGTTCCGCGGTCAAGCCGATGCCGGATTTACCTTCGTTGTTGGTCAGAATAATCATGTGTTTGGGTCTTGCAGGCAGAAATGTGCGGAGCCTCGGGGTCAAAGTCCAGCGCGGAAATCCTTGTTCCAGAAGTCGAGCATTTCCGTTTTGTGTTTCATCAGCATCGCGAAGTCGACCGGCACGATCCGCTCCAGCTCCTTGCCCGAGAAGCCCACCGCCTGTTGCAACGACGGCGGCAGGTTCGCGTTCGTGATCGTCGGCGCGTAGCCCATCGATTCGGCGAACGCGCGCTGGGAACGCGGATCGAGCATCGCATTCAGATAGAGAAACGCGCAGGCGGACGATTTACTGCCCGCGGTGACGGCGGCCTCGAACGTGGCCGGCAATGCGCCCTCCTTCGGGAACACGTAGTCGACCGCGAGGCCCGCCTTTTTCCACTGCAGCGCGCGCGCCTTCCATGTGACGGTCACGACGATCTCGCCGCTCTTGAGCGCCGACGCCAGTGCATCGACCGACGGATACACTCGCGGCGATGCCTCGCGCAGCGCGCGCAAATACTTCTGCCCGAGCGCGAGATCGTTCGCTTGTCCGCCCGAGGCGAGCGCGCCCGCGAGCGTCAGATAGTCATACTGATCATCGACCAGGCCGATTTTGCCCTTGAATTGAGGGTCCAGCAGCGCGGCGAGACCGTCCGGGCGCGTGCGCACCCTGTCGGTATCGTAGACGAGCACGAGCGCGCTGAAGATGTGCGGGACCGCGTAGCTGCGACGAAATTGCGGAATCACGTTGGCAAGGTTCGGCAGCAGCGCGTCATCGAGTTTCGCGGTCGTGCCTTCGGAGTACATCTGGAACATGTCGTTATCGCGCAGCAGCGCGACGTCCATCGTGCTGCGCCGGCCGTGTGCTTCGGCGCGCATCGTGGTCTGCCGCGCGAGCGCACTGCCGACCGCATAGGTGATCGCATCACCGGTAGGCGGCACCAGCGAATCGATGTTCTGTTGCAGCAGGCGTTGATAGTCGCCTCCCCACGTGCCGACCACCACCTGACCGGAACACGCACCGGCCGCATTGGCTTTCAACGCGAACGGACCCAGCGCGGAGGCGGCGACGAGCGTCCCCGTCGATCGAAGAAAACGGCGGCGTGGCTGGTTGATGTGGTTCATACACTCGCTCCAGGAGAAATGCGTTTCGAAAAGAAACCGCAACAGACGACGTCAGGCCTCGGTGGCCCGATCTGTATTTCATTGGATAGGTGGGGAACGCCGCTGCCGCCGCGAAGCGGCAATCGGTCAGCTCGCTGCCGTCAAGCGCGTATTCACGGCCGCCAGCACTTCTTCGAGCGTCTCCTCCATCACCTTCGACAATTCGTCGAGATGCGGAGCCGGCGCGGCGCCATGCGGCGTGATCTTCAGCGTGTAGAAAGGCATTGCGTGCTCGAAGCGGCGCAAGATCAGATTCGAGTCGAGAAAGTCGTACGCCGACACCGGATGCAGCAAACCGATGCCGAGGCCTTCCTTGACCATCGTCGCGATGTTGACCGAATACGGCGCGGTCGCCACCACCTGCGATTGCAGCTGACCGGTCGCGAACACCTGATCCATGCCCCAACGCACGAGGTCCGGCAGATCGTACGACACGATCGGCTGATTCCGCAGATCCGCCACCTTGATGACCTTGCGCTTGCCCAGCGGATGACCGGCCGGCAACGCGCAGATCGCGTCGAGCTGCGCGAAGGCGGTCGAATCGGTGCCGGTCACGTCGACGGTATTCGTGACGAGACCGAGCGCGAGTTGACGCGACACCACCTGATCGCGAATCAGCGACGATGCCCCGGTCGTCAACGCAATCTGCACGGCCGGATGCCGCCGATGAAAGTTCGCCACGACGCGCGCGAAGTAGCCGAGCCCGAACGATACGACCGAGCCCACGCGAATCACCGCGGTCGACGGATTGCGCAAGCTCAGCGCGAACTCGCGGATGTTGTCCAGGCCGGCATAGCGCCGCTCGACTTCCTCGAACAGCGCCAGGGCTTCGACGGTCGGTTCGAGCCGGCCGCGGCTGCGATCGAACAGCGTGAGACTGGTCGAGCGCTCCAGATCGGTAATCAGGCGGCTGATACCTGACTGCGAAGTGCCGATGACCTGCGCGGCGCGAGTCGTCGTGCGCGTGAGCATCAGCGCCCTGAATGCGTCGATGTGCCGAAAGTCCATCCGTTCTCTCCGGATTGCACGGGCCGCCGGCGCTCCCCGCTGTCAACCTCGCTCGCACGCGAGCGCTGCGCATGTCACGCCGGCAAATCAAAGGCATGGATTCTACCGCCCTTCATCACGACCGGAATGCGCTCGCCCTGCCCCAGCAGACAGTCGAGCGACGCAAGCGGATTGCCGTCGACGACGAGCATGTCGGCGTGCGCGCCTGCCGTGATCTGCCCGAGCTGCCCGACCTGGCCGAGCACCTGCGCGCCGACCACCGTTGCGCTGCGCAGGATTTCGAGCGGCGTCAGCACTTCGCTGCGCAAGCGGAATTCATCGCTTTGCAGACGCTGCGATTCGCCGAGCAGATCGCTACCGAAGCCCATCGGCACGCCCGCCGCGCGGAAGATTTCGAGCGAACGCAGGCCCGCCTGGCGCACGCTCCCGATCTTCGCGACGCTGTCGGCGGGCAGGCCGAGCGCTTCGCCTTCGTTCGCGAGCGCGTCGTAGGTGACGAGCGTCGGCACCGCGAACGCGCCGTGCTCGGCCATCACCCGCGCAGCCGCTTCGTCGACCAGATTGCCGTGCTCGATCGTCCGAACGCCGCAGCGTACCGCGCGCGCGATCGCCTCGGCCGTGTATGCATGCGCGAGCACGTAGGTGCCGCGCGCCCGCGCCTCGTGGACGATCGCCCTGATCTCGTCTTCCGAATAACCCCATGCGCCGACCGGATCGGTGGGCGAGGCGACGCCGCCCGAGGCCATGATCTTGATCTGGTCGGCACCCATCTGCAGCTCTTCACGCACCGCGCGACGCACAGCATCGACGCCGTCGGCGACACGCGATATCGCGCCGACCCGCGCACAACACGCGCACGGGCTATCGGTGCCGATGTAGTCGCTGCGGCCGCGCATGTCGCCGTGTCCGCCGGTCTGGCTGATCGCGCGGCCCGACACGAACAGGCGCGGACCTTCGGCGAGACCCTGTTCCAACGCCTGTTTGAGCGCGAAGCCCGCGCCGCCCGCATCGCGCACTGTCGTGAAGCCACGCCGAAGCATGCCTTGCAACAACGGCAACGACTTCAGCGTGACCAGCACGTTCGGCAAGTTCACCTGTGCCGCGAGATTGAGCTGCGTCGCATGCACGTGCACGTGCAAATCGATCAGGCCAGGCATCAGCGTCTTGCCGCGCAGGTCGATTTCCCGTGCGGACGCGCTGCGGATCGGCCGGTCCGAGACCTCCTTGATGCGTCCGTTTTCCACCAGCACCGCGTGGTCCTCACGCAATTCGCCGGCAGCCGGATCGAGCAGCGCGCAGTGCGAGAACAGAATCGACTCCATCAGGTCTCCTCCCGGTACAAGATCCGGGTCATCTCCAACGTTGAAGGGTGTCGCGCGCTGCGCGACTCAATCGATGGTCGCGTGCGCGAGCGTGCGCGGGGTCTTCGTGAGCAGCTCCGGCGTCGGGCCGGTCACGACCGAATCGTCGAGCCGGAAACCGCCGAGGCCGTACACATAGATGCCGGGCTCCGCCGAGTACACCTCGTTGTCCAGCAGCGCGCGGTGATTGAACGCCATGTCGTCCGGATATTCGTGACCGATGATGCCCATGCCATGCCCCGTGCGATGACGGATGTACTTCGCGCAGCCGGCCTGCTCGATCACCGCTTGCGCGGCCGCGTCGATACCCGAAACCGGCTGACCCGTGACGGCCGCCGCGACGGCCGCCTCGTTGGCCGCGCGCGCGACCTCATGAAAACGCGCCTGCTCGGCGCCCGGTTTGCCGCAGAACCAGGTGCGCTCGTTCTCGATCACGAGACCGTTCAAACGCGGAATCACGATATTGACGAGACCGTCGCCCGCCTTGATCTGCGCGCCGCACGACGCACCGTCGCCGTGCGGCGACGCCGATGCCGGTCCCGACAAGGTCCAGCAACGCATCACTTCGAGGTTCTCGCCAGGAAAGCGGCGCGCGCCTTCGGTCACCATCAGGGTGGCCATCTGATAGTCGAGTTCCTGAACGAGCCGTCCGGGGCGAATGTTCTCGCGATAGCGGTCCTGCACCCAATCGGCGAGGCTTGCGGCGGCCCGCATGATGGCAATCTCCTCCCGGTGCTTGACCCAGCGCAACGAGCGCAACTCGGCGAGCATCGGCAGGAACTCCGCGTCCGGCAGCAGTGACGCCGCGCGGCCGAGCGGACCGCCGGCGGCTTCGACGCCGATTCGCGATGCGCCAAGCCCGGCGGCACGCAAACGCGCGGCGATTAGCTCCGGGACCTCCGCGAGTAGCGGCTGCCGCTCGACCACGCGCGGATGCTCGGAGTAGAACGAGATATCGTCGAGCCACAGATGTCCGCGCTCGCGCGCCATCATCACGTGATGCGTCGACAGCTCGTTCATGATCGCGAACGGCTCGCCCGACAGCGGCACGCACACGGCGATCGGCCGCTCCCAGGTCTGCACGTCGACGTGGAAATTGGTCGCCCACTGGAAGAAGTCGGCGGACGTGAAGATGAGCGCATCGACTCGCTGACGTTCCATCAGTGTTTGCATCAGGTCGTGACGGTAAGCGCGAGTCTTTTCGGTGAGGATTGGCATCTGTCGTTCCTTCAGGAAGAAGAATTAAGGAGAGGCGCATCCCACACACCAGCCGGCGGCGCGCCCTGCCAGTTCAGGTCATCATCGTCTTCGCGTAGCGCCGCTGGATGATCCAGTGCGACAACAGCGCCAGCGCAAACGTGACGACCATCGATACGATCGACAGCACGGCCCCGAACGGCCAGTTGTTCGCCTTGGCGATCTGGTCGTAGATTGCCGGCGTCATCATCGTGATGCCGGTGCCGCCGAGCAGCACCGGTGTCGCGTACGCGTTCATGCACAGAATGAACACGAGCATCGTGCCGGCCGCGACGCCGGGCGCCGCGATCGGCAGCACGACGCGCGCGAGCGTCTGAGCGAAGCTCGCGCCGAGATTGCGCGCGGCTTCCTCGATCGAGAAATCGAGCCCTTCGAGCACGCTCTGCAAGGTCAGGATCATGTATGGCAGAACAACGGCAGTGGTGCCGGCCACCACCGCGAACGGCGTATACAGCAGCCGCACCGGTTGATCGACGAGGCCGAGCGCCATCAGCATCGCATTGACGAAACCCGCGTTGCCGAGCATGACCATCCAACCCGCCGCGCGCACGACGTTGCCGACCAGCAGCGGAAACACCAGCAGCATCACCAGTTGGCTCTTGAAGCGGCTCTGCGTTTTAGCCAGCACATAGGCGACCGGAAAACCGAGTACGAGCGACAGCGCCGTGCACAGCGCGGCCACCTTGATCGTGGTCCACAGCACCGCGTGGTAGTACGGATCGGTCAGAAACTGGACGTAGTTCTCGAGCGTGAACGCCGCCTGCATCATCTGGACCGAGTCGAAATGATTGAAGCTGTAGCGCACCAGTTGCACGCCCGGCAGCACGATCACGAATAGCACGACCAACACGGCAGGCGTTGCGAGCAGGCCCCCGGCGAAGTCGCGGCGCCGCGGCGCGGCGTTCAGTGCGCTCGTCGTCATGGTTCAAAGTCCCGGCTTGAATTCCTTGTTCCAGAAGTCGAGCAGCGCCGGTTTTTCCGCAGTGAAACGCGCGTAGTCGACTTTGACGAGGCGATCGAGCTCGGCATTCGTGAAGCCGACGCTCTGTTGCAGCGTCGGCGGCAAGGCCGCATCGGTGACGGTCGGCGCATAGCCCATCGTCTCGGCGAAGCCGACCTGCGCGCGCGGATCGAGCATCGCGTTCAGATAGTTGAAGCCGCACGCACGCGTCGGCGCGTTCTTCGGCACGGCGGCCTCGAACGTGACCGGCACGCCGCCCTCTTTCGGGAACGCGTAGTCGACCGGCACGCCGCCTTTCTTCCACTGCAGCGCGCGCGCTTTCCACATGCAGGTCATCCAGATTTCGCCGCTTTTCAGCGCCGCCGCGACCGTTTCGTTCGACGGATAGACCTTCGGCTGCTGCTTGCGCACCTCGCGCAGAAACTGGATGCCGGCCGCCGTGTCGCCATTGTGCTGGCCCGCCGCGAGCGAAGACTGCAGCACGTTGAAGTTGTACAGAATGTCGGAAAAACCCACCCGTCCCTTCAGTTTCGGATCGAGCGCGACCGCGAGCGAATCGGGTTTTGCCTGAAACTTCTCCGGGTTGTAGACGATCACCATCGCACTGAAGATGTGCGGAATCGAATACGGGCGGCGCAGCGCTTCGATCGTGCGCGCCGAGTTCGGCACCAGTTTCGTGTCGAGCGGTTCGAGCACCCCGGAACGGTTGACGTCGAACATGTCGATGTCGGCGAGACAGGCGACGTCGAGCGAACCGTGACGCGACATCTTCTCCGCGCGCAGCTTCGTCATGCGGCCGATCTGATCCGCCGAGTCGTACGTGACGCGACCGCCAGCGGCCTCGATGATCGGCTTGCCGATGTTCTGTTCGAGCAGGTTCAGATAATCGCCGCCCCACGTGCCGACGACGACGTTGGGGCAAGCGTCGGCCGCCAACGCCGTGCGCGGATCGAAACCGAGCGACGGAGCGACGAGCAGACCGGAAGCAGCTTTCAGAAACGTGCGGCGCGTGATGGGATAGCTCATTTTATGGTCCTTCAGGCGGAAAAAAGCAGGCAATCTTCGGTTCTGAAGCACGCGTGCAGCGTGTCGCCCGGCGACCATGCGCCGGCACCGGCATGCGCGGTGTTCGGCACGAGCGCGACGAGGCTCTGGCCGCGCTCGCTCGTGAGGCGCAATTCGACGGTCGCGCCGAGATAGATCCGGTCGGCCAGCCTGACCGGGATCGACACTTCGCTGTGCTCCGGCGCCGCGGCAAGACGCAGGCGCTCGGGTCGGATGCCGAGCGTGTTGGCATTGCGCGCGGCCGCGTTGACTGTGAACTTTTCGCCGTTCGCGGTGATGAACTGGCCGTTGTCGACGTGGCCCGCGAGGAAATTCATGCGGCCCAGGAAGCTCGCGACGAACGGATTGGCGGGCCGCTCGTACAACGCGTCCGCGCTGCCGATCTGCTGCACGCGTCCGTCGTGCATGACGGCCACGCGGTCCGCCATCGCAAGTGCTTCCTCCTGATCGTGCGTGACGAAGATCGTCGTGAGACCGAGACGCTGCTGGAGCGCGCGAATTTCTTCGCGGACCTCGACGCGCAGCTTCGCGTCGAGATTCGACAACGGCTCGTCGAGCAGAAATACGTCGGGCCGGATCGCGAGCGCGCGCGCAATCGCGACGCGCTGCTGCTGGCCGCCGGACAACTGCCGGGGATAGCGTTCGGCGAGCGAGCTCAGCCGCACCATGTCGAGCGCCTCGCGAATGCGCGTGTCGCGCTCCGCCTTCGGTACGCGCCGCATTTCCAGACCGAACGCGACGTTCTGCGCGACGGTCATGTGCGGAAACAACGCGTAGCGCTGAAACACCATGCCGGTATTGCGCTTGTCGGGTGCGAGCCGCGTGACCTCGGTGTTGCCGATCCAGATTTCGCCGTCGCTCGGCTCGACGAAGCCCGCGACCATGCGCAGCGTCGTCGTCTTGCCGCAGCCGCTCGGGCCGAGGAACGCGACCAGCTCGCCCTCGGCGATATCGAACGACACGTCGGCGACCGCGGTCGTCGCACCGTACTGCTTGCGCAGATTGCGCAGGGATACCTGAGCCATGATCAGATCACCTTGCCGAGCTTCACGAAACGATCGGTGATCAGCATTACGATGCCAAGCAGCACGATCTGCGCGGCCGATACCGCCGCGATGGTTGGGTCGAGATTGAATTCGAGGTACTGCATGATTGCGATCGGCAACGTCGTCTTGCCGGGGCCGACGAGCGGCAAGGTCATCTCGAGGTTCTCGAACGAGACGATGAAGCCGAACAGCGTGGAGGCGACGATCGCCGGCCGCAGCATCGGCAGCGTGACGCGCCACAGCGTGCGCCACGCACCGGCGCCGAGATTGCGCGCCGCCTCCTCGACGGTGGTGTCGAGCTGGCCCAGGCTCGCGGTGACGAGGCGGATCGTCCATGGGATCGTCAGGCAGATATGCGCGAGCAGCAGGCCGCCGAATGTGCCGACGATGTCGGTGTCGAGCGCATTCTCGGCGCGCAGGTAGAACAGATAGGTCGCAATGCCGGCGACGATGCCAGGCACGACTAGTGGCAACAGCAGCGTGTTGCTGACGAGACGCCGCCCAGCAAACCGGTAGCGCGCAAGCGCGAGCGAGGCAGCGACACCGAGCACCACGCCGCCGATCGCGGCGCCGGCCGCGAGCTTCAGCGACAGCACGAAGCCGTTCGCGAACGCGTCGTTACGCCATGCGTTGACGTACCACGACAGCGTGTAGCCGGACGGCGGGAACGTGATGATCGCGTCCTTGAAGAAGCTCAGCCAGATCACGAAGATCAGCGGGCTCAGCATGAACAGATAGATGAGCGCGACGCCCGCCCTGACGAACCATTTCACCGGGGACGGACGTGGGTGGGACAAAGCGCGCGCGGAAACGATGCTGTTACCGTCGATCGGAACCTGCGTCACCGCGCTTTCTCCTTGGTCGGGATTACACGTTGGGGTGTGTCCGGCGGAGTGGTGACCTCAGGCCACCCCCGCTTCGCCTCGGCTGGTCGCAATGTAAATTTGCATAGCCTGACGAACTGCGATTCACAGTAGCATGAATAAAAAAAGGAGCAAAGCGGGTTCTGGCTAGACGCGCGCTGGGGTTTACGCGGGCGCTGGTCGCCCAGGGGAAAGGTGTTTGCGCCGGAATGGCAAACGCGTTGACCGTCGAGGAGGCTTGGATCAGCGCGTCACCGCTGCCCGTGCCCTGCCCGACTTCACGCGCCAGTTCGCGAGCGCGCCGAGCGCCATCAGCACGCTGGTGCCGAGAAACACCGCGCGCATGCCGATGTGTCCGCCGACGAAACTGCCCAGCAACGGGCCAGCCACCTGCCCCGCGTATTGCGACGACACCGAGTACCCAAGGATCGCGCCCGTCACGTTCGCCGGCACGTTATGGCGGATCACGCTCGCGATGCACGGCAACAGGCCGCCCAGTGCCATCCCCATCAGGAAACGCAGCACGATCAGCTGCCAGCTCGCGGTGACGAACGCCTGCGGAACGAGCAACACCGCCGATACGGCGAGGCAGCCGACGATCACATTCCAGTGCCCGGCGCGATCGGCGAACTTGCCGAGACGCGACGACGAGATCACGCTGCCGAGTGCCGCGCCCGACATCACGAAGCCCGCGACCATCGTCACGCTTTGAGGCTTCGTGAGCTGGGCGACGTAGACGGTGATGATCGGCTCGATCGACATATTCGCGACCATCAGCAGCAGACCCGTGGCAAGCATCGCGATGGCCGGCCGCTTGTCGTCCACCGAGGCCCACGCGCCCTGCTTCGGCGCGCTGTCCGCGCGCTTGCGAACCGGCATTTCGCGAATCAGAAACGCCGTCGCGAGAAAGGCGACGAAGATCGCCGCGCCCGAGGCCCAAAAGGTCGCACGGATGCCGATCAACGGCGGCAGGAAGCCGCCGATCAGCGGGCCGACCAGATTGCCCGCCATGATCCCCGACGACAGCACGCCGAGCGCCCAGCCCGAACGCGCCTTCGGCGTCTGCGTCGCGACGAGGATCATCGAGCCCGACGCATAGCCGCCGAGCAACCCGGCGAGCAGCCGCAACGCGACCAGCTGCCACGCCGAGTGCGCCATGCCGATCAGCGACATCGCGACCGCCATGCCGAGGCTCGAGCGGATCAGCATCAGCTTGCGGCCGTAGAGGTCCGCGAGCTTGCCCCACAGGGGCGCGACGAGCGCGGCGCTGAAGAAGGTCGCGCCGAACGCGGCGCCGGACCACTGCACGATCGCCGCATGATCCTTTACGCCGAGCTGCTCGACATAGAGCGGCAGGAACGGCAGCAGCAGCGTCATCGCGACGATGGTCGTGAACGAGCCGAACACGCACACGCACAGATTGCGCTGCCAATGCGCGGCGGCTTCATCGCCGGCCGGCGGGGCGGCCTTGGCTGTCGCCGTGGCCTGCGCCTGCGGCGGCACCGGTTCGGCCGATGGTACGTCGAGCTTGCGATTCATCTTCGAGGCTTTCCAGGGTGACGAGGGTCTGTTCGAGCTATCCAAAGCATCGTAACGGGCTGCGCCGCCGCCAGACAGTCAACCCATCATCCTGGTATCGCTACTACCTCTTCGGAACGCGCGGGCCTGGCTGCGCGCCTCTTTGCAACTAGTGGCCCGCGGGCGACGTGCTGTGCGACGTCTGCGGCGCGGCCGCCGCCGATGCCGCCGCATCCGACACCCCCACCGCACCGCCCGGCAGATCGGCCGGCTTCGTCGAACTCACCGCATCCGGATAGAGCTGCATCAGCACGCGCAGCACGCCATTGGTCCAGCCAAAGCCGTCCTGCAGCGGATACTCGCCGCCCCCCGCCGACTTGCCGCTCGCGTCGACGTCGTACTTCTCGACCAGCTTGCCGGTGCGCTGGTAGTACGCGACGTCGGTGCGGATCCAGCGCGTCGCGATATCGCGCGCGAGCTCCGGCTCGCTATAGCGGCGCAGCCCGATCACCGCGAGGTACTGCAGCGGCGCCCAGCCGTTCGGTTCGTCCCACTGCTGGCCGGTGTTGGTCCGCGTCGTCGCGAGACCGCCCGGACGCAGCAGATCGCGCCGGATCGTCTGCGCCACTTCGCGCGCGTCGTTGCGTGTCGCGACGCCGGCGTAAAGCGGGTACACCGTCGCGGCAGTAAGCCGGTGCGTGAGCGTGCGGTGCACGAAGTCGTAGTCGCCGAAAGCGTGCAGTTGCGGGTCCCACAGCACCCGGCGGATCGCATCGGCGCGCACCCGGGCACGTAGTTCGAGATTCTCGGCGTGGCCTGCATCGCCGGTCACACGGTAGGCTTTCGCGAGCGTGCGTTCGAGGTCCACCATCAGGCAGTTCAGGTCCACTGGCACCAGCGAGGTCACGTCGATGGTCGCGAGCGTCCTGCCGTCGGCGAACCAGCGCGAGCTGAAGTCCCAGCCGGTTTCGCCGCCCGCGCGCAGGTTGCGCCACAAATCCCGCGCATCGCGTTGCGGTATCCGTTGCGCCGTCATCACATCCTCGCGGTACGACTCGTCGCGCGGCGCAGCGCGCTCGTCCCAGTAGCGATTGAGCAGCGTGCCGTCGGCAAGGCGCACGAGATGGTGCGCCGCGTTGCCCGGCGCGAGATGGTCGCTGCCGGCCATCCAGTACGCGTATTCACGGCGCAGCTCGGGCAGATAGCGGGCGTAGACCTGATCGCCCTCCTTGCGCGCGACGAGCTGCACCATCTGCGCGAAGAACGGCGGCTGCGAACGGCTCAGGTAATACGTGCGATTGCCGTTGGGGATGTGGCCATAGCGGTCGATCAAGGTCGAGAAATTGTTCAGCTCGTCGTCGACGAGCGCATGCTGGCCGCTCGCGTCGAGCCCCAGCAGGATGAAGTACGAATCCCAGTAGTAGATCTCGTCGAAGCGGTCGCCCGGCACGATGTACGGCGACGGCAGCGGCAACAGCGACGAGTACGGGCTCGCGCTCGCGTCCGGTTCGCGACGCAGCACGTTCCACAGCGTATCGATGTGCGCGGTGACGCTCTCGTCAGGATCGGACGCGTAGCGCTTCGGCGCGCGCGGGGGCAGCGTGAAGCGCTGTTCGACAAATTGTTTCAGGTCGAAGCGCGGCTGAGCACGCTGGCTGTCGTAGTCGGCGATGACCTGGGCCGGCGGCTCGCCTGGCGACATATCGGCAAACGTCTTGCTGTCCGGGTAAAGATGCGCAAGTTCGACGTCGCGATACAGCTCGCCGTACAGCTCGGACGGCGGCGTCGGCACGACCGGCGACGGCTGCGCGTGATCCGTGTTTTCGACGTGCCGGTCCGCGGCGCTGCTGGCGGTATTCGCGGCGGCGGCCGATGCGGGCAGCGTAACGGCCGGCGCGGCCGGCTGGGTCTGGGCGACCGTCGGCGCGGATTGCGCAATGACGCTGGTGCTTGCGGCGAGCGCCAGCGCGGCGGCCAGGTTGGCTACAACGCGGCGGTATGGCCGCTCGCGGGAATACCAAACGGGAAGATCGTAACGAAATGGCATCGGCGGACCCGTTGAGGACGACGCGGTGACGTCGACGTAGGCGGCCCGCCGCGCGCGCCGATGACATGCTGCACGCTACCGCGGGGCTTCGAGGCGGTCTCGCCAGCAAGTGCGGGGCCCGCTTCGCAAAACGATGTCGCGCGCAAGCGTTTCTCACCAAACTGCGCTCAAGGCATGAGCCTTCATCAGGCCGTGCATCCCGCCGTGCGCGCTGGCATTCACAGTCCAGCGCGGCCCGGTCCGGCGCCGGCTTGCGGCCCGCTCATTTTAAGCGGAAACCCAGCTTAGCCTCCGGTCCGGAATCCTAGTGACGCCGCCTTCGCGCGCAGATCCGCGAAGCGGTCCGCCGTCGGGTTGATCGCCAGCTTTTGCGACTGATCGATCGCCGCTACGGAGCTTGAGGGCGAAGGTGCCGCCGCCCCCAGACAGATCCCGCCGAACGGCCCTTGGGCGACCGTGAACGCGGGAGCGTCGGTACGCGGCGCGCCGTCGAGATCGAGCGCGTAGGCAAGATTGAACGTCGCCGGATCGCTGCCGCGCACGCCAAGCGGCTGTAAGCCGAAGCGCCATTGCAGCAACGCGTGAATCGAGCTGGGGTCGAACGGATAGCGGGTGATCGAGTTCGCGCGCACGCGCGGGCCAAGCAGCGCGAGCGGCACGCGAAAGCCGAGCTTGCCGTCGTTGCCGAGTGTGAGCTCGCTGTTGCTGATCGGCCTGGTGGGTGGCACCACGTGCTCGAGAAAGCCGCCCCATTCGTCGTAGACGACGATCATCAGCGTGCGGCTCCACGTCGGGCTCGTGCGCAGCGCCTCGTAGACCTGCGCGAGAAACGCCTCGCCGTCGCGGATGTCGGCATGCGGATGATCGTCGGCGGAAACGCCTTCCAGCTCGCCCGCGAAGGACGGATCGACCATGCAGAACGGCGGCAGCGTCCCGGCTGCGGCATTCACGAGGAAATCCGCAAACGGGCGCGAAATGCCCAGATAACGCGTGCCATAAAGCGCCGTGAACGGCACGTCATGGTAGTAGTAGTGACAGTCGATATTGCCGTCGCTCAGCTTGTCCCAGATCGTGGCGAGCGACGAAGTGTCGGTGCTGTCGTCGAGCCGATCCGTTGCGCCGCTATGCAGATAGACGCGATTGGGAAAGGTGCTGGTCAGAATGCCGCTGAAGTAGAAGTCGCCGATCGTATAACTGCTCGCCACGGCGTTGAAAAATTGAAGATCGGCTGACGTGTAGTAACCGATAGGCAGCAGGTCGCCCGGGTTCAGGCTCGTGCCCGGTGTGAGCAGCCAGCCATTCATCGCACCCGATGCCAGTTGCGTGCGCGCCCCCGAGAAGCTGTGATTAGGGTCCTGGTAGGCGCACGCCTGATAGCCGTACGCGGCATTCGCCGCGAGGGAAAACGGCGTTTGCGTCGCGCCGAACGCGTCTTTGAAGTGCTGGTTCGCGGGCATGCCCTCGGCCCCCGGCACCCAGCCGAGGAAATGGTCGAAGGAACGATTTTCCATCGTGACCAGCACGATGAAGTCGATGCCCGAACTGGCCGGCGCGGGCAACGCCGGGCGCGGCAGGCTGTAGCGGTCGGCGGCGTTGGGCGATGGAATGTCGGTAATCGAGGACGCGGGTTCGCCGGCGCTCCCGCCGCCCGGTTGGCCGTCTCCGCCCAATCCACCGCCGCCTCCGCAACCCGATAGCGCAACGCTGCCGGCCACCGCGGCCACGCCCGCAAGAAAGCGGCGGCGGTCGTGTCCGTGATTCTGGTGAGTCTCGTCGCCCATGACACGTCTCCTGGTTGGATGCGGCGCGGGCGTCCGTCCATGCCAGCCTGCCGCGAAGCAAAACGCGCGCGCCGATTCGAGCGGCGGGTTGGTCGTGGGCAGCAAGTTTCGAACCCGAGGTATCCGAGGGCCGTTGCGAAGCGGCGCTCGACGGTAGCATGGGACAAGGGCGATTCGCCTCCGCCTCGCGTGCTGACTACGCAGGCGCGGCGGTTACGGGGCCGAGGAGTATCGAAGCAGGCCGGCCGCTGCTCCATGCTTGCTGAACGGCGCGCTCTAGATCTCCACGCGCGCGCCGACTTCGATCACGCGATTGGCCGGTAGTTTGAAGAACGCCGCGATATTGCCCACGTTGTGCAGCATCACCGCGAAAAGCCGCTCGCGCCATAGCGCCATGCCATGGCCGCGTTTGGGCACCACGGCCGCGCGGCTCAGGAACCACGATGTGTCGTCCAGGTTGAAGGCCAGTTCCGGCGATTTGTAGGCGGCCAGCGTGCGCGGCAAGTCCACTTCGTCCTTGAATCCGTACTTCACCGTTGCGTGCCAGCAACCCGTGCACAGCGGCCTGATCTGCACGCGCTCCGTTTCGGCCACCCACGGCACGTTCTTCGTTATTACGCTCAGGAAAACCGTGCGCTCATGCAGCACACGGTTGTGCCGCAGGTTGTTGACGAGCGCGTGCGGCACCGCTTCGGCGTCCGGCGTCAGGAAGATCGCCGTGCCGCCCACGCGCGTCGGCGAACTTTCGAGCAGCGCAGCGAGGTACGGCTTGAGCGGCGTCTTTCCCGCCCGCACGCGCGCTTCGGCCAGCATCATTTCCCAGCCGCGTCCCCACGTCGCCATGACCGTGAACACGATCGCGCCGATCACGAGCGGGAACCAGCCGCCATCGACGATCTTGAGCAGATTAGCCGAGAAGAACAACGCGTCGATCACGAAGAAGAACGCGGTGGACAGCAGGCACAGCAGCCAGTTGTAGCGCCACGCGTAACGCACGACGAAGAACGTCAGGAACGTGGTGATGAGCATCGTGCCGGTCACGGCGATGCCATACGCGGACCCGAGCGCCGTGGACGAGCGAAAGCCCAACACCGCCGCAACCACGGCGATCAACAGGATCCAGTTGATGCCGGGCACGTAGATTTGCCCGATCTCGCGCTCCGACGTATGCACGACGTTCATGCGCGGCAGGAAGGAAAGCTGCATGGCCTGCATCGTCATCGAATAGGTACCCGAAATAACGGCCTGCGAGGCGATCACGGTGGCGATCGTCGCCAGCACGATCATCGGCACGATGGCCCACTGCGGGAACAGGCGGTAGAACGGGTTTTGCACCGCGCCGGGGTTCGCCAGCAGCAGCGCGCCCTGGCCCAGATAGTTGAGCGCGAGCGCGGGAAAAACGACGCCGAACCAGGTAAGGCGGATGGGTCGCTTGCCGAAATGGCCCATGTCGGCGTAGAGCGCCTCGGCGCCCGTCAGCGAGAGCACCACCGCGCCGAGCGCGACGAACGCGAGCCAGCGGTGATGCATGACGAAGCCGAGCCCTTCCAGCGGATTGAGCGCATACAGCACGACCGGCGCGGACATGATGTTCGCGACGCCCGCCACGCCGATCACGACGAACCAGAGCACCATCACGGGCCCGAACACGGCGCCGATGCCGCCCGTGCCGTGCTTTTGCGTGACGAACAGGATGATGAGCGCGGCGAGCGTCACTGGAATCACATAGGTCTTGAGCCCGGGCTCGACGACTTCGAGCCCTTCCACGGCGCTCAGCACGGAAATGGCCGGCGTGATCACGCTATCGCCGAAGAACAGCGCCGCGCCCATCACGCCCACCACGAGGAGGCCGCGACGCGATCGACGACGCCGCGAGCGCGAGCAGCGCCATGATGCCGCCTTCGCCATGATTATTCGCCCGCAGGATCAGTACGACGTACTTGAGCGAAACGACGATCATCAGCGACCAGAAGATCAGCGAGACGATGCCGACGATATTGAAAGCATTGAGCGTGAGACCGTTGCTGGGATCGAACACGGTGGCGAGCGTATAGAGCGGGCTCGTGCCGATGTCGCCATAGACCACGCCGAGCGCGGCCAGCGCGAGCGCTGGCAGAGCCGGCGACGCTTCGCCGTGGCCTTCCTTCGCCGGCGCGGCGGATGCGGAATGTGCCATGTCTGCCTCCTCATACGAATCGCCGTGAGCCGTGATGGCCGCGCCGCGGGTTCGCTTCGATTCTTTCGTTTCGTTGATGTGAATTCGTTTGGGTCGTACGGGCTGGATCGTGCCGGGTGTGCGCTAGAGAAAGTATAGAAATTTCCGGCGAAAGTGCGCTTCGCGCGGGATGCCAACTGCCGTCCATTGTCAGCTTAACGTCAGGCGGAACGGCGAAAGCGAAGCTACCCAGGCAGTGACGTCGCGCGTTTCCTGACGCGCATCAACGAGAGAATAAAGGCCGCCCGCCGCCAGGGGTTTCCCCTCCTTCGCCATACCGGAAAATAACCTAGTATCAATGAGTTAAAACTAACTAACTCATCAATTAGTCTGGTGTCCATGCCGCAAGCCGCCCGTTCCCGAATGGGTCGCCGTCCTCATCCGCAGGACTTCGACGCACGCGAACATCTGCTCGATGTCGCGGTGGCGCTGTTCGCCGAGCGCGGTATCGCCAACACGACGGTTGCGCAGATCGCGGCGGCGAGCGGCGTGACGTCCGCGATGGTGCACTACTGGTTCCAGACGCGCGAAAAGCTGCTCGACGCATTGTTCGAGGAAAGGCTCGTCGCCGCGTTCGGCGCGATCTGGGACCCGGTCGATCCCGAACACGACGAACCGCTCGCGCTGACGCAAGGCATCGTCAAGCGCATGTTCGATGTCACCGAAACCATGCCGTGGCTGCCTTCGCTCTGGCTGCGCGAGATCGTCAACGAAGGCGGTTTGCTGCGCGAGCGCGCGTTTGCGCGCATCCCCGTGCAAAAGCTCGCCGCGTTCGGTCAGAACATCGCGCGTGGCTGCGCGTCGGGTCAGTTGAACGCCCAGCTCGAACCGTTGCTGCTGTTCAACTCGGTGCTCGCTCTGGTGATGCTGCCGCAGGCAACCGCGAGGATCTGGCAGCGCCTGAATCCGCGTACCTCGTTCGATCGCGCGACGCTCGAACGCCATGTCGTCGCGCTGCTCGCGCAGGGCATGAGCGCAACCACGGCGGTCGAGACCAACGCCAAGGCCGCAACCGGGGCGACGTCCACCGCACGCCGCGCGAAGGGCAAGCCGTCATGATCGGGTTCGCCAGCTCATCCCGACGTGCCGCGTTGCTCGCGCTGTGCATCGCGTGCGCAAGCTGTTCGCGACCACCGGCGAACACGTGGCAAGGCTATGTGGAAGGCGAGTTCCTGTACCTCGCGTCTTCGCAGGCGGGACAGTTGACCGAGCTCGCGGTCTCGCGCGGGCAGACCGTCGCGCAGAACACGCCGCTCTTCGCGCTCGAAGCGCAGAACGAAACCGACGCCGTCGCGCAGGCGGGCGAGCAACTGCGCTCGGCCCGCGCCCAGCTTGCCGACCTTGGAACCGGCAAGCGTCCGCCGGAAGTCGCTGTGACGCGCGCGCAACTCGTGCAGGCCGAAGCCGATGCGACGCGCGCCGCGACGCAGTTGCGCCGCGACCAACAGCAATTCGGCGCGGGCGGCATCGCGCAAAGCCAGCTCGACGACTCGCGCGCGAGCGCGTTGTCGAGCGCCGCGCACGTGCGTGAGTTGCAAAGCCAACTGGCCGTCGCGCGTCTGCCTGGGCGGATCGAACAGATCCGCGCGCAGCAGGCGCAGGTCGACGCGGCGCAGGCCCAGCTCGGCCAGGCCCAATGGAAGCTCGATCAGAAAAGCGTGCACGCGCCGCACGCCGGCCTCGTGTTCGACACGATGTATCGCAGCGGCGAATGGGTGCCGGCCGGCAGCCCCGTCGTGCGCATGCTGCCGCCGGAGAACGTCAAGGTGCGCTTTTTCGTGCCCCAGGGAGTGGTCGGCTCGCTCGAGCCGGGCCGTCGCGTATCGATTCATTGCGACGGTTGCGCGGCCGATGTGCCGGCCGTGCTCAGCTTCATTTCGGACCAGGCGGAGTACACGCCGCCGGTGATCTTCAGCAACGAAAGCCGCGCGAAACTCGTGTTCATGGTCGAAGCCCGACCTCAGAGCGCCGATGCGCCGAAGCTGCGGCCCGGCCAGCCCGTCACGGTCACGCTGCAATGAGTGCGCCCGCGCCCCCCGGCAATGCCAGCGACCCCGTGTACGCGATCGACGTGCAGGGGCTGAACAAGCATTTCGGCACCAAGCACGTGGTCAACGATGTCACGATGCGCGTGCAGCGCGGTGAGATTTTCGGCTTTCTCGGCCCCAACGGCAGTGGCAAGACCACCTGCATCCGCATGATGTGCGGACTGCTGACGCCCGACTCCGGCAGCGGCACGTGTCTCGGCTACGATATCGTGCGGGACAGCGCGCAGATCAAGCGGCGCACCGGTTATATGACGCAGCGCTTCTCCTATTGGGAAGATCTGACGATCCGCGAAAACCTCGACTTCGTCGCGCGCATCTACGAGATGAAGAACCGCCGCGAGGCGGTCGATCGCGCGCTCGAACAGCTTGGCCTTCAAAGCCGTGCGAAGCAGTTGGCCGGCGCACTGTCGGGCGGATGGAAGCAGCGTCTCGCGCTGGCCGCGTGCATGCTCCATGAGCCGGAACTGCTGCTGCTCGACGAACCGACCGCAGGTGTCGACCCGAGCGCGCGCCGCGACTTCTGGGAAGAGTTGCATCGCCTCGCGGCGCGCGGCATCTCGGTGCTCGTCAGCACGCACTATATGGACGAAGCGGAACGCTGCCACAAGCTCGCTTATATCGCCTACGGCAAGCTGCTCGCGCAGGGCACGTCGAAACAGGTCATCGATTCGCAAGGGCTCGTGACGTGGGCCGTGTACGGCCAGAATCTCGTCGCGCTCGGCGACCGGCTGCGCCGCTCGCCCGGCGTCGAGCAGACGGTGGCGTTCGGTTCGTCGCTGCACGTGAGCGGTCCGGACACGCCCGAACTCCACGCCACGATCGACCAGCTGGCTCATTCGGACCCGGCGTTGCGGATCGAACCACAGGAAACCGGCCTCGAGGACGTGTTCATCTTCATGATGAACCGCTCGACCGACAATTACGCCACCCCTTCGGGCAAAGCATCGTGAATTCCGCGCGCCGACTTCCACGCTTTTCGCTGATGCGTTGGTGGAGCGTCGTGCGCAAGGAGTTTTTGCAACTGAAGCGCGACCGCATCACGTTTGCGATGATGATCGTGCTGCCGATCATGCAGATGGCGCTGTTCGGCTTCGCGATCAATACCGACCCCAAGCATCTGCCGACCGCCGTCATCGCCGCCGATCACAGCGAGTTCACGCGCAGTTTCCTGATGGCGATGCGCAACTCCGAATACTTCGACATCGTATCGACGCTGCCCGACGAAGAATCCGGTCGCCGCGCGCTCGCACAGGGCAAGGTGCTGTTCGTGCTGAATATCCCCGTCGGTTTCACGCGCGATCTGGCCAAGGGCGCGCGGCCATCGCTGCTCGTCGAAGCCGACGCGACGGACCCCACCGCGGTGGGCACCGCGCTCGGCGCGCTGCCGTCGATCGCGCAGTCGGTGTTGCAGAAGGACCTCACGGGTCCGCTGTCGACGCTCGCGGTCGGCCCGGCCGCTTTCGACGTTCAATTGCACCGGCTCTACAACCCCGAAAGCCTGACCCAGTACAACGTGGTGCCCGGCCTGATGGGCGTGATCCTGACGATGACGATGGTGATGATGACGGGCCTCGCGATCACCCGTGAACGCGAGCGCGGCACGATGGAAAATCTGCTCGCCACGCCGGTACTGCCGCTCGAAGTGATGACCGGCAAGATCGTGCCTTACGTGGCGATCGGCCTGGTGCAGGTCAGCATCATTCTCGCGGCGGCGCGCTTCGTGTTCAACGTGCCGTTCGAAGGCAGTCTGATCGCGCTGTATCTGTCCGCTCTATTGTTCGTTGCGGCCAATCTGACGATCGGCATTACGCTGTCGTCGCTCGCGCAGAACCAGTTGCAGGCCATGCAACTGACGATGTTCTATTTTCTGCCCAACATCCTGCTGTCGGGTTTCATGTTTCCGTTCGCGGGCATGCCGAAGTGGGCGCAGTACATCGGCAACCTGTTGCCGCTCACCTACTTCAACCGGCTGGTGCGCGGCATTCTGCTCAAGGGCGTCGGTTGGGCCGACATGTGGCCGCACGTATGGCCGCTGCTGATCTTTCTGTTCGTCGTCATGGGTATCGCCGTGAAGTTCTATCGGCGCACGCTCGATTGAGGAAGGCCTGCAATGTGTTCCGCTCCTGGCTTTCGTGACGCGGTTTTTCATCGCGCGGCTGGTTGGTCCCAGCGTTGCGCCATGCGCCGGCTGGCCGGCTTCTGCGCAAGCGCGGCATTGTGCGCGTGCAGCGTCGGCCCGGATTTCCATCGACCCGAGGTGACCAGCGTGTCGAGCTATACCGCCGCGCCGCTTGCGGCAAGCACCGTCGGAGCTGATGGTCCCGGCGGCGCCGCGCAACACTTCGTGCCGACCGAGGTGCCCGGCGACGGCTGGTGGCGCGCTTTCGGCTCGCCGGCGCTGGACGCGCTCGTGCAACAGGCGCTCGACGATAGCCCGACCCTCGCGCAAGCCCGCGCGAAACTCGACGAAGCGCAGCAGGACTATCGCGCGCAGGCGGGCGGCACGCTATGGCCGCAAGTCGATGCGAACCTGTCGACCACGCGCGAGAAAATCGATCCCGAGGCGCTCGGCTTCGGTCAGCTGACGCAGGGCCGCGCGTTTGCGCCGTTCACGCTGTACAGCGCACAGGTCACGGTGTCGTACACGCTCGATCTGTTCGGCGCGAATCGCCGCGCGCTCGAAGCGGTGGCCGCGCAGGTCGACTATCAGCAATACGAACTCGAAGCCGCGCGTTTGACGGTCGCGGGCAACGTCGTGACGGCGGCGATCCGGCGCGCGTCGCTCGCGCGGCAGATCGCCCTCACCGAAGCGCTGCTCGCCAACCAGATGCAGCAACTCGATATCGCCGAACGCCGCTATGGCGCGGGCGGCATCTCCGAGGTCGATCTGCTGAGCCAGCGCACGCTCGTGCAGCAAACCCGCGCGACGTTACCGCCATTGCGCACGCAGCTTGCGCAGACCGATCATCAACTCGCGATCTATCTGGGACGCGCGCCGGCGGAATTGGCCACCACCCACGACCTCGCCGCGCTCGACCTCGACACACTAGTGCTGCCGGCCGATCTGCCGCTGACCTTGCCGTCGACGCTCGCGCGGCAGCGGCCCGACATTCGCGCGTCCGAGGCGCTGCTGCATCAGGCGAGCGCGAACATCGGCGTCGCGACCGCGAACCTGTATCCGCGCATCACGCTGTCGGGCAGCGCGGCGACCGAACGCGTCAACGTGTCCGATCTGCTGACGGGCTTCAACGTGTGGAATTTCGGTGCGGGTCTCACGCAGCCGCTGTTCCACGGCGGTGAACTGCTGGCGCGCAAGCGCTCGTCGGAGGCGGCCTGGCAAGCGGCGCTCGCCGTCTACAAGCAAACCGTGCTGCAGGGACTGCAACAGGTCGCCGACGCGCTGCGAGCGCTCGATCAGGACGCGATTGCATTGCAGGCACTCGACGCCGCGCAGCGCAGCGCACAACACAGCGCAGGGATCGCCAGCCAGCGGTATGCGGCGGGCGGCATCAGTCAATTGACACTGCTCGATACGCAGCGTCAGGAATTGCAGACCGGACTCGATCGCACCAAAGCCGCCGCGCAGCGTTATGCCGATACCGCCGCGCTCTATCAGGCGCTCGGGGCGCGGCCTTGAGTCGATCGGTTGGTCATCGGTTTGCAGGCGTCTCGCGCCGCACCTTGTTCAGCACGAGGTACGCGAACGCGCCGATCACGATGCCCCAGAACGCGGAGCCGAGCCCGAGGAACGTCATACCGGATGCGGTCGCGAGAAACGTGATGACGGAGGCCTCGCGATGGTCTTCGTCCTCGATCGCGCCCATCACGTTCGACGTGATCGCACCGATCAACGCGAGGCCCGCCAGAATCGCGACAAACTCCTTCGGCAGCATCGTGAACAGCGCGACAATCGCGCCGGCGAACGTGCCGCCGATCAGATAGAACACGCCGTTCGCCATGCCCGCGATATAGCGCTTGTCCGGGTCGTCGTGCGCATCCTTGCCCGTGCACAACGCCGCCGTGATCGCGGCGATCACGATCGTGATGCCACCGAAAAACGCCACGCCGATCGACGCGATGCTCGTCGCGGTGATGATCGGCCGGGCCGGCGTGTGATAGCCGGACACGCGCAGAATCGCCATCCCCGGCAGAAACTGCCCGGTCAGACTGACGACCACGAGCGGCAAGGCAAGACTCAGCGTCGAACTCAGCGTCCATTCGGGTTCGATGAAGATCGGCCGCGTGACTTGCAGCGGCAGCGCGCCCAGGTGCGCGGCGCCGAGCGCGATGGCGAACACCGTGCCCGTCAACAGCACCAGCACGATGCAATAGCGCGGCAGCAGGCGCCTGAACACGATGTACGCGCCGATCATGCCGAACGCCAATGCGGGCATCGACGCCGCCGCCTTGAACGCATGCGTGCCGAACTGCAGCAGAATGCCGGCCATCATCCCGCAGGCGATGCCCTTCGGAATGCTGCGCACCATGCGGTCGAAATAGCCCGAGATACCGATCAGCAGAATGATCACGGCGGCGCTCAGATACGCGCCCACCGCCTGATGCAGCGTCAACGCGGGAAACAGTCCGACCAGCAGCGCGGTGCCGGGCGCCGACCACGCGGTCACGACCGGCACTTTCAGCTTCCAGCTCGCGAAGATGCCGGAGACGGCCGCGCCGATCGAGATGCCCCATACCCATGACGCGACCATCTCGTTGGGCATGTGGGCCGCTTGCGCCGCCTGAAAGAAGATCACAAGCGGGCCCGCGTACGAAATCAGCACGGCCAGAAAGCCGGCCACGACGGCGGACAGGGACCAGTCGGCCGCAACGGCGCGCGTGGTCGGCGCCTGGCTAGGGGTTGGATTCATCGTCGATGTGGGTCAGGGCCGCTCGCTAGCCCTGATCGCCGCCGCCGACCGGCAGCACGGTGCCGGTGATATACGACGCGTCATCGGAAGCGAGGAACAGGATCGCGCCGACCTGTTCGTCGATCGTGCCGTAGCGATGCATCAGGCTCGACGCGATCGTCTGATCGACGATGCCCTGATACCACGTCGCTTCCTGCTCGCTTTGCGGTGCCGTATTGCGCGGCACGCGGCGCGGCGGCGCTTCGGTGCCGCCGGTGGCGACCGCGTTGATGCGGATGCCGTGTTCGGCATGCTCGAACGCGAGGCTCGCGGTCAGCGCGTTGACGCCGCCCTTCGACGCCGCATACGGCACGCGATAAATGCTGCGCGTCGCAATCGACGAAACATTGACGATCGCGCCGCTCGCGCGCTTCAGCATCGCGGGCAACACCGCGTGGCAGCACCATAGCGTCGGGAACAGCGAACGCCGCACCTCGGCCTCGATCTGCTCTGCTTCATATTCCTCGTACGGCTTCGCCCAGATCGTGCCGCCGACGTTGTTGACGAGCGCATCGATGCGGCCGAACGCCTCGATCGCGAAGGCCGTCATCGCGGCCGCGCCCGCATAGGTTTCGAGGTCGGCGATGAACGCGCGCGCATCGCCGCCTGTGCGTGCGATCTCTTCGGCCACCTCGTGCACGATCGGCGAACGGTCGACCAGCACCAAAGCCGCGCCCTCGCGCGCCGCGCGCAACGCGACGCCACGGCCGATGCCCTGGCCCGCGCCGGTCACGACGAGCACCTTGCCCTTGAAGCGATTGGTAAAGGTCGAAGTCATGCTACGTTGCTCGCCGAGAATTTTTCGTAGTAGAAGTTCGCGGGCTCGACGCTGCTGTCGCGCAGCCAGCCCTGCACCGCTTCGACCATCGCGACCGGGCCGCACAGGTAGACGTCGACGTCGCCGTCGTTCAGCCATTCGCTATCCACATGCGCGGTCACGTAGCCCTTGCGCTCTTGGCTGCTCGCGGAATCGACGACACAGGTGCGATAGCTGAAATTCGGCAGCGAGCGCTGCGCCTCTTCGATCTGTTCGAGCGCGACCAGATCGATGTCGTTGGTCACGCCGTACACGAGGCGCACCGGCTGCAGGTTGCCGCTCGCCTTCAGCACGTCGAGCATCGACAAAAACGGTGCGATGCCGGTGCCGCCCGCGAGGAACAGCACCGGACGCTGCGGATCGCGCAGGTAGAAGCTGCCATACGGACCCGTGAAGCCGATCTGCTGACCAGGCTGCGCATCGTTGCTCAGAAAGCCGCTCATCTTGCCGTCCGGCACGTTGCGCACGACGAACGCCGCGCGCGTCGCGCCCGGCGCCGAGCTGAACGAGTACGACCGGCTCTCGCCGCTCGCGCCCGGAATCTCGACGTTCACGTATTGACCCGCGAGAAAGCTCGGCGCGCTCGCGCCATCGATATCGATCGAGAAATGGATCGTCGAATCCGACAGCCATTCGACCGCCGCGAGCGTGCCTTCGAAACGCGACACCCCGGTCTTGCACGCCGCCGACGACGCCTGCACGCGAATCACCAGATCCGAGCGCGGCCGCGTCTGGCACGCGAGGATATAGCCCTGGCTCGCTTCCTCGGAGGTCAACGCATCTTCGACGTAGCTCGACTCGGGCATGTCGTAGGCACCCGATTCGCACAGCCCCCGACAGGTGCCGCACGCGCCTTCACGGCAATCGAGCGGAATGTTGATCTTCTGCCGGTAAGCGGCATCCGACAGCGTTTCGTTCTCACGGCAACTGATGAAGCGCGTGACGCCGTCTTCGAACTGAAGTGCAATAGTGTGTTCCATGACCTGTCTCCTGCAACCGCACCGGCTAGATGTGGTAGATGTCGATGACCTGATTGATGTAGTCGTTCTTCAGCACGACGTACTTGCTCAGGATTTGCGGCTGCGCGCCGTTGAAGTCGATTACGTAGCGCGACATGCCGAAGTAGCTGTAGTTCGTCCTGTAGCGATGGCTCAGCGTGTGCCAGTTGAAGCGCACCGTGTACACGCCGTTGTCCGCGCTCTCCACTTCGACGTTGGCCAGGTTGTGGCTCGTGCGCGTGTCGGGCATCGTCGCGCTCGAACGCTCGGTCTTGATGCGGAACACGCGGTCTTCGAGGCCCTGGCGGTTCGGATAGTAGATCAGCGAGATCTCGCGCTGCGGATCGGTGACGAGCTTGTCCTCGTCATCCCACGACGGCATCCAGAACGACGCGTCCGGGTGATAGCAGGCGAGCCACTCGTCCCATTGCTCGTCGTCGAGCAGGCGGCTTTCGCGGAACAGGAAAGCCTGAATATCGGTGATGGCGATGTTGCTCATGCGCGGCTCCCCGGCGCATTCAGCGCCTTTTTCATCGTGTCGATCCAGTAGCGGTGCTGCACCGTGTAGAGGCCCTCGTCCTCGGTCTTCACACCGCTCATCACCGGGTTGAGGCCGATCTTTTGCGCGGCTTCGTCCGCGCCGTCGATCCAGTGCTTCGAACCGCGGCACATGTCGTTCCATTCGACCGCGCGGCCCGCATAGCCCAACTGGCAGGCGCGGAATTCCTCGAGGTCGTCGGGGGTGGCCATGCCGCTGACGTTGAAAAAGTCCTCGTATTGACGGATGCGGCGCGAGCGCGCTTCGTCGGACTCGCCCTTCGGCGCGATGCAGTAGATCGTCACCTCGGTCTTGTTGACCGACAGCGGCCGCAGCACGCGAATCTGCGAGCCGAACTGGTCCATCAGATACACGTTCGGGTAGAGGCACAGGTTGCGCGAGTTCTGGATCATCCAGTCCGCGCGCTCGGCGCCGCAGCGCGCGGCGAATTCCTCGCGGCGGCTGAAGTTCGGACGGTCTTCGGGATTCGCCCAGCGCGTCCACAGCAGCATGTGACCGTGCTCGAACGCGTAGAAGCCGCCGCCCTGACGGCCCCAGCTGCCGGCATCCATCGCGCGGATCTTGTCTTCGCGCGCGTTCTCTTCCTTGCGATGATTGGTCGTTGCCGCATAGTTCCAGTGCACGGCCGACACGTGATAACCGTCCGCGCCGTTTTCGGCGGTCAGCTTCCAGTTGCCTTCGTACGTATAGGTCGACGAGCCGCGCAGAACTTCGAGACCGTCTTCCGACTGGTCGACGATCATGTCGATGATGCGCGCGGCTTCGCCGAGGAACGTTTCGAGCGGCGGCACGTCATCGCTCAAGCTGCCGAACAGGAAGCCGCGATAGTTGCCGAAGCGCGCGAGCTTCTTCAGGTCGTGCGAGCCTTCCTTGTTGAAGCAGTCGGGATAGCCGGCATCCGCGGGGTCCTTGACCTTTAGCAGCTTGCCGCTGTTGTTGAAGGTCCAGCCGTGGAACGGGCACGTATAGGTCGCCTTGTTGCCACGCTTGTGGCGGCACAGCATCGCGCCGCGATGCGTGCACGAGTTGATGAACGCGTTCAGCTCGCCCTGACGATTGCGTGCGATCACGACCGGCTGACGGCCCATGTAGGTCGTGAAGTAATCGTTGTTGTTCGGGATCTGGCTTTCGTGGGCCAGGTAAATCCAGTTGCCCTCGAAAATGTGCTGCATTTCGAGTTCGAACAGACGCTCGTCGGTGAACGCGCTGCGATGCAGGCGGTAATCGCCGCGCTCGCGGTCTTCCAAAAGAAAGTCGTCGATGTTCTTCAGTTGTGGAGTGTGATCCGGGTAGATCGGAATCATGCCTGTCTCCTGGTTCGGACTGTTGGTATGCGTGCGACGCACGCGTATAGGGAGCGGCCTGCCTGCCGGGAGGCCGGTGGCCGGTTGGTCTTTCACGTCGGGGAGCGGAGGCGGTGCGCCTCCGTATGGCGTCAGGCCGTGGCGCGCAAGCGCTCGACCTTCGGCACGGGAGGCGGGACCTGGTGCCTGAGGGAATCGGTGGACAACCCTTGCATCGGGGTTGCGATATCAGCATGTCTCATTGCTGCTCCTGAACTCTTTCTAGGTCTTGGATCCCATGCGCGAGGATTTGCCTGCGCCGTCTCCAGGGGCCGACCGACGCTTCAGACCGGGCCGAGTTATCGATGCTCGGGAGGTATAATTTTGTGGGGCGTCTACGGTAACTGAAGGATAGTTCCACGCCATTTGCATCGTCCAACACTGATTTGGTATCGCGACGATACTTAAAAGGTATTTCTATGGAACTGCGCCATCTGCGCTACTTCGTGGCCGTCGCCGAGGAATGCAATGTCACCAAGGCCGCCAAACGTCTGCATATTGCGCAGCCGCCGCTGAGCCGGCAGATCCAGCAGCTCGAAGACATCCTTGGCGTGCAGCTGTTCGAGCGCAACTCGCGGCCGCTGAAGCTGACCGAGGCTGGCCGCTTCTTCTATTCGCACGCCGTGCAACTGCTCGCGCAAACGACGGAAATCGAGGCGATGACGCGGCGCGTCGGCAAGATCGAGCGCAGTTTGTCGGTGGGCTTCGTCGGCTCGACGCTGTACGGCATGCTGCCGAAAATCATCCGGCGCTTTCGTACCGAGAACAGCACCGTCGAGCTGAGCCTGCACGAGATGTCGACGATGGATCAGATCAAGGCGCTCAAGGAAGGCCGCATCGACGTCGGCTTCGGCCGCATCCGTCACGAAGACCCGAGCATCCGGCGCGTCGTGCTGCGCGAAGAACGGATGATCGTCGCGCTGCCGCTCGGCCATCCGCTGATCGCCGCGAAGCCGGTGCTGTCGCTGCACGACCTGACCGGCGAAACGCTGATCATTTTCCCGAAGGCGCCACGGCCCAGTTACGCGGACCAGGTGCTGGCCGCGTTTCACGATCGCGGTCTGAAGCCGCAGCGGCTCTACGAGACGCGCGAATTGCAGATCGCGCTCGGCCTCGTCGGCGCGGGCGAAGGCATCTCGATCGTGCCGGCGAGCGTGTACGGCTTGCAGCGCGGCGACGTTGCCTACAAGGACCTCGACGACCAGAACCTCGTGTCGCCGATCATCATGAGCATGCGCATGCTCGACGAATCGGCCGACATCAAGCGCATGCTCGAACTGATCTACGCGCTGTACGACGAAGAGCACATGACCTATCTGCCGCCTTCGCATTCGTAGAGCGGATTGTGCGGTTCGCGGCCCGACGCCTACGCCGGCTTCGCCGCAACGAAGTTGTATGGACAAGATATCCGCCACGGTATAGACCGCGGGTATACGCGAAAATTCCGCCCGCGCCCGCAGCCCTTCAATTAGCCTTACAAGCTTGTCCACAAAGGCTTTCACGCCTATTCCCTGTCTCCTTCCCGGGTGCCCGTAAGCACTAACCCTGATTGCCGCTCATCGCTCGTACTGGATAATTTGTCTATACAACATCGCACCTCGCAGCATCCTCCCGGAGACTTTATGAAGAAACTCGCCTTGTCCCTCGCCCTCGCGCTCGCTGCCACCGGCGCCTTCGCCAAAGATTGGTCCACGGTTCGCTTCGGCGTGGATGCGAGCTACGCGCCGTTCGAATCGAAAGCGACCGATGGCAAGCTGGTCGGCTTCGACGTCGACCTCGGCACCGAAATCTGCCGCCGTTTGAACGCGAAGTGCGTGTGGGTCGAGCAGGACTTCGACAGCATGATTCCGGCACTGAAGGCAAAGAAGTTCGACGGCGTGCTGTCGTCGATGTCGATGACGCCGCAACGCGCCGAACAGATCGCCTTCTCGTCGAAGCTGTTCAACACGCCGACACGTCTCGTCGCGAAGCAGGGTTCGGGCATCCTGCCGACCGCCGACTCGCTGAAGGGCAAGACGGTGGGCGTCGAACAGGGCACGATCCAGGAAACCTACGCGAAGACCTATTGGGAGCCCAAGGGCGTGAAGGTCGTGCCGTATCAGAACCAGGACGCGGTCTATACCGACCTGCAGTCGGGCCGTCTGGACGCAGCGCTGCAGGACGCCGTGCAGGCTGACCAGGGTTTCCTGAAGACGCCGCGCGGCGCGGGCTTCGACTTCGTCGGCAAGACCATCGACGATCCGAAGATCCTCGGCAACGGCGCGGGCATCGGCATGCGCAAGGAAGACGCCGATCTGAAGACGAAGGTCGACAAGGCGATCGCCGACATGATCAAGGACGGCACCTACAAGAAGATCGAGCAGAAGTACTTCAACTTCGACGTGTACGGCAGTTGAGTCCGCCCCCCACAAGCCCGCTCCACCCGATCGCCAGGCCCCGCGCGCATGCGCGCGGCTCGCTCCATCAAGGACACTCCCATGCTGTTTCAAGGCTTCGGTCCGCTGCTCCTCGCGGGCACGTGGGTAACCATCAAGCTCGCGGTGCTGTCGCTCGCGGCGTCGTTTGCGCTGGGACTTCTCGGCGCCGCCGCGAAGCTGTCGACCAACCGTGCGATCTCGCGCATCGGCACGATGTACACGACGCTGATCCGCGCCGTGCCCGATCTCGTGCTGATGCTGTTGCTGTTCTACAGCATCCAGATCTGGCTCAATGATCTGACCGACATGTTCAGCATCGAGCAGATCGACATCGATCCGTTTCTCGCCGGTGTGATCACGCTGGGCTTCATTTACGGCGCGTACTTCACCGAAACCTTCCGCGGCGCGTTTCTCTCCGTGCCGCGCGGGCAGATCGAAGCGGGCTTCGCGTACGGCATGAGCGCGCGGCGCGTGTTCACGCGCATCCTGTTCCCGCAGATGATGCGCTTCGCGCTGCCCGGCATCGGCAACAACTGGCAGGTGCTCGTGAAGGCCACCGCGCTCGTGTCGATCATCGGTCTCGCGGACGTGGTCAAGGCATCGCAGGACGCCGGCAAGAGCACGCAGTCGTTCTTCTTCTTCACGCTGGCGACCGGGGCCATCTACCTCGCCATCACCACCATTTCGAATCTGCTATTGAACCGCCTCGAGAAGCGCTACTCGATCGGCGTACGGAGGGCCACGCTGTGATCGAACTGACTCGTCAATACTGGCAGAACTACCTGTTCACGGACGGCTTCAACTACACCGGCCTCGTCATCACGCTGTGGTTGCTGGTTGCGTCGATCGTGCTGGGTTTCGTGTTGGCCGTGCCGCTCGCGATCGCGCGCGCGTCGCGCAACCGCTACATCTCCGGACCCGTCTGGCTTTACACCTACATCTTCCGGGGCACGCCTTTATACGTTCAGTTGCTGTTGATCTACACGGGCCTCTACAGTCTGCATTTCGTCCATTCGCACCAGATGCTCGACAGCTTCTTTCGCAATGCGATGAACTGCACGCTGCTCGCGTTCGCGCTGAACGAATGCGCGTATGCCACCGAGATCTTCGCGGGTTCGATCCGGGAGACCTCGCACGGTGAAATCGAGGCGGCCCAGGCTTACGGCATGTCGAAGTTCAAGCTGTACACGCGCATCATCCTGCCTTCGGCGCTGCGCCGGGCACTGCCCTCGTACAGCAACGAGGTGATCCTGATGCTGCACGCGACGACACTCGCGTTCACGGCGACCGTCCCCGACATTCTGAAAGTGGCGCGCGACGTCAACTCCGCGACCTACGCGACGTTCCAGGCGTACGGCATCGCGGCGATCCTGTATGCGGCGATCGTGTTCGCGCTGATCTGGGGCTTCCGCAAGATGGAAATCCGATTGCTGGCTTATCTGAAACCGCAAGCGCATTAAACCCGGACGCATTCGCGTCATGATGGAGCATACGAGCATGTACAAGCTGACGGTCGACGACCTGCACAAGAAGTTCGGCGACAACGAGGTATTGAAGGGCGTCTCGCTGAAGGCGAAGGCGGGCGACGTGATTAGCCTCATCGGGTCGAGCGGCTCCGGGAAAAGCACCTTCCTGCGGTGCATCAACTTTCTCGAATCGCCGTGCGCCGGGCGCATCACGCTGAACGGAGAGGAAATCAACACGAGCAGGGATCGCAACGGCTCGCTACGCGTGACCCATCCGAAGCAGTTGCAAACGATGCGCACGCGTCTGTCGATGGTGTTCCAGCATTTCAATCTGTGGGCGCATATGACGGCGCTCGAGAACATCATCGAGGCGCCGATCAGCGTGCTGGGATTGAGCCGCGCGCAAGCCGAGGAACGCGCTCGGAAGTATCTGACCAAGGTCGGTTTGCCGGCCAGCACGGAGAAAAAATATCCGTCGCATCTGTCCGGTGGTCAGCAGCAGCGCGTCGCGATTGCTCGCGCGCTTGCGATGGAGCCGGAAGTGATGCTGTTCGACGAACCGACTTCGGCGCTCGATCCCGAACTCGTCGGCGAAGTGCTGCGTGTGATGCAGGCGCTCGCCGAAGAAGGCCGCACGATGATCGTCGTCACGCACGAAATGGGCTTTGCGCGCAACGTGTCGAATCATGTCGTATTCCTGCACAAGGGCAAGATCGAGGAGCAAGGGCATCCGCATCAGGTGCTGACGAATCCGCGCAGCGAGCGGTTGCAGCAGTTTTTGGCGGGGCGGTTGAAGTAGCGGCGGCGGGGTATGGCGCGTCGTTCAGCCTCGCGCCTTACCCCGAATCAATTCCAGAACGACTGCGCGACTCACCCGATCGCACTGGTCTGCGCGCGGTTCACAGATACACCGTGTGTTCGCTCTCGCCCTCCGGCAGCACGAGGATCACGCCTGACAACAGCGCGCTGTGATGCGCGCACATCAACACCTGCGCGCGATAGCACAGCACATCGCCGGGCTCGAAATCGAGCGGCACCGAAAAATGCGGGCAACGGTTCGCGTAAGCCCACACCTGCTCGCCACGCCGCACGGGCACGTCGGCAAGCGGGCACAGCGGTGTTTCGTTCATCGCTCAGACTCTCCGTTCCGGATTGCCGAGGCTCCAGTCCCACGGACGGATCTCGACGCAATCGAATAGCCCCGCCTGCATATACGGATCGTTGCTGACGAACTCCATCACATCGTCGATACGCTCCGCTTCGACGACCCGCAACGTGCCGTTCATCGCATCGCATTGCGGCGCGAGCGTCGGACCGCCGAGGCGCACGAACACGCCACGATGCGGATTGCCGCGCAACCACGTCCGATGCACCGGACGCACCCGTTCGCGCACTTCGCGCATGCCGGGCTTGTCGGTCGCGAAGACCGCGAAAAAACGTGCCATCGTCGTCAACTCCGATCGAGGATGAAGTCGTAGCGCGCTTCGCGGAACGGTCCGTCGAAACCGAAGCGGCGCGCGAGTTCGTGATCCGCGGAGCACTCGCGATAGTCGACCATCAGCGAGGGCTTCACGCCGAACACCGCGTCCGAATCCAGATACGGATCCTCGCGATCGAACACATGCGTGACCAGTGTCCGATGCCCCGGCGCATCTATCATGAAGTGCAGATGCGCGGGTCGCCACGGATGCCGTCCGGTCGCTTCGAGCATGCGGCCGACCGGGCCGTCGGTCGGAATCGGATAGCTGACCGGCACGATCGTCGAAATCGCGTAGCGGCCTTCGGCGTCGGTGCGAAAACGTCCACGCAGATTGCCGTGCGGCTGCTCGGTGTCCTGCCCCGAGTACATGCCGTTATCGGCGGTCTGCCAGACGTCTAGCACCGCGTTGGCAAGCGGCTCACCGTCCGTCGACAGCACGCGCCCATGCACGAGTGCGGGCGTGCCCGGCGTGAACGCGATGTTCTCGCCGTACGCGCGCTCGGGCATGCCGCGAATATAGAACGGACCGAATACGGTGGTGTCGGTCGCGCCCGTCGCGAGACGGTGATTGATCGCGTCGACGAGCATCGATACGCCGAGCGTATCCGACAACAGGATGAATTCCTGACGCACGAGGTCATCGCACATCTTGCCGGTGTCGGTCAGAAAGCGAATGGCCGACATCCATTCGGCCTCGGTCGGCTCGACTTCACGCACGAACGCATGCATGTGCCGCACGAGGCTTTGCATCAGCGTGCGCAGCCGTTCGTCGGGCGTGCCCGCGAAGCTTGCTACCACCTGCTCGGTCAGGGCCTGCTCGGCTTCTTTGCTGTCTGTCGACATGTCTTCCTCCATCGATTGTTCTGGCGGCGCTGCGTTGGCCAATGCTCAGGCGGGTTCAGCGCCCTGCCACGCACGTTGCAGCAGCGCGCGGATCGCGTCGCGCGCCACGGGACGCGGGTTCGCATACGGATTCTTGCACGCGAGATCGGCCGCTTCGTCGAGTCCCTGCTCGGCCATTCCGATCTGCGCGAGCGCCATCGGAATGCCGAGCGCGCGGTTCAGTTCGAACAGCAGCGGACCCGCGTCGGCCGCGCGCTTGCCGCCGAGCGCGCGTGCGACGCACGCAAGCGCATCGGGCGCGGCGCTGTGGGTGTAGTGTGCCGTATGCGGCAGGTTAAACGTACCGCCCAACGTATGACACAGCTTGTGATGGTAAGTGAATGCTGTTTCGCTGCTAATCGCTGAATCTGTCAATCGGTCACGCTGGATCGTGCAGGTACATGGCTAGCCTGAAAGGCCTGGTTTCGTATCAGCATGGCCCATGCCGTCCGTGCATACTTTGCCGCGAGCGCCACGGCAGCGATGTTTTTGTGTCGACGTTTGAATGTACGAATGAACGGATTTGGATGTCATAACCGACATGCGAAACGCGCCATACATCAAAGACCGGTTGCTGATCGTCGCGATGTTCGCGTTGCCCGCGTTCGTGTTCACCAACGGCTGTAAGTCGACCGCGACGGCGACGCCGTCTGCGACCGCGCCGCGGGCAATCGCCACCGACGACGCTACGCTCGCCCGCCGGGTGAAGCAGGCGCTTGTCGCGGACCCCGCGCTACGATCGTTACCGATGAGCGTGGCAACGTATCGAGGCGTCGTGCAGTTGTCGGGATACGTGGATTCAGAGGCACAGATTCTGGAAGCACTTGCGGTGACCCACGGCGTGCCGGGGGTGCAATCCGTGAGCAACGATCTGCACCTCAAGCCGCAATGACATGCGTTCGCCGGTAGACGGTTGACACGAGAGTAACGCGGCACAGCGCACTCAAGCGAGCGCGGTCTCACAGCCGAAAACTCGGCGCGAGACCCAGGGCCGCTTCTGGAGTTCTCCGGACTTCGCTTTGGTCCGGTTCACAACGATAGCGGGCCGCGCAAGGTCATCTTCATATCCTGCTCCTCGTACCGATCAGCTTCTGCGTCACATCCAGTTCCACGATCGATCCTCCGTGGCTCGGTCATGCCTCGGCTTTCAATATATCGCATGTGATATTTCACCCAACAGGCCGGCTGCGAAACTGGTGTTCGACAATCGACAGGTATGCTGATTGCTCATGTTATGACGAGGCGGTTTGCGATTGACCGGTTCACCGTCACTTTGCCACCGTCTGATTGTGTCTCGAAAGGAGGTTTCGATCGTGTCGCTCTCTCGCCGTCATTTCATGATACTTGCCGCATCCGTCGCCTCAACGACGGTTCTCTCGACAAAGTCAAACGCGGACGCGCCTGTGCTGTCCGAAAACGATCCGACCGCACTGGCCCTCGGATACAAGATGGACGCATCGAAGGTCGACAAGGCGAAATTCCCTCGGTACCAGACAGGGCAGACCTGCGCCAATTGCCAACTGTATCAAGGCAAACCCGGTTCCACGATTGGGCCGTGTCCGACCTACGGGGGCAAGCTGGTCTACGCAAAAGGGTGGTGTAACGCCTACGTGAAAAAGGCGTAATTTACACGCCGTCGTTGTGCTTCATCGTAGCTCGCGCCGATAGCCGCGTTCCAGTGCGCCGTTATGACAAGGAATAACAAGCTAGCCTCCGTTCAGCACCATCTCACCTGGTCATATCCAACAGGATCGACGGTCTAGTCCGGCCACTTGCGAGATTGAGCCGCGATACCAATGGGCGTTACACGCCTCGAAACACTGGGGCCCAGGCAATCCGCCATAGTCGGGAATCACATCCGAAACGTTGTTTCGGCGCGTCTTGACGACTACCGGAACGCGTCCGAAGCCGGAACTCTGAGCCGGAACGACCCGTTCCCGATCGAATTCGACGATCGAATCTTCGACGACACCTCTGATGGGGGATGAACTTACTTAAGCTCTTCGGAAGGAAACGCGGTGAGGAAGTCGAAGTCGCACCCTGCCGCGGCAGAGAGTACGTGATCGTGATAGAGCCGCTGGTAACCGCGCGCATACATCCCTTGCGCCGGACGAATCTCAGCGGCACGACGCGCCAGCTCGACCTCGTCGACCAGTAGATCGATCCGCTTGTCCCGCGCCGAGAGCCGGATCCGATCACCGTTGCGCACCAGCGCCAGCGGGCCACCGAGCGCCGCTTCTGGCGTCACGTGAAGCACGATGGTCCCGTACGCCGTGCCCGACATGCGCGCATCGGAAATCCTCACCATGTCCTTCACCCCCGCCCGCGCAAGTTTCTGCGGAATCGGCAGATAGCCGGCCTCGGGCATGCCTGAAGCACTGCGCGGCCCCGCGTTCTGCAATACGAGAACGTCGTCCGCGCGAACGTCCAGACTGGGGTCGTCGATGCGCGCGGCCAGATCTTCGAGCGAGGTAAATACCACGGCACGCCCTTCGTGTTCGAGCAGTTCGGGAGTAGCGGCGGCGCGCTTCAGAACCGCACCGCCGGGCGCCAGACTCCCGTTTAGAACAATCAGCCCGCCCTCGGGACTGACCGGTTTCTCCGTCGAGCGGATCACGGCCGTATCGATCGGATCGGCAAGCGGCCTGTTCAAACGCTCCTCGAGACTGTGCCCGGCGGGTCATATCGTGCTGCGCGAGTCGGGTAGCTGATATGGGCCGTGGCCAGGACAGCAAGAGACATCACTGCGGACATAGGGAGGATCAGGTTACTTCTTGACGAGCACGTGGGGCTATATCTCGGCTTACGTGGTTTCCGCTGAAATCCTGCCGACGCGGTTGCGCGCCTCGGGTTTGGGCGTGTCCGTTGCTTTCGGTCGAGTGGGCGCAATGGTTACGCCGCTACTGCTGACGAGTGCCTTCAGCACGACGGGCGCACCTTCCGCACCGTTGCTCGTACTGCTGGCGCTTGCGCTGCCCGGTCCGGTTGCCGCCGCGATGTGGTGGGTCAAGGGACGCGAAACCTGGAATATTTCGCTGGAGGAAGGTAGCGACGATGCGTTGACGGAAGCCACAGGTCAGCAAGAATTCCGAACGCGCAAAGCATAAACGCCTGGAGAGCTGAAGAGCTGCAGAGAGAAATCCCTGCAGCTTTTTCTTCAAATCGTCCGTCTTAAGACAACAGGCTTTCCACCCATCGTCTGTTTCGTCATCCATGCAGCAAGCGCCGAATCCAGGTAGTCGGCGTGTCCCGGAAACCAGTTGTACAGATGCATGCCGATGTCATGCACCAGCGCGCAACCGGCCTGCCCTGCTTCGACCGCGGCTTTAACGTCTCGGACTGAATTCAGCACGGCTTCGTGCTCTTCGATGTGGCAGTCGCGCGGGGGAAAGTTTGTCGTGCGCATCCATTCGTCTTCCTGCTCGAAATGGCTGACGGCGTGTTTTTCGAATTCGTCGATTGCGGCAAGGGCGCTCGCATCGGTGCAGGTCACGAGCCGTAGCGCAACTCCATAGAATTCCTGATGCACGTCATCCATCGGCGTGAAGCCGAGTAGCCGTGCGTCCGACCACACAAGGCTGTTGTCACTTTCCCGCACAGGGGCTTCGACATCTTTCAATACAGAGTCTGTCATGTTCGATCAATCCGGCTTTATCAAGATCTAAATCATAGCCGCGACATATAGAACGCCGCGAATTTCCCAGCATTCCACCGTCAGCGCCGCTTAAATCCTTAAGTCTTTCGAGGCTAGCCGGGTGGAACAATTCGGCCGGCATTCGGGCACGCCGATGCGCTTGCCCTTCAAATCTTCAGGCTTGTCGATACCGCGATCTGCAGCACCCGGTCGCCGCTTGCCGTTGTGCTCCCCTTTCGCGCCGGTGTAGTCACCGAAAAAATTGCCCTCCGTTTCCGGTTTCGACGAATTCACCCCAGCATGCTTCCCGGGATCGATGACGACAACGTAGCCATCCGACCGAAGCACAGCCAGCGCCTCACAAATTAGATCCATCGGCGATGAATCCCGTCCCTTTATATTAGAGATCGAATATTCCTAGTCCTGCGGCACTTCCGACCATACGTACTTTCCCGGATGCCCCCAAAGGTTCTTGCCAATTTCACTAGATATCTAATATAGTTGAGTAACACCTGTTGATGAAGGCGACCTGTCGCCGGGAGACATTACATGCTGACCCACCAAGAAAATGAATTGCTGTGCCGCGTTGAAGGCGATGCCCCGATGGGCCAACTGATGCGACGGCACTGGACGCCGGTTTGCCTCATCGAAGAAGTCAGCGAGCCGGATGGTGCGCCGGTCAAAGCGCGCGTATTTGGCGAAGACCTCGTCGTATTCCGGGACTCGGAAGGCAGCGTTGGTGTGCTGGACGAGTACTGCCCGCACCGTCGCGCATCGCTCGTCTACGGCCGCAATGAAGACTCCGGCCTGCGCTGCCTGTATCACGGCTGGAAGTTCGACGTCGCGGGCAACGTGCTTGAAATGGTGTCCGAGCCGGCAGCGAGCTGCATGACCGACAAGGTCAAGCACAAGGCCTATCCAGTGCAGGAATGGGGCGGCATGGTGTGGGCGTATATGGGCCCGCAAGACGCCATCCCCGAATTCGTGCCGCCGGCCTGGGCGCCGACTGCCGACACCCGCGTGAGCATCGCCAAGGCGCTGCTGCCGTGCAATTGGGCGCAAATCCTCGAAGGCGCGATCGACTCCGCGCACAGCTCCAGCCTGCATTCGTCCGACTTCGTGCCGGCACGCGTCGGCGGCGCCGAAGCGACCGGGAAGAACTGGTTGCGCCCGTCCACCGACAAGGCCCCGCGCCTGCAGGTCGAGCGCACCGACTACGGCTTCCGTTACGCCGCGCTGCGCCGCCCGATCTTCAACGCCAACACGCACGACTACGTGCGCTCCACGGTGTTCGTGGCGCCGGGAACGGTGCTGATTCCGCCGAACAATCTTTACAACGTTGCGAACATCAATGTGCCGATGGACGACACGAACACGGCGTTCTACTTCATCGCCTGGGGCGATCCGGAGACGACGCCGGAAAACGAAACGTGGCGCAAGTTCCTGCGTCAGCAGGTCGGTGTTGATCTCGACCAGTACTATCGTCCGCTGCGCAATCACGACAACCGCTTCTGGCAGGACCGCCAGGCGATGAAGGCTGGCAATTTCACTGGCATTTCGGGCTTCCCGAACCAGGACATCGCCATGTGGGTCACGATGGGCCCGATTGCGAACCGCTCGGACGAGCGCCTCGGCGCGAGCGATCTCGCCATCGTCGAATTCCGTCGCCGCATGATCGATGCGATCGCCGAATTCGAGAAGGATGGCGAAGCAATTGGCACCGGTGCAAAGGCGATTTCCCGGGAAGTGTGTTCGTACCAGGCTGTCGTGCCGAAGGAAATCGACTGGCGCACGTATGCTGCGCGCTACGTCAGCAAAAAGAATCCGGAACCGGCCGACCAACCGTCCGCGCTTGCAACGGACTATCAGGTCAAGCAATAACGGGAGACACACGGCCATGGAGCAGCGCCGTTTGCGTATCGGGGTCGCAGGACTGGGACGGGCATTCTCGCTGATGTTGCCGACCTTCCTGCGCGACCCCAGAGTCCAGCTCGTCGCTGCGTGCGATCCGCGTGACGAAGCGCGGCGGCAGTTCGCCGCCGACTTCGCTGCGCCCACCTATGCGGACGTGGCGGAGTTGGCGGATGACCCCAACGTCGAGATCATCTACGTTGCGAGTCCGCACCAGTTCCACGCGCAGCACACTGAAATTGCCGCGGCAAAAGGCAAACACGTGCTGGTCGAAAAGCCGATAGCGCTCGCCGCTGCGGACTGCGATCGCATGATCGCTGCATGCCGCGCAGCGAACGTGCATCTGATCGTCGGGCATTGCCACAGTTTCGACACGCCGTACCTGTGTACGCGCGAATTGATCAGGCGCGGCGATTTCGGCGCGGTGAAAATGATCCAGGCCGTGAACTACACCGACTACCTTTACCGCCCGCGCCGGCCCGAGGAGCTGGCCACGGCTGAAGGTGGCGGCGCCGTCTTCAGCCAGGCGGCTCACCAGGTCGACATCGTGCGAATGCTCGCCAGCTCGCGCGCGACGCGGCTGCGCGCGAGTGTGGGACGGTGGGATTCGTCACGCCCAACCGAAGGTGCTTATTCGGCGCTGATCTGGTTCGAGAACGGTGCTTATGCCTCGCTCTCGTACAACGGCTATGGCCACTTCAATACCGAAGAGTGGAGCGGCTGGATCGGCGAAATGGGCGATCGCACAAGCCCCGACATGTACGGGAGCGCCCGCCGCCGTCTGGAGACGCTCGCGTCCTCGGGCGACGAAGCCAGACTCAAGGCGGCCGGCACCTACGGCGGATCGGCATACAAGCCGCCGACGGCCGCCGCGGACGAGCCGCCGCGCTTTCATCAGCATTTCGGTCCGATCATCGTCTCGTGCGAACGCGCGGACCTGCGCCCGCTGCCCGATTCGATCGTCGTCTACGGCGACGAGCAGCGCCAAACGCTGCCACTGCCTGCACCCGTCGTGCCGCGCGCCGAAGTCATCGACGAGTTGTATGGCGCGGTCGTCGACGGACACTCGCCCCTTCACGACGGCGAATGGGCAAAGGGCACGCTGGAAATCTGTATCGCGATTCTGAAGTCAAGCGAAACGGGCGCAGATGTAACGCTTTGATAGTTCGCGGTAAGCGCAAAAGCCCTCATTGCCCTCGTTTGAACTGAGCCATATACAGTTAAAACGAGGGATTTTTTGTCAGCGCTTCCTTCTACGGGGCGCACACATACGCCCCGATCTCGTTACCCGGCGAACGCCGCGAAGCGCCGCGAAAAATCAATCGCCCCGACGTTCTTCGTCAGCTTACCTAACGAAATACCGTCCACGCCGGTCTCGGCAATGGTTCGCAGCGTCTGCTCGGTCACACCGCCCGAGACTTCCAGCTCGGCGCGCCTCCGATGCCACGCACAGCCTCGCGCATCGTCTCGATCGAGAAATTGTCGAGCAGAATCGCCGCGGCGCCCCCAGCCAACGCTTCCTTTAACTCATCGAGCGTCTCCGCCTCGACCTGCACGGGCACACCCGCACCCAATGCTTGAGTGGCGCGAAGCGTCGACGCAATGCCGCCGCCCGCCGCGATGTGGTTTTCCTTGATCAGAATGCCGTCGGTGGTCTGCCGTCGTGCCTGTCGTGGACCTGGCACGCCCGCCTATATTATTAGATCTATAATTAATTTGCTACTCGGGAAGGACCTGAAATGCTGAGCTGCGCCTCAATCCTGATCGATTTCTTCGCCGCGTGCCGCGATCAGATTGCCCACTTCCCGCGTCGACGGAATGCGCAGCGCCGGGTTGTCCGACTCGGATTCGTCGCGTGCCATGTTCTCGATGATCGTCAGCAGAACCTTCCGCGCGACGTTGATCTCGGTGGTTTTCAGGCCCCTGACGCTAATTTCGTTGACTTCTTCCGCGAGCGGGACGAGCTTGTTTTTCAGGCTCCGGCCGCGCGGCGTGAGGCAGACGTGCGTGTTCTTGCGATTGCCGGGTTCATAGCGGCGCTCGACATACCCGAGCTTTTCCATTGCCGACACCGCACTGAACGTGGTGGGCGTGGTGGTGCCGGTCTCGTCGCTGAGCTCCTTCTGCGTAAGCCCGTCGGTGACCCATAGCACACGCAGATAAGCCCAGTGGCCGAACGAGACTTCATGCTGCGCCAGGCGCATTTGCAGACCGCGAATCATCGCGCGGCCTGCATCCTTCACCAGGTGAGCAAGACGGTCATCCGGAACCGCCTCGCGCCAGTGCCGCAGGATGGGGTCCTCGCTCGCGCCCCCGCCCTTGCCCGAAGTACGTGCTGCTGCCATACCTTCCTCGCTGTTATTGTGACCAGACCGGTGACAATCATAGCGCTTTAGCCGGCACGAGAGGCGCTGGAGCGCATCGCCTAGGCCGCTCAGAAGGTGTGGCGAATGCCCACGGTCACGCCCGCCTGGTCCATGCCTGGCGCAATGTCCACGCCTGTGCCACGAATACCGACATTGGAGAATGAACGGTTGGAGACATACGCCCCTTCCGCATACACGTCGGTGCGCCTGGACAGCGAGTAGTCGACGAGCAATACCCCCATCGTCGGGCCGCCGTGCGGATTGCGAAACTGCGTGTGATAGACGCTGGCGGAAATGGCAAGCGGCGCATTCACCCTCCAGGTCACGCCGCCCCAATAGAGCAGCGAGCTCGGCGGCACATCCGTATTGCGCGTGTTCAGCCAGCGCAGGCCGGCCAGCGTCGTGACCGGCCCGAAGTCGTACGACACGCCGAGCAGCGCTCGCTGCTGCGCATTGCTCTGTGTCGCGATCGAGGTGCCCTGCAACTGGTCGTACGTCAACCCGATGCTGAACGGCCCGCGATCGTACAGGAGCGCCGCGCTCATTTCGCGGCCCACCTTCGTTGCGCCGGGCACGCTCCCACCGTTCGGAATCGTCGCGTCGAACCCGGTGCTGTACAGTGCCGCGAACGTGACGCCGCCGAGGTGCACGCCATAGCGCACCGAATTGTCCGCGCGATTCACGAACTGGCTGTCCATGCTTTGCGCGGAGTAGCTGGGGTTGAACGTCAGCGCGTCGTACTTGTACATCAGCTCGTAGAGCAGGTTCTGGTGACGTCCGAGCGTGAGCGTGCCGTACGGCGTTGAGACGCCAACGAATGCCTTGCGGCCGAACAGCCGTCCGTTCTGACCTAGCGCGCCGGTGTTCACGTTGAACCCGCCCTCCAGCGTAAACACGGCCTTGTAGCCGCCGCCAAGGTCTTCTGATCCCTTGAGCCCCCAGCGCGATCCGGCGAGATTGCCCGACTGTTCCCGGATCACCGAGCCCGTCTGACTGCCCTGGGGCACCCGATTGACGTACTCGACGCCCGCATCAACGATGCCGTAGAGCGTGACCGAACTCTGCGCATGGGCCGACGTGCAGGCGAGCGTCAGCAACCCGCCGCAGGCGAGC
This sequence comes from Paraburkholderia tuberum STM678, assembly GCF_902833905.1. Lineage (GTDB taxonomy): Bacteria > Pseudomonadota > Gammaproteobacteria > Burkholderiales > Burkholderiaceae > Paraburkholderia > Paraburkholderia tuberum. The sequence goes on along the minus strand of NZ_CADFGP010000001.1, from coordinate 177,335 downwards.
GGGAATGTGTGTCTCTTCATGTTCATCTGTCTTCTGGATTACTGAGTATATTGGATGTATTGTCCCCTTCGGCGCATCCGTCGCGCACCCAGCGCCTGCCGGATGCGCGACGGCTCGAACAACCGCCGCGAGAGGTCAGATCTTGAATCGCTCCAGGCTGGCCGGGTGGAACAGTTCGGCAGGCTGCAGGCGACGGCTCGACAATCCCTCAGCGTGGTGCTGCGCGAGGAAGCGGTCGATCACATGCTCGTTGTTCGCGAATCCGTACGACCAGAAGTCGTGCCCCATCAGACGCCGTGCATTGCGCAACTGGTCCTCGACGAACGGCAGCGTCACCTTGGTCGCCGAGGTGTCGCTCAAACGGGCCAGCGCCACTTCCTTCGATTGCTCGAACGCTTTCGCGATCGCGCCGGGCAGCCACGGGTGCTGAACCGCGAGCGTCTTGCGAATGCCCAGCGTGTGCATGATCGGGAAGAGCTGCCTGTGCTCGTACCATTCGGCGGCGCTTTTCTGCGGATCATCGAAAAGGTACTTGACCTTCGGATGCCCACGGTCGAAGCACGACGGCGCGCGCGGTCCGATCACGCCGTCAATCTCGCCTTCGGCCAGCAGGTTCGAGATCGTCTGCCCTTCGGGTGCGCTTTCCAGCACGACGCCTTCAGGCAGCTTGAGCGCAATCTTCTCCACGCGCGTCGGATCCTCGTAGCCGCCCCGCACCCAGCGGATATCCGACGCCTTCACGCCATATTCCTCTTCGAGAAAGAGCCGCACCCATACGTTGGCCGTGAGCTGGTATTCCGGCACGCCGATGCGTTTGCCTTTCAGGTCCTCGGGCCGGTCGATCCCACGGTCGGAACGCACGTAGACCGAGCTGTGTCGGAACGCGCGCGACGGAAAGACCGGCACCGCGATGTAGGGCGACGTGCCCGCGGCCGTCTTCACCGAATAGCTGCTGAGCGAAAGCTCGCAAATGTCGTAATCGGCGTGCCGGAACGCACGAAAGAAGATTTCCTCCGGGTCCTGCAGCATGAACACCGGATCGACACCGTCGATCTGGACGTCGCCGTCGATCAGCGGCCGCATCCGGTCGTAGTTGCCCACCGCGATGGAAAGTTGAAGCTTGCTCATTCCTGCTCCTGTCTGACTGTCAAAATGCTTGCCGTCGCGTGCATCGTCACGCGCCGGATTGCTGTGCCTGCCGCTCGCGCGGCACGCCGAAGAAGACGGCGATGCCGCCGATGAAAACGAGCGCCGCCACCAGCAGGATGCCGGCCGAAAAGCTGCCGGTCACGCTCTTCACCCAGCCGAGGACGATTGGTGCGAAGAAAGCGCCCACCTGACCGAGACTACTGATCACGCCAATGCCGCCGGCGGCTGCCGCGCCCTTCAGGTAGTTCGGCGGAATGGTCCAGATAATGGCTGCGGCCGCGAAATAGCTCACCGAAACGAGACTCAGGCACGCGATGGCGGCAACCGAGTTGTGCGTCAGCACCGTCAGGAGCACCGCGCCCGTGGCGCCCGCTGTCGTCGACAGCACGAAGTGCCAGCGGCGCTCGAGCCGCAGGTCGGAGCTGCGTGCGATCAGCAGCATGGCAACCGCGCCGACGATATAAGGCAGCGCCGACAGGAAGCCGATCTGCAACAGGTCGGAAACGCCCGCCTGTTTGATGATCGTGGGCGTCCAGTAATTGAGGATGGTTCCGCAAATGGGCACCGTGGCCCAGCCCGCGGCAATCACGTACACGCGCGGGTCGCGCAGCGCCGCGAGGAGTGTGCTCGGCGAGTTATGCGGCTTGCTGCGACCTTCCTCGTCGAGCGCGCCGATGACAATTCGTTTTTGATCCTCGGTCAGCCACCTTGCATCTTGCGGCCGGTCGATCAGGTAGAAGTAGGCAACGACACCGGCAATCACGGCGGGGACGCCTTCAAGGAAGAACAGCCACTGCCAGTTGCGAAAGCCCCATACGTCCATGAAGTTTTGCAGGATGAAGCCAGAAAGCGGGCCGCCGACAATCCCCGCAACCGCGATCGCCAGCAGGAACCGCGACGTGATACGAGCGCGGCGCTTCGACGGGTACCAGTACGAGAGATAGAGGATGATGCCGGGCCAAAAGCCCGCTTCGGCCGCGCCGAGGAGCGTCCGGGCGAGATAGAACTGCCATGGAGCGGTCATGAACGCCATGGCAGTCGAGATAGCGCCCCACAGCAGCATGATCCGCGTGACGGTCTTGCGGGCGCCAATGCGCCGCAGCAACAGCGTGCTCGGCACTTCGAGCAGGATGTAGCCGATAAAGAACAGACTCACGCCGAGTCCGTACGCCGCGTCGCTCAGCCCGAGATCGTGCTTCAGCTGCAGCTGCGCGAAGCTGACGTTGACGCGATCGAGATAGTTGAGGACCCAGCACAGGAAAAGAAAGCTCATTAGCCTTAACGTGATCTTGCGGTATGTCGCCTCCTCCGCCGCCGAGTCGGCTATGGCAGACAGGGATAGGTCCCCTGAGTGCAACGTTGAATGTGCCATGACTGAATCTCTCCGAATTTCACTCTGGATACCGGCCGGAACAGCGTCCCTCTCACCGTTTAATTAGAGCTCTAATATTCAGCTTACGGCGGCTTTATGTCGCTGGCAAGGACGGGTTTATACCGAGAGCAAGATCGCGAAAAATCGTGCGCCTTGACTTGCATAATTAGAGATCTAGTCATAATATGCAATCCATGTTGATGCAATGCAAGACTGGACTGGTCAGAAGGAGATAGACATGACGCCCCCATCGGAAGACGGTTTTCGTCGTCTGAACATTGCTGGCAAGGAGAAGATCGCCCGCGACGTCTGGCGCTTTGAACTGACCGACCCGCAAGGCGCACCGTTGCCGCCGTTCGAGGCAGGCGCGAACTTGACCGTCGTGGTGCCCAACGGTTCGCGACGCAGTTATTCGCTGTGCAATGACTCGCAGGAGCGCAATCGCTACGTCATCGCGGTCAAGCGTGACAGCAACGGACGGGGCGGTTCGATGAGCTTCATCGACGATACGGCCGAGGGCGGCACCGTGGACGTCTCTTTGCCCCGCAACGAGTTTCCCCTCGATGAGCGCGCAAAGTCATTCGTTCTCGTCGCGGGCGGCATCGGTATCACGCCGATGTTGTCGATGGCACGGCAGTTGCGGGCGGAAGGCCTGCGCTCGTTCAAGCTGTATTACCTCGCCCGCGATCAGGAAGGCACGGCGTTCTTCGAGGAACTGACCAGCGACGAATGGCGTTCGGACGTGAAGATTCATCACGATCACGGCGACCCGTCGAAAGCATTCGACTTCTGGCCTGTGTTCGAGAGGTCGAAGTCGGCGCAACACGTGTACTGCTGCGGCCCGCAAGCGCTGATGGACACCGTGCGGGACATGACCGGCCACTGGCCGTCGGGCACGGTGCACTTCGAGAGCTTCGGTGCAAGCAATGCGGATGCGCGCGAAAGCACGCCGTTCACCGTGCGGCTTTCGCGCAGCGGCACGTCGTTCGACATTCCCGCCAATCGCTCGATCCTCGAGGTGCTGCGCGACGCCAACGTGCGCGTGCCGAGTTCGTGCGAAAGCGGCACCTGCGGCTCGTGCAAGACAGCGTTGTGCTCAGGGGAGGTGGATCACCGGGACCTCGTGCTGCGCGACGACGAGAAAGAAACGCAGATCATGGTTTGCGTGTCGCGTGCGAAATCCGCGGAGCTGGTTCTCGATCTTTGAGCATCGCGGGCTGGGTACGAACGCGTCGCATGAAGGCCTCCAGCGCACCCAATTAGAAAAGCCCCCGCCGAGGGGCAAAAATCCTTAAATGCCGTTCTGCATGCTAGTTCCGATTCCGGAAGTCCTGACGGCTGAAACCAGCATTTCCTGAGACGACATTCCTCCGGCGCCGATTGGACGCACGCACCGATCTCCATCGCATCGATTCATCGTCTATCGAAGGGAAAATCATGGCGGCAACAGATCACTGCGTTCTGAGGTCGAAAAACTCGTTGGCCCGACGCGGGGCCGCGGGGCGTGCGTGCGCACGATCGCCGATGGATTCGAGTGGTCGTTTGGCTGGTCAGCCCCGGCCGCGCAACGGCTGCGCTTCCTGTTCGACTTCGGCTATCTGCGGCACGCGTCTGTATCGACGACGTCGATCTATCTGCACAGTGACGAAGTAAAGCGGGCACGGCAGATGAGCGACGTGTTTGCTGTACGAAAGCGAAGTCGCTTCGATGCAAGCGTGCTATCCCGGTGCCAACCAGACATAACGCAGCGACGGCAAGTCGTCGTGGCCGCCTTTGTCAGCGGGTTTTGGGGCGAAGCCCGAGTGTGATGGCAGCATGGCGCCCGACCGTTAGTTGCGCATCCGACAGGAAGACGTTCGGTCATCTGCGCCAACGTATCGGAGACCGCAGTTCGGCGCGAAGCGGACGAAGTTCGCCGCTCGGATGGCTTTACACTTGTGTCTCGTCATCCCTTGCCGAGCGGCGGCCGACTCGGGAATCCCGCCATATTGCTTAGCTGGGCCAGTTCATTCGCCGCCTCGCGCAACAGCATCGAGTACTCGTGAATCTTCTCGGTCGTCAGCCGCACCCGCGGACCGGCCAAACTGATGACGCCGACGCAACGCGAGCCGCTCACCACGGGCACCGCCACCGCTGACATGCGCGGGGCAAACACCTCGTCGATCATCGCGTAGCCACGCACGCGCGCAGCGTGCAGGAAGCCCAGCAGCGCCTTGAGCGTCGTCGGCGCATTGGGTCCAAACTCATTGGGCTGTCCAAAACCCTGCTTCAAAACCAGTGCCGCCGCCTGTTCGTCAGTCATTGTCATCAGCCATGCGTGTCCGGTCGACGTGCATGAAAGTCGTGCTGCCTGGCCCATGTCAGGATCGTAGCGAAAGCCGATGCGCTGTCCGTCCGCCTTCCCCACCCAGATGATTGCTTCGCCGTCCACCAACGACAGCCGCGCCAGTTCACCTGTCTGCGCAGCGACGCGTTCGATGATCGGCTGGGCGATATCCGCGATGCCCGTCAGGCTCAGGAATTCCAGCCCGTTCGACGTCATACGCATTGTCAGAATGTAGCGGCTGTGATCGACCAGTTGCCTGACATAGCCGCCTTCGATGAGCTCGGCGAGCACGCGGTGGCACGTGCTGCGGGGCAGGGACAAAGCGTCGGCAATCGCCAGAAGACCCGCGCCTTCGGCTTGCGTCGCCAGGAAATCAAGAATTCTCAGGCCGTTTTTGAGCGACATTTCGCGTGATTTTCATTATGTGCAATGCAGTTCCGGTGCGGAACGCCTCGCTTTCCGAGCGCAAACAATAGCACTTGTTCGTCGCCAGAAACGAACGGTTCGACATATGAGGAATTCAGGAGACAACATGTCATTTTTTGCTGATTCAGGCCTTGCCGCGGAACAACAGTCCGCGCAGGCTCACTTGATGGCGCGTCGGGCGGTGGCAGGCGCAACCGTCGGAACGGCGCTCGAATGGTTCGACTTCGCGCTGTATGGTGTGGTCGCGGCCACGATCTTTCCAAAGCTGTTTTTCCCATCGCTGGACCCGACCGCCTCGTTGCTCGCGTCGTTGGCTAGTTTCTGGGCAGGGCTGGCCGCACGCCCGCTAGGCGCGGTGATCTGCGGGATGCTCGGGGACCGTTGGGGACGCCGCAAACTGATGCTTATCACCGTGTCGGTAATGGGAGCTTCATCGTTCCTGATGGGGCTGTTGCCCACTTACCACCAGGTTGGCATCTTCGCGCCGACGTTGCTGGTGACACTGCGCATCATCCAGGGATTCGCGCTTGGCGGCGAGTCGACGGGCGCGCAACTGATGGCGGTCGAGCATGCGTCTGCTAACCGACGCGGTTGGTATTCGGGCCTGCTTGGCATCTGCTCGCCACTCAGCCAGATTCTCGCCAACTTCTCGCTCTTTACACTGGCCGCGTTGCTTTCATCGGACGACTTCGACTCCTGGGGATGGCGAGTCCCGTTCCTCGCAAGCTTTGTGCTGGTGCTGCTGGGCATCTACATCCGCAGGAAGGTTAGCGAGACACCCGCCTTCGAGGCGCTCAGGAAGAGTGGCTCGCCCACACGCGCTGCCAATCCGCTAGGCACCGTTTTCAAATATCACTGGCGCACCGCGCTTCGCCTGACGCTGTTCTTCTGTGGCCCGGCCGCACTGTTTTATCTGATCGTGGTTTTCTCGCTCAGCTATCTGACGAAACACCTCGGCGTACCAAAGCAGACCGGTTTCATGCTGCTGATGGTTGCGAATGTCTGTGCCATCGCGGGAGCGCTGGCGGGCGGTTATCTGAGCGATCGGATCGGACGCAAACGTGCGCTGATGATCGGCTCGTTCTGCACGCTGATCTGCTGCCTGATCTACTTTCCGATTCTCAACCAGAACTCGATCGCCATGACGATGGCCGTGATGGGCGCCTTCCTCGGCTTCACACAGTTCCAGAGCGGCATCCAGCCGGTGTGGTTCGCCGAGTCATTTCCGACCGATGCGCGCTACACGGGATCCGCACTGTCGTACTCGGGAGCCAACCTGCTCACCGGCGGCCCGATGCCAATCGTCGCCGTGGCGCTGCTCAATGCCTTTAACGGTTCCCCTTGGGCCATCGTGGCGGTCTGCGGCTCGCTGAACCTGATCTCCTTCCTGATGATCGCAATATCCCGGGAAACCAAAGACACGGCCCTGGAACGCTCTTCTACACACTGACACCATGACTCGCAAACTCTACATCCTCAATGGCTCCAACCTGAACATGCTGGGCGCGCGGGAGCCTCATCTTTATGGCAGCACTACGCTGAAGGACATCGAACAGAACTGCCTCGCGCTGGCCGACGCCCTCGAGTTCGACTGCGTATTCCGACAAACGAACAGCGAAAGCGAGCTGATCGACTGGATCCAGGAAGCGTTCTTGCAGGACGCCGCGCTGATCATCAATCCAGCCGGCTTTTCATTCGGTCGGATTCCGGTGCTCGACGCAGTCAAGCTCATCCGCCGACCTGTAGTGGAATTGCATATCACCAACATCCACCGACGCTCGGAGGAATATCGTCACTCGACGATTTCGGTGGCGGCTACCGCGGTAATTTGCGGGGCTGGCGCAAACGGATACTTGCTGGCAATCCGCGCGATTGACGATCTGTGGGGCAACCAGACCTGAGCCGGCTCCTCTATTCATGAAGCACGCGGGCTCCTCGATGGAGCCCGCTTCGGCAAGAGAGCAGTCGACGCTTCCAGCACGGCTTCTGGCACATCGAACCGCTCGTGCTCGTGTTCAACGGCAGTCTGCTGTCGGTGCTGTGCTTTTACGCTTTCATCAACGCGCTCAAAGGCCTGCTCGACGGCGGCCACGAGCTCGAGTTCGGCTGGGGCGTCTTCTACGCAGTGGTGGTTGCCACGTTCGCCTTCGTCATGTTCTTGCGCGAGCGGCGCGTGAATCGCGCGATCGACTCCGAACTGATAGGGCTCGACATCAAGAGCTGGCTGATGTCGGCGTGCGTCAGCGCGGCGCTGTTGCTGGCGTTTTCGATTGCATGGCTGCTCGAACGAATCGGGCACGGCCACCTGACACCGTACATCGACCCCGGCGTGCTCGCACTACTGACGCTCGTCCTGATCCCGATGCCGATCGGAACCGTGATCGGCGCGGTCAAGGAAGTGTCGCTGATCACGCCGCCGGATCTGGAGCGCGGACTGCGCGACCTGATGCAACAACTGACCGCCTACTACGGCTTCGTCAAGCACTCGCACTACGCGACGCGCGTCGGCCGCGGCCTGTTCGTCGAGGTGCATATCGTGTTGCCCGAGGCGATGGAGCACGCCGGCGTCCGCCAGCTCGATCAGATCCGCGACAGGATCTCGCGCGCAATCGGCGAATCGGGCCCGGACCGCTGGCTGACGGTGGCGTTCACGCGCGAGCCGCGCTGGTTGTAACTTTCGCGACTAGTCCCCGAACGGGTTGTTGGTGTCCTTCACTTCGGTACTGAGGTTGTATTCTGCACGCATGGCCTTGAGTACGCCCTCGATGTCGCGCTCGAAGCCGATCGCGTTACCGAAGTGGGTCATGTTCCAGTTGCAGCCTGTCTTGTCAGCCTCTTGCAATTGCGGCCGCGGCACGCGAATCTTCGCGCCATCCTCGACGATTTCCTGCAGTCGATGGATTCGCCGACTGACCTCCTGCTGAAGCTGCGAGGCATTAAGCGTCTTGCGTATCATCCAGGTCTCCTCCCGGTTGCTCGAGCCAGTCTAACGCAAGTGATGCGTTTCGCGACCTGGCGCTGAAATGCGAAGCGCCAGAGAGAAAGCAGGCGTATTGGTTCGTGGGGGTGCGTCAGCCAGCGCCGACGCGCGCGAAAGTCTGGCGGCTTTAGACGACGTTGGTTGTGCGTCGCACCACACATTTGTTCGCTGTCTCTGTCGCCGCCTGATTGTTTCCCCGATAGCCAGACATACGGATTACGAGGAACATAGGCATGCGCTAAAGGTTGCCAACGTGTAAAACCGGTGGGGGTAAGCATGGGACAACTCGACTTCAGTACCTTCGAGCACGAAGGTTGGGAGCGGGTCGCGCAGGCCTATCATGAGTATTTTGGTGATTTGACCGCCCAGTCGAACCAGGCCATGCTCGAAACCCTCTGCATTCGGCGGGGAGCCCGTTTTCTCGACGTCGCCTGCGGCCCGGGCTATCTCGCGGCGGCCGCCGCGCGCAGCGGCGCGGATGTCGCCGGGGTGGATTTCTCGGTCGCGATGGTCGACAAGGCGAGACGCGTCTTTCCGGCACTTGAGTTCCGCGTCGGCGACGCGGAGGATTTGCCATTTCCCGACGCAAGCTTCTCGGCGGTGGGGATCAGCTTCGGAATGTTGCACTTTGCACACCCCGAGCGCGCACTCGCGGAGGCGTTTCGTGTACTGCAACCTAACGGCAGAATCGCCTTCACGGTATGGGCGACACCGAACAAGGCGGTTGGCTTCGGCATGGTGTTGAAGGCGATCGAGGAGCACGGGACGACCGACGTACCCGTCCCGCCGGGACCACCCTTCTTCCGATTCAGCGATTGGGAGGAATCGAAGCGCCTGTTACTCGATGCCGGGTTCGTCCAACCGGAGGTGCGGGAGTTGGACCTCACGCTCGTGCTTCGTGCTCCCAATACACCTTTTCATGCACTCCTGCGTGGTGGCGTGCGGGTTTCCGCGTTGCTACACGCGCAGACGCCGGCCGCGCTAGCGTCTATTGAACGGGCCGTCGCACACGAGGCGCAGGCGTATCGCAGCGATACTGGGGACCTCAGGCTTCCGATGAGCTGCGTTCTGGCTTCCGCACTCAAGCCTTAGGGCGAGCGGGTTGACTCAACTCAACTAGACCGTCGCGGCGAGCTTGAATTCATCGAACCTGGCTACTGGTGGCGATAGTTCCTGGACTTCCAGACGGTCCACCAGAGCTGCATGGGCACCGTCAACCAGCCAATCGCAGATTCGCTCGAGTTCTTCAGCGTGTCCTTGCAACACAGCCTCGACCGAACCGTCCATCCGGTTGCGCACCCAACCCGTGATGCCTCGAGCCGTGGCCTCGTTGATGCAAGCCTGCCGGTAACCTACCCCCTGCACGTGGCCATATACCCTGACCAGTCTGGTCCGTAAATCGGTATCGAACTGTGGCGTCATGATGCACGTAACTCCAGGTCGGATAAGACGCAGCGCAATTGCCTCTGGTCGCTGTCGCTGTCAGTCCGGAAGCAAAAGCTCTGCTCGACACGAATCGCGAATTCGACAGTCAACCTCCGCGCACCTCGTCGCTTTCGCCTGCCGAGTCTGTCGCCTCCCAATCCGCCTTCGTCGTTGCTGCTGGCGTCACCGGCTTGATACGTGTCCACCACGCGGTATTTGCCGGTGCATGGAAGCGGAACTGCGTGCTCCATGCCGCCCAGAACTCCCGCTGTGCGGCCTGGGACGTCGGGAGAACAAAACCTAATTTCTCAGCGAGTGCCGGCAGATAAAGGTCAAACGCTGATTTGACAACGTCGCCCCAGCTTCTTGCCTCTAGAATCGCAAGCCGATACGCAATTGCCGCAATGGCGGCCGCAATCGCAGCGTTCTGAAAAAGATCCGCCAACAGGTAATTACCGGCCAGTCCGTCGGCAAGCCAGATGTCAATCGCTCGCACCAAGGTAAAGATGGACGTAAAGGTACCCAGAACGACGAGTCCGACCAGAAAGTCGACTGGCGCTCTCGCATCGGCGATGATTGCCTGATAGTCCTTTGGGATGACTGCAAGAAGACGCGGCCATACGAATATGCTGTCAACCTTATAGACTTCGCTCGAGTAACCCTCGAATGCACGCAACGTGTTCCCAAAGGCCGTAGGAAGAACGAGATTTTCATGCCGGGGGAAATCACGGGCGTTCCGCTCCTGGTTGCGGTACAGCCTCGCCCTTACGGTGGCTCGGTTCGATTCAGCCTTTCTGTATTCCAATGATTCCTTTGAGGCTTTAAGCCGCTCGATTGTACTGTTCTCTGTAGCGAGTTCCGTACGGAGGCGTTCTATGAGGTCCAGCTGACGATTGCGGCGATTTCGCTCATCGCGCTTCCAGGCCTCGCGATTGAATGGCCATTTGTATCCTTCGAGGACCTGATAAAACCAGTTGTTCAATACCAACAGGATCAGCGATAGGACCCATACGATGATGAGGAAAGAGAACAGGCTTCCAACCTTGTCGCTGTCCGAGGTCGCTTTGAGTAGCAAATCGCAAAATGCCGGGATATCGGCGTTTGCCGCGAGAAAGCCTGTAAAGCCAAGCAGGGCCGGCAAAAAGAAGCCGAGGATAAATGCTTTGTCCAGCAGTTTCGATAGGCCCGAGAGCATCGGAGATTATCCCTTGGCAAGTTCAGCGACGCACTGGCGGTGGGTTGTCATCATCTGGGTCCTGCTGCGACTGTCCCGGAAGACCTCCGAATTGAAGAGCCCGGTGAACCGCATTCAAATCGATGCTTGCCAGTTTGCTCGGCGGCGTTGCTGAGCCGGAGTCGTCTACAAGATGTTGATAGAGGAAATCGACAACCGCACTGAGCGCATTGAGGGCGCTCGCGTAATCTCGTGCAATCGCCAGGTCGTGGACTTCTACGGCCCGCCTCATCACCAATTCGCGTAGCGGTTCCGGTGCTGATTCGTATTGGCGAGCAAACGCGGCGTTCCGTTTGATCTCTTCAAGCCGGTCAATCGCTTTTGAGGCACTGCGGCGGCTCTGCCCCCTAGGTACATGCGTGGCGCTGCGTCCGACCACTTTTGTCAGCAGTTCGACGATTTCACGAGATGAGTTTTCTTTCATCCTGGCTCTCCAAGGGGGAAAACACACTCGCCTCCCCGCCCGCCCGGTCGTCAATGCTCGAACCGTTACTCGATGTTAGTACAGCTGTTCGGTAGGAGGAAACAGTATATCGGTGCGTAGGCCGCGGAAGTGTCACGTGGACTTCGCAACAAGTGAACTATCGCCGGGTTCCTCGCTGCCTCGCACATACGGTTGGTCAAGCGAGCGGCACAGGACAATCCCTGAACGCTTGCCGGGCAATGTTCAGGAACATGCGGGCGCAATTCTCCGCAGCGAAATGTTGGTTTCCGACCGTCGCTGCCCGGTCAAAGTGTAGGGTGAGTCCCACCACCGAGTCCAGGTCGCCACTGTCACGCGAGCATTCAACGCCTACGCAGCCCGTTAGCGGCACGCTTGCCTGACAGCCCCTCCGTCGGCACGGTCTTTGCGTCCAGAAACTGCGTCAACCGGAGATAGCCATGATGCGATGTTTTGCGGACTTCGCTCCCAAGCAAGCGCTGCGCGGCAGTGCAGCCGTACTTGCTGCCACCATACTCCTAACAGCATGCGGGACGGGAATGGCGGCATTCGCCGGACTGCTTCCGAAATCCGACGGGGTAGCGACCGCAGTGACCGCTACGCCGTTGGTCGAACTGCAGACCACGATGACGAATCTAATCGAATCCGGTTACGAGGACATTTCCGCAGCTACTGACTAAGCTCGCCCGCAAGCTCGGCGGTGCCGCGCCGCGCCACGTGATATCACTGTCGGAACCGACTTCACCGTTTATCAGGTGTTGAACACGGTTCGTCTTCAACTCTGTTCTCTGCCATTAGCTATGCTTCTCTCTGTGTCTTGCGCCCGCCGCGAAGCACGGCCACCAAACACCGGCACAGTCGCTTGCGCACGACCCAATGATCGGTCCGACAGGTACCGTTACGTCACCAGCGGGTAGGCACGGTCGCATTGATTGCGTTCGAGCAATGCCCAACACCTGGCGGACCACCGCGTACTGCACGAACATAGGAGCGAAACGTGGCAAATATTGACTTCGAGAACCTCCGGCAGTTGTTTCCAGTCACCGACGATATTCCCGATTCCGTCCGCCTCGCGGAGCCGATTCATCAGCGCGTCTCGCTCGTCGATGGAGAACTGAAGGCATGGGATGGCGCCTGCAAGAGCGTGCAGTCGCCAGTCTGCGTGCGACAAGCCTCCGGCGACGCTGAACAGGTCGTAATTGGCAGTTATCCGGTCATGGACGAGGTCGAGAGCGATGCCGCGCTGAACGCGGCCGTGCGAGCCTACGATCACGGCCGCGGTGAGTGGCCAACGATGACAGTCGCGCAGCGCATCGGCTGCATGCAAGACTTCATTCGTCTCATGGCCGCCAGTCGCCATGAGATTGTGAATCTGATCATGTGGGAAATCGGCAAGAGCCTTGCCGATTCGCAGAAGGAGTTCGACCGCACCATCAGCTATATGCAAGACACTATCTCGGCGCTCAAGGAGCTAGACAATAGCAACTCGCGCTTTGTCATCGCCGAGGGCACAATCGGCCAGATTCGCCGCACCCCGCTGGGCGTCGTACTGTGCATGGGGCCTTACAACTATCCGCTGAACGAAACGTTCGCGACGCTCATTCCCGCATTGCTGATGGGCAACACCGTCGTGTTCAAGCCGCCCCAATATGGCACGCTGCTGTTCTTTCCACTGCTCGAGGCTTTCCGCTCTGCTTTCCCGAAAGGCGTCGTCAACACGATTTATGCACCGGGTGCGGTGGTGGTGCCACACATGCTCGCCTCAGGAAAGATCGACGTGCTTGCCCTCATCGGCTCAAGCAAGGTTGCAGACCACCTGAAAAAACAGCACCCAAAGTCGCATCGGCTACGCGCCGTTCTCGGCCTTGACGCCAAAAACGCCGCGATTGTGTTGGCTGACGCCGACATAGACCTCGCCGTGAAGGAATGTCTGCTCGGTACGTTGTCGTTCAATGGTCAACGGTGCACAGCGCTCAAGATATTGATGGTGCACCGCTCGATCGTCGATACGTTTCTTCAGCGCTTTAACGCAGCGCTCAAAAATCTCAAGGTCGGCATGCCGTGGGAACAGGGTGTGTCCATTACACCGCTGCCGGGCATGCATCGCACGGCCTACATGACTCAGGCAATTGACGATGCGAAAGCGAAAGGCGCGGCGGTCGTGAACGAAGGGGGTGGCGTGTTCTGCAAAACTCTTTTCTATCCGGCCGTGGTGTACCCCGTGAAGGAAGGGATGATGCTCTATCGTGAGGAACAGTTCGGACCGATCATCCCAGTCGTGCCGTTCGATGACATCGATACACCACTCGAGTATGTCATCACTTCGGACCACGGTCAGCAGGTCAGCATTTTCGGCACCGACGCTGCCCAAATTGGATCGCTGGTCGACCCGCTCGTCAATCAGGTGTGCCGCGTCAATCTCAACAGCCAGTGCCAGCGAGGCCCAGACGTCTTTCCGTTTGCCGGCCGCAAGGATTCTGCGGAAGGTACGCTATCGGTCACCGATGCGTTGCGCGCGTTCTCGATTCGCTCCATGGTCGCGGCCAAGGAGAGCGACCTGAACAAGACGCTGCTCGATACGATGGTCACGAATCATCACTCGAAGTTCGTGAATACCGGTTTTATCTTTTAGCGGCTCGATGGGTATCGAGCTCGAGTCCCGGTGCGGAGATTCAGCGCGCGACGCCGTAAAGGTCAGCGCATCGCGCGCATGGTTGAGTGAAAGGGAGCAAGCGGCTGTTATTGAATGTCAGTCCGCAATCTCCGGCTCGACCAGCTTCGCCAGTTGCGCGAGCGACTCCTGCCAGCCGAGGTAACACATCTCGACCGGAATCATCTCGGGGATGCCTTCCTGCACGATGTTCAGTTCGGTCCCGCACGACACCTGCCGCAACGAAACGGTCGTGTGCATCTGACCGGGCAGATTCGGGTCGTCGAAACGGTCCGAATAGCGGATCTTTTCGAACGGCACCAGTTCGATGTACTCGCCGCCGAACGAGTGCCCCTTGCCCGAGCCGAAGTTATGAAACGACATCCTGTAGGTGCCGCCGACGCGCGCATCCATCTGATGCACGTCGCAGGTGAAGCCATGCGGCGGTAGCCATTTCGCCATCGCGGCGGGTTCGAGGAACGCGCGATAGATACGCTCGGGCGTCGTGCGCAAAACACGGTGGAATTTGACGGTTCCGGTAGCCATGATGAGTGTGCCTTTCACTGGAGGGGTTGGACATACTGTCGCGACGCGCCCGCGTTGCGGGAATCGACACGCATGAGACCAGGCAAAACCCGTAAACGGTTGACACTCGTTTAGCAGATGCATCGCCCCATACGGACTGCGTTGCGGTCGAAGCGTCCCCGGTCGCCATAGCGTCCCCGTCCTTTTCAGATGATCGATGATTGCAACGCATCAGGGACCGCCGGCCTACGCCGGCCATTGAAGTCCGGATGCATGGCTGCAATCGTTACCTTCAATCCGTTGCAAACGAGAACTTGGCAAGCCGGGGGCGTCCATGCATGATGTATAGGCAACTTGATGAGCAGGGACTTCACGCGGCGAGTTTCTGCTGAACCGGTTGATCGTCTTTCACCGGTTCGCCATCCCTGAAGGCAATGCCTTCCAGCAACAGCTTGATCTTTTCGGGCCCTTGACGCGGCGCCAGGCTTTCTCGGCTTCCTCGATCAGCTTGAATGCCAGACCAAGGAAGGTGGGTCGCGACACACAGTTGCGCGTGCGCGTCGTACGGTGTCGCACCGTCGCGAACGTCGACTCAATCGCATTCGTGGTCCGCAAATGCTGCCAGTGCTCAGCCGGGAAGTCGTAAAACGCCAGCAGGCTTTCCCGGTCCTTCTTCAACGTTTCCGTTGCCTTCGATATTTCGCCGCGTAGACCGTCACGAAACGATCAAACGCGCCTTCCATTCGCCATTCGAGGTCTTTGCCCCAACACTTGCTTCAGCAGCTCAACCTCAAGGCTCTAAGCATTAAACCCGCCGTTGCGCTTCGACCTTGAAACCGCCGTTTACGTACGGCCATAAAACATAATTCGTATTACATATAGGCGATACCCGCTGAATGATGGCCGAAACTGACGGTGTGATGCGCCCCCGAGAGCACCCGTGTCCCACTATCCTCATAGCAGCGTTGTGCAGCACAGCATTCGAAGACCTCCACATCTCGAATCGGGGAAAAAGATGCAAACGTTCGATGTGTTGACTTATGTTGCTCATACCTTGCGTGCGGGAGAGCGCGTAGCTGTTGCCTCTATTCTCTGCGTCGCCGTCGAGATAATGCTGCCGTATGGCAAGGTGTCGTTTGCATCACGCGCACGCGGCATTCTGTTTCACATTTGTTATTTGTTTATAGGTGGGCTTTTCTTCGAAATTTATCATTCTGTGATCGTCGCACTGCATATCCGACCGCTTTTCTCGATAGCGCTTGACGGCGTATTGGATTCGCCGCGGCCAGTCTGGCGCGCCACCGGCATCGCACTTGCTATCGCTGGGGCGTTACTGATTGGTGATTTGCTGTACTACTGGTTCCATCGCGCGCAGCATACGTTCGGTTTCTTATGGCGGTTCCACCAGGTCCACCATTCGATTCGCGAGATGAATGTGTGGAACTGCAATATGCATGTATCGGAGGAGTTGCTCCGTCCCCTCGTTGTCACGCTTCCAATGGCACTATTGATCGACTTCCATCCTCCATTCCTATGGTCGTTGATTGGCATGGTGATACTCATTCAGGGCACCTTCGAGCACGCTGATACACGCATCAGCTTTGGCCCGATTTCCTATCTGTTCCCAGACAATCGATTTCATCGAATTCATCATTCAGTCGAGTTGCGCCATTACAACCGAAATTTCGCTGCAGTCGTGACCTTATGGGACGTATTGTTTGGGACCGCACACTTCCCGAAGAAAGGCGAATGGCCCGATGTCGGTCTTGACTACACTGATGAACCTGACGGTCTGGTTGATTATCTGCTGATGCCATTCACCGTCAGGCTACCCGCCACCGCTGTACAAGACCCATCCTCACGGAGGACGGAGTGATGTCCCCACTCGCAACGACACTCGGATCGCGGCTTGCCGATGCGAAAAACAGGCCATCGGGTTTCGACTACATGCGTCTCGTGCTCGCCGTCCTCGTGGTCGCGAGCCACACCATTAACGTCTGTTATGGTCACAAGTTCACTCAAGCGGTATGGTCCGGGCCTGCACGAGCACCGCTCGCGCTAATTTTGCCAATGTTCTTCGCTCTGAGCGGTTTCCTGGTTGCTGGCAGCTTCGAACGTTGCCGCACGATCGTTTCCTTCTGTGGGCTGCGGGTACTGCGGCTGCTACCTGCATTGGCGGTCGACACGCTGATCGCCGCATTGCTGATCGGGCCGTTCTTTACCACGCTTCCACTTCATCAATATTTCACTGATCCCGAGTTCCGGGCGTACTTCCTGAACATTCTCGGAGACGTTCATTTCGAGCTGCCAGGTATGTTCGCCAACAATCCTTGGCCGGATGCGATCAATCAGCAATTGTGGACGTTACCGTTCGAACTAGCCTGTTACGTCGCATTGACTATTGCGTCGTATGCCGGCATGGCACAACGACCGCATCTTTTACTCGCCGCATCGATTGGTGCGAACGTCTTACTCGTTGCGCTTGCGCACCGTTCCGGTTCGGCTGGTATGACCGTACACGGACCGATGCTCGTTCTCTGTTTCTTCTATGGCGTTTGCGCGTACCAGTTCCGCAACCGGATCGTCTGGAGTTCATGGCTCTGTGTGCTATCTGGCCTCGTCGCAGTGATTTGCCTATCCGTTCGCGGCGCGGATTACTTCGCGGCGCTGCCCGCCGCCTATCTGACCGTCTTTCTCGGACTCACGCAACCAAGACGCCACCGCTTTGTCGCAAGCGGTGACTACTCATACGGCATCTTTCTTTACGGTTTCCCGATACAGCAATCTGTGGCCGCGATGCTTGCCCCGGCCGCCCTCACCTGGTACGTTCATTTTCCGATTTCCCTCGCCCTCACACTTCTCTTTGCAATGATGTCGTGGCATGGCGTCGAAAAGCGTGCCCTGAAACTGCGCGGCTTGCTGGACCGTATCGAAACCGGTGCGTTGCATATCGCCGCCGCCGTGCCGGGGGGGCGATATCTCGTACCGGCGCCCGCGGTCCGAATCACGAAGTCGCCGACCCTCGAATGATCGTCAGAAGGCGGGGAGAGGCAGCCGCAGAGATTCAATCTCGCGCAATTCGTAGCGGCGCTGCGGGGCGTCTTTGCTCATCAAGGTCAGATACGGAGCAGCGAAATACCACTCTTCATCCAATACATCCGTTGGGTAGGGCCTGCGTTTTTTCATGCCGCCAGGATAC
Source organism: Paraburkholderia tuberum STM678 (assembly GCF_902833905.1). Classification (GTDB taxonomy): domain Bacteria; phylum Pseudomonadota; class Gammaproteobacteria; order Burkholderiales; family Burkholderiaceae; genus Paraburkholderia; species Paraburkholderia tuberum. The sequence goes on along the minus strand of NZ_CADFGP010000001.1, from coordinate 159,607 downwards.
CAGGTCTGGCGCGAAGTTCCTAACACGCATCTAAGATGGGTGGTTCCCGTCAGAGCCACAAAGGAAGGTCATGGGCATCGACTCGATACATCAAACCGCCATCAAAGCTTTCGTGTTCGATGTCTTCGGAACCGTGGTTGACTGGCGAAGCGGCGTCGCGCGCGAAGCGCAACCGTTTCTGCAGCGGCACGCGCCGAATCTCGACGCATCCGACTTCGCGGACGCATGGCGACGCGAGTATTCGCCCGCGATGGAAGAAGTGCGTAGCGGACGCAGAGCGTATGTGCGTCTCGACGTGCTGCACCGGGAAAACCTCGTCAAAGTGCTGGCGCGTTTCGGCATCGCCAACGTTCCCGAACCGGAGATCGATGAGTTGAACCTGGCCTGGCATCGGCTGGACCCCTGGCCCGATGCCGTCGACGCATTGCGGCGCCTGAAGGCGCGCTTCATCATCGCACCGCTATCCAACGGCAACATTCGCCTGATGGTGGACATCGCAAAGCGTGCCGGTCTGCCTTGGGATGCCATTCTCGGTGCCGAAGTCGTCCGCGCTTATAAACCCTCGCCGCTGGTCTATAGCGAAACGGCGGAAATTCTCGGCATTGCGCCGCGCGAATTATGCCTCGTGGCCGCACATAACAACGATCTCGCCGCTGCCCGGCGCGTCGGCTTGCGCACCGCGTTCGTCGTGCGGCCCACCGAGCATGGCCCTCGACAGACGAGCGATCTGAAGGCGGACGAGGCGTGGGACTTCATCGTCGACGATCTGCACGAACTCGCGACGCAACTAGGCTGCGCGCGCTGACGCAAACCCACGCAAGGCGACGTACTGCAACAGCATGATCGTCTTGCCGTCGACGATTTCCCCTGCGTCGACCGCTCGCAACGCGGCGTGCAACGGCATTTCGATCACCTCGAGATCTTCCCCTTCATCCTCGACGCCGCCGCCGTCGTTGACCCGCATCGACGCATCGTACTCGCCGACATAGAAGTAGAGCTTTTCGGTTACGGATCCTGGGCTCATGTAGGCCTCGAAAACCTTGTGGACCTGACCCACGCGATACCCCGTTTCCTCCTCGACTTCGAGCCGGATGCGTTCTTCCGGCGAAGCGTTGTCGAGCAACCCGCCCGGCGCTTCGATCATCATGCCGTCGTGACCGTTCACGAACGCGGGCATGCGGAATTGTCGCGTGAGTATCACGTTGCCGGTGCGCGGACTGTGCAGCAGGATCGTCGCGCCGTTGCCGCGATCGTAGGTCTCGCGGTTCTGCCGCTGCCATCTGCCATCGCGACGCAGGAAGTCGAACGTCACCTTCTTCAGCGTGTACCAGTCGTCGGATAGCAAGGTCGTTCCGACGATGCGAACCCGGTCTTTCGTTGCGGTCATTGCGCCTCCTGTCGACCATGGACAATGATTCATGGTATCGTGCAACTTCGTGCACTTTCAAGATATTTCGTGCAATGCAATGTTGACGATCCAACGCAAGAAAGCGATCCTCGACGAACTCGCGCGCAACGGGCAGGTCCTGGCAGGCGAGCTGAGCGCGGCGTTTGGCGTGTCGGAAGACACGATCCGCCGCGATCTACGCGAACTGGCCGCGCAGGGGCGCTTGCAGCGGGTCCACGGCGGCGCGTTGCCCGCGTCGGCGGCGCTCGCGTCATTCGAGCAGCGTCAGGACATCGAGACGCTCGCCAAGCGGCGCATCGCTCGGCGAGCGGTCGAACTGATCGCGCCGGGGCAAACCGTGATCGTCGACGGCGGCACCACGTCGGCGCTATTGGTCCAGGCGCTGCCGTCCGATTTGCACGCGACCATCGTCACGCATAGTCCGAGCGTCGCCACGGCGCTTGCCGCGCATCCTTGTGTCGAGGTGATCCTGATTGGCGGCCGGCTTTACAAACATTCGATCGTGGCCGTCGGCGCCGCGGCGATGGAAGGCATTTCGCGCATCCATGCCGACCTGTACTTCATGGGGGTGACCGGCGTGCATCCCAGCGCTGGGCTGAGCACCGGTGACTTCGAGGAAGCCGCGATCAAGCGCGCGCTCGCCGCACGGGCGGCGGAAACGGTCGTGCTCGCGTCATCGTCGAAACTGAACGCCGCATCGCGGTTCGTGATCGGCGAGATCAAACTCGCGCAGACCATCGTGGTCGAGAAGAAGACCCGCGCGGAATTGACGAAGCCGATCGAAGCGGCTGGGGTGACTGTGGTGAGAGCGTAGGGGTGGCGCGCCCTGGATCACGCCGACGTCCTGGCTTTCGAGCAGGTACATGACGAAATCGCTGTCGTTGGCGATCACGCGTCCGTCGGGCGTACGCCGCCCGATCACACCCGCGCCTGACGGATAGACATAGAAGGCGCCGGTCGGACGAGGACAATAGAGCCCATCGATCGCATTCAGTCTATCCACCACGAGATCGCGCCGCTGCGATTTTTCGAAGCCGGAGTTTCATCCGCGCGCGCCCGCTTCCGAACAAAGATAAAACAGGCGACTTCTGGAGTGCTAGGATGACGCGCGCAACCCGGCTTGTTCCACGAAGCGACACTGCCGGGTTGCCGACGCGATGGTGAAATCGTTGCGTTGCGCAGCCTGATACTCAAGTACAGAGGAGACACTCAATGAAACTTTCGAAGCTGCTTATAAACGCGTTGGCGCTCTCGGCTCTCAGCTTTACCGCGGTCGCGGCTCATGCCGAAGATCTGCTCGACTCGGTCAAACAGGCCGGAGTCCTGAAGATCGGTCTCGAAGGCACCTATCCGCCGTTCGACTCGCGCAACAAGGACGGCGAGCTCGAAGGCTTCGACGTCGATGTCGCGAAAGCCGTGGCGGCGAAACTCGGCGTAAAGCCGGTATTCATTCCGACCGAGTGGAGCGGCATTATCGCGGCGCTGCAGAGCGGCAAATTCGACGTGATCATCAATCAGGTCACCATTACCCCGCAACGCAAACAGGTTCTTGATTTCAGCCAGCCGTACACGTACTCGGCCGCGCAGCTGATCCAACGGGCGGACGACAAGCGTGAGTTCAAATCGCTCGACGAATTCAAGGGCGACAAGAAGATCGGCGTGACGCTCGGCACCAACTACGACCAGATGGCCCGCGCGGTACCTGGCATCAACGTGCAAACTTATCCGGGTGCGCCCGAGAAACTGCGCGATCTCGCCGCCAGGCGTATCGATGCGACGATCGACGACCGGCTGATGCTGCCGTACATCATCAAGAACTCGCAGTTGCCGTTGCGTACGGGCGCGGTGCTGAAAGGCGCCGAGCAGGAAATGGGCATCCCGTTCCGCAAGGACAATCCGAAGTTCGCGAAAGCACTCGACGACGCGCTGACCCAAATGAAGCAGGACGGCACGCTCAAGAAGATCTCGATGCACTGGTTCGGCACGGACGTGACTCAGCCTATCGCGCAGTAATTTTCTCGTTGTTCTCGCGTACCCGCGCCGAGCTGCCGAATGGTCGACGCAGGTACGCCGCTTGCTCGCTGAGCGGTTTCTGCCGCGCAATCGCTCGCGATCAACGCTTCCATTGCTTCGAATCACGAAGCAAGCGCGGATACGCCATTACGCGCACCTTCTCCCTCGTTCATCACGTTTCATTCTTCGTGCTGAATGCATGCACGCTCTGCTGCGCCGCAGTTGCCTGATGCTTCGAAAGCGTGCGATGCTTTCGGAGCCATTGATCCGGCCACCCTCGTGTCGGACTCGCATGTCGCCGGGAGACGACCTCGAATGGCACGCGATGAGACCAGTGAAATGCCCACAACCTTGGAGGCATCATGAGCATTCAATCACTGTCTCGCAGCCGCAATGCATCAACCGCGCATCTCTTCCCCAGCTCAAATAAGTACTTCGTGCCGCGGCGTTCGCCGATCACGCTCGGCGTCGCCTGCATCGCCTCGCTCGTCTTCTCATCCGCGAGCTGTCTGGCCGATATCCAGGTGGGCGCTACGCTGCCGCCGGCGCCCGACATTCTGTACGGCGATCTGTTCGTCGCCGTGCAAACCGCGCAGATCTTCGCCGACCAGAAGACGTTCGTCGACGCGACGCCGAATGGCAATCCCGCCGCGATCGTCCAGCTATACGAAACGCAGAAGAACCAGCCCGGCTTTTCGCTGCAGAAATTCGTCAGCCAGTACTTCACGCCGCCGCCCGATCAGAGCATCACGCCGCCGCCGAACCAGAGTCTGCGCGAGCACATCGACTGGCTCTGGGACGGCCTCACGCGCACGACGACGAGCGCGCCCGACTACAGCTCGCTGATCCCGCTGCCCAAACCATACGTCGTGCCGGGCGGCCGCTTTCGCGAAGGCTACTACTGGGATACCTATTTCACGATGCTGGGGCTGCAGGAGTCCGGACGTGAAGATCTCGTCGACGATATGCTCGACAACTTCGCGTACATGATCGACACGTTCGGCCACATACCGAACGGCAATCGCACGTACTATCTGAGCCGCTCGCAGCCGCCGTTCTACTCGTATATGGTGGAGCTCGCGGCGCAAAAGGAAGGCAACAAGGTTTATCAGAAGTACCTGCCTGTGCTGCGCAAGGAGTACGCGTACTGGATGCAAGGCTCGTCCAGCACGCCGCCCGGCGGCGCTACGCACAATGTGGTCGTGCTCAACGATGGCACCGTGCTGAACCGCTACTGGGACGATCTGGACACGCCGCGCGACGAGTCGTACCTCGAGGACGTGCAGACCGCGCAGGCGAGCGCCCGGCCGGCCAACCAGGTCTACCGCGATCTGCGCGCGACCGCCGAAAGCGGCTGGGATTTCAGCTCACGCTGGTTCGGCGACAACCAGACGCTCGCAACGGTGCGCACGACATCGATCATCCCGGTCGATCTGAACAGCCTGTTGTTCCATCTGGAGACGACGATCGCGCGCGGCTGCTCGGAGACACGCGACTTCCGTTGCGTCGCGCAGTTCATCGGCTACGCGGCGCGGCGCGCGCAAGGCATCAACCGCTATCTGTGGAATAGCAACGGCTACTACGGCGACTATGACTGGCAACTCGGCAAGTCGCGCGACAACCAGACACCGGCGATGCTGTATCCGCTGATGGCCGGCGTGGCGTGGCCCGATCGCGCGTGGAAGACCGCCCAGACCGTGCAGAATGTGCTGCTCAAGCAGGGCGGCCTCACGACGTCGACCTATAACACCACGCAGCAATGGGACGCGCCGAACGGCTGGGCGCCGTTGCACTGGATCGCGATTCAGGGCCTCAAGCGCTACGGACGCGCCGACCTCGCGCAGCCGATCGGCACGCGCTTTCTCGCGGACGTCGAGAACGTCTACAACACGCAGCACAAGCTCGTCGAGAAATACGTCGTGGAAGGCGCGGGCGAAGGCGGCGGCGGGGGTGGCGAGTATCCGCTGCAGGACGGCTTCGGGTGGACCAATGGCGTAACCTTGATGCTGCTCGATCTGTATGGCAATGGGCAGTGAGTCCCCGCGGCATCGTCAAGCGAGTGTCGTGCGGCTAGTCCCAATGGAAGCAGAATGATCTGGCTCGCCAATATTGTTCTCGTGCTGCACGCGCTGATCGTGGTGTTTATCGTCGGCGGACTATTCGCCATCTGGATCGCCCACGGTTTGGGACTCCCGTGGGCGCGCAATCGCACATTCCGGACGGTACATGTTCTCGCCATCGGTATCGTGGCGACCCTTGCGGTGCTCAATGTGCCGTGCCCGTTAACCGTTCTGGAGGATCGTCTGCGCACGGGAACGGTCGGTCCGCAAGGCTTCATACAGCGCTGGGTCAGCGCCTGGCTGTATTACGACTTTCCGGGCTGGGTGTTCGTAGTCGCCTATGTCGCGTTCTTGCTGGCAGTGATTGTTACGTGGTTCCGAATTCGGCCACGAGCGTGACGGGCGTACCGCCGCCCCGCTCGCCGAAGCGATCGACGCCGCCCGGACGGAAATTCCCCAGCCTGCTATTTTTTTTAATTCTATTGAGGACGCGTTTTCACCGGTTAAATTTACCATTCAGTTATATTTATCAAATGCAATTAATTCCGACGACATAGCCACGAAAATCCGCAGTTCGTCGTCGCCATTCAATGCAATTCGGATAAATCCGCCAGCGTTTTTCTGCCCCCATGCGGCGGCGACCGCGCCAACGCTCGATCTCAAAGCGCTACTCCTCCACAAAATCCGACTTTATTCTGAATCGCATAATTGCCGCTTGATCCTTGACAAGACCGCATTTCGCATCCTATTTTCACTCTTGCTGTAAGCAACGGAAAGATTCAATTTTAAATTTCTCTTGAAATGTCGAGATAAATCGACAGGGAATCCATTTATCCATTCAATTAGTAATTTCAGAAAGCGAATGGAAATATTGATGCAAGTATTTTGAATTAATGCATTGCGAAAAGCGGCCTTTGTGTAGCGGTATCACTCACCAGGGAACGAGATGAATCCAGACAGAAGGAGTACCGACGATGGTCGCGTCCGTCGTCATGGCCGGCTCGCCGCGCTAAGCGCGCTGACACTCGGAATCGTTATGCTCGCCGGATGCGGCGGCAGCGACGGAGGTTCGTCGGCGTCGGCGGTACCGAGCGGCATGGCGCAGGTCGCCAATCAGGCGCAAGCGGCGTCGGCGCCGCAGACGCCATCCGCCAATCAGCCCTACACCGATCTCACCACCTATTCGACGAGTGCGACGTCCGGGATAGCCGCGTCGCTAGTCGCGGAGAAAGCGGCGATCATGCATTACCAATGGACGTCCGGCAGCACCACCGTCAATTACACGACGACCACCGGCCACCTGACCGCGATGGATCTGACGAGCGGCGCACCCGAAGCGACGATGTCCTACGTGGCCTACACGGCGCCGAGCACGAATGGCAAACCGCGCCCCGTTACGTTCGTCTATAACGGCGGGCCGGGTTCTTCGTCGATCTGGCTGCGTCTCGGATCGTTCGCGCCGACGCGCGTCGCGACCACCGATCCGCTGCTGAACGGCACCAGCTGGCCGAACTACCCGCTTGTGAACAACACCGAGAGCCTGATCGACACGACCGATCTCGTGTTCATCGATCCGCCTGGCACGGGCCTCTCCGAAGCGATCCTGCCGAACACGAACCAGACCTACTGGAGCACCGATGCGGACGCGAACATCATGCGCGACTTCATCATCCGCTACCTGACGGTCAATTCACGCAGCAGCTCGCCGATCTATCTGTACGGCGAATCGTACGGCACGCCTCGCACCGACATCCTCGCGCTCGCGCTCGAATCGGCCGGCGTGCAACTGACGGGGATCACGCTGCAGTCTTCGATCCTGAACTACTTCGCGGATGCGATCGAGGCGGTGGCAATCACGGGTTCGCCCGACCAGCTCGCGCTCGAAACCGATACATTGAGCGGCTACATGCCGGGCTACGCCGAGGTCGCGGCGTACTACAACCAGGTATCGCCAGCGCCAGTGAGTCAGGCGACCTACGCGCTTCGCAGCGAGGCGTTCGTGACCGCCAACTACAACCTGTTCAAGAATTATTCGCTGTACTGGACCTTGAGCCAGCTCGGCGCGCCCACCTACGCGGGACCGCCGAACTTCCCGCCCACGTGGCTGGAGAAGTTCTGGGACGCCGAATCCGGTCTCACGTTGCAGGCGATGCAGGGCTACTTCAACGTCAATCCGTTCAACCTCACGCTGGTGCCAGGCTCGACGATAGGCCGCTACGATGGTCGCGTGTCGTTGCCCAACTCGGACTCGCGTCTGCAGAGCGACGGCGACCCGTCGGACATCCTGATCTCGCTGCCATTCACCAATGCGTTGGCGACACAGATGCCGGATTACCTCGGTTACACGGCGCCGAACGCGGCGTACATGCCGCTGAACGACGCGATCATCGAGGTGTGGGATTTCTCGCACGGCGGCCAGCCGCTGCCCGACACGATCCCCGATCTGCTCGGCGCGCTAACGCTGAATCCGCAACTGAAGGTGCTGGCGGAAAACGGCTTCCACGATCTCGCCACGCCGTTCTTCAATACCGAGAAGCAGCTCGCGCGGCTCAAGACGGTCCAGGGTCTCAACCCGAATCTGCAGGTCAACTTCTTCCAGGGCGGACATATGATTTATCTGGATGACGTGGCGCGCCCGCAGATGAAGGCGGATCTCGCGGCCTTCTATGGCGGCACGCCGATAGCGGGCGCGCTGACGCTCGCGACGCTGCCTCAGCCGTGGGCCGACGAAGCGTCAGCCGCTACGCCGACGAGCGAGGCGCTCGCCGCGGCCGCGCCCTGATCGGTGGTGGTTTCGCTTCGCGCGAAACCCTCTGACTACTTTTTATGGCGAATGATCATGTCTTCAATCGATATCTTGCGACGTACTCTGGCATTGATCGTCCTCGGTGTGATCGTCGGCAGTGCGCATGCGTTGCCGCCCCAGCCGGTGGCGCCCGTGACGCTACCCAACGGCGAACACGGTGTGGACGGTCCGTTCTTTCCTCACAACCGTGCCAACGCGGTCGCGCCGACCACCGGCTCGACGCTGCAGCAGCAGGCTCAGCAGCGCGTGGAGAGCAGACTGGGCGCGAAATCGGTGCTCAGCAACGGCTCGTCGATCACCAAGGCCCAGGCGCAAAGCAATGGGCTCGGCTATATCGCCAGGCATTTTGACGAGATCGATACCGCGCATTCGGGCCGCGTGACGTTGAACGACGTTCGGCAGTATCTGCAGCAGCATCAGCAGTGAGAGTCAGCTAGTCCAGTGGTCCGGGATGACGGCCGGCGGTGCGTCGCGATCGTGCGACGCACCGCCGGCCGTATGCGGCTGCGCGCCGCGCCCGCGCGCGGCGGATCGCTCACGCTCACTTGCCCGTTGCCGCCTGGATCATCTTCCATCCATTGCCCGCCGGATCGCGAAAGCCCGCATCGACGCTGCCGAAACGATCCACCGGCTCCTGCGTGAATTCCACGCCGCGCGCCTTCAACTGCTCGTAGCTCGCGCGACAGTCGGCAACGGACAGCACCAATGGCGGCATCGCCCCCTTCGCGACCATCGCGCGCAGCGTTTGCGCGGTCGCTTCATCGTGGACCGGCGGCCCCGGCGCGAACAGTCCCAACTGGAAAGTCGGCTGTTCCGGGTGCTGGACCGTGAGCCAGCGGTAAGCACCGTTGCGCACGTCGGTGTGGACGCGAAAGCCGAGTTTGTCGACGTAGAACGAAAGCGCCGCATCCTGATCGTCGACGTACAAACCGACCACATTGATACCCTGATTCATCACTCCTCCCTCGCTGGTTGAGGGTTCGACTGTATCGCTGGCCACGCGGCGGCGCTTCTCCAAAACTGCGATCGGCAGATTCGGGCGTTAGCCCGGCCTTCGGCACGCCGGCGCGCCGGCTTCGGCGACGACCGCGCGAATCTCGTCCTCCGGTAACCGAGCGCGCCGATCGGATCGGTCGGCGACGCGACGCCGCCGGAGGCCATGATCTTGATCTGGTCGGCGCCCATCTGCAGTTCTTCGCGCACGGCGCGGCGCAACGCGTCGACGCCATCGACGACCCGGCTCAATGCACCGATACCCTCATTCACGACGTCTCGCTGATAGGAGGCTCGGCAGTGTCGCCGACCACGCGGCGGCGCTTTTCCAGAACTGCGGTCGTCAGATCGGGGCGTTGCGCGGCCTTCAGCACGCAGGCGGGCACGCGATCGAGTTCAGCGGGATTGGCGCGTGCCTGCACGCGCATCTCGCTCGGGCTCAGGCCGGTAATGTCGCGAAAGACGCGGCCGAACGTGCCGAGGCTTTCCCAGCCGGTCGCGAACGCGATGTCGGTGATGCCGAGGTCGGTATCGCGCAGCAGTGTGGTGGCCTGTTCGATACGCCGCGTCAGCAGATAGCGGTGTGGCGGCACGCCGAAGGCCCGCTTGAACGAACGCGCGAAGTGCGCCTCCGACACGCCGCTGACTTCAGCCAGGCGCCGCACGGGCCAGGCTTCGTGCGAGGCCACATCGATGCGGTCTTTCGCACGCAGCAGGCGACGCAGCAGAGCCGGGTCTTCGAGTGCTTCGGCGCCGCCCGAGACGGGGGTCGGCTGGACTGCAGGGTCGTGTGAGCCGGGCATATGTTCGCGTTAGAACCGATAGCCGATGCCCGGCCGCCGCCGCGCCGAGAACGATCGCGGCCATGAGGAGCGTCCAGGCAGGCTTTGTCATCGAGCGGCAGGCCTCGTGTTGATGGAACGACGCACAAGCTGCGGCCCCTGGCCGCAACCCGAGGCCATTGTTGCACGGCTTTGCGTGAACCTCGCGTCAAAGGCCACTCGAAAATTTTTCGATTTATTTAAAGAGATGGCAATGGTGCTGTGGACGATACCGCGAAGAACACCGACGCGTTGACCCGGGTTCGGCGTCGAAGGCGGTCACGCAGGCGCTGGCGACCGGCAGCACCACGACTTCGTCGGCCGGCAAGATCGCGTTCGACGGCTACCTGAAGAACGTCGTGTTCGCCTACAACTACATCAGCACCGGCGACGACCGGCCAGACGTGGTCGGGTTCTTCACAGTAAGCAGCAAGCGTTAAACGCTGATGGCAACAGCGTGTGGCGGCGGTAAGCCGCACGCGTCGAGATAGACGTGTTTCATTCGACGGCCCGCGCGGACTATTCCGCCCGGGCCGTTTTCATTTCATGCGCCGGGTCGATCATATGTCCGCCATGGTGGGCGCTTCACGCGGTCTGTTCGGTCTTGCCGTAAGTGAGCCGGCCGTTTTTCGACAGCAGCACCGCAACCGGCCGCGTCATTTCGAACTCGGAGAAAATGATCGTCATGCTGGCGGTGATCGGCACCGCGAGAAAGGCGCCCGGCACGCCCCACAAAGCCGACCACACGGCCATGCTCGCGAGAATCGCGAACGGGCTCAGGTTCAGGGAGTTGCCCGTCAGATACGGATCGAGAATATTGCCGATCACGAAGTGAATCGCGGTCAGCGACACCAGCACGACCAGGATCGAATTCAGGTCGCCGAACTGCAGCACCGACATCAGCACCGGGAACACGATCGCGAGCACCGAGCCGATATAGGGCACGTAGTTCAGCAGCGCGGTCAGTATCGCCCACAGCCCGGCGAACTCGAGGCCGACGCTGCGCATCAAGAGCCAGCAGATCCCGCCTAGCAGCACGCCGAGAAACGTCTTCAGCGCGAGATAGGCGCCAATGCGCCGGTTGATGTCGGTGACCACGCCCCGGATACGCGCCGCGTTGGTCGAATTGGCGGTCATGTTCGTCAGCTTGTCGCCGAACGTCCGGCGCTCGACCAGCAGAAAACTCGCATACAGCACGATCACGAACAGGTCGATGATCACCGACGACAGCGACGCCAGCATGCCGGTCACCATCGCCTGAATATTCAACTGTGTGAGTATGTTCCGCCGCAGCGATTCCCACGTCGGCTCGCTTTCGAGGTGCAGCAGCGTCGAAATCTTGTGGATCATCAGCAGGACCGAGTCCTGGTAGCGCGGCGCGAGCGCGACGAGCGCGTCGTAGTTCTCGACGAGCATGTCGACCGCGAAGAAGATCGCGGCGCCGATCAGGAACATCGAGAGTCCGTAGCGCAACTGGACCGGCAGCCGCGGGCCGAGCACCGGAATGCGTTGCAGCAGCCGCGTGAAGTCGACCACCACGTATACCGCGATCGCGCCGAACACGATCGGCACGAAAACCGCGCGCCCGATATACAGCACCCAGCCCACAATCAGCAGCAGCACCACTACATATACGGACGCTTGCAATCTGTCGGTCATTGGTCAGTGCTCCATGAATCCGCAAACAGGTGCGCCAGAGAGTCGCCCCAAGGTCACCCGAGGACGAAGGCGATGGCCGGGCACGCGCCCGCCGTGCGATCCCCTTACCAGCCGGTCGCGCGATGGACAGCACTGATCTTCGCACAGAACGATGACAGCTCACATAAAAATCGCGCCAGATCGCTCCGCCGGCAAACTCCGGGCCGACACCTCGAAATGCGCCCGCAGAATGTCGCGAAACGTTGTGATGCGCCGGATTCGCTCGTGAAACCCATCTGCTACGCTGCCCTAATCGGTTTCAATCACCTGACGTGATCCGAAGCGAGCACCTGCGTCACGCGGTGGCAGCGCACGGCCGAATCCATGCAGTAAAGCCGCGCCGCGCGTGGGCGATTCGCGCCGCTATATGGGCGACTTGCGCAGTATCGAGCTGACGTCGTTGCGCGACATCACGCTGCAAATCGGTACGCCGCCGGTAAGCACGTTGGCGACGGATTCGTGGTACGAACCGCAGTGACGTCGGCCGGAGGCCGCGTCACTTCGCCATGGCGCGGCTTCAACGCGACGTACCCGAATGCCCGATACCGCCCGGCCCACGCGGCACGATGCCCGCGACGGAGCGCGGCGCCGCGTTCGCGACCAGAATCATCGCCGCGCCGGCGAGACCGCTCGCCACGTGCTTCAACGCATGGCCGGCGATCACGTGATGCGTCAGCTCCCAGATCTGCCAATCGAGGCTTTCGAAAATCTTCGCGACCCCGTAGAAGACGATCACGAGCGTCCACGCGATCACGCCGTCCACCTTGCGCGTGAGCGTCAGGCCGACGATCAGCATGAGCCCGCCGAACTGAAGAATCGCGTAAGGCCACAGGCTGTTGAACACGAGCCAGTAGCCGACGGTGGCGGGCGACACGACCACCATGATCAGCATCTGCGCCCAGCCGACGCGCTGTCCGCCCCACGACGTCCATAGCATGGCGAGGATGCCGGCGAACACGATGGTCATCGGCAGGCGGTCCCAGACGAGCGTCGCATCGTTCGGCGCCATGTGGTAGTAAGCCGAGCCGAACGCGGTGAAGAGCAGCCCGAGCGCGACGACGACCATGCCGGGAAATTGCGCCGGCTGGTCGGACGCATGGCGCCGGACCCAACGCAGACAGAGCACACCGGCGATCAGAATGACGACGTTCGACAGCACGTCGGCAGCATGGTGCAGCGGCCCCAGCGAGCGTTGATCGGCGAAGTGGTGATACGAGGCCGGCTGCGCGAGCGGCCATATCATCTGCAGCGCGGTGCCCACCACGAAAAGCAGCACGCTAGCAAGCAGCAAGCGGGAGATCTTCACGTTGCTCGACTCCATAGTGGGCGAAACGCTCGAAGGCGCCGTGAACCGGACCCTTTATGACCCTTTACGCTGACACGGAGCGGATCACGCTCGATAGCATGGAAACCATGCGGTCGATGCGCAGCCGGGTTGGCCCCCATTCGAATTCGCGCAGCCTGCTCGTATCATCGGACAAAGCGCTTTGCGCAACAAGAGCGTCGGGCGGCGCACCGATGGGCATGCGCTCACAGTATTCTTCTCAACCAATGCAAGTTGCGTGCAAGCATGCGCGCGACACCGTCAGTACAGGCGGTCGAGCGAAGCTTTGTCGAGCAACGCCACGCGATGTTCCGATTCTGGAACCGGCCGGCTCGCGCGACCCAAACGAAGACCTGGACTCCATGCAAGCGCAGATACACCACCCGTCGTTCCCGCACCGCCGATGGAGAGGCGCGCTGTGCGCGCTGCTGTGCGCAAGCCTGCTGGCCGGCTGCGCGCCGTTACCGTCGCTCGAGGGTCGCCAGACGTCGCATGCGTTGTCGCCCGCGGTGGCGGCCACCACGGATCTCGGTCGCGCGGTCGCGCCCGAGCTGGCCGCGCACGCGGGGCTGGCGGGCATTTATCCGCTGGCGGATGCGCATGTCGCGTTTGCCGCGCGCATGGACCTGATCCGTTCCGCGCAACGCACGCTCGACATCCAGTACTACATCTGGCGCGACGATCTGACCGGCACGCTGCTGCTCGAACAGATCCACGAAGCGGCGGACCGGGGCGTGCGGGTGCGCCTGCTGCTCGACGATCTCGGCATCGCCTCCGCGCTCGACCCGACACTGGCGGCGCTCGACGCGCATCCGAACATCGAGGTGCGCCTGTTCAACCCGTTCGTCGTGCGCAGCCCGAAAATCCTCGGCTTCGTGACCGACTTTTCGCGCGCCAATCGACGCATGCACAACAAGTCCCTGACCGCCGACGCCACCGCGACGATCCTCGGCGGCCGCAACATCGGCGACGAGTACTTCGATGCCACCGACGGCGTCGTCTTCGCCGACCTCGACGTACTCGCGGTCGGACCGGCCGCGACCGACGTCTCGCGCGATTTCGACCGCTACTGGGCAAGCGCGTCGGCGTATCCGGTCGGGAAGATCCTGCCGCACGAGAGCGTCGATGAGCTGGCCACGCTGGAGCGTAATGCGCAGGCGATCGAGCAGGATCCTGCCGCCGCTGAGTACAAGCAAGCGCTGCGCGGCCCGCGCGTCGTGCAGAACCTGCTCGACGACAAGCTGCCGCTCGACTGGGCCAAAACGAAGATGATCAGCGACGACCCCGCGAAAGGCCTGAACAACGCGCCGCCGGAAGCGCTGATTTCCCACCAGCTCCGCGAAGTGATGGGCCAGCCGACGAAGTCGCTCGACCTCGTCTCCCCGTACTTCGTGCCGGCAAACACGGGCACGCGGTATCTGAGCGGGCTCGCCGCCCAGGGCGTCGACGTGCGGGTGTTGACGAACGCGCTCGAAGCGACCGATGTCGTCGCCGTGCACTCGGGCTATATGAGGCGGCGCGTCGAGTTGCTGCAAAACGGCGTGCACCTGTATGAATTGCGGCGCGTGGCGGGCGCCACCTACAAGAAAGAACAGTCGCCGGGGCCGTTCGGCAGTTCCGGGTCGAGCTTGCATGCGAAGACTTTCGTCGTGGACTCCCAGCGGGTCTTCGTCGGTTCGTTCAACTTCGATCCGCGCTCCGCGCATCTGAATACCGAGCTTGGACTCGTCATCGACAGCACCGAGCTCGCGACGCGGGTCGATCGCAAGTTTCTCGCGCTGCTGCCGAGCGTCGCGTACGCGGTACATCTCGACAAAAACGGCAAGCTGTACTGGATCGAAACCAACGGCGACGTCGAAACCCGCCACGACACCGAACCGAATACCACGTGGTACGCACGGCTCGGTGTATGGATGCTGTCGATTATGCCAATTGAGTCGCTGCTATAGCTCACAGTTCAGAATCGTCGCAAATCGCGATCTCGCAGGGGATCGGGCGTGCGCTGCGTCTCGCGCAACACGCCGTTGGTGTCGAACGCGAAATTGAACAACATGTGGTGGATGTTGCTTTCGATATAACGGTATGACCAGACTTCGCGTTGCGAGAGCCGGAAGAACTGCGTTTGCACGGGGCGGCCGAAATTGACCAGCACATCGTCGCGCGTCCATTTGCCGATTTCCGCGCGATTGAATTCGCTCAACTGCAAGACCTGACGCACGTTCACGATCTTGCCTGAAGCGTCGATATCGGCGGCGACGGTGGTCGAGCCCATCGGCTGGGTCGGCCACATCAGTCGGCGGCCGCCCCCCGGCAGGTCATAGACTTCGCGCGGCGGACCCATGCGGGCGACGATCGCCGCTTGATCCTGACCCGCCTGGAATTGCTGCCACGGTTGCGCGCAAGCCGCGAGCATCAACGCCGTCGCGCACGTGAGCGCGGCGCGGCGCAATGCCAGCGGCGCGCGCGCGGTTCGCGCGGCAGCGTTCCGAACGCGGGCGAGGCGGGTAAGCAAGGGTTCCCCCGTTACGTTCGATCGCACGATCCCTCACCGCGCAAAAGCCGAGGCGACACGGGCTGCGCGCCCGCTCGCCCATGGCTGCAGTCAGGTAACCGACGCTTACTGCACGAGCTTCGCGCGCAGACGCGAGTGCTCTTCCTCGGAAATTGAACCGGACGCTTTCAGCTTGTCGAGCTTCTCGATTTCGTCGGCGACACTGAAGCCCACCACATTGCGCAGATCTTCGCGCACCTGCTTGACCCGCGCCTGATCGCGTTCCGCCATGCCGCGATGCTGCGTGAGCAGATACGCGAAGATGCCGATATACGGCAGGATGATGAGAAAAATCACCCACAGAACCTTGCCCCATCCGGACACGTCATGGCGGCGGAACAGGTCGCTCGACACCGTGATCAACAGCCAGAACCACAGGATAAAGATGAAGATGGAGAAAACGTCGGCCAGAAAATTCGGGAATGTGAAACCATCATTAAAGAAAAGCATTGTTGTTCTCCAGTCATTCCGGTTGCAATTGAACGGCTTAACGGATTTCGAGCTATGGTTGCCCCGCTATGGATGACGCATACGATCAGCACGGCAGCGCCGAAAACCTACCATGACCGCATGTCGATTCGCACGCGCATTCATACTGTATGAAAGACATGCATGAGTTTCAATGGCTCGTTTAAAGCCACAAACCCGCTGTTCGTCACGTCTTTCATTTGTGCTCCTCACTTCGGGCGCCGCAAATGCATGATGCGGATCTTTTTGTCTTTATAGCTTATCCCGATCGTGTAACGCGAGCAATTTTTAAGGATTCCGTTCGATTGACGATTTCTGGTGGTGTGGCGATCATGCCGCGTGGCATTGAACATGCATATGTGAAAATGATGTCAAAAAACCAGCGCTTTTGCCCGGCAAAAAAAATGCCAAAAGAGACGTTTGCGAAGCATCCATGCAGCCCCTGACCGGCCGGCTATGCGCCTCGTCACGCCGCGGCACGATCAACGCGACTCGTCATTCGCGACGCAGGTCACCGAGTGCGAAGCCGACTACACATGGCAGGACGACCGAACCACGAGCGCTTCAACAGGTGCCGCGGCCGGATCGGTCACCTCGATCGTCATATGCGTGAGCGCGCTTTTCGCTGCAAACGCATCGAGCCACTGCCGCGCGAGGCGCGGCAGCACGTGCTGTTCGATGAAGCCGATCAAAAGACGCGCACCGGTCTCCTGCACGAGACAGCGCCCGACGATGTAGTCGACCACCTCCGCCGCATAACTCAGCGCGATGCGGTTGTTGTCCGCCATCCGCCGAACGACTCGATCGAGATGCAAACGCACGATCCGCGCGAGCGAATCCGAGCCCAGCGGACGATACGGCACCAGCGTCACGCGTCCGAGGAAGGCGGCCGGAAACGCCTTCAGCAATTCCGTCGAAAGCGCGGAACGCAGGCCGTCAAAGTCCGGTGCAAGCATTTCGTCCGCGCATAGGCTCGCGGTCAGATCGGAGCCGACATTGCTGGTCATCAGGATGGTCGTATTGCGGAAATCGATATAGCGACCATCGCCGTCTTCCATGTAGCCCTTGTCCAGCACCTGGTAGAACATTTCGTGCACGTCGCCGTGCGCCTTTTCAATCTCGTCGAGCAACACGACCGAGTACGGACGTCGGCGCACCGCTTCGGTCAGCACGCCGCCATCGCCGTACCCGACGTAGCCAGGCGGCGCGCCCTTGAGTCCCGAGACCGTATGCGCCTCCTGGTACTCGCTCATGTTGATCGTGATGAGGTTCTGCTCGCCGCCATAGAGCGCCTCCGCCAATGCGAGCGCGGTTTCCGTCTTGCCGACGCCGGACGGCCCCGCGAGCAGGAAGACGCCGAGTGGCTTGCGCGGGTCCGCGAGCCCGGCGCGCGCCGTCTGCACGCGCTCGCCGATCTGCTGCAACGCGTCGGGCTGGCCGATCACGCGCGCTGCCAGCGTGGCGGGCAGCACCTGAACGGCGCTGACCTCATCGGTGATCATGCGTCCGACTGGAATACCGGTCCAGTCAGAGACGATGTCGGCGACGATCGCTTCGCCGACTTCCGGGAACACGAATGGCGTATCCGCCTGCAGGTTCGATAACGTCCGCTCCAGCTCGCGCAACGTCTCCAGCGCGGTCGCCGCGCGGTCGCGCACTTCGGCCTCAGGTCCGGCTGCGGCGGCGCGCTCGCTTTCGACCTCGCGCGCGTGCGCCAGCGCCTTCGCCACATCGGACTGGGCCTGCCAGGCGGCTTCGACAACACTTTCCTCGAGCTCGAGCGTCGCGATGGTCGCCTTGACGTCGGCCAGCGCAGCCTCGCTGCCGAGCCCGATGCGCACCTCGCTACCGAGCAGCTCGGCTTCGACGCGCGCGGCTTGCAAGCGCTCGCGTATCCGCTGCAATTCGCGCGGCGGCGCATGCTGCGATAGCGCGACGCGCGCGCAGGCGGTGTCGAGCAGGCTGATCGCCTTGTCCGGCAACTGACGCGACGGGATGTAGCGATGCGACAGTGTCACGGCTGCGCGAATCGCTTCGTCCAGAACCACGACGCCATGATGGCTCGCGAGCGTGCGCGCGAGTCCGCGGACCATATCGATCGCGGACGGCTCCTCGGGCTCGGCGATCTGCAGCACCTGAAAGCGCCGCGTGAGCGCCGGGTCTTTCTCGATGTGCCGCTTGTACTCGGCCCACGTCGTCGCGCCGATCGTGCGCAACGTGCCGCGGGCGAGCGCCGGTTTCAGCAGGTTCGCCGCGTCGCCGGTGCCGGCCTGGCTGCCGGCGCCGACCAGCGTGTGAATCTCATCGACGAACAGCACGACCGGCGCCGACGACCTCGCCGCCTCCTCGAGTACCGACTTCAGCCTGGCCTCGAACTCGCCCTTCATGCTCGCGCCGGCGAGCAGCGCACCGACGTCGAGGCTCAACAGCCGCACGTCGGCAAGTTTCGGCGGGACTTCGCCGGCCGCGATCGCGCGCGCGAGGCCTTCGACCACCGCCGTCTTGCCAACCCCGGCGTCGCCGGTCAGCAACGGATTGTTCTGACGCCGGCGCAACAGCACGTCGATCATCGTGCGAATCTCGACTTCGCGCCCAACCACCGGATCGATTTCACCGGCGCGCGCGCGTGCGGTCAGATCCGCGCAAAACTGCGCGAGTGCCGCGCCCTTCACCGATGCAGCGAGCGCACCGGACGCCTCGCCCGGCACCGCCGACGAAAAATCACTCTGGTCGTACGGGGTGTCCTCCGCTTCGGGGGAGCCGGCAATCCACGCCGGCAACGCATCGTGAAGGCCGTCGACGGCAATCTTGCCGAACTCCGGTGAAATGGCCAGCAGCAAGCGCCGCAACTCAGGCGTCTCGACAAGCGCCGCCATCAGCCATGCGCCGCGAATCCGACCGTCGCCGAATGCCAGCGTCGCGACCACCCACGCGCGCTCGATTGCCGTCTCGACGTGATGCGAAAAATCCGTGAGCGCGCTCGCGCCTGACGGTAGCGCGGCAAGCGCGGTCTGCAGGTCCCGCTCGAGCAGTTCGCGGCTGATGCCGCAGTGTCTGACGATGCGGTGCAGGTCGCTATCGGACTGCGCGAGCAACTGGTGCAGCCAGTGCGCGAGCTCGATATACGGGTTGCCGCGCAGCTTGGAAAACGCCGTTGCGGATTCGATGCTCCTGAAGAGCGTTGCGCCGAGCTTGCCGAACAACGCGTGGCGTGAAATGGACATGATGACGTTGCAGGTAAAGATGTTTGTAGCGGAAAGGCGTGGCCTCGCGTCGGCATCCCGCGCTCCGCGGGCAGGTATCCGACAAAGCGCGCCGGCCAGACTGATCGAGCGACAAAGGATAGCCGGTCGATCGCTGTGTGTATTTGGGCCGTCGCCCATATTCCGCTCGAGGAGCGCGAAGTAGCATTCATATCTTCCACGCGCCAACCCGCATTTTCAGTTGGTGATTTTTTTATTTCTGCGGCGAGAGAGTTTTTACAAATGCGCGCTTTCCAGGCAAATCTCATTCGCCGTTGCATACCGGTCAGGCCATGACTGGATATCACGCACGCTGGGACCATTCGCCCTTCGAGGCAAGCGCGCTCAGGACCTTCGCACGAACGATCCAGTCTTTCCGGCTCGCCCCAACCGTTTCGCGAATCGATCTGTCGGAAATGAGTGAGGCAAGCCAGCGGGCCTTCGTAGGCGAGAACAGTCACGCCGGCGTGGAGGGTTCGCCTCGCGCTGGGCCGAGCGCGCATACCGACCTTCAGCCTATGCCCGATTTATCACGGAACCCGCCTCTCGAAATAGCGAATGCGTCCGGAGACTTTGTCCAGGCACCACCGTCGAGCGTGAATTCTCCGGCGGACCGGATCGAGCCCGTGCTCATGCAGCCGGATGACTTCAGCGACCTGATCGCACTCGCCGACGAGGACGATCCGCTGCAGTTGCGGCGCGAACCGAATCCAGCGGAACCCGGCGCACACGACGGCATGGCAAAGCTTCTGGCAGCCGACATCGACGCAGCGGACCCGCTCGCCGCGCTCACGCTGGAATATCGTCACGCGCTGTTGAGCCAGGAGAGCGGCAACGCGCACGAGCCCAAGGCGTCGGCCGAAGATCACGGCGGGTCGATCATCGGCTCACCTCACGATCCGTTCGCCGAGCTTGTCGATCCGTCGCGTGCTGAAGCGTCGGTGTTCGACCTGCTGACGAAGGGGAAGAACATCGACACCCTGCTCGATAGCCTTGACTCGTTCAGTGCCGAGCAGATTTTCGAGTCGGACGAAACGCACGAGATCCTCGCGCTACTCGCGCCGCGCGGAATTCCCGCGCACCGTGCGAGCAGAACCGCGCAGCTTGCGCGCGAAGAACATCACATGATCAGTATGGACAGCCACATCGCCATGCCTGAATCGATTGAATACGAAGAGCCTGAATTTTCAGATGAAAATAACCGCTAACCTGCCCAAGTCGGAGACGCCAACACTTCGCAGCCTGCTCGACGCGCAGACTTACTGCGAACTCAAGGAGCAAACCATCGACAACGTGCGCAAGCATCCGTCGAACGTGCGCGAACGCTGGCTGTTGTTCGAGCTGTTGTGCCTCGACGGTGAATGGAAACGCGCGTTACAGCAGCTGCAAACCTGGGCCACGCTAGAGCCGGAAGGCACATCGCGCGCCCAGATGTATCGCGGGCTGATTCGCAGCGAGATGTTCCGCGCCGAGGTGTTCGCGGGTCAGCGCGCGCCGGGCGAGATCAATCCGCTGCCCGAGTGGGTGAAATCGCTGCTCCAAGCCAACGTCAAGCTGGGCGAGGGCAACCTCGCCGCCGCCGACGAACTGCGCGGCGCCGCGTTGAACGCCGCGCCGGCCACGCGCGGCGACAGCACGCAGATCGGCGCATTCGAGTGGCTGACCGATAGCGATAGCCGGCTGGGCCCCGTGTGTGAGCTGACCGTAGCGGGCGGGTATCGCTGGGTGCCGTTCGACTCGATGAAATCGCTGACACTCGGTCCGGTCACCGCGCTGACCGACCTCGTCTGGCGCTCGGCCGTCGTGGGCCTACGCGACGCGACTATCCTGCGCGGCTACCTGCCGGTGCGCTATCCAGGCTCGGAAAGTGGTCCCGCCGCCGCCCGGCTCTCGCGCGAAACAACCTGGAAAGACGTAGGGGAAACCGGCGTGATCGCGCTCGGCCAGAAAACCTGGAGCACCGACAAGGGCGCCGTCGGCCTGCTCGACATCGGCGAATGCCGGTTCAATCACGACGAGCACGTATGACCACCTCCGACGCGCGACACCGGCAAGCCTACATGCCGTCGCTGATCGACCGCCTGCTCGACGATGCGCCCGCGCGGCGCAGCGAGCGGCCCGAGGCCTATGCGCCCAACAGCGAAGGCATGCGCCGCATCATCCAGCGTGATCTCGGCCTGCTGCTCAACACGACGAACCTGGACGACGAAATGGACATCGCGCGCTACCCCATGCTAGCCGCGTCGGTCGTCAATTACGGCATTCCCGCGTTGTCCGGTAGCTACCTCACCAGTCGCAACTGGGAAACCGTCGAGAAGATGGTCCGCAACGCGATCGTTCGCTTCGAGCCGCGGCTGATTCCGGAGTCGCTGCGCATCCGGCCGCTCAATAGCAAGAACCCGGTACGCTACAACCAGCTCGAGTTCGAGATTCATGGCCTCATGCGCTGGTCGCCCTATCCACTGGAATTTCGCATCCAGAGTGCATTCGACATCGAAATGAATCACGTCACGTTCGAGCTGGGCTCCGGCAAGGGAAGTTGACATGGACCCACGATTTCTCGACTACTACAGCCGCGAACTGACCTACATGCGGGAAATGGCCGGCGAGTTCGCCGCCCAGCACCCGAAAATCGCGCGCCGCCTCGGCATGGAGGGCATCGACGTTGCCGACCCCTACGTGGAGCGGCTCATCGAGGCGTTTTGCTTCATGTCGGCGCGCACGCAGATCAAACTCGACGCCGAATTTCCGCGCTTTACGCAGCGCCTGCTCGAAGTGGTCTATCCGAACTATGTCGCGCCGACGCCGTCGATCGCCGTCGCGCAGTTGCGTCCGAGCCTGCGCGAAGGCGATTTCACGAGAGGGCTGAAGGTGCCCCGGCAAAGCATGCTGCGCTCGGCGATCCCGCCCGGCGAGCAAACCGCGTGCGAATTCCGCAGCAGCCAGGACGTCACGCTATGGCCTATCGAGATCGCTGAAGCCCGGCTCAGCGCCGTGCCGCCGGATATCCCCGACACCGATCGCCATCTGTTGCCGCACCTGCAATTGCGCGGCGCGTTACGGCTGCGCCTGCGCACAACAGGCGAAGTGAAGTTCAACCAGATGACAGACTTCGACCGGCTGCCCATTTACATCGGTGGCGACGAACGTATCGCTTCGCATCTGTTCGAGCTGATCCACGCCGGTAGCGTCGCCTCCGTCGTGCGCGCGTACGGCGCGTCGAGAGACGAAGGGCACGTGGTCGCGAAAACACCGGTCGAATTTGAAGGTCTGCAAGCGCAACAGGGTCTGCTGCCGCTCACGTGGAATACGTTTCACGGCCACAACCTGCTTCAGGAATACTTCGCATGCCGCCAGCGCTTCTATTTCTTTGCGCTGACGCAGCTCGCGGCGGGTCTCGCGCGCGTGGACAGCAAGGAGGCCGAGGTCGTGCTGCTGCTCGACCGCCTGCCGGAAGAGCTGGCCGCGCACGTCGACGCAGCGCGTTTCCTGCTGTTCTGTACGCCGGTCATCAACCTGTTTCGCAAGCGCACCGACCGCGTCGAAATCAATCGCGCGCAAACCGATTTTCATCTGCTCGCCGACCGCACCCGGCCGCTCGACTACGAGATTTTTTCGGTGTCGCGCGTATTCGGTCAGCGAGCGCAAACATCGCTCGAAGTCGAGTTCAATCCGCTTTATCAGACGCTGCATAGCGACGTGGGCAACCACGGCCGCTATTTTTCGGTGCGCCGCGAGCAGCGCGCGCTGTCGGCCAATGCACGCAAGTACGGCACCCGTACGCCGTATATCGGGACCGAGGTCTACGTGTCGCTCGTCGATCAGGCGGAGGCGCCGTACGCTGACGACATCCGCTACCTGTCGGTCGAAGCGTGGGTCACGAACCGTGACCTGCCGCGCCTGATCCCGCGTAACGGCAAAACCGACCTCACGATGTCGGACTCCGTGCCGATCGAGGGCGTGCGCCTCGTGCATGCACCGAGCGCGCCGCGCGCGCCGTACGCGAGCGGTGAAACGGCGTGGCGTCTGATCAGGCAGTTGAGCTTCAACTACATGCCGCTCGCCGAACTCGACCACGGCGACGGCGGCCAGGCGCTGCGCAACATGCTCGGCCTCTTCATCGCCCCAGGCGAGCGCGAACAGGCACGGCAGATCGAGGCACTCGTCGGCGCACGCACTGAACCGGTGGTCCGGCGTCTGCCGGGCGACGGACTACTCGTGTATGGGCGTGGCGTGCGCTGCGAACTGACGGTCGACGAAACCGGCTTCTCAGGCATCAGCCCGTATCTGCTCGGACTCGTGCTCGAGCATTACCTCGCGCGCCACGTCTCGATCAACGTGTTCACCGAAACCGAACTTCGTTCGATGCAACGTGGCCTGATCACCCAATGGCGGCCACGCATGGGCGGACGCGGAGCGGTATGAGCATGGATGGGGCAATGGCGAGCGCCGTCGCGCCAACGCGATCATCGCTCGATCCGCAATCGCTCGACGCGTGGTTCGATCCGGACACGCCGTGGCAGTCCGGCTTCCTGAGCCTGCTGCGCGCTATCGCCGCGCGCGATCCGCTGATGCCGTTGCCGGGCACCGCGAGTCTGCCGCAAGAAGAGCCGTTCCGGATCGGTCAGCAACCCACTCTGGCGTTTGCGCCACGCGAAATCGCGTCGCTCGGCATGCGAGACGGTCGCCTCGACGTGCGGCTGTTCGGGCTCGGCCTGTGGGGGCCGCAGGGGCCGCTGCCGCTGCATATGACGGAGCTGGCTCACAGTCGTGTGGAAAGCCACCAGGATCATGCGCTCGTCGGGCTGGTCGATCTGTTCCATCACCGCGCGCTGTCGCAGTTTTATCGCGCGTGGGCATCGGGGCAAGCCACCGCGTCGCTCGACCGTGCCGGCGACGAAACGTTTTCGTTCTACGTCGCCAGTCTGATCGGCGTCGACCCGGCCGAGGCGGAGCAGTCCTGTCTGCCCACGCACTCGCGCTACAGCGCGGCCGCGCACCTCGTGCGCGAGGCGCGGACTCCGCACGGCATCGCGGCGACGCTCTCGCATTACTTCGGTGTTCCGATGACGATCGAAGAATTCGTGCCGCACTGGATCCATCTGTGCGCATCGGAACATACGAGGCTCGGGGTGCCGGGGCCCGCGGCGATCATCGGTGAATGCGCCCAACTCGGCGAGGCAATTCCCGACCGGCAACACAAGTTCCGGCTCGTCGTGGGTCCGCTCGACCTCGATCAGTATTTGCGCCTCACGCCGCACGGCGAGGACTTGCCGACGTTCGTCGAATGGGTGCGAGCCTTCGTCGGCCACGAATACGCGTGGGAGGTCAAGCTGCTCGTCAACCCCCGCGCGGCGCCACCCGCCTGCATCGGCACGTCGCAGAGACTCGGCTACTCGACGTGGCTCGGTGATTCCCTCGACGACCTGCCGGTCGTCGGCATGGTTTTCGAACCTGAACAGTACAACGACCGACCCCGGAGTTCCCTCGCATGAACGCCAACGCTCCCGCCGTCGTGCTGCGCTACGCCGATCTGCTCGAACCGGTCTCCGCACACGCGCCTTGCGGTCCCGATCTCGAATACGATCCGGCCTTCGTGATGCTGCAGGCGGCCGCGGCCCCACGCGCCGAAGCGCAGTACGGCGACTTCGTCGACGTGCCGCCAACGGCCAATTGGGCCGACATTGAACGCGACTGCCGCGCGCTGCTGCTGCGGACAAAAGACCTCCGCCTCGCGGTAATCCTGCTGCGTTGCCGAACCCGGCTCGACGGCGCGACTGGCCTGCGCGACGGACTGGCACTGCTGATGGCGATGCTCGAATGCTATGGCGAAGCGCTCCACCCGCTGCCCGTGTTCGAAGGCGAGCGAGACCCGGCGATGTTCGCCAACGCGATCGGCGGACTCGTCGAACCGGATGGCACGCTGGCCGATGCGCGCGACATTCCGATGCCGAGGGCGGCGGGGCTTCAACTGCATTTGCGCGATATCGAAAAATCATTCGCGACGCCGCGCCAGAAGGACGCGCTCGCCCCTGAATCCGTCGCCCGGTTGCTCAAGGAATTGTGGGGCCGACGCGACGCGGCAATGGCCGCACTGGTCGAAGCGCAGTGTCTGACGCAGCGCATTGCCGCATGGTGCGATGAGATGCTCGACGCCGACGCGCCCGATCTCGGCGCGTTGTCCCGAGCGCTGGAGCCATTCGCGCAGCATCGGGTGGGCGGCGGCGGGTCCGCGCCAGCGCCCGCCCGAGCCGTCAACGAGCAGGACAACAAGCAGGACAACGACAGCGTGCGTGGACCGGCGGCGGCGATCGTGGCTGCGGCGACGCTACCGCAGTCCGACGCGCCGACCGATCTGCCAATCACTGCGCCTTCTCCAATGGATCGCTGGAGCGCGCTCGCAGCCATTCAGGAAACACGCATGTGGTTCGAGCAAAACGAACCGAGCAGTCCTGTCATTGTTTTGCTGCGCCAATCGGAACGAATGGTGGGCAAACGGTTTTCAGAACTCGCCCATATCATTCCCGCCGATTTACTCGCTAAATGGGACGTAGCCGACAGTTGAGGCGACGTGCGCGCATGTGCGACTTTCCCCGCTGTCAGCCCATTCAGTCCGCCGCTCAACCAACAACTTCCAATGAAAAGACTCATTCATTTTCTTATCCTGGTTTGCTTCGCGATACCCCATTTCGCGTTCGCCACCTGCATCCAGTTGAAGCCTTCGCAAATTTCCGAACTGCTGTCTCAAGGCTACATCGCGGGACAACCATTAGCGGTCAACATACCGTTCCGGGAAAGCTCGGTATCGATCGATCCGGCGTTACCGGTCGGCTCGGTGATCGCCACGGGCTTGTCGCCGGCGTACGCGACCTATGCGAACTTCGCGGACTGCACCAACGGGGGCACGGTATCAATACAGTATTCCAACGCAACGCCGTCCGTTGTATTGGGGGCTACCGTCTATAACACGAACGTCCCAGGCATCGGCTTTCGTTTGACCTATCTTCGTGCAACCGGCGTGAACTCGCCACTTCCGTTTACGCCTTCCTTTCCCGCGGGCGAACCCGATCAGGTTATGTATGGGCGCTTCGGCATTGGCTCGCAATTCGAGATCGAACTGGTCAAAACGGGCGACATCGCAAGCAACGTCAACGTGATACTCAACACCGTGGGAGCCGGCGTCGCCGAGGGTGACGGCAGTCGGGTCGTGACCATCACGGGCGGCAGCATCAACGTCAAGGTTCTTCCAAGTTGCTCGGTCAATACCAGCACACTGAACATCGATTTCGGCACGTTCGGCCCAAGAGATGTGTCGACCACAAGCGGGCCAACCCAGCCAGTCGACTTTACGGTGCTCTGCACCGGGCCCACGCCACCGGCTTCGATTACTGCCGTACTTTCCGGAACCCCCGATACAGAAGATAGCAGCATGTTGAAGAACACCGGCGCGACGCATCTCGCGATTCGTTTGCGGGATGTTTCAACCAACACAATCTTCAGGCCCAACGATCCGACGAGCACCCTCGTCCACACACCGCAGGGCGCGATGCAATCGCCGTTTGCACTCGAGGCGACGGTGCTGCGCGTCGGAACAGCAACGCCGAGCGCAGGCAGGATCCAGGCAACCGCAACAGTCACGATGACCATTCTTTGAATCGACTATTCAATGACGAAGGTCCACCAGAATCAACGCGCATGACCCAGTTATCCGTCACACCGCCGCACTCGATCTTCGTGCAAATCGCGAGTTATCGCGACCCGCAGTTGATCCCCACCCTGCTGGATTTGATCCAGAAAGCTAGAAAACCTGATCTACTACGGATCATCGTCTGCTGGCAGCATGCGCACGACGAGACGATGATCCAATTCTGGCAGCACGGCTTTGGCAATTGGCGAACCGAGCAGACCGACAGCTGGACCATCCAACATCTCAGTCATCGTGAAGCGAAAATCGAATTGATCGACGTGCCCCACATGATGACGCAGGGCGCATGCTGGGCTCGCAATCTGGTCCAACAGCGATACGGCGGCGAGCGCTACACGCTGCAACTCGATTCGCACCACCGCTTCGTCGACGCATGGGACACGCTCGCAATCGAGATGCAGGAGTCTTTACGCGATGCAAGTCCGAAACCCGTGCTGACCGCCTACCTTCCGATGTACGACCCCGAGAACGACGACGCTCGATCCAGCAACGAGCCGAGCATATTGGCCTATGCAAGGTTTTCCAGGGAAGGGGTGGTCCTGTTTCGCTCGAAGACGCTCTCCGACTGGAGAACGCACATTCGCCCGGTCCGTTCGCGCTTCTTCAGCGCGCACTTCGCATTTGCGGACGGTCACTTTGCCCAGGCGGTCCAGCACGATCCTGACTATTTCTTTCACGGCGAAGAGATTTCGCTTGCCGTCCGTGCGTTCACCCACGGCTATGACCTGTACAGTCCGCACAGGCTGATCGGTTGGCACGAATATCTGCGCTCATACCGCGTCAAGATGTGGAACGACCACAATCACGAGGCCAAGGAACGGGGTGAAATCGACGAGCCCTGGCACGAGCGCAACGAGCGCTCGTTGCAGCGCAATCGTGCTCTGCTCGGTATCGACGGAGAAACGTTGGCTGACGTTGAGTTCGGCAAGTATGGACTCGGAGCGGAACGCACGCTCGCCGATTACGAGGCCTACGCGGGCATCGGCTTCAAGTGGCGCGGTGTCCAGCAGTCGGTATTGAATGATGTTCCACCAGTCGCGGGCACGCAACGTCCCGACGAAGCGACATGGAAAGCTTCTCTGCTACGCGCAAACGACGTCCGTGTGTGCGTACATCAGAATGGATTCGACAGGCATCTGGTCACGCCCGGCGTCGAGCACGCGCTGCGGGCCGCGACGTCAGTCACCGTCGTGATTTACGGCAACGACGAGACGGTACTGCGCCGCGAGACCGTCGACGGCAGCGGTCTTTCCCGATACCGGAAAAACGGCTGGCTCGACTTCCACGTGACTTTCGAATCAGAACTTGGCCAGCTCCCAGCTTGCTACGTCGTGGAGTTGTTCGACGACGCCGGCAAGGTATTGAGCCGGGTCCGGTGCGCCATCGATGCATGACGCATCCGCGACGACGACGCACGGAAACGCCTCCGGCGTCGCGCGGCCGACAGGATTGCACCACGTCAGCGGATTCGGCGCGTAGCGATACGGACTGGCTCCGCCTTCGCCGTTGCGATCGGGGCTGATGTAGCGGCCCGCGTGAGGATCATAAAAACGCGCACCGTTGTAGTACAGCGTGGTTTCGTCGTCCGCGTATTGGCCGGCATAACGAAGCGGCTGCGCAAACGCGTCGCTGCTTGGCCACTCCGGCGTCACGAGACTGCCCCACGCCCGGTAACGCCCGCGCCATGCCACCTGGCCGGTCTCATCCGTGAGCGCGACGGCCGTACCGGCGGCGTCAGTGTGATAGTGATAGACCTGCGTGTTCTTGATCGCGCCATCATCGGCGAGGGTCTGGTCCACGCAAGCGAGCGGCGCGAAGCCGGTTGAGCGGTCGGGCTCGGGTTGATACAGGTACGTGCGCAGTTCCATCGCGCGCTGCTGCTGGATCAGTCTGTGTCCTTGCCACAAATAGCGCGTGAGTTCGTCCTGTTCCGGCGTCGATGACTGCTGCGCGCGCCGTGACGAAGCGGGTTCGACACGCCTGCCGATACGCCGTCCGATTGGGTCGTACTGATAGCGCACGGTATAGCCCTTGCGATGCGCGGCGATGACGTGCCCCTCCGCATCCCAATCGAGCGATAGCGTATGGTTGCGGCCACGCCTACGCACCAATTGCCCCCACACATCATAGTCATAACGATGTCCGCGGCACTCCCGTAACCGGTGGTCGGGATACACGGCCGGGAACCAGCTGCCGCCAGGCGTATCGAGCAGATTGCCAGCGGCGTCCCACGTGAAATACTCGATGTCCCCCTTCTCCGACACCGAGCGCAACAGACAGCCACGCCGGTCGTAGTCGTACCACGTCTGACCGTCGGCCTCGGCGCCCGTCCTGACGATCACGTCAGCGAGACTGTAATCGGCTTCGCGCCACAATCCGGCGACAGGTTCTGTCGCGCAGCCCGGCGTATCCACGTCGCGCCCCGTCACCGAGCGCCACCACACCGGCAAGCCGAGCGGCGAATAGCCCGTATGCGTGCGCAAACGGCCTTGCGTGCGCGCAACCGGACGCCTCATCGCGTCATACCAGAAGCGCGCAATCTGTCGATCGTCCAGTTCGACGAACGCGACAGCGCCAGTTTCGAAGCGACGCATACGCAACTCCTGCCCCTGTGGCAGTTGAATCGCGACAAGGCGGCCAACGACGTCGTATGTGTAGCGCAGTGTGCCGTTTGCGCCGTGCTCGGCGATCAGACGGTCACCGGCGTCGTGTTCGAAGCGGATCTCATCCGCTCCGATTCCGAGTAGCTCGCCTTCTCGTGTTGGCTCGCGGCTCACGCAGTCGAGCAATCCGCGCGGCCCGTAGCGATACATATAGCGGTTGTGCGCGGTCTCACGCCGGATCAGACGGCCCGCGCGGTCGTAGTCGAACGTTTCGCGACGCTGTTGCGCGCCCGCCTTCCACGTGAGACAACGGACCTGCCCGGTATCCGCATAGTCGAAGTTGCGTTCCACGCCATCGGCATCCGTGATCGACAGGCAACTGCTCGCATTCCACCGAAGCAACTGCACCGCGCCGTTCGCGCTTTCGATTCGAACCGGGCGCCCATGCGCATCGTATCGACGCACGATCACGTGCCCCTCTTCGTCGACCGCGCGTACGACATTGCCACGCCGGTCTCGATACCAGTGCCGGCTTCGGTCACTCGGGCCGACGAACGACGTCCGCTGGCCAGCCGCATTCCACACATGACGCTCGGCCTGTCCGTCCGGACGCGTGATGGTCAACGGTCGGCCGAGCCCATCGCGCTCGATTCGCGTGACCGCGCCGAGCGCGTCGGTCACACTGACCACGTAACCATTGACGTCATACTCGTAGTCCGTCGTGCTTCCGCCAACTCCGGTGCAACGTGTCACCTGCCCCCACGCGTTATGCGCGAAGGTCGTGGCGACCCCCTGCGCATCCGTCGAGCACACGACATCGCCATCGTCACCATAGTCGAAACGCGTGAATTCTCCAGACGGGGTTTGATAGTGCAACGGCTGCAAGCGATCGTTGCGTGCCCACATCCACACACGGCCATCGCTCAACGCAACTGACACGGGCTCGCGTGACGCAAACGCATACTGCGTCGAGCGGGTTGCGCCCTCGCGATCCGTCTCACACGCGACGCGTCCGAGCCCGTCGTATTCGACGTGAACCACCCGCTCGCCGGGCAGTTGCATGGTGAGCGGCGCGACGGCGTCGCCGTAGTCGAACCGGTAGTGCCGGTCGTCGAAGTCTGTGTGCGACAGCACGCGGCCCTGCTCGTCGTATTGCCAATGCGCCGTGTTGCCGAAGACGTCGCTGCCCTCACTGGTCCGGCTATCGAAGTCGTAGGCGAAGCGCTCACGCGCGCCTTCTGACGTGACTCGTCGAATCACGCGCGCGGCGCCGCCGATCGTCTGCCACACATAGCGTGTCGCCATTCCGAGCGCGTCTGCTTCTTCGACGATCCGCCCATCGCGGTATGCAAAGCGACGCACGATTTCGCCGACCCGGTTGCGTACCTCGGTGAGTTCGCCGCGCTGGCTGTAGCCGTACTGGACCAGCGCGCCGGTGGGACCGCCGTCGACACACTCGACAACGCTCAGACGCGCGCCCATCCGCGCTTCGTAGTGCATGCGCAGCTCGTGGCCGCAGGTTCCACGCATGCGCAGCAAGCGCCCGCCGGGATCCCAGATCAGGCCGATCCGCTGCTGACGAAGATCCTCGACGTATTTGAGCCGTGCGATTCCGTTCGCGTCGAAGTCGCCGAACACGCGGTAATGCGGCGTCAGATCCGCGACGACGAGGCGTCCGTCGCTCAGATGCGCGATGTGCAACTGCGCAGCCGCCGCAATTACCTGCGACCCGCGCCCGGGAAACGGCACGCTGAGCGTGCTGCCGTATTCGTCGGTGTAGAGCAGTTGATCGTCCCGCTTGTGCAGCGTGACTTCCCAACTCGTGCGCCAACCGACGCCGAGCAGCCCGAGCGCGTGCTGCGCGCTCGAATAACAACGCGACCATACGAGCGGAAGACGGCCTCGCAGCCTGAAGTCGGTTTCGTCGGTAGGTAGGCAGACTTTGCTGCCGCTGATTACCTCGACCGAGCCGCACAGAATGCCCGACAGCGCGCGACGCATCCGAAAGCGGTCGACGACGTCGCCGAGCCGCTCACAGCGATCGAGCAACGGTCCGACACTGGCGAGGGGCAATACGACGCCGGGCAAGCCGACCAGCTCGCCGCCGATTCCCGCGACTCCCGTCGTCACATGGCCCCCATCGTCATCATGAACCGATGCGCACGTCTGGCGAGCCAGCGGAACACGGCGCGCCACACGAAACCTTGCCGCCAACCAATGCCGCCGGCACGTTGTTGATCAACACCGTACCCGAACCCGCGACCACAGCTTGCGAGCACGGGTGCAGCGCGCAAACGGCAGAGCTCATACCGACGAGCGCCGCAGGCAATCGATTGATGAAGACCGTCGGGGAACCCGAGACGATCGAACCGCCGTGTCCGATCGCATCGCCTTTGCGAGCCGCTGGAAACATGATCGATTTTCTCCTCATGGAAACTGAACATCCGTGCAGGGCGATGCGCGAAGGCATTCGCCGTCTGCACGGTATTCCGAAATATGCTGTTACGCGTCTGAGCCGGTTGCGGGCGGTGTTTCGATCGGCGGCGGCGGTTCCTCCGAGGGCGGCGGCTCTTCCGACGGTGGCGGCTCTTCCGATGGCGGCGGTTCCTCCGACGGCGGCGGTTCTTCCGATGGTGCCGGCTCTTCCGATGGTGCCGGCTCTTCCGAGGGCGGCGGCTCCTCCGAGGGCGGCGGTTCCTCCGAGGGCGGCGGTTCTTCCGATGGCGCCGGCTCTTCCGAGGGCGGCGGCTCCTCCGACGGCGGCGGCTCTTCGGACGGCGGCGGCTCTTCGGACGGCGGCGGTTCTTCCGACGGTGCCGGCTCTTCCGATGGCAGCGGTTCTTCCGATGGTGCTGGCTCCTCCGACGGTGCCGGCTCTTCCGATGGCGGCGGCTCTTCCGACGGCAGTGGTTCTTCCGTCGGAAGCGGACATATCGTCGGAAGCGGCTCGTCCGATGGAGGAGACGGAATACCTGGAACGTCCAGCGCATCGAGCACCACTACAGGAACTGGCACCGTCACTGAGCTGCCGCATTCCTTGTCACCGGGGTTAAGGTCCAGCGGCGTGCCTTGCACCACGACACGGGTGTCACCCTGGATGCGGATCGACTTACCGATGAGCTTGATCTCGCCATCCTTGTTCATGGTCAGCGAGGACTTGCCGCACACGATAGACAGCGCCTTCCCGGCCGACAGCGAATAGGCTCCGCCTACCGCGTGCGTCGACGCGCCACCAACCGTGACCGTACGTGCACCGCCCACCGTCAGAAGGGAGGCACCCCCAACCGCGGTCTCCTCCGCCCCGCCAATCGAGACAAAGTGTGCAAGACCCACGGAATAGAAGGCGACACCCTTCACCCTTACCGAGTACTTGCCGCCGACGATCGTGCTGGACGTCGCGCCGACGGTCATGCTGTGCGCCGCGGCCACGCCGATCGTGTAGTCGGCACCGACGACGTGTGACTCATTCAGCTTCGTCAGGCGGTTCATGTCCCGTTCCGCCTGCAAAGTGAATTCCTCGGCACCCGCCTTGTCCTCGAAGCGGATGCTGTTGTAGTTCTGCAGGCCCCCTTCCATCGACCGGCTCATGAAACCGCTCTGCGTCGCGTTGCCTGGCAGGTCATAGGGCGGACGCGTCGCCGCGTTGTACAGGCTCCCGGTGATCAGCGGACGATCCGGGTCGCCGTTCCAGAAGTCGACGATGACTTCCTGGCCGATGCGCGGAATGTAGATGCCACCGAAACCCTGACCGGCCCACGCCTGGCTCACACGGACCCAGCAGGAGTCGGTTTCGACGTTTCGGCCGTAACGGTCCCAGACGAAGCGGACCTTCACGCGGCCGAATTCGTCGGTCCACAGTTCCTTGCCCTCGGGACCCACGACGACAGCCGACTGCGGCCCGTTGACGACCGGCTTCGAGGTCTCCCGCGGCAGTCTGAAAACTTCGCTTGTCGGTTGCACGTCGAACTTGTTGCTGCAGGTGTATTCGTAGCCGCTACCCGATTCGTCCGGCGTACCGGTCAGGTCGAGCTTCGTACCGATGACGAGGTATTCGCAGTTCGCGGCCGTATAGTCGTAGTTGGTCAACACGAACGTCTGCCCGCACGCGAGTCCCCGTACGTTACCTTCGCCTTGCGCTCGCGTACCCGGCGCGCGCAGTGCTTCCATGCGCGTACGCGCCAGCAGTTCACCGTGGCTGCTGTCGGTGTAGTCTCCCGGCCAGTCGTAGCGCTCGAGCAGGTTCCAACTGGTGTCGCGCGGTTGCTGATTGATCGCCCGCATGTCGGCGCGCGAACGCGTGAAGTCGAAGTCGCTCGTCACGTAGTGACCGGTGCACAAGACTTCGGCCGTCGAAAACGCGCTGATGTATTCGGTGTCGGTCTTGCCGCCCTGCGGTTGGAACGCCAGCGTCCGGTATGACGGGTTCGGCGAGTGGCGGTGCGCGCCAATGTGGTCGCACAGCACGAGCCGGTGCTTGCCGTCGGCATGCTCGAAAAACCAGTAGATGCCCCACTCTTCCATCAGGCGATGAATGAAGTCGTAATCGGTCTCGCCGTACTGGACCTGGAACGTGCGCGGTTCGTTGGTCGGACTCTCACCCTCGAGCGCATAGCGGCTCACGTCGAGGCGCTTTTCGACCGGGTACGGATAGTCCTTCAGCACCTCGTCGATGATCTCGATGACCGTCCTGTTCTGGAAAATCTTGTAGTCGGTCGTCAGGGTCGCCAGCCACAGCCACGGCTTCAGCACGACACGATAGACGTTGTAGCGGCCTTCCCGACGCAGGTATTGCGCGGCGACGACGAGTCCGGTGATTTCGCGCTGACATGCCTCGGTGTCGGCGCTCGGCTGGAGGTCGATCGCGACGGTCATTTCCTTGCCTAGCAGTGCCTTCAGGTCGAGGTTGGCACTGACGGCAAGCGGTACCGTGTAATCGTCAGGCGTGCGCAACAGCAGTTCGTACTCAAACAGCTTGCCGAGATGCTCGTCGCCGTTCAGTGACATGAACTCCAGCGCCGGCTGCGTCTGTCCGTCCGCGGTCTGCCCCGGCCACCGCGGTATCGCCGCGCTGGATACGGTCACTGCGCGGCTTTGCACACTTATCGCGTTCAAGGGATTACTTGACATGCACTCCTCTAAATTCTCTATATCGAAAAGACGCTACAGCTCGTCGGCGAATGCGGAGCCTGACGACGCGTCCGCTCGCCGTCCCATCGCGTGTCCGCTACCGGGACAACGAAAATCGCGCAGCAACGCCGTGAGTTGCGGTCCTGACTGTCCGCCCGATGTCAGTTCGATGACCGCGTGCCGGTCGTCGAAATTGAAGTCCACCGCCGAGCGGCTCGACGACAACGTCGACGTCACGCGGCCCCGGTCGATCAGACGGAACAGCGCCCACGGACCTTCGGTCATGACGGTCGACGTGTCCGGACGCACGCGCGGATTCGCGGTGAGGCCGGCCATCGAACCGCCGCGCGGCCCCGGCCAGGTGATCGGGGACGTCGTGACCGGACCATGCGCATAGCGCAGGTTTTGCCCGTCGACGTCAATGAGCAGATCGGTAATCTCGGGGTCCAGCGACACGACCTTGAGGCCCGCGTTCCACGACATCCGGGTCGCGCCGGGATCGCGGAAAAATGTCTGACGGATCGCCGCGGCGCGCTCGAACGGTTCGAGGCCCGGTCCCTGCATGGGCGGCATGCCGGGGCTGACCGGCTTATAGCGCCATGGCCGCATGCTCGTATCGACGCGGCTGGCGAGCGTCTTGTGGAAAAAGTCGTCGAGCAGGCCGCCGGCCGCGAACACGCGATTGAAATCGTCGATGTCGACTTCCTGGGCGCTCGCGGCAAACGGATATTTGCCTTCGACAGCACGGCGGCATTGCGCGCCAACGCTCGATTCGACCTGCATCGTGAGCAGGGAGCCGACATTGCGGTCCACCTTACGCATCGACTGCGACGCGAGGCCCGCGAGCACGGCCCGAAACGGCGGCGGAAGCTTCTGCGCCTCGAGCTGCATCGTGGAGCCGAGGTCGTCCGTGGGCGGCATGCTGTTGGTGGCGAGCACGTCGCCGGCCGTCATCAATCGCGTGTACTGCTCGTTGATCAGCCCGATGACGCCGCCCAGCTGCAGCACGCCGCTGCCGCCAGGCAGCGGGCTCCCGCTATCGGCCTGGCCGGTCACGACTTCGCGCAGCGCGGCAAAGCGTCTGTCGACCAGTTCACGTTCCATCTTCTGTTGCGCGAGCTGACCGATCGTGGCGGTTGCGGCCACGGCGCTCGCTGCGCGCGCCGCCTGCGAGCGACGCATGATCACGTTGATGGCACTACCGGCGGCCGACGGCTCGTCCGCGCCATCAACGATCGACAGCGACGTCTCGCGCGCGGCCGTTCGCGCGAGTCTCGCCAGCGGCGAATCCGGCGCAGCCAGCGTACGCAGCGTCTGCAAATCGGGCGCCAGGGTGCCTTCGCTGCCGGACACCGGTCTCACGTCGTCGAGAAACTGGCTCCAGTAATTGCCATAGTCGGTCAGGTATTGGCGACGGATATCGTCGGCGAGCCTGTCCTTGCGCGGTGCGTTGCCGTTTGCCATCCGCCGCCGCCGCGCCGATGCATCGGCCTCGCCCATCACCCAGGCGTCCTGTTTTCGCGCCTGCTCGAGAAAATCAGGGAGGCGCTTGTTAAAAACGGCGTGATAGCCGTCGTAGGTATAGAGACCGGGGATACCTCGCGCGAGCGTCGAACCGCCGGCCAGCAGGAACACGGTAGTGGCCTGCGGACCCGCGGCGCTCAGCAGCGTGACGTTCTCGGGCGCCTCGGGAGCCATGGCGTTCATCGCACGTTCGTAGAGCCGTCCGGACGCCGGATTGCGGCCAAGGAACTCGCGCGCGCGGCGCACGAGCCGTGCATTCACCGGTCTTGCCGGCACCGCGGGCACCCCTTCCACGATCAACGCATCGAGGTGACGCGCCATCACGTTGCGCTCGCCGAGCGATGCGACGCTGTTGGCGTGTTCCCAGTCGCCGAGCACCCATGCCTTGACCGCTTTCGCGTCGTAGTGCGAGCCATCGAACAGCATCAGGTAGACCATCAGCGTGCGATAAACGCCGTCCGCGTCCTGTACGCCGATTTGCGTATCGAGCACCGTTTCGAGCCGGCCGACGACTTGCGGCAGCAGCATCTGTTTCAGCAGATTGTTGTAAGTCTCGCCGGCCGCGGCGCGGATGGCGGGCGCCGTGTAGAGCCCGTAGTGCCATGCAACACCGGGACTGTCGAGGTCCATGCCGTCGAACTGAGGCAGGTCACGCGACGCCGACAGAAGCGTCCCCATCGTCCCGGGCTGTGGCGCCTTCCGTTGCGACAAGACCCGCGCGGCGAGCGCATTGGCCTTGCCATCGATCGCGGCGAGATACTCGCGGTTGTTGCCGAAGCTCACGACGAGCGCACCAATCAGCCACACCGCCACGACGATCGCGAGCAGATGTCCGATAAGACGCAACGCGCGGAAGCGGACTTCCCAGTACAGGTTCGGCCGCACCAGATGCGCTTCGGCCAGGATCACGCGCTGAAACAGATTGCGCAAGAAATAGCCGCGATAGCCGGTAGGCGTCGCGTCGCCGGACGACGGCGAGACCGTATTCGGCGCGGCACCAAATAAACCCGCGAGCCCGCGACGCAGCCGCTGCAAGAGCGTGGAGCTGTCGGCGGACACGGCCTCGTGAGTTTGCGCCGCGCTCGTGAAATAGACGCCGCGCAGCGTGCTGTTCAACTGCGTGTCGTCGTATTTCGAATCGAGAAACACCAGCGCGAGCAATTCATTGAGTTCCGCGCACAGGCTACGAAATTCTGACGGCAGCGCATAAAGTTTCTTGCGCAGATCGACCTCGTACACCTCTTGCAGCCTCGTGTTGACGCCGTCTTCGAGTCCCTGCTCCAGCTCACGCATTTCGGCCGCGCAGTTCAGGCGCAGTGTGTCGCGCCCGTGTTGTTCCGCCGCTTCCTGATAAGGCAGTGTGAAGCCGAAAATCTGCGCGCGGCTTTCCGCCGTCAACGACTGGAAATACTCCCCGAAGCCGGGCAGCAGATCGAGCTTCGTGACGAGCACGTAGACGGGGAATCGAATCCCCAACTGCTGGCGCAACTCGCCGAGCCGAGCGCGCATCGACGCGGCGAGCGCCTTTCGTTCGGGCGCTGGGCGCGTCAACAACTCTTCGATTGAAACGACCAGCAACGCACCGTTGATCGGCGCGCGCGGGCGCCGCTTGCGAAGCAGCCCCAGAAGGCCGCGCCACTCGGCCTCGTTCACGCTCTGCAGGTCTTCCGGATGGACGTCAACCTTCGCGGCGTCTTGCGACGTTGCGTCCTGAACCGTATAGCGGCCAGCGGTGTCGATCAGCACCGCGTCGTTCGCGAACCACCAGTCGCAGTTCGCCGTTTCGACGCGGCTTCTCAGCGACGCCGCGACCATCTGATCCGCCTCCGGAAAATCCAGACCCGAGTTCAGGACCAACGTCGTCTTGCCGGCGCCTGGCGAGCCCACCACCATGTACCACGGGAGTTCGTACAGATAGCGCTGGCTTTCGAGCAGACGACGCAGCCCTGCCGGTCCGCCGCGCATGCGTTTGAGCTTGTCGATGGCCTTCGCGACGACCGCGTGAAGCGCGCGGATTTCGTCTCGTGCGACAGGGGTCGCGGCCGACTTCTTCGTGAACGGGTTCAGAACGCGCTGCAGCAGCACGTCATCGCTGCGCACTGCCCGCCACAGACGATACAGCCCATAGATCGCGTAGCAGGCAAGCAGCACCGAGATCAGCAGCACGCGGGACCATGTGGTGCCGAGTGGATGCGTTTGGCCGAACGCGAGTATCGGTCCGAAATACCAGAGCGCGAGACACAGCAACGCGACGCCGATGACGCCAGGCGACCAGCCGAGCAGCCAGAACAGCAGCAGCAATAACAGCACGACGATCGACAGCGTGCGCGAGAGCACGCTCTCGAGTGGGCGGTAGTCGCCAAATGCAATCAGAGGTCCCACGAACCAGACGGCCACAGCCGTCACGAGGATCGCGGCGAGCACCAGCGTCTGGCGCGTGAGCACAAGTTTCGATAAGCGGTTCAAATAAGACATCAAGGCTTTCCCGTTAATGCGTGACGAAGACTTCCACGCGTCGATTGCGGGAACGACCTTCCGCTGTACTGTTGTCCGCGACAGGTTGTGTATCGCCCTTGCCGACAGCCTCGATGCGATTGCCGGGCATGCCGTGCGCCTTCAATACGTCGGCGACGAACGCGGCGCGCCTTTCCGATAGCACCAGGTTGTCAGGAAACTCCGCCGTATGAATCGGCTGGTTGTCGGTGTGCCCGGTCACCGTGACATTGCCGCCGACCCGGACGACCTCCTGCGCGACCTTGGTCAACACCGGATCCAGTTCCGGTCGAATGCGGCTTTGCCCCGGCAGGAACACGTAGTCGCCACGGAACACGACCCGGCTGCTGCTCGCGGTCTCTTCGACGGAGAGCAGGCCGCGAGCGATCTCGTCTTTCAGCAAAATCGACAGGCGCAAGCGCTCGTGAACGACCGGAGCCGCGACCTTGACCGGCTCTCCGATCGCGAGAATCTTCGCTTCCAGCGCATTGCTTTGCGCCAGAAGCCGATACTTGTACCAGGCGAACAGCGAGAACACACATAGCGCAGCGACGCCCGCCGTCGCCCAGACCGGCACGCTTTTCAGCAGCCGCATCCTGCCCGGCTCCTCGCCGCGCCAGTGCGGCGACAGTTCGAGCCGCATCGTGTCCCGCGTGCCGCTGATAAGCGTCAGCATTCGCTGCCGGATCTGCTCCAGATGACGTGGACCGTCCGCGGCAACGCTGTAGCGTCCTTCGAATCCAAGGCTGAGAATGCGATACAACACCTCGAGGACGTCGATGTACTCCTGGGGATCCGTTGCCATGCGGCCGATCAGCAGGAAGAACTTCTCGCCGCCGTCCACTTCTCCTTCGAACTTGAGCAGCAGCCCCCCCGCGGCCCAAATTCCGCCGCTTCCCCAACGCGTGCGGTTGGCGGCTTCGTCGAGCGCGGTGCACAGCGCGTAACGGACAGCCGCCACGTGCTTCCACGGCAAACTCGCTTTGTCGCAGACCTTCTGGAATGCGGCGACCTCACGCACCAGCAGCGAGCGCAAGCTCGCGACCGCAGCCAACGAATCGAGCGAAGCCGGCATGTCCGCCAGCATGCGCAACAAAGGCTGCGCGGCTTCACACAACGGATTGCGCGCAGCCTTCATGCGCTCCAGACGCGTCTGCACTTGTTCCGGCGGATCGAACGCGGCCGCATCGACCACCGGTTCCTGATTGGCGACACCCGCGGTTGTGGGACGCCCAGCGGGACTGGCAGACGGCTGGCTCTGGCCAGAAGCAGAGTTGTCGGGGTTCAACAGAAACTCGAACGCGTCGTCCCCGTATGCACCGGTACTCATTTTTGACGCACGCCCCACAGCTCAAGCTTGAGTTCCGGGAAGTGCCCGGCGACATGCATGGCAAGCCCTCCGTGCCGCGCAATCTGTTCCCAGAACGGTCCGGTACGCGACAGTTCGAAATAGATAAAGCCCGAGTTGAACGGAATCTGGCGCGGAGGAACCGGCAGCGCCGCTACTGTCAGACCCGGCAGGTGCGAACGGATCAACTCCGGCAAGCGCTGCGGATGACTGATCTTCGTTTGGGCAAGAAACTGCTGCTGCAGCAATTCGGAAGGCATCTGCGCGCCCACGGCGAGCACGAGGCTCGAATAGCCGGCCAATTCGTTCGGCAGCATGGCGGCCGTACGGATGCCATGCGCCTGCTCCGTAAGCGGAATGGGCTGCGCACCACGAATCAACACCTGGTTCAACAGATAGTGAACCTCCTCGACGAGGGGCCTGATACTGCGGTAGAGCTGCGCATGGTCATAGCCCGGCGCCGCCCGCGGACGCCGCGTTTGCGGACGCACGAAGGTCGAAAGCTCGCCCGCGAAAAGCGCGAGCTCGCGATACAGGGTCACCGGCGCGGTCTCCTCGAGTTGGCAAATATACTCCAGCAGCGGCTCATAGCGATTGAGCACCTGGAGCAGCAGATAGTCGGCCACTTCGGCCGCCGCGCCCGTACGGCCATCAGCACCTGACAGACGGGCGGCGAGCGCGTCGGCGCGTAGTCGCGCGAGGCCGTGCAGCTGCATCGCCCATTCGCGCAGCAGTGGATTCGCGCCGTAACCGGTCACGGGCGGAATGTGGTCGGCGCTGTGCAGCGACACGGCGCCGTCGGCGTGCAGCGCCTTCACGCGCGTCAGCGCAAGCCCGATCCACGACTGCGTCAGCTCTTTCTCGGGCAACAGCCGCAAGCGCAGATTCGAGAGTTGGACGGGCTTCGGACCTTGGCCGATCGCGTTGCTGTCGCGCAGTTCGGCGTCGTACGCATGGTAACGGGCCAGCGATCCGCTCTGCTCGGTGAAGGCGGTTTCCTCGGTGTTAGGCAAGCGAAGCGGGACCGCCAGGTAAATCACCTGCTCCTGATGTTCCGGTCCGATCGTCAGTGGGGGCGGGGGCAGCGTCAGGCCAGGCACCTCGAACGGTGTGCCGTCTGGAAATACGCCGAGCCCGCTCTTGAACACCAGCTTGCCGAACGCGAGCGATTCCTGATCGATTTCATAACGGCTGAAGCCCCAGAAAAACGGGCTCAGCGGCGCGCTCCGGCGATGCGCGAACGACTCGAAATACCGCTCCTGCTGCTGAAACAATTGCGGGCGCAGGAAGAGTCCTTCGCTCCAAACAACTTTGCTATACCAACTCATCGAAATTAGTCTGACTTTGAAATCGAAACAGTGCGTTGATCGAGCTGGATCGTCAGCTTCTGTTCCTTGTCTGGAAGAGCCATCCTGTACCATGCGGCGTCGGGCGCGATTGGCAACCGGTAAACCGCGCGCCAGACCGATTTCCCGAGATCCCGGTAGCCGGCCAGCACGCCAATTGCGGTAGAGGCGGGGTTCGACTTCCGGACGATCTCGCGTGTATCGCCGGGACGCAGAATAAATTCGTCAACGACCAGCACGTCGTCGCCAAGGATTTTTTTGTCGTCGCTTTGCAGCGTGAAAAAGTCGCCGGTTTGAAACGCCGTCGGCGACTTCAGTTCGTAGACCCGCACGAGGATCGGCGCCGCCGTTCCCCACTCGTTCGGATTGACGTTCTCGTTTGCCGCGATCTGAAGCCGGAGGGTCGTTCGCTCCTTGACAACGGGAGCCGACGCGGTAGCGCACCCGGACAGCCATGCGCTCGCCCCGCTTAGGGCTAGCCAGCCTCCGATACGCAGCCATATCGCGAAGCGGGAAAAAAAGATCGAAACCATCTGACGGTATCAAGGTGATCTCGCACATCGCCCTGAATGAACCAGGATGCCTGCATCCAGCCGGGCATCCCGGTTAACAACCTTGACACGGCTTCCCGGACAAAAGGGTCGTCGTGCCAAGATTCAGGAAAATGTGCGATTTAGGCTGTGTTCTTCTTGATATCGAAGGTCGCCGTGATCGCACCGCCGCTACCGCCTTGCGCGTTCTGCACCACATATTCCTGCTTCAGGCGAGCAAAGGACAGACGCACCGTTTC
This sequence comes from Paraburkholderia tuberum STM678, assembly GCF_902833905.1. Classification (GTDB taxonomy): domain Bacteria; phylum Pseudomonadota; class Gammaproteobacteria; order Burkholderiales; family Burkholderiaceae; genus Paraburkholderia; species Paraburkholderia tuberum. Next base: position 117,287 of record NZ_CADFGP010000001.1, on the reverse strand, counting down.
GCACGGACGCGATTCACTGTCGCTGACGCCGGACGGCTGCACCGAGGTAACCAGCACGTCGTTCATCGTGAATTTGATGTATTCGAGCGGATTACCGCCAGCCTTGCGCACGACGAGTTTGGCTTCGTCGATGTGCTTACCGGTCAGGCAGTATTGCGTCAGGTTGGGCGTTGCACGATCGATGAAATGCTCAAACGTGAAGTCGTCGACCGTGGCTCGGCCAGCGCCACCACCGGAACCAACGTGCATATTCGATTGCTGCGTAACGCCCCACGCCCAGCTCAGAACATCGATTTCGTCCTTGTGGTTAGCGTCTGCCGACTCACCATCGATCCCGTTAATCTTGAGAAAGATGTCTTGCGCCATAAAAGTACTCCTTGATACCGATTAGTTTTAAAGATGCTCAATGAAAGTCAGGCATATTTAGTGAGCGCCTGTCCGTCGCTCAATCACCGAATGAACGGTAGACGTCAGGTCAGGCTGCATCCTTCACGAGCGGCAGCTTCGCGACGAGACGCAAAGAAACCGTCAGACCTTCAAGTTGGAAATGCGGACGCAGGAAGAACTTCGCCTGGTAATATCCCGGATTTCCCTCGACGTCCTCGACGACCACTTCGGCCGCGGCCAGCGGTCGACGTGCCTTGGTTTCCTGCGACGAATTAGCGGGATCGGCGTCAACGTAGTTCATGACCCATTCGTTGAGCCATTGCTGCATTTCGTCCCGCTCCTTGAATGCGCCGATCTTGTCGCGCACGATGCACTTCAGGTAATGCGCAAAGCGCGAGCACGCGAACAGATACGGAAGACGGGCCGATAGATTCGCGTTCGCAGTTGCGTCGGGATCGTGGTACTCGATCGGCTTCTGCAACGATTGCGCGCCGATGAACGCCGCGTAGTCAGTGTTCTTGCGGTGAATGAGCGGTATGAAACCACTCTTCGACAATTCCGCTTCGCGGCGGTCGGAGATCGCAATTTCCGTCGGGCACTTCATGTCGATGCCACCGTCATCCGTCGGGAACGTGTGACACGGCAGGTTTTCAACTACCCCACCGCTTTCCACGCCGCGAATCAGCGTGCACCAACCGTAGTTCTTGAACGAACGGTTGATGTTCACCGCCATTGCGTAGGCCGCGTTCGACCATACATAGCGTTGATGATCCGCGCCGGCGGTCGCCTCTTCGAAATTGAATTCGTCGACCGGATTCGTCTTGACGCCATACGGCAGACGTGCAAGGAAACGCGGCATTGCAAGGCCGATGTAGCGCGCGTCTTCCGAACTACGCAGCGAGTTCCAAAGTGCGTACTCGAGGTTTTGCGTAAAAATCTTCGTCAGGTCGCGCGGGTTGGCGAGTTCCTGCCACGAGTCCATCTGCAGCACGGACGGTGCCGCGCCCGTAATGAACGGCGCATGCGACGCTGCCGCCACCTTTGCAATCGAGCCCAGTAGGTCGACGTCGGCGGGCGTGTGATCGAAGTAGTAGTCGGCGACGAGACAGCCGTACGGCTCGCCACCCAACTGCCCGTATTCTTCCTCGTAAATTTGCTTGAAGAACGGACTCTGGTCCCACGCAATCCCTTTATAGCGCTTCATCGTGCGACGCAGGTCGTCCTTCGACACATCCATAAAGCGGATCTTCAGCTTCTCATCCGTTTCCGTGTTCGCGACGAGGTGATGAAGCCCCCGCCATGCACTCTCAAGACTCTGAAAATCTTCATGGTGGAGAATCAGGTTGATCTGTTCGGATAATTTGCGATCGATCTCCCCAATAATTGACTCTATGTTTTTGTACGCGTCGTCGGACACCGTTGCCGATGTAAGCAGTGCTTGTTGAGCAAGCGTCCGGACAGCCCCCTCGACAGCCTCGCGCGCGCGCTCCGTTTTGGGCTTGAATTCGCGCGATAGGAGTGCGTTGAAATCGGACTGATTGGTCACGCTCGCCGTTGCCTTGGCGCGCGTGTTCGCTTGAAGTTCGGCCATCATTTCCCCATTGTTTCAGGCTGTGCTTTCGTGCGGAAAGCAAAAATCATTCGTTGGTCACCGGTTCGCCGGTGGATGCCGCTTCCGGCTTTGGCGCCTTTGCGAGCGCTTCGAGTAACGCTGGGTCTCTCAACACCTTGCTGACCAGGTTTTCCGCGCCACTTTTGCCATCCATATACGTTTGCAGATTGGCGAGTTGCGTACGCGCCTCGAGTAGCTGCGCAAGCGCGTCAACCTTCTTTGCGACGGTTGCGGGCGAGAAGTCGTCCATGCTTTCGAACGTGATATCGACCATCAGATGACCTTCGTTCGTCAGCGTGTTGGGCACCGCGAACGCGACACGCGGTTTCATGGCCTTCATTCGCTCATCGAAGTTCTCGATGTCGATATCGAAGAACTTACGATCGCCGACGGCGGGCAACGGTTCGAGCGGCTTGCCCGACAAGTCGGCGAGGACGCCCATCACGAACGGGAGTTCGACTCTCTTTTCCGAACCGTAAATTTCGACGTCGTATTCAATCTGGACGCGGGGGGCACGATTACGTGCGATGAATTTTTGAGAACTGGTAGAAGCCGACATAGTGCTCTGAGGTTGTTCGCTCAAATAAAAGAAGGAGCGGCGACACCGCTCGCTTTCGTATGAAATCCGCAAGCTGAAGATGTTATGTCTCGGAACAGCGCGGCGATATGGGCGGTTGCCCAAAAGTCTGTCCCGTTCGCAAAAGCGAGGCCGGGTTGGCGTGCGCGAACGCAGGCTCCCAGAGGGCTACCCGCGACGAGTACTTTCAGTGCGTGCCTGAATCGGGAACAACGGTGATTTCGACACGACGATTCATTTCGCGCCCCTGACTAGTTTCGTTGCCGGCGATCGGCCGGGTATCGCCATACCCCTGAATTGCGAAACGTGTGACGGGCAACGTAGCCGTGTTGACGAACCAATCGCGGATGGCCCGCGCGCGTGCCTCGGAGAGCTTATGATTCGCGACGCTGGCACCCACGTTGTCAGTATGACCCGCGATGAGAATTCGCTTGTCGGGATTCGCGCGAATCAGATCGAGAACCGTGTGGAGCCTTGGCTCTGCACCTGACTTGAGCGTCGTCTTGCCGCTGTCGAATAACAAGAGGCTGTCGATCGTCACAGCAAGGGGCGGGGAATGCGCGGCGATCGTCGGGGAATGCGATGTCGCGGTCACGCGTTCAAGCGCGACTTGCAACTGCTTGCCCCGATACAGTCCCCAGCCGAGCCCGGTCGGCACACCGTTGCTCGCATAACGAGCCAGCTCGGCGGATTGTCTGCGCAACGATTCGAATCGCTCACGCTTCGTATCCGCGCGGGCTGTGGGTATATGCGTGTAAGCCTCGAGGTCGTCGGCGACTCGCGTGACCAACCTGCTGTTCGACCATGCGGAGACACCAATCGACACCATCAGGACGACCGCTGACGCAGCCAACGCGTGCAAGCTTCCGGAATACGACCGGGCCCACTCGCTCTTCGAAACCCGGAATCTGTCGTTCCGCGCGATGGTCGTAAGTAAAGGCAGAGACAGCGGCTTCGGTTGAGCCCTCGGCCTCGTCAGCAGCGGCCGCAGCGCGGTCTTGCCGGTGAGCCATCGCGTCCATGCGCCTGGACGCATCGGTGGGTGTCCTATGTCGGCCAACAGCAAGCCGCGCAGCGAGAACGGCGCGGTGTTCGCGAGCGATGAAAGTATCGATAGCAGCGCCTCATCTTCTAGCCAGTCGAACACTGCATGCCCCAGACCCGCGCGCGACGCACGTTCCGGGTGGGCGACAGCGAGCCAGGCCTGATCCAGCTGTTGCCTGAGCGCTTGCACATGTTGCCGCGCGGTTGCGGTCGCGGGTTGCATCGTCGAGATACTCATGGCATCGCCGAACCAGACCGGTTCCACTGCGCGGTCGCTATTCGAGCCGAGGTACGCGTAGATCGCGATATAGCAGGGTAATACGAACGCCCGGGGACCGATGCAAGCGTCGATTTGATGCTTCCAGCGGGAAAATTCGCGGCGAATCACAGCATCGTCGCACTCACCGTCGGGAACAACGGGCATCAACACGGCATCCGGCGGACGTTGATGCGACTCCATCACCGTGGCCAACACGCTGGACAACTGCTGCGGGGACCGGACACGCAACCACAGCGCATCACCGTTACGTCGCAGTGCGGATGTCTGGCCATCGCGTGCAAACAACGCGCCGGCATGCGGCCCGACGACGAGAACGATCGATAACTGACGCACGTTCCCGAGCTGAAAATCCTGATCCTCGTGAGTCGGATGCGATCGCCCGTAAGCTGGCAAAACGGCGGCGCCCACCCCCGTCAACAGAACAAGACTGAGCACAACAAGCCACGATGGTTGGAGAGCAAGCGGCAAACATAGCCATATCAGTCCAACTACGGAGACAGCGATCCAGATCAGCGCCGCCCGGTAGCTGTTTCCGGAAATCATTGCGAACGCTCCGTCTGCATAGGACTACTCTGCGGCGACGACGTTTGAAGTAGACCGCGCGTCGCAACGTCCAGACTAAGATCCATCGCCGTCCATAGTGACGCGATGGCAACCGCACCAGCAATCACCCCGCCGGCGATTCTGCGTGAATGTGAGATGCGTGACACGTCCGACGGCCGAAGCGAATTGGTCGGTGGCATGGCGTTATCCGGTGCGTCGGGTATGGAGAACGCCGCCTTATTACGCGGATGCCCGTTCAACGCCGATTTCGCACGCTCCAGATATGCGTTGGCGTTTTCGCGTCCGCCGTCGAAGCCCAGCCCCAGCAACATGGTGTAGAACTCAAGTCCGGCGGGGTCCGGATCGCCGCCGTCCACCACCGCCTCGATCCGGTGCCATACCCATGCGGCGCCATCGCGCACGCCATGAAAACGCATCTGCAGCGGGTCACGCAACCATTCCTCGCGCTGCCTGGACGGCAATGCATGCAACGTCAGTTCATCTAGCAGAACGCATTGTGCGAGGCTGACTTCCCGGATGTCCGTTGCCGGAAAAGTTCGATCCAGCATTTGCTGCTGTAGCGTCTCGACCAACGTACTGCAACGCGCGCGCCAAAAAGGAATAGCCGGCAGCTCCGCGCCGTCGGACAGCAGTGCTGCATGCAACGCAGTCGCTCGCATGAGCGCGACTGTTGAGTCAAACATAATAAGAAACGTATTCGCGCCGGCACCCTCAGGGCATTTCGACGACATAGGTGACGAATGTATTGACGGTGCCAGCCGTGGCCCGACCGGTTGCATAGTAGCTGGCAATGAACTTCACCGGCGTTGGATCCGTGGACGTGATCGGAACGACTCTCATCGTAGACCGGTCGCCGACCTTGATCCGCGATCCGTCCTCATTGGCCAGCATGACCTGTACATTCGTTGCCGACGCCGCCCCGCTCGCATTCTGCAGGTCCAGATTCCCGGTGTTGGGATCGGTCGACGAACCGCTCTCGAAATACACGCGCGCCCCCGTTACACCGCTTGGACATTGGATCGTGATGGTAAAGAACTTTGAGCCGCGATCTATAGCTCCGGCCGTCGGCAGCGATTGCGTCGAAAGCGTCGGCAACGTGACCGTCATGTCGGGCGAACTCACCAGCGCACACGTCGTCGCGTTATAGGTGCCACTAAAATTGAGCGTGACCGAAGGCGAGCCTTGCGCATGTACGCAAACCGATCCCAACAGTGCACCTGCGATCAATCCGGAAATTAGTCCGGCAATCCGAAAGTATCTACAAATATTTTTCATTTTCTGACCTCTACTGTCGGCGGAATCATCTAAGCCGCAGCGCTGGCGCTGACCGGGTATCGACCTTCGCACTTCAGCGAAGCGAACTGACAAGCGCCGCGCCCGCTGAACGTCGCGCTACGGACTTTGCCGGCGGAGACCAGACTAGCGCTGGATCACAGCTCAGCTTGATGCGCGCAACGATCCCCGCGCGCTGACCGCTGTCCGCCTTGTCGTCGTCCGGCACCGTGTAGGGCATCACGCACTGCTCCGCTGCGCGATTGCCCCAGCGCACCAGCAGCTTGCCTTCGTGCTCGAGGCCGCGCAGGTACGCGAGGCCCCCCTGACCGACGATGCCCACCGATTTCTCGGACTCGTCGAATAGCTCGGTGCCCATCGGCATGGCTTTGCCTTCCCGATCCAAAACCTCGGCGAAAATCGGCGTGCCCTGCGTGGTCGCAATCTTCACCTTGACGAGCGAACTCGCGCGCGGCACGACTTCCTCACTCGTGTTGCCCAGTTCAACGTCGAGCGACACGTCGCTCGGATCCAGCGCGACCGTGTTGACCCGGTATGGCATCAGCGAAGACACCACCGCATAGCCGTTAGCGTCAATCCTTGCACCCTGGCCATTGATGATCCGGCCGCCTTCCGCGCCTTTCGCTTCGACGAGCGCGAACGCCTGCCCAAGCGGCGGGCTCAGCGTCATGCCGCCACTGTGAACGACGACCGCGCCGTCGGCGTTGAACGCGGCTTGACGGGTCTGATTGCTGATCGATGCATTGACGTTGTAAGTAGCGAACGGCGCGCGATACATCGCGTAACCACCCGCGGAAACGGTCCGATTGTCGCCGGCGACGATCCGTGACGCGTTGACACCGTAGGTGATCGGCGTGGCTCCGCTCGTGTTGCCCGACGCAGTGGCCTGAATTGTGCTATCCCCGTTCGAGCCGCGCGAAACGTTGGTGGTCAGATAGTCGAACATATGATGCTCGTTCGAGTCGACCTTGCCGAGCGGAATCGTCAGGTTCAAACCGACCTGCGTGCTGATCTTCGAGTTTTGCAGGCGCGTGCGTTGCGCATATAGCGAGTAGGACACCCGCTTGTACGCGCTGTTGAAACCAACCTGATATTGCAGGTCGTAGCCCTTCGACGCGCCCCAGTAGTTCTGCGAACTGCCGGCGATATAAAAAGAACTCGACTCGCCGATTGGCTGGTTGATATTCAGCTGCAGACGGCTGCGCGTGCGGTAGTCATACTGACCCGTGGTGTCTCGGGAGCCATATCGCGCGTACATCGCGTCATGCAGGCTATAGAAGCGTGAGGTCGAGTATCGGTAAGCCGCAACCGAAAAATTCGTGTTGGGCCCTGGAAGGAGCTTGCTGTAGCTGATCCGGGTACTGTAACCGGGACGACCACCAGACACGCCGGGGATATTCGTTCCCGCCGCCGTTACGTCAAACGCGAATGCGCCGAGCGGCGTATTGAGCGCGACACCCATCAGGCCAGCCCAGTAACCTTCCGCAAACTGTGCACCGGTGTAGGCGGTCAACAGGTTTGTCAGGCCGCGCTGATAAACCGCCTGCGCCACCCACGGATGGTTATTCAGCACGGTATCGCGATAGACACCGGTCGTCAGATTGAAACGTGCAACACCAGGCCGCAGCAACTGCGGGACGGACGCGAACGGCACCAGAAAAGTCCGCTGACGGCCGTCGGATTCTGTAATAGTGACCTGAAGGTCGCCGCCATAACCCGTAGCCGGCAGGTCGTTCAGTTCAAACGGCCCCGGCGGCACGCTGGTCTCGGCCACGATGATGTTGTTCTGACGCACGATGATGCGTGCATTGGTATCAGCCACGCCACGCACAACCGGCGCGTAGGAGCGCATGGAATCCGGCAACATGCGGTCGTCGCTCGAAAGCTGGACGCCACGCACGTTGAATGAGTCGAAGACGTCGCCGCTCGTCGAGCTGTCGCCGATCGTCAGTTGGCTCTTAAGCGCCGTGACATCGTGTTGCGCAAACAGCGCGACACTTTGCCAATGCGTGCCGGAACCCCGGTTCTGCGAGCTTACCGTGGACCACTGGCGGAAACGCCAGCCGTTCACGTTGAATCCGCTTTGCAGACCGAGGTAGACACTGCTGAAGTCTCCGCTACCATTGTTCTGGTGGGTCATATAGCCGGCGAGACTGTATTGCACGAAGCCTGCGTTGATCCCGTTGTCCCAACGGGACGGATCAACGTAACCGGCAGCCTCCTTGCGCAATTCGATCTGTGGAATCGACAGATCGAGTTGCAGATCGGCGGTGTTGAACGATGCAACCGATCCCGGTACGGCTTCAACCAGCGGGACGCATTGCACTGACGCATCCGTATCGTCGAAGTCGCCCTTTCCTGCTTCCTTCAACCGCTGGGCCACGCGCTCGGTATCTACGCCAGCGCGGTCGAGGCCAGGCATCGTGAAACAGGGCGTTGCGATATCCGAGCCCGGCACTGCCTGAAACAGGACATCGAAGCGTCCACGCTTCTTACCATTGACGAGCAGTTCGAGCGGATAAACACCGGGAGCAACAGGATTGCCTCGCGTATAGCGTGACAAATCGGCGACATTGCCCGTAAAGAATGCTGGATTGAACTCGACTTCTTGCGGAACTTCCGCAGCGGGCGCATTTGATGTCGCCGTGGTAGATGACGCATCCGTACGCGCAGCTTCTCCGTCGACACCGGCTTCCTGTTGCGGCAACTCGGACGCCGAGCATTCGCTGGATGGCGTCGCCGCTGAGTCCGGCGCGCACGCGGCGACCGCGGAATTTGAGCAAAAGACCCAGCCCGACGCTATGATTGCCGCCCAAGCCAGTGGATGAAACCGGAAAGGGACATTACTGAATACTCTTTCAACCGCCGTCTTACTATTCCGCACGCCCGACATCCCGTATTTCAATTATTGATTCTTTTGCGCTTCCGCGCTTTGCGCACCTGTCACTTCCGCCGAGTCCTTGATCGCTGTACCGAAGTCGTTCAGAACCGTATAGGAAACAGTGGCAGGAGCTTTGATATCCAGCTTTCCATCTTGTGGACGGAGATCGACGTGCCCGAACGGCGGTGCCATATCGGGCAAAAGAGCGACTTTCCTGCCTGCCGTTTCTACCTCTGCCGTGCCGAGGGAAATGTAGTAGGGCGATGGGTTGTCCAGACGAACGATGCTCTGACCTTTGTCATTTGCCTCGAGATGCCACTTCAGCTGTGCCCGCCCCGCCGTTGGGTCATCGAGCAACGATACCGGCCGGTAGAACATCTTGATACGCGTTCGGAACGCGAGCTGAATCATGTTCCGGTCATCAGCGTCCTTAGGCTTCGGCGGAATTTCGAGAACGTTCAGCCAATAGACAGCCTCACGGTCCTTCGGCATGTCGCCGCCTGTGAACAGGATGCGCAAAGCCTGCCCTCTGTGAGGCTCGACCCGAAATACCGCCGGCAGTAACGTGAACGGCACCTTGATTTCATTCGGGGCAGCGGCCGCATCGCCGTCGTCCAGCCATGCCTGGACCAAAACCGGACGGCTGTCAACATTGTTCAAACGAACATTGACTTCGCGGTTTTGCGCCGGATAAATAACTCGGGTACCGGTAATGGTGATAGCAGCTTGTGCAGCAAACGAGGTCACACTTAAGGCGACAGCTGCGGCGAACAACATTGGAAACTTCATTGAAGACACTCGCTCCTCCACGCGACAGATAAGCGGAATGCCACTTCGGGTTGCCTTCGAACTAGAAGAGCAACCCGATGCCATTCGGCTTAGATTCGCTTACTGGTATGCCAACGTGTAGCGAACAACAGCCGTCACGTTACCGGCCGTGGCTCTGTCTGTTGCATAGTACTGGCCGGCGTAGTACATCGTTGCCGTACCGTCGTTCCCAACAGCAACGAACTCGCCCGTGCTGCCCAGCGGAAGCACCTGCGCCGCGCCATTCGTGAAATTGTGGTCAAGCAATTGCACTTCGACGTTCGCGGCCGGCGAGGTAGTTGCCTGGTTAATGGCATTACGCGTAACCGGGTCCATGTTCGTGGTCTCGAAATGCGCCGCGACATGGGTCAGCGTTGCCGGGCACTGCGACACCGAAATGTTGAACGGCGTGGACCCGCCGACTACGCCAGCCGCAGGCAGCGTCTGCGAAGACACCCGAGGCAGCGTGACCGTTTGGTCCTCGTCACCCGAGTTGATCACACAGGTGTCGTCATACAGTTCTCCATTGAACGTTACCTGACCTGTGCCCGGTACAGCTTGAGCGAAAACCATCGGCGCGACGGACAGGCCCATCAGCGCGATCATGAGTTGCGTTACTTGTTTTTTCATGAGATTCCTCTTTGTTGCCATTTCAGAACTACAAACCCTTGTAAAGCCGGGACGTCCAGCGATCGTCAAGGCAGAGGAATGATCTCATTGAAGAAGATCGGTGTTAATGGGCCAATACCCAAAATGAAAGACCAAAATAGGTCAGTCGAGAAACGGCGTGTCGATTCCTCGAACTGAACAGGTCACAGGACCACCCTACGATAGGGAGAAGGCGCCACGAGAACGACAGAATCCGCCTGAGAATCGCGGCAATTGCTACGAGCAGGACCACTCGCGCACGATTGTGACGAGTTCTACGTCGTTTCTGGCACCGAGCTTCTTCATGCCAGCGTTCTTCTGATTGCTCACGGTCTTCGGACTGCGATTGAGCCGCTCGGCAATTGTTGCGATCGACATCCCGTCGCAGATCATTCGCACGACCGTCGATTCTTTTTCAGATAGCAAATTGAGAGAAGATCCGCCTTGCGCTGCGCGCCCCGTTGCGCGCAACATCTTGTCCGCAATGGAATCAGGCAGAAACACGCTTTTATTTTTGGCAACGCGAACGGCAGCGGTAAGGCTGACAAAGCCCTCGGGACCCTTGCCGACGAAGCCGGCCGCCCCCGCGTTGAGCGCAGCTGAAATGATGTGCGTGGAAGAATGCGTGCTCAGGAAAACTACTCGTATGGCTGGGGCGACACGCCGGATCCGGTCAAGAAGATTGAGACCGTCGGCATACGGATCGCCTTCGAATTCGTAGTCGCACACAAGAACATCGACTGGCACTTCAACCAACCGCTGGAGAAGCAGGCCAATACTGTCGCTTTTGAAGCAGACCTGGATGTCAGGACAACGCTGAAGAAGATGCTCGACGCCGAGGAGAATAAATGGATGATCGTCGGCGATACCCACTCTTATTTTGTTCACTCACACTCCATACCACGCAGGTGAATACCTTTTCCTTGCCGAAACACCCTGCATGATTTGTCACCAAAGTACCATGTCATTTCACGCCGTTACATGATGAGAAAGGCGCAGGGCATCTCGTCCCATCCACTCGTCGACTTCCCTGATCCTGTGTGTCGCCACGGGACGCTGCGTTTGCGTGGGCCTAGCCGCACACCTCAGCAGCAAGATCGAGAGCCGCAACCTTCCTGCTTCTAATGAAGCGAACGGCGTCGGGAACGCCTATCATCTAAGCGCACCAGGCGGTGCAGTCCAGATAGCGCATATCAAATTGTCTTGATCGTTCCACAAAAGCATTTTGGCACCACGCAAATAGAAGTTTTCGAACCAGTGTTTTTTAAAACGATGCAAAATCGGTGAGAAGTCGGTGTGCTTTGGTAAAGATAAAGCAATTTTTGGGCATGCAACCTGGCATGGATCAATCATGAAGATGGGATAGCGCAACGCACCCCAACTCGTCGGCGAGGAATTAAAACATCTTCGCCTTGCGCAGAGGCGGATTGTACAATGCGCTAACAAGAAAAAAGTCAGCAGAGTCCTATATGCGTCCTAGGTGCAAGAAGTGCTTTCAACATCCAGCCCAGTCGGTCCGTCGCAATGCCCCATCGCCGCCGGCGTCACGGCCGTGTTTCTTCTAGCGGACCGCGCGACAGCAGGTCCGCGGTCGCGGGCCTATTTGCTTCAGCCATTTCTGTGCGTTCATTTCGTTCTCCTGTTGTGTATGGCCGGATGACATCGACGGTGACTCCGGTCACTAATCGGTAATGCGCTCGTCGAATACGGTCAGCGCGGCGAGACTGACGAGACAGCACGCGCTCATGTACCAGGCCGGCGCATAGGCGCTGCCCGTCACGCCAATTAGCCACGTCACGACGAACGGCGCGAAACCGCCGAACAACGTCACGCCGACGCTATAGATGATCCCGAGCGATCGCCCGCGCATTTCGCGCGGGAATCCTTCGAGCAGCAGCAGAAAGCCAGCCGGATTGCCGAGCACCCACAGGCCGATTTCCGATATGGACGTAGTCTGGCCGCCGGCCAGGCAGCACGCCGGGTCGGCGAAACGCGAATTGGCGAAGGTCAGGCTGTAAGGTATTGCTCGACGAGCGTGGCCCAGTAGGCGGAGCCGATCGGCAGTGCCTGATCGTTGAAGATGAAAAAGCTGGGTTTCATTGAAACGTCGCGCACGGCGAGACTGCATCTGATGCAGCGCGAAGGCGCGATTCACACGCGCCCGGCCGACTATTTCATCCGCTGCATTCGCCAGGCCGCGATCATGTGAGCCGCGCGGCGCGCGAGCGGAAGCAGGAGCGGGAGCCTTAAGCCGCAAAATGATTGCGCACGAGATCGACGAACGCGACCAGCCCGGTAAGCAGAACCACGATGAACAGCCAGCGTTCGAGCAGCGTAAACACAGGCCGTTTCCCCTTGCGACGCTCGGCGATGTAAAACCACACGGTCGCCGCCGTATAAAGCACGGTCGACATCAACAGATAATGCAGGCCGCCCGCGTACACGAGAAAGAGCGCGTAGCCGCAGCCCAGCAGCGCGAGCATGAAATCGATGCGCCGTGACCACGGCTGCCCCGCATACGATTCGCCGCTCGCTGCGAGCTTCAACCCATAGCCGGCGACGAGCAGATACGGGATCAGGCTCATCGACGTCGTGAACTCCTTGGCCAGCGTGAACGCTTCTTTCGAAAACAGCGTCACGATCAGAAAGGCCTGAATCACGAGGCTCGTCATCCACAGTGCGGCGACCGGTACGTGGTTGCGGTTTTCTCGCCCGAGAAACGCGGGCATCGTGCGGCTCTTGCCCGCCGCGTGCAGAATTTCGGCGGCGAGCAACGTCCATGCAAGATAAGAACCGAGTACCGATATCAACAGGCCGAGCTTGACCGCGACCGCGCCCCAGGCGCCGACCGCGGCGCTCAGCACGCCAGCCATCGACGGATTTTTCAGCGTGCCCAACTGCTCGAGCGGCAACACGCCATACGACAACAACGTGACCATGACCATCAACGCAAGCACGCAGAGAAAGCCGAGTACGGTCGCGACCCCGACGCCGCGCCGTTCGCGTGCATGCCGTGAATAGACACTCGCGCCTTCGACGCCGAGAAACACGAATACCGTGCCCAACATCGTCTTGCGCACCTCGCCGAACAGACCGCTCGCCGACGGCTCGGGAACGGTCCACAGGTTCGCGAGGAACAACTGCCACTTGACACTCGATAGCACGAGCACCGCGAACAGTCCAAGCCCGAACAACTTGGCGGCCGTCATCGACGCATTCACTACCGACGAGCCCTTCACGCCGCGCAGTATCAGAAAGTGAAACACCCAGATCATCAGCGAGGAACTGACGATCGCGCTAAACGTATTGCCAGCGCCGAATGAAGGCGCGACGATCGCGAGCGCGGACTTGATCAGCACGAGATACGCCACGTTGCCGAGACAGCTGGCGCACCAGTAGCCGAACGCCGACAGAAATCCCGTGTAGCGTCCAAACCCGACGCGCGCATACGTGTAGACGCCAGCGTCGAGTTCCGGCTTGCGCCATGCGAGCCGTTGAAAGATCAGCGCGAGTATCAGCATGCCGGAGCCGGTGATGGTCCAGCTGATCAACGAACCGACTACGCCGGTATATTTGCCGAGCGCCTGCGGCAGCGAAAAGACGCCCACCCCGACCATCGAGCCGATCACCATCGCCATCAGGCCCGGCGCTGAAAGTCTGACGCGCTTGTCCATTGCTGCGATCGCTCTCCCGCGAACACGTTCCGATCGAGCCGCGCTCGTGCGACTACGATGATCGACCGCTCAGATGACGATCGTGCCAGTCGCGAGGCCGATCAGCGCGCCAATCGCGCCGCAGGCCGCGACGGCAAAGATGACCCACTCGACTTTCGAAAACACCCGATGGCCGCGCTCGCGTTTGGCCACCACATACAGCACCGTACCGGGCGCATAAAGCAGCGCCGATAGCATCAGGAACTTCAGGCCGCCCGCGAACAGCAGAAAGGCCGTATACAACGTCGCGAACATCGCGACGAAATACTCGGTGCGCAACGCGCCGCTCAAGGTACCGCCATTCTGCCCACTATCGTCACGCGCGGCCTTGATGCCGTATGCGGCCACGAGAAAATAAGGAATCAGCACCATCGAGCTCGTGAGATTGAGCATCAGCGCAAACGCATCGGTCGACCAGTACGTGCTGATTACGAAACACTGCACCACGGTACTCGTGAGCCAGATCGCGGCGACCGGCAGCTTGCGCTCGTTTTGTCGCGCGAAGATACGCGGCATCGTCTCGAGACGCGCGGCGGCGAACAGCACCTCGGCACAGATCAGCGACCATGCGAGGTACGCGCCGAGAATCGAAATGATCAGACCGGCGCTGACGAACACGACACCGAATGGGCCGAGCAGCGCGCCGAGTACCGCGGCCATCGACGGCTGGCGCATCACCGCGATATCGGCGCGCGGCAAGGTCGCGTAAGGCAGCAGCGTCACCAGCACCAGCAGACACAGCACGGCGACGAAGCCGGTGATCGTCGCGGCGCCGACGTCCGAGCGCTTTTTCGCATAGCGCGAGTACACGCTCGCACCTTCGATACCGACGAACACGAAGACGGTGACGAGCATCGTCGCGCGAACCTGCGAGAACAAGCCCTTGCCGATCTGATCGCTGCGTTCCCACAGATTCGCGCGAAACATGTCGGCGCGAAACAACGCGATCAGCATCACGATGAACAGCACGATTGGAATCAACTTCGCGACCGTGACGATCGTGTTGATCATCGTGGCCTGCTGGACGCCGCGCAGCATCACCAGATGAAACAGCCAGATGCCCACCGACGACACGATGATCGCGCTCGCCGTATTGCCGTTGCCGAAAGCCGGCACGAAAGCGCCAAGCGTCGATTTGATCGGCACCCAGTACGACACGTTGCCGAAGCAGCCGGCCATCCAGTAGCCGAATGCGGATAGAAAGCCCGCATAATCGCCGTAGCCCGCTCGCGCGTATGCGAACACGCCCGCATCGAGCTCGGGCCGTCGCTGCGCGAGCGCCTGAAAGACGCGCGCCAGCGCATACATGCCGATGCCCGCCACGCACCATGCAATGACCGCGCCGAACGGTCCGGTCGCGCGCGCGAAATTGCGCGGCAACGAGAAAATCCCTGCGCCCACCATTGAGCCGACGACCATCGCGGTCAATGCGGGCAACGACAGTTTCGTCTCGACCTGGGTTGCCATCGTCCACCCTTCAGAGAAGCTGATTTCCTCCAGAAATGGGCTTACGCGGAGCAGGTACGCGTGCATTGCGCATCTCCTGTCAGTTCTCGCGACTGAAGCCAACGGCCTTGCGAGTACCGGACCGCACTCCTCCTGGTCGTTCACTGTGAGGCCGGCGCCGGTGCCCTCGCGGTGGCGGGCGCGGCTTCCGTCGGCGCTCGTGTATTCGAGGCCACTGGCGGATTGGCCAACCAGCCGCCTCCCATCGCCCTGAACAGCGCGAACTGTGCCTGCAGTTCGCCGACCTCTTCCCTCGCCTGCGACGACTGGCTTTCGAGCAGCGCAACCCGCACCTGATCGATATCGACGCGGCCGGTATCGCCGAGTTCGTAGCGACGTCGCACCTGGCTCAACTGCGTGGTGCGACGCGTGACTTCTTCATTGCGTGCCTTGAACAACTCGTCCTGCCGGTTCAAACGCGCCAGTGCACGGTCGACGTCATAGAACGCGCCGAGCGCGGTCTTTTCATAGTTCAACATGGCCTGCTGCGCCTGCGCATCCGATGACTCCACCTGCGAGCGCCGCGCGCCAAAGTCGATCAGCGGCAGCGCCATCGCCGCGCCGAATAGCCAGAACGTGCTGGCCCCGAGGCTTTGACCCGCGATCTCCCAACCATTGCGTGCAAGCAAACCGCTCAACGACATGGTCGGCCAGTAGTTGAGCCGCGCGACATCCGACTGCCTGAGCGCCGCATTCACGCGTGCCTGCGCCGCGATCAGATCCGGGCGCCGCATCAGCAGGTCGACCGGCTGGCCGGGCTCGATATGCGGCAGCGCGGTCATCAGCGTGTCGCTTTCATCGAGAATCCCCGCAAATTCCGCGGGCTGCACGCCGCATAGATTCTGCAAATTGAGTCGTGCCTGCGCGATGCCGTTCTCCACGTCCTGCAAACGCGCATCGACCTGCGCGCGGCCGGCGCGCGCTGCTTCGATGTCCGTACTCAGCACGAGACCCGCGTTAAAGCTCTTCTCGGCGATGTTGACGAAGTCGTCCGCGATCGCGCGGCTCTGCAGCAAAATCGCGCGCTGACGCAGCAGCCCGCGATACGTCACATACAGATCCGCAACGCCCGACACCACGCTCAGGCGTACCGCCTCCGCATCGCCCGCGGCCGCGCGTGCCTGTTCGCGTGCCGCCGAGAGCCTTGCGCGTCCCTGACCGAACAGGTCGATCTCCCATTGCGCCTGCAAGCCGACACGCCAGAACTGCGCATCGGTATTGTTGATGCCGAGCACTTCCTCGAACTCGAGCTGCGTCTCGCCGCCGTGATACTTCGCGGCGCTCACGCCAGCACCGACCGACGGCAGCAGTTGCGAGCGAGCCAGCCGGATCCCGGCCTGCACCTGATCGACGCGTGCGTAAGCGGTCGCGATGTCGAAGTTGTGCGCGAGCGCGAGATCGATCAGTTTATTCAGCGTCGGGTCGTTGTACTGGGTCCACCATGCCGCGAGCTGCTGCTCGGACATCGGTGTCGCCACGCCCGGTTGCGCCTCCGAATACTGCGGCGGAAACGCGGCGGGCTTTTGCAGCTGCAATGAACCCGTAC
The DNA here is from genome assembly GCF_902833905.1 of Paraburkholderia tuberum STM678. Classification (GTDB taxonomy): domain Bacteria; phylum Pseudomonadota; class Gammaproteobacteria; order Burkholderiales; family Burkholderiaceae; genus Paraburkholderia; species Paraburkholderia tuberum. The sequence goes on along the minus strand of NZ_CADFGP010000001.1, from coordinate 100,429 downwards.
AGCCGGCTTCGAGCAGCAGGGCCGCGACGGCGAGAAGATAAGGGCGCGCGCGGATCATTTTGCTTCCGGGTGTCGACCCGGCTCCCATTCCGCCTGCCTGATCGAGAACAGCATCGCATACAGCGCCGGCACGGCGACCAACGTCAGCACGGTGGCAAAAACGAGGCCCGCCATAATCGTGATCGCCATGTCCTTGAAGAAAGGATCCCACAACAACGGCGCCATGCCGAGCGCCGTCGTACCGCCCCCCAGTATCACCGGCCGCAGACGGTTCATCGCGCCGTGGGTCACCGCCTGCATGCGCGGCACGCCCGCGGCGATCTGCGAATCCATCTCTTCGACGAGCACCACGCCATTCTTGATCAGCATGCCGATCAGACTCAATAGACCGAGCAACGCCATGAAGCCGAACGCGCCGCGAAATAGCAGCAGACCGAGCGTGACGCCGACGATCGACATCGGCACGACGAGCAGCACGACGAGCGCCGGCTTCAGGCGTCCGAACATCATCAGCACGAGCAGCGCCATGCCGATGAAGCCGAGCGGCAGTTGACGGAACAGGCTCTGCTGCGCGCGCGTCGACGATTCGTGCTCGCCGCCCCATTCGAAGCTATAGCCCGGTGGCAGCTTGATGTTCTCGATGCTGGAGCGTATGCGGTTGAACGCGTCGACACTGTTCTGCCCATAGATCGGGTTGGCCGAAACCGTCAGCGTGCGAATCCGGTTTTCGCGCGCGATCTGGCCTTCCTCGGTACCGACCGCGAAGCCGTTGACCACGTCGCCGAGCGGCACGTAACGGCGCAGCCCCGCGCTGAACACCTGCAGGTCCTGCAGACCCGCGACGCCACGCGTGTAGTCGGGCGAACGCAGCACGATCGGCAGTAGCTGATCGCCTTCGCGATAGATGCCCACCCGCAGGCCTTCGCTTGCATAAGCCATCGTGTCGCTAACCTGACGGCGCGTCACACCGAGCGAGCGCGCCCGCGATTCGTCGAATTCCGGCCGCACGATGCTGATCGGGTCCTCCCAGTCGTCGCGAATCGCGATGATGCGGCCGTCCGCCTTCAGCACATTCTGTGCTTCTTGAGACAAGCGGCGCAGCACGGCCGGATCGGGTCCGGAGAAGCGTGCCTGAATGGCCGCGCCACCGCCGGGACCGAACTTCGGCCGCGTGACCGTCCATTGCTGTTCTGGGAAGCGCCTCTTCAGGTCCGCTTCGATGTCCGGAATCATGTCGTCGATCAGGCTCTGGTCCTTCGCGCCGACGATGAACTGCGCGTACGACGGATTGCGCGTTTCCGGATCGTAGACGAGGGAGAAGCGCGTCGCGCCCGAGCCAATATACGTCTGCACGTTGGTGACGTCCGCATGCTTGAGCAGCACCTTCTCCACCGCGCGGCTCTTTTCGACCACCGCGCGAATATCGGCGCCGCGCGGCAAACGCATGTCGACATAGAAGATCGGCGTGGTCGACGCGGGGAAGAAGCTCCGCTCGACGAAACGGAACGCCCACCCGGCCAGCACGGTCAGCGCGACGAGGCCGATGACCACGAGCACGCGCTGTCGGGTGACCCATGACAACAGCTCGCCGTAACGCTTGTACAGCTTCGACTTGAACGGGTCGTCATCGATGATGTCCGCGGGCTTGAAAAGATACGTGCCGAACAGCGGTGTCAGGGCAATGGCGATCACCCAGCTGAATAGCAGCGAAATCGCAGCGACGGCGAACAACGACGCACAGAATTCGCCGACCGAATCCGGCGACAGGCCGATGCCCGAGAAAGCCAGAATCCCCACAATGGTCGACGCGAGCAGAAGCCATTGGCTTTGTTTGAGAATCTCGGTCGCCGCCTGGAGATGCGACATGCCTCGTTGAACCTTCACGAGCATCCCCTCGACCACCACGATGCTGTTGTCGGTCAGCATGCCCATCACGATGATCAGCGCGCCGAGTGAGATACGCTGCAGTTCGATGCCTGCCGCGTACATCACCAGCAGCGTGCCGAGGATCGACAGGAACAGCTCGACGCCCAGCACGACGCCCGCGCGCCAGCCGAGCGCAATGCCCAGCGCGACACCGACGATCGCCACGGACAGGAACACGTCGAAGATAAAGCCGCGCACGCTCTCGTCGACGACCTGCGGCTGATCGTAAAGCGAGTGCAGCTTGATGCCGATCGGGAGGTCACGCTCGAGTTCGGCGAGCCTCGCCTTGAGCTCCTCGCCGACCCTCACCACATTGACGCGCGGCCGCGCGCTGATACCGATCGTAACCGCGGGCTGGCCGTTATAGTGAATGACCTGGTTCGGAATCGTCGCGTAGCCGTGGCTTACCCGCGCGATGTCGCCGAGCAGCAGCGGGGCGGGCGTATTGTTGACAGGCAGCGAACGAATGGCCTGCAACGAATCGAGCGAGCCGGACGGCGCAATCCGCAACGACAGGTCGCCGACACGTTCGCGGCCCGCGGGCCGAACCTCGTTCTGCACGAACAGCGTCTGCGCAAGATCGTCGGTGGACAGATCGTTGGCGATCAGTTGCGACTGGTCGACGTCGACCGAGATCTGCTCCTGCTGCTCACCGGCGATCACGATGTCGGACACGTCGCCGAGTGTCAGCAGTTGGCGGCGCAGTTCGCGCGCGTACTCATACAGTTGCGCCTGCGTGTAGCCCTCGCCGGTCAGCGCGTAGAACATCCCGTAGACGTCGCCGAAACGGTCGAGCACGAGTGACGGTCCCGCGCCCGGCGGAAGCCGGGGCTGTGCATCCGATACCGACTTGCGCAGCTCGTCCCACACCTGCGGCAATTGCGCCGACGTGTACTGGTCGCGAATCTCGACGCGGACTTCAGAGTAGCCCGGTGTGGAACGCGAGGTCAGCCTGTCGACCTGCGGCATCTGCTGGATCGCGCTTTCGAGCCGGTCCGTCACTTCCTGCTCGACCTCGTGCGCACTCGCGCCCGGATACAGCGTCACGACGACCGCGGTCTTGATCGTGAACTTCGGGTCTTCGAGCCGCCCGATGTTGTAGTACGCGAAGATCCCGCCCAACAGCGAGATGAGCGTCAGAACCCACGCGATCAGCGGCTTTTCGATAAGGGGGCGCGCGAGATTCATTGAGGCGCATCCATTGGACGGACCGCCATTCCCTCTTTCATGAACTGCGAGCCGCCGGCCACCACGCGGTCGCCCGCCGCAACCGCCCCCGCGACGACCACATCGTCATTGCGAATTTCGCGCACGCTGACCGGCACCGCATGCACACGGCCGGACGCGGCGTCGTAGCGCCACAGACTGCGCTGACCGTCCGCGCCGATCGACACTGCGGCGATCGGAATCGCGAAGTACCCTTTGTTGCCGTTTTGCGCGACCTGACGCGCCGTTTCGGAAATCTGTACGCGCATCGCCATGCCGGGGAACAGCATCGCGCTTTGCGGTCCTTCGATCGAGAACACGAGCCGGTAGGCCGCCGAAGTCGGCGAGGTCTGCGTGGTCCGTTCGCGGAACACGAGCGGGAAGCGGTTCTGCGGCCGCCCGGGCAGCCACGCCTCGGCTCTCAGCGTCTTGTCGACGAACAGCCGTTCGGCAATGCTCTGAGGCAGATCGACGCCGACATCGGCACGGCCGATGTTTTCCAGATTGAACGCGGGCGCCCCAGCCTGCACGACCTGCTGGATCTCGATGTTGCGGCGAGCGATCCGGCCGTCGAATGGCGCGACGAGCTGGGTATTGCGCAGGTCGCGGCTCGCCAGGTCGCGTGCCGCGCGTGCGGCATCGGTGGAAGCCGACAACTGCTCATAGGCAGCCTGAGACAGAATCCCGTCCTTGCGCAGCACCGCCTGGCGCTTCAGGTTGTCGCTCAGCTGCTGATACTGCGCGTTCGCGCGTTGCAGTTGCAGCTTGTAGGGTTCCTCGTCGATCCGCGCGATCAGTTGCCCGCGTTTCACCGACGCGCCTTCGAGCACCGCGATCTGCACGACGCGGCCCGATACTTCGAAGGCGAGCGGCGAGATGCTGGTCTGCTCGACCCGCCCGGTAAAAATGCGAATGGCGGAAGCGTCGGCCGGTTCGACCCGAGCGAGCTGCACGGCTGGCCTCGTATCGCCACTCTGTGTTTCGGTCTGCCGTTGGCAGCCCGACAGTGAAACGACAAGCGCGCAGGTCAACGCGCACGACACTGCGCCGGTCAGTGCGATTCCGCCTGATCGGCGAGGCCGCGGTGCATCGGAGCGGTTTGCATTCATGACGTTCTCGGCTGACTGCTGGCGCAACCCATGTCGTAAGCCCAGCGGCAACGTAGCTCACGGGCCGGCGAATACGAGACCCTACAGGTTGCTCAGCAATTCATAGGGGCCCATGACAGTGGACCGATGGGTGCATCCGCTTCGACTTCCACGGCCAGGTCAGACTCGAGGAACAGCGGCATCCCTTCTGTCGGACCGGCAACGTCGTTCAAACCAGTCTATCGGCGACAACTGTGTTGTGGCCGTCAGGACTACAGCCGCGACCGATGTGTCGTCATTCCGGCTCCGTTCATCAGGCATCCTGTCGAACTGCCAAACTGCTTCGCCATGCCGAAGCAAGACTGAGGAACTTGACGAATCCGCCCTGTATGGAATGCACGACGATTCCGCAAAACCTGAAGACGAATGAATATGCGGGCGGATTGCAGCGTTGAATCAGATCCCTTCGATTGAACCTTGCTGCAAAATTATTAAAGTTCCCAAACAATTCGCTGTCAAGAGCCTCACAGGCGCAGCACGATCGTATCGATTGCTTACCTTAAGCGGTATATCAAAGCCGTCATAGGCGTTCATGACTTCGCGCAGTTCACTGGTGGTTTGCCCGTGTCATGCGTGCGTCATTGGCCCCTTTCAGTTCGTCACAGGCATCATGGCCGAACAATGCGCAAGCCGTCAATCGATTCGCGACTTGCTACGGTCATACCGACTCGTTCTATGGTTGCTTCGGCTTCTGTTGATGAAATATACGCATGGCTATTCTGCTGTACTGGTGACGAAATGCCATGGGGAAAAAACGCTATAGGTTTCAAGGAATTTTTGTTTCGCCGATGGGTGACGCAACTCTGCGTGAAAAGAAAGTTGGCAATTGCAACGTCGCGGGCCGCCGCCAGCGTTCATCGCTTGCATCGGCGTAGCGCGGCTGCCCTCTCGCACGAACCGGTTCGACGCATCATGACGCGCTCGCTCGCATCGTGGACATCGCGGTGCGCGGCACTCGCGCTGCTCACTGGCGGTCTTCTGTGCGGTTGCGCGATGGTCACCGTCAGCTCACAAGGCCCGGAGCAGTACATCGCGATGCGCCGCGGCGACATTCTATCGACCGGCCGTCTGAGCGCCGCGACGCGAGACACCCTGCACATCGCGGCACTCGATGGGAACACCTGCCAACGTGAGCCGCTCGATTGCATCAATACGATCTCGACCGTCGACGGAATCAATACCGACCGGCGATTGTCGAGCCTCGCCGAACTGTCGTTGCAGATCGCCATCACCAACACGCCGGCCAACGCCAGCGATTGGAGCGACGCGCAATTCGATCTGTGGCTCGGGGCCGCGCGATTCGCGTATGCATTTCTGTTCCTCGGTGAACGCACTGCTGGCGAACGTGCATTCGAAGATCGTCAGACCCAGGTCCGTGACTACTACAACTACGCGGTGCAGGAACTTGCCCACGCGCTGCTTCTGCGTGGCGCGCTCGCTGCCGATGCCGGCAACGGCGTGCCGGGCACGCAGTACATCGCAGGCTGGTCCATTCATCTCGACCTGAGCCGAACGCGGCTACCCGAAGGCGTGCGCGAACCGCGCGAAGTCATCCCGGCGTCGCGGCTGTCGTTCGCGGGGATACGTAGCATTTATCGACGCGATGGTTTGGGGGCGAAAGGCCGGCGTCGCGCTTTTTCCGCGAGATGCCGTCGCCGAACGTGACCGCGTCGATCCGGTTCAGCCAGGGCACGCTCGAACAGGTGCTTGCCTCGCATGAGGTCGTGCTGTCCGTCTATGATCCGTATCGCGAAGACAGTGTCGAGCGACACGGCCAGACTGTGCCACTTTCGGCCAACCTCAGCGCGGGCTACGGCATCTGGCTCGCGCGCTCGGGCTTCGCCGGGCAATCGTTGCGCACGCTGTTTGGACGCGCACACGGTATCGATACGCCCCGCATCTACATGATGCAACCGTTCGATCCCAATCGACGGATCATTCTGATGCTGCACGGCCTCGCGAGCAGCCCCGAGACATGGGTCAACGTCGCCGACGATATTCAGGGCGATGAAGTGCTTCGCCAGCATTTCCACGTGTGGCAGGTCTACTACCCGACCAACGTGCCGATTCTGGTCAACCTCGCGCGCATCCGCCGCGCCACGCAACAGACGCTCGCGCACTTCGATCCAGACGGTACGGTGCCGGCGTCGCATGGCATGGCGTTGATTGGTCATAGCATGGGCGGCGTTCTGGCGCGGCTGCTCGTGTCGACTTCCGGCGACGCGCTTTGGGCGACGTTCGAGGACAAGTACGTGCCCGAGGGCACCGATATCGATCGCGAGGACGAGCGGCTCGATCGGCTACTGAACTTCACGCCGATGCCGCAAATCGAGCGCGCCATATTTATCGCGGCCCCCCAATCGAGGCACGCCGTTCGCGAGCAACCGGCTGTCGCGCTGGGCGGCCAACCTCGTGCGTCTGCCGCTTGCCCTGCTGAACGAGATCGAGGAAGTGATGCAGACGGCGACGAACATCGAACCGCAGGGACGGACCTTCCATGTGCCTGACAGCATTGAACAGCTGCGCGAAAACGGGCCGCTCGAAGATTCCGATGATGGCGTGGTCCCTTATCGCAGCGCGCATCTCGTGGGCGCGCTGTCGGAGAAGGTGATTGTTGCTGGACACAGTGTGCAGGAGACGCCGCGGGCGATCCTCGAGATTCGGCGGATCTTGCATGAGGATATTGCGCAGATCGATCAGCGCGGGGAGGTTTGCGGGGAGGCTCGGATAGCGAAGCGATGGCGGCGGGGCCAGCTGTCTTTCGCGGCGGCTCGGACTTGGGCTCGGGGTTGACGAGCTTGCTGTTGCTGGGCTCCGTTCGAATCACTGGTACAGCGTTCCGAATCAAGCCAGCGTGATCGAGGCAGGCGCGGAAGATTGGTTTGAATGAGCGGTCAGGTCAGCGGAACGCTCGAAATTCTTTCGCTACAAATTACGTATTGAATGTTACGGATTGGCGGGGCACGTGTGTTCATTCTGGCGTGTTGTCGCCGTTTGGTGGGAGTGATGGGGTATCGTGCACCAATTTGACTGATTGGCGTGAAACAATGGCGTGTATTGGCTAAAAAAGTCTTTTAAAACAATAGGTTGGCACGAATAAAAGACGGTTTGTTATGTTTCACGCCGTGTCGGTTGGCGAGATTGGCCGAAGAATTGAAAATTCTCGCTCGTATTGGCTAAGAGTCACTCATTTTTCGATATTTAGTTCGCCAAAGTTGGCCGTATGTTCAGTCCCCGTATATTGTTAGGCCGCCGATGCGCGACCGCTGCATCTGCTGAAGTTCAAGTTGACCACACGCGTGGCGACTGACAGTCGCTCGCATTGCCGACGCGCGATCGTCTTTATCACAGGGCGGGCCGGGAGAGACTCTTTACGTTCGCGAGATTTCCGCGCTTGCCCTCACCTATCCTGCCGTCCATCGTCCGACAGATTTCTTGCGGATGATCTGGGAGCAGCGATGTTGATTTCGCGCTGAACGAGTGGTCTGACGCAGGCCCATCCGGGTGGCGTGACATACGATCGGACGGAGATCATTCGTTGCGGTCGAGTCACTCACTACTCCGATGCTTGCCCAAAAATGATCGGCGCGGTCGCGATGCATCCCTTCGAATACTTCTATCTGGGTGTCTCCCCGGCGGGTGGGTAGATCGGTAGGCGTGACGACCGACATCAACTATCTTTAGAGTGTCCTCTCTTGACGACGGTGGGATGTTGGTTCAACGCGATTACGGCCAATTCATCGCGGCGGCAGGCGTTCGCGATTGACTTCCAGGTCGTCGATCGAACACCCGTTTGCAGAACGACGATGCATGGTTTGAGAGAACGCGCGATACATGATTCGGGGTCCCTTAACGCGACGTTCCAGTAATAACTGGCTCCCGCCGGATCTTGAAGCATGTCGTCTGTTCGCTGAGGCAAGCCCCATTCACAGCCCTTCCTTTGCGCGTTTGTTCGTGCCGCTTTCATTGCTAATCGTACGGAACAGCTTTTCCAGCAGAACGACTACCGACTTTGCGGTCGATAAGCGGTGGCCTCAACGCTGCGCGCGTTCATTGCCTGAGGTACACCGGGAGAGTGAAGCATTCTTGCGGGACGTCGACGATCTTCGCCGAGGTTTGCTGCGGCCGACAGCGCCATCATGAACACAGCTGTTCATGGACAACCATGTGCAATGCACGTCGCGCACTAAGGTGCCGCGGCCTTTCTCATTGAGAAGATTGGAACCGACGATAGCGGAGTCGAGTCGTCGGGGAAACGCGCTGATGCGGCGTTGGGTTGAGAATGACCGTGGATGGCCTGCCGGAATAGAGTTTACGTTTATAGGACAGAGGGCTGGCCCTCTATCCCGTCCGTCATATGTCGCCTGTGCGATTTTGTATGTGCTCCGGGTAATGCGACCGTCAACGAAGCAGCCGAACCCGGCTCAATGGATGCATCAGAAATCCCCAGTCATTGGCTGTCTCGCTCATGGCGAGCGGCTGACCCGCCGCAGGTGCCTGCGAGATCGCTGCGAACGCAATACTGCGTGAATCGCTCCACGGGTCGTGCAAGGCACGAAGGATGTGCGTTCGCGCGGACGCGGCACGCTTTCATCGGCATCAGGGGTGCGTCGTCAAGAATGTCTAGAGTCTAGACACCGGATGGCGCAAAGGTAGGGCTGCGGGGTGAGTGTCTAGACTCTAGACACGCTTCGAGGTGGACCGATTTGATTGACCCCAAAAAAAGCCCGCACTAAGCGGGCCTTTTAACACTACAACCGAACCACCGATTAGCTCGTCTTCGGCTGCGATTGGAACATCTGTCCCATCAACTGTCGTATCTGAACTTCTTGCGCCTCGGTGATCACTCCGGTCTTGATCTTGATCGTGAAGTTACTCACATCCTTGGTGATGCTCCCAGCGTGCTCTCGTCCCGCGAAAAATTTCTCGATGCTGCGTCCGCTGGTACCACCCGACGTCGTCTGCCGGGTCGCCAGGGCGGTGATTCCCGCCGCGACCTTGCCCTGATCCATTTCGCCTCTCACCAACAGAGGCCAAATTTCGCGAGCGGCTTTAACGCCATCCTCGCCATGCTTTTTGATAGCCGCTGCAATTGCTTGCGCCGCAGTCCCGCCCAATAGTCGCGGTTGAATATCGAGATCTTTCTTGATGAAGTCCGGCAGATTGTCGAACGACAAGAACTGATACAGACCTGCCCGCGACAATCCCATCGCTTCCGCCAGTCGCTTGCGATTCGGGAACTCTGTTTCCGATCGACGAATCGCCACGCCTATTTCATAGTCAGCAAGGTCGTCGCGGCTAATGTTTTCGACCATTGCGAGCACGGCCATATCCGAGTCGGAGCAATCCGCAACCACGGCCTTGATCGTGTCCAGCCCCAACATTTTGTGCGCACGCCAGCGTCGTTCCCCGGCGACGATCTGATAGTCGTCCGCGACACGACGGACCACGATCGGCTGCATCAGTCCAACTTCGCGGATCGACTCCGCGAGCTCGGCTAACTTTGCTTCGTTGAACACGCGACGCGGCTGCCAAGGGTTCGGCAAGATGCCTGCAACCGCCAGTTGCGATGCGACGCCAGTCGATTCCAGTTCCTGCACGCGAAGTTGCGCAACGGCCAGCGCGCCGGCAAGGCCGGGCGCCGTTTGCGTGCGGTTGCTGCGCTTCACCTCGTCCTCGTTGATCGACGAAGTTTTGCGAATGCCCGACGTCTTGGCCAGCAACTGTTCTCGCATATTGCTCATTGCGCGTTCCTCCATTTTTCCGAATAGATCTCGTCGATCCAGCGACAGTAGTCGACGAGAGGTTGCCGCACGCGTTGCAACGACTTGGCCGCGCTGTGATTGCTGCTGATGTCGAAGACGGTCGAGAACGCCAACGCCCCGGTGCTCATCACCGAGCTCGCCGGTACCTCGATCGAATGCAGCCAGTTTTCGTACGCGCTTTGCGCCCACGCGCGCACGATCGGCGCCGATGAGTTCCGCCCATAATCGACCCGCGACAACACCAGCGACACGAAGTCGTACTTCTTGTCCGTCTCGAATTTGATAAAGCTTTTGGACACGTCCGAGAAAAGTCGCCAGAACGACAGCGAGCTGATGAAGTCCAGGTTTTCTGGCACCATCGGCATCACCATGGCATCCGCGGCCATCAGCGCGTTCAGATTGAGGTACGACAGCGACGGCGACGTATCCATGAGAATGTAGTCGTACTTCTTGCGCAGCGGCTCGAGCCCTTGACGAAGCACGGTCCAGAAGCGAAAACCCGGTCGCATCTTTTGCATCGCCGGCAGATGGAACTCTGCTCCAATCAGTTCCGTGTGCGCAGGAATCACGTCGATGCCATCCCAGTACGTCGACTGGACCCGCCCCTCGAGGCCACCTTCGATGTCCTGGTCGTAGACGTACGGCAATACTGTGTCTTCAGGCGTCACGTCTTTTTCCGCGTACAGTCCACACAGTTCCGAAAGCGACGCCTGCGGGTCGAGATCAACCACCAACACTTTGCGTCCCCGCAGCGACAGCCCCTGGGCGAGGCACATCGTCGTCGTCGTCTTGGCGGAGCCACCTTTGAGCTGCGCGGTGATAATGATCTTCCCGTCTGGCTCCTTCAGGCGCGTGACCAGTGGAGTCTGGTAGATGTCGGAAATCTTTTGTACCCAGATCCGCGCCTCCTCCAGCGTGAAGGTCCGGGTACGGCCCGTGCCTGCCGCCGTGCCCGAAGGCAGTTCTCCGTCGCCTTTTGTCGCGAGATACTGAACCTGCGAGTGTGAGACGTTGCACATCTCGGCAATCTCGCCGGTCTTGAAAACGGGAGCCGTTTTTCGAGGACGCGGAGCCAGAATCGTGTCACGCAGCTCATTAGTGAAAATGGTGACTTTTTCTGCGAACTCACTGATCTGCTCAAAGTGAACGGTTCGGTCTACGGCAGGAAGTTGGCTCGTTCTGACCATTCTGAGGTTTTTCCATAAAATTCCAGAAACCTCAGAATACAGGAAATACTTGAAAATAGCTTTTTAAATTACTGTTTTTATGCGGATTTTCTGCAAATTTCTGTATTTCCAGACCGTTTTCGGTCGCGGAATCGCCGTGGAAACTAAACGAGCCTCGAAACACTGCGTCCTCAAAGGCACAAATGACCTCACCTTTCTTCGCAATCTGGGTAGCGGAGTCGGCACTCCTGCTCGAGACTTAGGCACTGGGTGAGGTCATTTGTGCACTTTCTCATTTCCTGAAAGACCGGTCCGGCGATCTTCTGCACAACCGACCTCACCATTGTTAGATTTTCGCCACCTCCCTGCGAGTGCTCCCCGCGCATAGAACCCAAATGCACAATCAACCTCACCCACAGAAGCGGCGATACACCGGGGCCAGGCCGTCAGCCAGAGGTTCAGCTCATCACCAAGCTTTGCCAATCACCGTAGCAGCACAACCAACCTCACCTTGGCAACAGCTCTTCCGAACCCGCTCAACGTTTCGCACAATCAACCTCACCATGCTGCATCGCGCAATCTTCAGCCGCATTTATTTGTGTGTGCCGGGTTGGTAGGTTTTTTTTAAACCCGAGAACAAACCCACAAACCAACGCAACCAAACACTATTCAATCCATTCAAGCACTTAAGTTCCAAAAGGTGAGGTGCGTTGTGTCGAAGGTGAGGTTCGCTGTGCTCAGAGGTGCGGTTGGTTGTGCAGCAAGGTGAGACCGATTCCCCACCAAGGTGCGGTTCGATGTGTTTGCCACTGCGTGAAATCACAAAGGTGAGGTGGGTTGTGCAGCTACTGGGAACGAGGTTGAAAGGGCCGTCGCATAAGGCCTTGCCGCGCGAACGCCCGCCCGCAAGGTGAGGTTCTTTGTGAACATGGTGAGGTTCTGTGTGCCGAAACGCGGAAGGGACGCCGAAACGGCCTCCGTTGCGGTCGTTTGATGGTGAGGTTCTGTGTGTTGACAGCTCACCACCGCATGCTTACAGTCCCGGGAGCGAAAAAGTGGATGAAGAACATGGCCGCGGACAATCCGGAAGAGGGCAGGTCGAAAGCGACGTCACGCCAGATGGCGCTCGCGCTGTTCGAAGACATGTTCGATCAGGGATTGCGCATCAACGAGGCCAATCGCGAGATCGGTTATCAGCGCAACGATTTCTTCACCGAAATCGTCAATATGGGGCTGCCGGCGCGGCGCTTTCTCGATGCCGCGTACTTCATCGTCGCGCAGGAGCCCGAGCAGCGCGATCAGTACGACGTCGAACTCAACTACTTCAAGTGGCTGATGCGTTACGACAGCCGCAACCTGAAGCACTTGCGCACGATCGCCGACGAAGCTCAGAACGCGAAAGTTCGCGTGACGAATACGCCCGCGGACCGCGATCCCAACGAAAACGATCTGTGGGTGCAGGTTCAGTTGATCGGCATGGTCGGCTTTCATCGCGGACGTATGCGTTTCGACGTCCATCCGCGGCTCGTGCCGCATATCCGCGATCCGCAGAAATCGCATTGGCTGAGCTTGCGCATTTCCACCGCGTTCACGCGCAGTCTCGCGCGCGCGATCTACGACAAAGTTTTGCCCAACGTGCCCGCGGGACGCACCGACTGGATCCAGCTCGAGGAAATGCGCAACTGGCCCGGCAAAATGGGCGCGAATGCCGCCATCTTCAAATACTTCAAGCGCGATTGGCTCGAGCCGGCGGTGCGCGAGATCAACGAAGTGTCGGACGTCGAGATGTCCTATGAGACGCGGACTGCATCCACGACGTCGAAGAAAATCGACCGCATCCGCTTCCTGCTCAAGCGCAAGGACACAGCCGACGCGGTACTCGCGAGCCTCGCCGACGCGAGCCATCTGTACAAGATTCTCACCGACGAATTCGGGCTCTCGACCAAGCAGTTCAGCGAGATTTCGGAGAACCGCGAACTCTGGACCGACGAACGTATCCAGCAGGCCGTCGAATACACGCGCTTCAGGGTCAAGCGCGGCCAGGTCAAGAAGAGCCCCGCGGGCTACCTGATGCGCGCGCTACGCGACAACTGGAAGATCTCCGACGCCGAGCGCACGATGGTCGACGTACAGGCCAAACTGCTCGCCGACGAAACGCAGGAACAGGCGGTCAAGACCGAAACGAGAAAGACCGTGGCGCACAGCATCGCGACGCGCGAAGAAGAAGTGCGCGCGCGCATGAACGAGGATTCGCGCAAGGGCCGCGACCATTTCAACGCCGCCGATGCGAAGACGCGCAAGGAACTCATGCATGCGTGGACGACGTCGCGCGAAGGCAAGCTGATGCTGCGTCGGATGAAGCTCGAACCGTCGACGGTCACCGAAGATGCGATTTTCGCGAATACCGAGCTGGTCTGGTATCTGGGGCAGTTCGTGTTCGGCCGGATGAATGCGGCGCGCGCGGCGGCGTGAAGTGAGCCGGAAATCGGCTGCAAAGCAGCCCTTGCTACTTCAGACGCTCAGAACGCTCAGAACGACCCGAACAGCGAGCCCAGCACGATCACCACCACCAGCGCGAGTAACGCGCCGAGAATCCCGACGATCACGATGTCGCGATAGCTTTCGCGGTGGTTCGACCCACACACGGCAAGCAGCGTCACGACCGCGCCGTTATGCGGCAGGCTGTCGAGTGTGCCTGAGGAAATCACGGCGACCCGATGCAGCAGCGCCGGGTCGATGCCGTATTGCGCAGCCAGTTGCAGATAGGTGCTGCCGAGCGCGTCGAGCGCAATGGTGAGACCGCCCGAGGCCGAGCCGGTCAGCGCCGCGAGCAGATTGGTGGCGACCGCGAGCGATACGAGCGGACCACCGCCGATACCCAGCACCCATTCGCGCACGAGCGCGAACGCTGGCAGCGCGGCGATCACCGCGCCATAGCCGACCAGACTGCCGACGCTCAGCACCGGCAGCACCGATGCATTCGCGCCCGCATCGATCGTCTCGCGCAGCGCTGGCAGGCGATGCCGATTGAGCAGCACGAGCACGACGATCGCGACGGTGAGCGCCACGCACACGCCCCACACACCGCCGACCGCCGCAAGCGACGTCTCGCCCCAACGGACCTCGGCCAGATAGTCGGCGTCGATGCGCGGCAGCACGATCACGTTCATCACGAAGTTCGTCAGCACGACGAGCACGAGCGGCGTGAGCGCGACGCCGAACGAGGGCAGACTCTCGCTGACATGTCCGCGCTTCGCTTCCTCCGGATCGAAACTCTGCGATACGCTTGCGCGCTCGCGCACGAGGTTGTCGCTGGCCGGCGCCCCGGTGGATTTCACCGCTGCCTCGAGTCCGTCGAATCCTTCATTGGCCGCCTTCGCGCGCGATTGCTGCAAGGACAACCACCAGAGCCCGAACACCACCATCACGATACTTGCGATGATGCCAAGCCCAGGTGCCGCAAACGGCGTCGTACCAAAGAACGGCATCGGGATCGCGTTCTGGATAGCCGGTGTGCCGGGCAGCGCGGACATCGTGAACGTCGACGTGCCGAGCGCGATCGCGGCCGGCATCAGACGGCGCGGAATATTGGCGGCCTGGAAGAGGGCGGTGGCCATCGGCGCGAGCACGAAGAACGCCACGAAGAGGCTGACGCCGCCATAGGTGACGAGTGCGCCACCGATCACGACCGCGAGAATCGCCCGATGCGCGCCAAGCTTCTCCGTCATGTAACTGGCGATCGCCTTCACGGAGCCGCTGTCTTCCATCAGCTTGCCGAACAGCGCGCCGAGCAGGAACAACGGAAAGAACTGCGCGAGAAAGCGCGCGGCGCTGAGCATGAAGGTCTGGGTCCAATGCGCGAGAATCGGTTCGCCCGAAATCGCGGCGGCCAGCATCGCGGCGAACGGCGCGAGCAGCAGCACGGTCCAGCCGCGGTACGCGAAGCCGATCAGCAGCGCGAGACTCGCGAGCATGCCGAAAAGCCCTAGACCGATCGCGAGCGGTGACAGGGTGATGACTTCCATGGTCAGACTCCGTCGAGCAACGCGTCGAGATCCAGCGAGGAGCGCACGCCGATCGAATCGCCGTGCTCGGCGAGGAACGCGTCGGCGGCACGCCGGCCTTCGTCGCGCAGCATCGTCAGAAAGCTCCACTCGGCGTTCAGCTTCGACGAGTAGCCGAGTTCGGTCATCAGCTCGCTCGCGATCCGATGGATGCGCATCGCCGCCCAATGGCGGCCTTCGTCGCTGCCGGGGTCCGCCGCGCGGCGCAGCAGCGCGATCATGCGCAGCTCTTTCAGCAGTGGCGCGTTGAAGGCAACTTCGTTCAGGCGACTGATGATGTCGCGCGCGGTGCGCGGGGTTTCGTCCCGCACGACGGGATTGACCTGGATCAGCAGCGTGTCGCTCGACGTGCATTCGCGTACCAGCGGCG
Organism: Paraburkholderia tuberum STM678; assembly: GCF_902833905.1. Classification (GTDB taxonomy): domain Bacteria; phylum Pseudomonadota; class Gammaproteobacteria; order Burkholderiales; family Burkholderiaceae; genus Paraburkholderia; species Paraburkholderia tuberum. Next base: position 84,784 of record NZ_CADFGP010000001.1, on the reverse strand, counting down.
TCATGGTCGGATTACCGGCATAGCCGCCGTCCCAGTAGTCTTCACCGTCGATCTGCACGGCCTGAAACAGCGTGGGCAGGCAGCCGGAGGCGAGCAGCACGTCAGGCGTCAGGTCGGCATTGCGAAACACACGCGCCTGGCCCGTGCGCACGCGCGTCGCGGTGATGAACAGCTTGATCGGCGCGTCGCGCAGATGCGCGAAATCGATCGAGTCCTGCAGAATCTTCGCCAGCGGATGTACGCCGCGCGGGTTCAGGTCGTATGGAGAAAACACGCGCGCCGCGAGGTCCATCGCGATGAAGAGCGGCGAGTAGTCGAGCGTCCAGCGGCCCATCAACACGTCGAACGGGGTACGGCGAAACGGGCTGTACACCGATGCTTCGAATACTCGCCGCCAGAAGGCTTCGAGCGCGGCGCGCGCGCCGGCCGCGCCGTCTGCCTGATAGCCGCTCACCAGCACCGCGGCGTTCATCGCGCCAGCCGACGTACCCGATATTCCTTCGATCCGCAGCCACGACTCTTCGAGCAAACGGTCGAGGACGCCCCATGTAAAAGCACCGTGCGATCCGCCGCCTTGCAATGCGAGGTCGATAAGGGCGGGTTCGCGGTGGGTGGGTTGGTTTTTTGTTGCAGCCAAGACGACTCCGGTAGTGAGGAGTGCTCCATTTCGCGAGCTGACGCCGCATGCACGGCGGACGAATGAACTGCTGGCCAATGCTGTGAACTACCGAATGAGGTGAGGCGTGTTTCAAAGGCGAAACATCGCACTGCACCATTGGTATTGGAAGTGGCCGGTGACTAAAAGTCAAGCGCATTCAACTTGATTCACAGAGCTTGCGGGCAACCGGCTCGTGGCCGTCATCGCCCGCTTGCTGGTCACGCCGAGGTCAAAAACAGCGTGTAGGGAGGCCGGCCGGCGCGCCGCTTACATAAGCCGCTCACATAATCATGGATAGGCGGAGTATCTTTGCACGGTTGAGCGCGATAATGCGGTGGCAATCATGCAATCTGCGTTATCCGTTTGCGCGTGCCGCTTAAATGCTAACTCGCGTGTATATCTTCGCTGTTTCGCCTTGCGCTAATCGCCGCGGCGTATTGCAATGTAATGTATCGTCTCGGCCGCCGGATACATTACGACATAATTCGACTGATGAACCGGGCTATAAAGCAGGCATCGTCAAATCACGGAGAGCATCATGAACGCCGGGTTGCTGCAAGGGTCCTGTCACTGCGGGGCCGTCAAGTTCGAAGTTCGCACCGAAATCGTTCCGGCTGGTCGTTGCAACTGCAGCCTGTGCCGCCGCAAGGGCGCGCTGATGACACCGCTCTTTCCCGCCAGTCAGTTGAAGATTCTGAGTGGCGAGGATTCGCTGACGCTATACCAGTTCAACACGAAGGTCGCGAAACACTACTTCTGCAAGCATTGCGGCATCTATCCTTTTCATCAGACGCGCAAGGATCCGCAGCAATGGCGCGTCAATATTGGCTGCCTCGACGGGGTCGATCCTTACGCGCTCGAAGCCGGCGTGGCCGATGGCGCGAGTCTTTCCGTGCTGGAGGACGCATGAAACGCCTGTTTGCCATCGCTGTGTTCGTGGCGGGCGGCTTCGCGGCCGAACTCGCGCATCCGTTGCAGTGTTCATTGATCCAGTCGAGCGGCGTGCAACTCAAACGCCGCAGCAGATGATCCGTCGATGGAAACCTCCGACCACGTACTGATCGTCGATGACGATCGCGGTATCCGTGAACTGCTCGCGGGATACCTCGAGAAAAACGGCGTGCGTGTCTCGCTCGCGGCCAACGGCCGCCAGATGCGCGCCGCGCTCGAGAACGGCGCGCCCGACCTGATCGTGCTCGACCTGATGCTGCCCGGCGAAGACGGCCTCGTGCTGTGCCGTGAGTTGCGCGCGGGCAAGTTCCGCACGGTGCCGATCCTGATGCTGACGGCGCGCAGCGAGGAAGCGGACCGGATCGTCGGCCTCGAAATGGGCGCCGACGATTACCTGACCAAACCGTTCGCCGCACGCGAGTTGCTCGCGCGAATCCGTTCGGTGCTGCGCCGCGCGCGCATGCTGCCGCCCGGCATGGAGGTGACGGAGTCGGCGCCGATGCTGTGCTTCGGCGACTGGCGGCTCGACACGACCGCGCGCCATCTGCTCGACGCGGACGGAACCGAGGTGGCGTTGAGCGGCGCGGAGTACCGTCTGTTGCGTGTGTTTCTCGATCATCCGCAGCGCGTGCTCACGCGCGATCAGTTGCTGAACCTCACCCAGGGACGCCAGGCCGATCCGTTCGACCGCTCGATCGATCTGATGGTGAGCCGCCTGCGTCAACGCCTGCGGGACGGCGCGCGCGAGCCGCGCTACATCAAGACGCTGCGCAGCGAGGGCTATGTGTTTTCAGCGGCCGTGACCGCGATCGGAGATCCGCAATGAGCGCATCTCCATCACCGTCGTTGCTGCGCTGGCCGCATTGGCCGCGCACGCTGTTCGCGCGGCTCGCGGTGATTTTGTTCGTCGGGCTCGCGCTCGCGCAGGCGCTGTCGTTCTGGCTCACGATGACCGAGCGCGACCAGACGATGACCAACATCATGATGGGCTACATCGAGCGCGAGGTGGCGAGCTCGGTCGCGCTGCTCGATCATCTGCCGCCCGACGAGCGCGCCCAGTGGCTGCCGCGGCTCGCGCGGCGTAGCTATGAGTTCGTGCTCGGCCCGGGCGTGCCAGGTACCCCGGTCGACGCGAGCCTGTCGGCGCGCGTCGCGCAGTCGATCGGCGATGGCATCGGCACGCGTTATCCGTTGACCGTCAACGCAGTGCCGGGCGATCGCGAGCGTCTGCAGGTGCACCTGAAACTGAGCGACGGCACGCCGCTCACCATCGACCTGCGGCCGATGCCCGGCGCCCCGTTGTCGCGCTGGCTGCCGCTCGTGCTGACGCTGCAACTGCTCGTGCTCGCGGCCTGCTGCTGGCTGGCGGTACGGCTCGCGACGCGCCCGCTCAATCAGCTCGCAGTCGCGGCCGACACGCTCGGCCCCGACCTGAAGGCCGCGCGTCTGCGCGAAGCCGGTCCGTCCGAAGTGGCGCGCGCCGCGCGCGCGTTCAACGCGATGCAGGACCGGATCGCCACGTACATGACCGAGCGCATGCAGATTCTTGCGGCGATTTCGCACGATTTGCAGACGCCGATCACGCGCATGCGTCTGCGTGTCGACACGATGGACAACGACAGCGAGGCCGCAAAGCTGCGCCAGGATCTGCAGGAAATGGAGGCGCTGGTCAAGGAAGGGGTCACCTATGCGCGCACGATGCATGGCACGACCGAGGTGCCGCGCCGCATCGATCCCGATGCGCTGTTCGACAGCCTGGTGTGCGATTACGTCGACGCGGGTCAGCAAGTGTCACTGCAGGGCCACTTCGGCCAGTCGCTGACGATGCGTCCGCAGGCGTTGAAGCGCATCGTTGGCAATCTGGTCGATAACGCGCTGAGGTACGGCGGCGCCGCGCAGATCGATATCGGGGCGTTGCACGATGGCGAGGCTACCGTGTCGGTGCTCGATCGCGGTCCCGGCATTCCGGTCGAGTCGCTGGAGACGGTGTTCGAGCCGTTCGTGCGGCTCGAAGGGTCGCGCAATCGTCAAACGGGCGGCACGGGGCTGGGGCTCGCGATCGCGCGGCAACTCGCGCTCGCGATGGATGCGACGCTCACGCTGCACAACCGTGTCGGCGGCGGTCTCGAAGCGCGGCTGACGTTGAGGAAGTTGCGCGAGTCATAGTTGGACCTCTTGCGGCGCGGCGAGTCCTCCGCCGTAGAGGTTGGCCTGGAACAGGTCCAACCGGAAGCCGAAGATCAGGATCACGATGAACACCAGAATCGGAATGATCTTGGCGACCGTGACGATACTGTTGATAAAGGCCGCCTGCTGCACGCCCTTCAGGATCATGAAATGAAATAGCCAGATGCCGATCGATGCAACGACGATCGCGACGACGCGGCACCGCGCATCACTGCGCCAGCGCTCCAGCGTCTGCGCGCCCACACCGATCTCTCGCGCAACCGCTTCCACTGATGCGCTCTCCGGCGGCAGCAACCGCGCCACCGCTCTGTCCTTGAATGTCTTTCCGTAACGCGCCAACTTGTTCTCTCTTTATCGCCCCCAGATTCCAATTTTATCCAGGCGACAACCATTGTGACGCGGGGGGACTATCAACGCGAGCGCACGCAGTGGGATAGCGGTGCGAACCTCGTGTGCGCGTCGCCGGGCGTCGTCTATGCATACGACCGCAACACGTACACGAACACGCTGTTGCGCAAGCAGGGCATCGAGGTGATTACGATCGTCGGTGCGGAGCTGGGCCGTGGACGTGGCGGCGGTCACTGCATGACCTGCCCGATCATCCGCGATGCGGTCGACTATTGATCAGTCAAGCGAATCAATCTGGCCGGTGACTGGCAAAGTGTCGCCCGCTCGCTGAAGTGGCGAGCGGGCGACAGCGCCGCGCGCGCGCCCGCCGCCGCCAGGAACGGCGCGATCCGTCCAGATGATCGACGCGACGAATCGAATCGCCCCGTTAATCGCCGGGTTGACGCACGCGGTAGTGGTGGGCAGGTCCGGCTTGAAGTCGAACTTCCTTTTACTATACTTTTTAACGACTTCGCGCCTGAATTATCGAATTTGATATCTCGCGATTTGCAAGGATTACATTCGATAGACCAGCGATCGCTGCAATGAAGTTCGAGTTAATGAATCTGCGAGTAGCTGGACGATCACTTTTCACGTCAATCGCGTGAATGCTCGGAGCTTTCATCCACCGCACGGAGGTTCGAATATGAATAATCGCTTTGTTGCGCAACTCGTCGCCTTGTCGTTTGCCGGTATGTCCGCGCTCGCGATTGCGGCTGGGCCCATGAAGGACCAGGGCGGCGGCCAGATGGCCGGTACGGGCCGTCAGCAGGTGATGCCGACGATTCCGCACCGTGACTGGCATAAAGGTCAACGTGTGCCGGCCGAATACCGTAACTACAACTTCATGATGGACGACTGGCGCGGACATGGCCTCAATGCGCCGCCGCGCGGGCACAAATGGCTGGGTATCAATGGCGACTATGTGCTCGTAACGACGAACAACTGGACCATTTCAGACATTGTCGCCGGAACCCAGTAATGCTTCCTCGTGGGGCCCGGGCTATCCGGCGACCAGTTTTAGCGCCGGAACCTGGGCCATTCATCGACACGACATGATTTCGTCATTTTCGCGTCGATTTAATGCTGCGTGTCGTATAGCCGGTCGGGAACGAACAATGCAGTCACGCCGCTCAAAAAGAACACCGCGCCGACCACGAGAAAGCCAAGTCCGATCGAGAACTGCGTCGCGATAAAACCGATGACGATTGGCGCCGCCCCCGAACAGAAGCGCCCGAGATTATACGAGCCGCCCACCGCGGTGCCGCGCACCGACGTCGCAAAACTCTCCGACATGAATGTGCCGATCGTGCCGAGTGGCACGCCGTACAGAAAGCCGAAGACAAGCATCAGCGTGGAAATGTTGTCGTGGGTGTGCCAGAAAATGATCACGGGCAGAAAGAGTGCCGCACCGATGCAGCCGAGCACGTACACGCCGCGCCGGCTCCAGCGGTCACCGAGCCAGCCCGCGAAGATCTTGCCGATGAAGGCGACCACGTATGTGCCGATCATATAGCCGGTCAGCGAGCTGAATTTGATGTGCAATTCCTTCTCGAGATACGTCGGCAGCCAGTTGTTCAGGCCGTAAAAGCCGGACAGCACGAAGGTCGACGCGAAGGTCCACAGGATGAACATCGTGCGCGCCTGGCGGTCGCGGAAAATCTGCGCGTAGCGATTGTCGACGAGCCGCGTTTTGCTCGCACGGTCGGCAGCCCGGCTCGCGAGCCATGCCGCCGGTTCGGGCACCGCGAACTTGATCACGAATGCGAGCAGCACCGGCACGGCAGACACGTAGTACAGCGTGCGCCAGCCGTACTGCGGCAGGATCCAGTTGCTGAGTGCGATCACGACGATATAGCCGGCCGAAATGCCGGTTTGCAGCATGCCGAGTACCAGCGAGCGCCGTTCTGTCGGCACATATTCGGCTACGAGCGTGGTGACCAGCACCATGCAGCCAATGCCGAGCGAACTGATAAAGCGCACCGCCGCGAATTCGACGAAGCTGTGCGTGAACCCGAGCATCCCCGCGCCGAGCGAGAACAGCGCGAGCGCCCATGCGATGACCCGCACGCGACCGAGACGATCGCTCGCCCAGCCGCCGACAATGCCGCCGATCGCCATGCCGAGCAAGGTCAGACTGCCGAGCGCGCCCGCTTCGACATTGGTCAGCCCGAAGTCGTCCTTGATGCGCGACAGGGTGAGGCCGTACATCATCACGTCGGCGCCATCGGCGATCAGCGCGAGGTAGGCGAGCACGAAGACCAGCACCCAGCGGCCTTGCGAGACGGCGGAATGGGTCACCGCTCGATAGTTTTGCAGCTCGGATGGTGTTTTCATGAACGGGCGGCGCAAGCGGGGGATGCCGTATTCTGCTTGAGCAGAGCGGGGACAAGGAAGGCGCCGATCAGGAGGCCTATGCTTTCATGACGGCTGGTGTACCAGCCTTCCTTGTGGGTCAGGTTCATCGTACCGATGCACACGCCATCATAGGCGATCGGAATGTTGAGGATCGAGCCGAGACCGATACCTGTCATCACCGCATGATCGTCGAAGGCCTCGCGAATGCCTTGCGACGTGGCGGCACGAAACGGCTTCAGATCCTGAAGTATCTGTCGCGACCACGCGGTGCCTTGCTTCTTTTTGCGGCCGCCCAGTGGATAGATGTCCGGCAGGTTCGTGTAGACCCGTTCGACCTCGTGACGCCGCGCATCGTAGGACATGATCGTGAATAGGCTTAGGCCTATCGCCTTTGCCGCCACCCTGTGAACCGCGCGGAACAGCTCGAGCGGTTGGTTCTTCAGGCGCATCGCCAGCGCGAGACGCTCGAGGTCTGCGATATCCAGCATCTGCGTATCGTGCGGTGCGGGTTCGGTCAGGTTGCCTTGCATCATTTGCATCGCGTTTGCATCGGAAAGTGTGAAAAGTCGCAGTGCGTTTAGCCGTGCATGCGGGTGGAGTTCAACTGGGCTTGCGCGTCGCGAGCCGGTTCGAGTTCGCTCGCCTCGATATCTTCGAGCGAGCGGTTGCGCGTTTCGATGCCGAAGAAGAACACCACGCATGCGCCGATCACCAGCACCGTCGTGGTCATCGCGAATACACCGAGGAAACCGGACAGCGGATAAACGAGGCCGACGAGGATCGGTGCGCTGACCGAGCCGATGCGGCCGAACGATGACGACGAGCCCGTGCCCGTCGTGCGTACCGCGGTGGGAAACACTTCCGGCGTGTAAGCGTAGACGCCGGCGAATGCGCCGTTCATGAAGAACGACAGCGCGATGCCCGCGGTCATGATCTGTATGCCGGTGTGAGAAAACGCGAGCGTGATCGCGGCGATGCCGCCGAACAGCATGTAGGAAGCGACCACCGCCTTGCGGCCGATCTTTTCGTTGAGCCACGCCGCCGAGAAGTAACCGGGAATCTGCGCGCCATAGATTGCAATCGAATAGCCGAAGCTCTTCGTCATCGTCAGCCCTTCCTTGACGAGCAGGCTCGGGATCCACGCGAAGAACGAGTAGTACGCGAACGCGACCGAGAACCACATCAGCCAGCTGACCGCGGTCGTGCGCGCGAGTCGCGGCGACCACAGCGTGAGCACGTTGCGCCACGCGTTGCCGCGCGCCGGCGTCCAGGCCGGCGTGGGCAGCGCGTGAAGCGCGTGGTTCGCAGTCACGGGCGCAAGCGCAATGCCGCGCTCGACGAACGCCGCTTCGATGCGGCCGACGATGCCGTTCGCTTCGGCCGCGCGGCCCTGGCTTTCGAGCCAGCGCGGCGATTCCGGCAGCGTCCGGCGCCACCACAGCAGCATCACGACGGGCAGCGACGTGATCACGGCCAGATAGCGCCAGCCGTCGACGAAGTTGCGCACCACCGCGAAGCCGAGAATCGACGAGGTCAGATAGCCGAACGACATGAAGCCGACCAACGCGCCGCAGAAAATGCCGCGATAGCGGCGCGGCACGAACTCGGCGAGAAACGGCGCGATCACGACCGTCTCCGCGCCCGAACCGAAGCCCGCGACGACGCGCAGCGCGAAGAACGTGTGCCAGTCGTGCGCGGTCGCGCTCGCGAGAGACGCGACGCAATAGATGGCGAGCGCGCTCATCATGATGCGGCGTCGGCCGATCACGTCGGCGAGCACACCCGACAGGAACGCGCCGAAAAAGTAGCCGATATAGGTGCTGCTCGCGACGAGCCCGGTCTCAGCGCTTGTCAATTGCCACAGCTTGCTGACGACCGGCAGCAGGAACGCGAGCGACGACGAATCGAGCCCGTCGAACATGTACCCGAGCCCGCCGATCAGCAGCAGTCTGCGGTGAAAGCTCGACAGGGGAAGTCTTTCAAGACGGGCGGCGACGGCGGACACGGCAACTTCTCCTGAAGGAAATGGCGCAGCGAGGCCGCGCGTTCTGCGCTGATGGATGCTTCGGGCCGCTTATCGGCCGATTGCGTAGGCCTGCATCTGACGCGGTGTAGCGGCGCCTCGCATCAAACCGTTGCGGATCGCGACCGCGCAGACCCGGCCGAGCGCCCACGGTTCCGCGACGGTGAGGTCGTGGCCCCGCGCGTGCAGTTCGGCGAGCGTGCTGTCCGGAAAGCGCGACTCGGCCGACATCTTGCCGAGCTGCATTGCGCGCGGATAGAACGAGCCGGGGAAGTGCGCAGTCTGGAACGAGGGCGCATCGGCGGCGGCCTGGAAGTTCATGCCGCCATGCACGTGCTTAAGGAACAGCTGCAGCGACCACTGATCCTGCTGGTCGCCACCCGGCGTGCCGAAGGCCGCGTACGGTTTGCCGTCGCGCGTGACGAGCGTCGGCGACAGCGTGGTGCGCGGCCGGCGGCCCGGGCCGAGTGACGAAGGCAGGCCTTCTTCCATCCAGAACATCTGCGCGCGCGTGGTGACGTTGAAGCCAAGGCCCGGCACCGCCGGCGACGCCTGCAGCCAGCCGCCCGACGGCGTAGCCGACACCATGTTGCCCCAGCGGTCGACCACGTCGAGATGCACGGTATCGCCGCGCAATTCGGGCAGCGGCGCGAAGGTCGGCTCACCCTGGCCAAAGCCGCCGGCCTGCTCGCGCCCGGCATTCGCGACGATGCGCGCGGCGCGTTGCTCGCTGTCGCCGAGCAGCCCGGGGCGGAATTCGAACGACGCGCGGCGCGGATCGATGAGGCGGCGCCGCTCGTCGTTGTACGCGTCGCCGAGCAGCACGTCCATCGGCACATGCGAAAACGCCGGGTCGCCGTAGAACACTTCGCGATCGGCGAATGCGAGCTTCGAGCACTCGATCACCGTGTGCACGAAATCGGGCCCGAGGGGGTCCATCGCGCCGAGATCGAAACCCTTCAGCAGCGCGAGCTGTTGCAGGAACATCGGGCCCTGGCCCCACGGGCCGGTTTTGTGCACGCGCATGCCCGCGTAGTCGTAAGACACCGGGTCTTCGTAGGTTGGCTCCCAGCGCGCGAGATCGCCCGCATCGAGCAGACCGCTGTTGCGCAGGCCCGAGGTGTCGAGCACGGCGGTCGAACGGAAGTACTGGTCGATCGCGTCGGCGACGAAGCCGCGATAGAAGACATCACGCGCGCGTTCGCACTGCTCGGCGCGATCGCTGCGCGTATTTGCCTCGCGCAGGATGCGCTTGTAGGTTTCGGCGATCGCGGGATTCGCGAATAACTGGTTCGGCATCGGCGCCTCGCCGTTGCGCAGCCATTGCTCGGCCGAGGTCGTCCATTCGGTGCGGAAGAAGTCCTGAATCGCGAGAATCGACGATGCCATGCGTGGCAGCACCGGATAGCCGTTTTCCGCGTAGCCGATCGCATAGCTCAGCACTTCTTCGAGCGGCAACTGGCCATAGTCGCGCAGCAGCGCCATCCACGCGCCGAATGCGCCCGGCACGACCGCGGGCAGCAGGCCCGTGCCCGGCACCACGTCGAGCCCCATCTTGCGCATCCGCTCGATCGTCATGCGCGCGGGCGTCACGCCTTGTCCGCACAGCACGCGCACGCGTTCTTCGCGCGCGCTGTAGAACACCACCGGCAGCTCGCCACCCGGACCGTTCAGATGCGGCTCGACGATCTGCAGGACGAAGCCGGCCGCGGCGGCGGCGTCGAACGCATTGCCGCCTTTTTCGAGGACCGCCATCGCCGATGCGCTCGCGAGCCAGTGCGTCGAGGCCACCATGCCGAAGGTGCCGATCAGTTCTGGACGGGTTGTAAACGACATGCGCGACTCCTTGGCGACGACGGTCCGAATGGCAGAACCAATATGGAATGGTTCAATTAGAGAAAATGAAAGCGTAAAACTAACGAAGCCGGGTTGCACCCGGTGTTAACCATCAACATGCGACCCAGTATAGCGAATCAAAAATCACCGGGTGCTGCTATGTCATGCCGCCGCGATTCTGGTATCGTTGGGACCAATACAAATTGGTTCAGTGGATAACATGGACAAACCGGTACTGGATTTGCTGCTCGACTACATCGCCGATCATCAGTTGAAGGACGGCGACGCGCTGCCGCCCGAACGAAAGCTCGCCGAGGAACTGGACGTGAGCCGCCGCGACCTGCGCGCGGCGCTCGCTTCGCTCGAGGCGTCGGGGCGCGTGTGGCGCGGCGTCGGCCGCGGCACCTATCTGGGCGCGCGGCCGCTGAAGTTTGCGCCGACGCTGCGCGGCTTGCGCGCCGGCACCAGTCCCGCGGATATCGCCGAAATGCGGCTGCTGTTCGAGCCGGCGCTGGCCGCGCTGGCCGCGACGAAAGCGAGTGGCGACGATCTGCAGGAGCTGGAGAAATGCGCACGCAAAAATGCCGCCGCGAAAAACGACGACGAGTGGCAGCAATGGGATCATCGCTTTCATTTGCTGATCGGACATGCCACGCGTAATCCCGCGTTGATTGCGTTGATGGAGGTGATCAACGGTATGCGGGTGAAGCCGGAGGTGCGCGAGAAAACGTCCGCGCAGGGGACGCGGCAGTTTTTCGCGCAACAGCATCAGGCGATCGTCAATGCGCTGAAAGCGCGCGATGCGGATGCGGCCGCGCAATGCATGCGCGAGCATCTGCTGAGCGTGCAGTGGCGTGCGTCGGCGAAGACCGATGGTGCTGCGGCGCGGCGGGCGTGAGGTTGCCGTGGTGCCGCGCGTCGGTCAGGATGGCGGCGCTTTACTGCGCGAGCTTCCGGTTCAGCCGGCGCATGCCGTCGAAGACCGCATCGGCCACGTCCAGCGGAAAGGCGGCGGGCAGTTGCGACGAGACTGTGTCGATCACCGTCTCCGTTTGCGCGGTCAACTGATCGATCAGCGTATCGACGTCCGCGGCGGAAAAACCGACTCGCTGTCCTTCGGCCACCCAATGCCGGCGCTGGATCTGATTGAGCAGGTAGTGGACGTTCTTGCCGCGAACCGCCATCGCCAGTTTCACTTTTTGCGCCGCGAGGCGCCCCGCGCCGCTGCCGATGATCGGATGCGCGGACAGCACGTCATAAAGCGGCGTGGATTCGTAGCGATTGCCGGGCAGATGCGCAATGCTGAAGTTCTTCGCGTGGCCATCGGTCGCGGCGAGCAGCCAGAAAACCAGCTGCGTCGCGAAGAAGTTGCGCCGGTCCGTCGTCGCGCGTGTGGACCTCGCGAGTATTTCCATGATCGCCTCGATGCCCGGACCGCCGTCGGACTCGTACTTGTGCAGCGCCGACGTGCCAGTGGCCTGGCACATGTCCTCTTGCGGCAGACGCACGATCCACGTGGCGTCGCTCGACAAACGGCGATCGAAGCGCTCGACGATCAATACCTTCTGCTCATCGAATCGCGCGATTTCGCAACGCGCGACGGGGAGCCCGTAGGCCGCGACGATCTGCGAGCACAGCCATTCGTTTTCCACCGACGTGCGCATATCGGCGCGCATGTTGCCGACGAGCCCAAGCGGCAGCTTGAAGATGTGCGTGGTCGGCGTGCTGCCTTCGGGCAGCAGCCAGCGATTGCGATGACGGAGCAGCGCGGTTTTTTCCTGCGCGCCGGCGATCGACAGACGCAGGTCTTCGAGCGGATCGTGCTGCCCGAGCGGCGGCGCTGTCGTCGTGCCGCGTAGCAACGCCGCGATGTCGCTGTCGCTGAGTTCGCGACCGTGGATGCTCGTCAGATCGCTCGGCTCTTCGTCCGGCGACAGCAGTTGCAATGCGCCGACGCAGTCGCGGCCGAGCGCGGTGAGCAACGCAAACGGCGCGGCGCTGCCGGTCCGGTAGCGCGCGGCGATGCGGCGCCGGATCGGTTCGCTGTCGGGCAGCAGGTTGTCGAAATAGTCGGCGACGATCTGACCGCGATACGCCTGATTGCCCGGTGTGAACGGCAGTGACAGCGATAGCGGACGTCCTTGCGGATCGTCGATCCATTCGTCGGCATAGCTCAGACGTTCGCCGCTGCGTATCGTTTCCCAGGCGCCGACCCGCAGGCCGTTCATCCACAGATTCAGACGGTTCGGTGTGCTGCGCGCCATGCTTACCAGTCCTCCCGTTTCTTGCTGGTGCTGGCCGCTTTGGTTGCCTTGGCGAGTTTGACCGCTTTGGGCTTTTGCGCCGACGGTCCCGGTTTGAGCGGCACGCGCGTGGCGCGTTTAGCGTTGCTTTTTGCGTCGACCGGCGCTCCGCTCCCGGCGCGGCGGGAGCGGTTCGGCGCCGGCGCGCCGTCTTCCACGGCCACGCTTTGCGTCGATCCGCTCTGCGCGAGCTTCAGATCGACCTGCAAGACCCGCAACACCCTGAAGAGCCGTTCGACGCTGACGGTCGCCGGATTCGCTTCGAGTTGCGCGTAGGTCTGTTGCGTGACCCCGAGATGCGCGGCCATCGCGGCCTGAGTGAGGCCGGCGGCCTTCCTGAAGCCCTGCAGGATCGGTCTGAGCTGGCTCAGTGTCTTGATGGCGTAGTCCACGGTCGATCTCCGGTTCGGCTGCGGCGGCGTAACAGCCCAAAACCTGTAAATAACAGATACAGTCTATACTCTGTATTTAGCGAATACAAGCTAGAGACTGTTAATGACGAGCACGGACGCATTGGAAACGGCGTCCCCTCACGCTACTCTCACGCAACTAACGGTCAACCGCGCACCGCCACCCCCTTCGCTGCTGCGCAGCCCCTGCGCCGCAGGCAACATGTGATCCACCGAAAATAAAGATGATGGACAAACGCAACCATAAAATCGCATCTGTTTCACTGCTGGTTGGTGCTGTCATCAGAAGAAGCAACGCCTCGACCGGAAATAGATAAATCCGAATCGTTTTCGATTGACGATCTAATCAGGAAGCCGAACATTCAGGCAAAACAAAAGCTGTTTTCGCATCGCGTGGCTAGAACACTGAATGGTTGTCGATAACGAATCGCTAGCAATATCACGGGCGCTCAAATCGAGCGCAGGATAACTGACGAGTGTTGACGCGCATTGCATCGTATCCTTTCGCTCGCTGAATGAAATTTGACACAAATGTCACGCGCCGCGCATCGAGCCGAAACGGGCTTGGAAATTACAGAAAAGGCTGTAGACTCTATAGCGTGTATTACGCGGCGACGCCAACACGAGTCCAATCGTTGCGCGCCTACAGCATCTGTGCAAATCACTCCAATCCGCCATGAGATTTTCTGCCATCAAGGTGTCTATTCGCTGATACGACCCAACGCCAATAGAAGCCGAACCGGCGAACCACGCCGACCGGTGAACCTGAAAGGAGATTCGACGAGACACACAGACCATTTTTCCAAATAACGCGATCGACGCCGCCGGATGCGGTCGCCGGCGGGCCGCTGGAGAACATAACTTCTTTGGAGTATGTGATGGCAAGCAAACCACAATGGCGAACGCTGTTATCTCTGACTTTTCTATCGCTGGCAATGATGGGCAACGTGGCGCGTGCGGAGAGCATTCCAATTGTCACAGGCCAGCAATGGATGCAGTCGACCGATGAGCAGAAGAAAGCGTATCTGGTCGGCATCTCGAATTTGATCGACGTCGAGCGCGCCTATGCCGGCAACATGGCGAACAGCAATGACATCGCACAGCGCTTCGGCAAGGGCATGCAAGGCCAGACACTGGACAGCGTGCGTCAAGGCCTCGACGGCTACTACGCCGCCAATCCCACGATGATCCAACACCCGGTGATCGAGACCCTCTGGTTTCAGATGGTCATGCCCGGCCTGAAGAAAAATCAGTAAGGAGAACGATCATGAAACGACTTGGGTGGATCGTCAGTATTGGCGCACTGGCTGCGATGATCGGTTGCACGGACATGAGCCCGCAGACGCAGGGAACGGTGAGCGGCGCGGCACTTGGCGCGGGCGCCGGTGCGGGCATCGCGGCGATCTCCGGCGGCGATGCGTGGACCGGCGCGATCATCGGCGGCGCGGCGGGCGGCGTGGCCGGCAATATCCGCGGCCGTCAGTAATTACCGGCGAGCAGGCAAGGCTGGGGCGCGACCTGGGTCACGTCCCGGTTTCGTTACTGAAGCACACGGCCCGATCAGGCCTTGATCAGGCATTCCACGGCCGTCGAGTGAAGCGATTTCCGAGGCGTCGCTGAAGGACCGTTCTTCCATGGGGCACCTCTCCCTTCTCCGCGATGCCGTATGCATTCCGTGCCATTTTCCTCACGTCGAATGTCAAGTAGCGAAGCGAATGGGGCGAATTCATTCGCGCTCGCGACATCGCGCATCCCCAGTTCGTCATGAAAATCATCCGTTCATACTCGAGCCGCTGTCGACGTCGCGTTGCCCTCCCGGCCGACAAAGTTTGAACCGGTGATTAAAAGCCCTTAGGATATCCACATCGGAAGCCGCCGCGATGGCGGCATGCGCACACCACGCAGAGAGCAGTCTGCGCGCGGTGCAACCTTCATCTCATCAAGAGAACACGAATGCTGCGCACGTCACTGAAGGTGATAAAGATAAGTGCATGGGTTCTGGTGCTGCTGGCGGTGCTCGCATTGGGGCTACGCGCGTGGTATTCGCAGCGCGGGCCGGAGCTGTCGGTATGGCACACCTATGTGCCGCGCGAAATGACCGTCGAGGAAATGGACACCGCCGACTGGAACGCATACATCAAAGCGGAAAATCGGATTTTCGACGACGTGCGCGTCAATGTCGTTGAAAAGCTGCGGCCGTCCGAGCGCATTCCGGCGAACCGCTATTACGAGGGCTCGCCGATTTTTCCGTGGCATTTCGCCGAAAACTGGAATCACTCGTACATTCTCGAGCCGTCGGGGCCACCCGTCGGCGCGGTCGTGCTGCTGCACGGCATGACGGATGCGCCGTACAGCATGCGGCATATCGCGCGTCGATATCGTGATCGCGGTTTCGTCGCGATCGGCATCCGCTTACCCGGACATGGCACGGTGCCGGCGGGGCTCGTCGACGTGCACTGGCAGGACTGGACCGCGGCCACTCGGCTCGCGGTGCGTGAAGCGCGCCGTCGCGTGGGGCCGGACAAGCCGATCGAGCTGGTCGGGTTTTCGAACGGCGGCGCGCTCGCACTGCAATATGCGCTCGACGCGATCGAGAATCCCGCGCTCGCGCGTCCGACGCGCGTCGTGCTGATCTCGCCGATGATCGGCGTCACGCGTTACGCACGCTTTGCCGGTCTCGCCGGATTACCCGCGGTGCTGCCGGCCTTCGCGCGCGCCGCTTGGCTCGGCATCGTGCCGGAGTTCAACCCGTTCAAGTACAACTCGTTTCCGGTGAATGGCGCGCGACAGTCCTTTCTCCTCACGAGCGTGATTCAGGATCAGATTGCGCGGCTCGAGCGCGAGAACCGGCTCGATAAGTTGCCGCCTATCCTCACGTTCCAATCGGTGACGGATTTCACGGTCAGCACGCCAGCGGTGATGTCGGCGCTCTACGACAAGCTGCCGGAGAACGGCAGCGAAATCGTGCTGTTCGACGTGAACCGCAGCGTGCGCTTCAGGACCTTCCTGCGCTCCGCGTCGTACACGGCGCTCTCGCGCCTACTGCGCATCGGTCCGCAGAACTATCGCACGACGGTGATCACCAACGTGTCGCCGGATTCAGCGCATACTGTCGAGCGCAGCGTTTATGCGGGCGAAGTGCAAACGCGTGTCAAGCCGCTGGATATCGACTATCCGCAGGATATTTTCTCGTTGTCGCACGTCGCGATTCCATTCCCGATCACCGACGCGCTGTACGGCATCGCGCCGGACGATTCGGAGAACTTCAACGAGAACCTCGGCACGCTCGCGCCGCGCGGCGAACGCGGCACACTGATTCTGACGCTCGATTCGATGTTCCGCATCGCGTCGAATCCGTTCTTCCCGTATCTGCTGCAGCGTATCGACGAAGGCATCGGCAAGATGCCGCCGCCGGTCGTCAAGTCACCGCCGCGCACGCATGAAACCGCCGACGGTCCGCCCGACGATTTCCCCGAAAATCTGAATGCGCTCGAGCAGGTCGGCTCGGACGAGCCTTGAAATCATCTCGATGCTTTGAATCAAGCTGACGGCAATTGCACTGCCACCCTCGCGAGATGTGACCAGACGGCCCACACCTACCGCGGGCCGCCTGCTTTTCGGCTCGAAGATCGACGTTACGGCTGATACGACGAATCGACGATCGTCCACAGCGCCGCTTTCGGCTGCAGGTTCGCATCGAACGGCAGCGGCAGGTTGTTGCGCGGCACCGGCGTCGACGTCAGCCACGTGTGCTTGTCCGAATAGCCCCAGAACGTGACCGCCTTGATGCTCGGCTCCTGCTCGAACAGAGCGAACACGGCGCGATAACGCTCGGCCTGCGCGCGCATGATGTCGTTCGGCACTGGATGCCCGAGGTCCGGCAGACATGCATGCGGATCGCTCCAGCATTCACCGGGATCGGCATAGAGACTCACGTCGAGCTCGGTCACCTGGTTTTCGAGGCCGAGCGCGGCGACGTCGTCGAACGCCTGCTTGATGTTCGGCAGCGGTGGCCAATTTACGCTGATATGCAACTGATGCCCGACACCGTCGATCGGCACGCCCTGCGCGCGCAAATCGCGAATCACCGCGAGCAGCTTTGCGCGCTTGCGCGGATCGTCGGTGTTGTACTCGTTGATATAGAGCTTCACGTTCGGGTCCGCCGCGCGCGCCGCGCGGAAGGCGATCGCGATGTAGTCCTTGCCGAGCGTCCGATACCACGGACTGTCTTCGCGATACACCTGATGCGGATCGTCGCTGATCACTTCGTTGACTACGTCCCACGCGTAGACCTTGCCTCGGAAGTGTGTGACGACGTCGGTTACATATCGATTGAGCCGCTTCGCGACGATGTCGTGATAGAGCGGATCTTTCGGATCGCCGGCGAAGAACCAGTCCGGCGCCTCGGTCCAGTCGCCGGCCTTGAAGTGCCACAAGAGCGTGTGCCCGCGCACCGCAATGCCGTGCGCTTGCGCGAACGCGACGATCCTGTCGGCCGGTTCGAAGTTGTACTTGCCTTCCGCGACGCCGATCGTGCCCGGCTTCATCTTGTTCTCGGCGGTCAGGCTCGAGAACTGGGCGGCAACGAGCGCCGCGTCGGCGGGACTGTCGATTGAATCAGGTTCAATCGCCGCGCCGACCTTGAAGTGCGCGGCCATCACACTGCGCAATGGCGGCAGCGCCTCAGCGGGCGCCGCGGCGAGCGGCTGGCCGTCATGAGCGACGGCGGCCTGGTTGTGCGCGCAGCCTGCGGTTGCGAGCGCGCAAACGGCGACGGCTGCGCAGAGCATGCGCATTGAAGTCCTCAAAGGACGCACTCCTGGTCTCCTTGTGACGGAATGCCGGTTCGGATGTCTTCTCTAACTATGTCCGCCGTTACCGGTAACAGTGAAGATGTTAAGCAGCCTCTGTCAGCCCCGCTATGAGGGATTTACCTGACATATCGACGAGACATGGATGGTGAATCAGCGTTGAGTCGACCGGCTTGACACGGCGTGGGTTGAAAGCGCTTTCAGATGGGGATTGCACGAAACCGCCGCGCGGCTAACGGCGCGAAACAGGGCGCCAGTCACTGAATCCCAACTGGCGAGACAGAAAAACCGAATCCGTTCAACGCGCGGGTTTGCTTCAATCGTCCGCGCCGCGATTCAGTTTGATTTCAATGCCCGTTCAGCGAGCCAGCGTCGGGCGAGAGCCGGTTGTCCACCGAGGTGACACCCGGAACCGACATCGCACTCTGCTCGGCACGCGCGACATGGTCCCGCTCTGGTACCCATCCGACCAGCGTGATCCGCCCCGAGTGGGCAAAGACGAACACATGTGACATCCCGACTCCGCTGTGCGCCTCCGCGACCCGCACGCTATGGGCGAGTTGTTGGTCGGTGGCTTGCGAATCCTGGGCATGGGCCGCCGGCGCTATTGCGCTTGAAATCAGCAGCGCGAGTGTAGAAACAAGGGCTGTTTTCACGATACCTCCTTAGAGTGCCAAGGTGTGCCGGCAAAATCCGCCGGCAAATCTTCCGGTTCGACTCGATGCGAGGCGTCGGAAGTGCACTGGACAAAATCCTCTTTCCACTGCATGCGTCGCGGTTATCGCGGTTGCGCGCCGAGGTTTTGCCAGTCGGGGCGATGGGCGGTCGTGCCGTCGCCCGCAGAAAAGTTGCAAGGGCAGCGTGTTCGAGCGGGACGTCGCATGTGCGGCGTGGCGGGGGAACAGCGAGAGCCGGGGATGGAAGCTGGTTGGAGCGTTCGTATTGGAGCGCGAGAGCCAGACGGATGCGCGGACAATCCCGCACTCAGCCTGCTACGCGGCTGAGCCCGGCTCGTTGCCCGACATCGTATGCATTGATGATAGTCGCTAATGTCCACCACTGCTGGCGGCTCCTGCGCCAGTTCGTCAAGCCCAAACCGGCAATGCAAGCGAGACGGCTCGTTGCATCTTCGCAACATCAAGCGCGAAATTTTGCTTGCGTTCGAGCGTGTTTTCCTTGTTAAGCAAGCGCTGAGCGACGCGCGAGACGGATTCGCCCATCGTTTCGGTGCATGAGTTCAAACGGATTTCCGACGCTTGTGACCATCACGTAATGGTCACAAAGCAGGGCGCTACTGCGGGATCTTCCGGCGCGCAACTGTTATCGATAACAGCGTTTTCCCTGAGCAGTTAGTTTGATGCGCGGCGCAAGGCCATCCCTATAATCGCCTCGAAATGTGAAGCGAATAAGTAGCGAACATTTCGGCAAGAGGGAAAACGTGTGAGAACGCGTGCGTCCTGTGCGGCTTGGAGACGCCAAAATATATATATAAGGATATCTAAATGAAGAAGAAGCTTATTGCTGTGTCGGTGATGGCAGCCGCGACGACGGTGGCCCATGCGCAGAGCAGTGTCACGTTGTACGGCCGTATCGACAACGGCATCCAGTTTGAAACCGGCCTCCCGGGCGGCCACGCATGGTCAGCCCAAAGCGGCGACTGGGGTTGCTCGTGGTTCGGCCTGCAGGGCGCCGAAGATATCGGCGGCGGCACGAAGACGGTCTTCCAGCTCGAAGGACAGCTCAACACGATGACCGGTGCATCCGCGGGCAATCTGTTCGGCCGTCACGCAACGGTGGGGCTGACGAACGACCACTGGGGTTTGTTCAAGATCGGTAACCTCGGCGCCGGCGAACTTTCGCAGGACAGCTGGGGCACCGACCCGCAGGTGATGCAGCGCTACGCGATCTCGACACTGGTGCGCGGTCGCAACTGGGCGAGCACCAGCAACGGCGCGGAGTACAACTCGCCGGTGCTGTTCGGCGGCCTCGTGCTGAAGGGCCAGTATTCGCTGACCAACAACACGAGCTGGAACTCGGCGCCTGTCAACTCGGCTGGCGTGCCGACCGGCCAGGGTCGTACGAACGCGGTCGAAGGTGTGTACACGTGGGGCAACGGCGACGTCCGCGTGATCTATGACGAAGTGCGCGGCGCCAACGGCTCGTTCAACAACGTCTACTCTGCTTCGCGGATGGCCCTTGTCGGCGGCACGTACGTGCTAGGTCCGGTCAAGCTGTACGCGGGCTACCAGCACCTGAGCGCGCCTGACGCGACCAACGCGAGCGTGGGCGTAACCGATGCGTCGCAGCCTCTCGGCGTGAGCGCGCCGACCAGTGTGAACCACGAATGGGTCGGCGCTGCATGGCAGGTCACGTCGCCCACGCTGTTGACGGCTGCGGTCTACCACGCGAACGCGAACAACGGCAACGGCAATGGAACGCTGTTCACGCTCGCCGCGACGTACGCGCTGTCGAAGCGCACGTTCCTGTACACGGAAGCCGGCTACGTGCACAACAGCTCGACGTCGAACCTGAACCTCGGCAACGGGCCGTACGGCAACAACAACTTCGATGCGGTGACGGGCACGTCGTCGAACAGCAACCCGAACTATGGTCATAGCCAGACCGGCGTGTTCGCCGGGATCATGACCTCGTTCTGAGTTGAGGTTGCCTGATCAGCAATCGCAGTGATCTCTTTGTTTCAAGGACTGTTTATTTCTCTTTCATAGAGAGGCCGGTGCGACGCCTCCTCCACCCTCGTCGCATCGGCTGCTTTTTCTTTTTTTCGAATTCATCACCGGACGTAGTGCGCCTCTTCATATCTGAGAGCGCTTTCATCACAGGATTCAGGCAGAACTCATGACCCACGACGGCTCCAACGATAAACCCGGCGCGCCCAAGGTATCCGACGTACCCGCTGCGCCCAACGTGACGCTCGAAGCCATCGCGCGCGCGGCCGGTGTTTCTCCGAGCACCGTATCGCGGATCCTGAACGGTTCTGCGCGCGTGCTTCCCGCCAAGCAGCAGGCGGTGGAAGCGGCGATCGCGCGTTTCAACTATCGGCCGAACGTGCTCGCGCGCAGTCTCGCGAGCGGGCGGACCGAAACGATCGGCGTATTGACGCAGGCGGTGTCGAGCCCGTTTTACGCCGAGTGGCTGCGCGGCATCGAGGAGTCGTTATACGAACCGGGCTTTACGCCGATCTTCGTGAGCAGCCGCTGGAACATCGACGACGAAAAGGCGCGCCTCGAGCAGTTCATCGCGCGGCGCGTCGATGGAATCATCTTGCTGCACGCGCAACTCGATGAGTCGACGTTGACCGACTACTCGCGGTACGCGCCAATGCTCGTACTCGGCCGCTCGGTACACAACAGCGCGACGCTCGCTGGCCTGCCGATCGACAACATGCAGGGCGCACGCGACGCGACCCATCATCTGATCGAGCAAGGCCATCGCGAGATCGCCTTCATCGCCGGGCCGGCAAGTCACGAGGATGCGATCGAGCGCCTCGTCGGCTACCGGACCGCGCTCGAGGAAGCGGGCATCGGCTTCGATGCCGATCTCGTCGAGCAGGGCGATTACCTCGAAACGGGCGGCGTCGCCGCGATGGAGCGCCTGATGGCGCGCCATCCATCGTTCAGCGCGGTGTTCTGCGCAAACGATCAAACCGCGTACGGCGCGCGCCTTGCGATGTTCCGCCGCGGCGTGCGGGTGCCGGACGACGTGTCGCTGGTCGGCTTCGACGATTTGCCGACATCGTCGTACATGACGCCGCCTTTGACGACGGTCCGCCAGCCGACTTACGAAATCGGCCGCCTCGCCGCACAGGGCATCGTGCAGATGATCCGCAAGCAGTCGATCGCGCTAAGCCCGATTCCGCTCACGCTCGTGACGCGTGAAACCACGCGGCGAATCACGCCGCCGCCGGTAAAACGGGGGGATACGCCTACGTAGCGGTTGTTTTTTCGCCTCAACGTGAAAGCGCTTTCAGGTATCGGCAGTCAAGCAGAAATTCAGCGGCGCATTCAGCACCAGGCAAAGCAGCAATAAAGACAACAGGGGAAGAAGGTCGCAGCAACCGGGTATTCATCGAATGCAATTCAAACAGGGTTCTTCAGGAGACGAGTAATGAAATTCCGCTTTTCAGGCTCTGCCGCCGCCGTTCTGCTCAGCCTGGCCGCAGTCGGCGCGCACGCCAACACCACGTTGACGGTCGCGGTCTTTCCGAAGCTGGATCAGGAAATCAAGGACGCGCTTCCGGCGTGGAAGAAGCTGCATCCGGACGTCGACATCAAGGTGTCGTCGCTCGCGATCGCCGATCACCACAACGCAATGACCACCGCACTCGCGACGAGCTCCAATCTGCCCGACGTGATGGCGGTGGAGGTCGGCTTTATCGGCCGCTTCGCCTCGGGCGGCGGTCTCGAAGATCTGTCGAAGGCGCCGTATAACGCGGGCCAGTACAAGAGCCAGTTCATCAACTACACGTTCGCGCAGGCGACCACGCAGGACGGCACGATCGTCGGCATGCCGGCCGATATCGGTCCGGGCACGCTGTTCTATCGCAAGGACCTTCTCGACAAGGCGGGCGTGACCGAAGCCGACCTGACGAAGTCGTGGGACTCGTACCTGGCGGCCGGCGTGAAGATCAAGAAGGCGACGGGTGCGTACCTGATGGCATCGTCGCGCGATATCGAGGACATCTACATTCGCGCCGACCTGAAGGAAGGCGATGGCGTGTACTTCGACAAGGCCGGCAATCCGGTCGTCACGTCGCCGCGTTTCGTGAAGGCGTTCGAGCTCGCGAAGAAAGCACGCGACCTCGGTCTCGACGCGAAGATCACGCCCTGGTCGAACGAATGGGCCGAAAGTTTCAAGCGCGGGACCGTCTCGACGCAGATGATGGGCGCGTGGCTCGGCGGCCACCTGTCGTCGTGGATCGCCCCGGACACGAAGGGTCTGTGGCGCGCGGCCAATCTGCCGAACAACGCGTACGCATCGTTCGGCGGCACGTTCTACTCGATTCCGGCGAAAGCGACGCAAAAGCCGATGTCGTGGGAATTCATCAAGTTCCTGACGACGCGCCAGGACACGCAGCTCGCATCGTTCCGTTCGATCGACGCATTCCCCGCGCTGCTCGCCGCGCAAAACGACACGTTTTTCGCGGAGCCGGTCGCATTCCTCGGCAACGAGAAAGCGCGTCTGATCTGGCGTGACGCAGCCTCCCACATCCCGGCGATCCAGCGTAGCAAGTACGACCAGGTCGCCGAGGAAGCGGTGCATTCGGCCCTCGACAAGGTCGTCGACGACGGTGCAGACGTGCATACGGCGCTCCAGGAAGCGCAGGACCAGATCGCGCATCGGCTCCGCCGTTAAGCGGTATCGATGCAAGGTCGCGGCACGCTGCGTGCCGCGACCGAAGTGTGTCGCAGTGCGCTGCAAGTCTGCTGCAAACAGCGTGGCCGGTCATCGATCCCGGCTACGCCCGACTGGACGGAACTATTGATGAACACCCCGCTGCCCACGACCCCAGAGGTCGCCCGCGATGCGCGCGCGAGCGACGTGCCGAGCTCGCCCGCGCCGTTCGCCGCGCCGCGCAGAACTTCGCGGCTCGATCCGGTGAAAGTCGCACCCTACCTGTTTCTCGGTCCATTTTTCCTGCTGTTCGCGCTATTCATGGCGTTCCCGCTGCTGTTTTCGCTGTACCTGTCGTTCCAGAGCTGGGACGCGACGGCGGGGCTCGCGAGCATGAAGTGGGTGGGTCTGTCGAACTTCACGTTCACGCTGACCGACCCGTGGTACTGGAAGTCGCTGTACAACACCGCGTCGATGGCGATCATGTCCGGCGTGCCGCAGCATCTGGTGGCGCTGCCGCTGGCATTCTTTCTGCAAACCGCGTTTCGCCGCTGGCGCAACCTGGTGGTCGGCCTGTACTTCCTGCCGTTCATCACGTCGAGCGTCGCGATCGCGCTGATCTTCTCGTCGCTGTATTCGACCGACTTCGGCATGATCAACCTCGCGATCGCCGAACTCGGCAAGCTGCCCGGCCTGCACTGGATCGTCCCTGCGCATCCGATCGAGTGGCTGTATAACCCGAAGAACGTCAAGCCGGCGGTGTCGGTGGTGATCTTCTGGCGCTATGTCGGCTGGAACACGGTGCTGTATCTGTCGGCGCTGCAAACCATTCCGAAGGACCTTTACGAGGCCGCGCGCATCGACGGCGCGAACGGCTGGCAACAGTTCACCCGCATCACGATTCCGCTGATCAAGCCGATGATTTTCTTCGCGGTCACGCTGTCGATCATCGGTGGGCTGCAACTGTTCGAAGAGCCGTTCATCCTGCTGCCGAACGAAGGCATGGGTACCAGCCAGTCCGGTCTGACGACGGCCGTCTATATGTATCGCACCGCATTCCACGACGGCGATTTCGGCACCGCGAGTTCGATCGCATGGCTGCTGTTCATTTCGATCGGCGCGTTGATGTGGTTGAACACGCGGATTTTTCACCGCAGCGGCATGAACGAGGAGACTCAGCGATGAAATCGTCGAGCAACAAGGGCCGTTATATCGGCTACGCGATCGTGGTGGTCGGCGCGCTGCTGATGTTCTCGCCGTTCTACTTCATGTTCGTGTTCGCGACGCACACGAGTTCCGAGATTTTCTCGATGCCGCCCCCGCTGTGGTTCGGCAGCGCGTTTCTCGACAACATGGCCTCGCTGATGCGGCACATTCCGTTCTGGCGCAATCTCGGCTGGAGCTTCTATACGGCCACGATGCAAACCGTGCTGACGCTGCTCGTCACGTCGATGGCCGGCTACGCGTTCGCGATGTACGAATTCCGCTTCAAGAAGACGCTGTTCGCGATCGCGCTGACCGCGATGCTGGTGCCGCCGTTCCTCGGCATGATTCCGACGTTCATGACGATGAACCTGCTCGGCTGGATCGATCAGCCGCGCGCGCTGTACGTACCTGGCGCGGCCGCCGCGCTCGGCGTGTTCCTGATGCGCCAGTACGTGGCGGCGGCGATTCCGTCCGAGCTGATCGAGGCGGCGCGCATCGACGGCTGCGGTGAATTCCGCATCTACTGGAGCATCGTGATGCCGCTGCTGGGACCGGCGCTGGGTACGCTTGGACTGATCAGCTTCATTCAGGCGTGGAACAACTTTCTGTCGGCGCTCGTCGTGCTGCGTTCGCCGTCGATGTACACGCTGCCGCTCGCTCTGCGCATTCTGCAAAGTCCGACCAATTCGGATTGGGGCGCGGTGATGGCGGGCTCCGCGGTCGCGGTGCTGCCGTTGCTGGTGCTGTTCGCATTCACCTCGCGGCGTCTGATCGACGGTCTGACGACCGGCGCGGTCAAGGCTTGAGATTCTCTCTTTCATTTTTCACGCCCTCGCGGGCGTGACACTCAGGACAACATCATCTATGTCGACGTATCGATTCAACGAAGACTTCGTCTGGGGCGTCGCCACGAGTTCCTACCAGATCGAAGGCGCAGCGCATGAGGACGGCCGCGGCCCGTCGATCTGGGACGCGTTCTGCAACGTGCCGGGCAAGGTCGTGAACGGCGAGAACGGCGATGTCGCATGCGATCACTATCACCTGGTCGAGGAAGACCTCGACCTGATGGCCGAACTCGGCGTCAAGGCTTATCGCTTTTCGATCGCCTGGCCGCGCGTGCAGCCGACTGGCCGCGGCGCATTCAACGACAAGGGCCTTGCGTTTTACGAGCGCCTCGTCGACGGTTTGCTCGAGCGCGACATCCAGCCGTTCGCAACGCTGTATCACTGGGACCTGCCGTTGTCGCTGCAGCATACGCAAAACGGCTGGGAAAGCCGCGACACCGCTTATCGCTTCGCGGACTACGCGCGCAAGATCGGCAGCGTGCTCGGCGATCGCATTGCATCGATCGCGACGCACAACGAACCGTGGTGCACCGCGTGGCTCGGCAACGCAACCGGCTATTTCGCGCCGGGCAACGCCGATCTGAAGAAGGCCGCGCATGTCTCGCACCATCTGCTGCTGTCGCACGGTCTCGCGTTGCAGGCACTGCGCGCCGATGGCGTGAAGGCGCCGCTCGGCATCGTGCTGAACCAGTCGCCGGCGCATGGCGCGACGGATGCGCCCGAAGATCAGGCCGCCGCGTCGCTCGAATACGCGAAGTTCGTGCGCTGGTACATGGACCCGCTGTTCAAGGGCGAGTATCCGGCCGAGGCGCTGGAATGGTATGGCGCGAACGGTCCGCAAGACGTGATCCGGAGCGGCGATTTCGACGTGATCGGCACGCCGATGGACTTCCTCGGCGTCAACTACTACACGCGGATCTTCGCGAGCGCATCGGGCGAGAAGCGTCCGCCGGGCGCGCTCGGCTTCACCGACATGGATTGGGAAGTCTATCCGCAAGGTCTCACCGAATTGCTGACGCGCATCAACGCCGACTACAAGCTGCCGCCGATCTACATCACCGAGAACGGCTGCGCGGCGAAAGACGTGCTCGATAACGGCCGCGTGCACGACGCCGAGCGCGTGCGCTTCTACGACCTGCATCTCGCCGCCTTGTCGGACGCGGTGAAACAGGGCGTCGACGTGGCGGGCTATTTCGCCTGGAGCCTGATGGACAACTTCGAATGGGCGTCGGGCTACGACAAGCGCTTCGGCATGGTCTACGTCGACTACGCGAGCCAGGAGCGCACGCTGAAGGACAGCGCGTTGTGGTATCGCGACGTGATCGCGCAACACGCCGGCGTCGCGGCCGTGCGCTGAGGCGCACGCCCGGCGACGGGCGCATCGAACCTCGCGTCGCGCGACAGTAGTGCGGCAGTGGGATAGCGTCACGCGGGGTCTGCAAGTACAAGGATCGAGGAGGAGGCATCAAATGGGCGAACTCGTATTGCGCAACGTCACGAAGACGTATGGCGAAGGACCGCAGGTGATCCAGGGCATCGACCTGCACATCCCGGACGGCCAGTTCACGGTGTTCGTGGGACCGTCGGGCTGCGGCAAGTCGACGATGCTGCGCATGATCGCGGGGCTCGAGTCGGTGACGGGCGGCGACATTCTGATCGACGGCGTACGCGTCAACGATCTGCAGCCCACGGACCGCGGCATCTCGATGGTGTTCCAGAGCTACGCGCTCTACCCGCACATGACGGTTGCGGAAAACATGGGCTTTTCGCTGAAGCTGTCGGGCAAGTCGAAAAAGGAAGTGCGCGAGGCGGTGGGCCGTGCCGCCGAGATCCTGCAGATCACACATCTGCTGGAGCGCAAACCGAAGGCGCTGTCGGGCGGCCAGCGCCAGCGCGTCGCGATCGGGCGGGCGATCGTGCGCAAGCCGCGCGTGTTCCTGTTCGACGAACCGCTGTCGAATCTCGACGCTGCGCTGCGCGTGCAGATGCGTATTGAGCTCGGGAAGCTGCATCGCGAACTCGGCACGACGATGATCTACGTCACGCACGATCAGGTCGAGGCGATGACGCTGGGCCAGCAGATCGTCGTGTTCAACAAAGGCTGCATCGAGCAGACCGGCGCGCCGCTCGACCTGTATGAGCGGCCGTCGAACCGCTTCGTCGGCGGCTTCATCGGCTCGCCGCAGATGAACATGCTGACCGCGACGCTGGTGTCGCGAAGCGATGCGCAAACCGTCGTGGCGCTCGCCGGCGCGAGCCAGCGCATCGTGCTGCCCGGCCGGCTGGCGCAGCCGGTCAGTGGCGAATTGACGCTCGGGGTGCGCGCCGAGCATCTGGGCATCGGCTCGCTCGACGAAGGTCTCGCCGCGCGTGTCGAACTGGTCGAGCATCTCGGCGACGTCTCGATCCTGCATGCTCGACTCGATGGCATGGCGCACGCGATCGCGCTGAAGCTCGACAAGAAGGACGCGCAGCACGCGGTCGGCGCGCGTGTCGGGATCAAGGTGGCGTCGTCGTCGGTCACGCTGTTCGATGCGAACGGCGCCGCGGTGAGCCTCGCGCGACCCGAAGTCGGCGAGGACGTCGGCGCGGTGGTTTGACAGGTCGATGTCGACGAGTGAGCAACGGTAAAGCCGCGCGAATCGTTGCATGCGTGGATCGTGCATTTCGATGCGGAGCCTTCATCAGGGCTCCCTGCATCGAACGACGAAGACTGACGCAAGCAGCGATGACGTTAGCCAGTTCGCATTAAATATTACGCGGTACCTTCGACGCCTTGCATCGAGCTTTCTCCTTGCCGGGCTTGATTTAGCGGGTCCAGTCGAGGGGTCGGATAGTGGTTCGGAGCTTAGGTAAACTCCGCATGGCGGCCGCGAACATGCGCCATTAACATCCGCTAACGTTAAGGGTAACGTTCTGGCAAGTTTGCATCTATTCGAAGATCTATAACACGGGGCAAAACATTGCAAGCCAAGACGCGCCGCGCCGCTATCCGGCGCGACCCGGTATGGCAAGAGCGGTCTGTGTAAAACCAATTGATTAGATGAACGTGCATCGGTTGCGCGCAGGAATTGGCGCGACCGTTGCAGGCTGTGTCGCGGTTACGGTAGTTGTCGCCGCGAGTTGGATTGGAGCTTGAGGGAGCTCCTGGCGGTAGGCTAGGAAGCAACGACTGAGAGCAAGGTTGATAAAGAATGTCGGGCACGCATCGCGGGTGTTTGCCTGCGGGCGCACCGGCCCGATACAAAAAATACCGTTGGATTTTTGCTGGGTGGAGAGCGTCATGGAAAAGCGAGTATCTAAAGCCATTTTCAAGTCCCGGGCCTGCGAGCTGTTCCGTCAGGTCGAGGCATTGGGCGAAACCGTGGTCGTCACCGACCGCGGGCAACCCACCATCGAAATCCGGCCGTATCGCAGCAAGCAGGAAAATCCGCTGGAGCTGCTGCGCGCGTCGATTACGCATTTCAACCTGAAGCACGCGTTGCAGCCTGTCACTGCCGAGCAGGACGAGTAATGATCACGCTCGACACGCTTGCGCTCGTGTGCTGGCTCGGCAGGCAGAAAGCGCTGAGCCAGGCCGCGCACGATGCGATCGATCGGGAGCTCGCCGGCGGCGAGATCCTGATTTCGGCAATCAGTGCGTTCGAAATCGCGGAGTTCGTGAAGGTCGGCAGTCTCGGACTGTCGATGGACGCGCGCAGCTGGATGTCGACGTTTCTGTCGCTCGACGGCGTGCGGATGATTCCGGTCGACACGGAGATCGCGTTTCGCGCGGCCACGCTGCCGCCCACGCTCGCCTTGCATCAACGCCTGATCGTCGCGACCGCGCGCACGCATGGCGGCGCGCTCGTGACTTCGGATGCGAAAGTGCGCGCGTCGACTTACGTCGAAACGATCTGGTGACGGACGCGGCGCTGCCTGGTGCGGACTGGGCCGGTGGAATCGCGCACCACCAGTTCCGCCGGCAGCGTGATGCGTTGCGAAGCGGCGTCGATCCCGGCGATCTGCGCGAGCAGCGTGTTGACCGCCGAGCGCGCCATTTGCTGGAACGGTTGGCGGATCGTGGTGAGCGCCGGGTGAAACTGCTCGGACATCGGGATGTCGTCGAAGCCGATCACCGAGATGTCGTCCGGCACGCGCAGTCCCGCTTCGCGGATGGCGGCGATCACGCCGAACGCGCTCTGGTCGTTGGCCGTGAAGATCGCGGTGGGCGGCTCGGCGAGGTTCAGCAGGTCGAACGTGACGTCGAACGCCATCATTTGCGAGAGGTCGCCCGCGGCGACCAGCGCGTCTTCGCGCGGCAGGCCGAGGCGAGCCAGCGTGTCGTGATAGCCGCGTTGCCGGTCGCGCACGCCTTCGATCGTTTCGTCGCCGGCCAGAAACGCGATGCGCTTGTGACCGAGCTCGGCGAGGTGCTCGACCGCGAGACAGGCGCCGCCGTAGTTGTCGACCGACACCGACGGGAAGCCCGTCAGCGTGCCGCGCTGATCAACGACGACGACCGGTACCTTCGCGGTGGCGAGCGCCTCGAGGCACAGCGACTCGCGCGGAAGAATTGCGAGGATACCGTCGGAGAATTGCTGGATGAGCCCAAGCAGGTCGTGATGCGTATGACGATCTTCGTCGAACACCGTGTAGACCAGCATCTCGCAGCCCGCGCCACGCGCCGCGCGGCCCGCGCCGAGAATCAGTTCGCTGGAGAATTGCGTGTCGAGTGTCGGCGTGATGATGCCGATGATGCCGTTGCGGCCGCCCGACAGTTTCTGCGCGGTGCGGTTGACGACGTAACCGATGTCCGACGCGATTCTCAGGACTTCGTCGCGGGTTTCGCGCGACACGCCGGGACGGCCGTTGAGAGCGCGCGACGCGGTCATCTGGGACACCCCGGCAAGCTTGGCAACGTGCTCAAGCGTTGGGGTCTGTCTTGCCATGCGGGTCGAAGGTGTGCGAGAGGTCATTGGATGGGTCGACTCGCTAATCGCGTTAGCGATACCGTTTATGTAGTCGTTATTCTAGCAGAACCCTTTATATTTCAGCTTTCCCGCAATCGGTCCATCTTATCCGGCCGTTGCGTCGCAGCCCGCCGGGACCAGGTAAAATCCCGCATAGCCTTACTTCACGCATCGACCTAACATTCACTAACGTTAAGGCTAACGTTAATGTTTCGGTGATTTCTTATAAATCCAGAAGAGGGGACACACCCATGGCGTACCCGGCTTTGTTTAAAGCGCGGTCCATCATCGGCGCGACGGCGCTGCTGTTTTCGTTGTCTGCAGTTGTTTCGAACGCCGTAGCGGCGGACTCCAAGACGATCACGGTATGGGACCAGCAGACCAATGCGTCGTCGAGCAAGATCATTCGCGACGCCTCGGATCGATTCGAAAAGGCGGTTCCGGGCTACAAGGTCGAGAATTCGCACGTCCTGAACGAGGCGTACAAGACTAAGCTGAAGGTCGCTTTCGGCGCGAACCAGCCGCCGTGCGTGTTCGAGAACTGGGGCGGCGGCGGGCTGCACGAGTACGTGAAATCCGGCCAGATCGCCGACCTCACGCCGTACCTGGAGAAGGATCCGGCGTTCCGCAGCCGCTTCATGCAAGCGTCGTGGAATGTCACGACGTTCGACGGCAAGACCTACGGTGTTGCCGCCGAAAACGCGGCGGCCGCGGTGATCTTCTACAACAAGGAAGTCTTCAAGAAGTACGGCATCACGCCGCCGAAGACGTGGGATGAACTGATGCACGTCGTTGAAGTGCTGAAGTCGCACAACGTTGCAGCGTTCTCGCTCGCGAACAAGAACAAGTGGACCGGTTCGATGTACTACATGTACCTCGTCGACCGTATCGGCGGTCCGCAAGTGGTGAAGGACGCGATCGAAGGCAAGGGCAAGGGCTTCGAAGATCCGGCGTTCGTCGAAGCCGGCAAGCGCATTCAGGAACTCGTGAAGGCTGGCGCGTTCGCACCGGGCATCAACGGTCTCGATTACGACTCGGGCGCCTCGCGCCGCCTGCTGTACACGGGCAAGGCCGCCATGGAGCTGATGGGCGCCTGGGAAGCTTCGACGATCGCGAACGAAAATCCGACGTTCTCGAAGGATCTCGACTTCTTCGCGTTCCCGAGCGTGCCGGGTGGCAAGGGTGATCCGCGCGACCTGATCGGCACGGTCGGCGACGGCTTCCTCAGCATCTCGACCGAGTGCAAGACGCCGGACGCAGCGTTCAAGCTGATCCAGGCACTGACCGACGAGCAGGCGATGCAGGCTCGCGCGTCGGATGACCACAAGCTCCCGCCGGTCAATAACGTCAAGATCGACGATCCGTTCACGCAGCGTCTGCAGCAAATGCTTGCCGCCGCTCCGAGCGTGCAGCTCTGGTACGACCAGGCACTGCCGCCGGCCCTCGGTGAATTGCACAAGGACACGACGCAAGCACTGTTCGGTCTGTCGCTGACGCCTGAGGCTGCTGCGCAGCAAATGGAAGCCGCTTCGAAGAAGGGCGGCTGATCTCCAGTCTTAAAGAAAAGTCCGACCGGCACCGCGAGGTGCCGGTCGGCATACAAGCCCGTGAATATCGCACTTTCCGCTACACCCGAACGCCGGCTGAGATTTTCATCGCAAACGCTCGTCACGGTTGTGTTTCTTGCGCCGTCGCTGCTGCTGCTGGCCGTGTTCCTGCTTTATCCGCTCGTCTCCAGCCTGCGGCTGTCGCTGCTCGACTGGAACGGCCTCGGCAACACTGCCCGTTATATCGGGCTCGCGAACTGGGCGCGGCTCGCGCACGACATGGTGTTCTGGCAATCGCTGAAGAACAACGTGATTCTTGCTGTCGCGTCGATCGTCGTCCAGCTTCCGATCGCGCTCGCGCTCGCCGTGCTGCTGGAGAAGGCCGGTCGTGGCTCGCGCTTGCTCAAGGTTCTCTATTTCCTGCCGCTGCTGATGTCGAGCGTGGCGATCGGTGTGCTGTTCAAGCAAATCTACGATCCGAATTTCGGTCCGATCAACGTCGCGCTGCAGGCATTCGGGCTTGATGGCCTCGCGAAGGACTGGCTGGGCGATCCGCATTTTTCGCTGGCTGCGACCATCGCCGTGATCATCTGGCAGAACGCGCCTTTCTACATGATTCTGTTCCTCGCCGGCCTCTCGTCGATGCCGGCCGAGGTCAACGAGGCTGCGCTCCTCGACGGCGCATCCGAGTGGACCATTTTCTGGCGCATCAAGCTGCCGCACCTGCAAGGCACGGTGCGCACCGCTGTGCTGCTGTCCGTGCTCGGTTCGCTGCGTTACTTCGATCTCGTCTTCGTCATGACCGGTGGCGGCCCCGAAGGCTCGTCCGAGGTGATGGCCACCTACATGTATCGCACGGTGTTCAGTTCGTTCCAACTCGGCTACGGCAGCACCATCGGCTCGGCGATGTTCCTTATCGTCATCACGGTGGCGGCGGTGTCGATGTACTTCACCCGCCGTTATGCAACCGAGGTCTGAACCATGAACAAGAAACTACGCTTGCCCCGCGTGGGGGTTCCTCTGCTGGCACTGATCTGGCTGGCCGTCACGACGATTCCGTTTCTCTTCATGGTCGCATCGAGCTTCAAGAGCCAGGAAGAGACCTTCGCGACGTCAGTGTGGGCGCCGCCGAGCCATCTGTATTTGGGTAACTACGCGGCTGTGCTGCAGGGGCCGTTTTTCACTTATTTCCGTAACAGCGTGTTCACGGTGGGCGTGTCGGTGCTGCTGATCGTCATCATCAGTGCGATGGCCGCGTACGTGTTTGCGCGCTTGCGCTTCTCGCTGAACAAGACGCTGTTCGGTCTGGTGGTCGCCGGCATGATCGTGCCGCTGCATGCGACGCTCGTGCCGATCTATCTGCTCACGCGCAACCTCGGCCTTTACGACACCGCGTTCGCGCTGCTCGGCCCTTATGTGGCCCTCAGTCTGCCGGTGTCGATCTTCATCCTGACCGAGTTCATGCGCCAGATTCCGCGCGAGCTCGAAGAAGCGGCGCAGCTCGACGGCTGCAGTCCGTTCCGCATCTTCTGGCGTATTTTCTTCCCGCTTTCGGCACCGGGGCTCGCCACCGTGACGATCTTCAACGGCATTGGTCTGTGGAACGAGTTCATCTTCGCGTACATGCTCACGTCGACGGCCGAGCACCGTACGCTGCCGCTCGCGATTTGGGACTTCATGGGGCAATACGCGTCGAACATACCCTCGATGCTGGCCGTCCTCGTGCTCACGTCGCTGCCGCTGATTGTTGCCTACGCGTTCGGTCAGGAGCGCGTGATCAAGGGGATGATGGCCGGCTCGCTCAAGGGCTGATCCGCATCGCACCTCACCTCGAATCGTGTGGGCCAAAGTGGCCCGCACACCGAACTTCGCATAAACGATATGGCAAGCATCTCTCTCACTAACGTACAGAAGTCCTATACGAGCGGTAACTCGGTGATCCGCGACGCCAACCTCGAAGTCGGCAGGGACGAATTCTGCGTGTTCCTCGGGCCGTCGGGCTGCGGCAAGTCCACGCTGTTGCGCATGATCGCCGGTCTCGAATCGATCACCGACGGCGAACTGCGCATCGACGGTCAACTGATGAACAACGTCGAACCCGCGAAGCGCCAGGTCGCGATGGTGTTCCAGAACTACGCGCTCTATCCGCATATGAGCGTGTACGAGAACATGGCATTCGGCCTGCGTCAGGCGAAGGTCGATAAGGCCATCATCGACAAGAAGGTGCGCAGCGCCGCTGCCGCGCTGCAACTCGACAGCTACCTCGAACGCCGCCCCGCTGCGCTGTCCGGCGGCCAGCGCCAGCGCGTGGCGATCGGGCGCGCAATCGTGCGCGAGCCGGGCGTGTTCCTGTTCGACGAGCCGCTGTCGAATCTCGACGCCTCGCTGCGCGTGCAGACGCGTACCGAAATCGCCCGTTTGCATCGCGAGTTCAACCGCGCGAGCGCGGTGTACGTCACTCACGACCAGATCGAAGCGATGGCGCTCGCCGACAAGATCGTGCTGCTGCACGCCGGCGCGGACATGGAAAAGCACGGCAGCATCGCGCAGATCGGCGCGCCGCTCGATCTGTACCACCGGCCGAAGAGCCGCTTCGTCGCCGGCTTCATCGGTTCGCCGAAGATGAACTTCATGCCGGCCACGGTGCTCGCGGTCGACGACAAGGGCATTCAGGTCGAGCTGACCACGGGCGAGCGCGTGCGCGCCGAGGTCGACGGCCGCAGGCAGCGCGTCGGTTCGCAGGTCACGCTCGGCATCCGGCCGGAGCATCTTGCCCTGCCGTCGGCGCAGGCCGGCGTCCAGACAATCCGCTGCGCCGTGCGCCTGGTCGAACGGATGGGCGAGCACAGCTACGTGCATGTGGACGGTGGCGTGCGCGACGGCAACGCGATGATCGCCAAGCTGCCCGGCGACGGTGGCGTGACGCACGACGAACGCGTCGAACTGGCGTTCGCACCGCACGCGTGCCACGTGTTCGACGACAAGGATTTCGCGCTGCCGCGTCTGCACTGATCCGCTTGCGATCGCGCTGCTTGCACGACGCGAGCAAGCGCGGTCCCATTGCATCGCGTCGCTAGACGCGACGAACGACCCGTAGTCGATCAAACACGGCGAATTCGAGTCGCGGCTGCGTTCGATCGATTAGCAGGACTGCGAAGTCTGGAAAGGTATCTGAAATAGAAGGGATGGCATCCGGGCTGAAGCAACGCCATGCCGCACGCTTGTCAGAAACAACGGATTTGTCGGCGCTTCATGCGCTTCGTACACCACGATAAAAAAAGGAGTTTTCGATGTTGCTTCGCCAAAGTGAGGTCCCGCTCTACCGCAATCCGGCGGCAGCCGTGGAAGAGCGCGTGGCCGATCTGCTCGCGCGCATGACACTCGACGAAAAGATTGCGCAGCTTCACGCCGCGTGGCTGAAGCTGTCGGTCGATGGCAATCACAAGGCGCGTAGCATCGATTTCGCGCAGAGCGCCAACCAGATCACGATCGACGAGATCCTGCAGCATGGCCTCGGCCAGATCACGCGTCCGCTCGGCACGCATACGGTCGATCCGAAAGAAGGCGTACGCGCGCTCAACGAGCTGCAGCGCAAGATGGTCGAAGACACGCGCCTCGGCATTCCGGTGATGTCACACGAGGAATGCCTCGTCGGGCTCATGATCAAGGACGCGACGCTGTTCCCGTCGCCGTTGAACTATGCGGCGACGTGGAATCCGCAACTGGTGGGCGAAGTGGGCACGATCATCGGCGCGCAGGCACGCTCGATCGGCTGTCATCAGGGGCTCGCGCCGGTGCTCGACGTGTCACGCGACCCGCGTTGGGGCCGCACCGAGGAGACGCTCGGCGAAGACCCGTATCTGGTTGGCGTGCTCGCGTGTCATTACGTGAAGGGCCTGCAGGGCGAACAGCGCGATCTGCTCGCGACGCTCAAGCATTTCGTCGGTCATTCGGCGAGCGAAGGCGGCCGCAATCATGCGCCGGTGCATGTCGGTCCGCGTGAGCTCAACGACGTGTTCATGCTGCCTTTCGAAATGGCCGTGAAGCTCGCGAACGCGGGTTCGGTGATGCCCGCCTATCACGACGTCGACGGCGTACCCTGTCATGGCGATCGCGCGCTGCTGCACGACACGCTGCGAGAGAAATGGGGCTTCGACGGTCTCGTCGTCGCCGATTACGCGGGCGTCGACCTGCTGTTCAGCCATCATGCGGTGGCGCGCGACAGCGCGTCGGCCGCGGCCCTCGCGTTCAACTCCGGGCTCGACGTCGAGCTGCCGGGTCACGAGTGCGCGGTGCATCTGAAGGAAGCGCTCGAGCGCAACGAGATCAGCGAAGCGACGATCGACACCGCCGTCTCGCGCGTGCTGCGCGTGAAATTCCAGCTCGGCCTGTTCGAGAATCCGTACGTCGATCCCGAACGCGTCGACGTGAAAAGCGCGACCGCGGGCGATACCGCGTATCAGGTCGCGCTCGAATCGGCGGTGCTGCTGCGCAATCAAGGCGACGTGCTGCCGCTCGACGCGCGCGGCCCGGACAAGATCGCGGTGATCGGCCCGACCGCCGACGATCCGCTCGCGCTGCTCGCCGGCTACAGCTTCCCGGTGCACCTGATCAACAGCGGCGAGCAGTCCACTGCTTCGATCGCGACGCCGCTGCGTTCGCTGCGCGCATTGCTCGGCGACGAGCGCGTCATTCACGCGCAGGGTTGCGACATCATCAAGGAGCGCCGCGCGGGCGCGCCGGTGTTTCCGGGCGACGTGTCGCTCGATCTGACCGGCGACGCGCATTGCGACGAGCTGATCAGCAAGGACACCGACGGCATCGCGGCCGCGGTCGAGGCCGCGCGGCAAGCGGGCGTCGCGCTGGTGTTCGTCGGCGATCTGGCGGGCCTGTTCCAGTCCGGCACGGTCGGCGAAGGGTCCGATACCGACAGCCTCGACCTGCCGGGTGTGCAGCAGGCGTTGCTGCAGGCGGTGGTCGATAGCGGCACGCCGACGGTCGTCGTGATGACGGGCGGCCGTCCGTACAATCTCGGCGGCCTCGAAGAGCGCATCGCCGCGCAGATCATGGCGTTCGCGCCGGGCGAGCGTGGCGCCGAGGCGCTGGCCGATCTGCTGGTGGGCCGCGCCAATTTCAGCGGCCGTCTGCCGCTGTCGGTGCCGAAGAGCGCGGGCGCCGTGCCGTACGTGTATAACCATCGTCTGAAGAGCGCGGGAACGCCGATTGCATACCATTTCGGCTGCCGCTATCCGTTCGGTTTCGGTCTCGGCTATACGCAGTTCCGTTACGGCGATCTTGCGCTCGCGCACAGCGAAGTGCCGATCGAAAGCGGTACGATCGAGTTGAGCTTCACGGTCGACAACATCGGCGCGCGCGACGGCACCGAGATCGTGCAGATCTACGTGCGCGACCGGCACGCGTCGGTCGCGCGGCCGGTCCGCGAGCTGAAGGCGTTTGCGCGCGTGCTGCTCGCGGCCGGTGCGTCGGCGCGTGTGCGCGTGAAACTGCCGGTCGACATGCTGAACTTCACCGACGCGTGCGGCGAGCGTATCGTCGAGCCCGGTGACTTCGATCTGCTGGTCGGCAGCTCGAGCCGCGACATTCATCTGAGCGGCACGGTCGCCGTCGCGGGTTCCGCGACGAGAACGCTCGAACGCAACTGGCGCATGCTGAGCGAGGTCGAGATCGTAGCCTAAGCGGCGGGTCAGGGCGGCGAGCGCCGTCCTGTGTGTGGTCCTACTCGTAACAAGTGGAAAATCTGATGTCGTACGCAACCTATCCAAGTTTGTCGGACAAAATCATCGTCGTGACCGGCGGCGGCGGCGGGATCGGCGCCGCGATCGTCGAGGCCTTCGCGCAGCAAGGCGCGCGCGTGTTCTTCCTCGACGTCGCCGAGCACGATTCGCTCGCGCTGCAGGAAACGCTTCGCCACGCGAAGCATCCGCCGCTGTTCCGCCGCTGCGACCTGAAAAATGTCGACGCGATCGAACACACGTTCGCCGAAATCGTCGATGCGGCGGGCCCGATCGACGTGCTCGTCAACAACGCCGGCAACGACGACCGGCACGAAATCGGCGAACTCACCGCGAGCTACTGGGACGACCGTATCGCGGTGAATCTGCGCCACCAGTTCTTCTGCGCGCAGGCCGCCGCAAACGGTATGCGTCGCGCGGGGCGCGGCGTGATCCTGAATCTGGGCTCGGTGTCGTGGCATGTCGCGCTGCCGAACCTTGCGATCTATATGACCGCCAAGGCCGGCATCGAAGGGCTCACGCGTGGTCTCGCGCGTGATCTCGGCAGCGCGGGCATCCGCGTGAATTGCATCATCCCCGGGGCGGTGAAGACGCCGCGGCAGATGCAACTGTGGCAATCGGCTGAGAGCGAAGCGAAGGTCGTCGCGAGTCAATGTCTGCAACTGCGCATCGAGCCCGAGCACGTCGCGCGTATGGCGCTGTTCCTCGCGTCCGACGACGCGTCACGCTGCTCCGGCCGCGATTACTTCGTCGACGCAGGGTGGTACGGAGAATGAGCATGCCGGTCCCAGTGTGCGTATGGGCGGTCGGCGCCGAACTGGCCGAAGGGCCGCTATGGCAGGCCGCCGAAAACGCGGTGTATTTCGTCGATATCAAGGGGCGCCGGATTCATCGGCTGTCCGTCGCGACCGGCGAGCAGCAGACGTGGCAGGCGCCCGACCAGCCCGGTTTTCTGGCGCCGCTCGCGGACGGCACGTTCGTATGTGGGCTGCCATCCGGCTTGCATTGCTTCGATCCGGCGAGCGGCGAGTTCAGCAAGCTCGCCGAGGTCGAACCGCATCTGCCGGGCAACCGCCTCAACGACGGTTTCGTCGATGCACGGGGACGCCTGTGGTTCGGCTCGATGGACGATGCGGAAGAGGCGCCGAGCGGCACGCTGTATCGCGTGAACGAGCAAGGCGCGGCGATCGCGCAGGACGACGACTACGTGATCACGAACGGCCCGGCGATGAGCCCGGACGGCCGCACGCTGTATCACAACGACACGATGCGGCGCGTGGTTTATGCCTTCGACGTCGCCGCGGACGGCACGCTGTCGGGCAAGCGCATCTTCGCCGCCATCTCCGGCGACGGCCATCCCGACGGCATGGCCGTCGATGCCGACGGCTTCGTGTGGATCGCGCTGTTCGGCGGCTGGCGGATCGAGCGTTACTCGCCGGCGGGCGAGCTGGTCGATCAGGTGCCGTTGCCGTGCGCGAACGTGACGAAGCTCGCGTTCGGCGGCGACGATCTGCAAACCGTCTATGTGTCCACCGCATGGAAGGGACTGACGGCGGTCGAGCGCCAGCATCAGCCGCAGGCGGGCGGGCTGTTCTCGTTCCGCGCGCCGGCGGCGGGGCAGGCTCAGGCGCGCTGCACGGTGGGCTTCGAGCGCTAGACGACAAAAACACAGCGACAGGACAAGCCGCAAAACGCAACCCTGACGTTGCCTGGTCGCTCCGCAAGGAGCGGCCCGCTATCATGTGCGTTCCATGACTTTCGCGCATTCGCCCCGATACCTATCATGACGTCCAGGCCGCCAGTCCCGCCCCGCATGTCCGATGTCGCCGAACGCGCGGGCGTCTCGAAGATGACCGTGTCGCGCGTGCTCGCCGGCCGCAACGTGTCGCAGGCGACTCGCGAACGCGTGCAGAAGGTCATCGACGAACTCGGCTACGTCGCCGATGCGGCGGCGGGCGCGCTGTCGTCGGGACGCTCGGCGTTCGTCGCGGTGCTGGTGCCGTCGCTGTCCAGCTCGAACTTCTCCGACACCGTGCGCGGACTGAATGCCGCGCTGGGCCCGCACGGTCTGCAACTGCTGCTCGGCGACACGGACTACCGTCTGGAACAGGAAGAACTGCTGGTGCGCTCGATGCTGCGCCACCAACCGCGCTGCGTCGCGTTGACGGGCGGCCGGCACACCGAGGCGACGCGCATGCTGTTGCAGCGCGCCGGCATTCCGGTCGTCGAAATGTGGGATCTGCCCAGCGATCCAATCGATACGGTTGTCGGCTTTTCGAACTCGGCGGCGGCGCGCGCGATGGTCCGGCATCTGCACGAGCGCGGTTATCGGCGGATCGGCTTCATCGCGGGTGCCAGCGAGCGCGACCGGCGCGGGCACGACCGGATGCGTGGCTACGTTGCCGAAATCAAGGCGCTCGGTCTCGGCGAGCCGCGCGTGATCCGGCTCGGCGATTCGCCGATCACGATGAGCCACGGCGCACCGGCGATCGGCGCATTGCTCGACACGTGGCCCGATACCGAGGCCGTGATGTGCGTGAGCGACATGTCGGCGTTCGGCGCGATCATGGAGTGTCACCGGCGCGGGCTGTCGGTGCCGGGCGACATCGCGGTCGCCGGCTTCGGCAACTTCGAGGTGTCGTGGTGCTGTCAGCCGAGCATCACGACGGTGTCGGTCGACGCGTACGGCATCGGCCTGCGCGCTGGCGAAACGCTGCTCGCGGGGCTCGCCGATCGCGAAGCGGGTGAGGTGCAGCGCAGGAAAGCGGTGAAGATCGATTTCACGGTGATTGCACGCGATAGCGCGTAGATGGCGCACTAGCACTCCCCTTAATTAAACAGATCAGGGATATCCCTCGGTTGTCCGGCTGGTAAGCCGGGCGTAACATCCACAGCTAGAAATGTTACCGGTAACTTAACTGGCGGTGCCAAATCGCACGAACCGCGAGGCAACGGCATTTCCGACCAAAAATACGCTGATGGAGATACGAATGACCGCTGTACCGCCCGCCATCGTCGCGCCCGCCGCGCGCGTCGACGAGTTCGAGGAAAGGACCTATCGCAAGGTCGTGCGCCGGCTGCTGCCGGTACTGTTGCTGTGCTATGTGGTTGCGTATCTGGATCGCGTGAACGTCGGCTTCGCGAAGCTGCAGATGCTCGACGATCTCGGCCTGTCCGACACGATGTACGCGATCGGCGCGAGCGTGTTCTTCTGGGGCTATTTCATCTTCGAAGTGCCCAGCAACGTGTTCCTGCATCGCTACGGCGCGCGCTTCTGGATCGCGCGGATCATGTTCACGTGGGGGCTCGTGTCGATGGCGCTCGCGTTCGTCGCGCCGCTCGCGCGCGTCGCGCACGTCGAAACCGCGACGATGTTCTACATCCTGCGCTTTCTGCTCGGGCTCTGCGAGGCCGGCTTCTTCCCCGGCGTGATTCTGTACCTGAACTTCTGGTTTCCGTCGCAGCGCCAAAGTCGCGTGATGTCAGGCTTTCTGATCGCAATGCCGGTCAGCCTGATGCTCGGCGGCATCGTGTCGGGCTGGCTGATGGACCATACGGCCGGCCTGCTCGGCCATCAGGGCTGGCAATGGATGCTGCTGATCGAAGGCGTGCCGTCGCTGCTGACCGCGTTCGTGGTGTACTTCTCGCTCGACGACGGCATTGACCGCGCGCGCTGGCTCACGCCGCAGGAGAAAAGCCTGCTCGCGGCGAATCTGCAGCGCGAAAGCGCGCACAAGACAGCGCGCTTCGGCTCGGCGGTGCGCGATCCGCGCGTCTGGCTGCTGGTCGCGATTTTGCTCACGTTCAATACCGGCTTCTACGGCCTCGCGTTCTGGCTGCCGTCGATCATCAAGGCGACCGGCGTGCAGGATCCGTTGCATATCGGCCTGCTGACCGCGATCCCGTACGGCGTGGCCATCATTGCGACGCTCGCGAACGCCGCGCATTCGAAGAAAACCGGCGAGCGGCGCTTGCATGCGGCGATTCCGGCGCTGATCGGCGGAATCGGTCTGATCATGAGCGCGGCTTTGGCGCATCATGTGGTGTGGGCGATCACGTTTCTGACGATCGCCACCGCCGGCATCCTTGCGCTGATGCCGATTTACTGGACGTTCCCGGGACAGCTGCTGTCGGGCGCCGCCGCGGCGGCCGGCATCGCGATGATCAACGCGATCGGCAATCTGTCCGGCTTTACCGGTTCGATGATCACCGCCGTGGCGAAAGATTTGACCGGCGACATCAACAACGGCACTTACGCACTCGGTGCGTGTCTGCTGGTCAGTTGCGTGCTGATCCTGCTCGTGCCGCGCACGATGCTGACGCGGGCCGCCTCGAATGAAGGCAGCGGCCCCGGCCGCGAGACAGCGCGGGCACAGAAACACGCAGAGCACGCATAAGAAACCCTTACCCAGACAGAGAGACAAGCATCATGTCAGTATCCACCCCGCGCCGGCTGCGCAGCCAGGAATGGTTCGACGATCCCTCGCACGCGGATATGACGGCGCTGTACGTCGAGCGTTTCATGAACTACGGTCTGACGCGCGAAGAGCTGCAGTCGGGCCGGCCGATCATCGGCATCGCGCAGACCGGCAGCGATCTCGCGCCGTGCAACCGGCATCACATCGAGCTCGCGGCGCGCACGAAGGCCGGTATTCGCGACGCGGGCGGCATTCCAATGGAGTTTCCGGTGCATCCGCTCGCCGAGCAGAGCCGCCGGCCGACCGCCGCGCTCGATCGCAATCTCGCGTATCTGGGCCTCGTCGAAATCCTGCACGGCTTCCCGCTCGACGGCGTCGTGCTGACCACCGGCTGCGACAAGACCACGCCCGCGTGCCTGATGGCGGCGGCCACCGTCGATATGCCGGCGATCGTGCTGTCCGGCGGTCCCATGCTCGACGGCTGGCACGACGGCAAGCGCGTCGGGTCGGGCACCGTGATCTGGCATGCACGCAATCTGCTGGCGGCCGGCGAGATCGACTACGAAGGCTTCATGGAGCTGACTACCGCGTCGTCGCCGTCGATCGGTCACTGCAACACGATGGGCACCGCGCTGTCGATGAACAGCCTCGCCGAAGCGCTCGGCATGTCGCTGCCCGGCTGCGCGAGCATTCCGGCCGCTTACCGCGAGCGCGGCCAGATGGCCTACGCGAGCGGCAAGCGCATCGTCGACCTCGTGCGCGAGGACCTGCGGCCGTCGAAGATCATGACGAAAGAAGCGTTCGAAAACGCGATCGTCGTCGCATCGGCGCTCGGCGCGTCGACCAACTGCCCGCCGCATCTGATCGCGATTGCGCGGCACATGGGCGTCGAGCTGAGTCTCGAAGACTGGCAGCGCGTCGGCGAGCAGGTGCCGCTGATCGTCAACTGCATGCCCGCCGGCGAATATCTCGGCGAGAGCTTCCATCGCGCGGGTGGCGTACCGGCCGTGATGCGCGAGCTCGCGAAAGGCGGCCTCGTGCACGAGGATTGCCTGACCGTGTCGGGCCGCACGATGGGCGAAATCGCGGCCGCCGCGCCCGCGCCGGATCGCGAGGTCATCAGGACGACCGACGATCCGCTGAAGCACGGCGCGGGCTTCATGGTGCTGTCCGGCAACTTCTTCGATAGCGCGATCATGAAGATGTCGGTGGTCGGCGATGCGTTCCGCAAGACCTACCTGAGCGAGCCAGGCGCAGAAAACAGCTTCGAAGCGCGCGCCATCGTGTTCGACGGTCCTGAGGACTATCACGCGCGCATCAACGACCCGTCGCTTGAAATCGACGAGCATTGCATCCTCGTGATTCGCGGCACGGGTACGGTCGGCTATCCGGGCAGCGCCGAGGTCGTCAACATGGCGCCGCCGGCGGCGCTCGTGCGCCAGGGCATCACGTCGCTGCCGACGCTCGGCGACGGCCGTCAGAGCGGCACGTCGGCGAGCCCGTCGATTCTGAACATGTCGCCGGAAGCGGCGGTGGGCGGCGGCCTTGCGCTGTTGCGCACGAACGACCGCATCCGCGTCGATCTGAATTCGCGCAGCGTCAAAGTGCTGGTCGAGGAAGCAGAACTCGCGCGACGTCGCGAAACCGTGCACTTCGAGATTCCGCCCGCGCAAACGCCGTGGCAGGAGCTGTATCGCAAGACGGTCGGCCAGCTTTCGACCGGCGGCTGCCTCGAACCGGCGACGCTGTATCTGAAAGTGATTGCCGAGCGCGGCAACCCACGGCATTCGCATTGACCCGCGGGTGACAAGGCCGGGCTTCGCACGCAACGCGACGCCCGGCCTTGCCCGTTTTCCCATTTATCCGAAAGAGCCCATCCCATGTCCGCAATTTCCCCCTCCAGCTTTCTTCCCGGCGATCTGAACGACGCACTGCTGATCGGCCGCGTGTGGCGCAAGACCGAGCAGCATGAAGGACCGTGCGTGGTCGTCGTGCGCGGCGGCGAGGTGTTCGACATCAGCGCGGTCGTGCCGA
This sequence comes from Paraburkholderia tuberum STM678, assembly GCF_902833905.1. GTDB lineage: Bacteria > Pseudomonadota > Gammaproteobacteria > Burkholderiales > Burkholderiaceae > Paraburkholderia > Paraburkholderia tuberum. Next base: position 40,753 of record NZ_CADFGP010000001.1, on the reverse strand, counting down.
CTACCGCCGACCTGTTCGAGCGCGACGATGCCGCGCAATTTGCGCGCAGCGCGCCGGGCGTGCCGCTCGGGCCGGTCGCGCAGCTGATCGAGGCGAATCTGCCGGGCGCGAGCGCGCCGGCCGTGCGCGTGCTCGCGCCGTGCGACGTGCAAGCGATCAAGGCCTGCGGCGTCACGTTCGCGGTGAGCCTGATCGAGCGCGTGATCGAGGAGCAGGCCGGCGGCGATCCGGCGAAGGCGAAGGAAGTGCGCGAGACGATCGCGTCGACGATCGGCACCGATCTGTCGAAGATCAAGCCGGGATCGGAAGCGGCGATGAAGCTGAAAGCCGAGTTCGAGCGTCGCGATGCGTGGTCGCAATATATGGAAGTCGGCATCGGTCCGGATGCCGAAGTATTTTCGAAATCGCAGCCGATGTCGGCAGTCGGCTTCGGCGCGGACGTCGGTCTGCTCGCCGCGTCGGTGTGGAACAACCCGGAGCCGGAGATCGTGCTCGCGGTGAATAGCCGCGGCGGCATCGTCGGCGCGACGCTCGGCAACGACGTGAACCTGCGCGACATCGAAGGCCGCTCGGCGCTGTTGCTCGGCAAGTGCAAGGACAACAACGGCTCATGCGCGATCGGTCCGTTCGTGCGTCTGTTCGACGACACCTTCTCACTCGACGCGGTGCGCGCGGCGAGCGTGTCGCTGCGCGTCGAAGGCGCCGACGACGACTTCGTGCTCGACGGCGTGAGCCACATGAGCGAGATCAGCCGCGACCCGGCCGACCTCGTCGCGCAGACCTGCGGCCGTCACCACCAGTACCCGGACGGCTTCATGCTGTTCCTCGGCACGATGTTCTCGCCGATCAAGGACCGCGACGCGCCCGGCGGCGGCTTCACCCACCACCTCGGCGATCGCGTGACGATTTCGACGCCGCAGCTCGGCGCGCTGACCAACACGGTGCGCCTGTCCACCGAAATCGAGCCGTGGACGTTCGGCGTGCGCGCGCTGTATCGCAATCTCGCGGCCCGTGGCCTGCTCGTTGCTGAATAACCGGATTGTCGCTGCAATTTTCGAAAGGAGAATCAGGCATGAGTCAGTTCGCAAACTACATCGACGGACAGTGGGTCGACGGCGCGAGCGTGTCGCGCAACGTCAATCCGTCGAATCTCGACGACGTGATCGGCGAATTCGCGCAAGCCGACGCCGAGCAGACGCATCGCGCGATCAGCGCCGCGCGCAAGGCCTTCGCGCAGTGGTCGTTGTCCACGCCGCAGCAGCGCTTCGACGTGCTCGACCAGGCGGGCAGCGCGATCCTCGCGCGCAAGGCGGAGCTCGGCAAGGTGCTCGCGCGTGAAGAGGGCAAGACGCTGCCCGAGGCGATCGGCGAAGTGGGCCGCGCCGGGCAGATCTTCAAGTTCTTCGCGGGCGAAGCGCTGCGCGTCGGCGGCGAAGTGATGCCGTCGGTGCGGCCGGGCATGACGGTCGAAATGACGCGTGAGCCGGTTGGCGTGGTCGGCCTGATTACGCCGTGGAATTTTCCGATTGCGATTCCGGCGTGGAAGATCGCGCCGGCGCTTGCGTACGGCAACACGGTCGTGATCAAGCCGGCCGATCTGGTGCCGGGCAGCACGTGGGAGCTGGTCAAGATCATCGCCGAGGCGGGCGCGCCGGCGGGGGTGATCAACCTCGTGATGGGGCGCGGTTCGGTGGTTGGCGAGGCGCTCGTGTCGTCGCCGGATGTCGATGCGATCAGCTTCACCGGTTCCGTTTCGACGGGCCGCGCGATCGGCGCGAAGTGCTTCGATTCGGGCAAGAAATTTCAGCTGGAAATGGGCGGCAAGAACCCGATGGTCGTGCTCGACGACGCCGATCTCAATGTCGCGATCGAAGCGTGCATCAACGGCGCGTTCTACTCGACGGGCCAGCGTTGCACGGCATCGAGCCGGCTGATCGTGACCGCGGGGATCTATGACCGGTTCATCGACGGCATGAAGGCGCGCATGCGCGCGCTGAAGGTCGGCGATGCGCTCGCGGACGGCACGCACATCGGCCCGGTCGTCGACGACAAGCAGTTGGCACAGGACGAGCGCTATCTGGCGATCGCGCGCGACGAGGGCGGCACGGTGTTCGGCGGCGAGCGCGTCGAAGGCTCGACGCGCGGCTATTTCCTCGCGCCGGCGCTGGTCACGGAGACGACCCCGGCTATGCGCATCAACCGTGAAGAGGTATTCGGGCCGGTGGCGTCGGTCATCAAGGTCAAGGACTACCAGGAAGCGCTCGCGGTTGCCAACGGCACCGAGTTTGGGTTGTCGGCCGGCATCTGCACGACATCGCTGAAGTACGCGAGTCATTTCCGCCGCCATGTGCAGGCCGGCATGGTGATGGTCAACACCGCGACGGCGGGGGTCGATTATCACGTGCCGTTTGGCGGGCGGAAGGGGTCGAGCTACGGTCCGCGCGAGCAGGGCGCCTACGCCCGCGAGTTCTATACGTCGGTGAAGACCGCGTATATCAACCCGGGCGCGGTCTGACGCAGAACTGACAGAGCTCCCCAAAACGGAACTGGCCCGCCATCGCATTCAGTCGCGATGGCGGGCCAGTAGGGGAAGCTGCGAGAGCGCTAAGCCGAGCGCTCCGGCAGGTACAGCTACATCAACAGCAACTTTCCAACCTGCAACGCCTCACTGCGCTGCGTGACCTTGCTGCGACGAACCGCTGGTCACGCCGCCGACCGCGGCGTTTTGCGCCGCGACGCGGGCTTCGGCAGCCTGAATGTTCGACGGATATTCGTTCGGGTTCGAACGTGCCGGGTTGTAGCCGGCCTTTTCGATCTGAGCCAGCTCTTCACGGACTTGCGCGCGGGTCAGCGGCTGGTTCGATTGAGCGAAAACGGCAACGGGAGCAGCGAGGGTAGCGGCGATAACGACAGCTTGAACGAGCGATTTCATTTTTACTACCTCCAGGTTTTGTCTTGTTAGGCTGCGAAATCATTTATTTGCAGCAGTGACGACAGTCTAGGGGGAGCTGAAACTAGGGTAAATACCTAATTTCCGAACTCACTGTTTCCGAAACCAAAACAATAGTGAGACAGCAAGGCCGTCGAGCGTCGATTTGCGAAGCGATCCGCGACAACTGGCGCGCATGAGTCAGCCGGCCGATAGGGCCTGGATGAGCAGCAAGCCCGCGCCGGCGACGGCTATGGCGCCGCTCGCCCAGGCGACGAGTGCGCCGTCCGGCGCAAGTCGCTCGGCCGTAATGGCGGCCGTCACGGCGGCCATCAAGCGCAAATCCGTCATGCCGACGACCAGCAGAATTGCCGTGAGACCCCCGCAGCAACCGGCGCAATCGATGCCGATGCGCAGACCGTATCTCCACGCGCTCGGCGCATCGGCGGGAAGGCTGGGTGTCGTGCGGCTGCAGGCGAGGCGGCGGGCTTTCCATGTGCTGAACTGCAACGCGCCCGCGAGCAATACGACCACGCTGACCGCCAGCGGCATCGAACGCGCGAGTGCTGGCCACCGCAACGCGAGCGCCGCGAGCGACGCGCCCAGCGCGAACACGGCCACGCCGAGCGCCGTCCATACGACCGCATACGCGCCACTCACGAGCATCGTCAGCAGGGCCAGTCGCTGCGCACTTGCGCGCGAGCCGATCGCGTCGCGATAGCGCAGCAGCGTCGGCATCAACGACGGCAGCATCATCGCCGCCATCATCACGATCCACATGCCGATGAACGATGCCGCGGCGCGGGCCCACGTGCGCCCGCAGGTCGGCATCCACAGCGTCGACATCGACCAGCCGCCGGGCATCGGCAACGCGCCCATCGCCGCCATCGACGCGCCGTGGGCCAATGTCGCCGCGACGCTCGCGGCGAACATCAGCACGCAGACGCCGACGAACACGCGCTGCGATGAGCGCGTCGCGCGCCGTGTGGCAAGGCGCTGCCCGCTCGTGCAGACAGCGCGCACGAGCGGGCTCATGACGGCTCGTACTCGTCGTGACGGCGCCACCAGATGCCCGCCTCGTTGCGCCCCTTCGGCGCGCGATCGAGCCACTGGTACATGCCCCACAGCGCATCGACACCGCGCGCGTAAGTCGAGTACGTGTGATAGACGACGCCGTCTTCGAGCACGAACGCGCTCATGCCTGGCCGGTCGCGCGAATAGGTGGCCGCGTCGGTGCCGCAGGTCGCCGCGAACTGCGCGACCGGTTCGGGCGCGGGACTCACGTCCATCGCGTGACTGTTGCGTGCGTAGTTGTACTCGATATTGCCATCGCGCTGCTGTGTCTCGGTGAACGAGACGTTGAAGTCGAAATTGAAATCGCCGCCGGCCGACGACGCCCATGGAAACGTCCAGCCCATGCGCTGCTTGTACGTCTGCAGCTTGTCGAGCGGCGCGCGCGACACCGCCGTCAGCATCACGTCGTGATGCGCGAGATGCACGGCGAAGCCGGCGAAGCCGTCCGCGATCGACGAGCATGACGGGCAGCCCGCCTTGTAGTCGGGGCCGAACATGAAGTGGTAGACGAGCAGCTGCGAACGTCCTTTGAACAGATCGGCGAGCGACGCGCTGCCTTGGTCGGTATCGAAGCGGTAGGCCTTGTCGACCCTGACCCACGGCAGCGCCTGGCGTTGCCGCGCGAGCTCGTCGCCTTGTCGCGTGTGGGCTTTTTCCGCGTCGAGCAGCGCGCGTCGCGCGGCGAGCCACTGTTCGCGTGTTCCGATCGGATGCGTAGTCATCGTGGGTACCTCCGTGAGTCGTGCCGCGCCGCGCGAGCCCTTGCCCGACGGCGTCGGTGACGGTTGATGGTCGTGCTAGATTAGGGCCGGGCATCGATCGGGTGGGAGTGACAAGTGTGGCGGGATTCGCTTGATGCATCGACGTGCTACGCGCGGACTCGCACGCCGTGGACGCGCTGATTTCGGCGGCGGCGCGCGCGCTCGCGGCCGGCGATCCGCTTGGCGCGCTCGACCACGTCGCGTTACGCGACGACGCGCCGGCGCTCGCGCTGCGCGGCATCGCGATGGCGCAGCTCGGCGATTTCGGGCGCGCAAAGGCGCTGGTGCGCGACGCCGCGCGCGCGTTCGGCGCGCAGCATGCGGTGGCGCGCGCGAGATGCGTGGTCGCCGAAGCGGAGATCGCGCTCGCGTCGCGCGATCTCGCGTGGCCCGCCAAGACACTCGACGCCGCGACCGCCACGCTCGACGCGTACGGCGATCGCGTCAATGCCGCGCATGCGCGGTATCTCGCGGCGCGGCGTCTGCTGCTGATCGGCCGTCTCGACGAAGCGGAGCGCAAGCTTGCCGCGCTCGATCCCCGGCCGTTTCCGCCCGCACTGCGTGCCGCGCATGAACTGGTGGTCGCGGGAGTCGCGCTGCGGCGTTTGCGCAGCGGCGCCGCCCGTGCCGCGCTGGCGCGGGCCGGACGCGCGGCACGCGAGGCCGGCATTCCGGCGTTGATCGCGGAAGTCGAAAGCGCGTCGGTGGCACTGGGCAAACCGGCGGCGCGCATGATCGCGCATGGCGAAGAAGAACCGATCCTGCTCGATGAAGTCGAGAAGCTGTTGACCTCGAATCGCGCTGGCGGCGCGTTGATCGTCGACGCTTGCCGCTACGCGATCCGCGATGCGAACGCGGCGGTTGCGCTCGCGAGCCGACCGGTGCTGTTTGCGCTCGCCCGCATGCTCGGCGAGGCATGGCCCGACGACGTGCCGCGCGACGCGCTCGTCGCCCGGGCGTTCCGCGCCAAACGCGCCGACGAATCGCATCGCGCGCGGCTGCGCGTCGAGATCGGCCGGCTGCGCACGGCGCTCGGCACGCTCGCGAGCGTCAGCGCGACGACGCGCGGCTTCGCGCTCGCGCCGCGTCACGCCCGCGAGGTCGTCGTGCTGGCGCCGCCGGTCGAAGGCGAGCATGCGGCGCTGCTTGCGTTTCTGTCGGATGGCCAAGCGTGGTCGAGTTCCGCGCTTGCCCTCGTGCTCGGCGCGAGTCAGCGCACCGTGCAGCGCTCACTCGACTCGCTCGCCGCAGCCGGCAAGGTGCAGCCAGTGGGCGAGGGGCGCGCGCGCCGCTGGATGACGCCGCCGCTGGCCGGATTCGCGACGGCTTTGTTACTCCCTTCCCCGTTCCCTTCATGATTAGGATGGCCACCATGAACCGCTCTGCCGCCAGAATCGTCCGTGAATATGGGCCCTTTACGGGCGTCGATAAAGTGCATGGCGTCACCTACGACGGCCGACAGGTGTGGATCGCGACCGGCGAACGGCTCGACGCGTTCGATCCGGCGAGCGGCGAGACGCTGCGCTCGATCGCGGTGCCCGCCGACGCGGGCACGGCCTTCGACGGCGAACACCTGTTCCAGATCGCGCACGGCCGCATCCAGAAGATCGACCCGCAGAGCGGCCGCGTGCTGTCGACGATCGCGGCGCCCGGCGACGGCGGCCAGTCGGGGCTGACATGGGCCGAAGGTTCGCTATGGGTCGGTCAGTATCCCGAACGAAAAATCTATCAGGTCGATCCGGACACCGGCGCGGTGCTGCGCACGATCGAATCGAATCGCTTCGTGACCGGGATCACGTGGGTCGACGGCGAGCTATGGCATGGCACGTGGGAAGGTGACGAGAGCGAGCTGCGGCATCTCGATCCGCGCAGCGGCGAGGTGCTCGAGCGCGTCGAGATGCCGGCCGGCGCGGGCATTTCCGGACTCGAATCGAACGGCGCGGATCTGTTCTTCTGCGGAGGCGGCGGCAGCGGGCTCGTTCGCGCCGTGCAGCGTCCCGTGCGAGAGAGCGACTCGCAATTGCCGGTCGATTCGACGAGCGAGTGATTCGTCATGCAAGCAGCGCGTCCTCGTTATCGGCGCTGGTATTTGGCTTACTTGTACTCGCCGATAACGTAAGTCATCGTTGGTAAACGAAGTATTCCATTGCGTTACTCTTATCGCGAGACTACTCCCCATACGCGGGCCGCCTGCAGCGACTTCTAGCAGGCCGCGGCAAAGCACTCAGCCACCGCCGGATAGTGGTCCCGTCATCTCGCTTCTTCAGCCTCGCCCCACCAGTGCTCGCATCAGACCCACCGACGCGGCGCATGCGCCACCACCCGGTACTCGAAAGTCCAAACCGCAACACACTCGGATGCTGCACCGCACACGCGAAGCATTCCGAGTGTTTTTCAATAGTAGCGGGGAATTGAGAGCATTTTCGCTGCACCTGCAACAACTACGACGGTTGGTTCTCAGCTTTATTTTCGTCTTCGTTGCTTGCCCGTGCATTGCGGCTTTTCGAGAAGATGTGACCAGAACCAAGCCAGGTTCACACTCTAATCCTTACCGTGAGCAGACATACGTTTTACACAAACCCTTCATATTATTTCGCTTGTTTTACTAAGTCTTGCCCCACACAAGCGGTTGCCGATACAACTAACAAAGGGTCCCCACATGTCATCGCATCACAAAATGCGCCCAGCGCTTTGTCTAACGTCCGTTGCCGCTGCCTGCGTGCTCGCAGCTTGCGGCGGAAATTTGGATAGCCCCTCTGCCAGCAACAACAACGGTGGCACGACCGCCGGCACGACTTACTCGGGCGTGGTCGCCGCAACTGCCTTCGTCCCGGGCAGCTCGAGCGGCAACCCGACCTTGAAGGCCGGCTACTACTCTGGCGCCACCGTGTTCGTCGATGCCAATGGCAACGGCGTGCTCGACAGCGGCGAAGCCTCCGCGAAGACCGACAGCAGCGGCCATTTCTCGTTGACCACGACCGCCACGGGTCCGCTCGTCGCTGACATCACGACCTCGGCCACCAACACGGCATCGGCCGCCAAGGTCGCCAGCCACCTGATCCTGCGCGCTTCGGCCGACCAGATCGCCGACCAGGGCGCCACCAAAGTCGTGATCAGCCCGATGTCGAGCGAAGTGCAGCGCCTCGTCGAAGCCAACGGCACCAAGTACGCGACCGAGAAGGCTAATCTGTCGACCCGTCTGTCCGGCCCGGCATTCAACAACGCCTCCGTGACGGTTCCCGCCGGCGACGTCCTGGCCGACGCCAATACCCTGTCCGGCGCCGAGCAGTACGCGGTGCTGTTCGAAGAAAACGCACTGACGAACCGCTACACGTACGCCACCACGAAGCTCGATCGTGGCGACAAGTACCCCGATGCGCTGGCCGTTGCCGGTGGCGACCCCACCCTGACCGGCGTTTCCGGCATCACCGCCGGCGAAACCATTCCGACGGATACGCGTAAGGCGATCACCTTCGCACAAGCCCAGCAGGCTGCGTTCAACGTCGAAGCGATTCCGCGTTACGACAACGTCTTCGTGATCATGCTGGAGAACAGCAGCACGAATCGCGTCAAGGGTTCAGCGTACATGCCGGCGGTCAACTCGATGATCACCAACGGCAACTACTTCTCGACCTACTTCGCGACCGGCAGCCCGTCCGAGCCGAACTACACCGCCCTGGGCGGCGCCGACGACTTCGGTATCGGCGACGACAACTGGTGGGGTTGCGCCGCCGCCGGCGCCAACGCCCCGACGGACAAGGCTTTCGCCGGCGGCACGGCTTCCGACGGCCAGCCCCTGCCGTCCCACGTCGCGCTGACGCCGAACGACCCGATCATCGGTACCACCGCCGGCGGCGCCACCGTGGCCGTTGGATCGCTGCTGTCCAATTACACGACGGCCGCCAACAAGGCGTGCTCGACGGACGGCACCGGTTCCGTCGCCAACCACAACATCATGAACGCGCCGAACCTGTTCACGCAGATTTCGAGCGCGGGCCTGACGTGGCGTACCTACAGCGAATCCATGAACCCGGGTCAGGATCCGCGCGCCGACAGCCTCGGTGACACGGGTGTATCGCAGGCCTACAACCAGACGGACGGTAGCATCACCGTGACGGGCACGCCGTTCGCCATGCCCGGTTCGCTCTACAAGACCAAGCACCATCCGGGCATGGCCTATCAGAACGTGCGTAACCAGCCGGAGTTCTTCGCGAACAACCGCACGATCTTCGGTACCCAGTACTACACGAACGCGGCCGACCTGACCAACACCACGCTCTACAAGGTTCCGACCGGCTACAACGTCGACCAGTTCAGCACCGACCTGGCCAAGGGCGACGTCGGCACCCTGAACTTCATCATGCCTGACCAGTGTGATGACCTGCACGGCACCGGCAGCGACGGCACCTGTAAGGACAGCGCGACCGCCTCGGGTACCGTTCCGGCTCATGCGCTGCTGACCCGCGCCGACTACTACACCAACGCCGTGGTGCAGAAGATCAAGGCCTCGCCGCTGTGGCAGAACAAGCAGCGCAACGTTGCCATCGTGGTCATGTTCGACGAAGGCAATGGCACGTCCAACGGTGCCGGCAGCTCGTGCTGCGGCTGGGACGTGGGTGGCAAGGCTACGCAGATGCAGAACGCGGACGGCAGCTGGACTCCGGTCCAGGCGAAGTACGGCAACGGCAACAAGGGCCATGGCAACTCGATCTTCGTCCTGATGACCAACCAGCAAGACGTGGGCTCCGCGCCGAAGGGCGTCGCCGACAGCGATACGTACAGCCACTTCTCGTTCGTGCGCACGGTGCAGGACATGTTCCAGCTGGCCGACCCGGCTGTTCCGACCTCGTACGCCAACCGTTCGAAGTACACGGAGTCGTACATTGCGCAGAACATCGCCAACCTGCCTGAGTACGCTGGCAGCGCCGACACGCACTACGACGCGGTTCGTCCGATGAACCACGCCTACGTGATTCCGGCCGGCTACACGCAGAAGTTCCAGACGGGTGACGTGAGCGATCCGGCGCAAGTTGGTCCGGACGCGACCCAGAAGAACCTGTGGGCGACGAAGTAATAAAAAGCACTAAACGGTAAGCACGCGCAAGCGTGCCATTCATCAAGCAGTAGCCTGCGTGGGGGAGCGGTTCGGCCGCTCCCCCGCGAGCTGTTTTATCGAACAAAGCGGGGGAGTAGCGATGCGCAAGGTTTATGCGGGGGCGCTGTATGTCATCTTGTCGACACTGGCCGCTTGCGGGGGCGGGGGCTCGTCACAGTCTGCTTCGACGGACGCAGGCACGGGCTCCACGGGCTCCACGGGCTCCACGGGCTCCACGGGCTCCACGGGCTCCACGGGCTCCTCGGGCTCCTCGGGCTCCACGGGGTCGGCGCCCACGAGCAAGCTGAGCGCTGCGGCCCAGATCGGTCAGCAAATGTTCTTCGACAAGAACCTGTCCGGCGGCAAGAACCAGGCATGCGCGAGCTGCCACGATCCGGCGTATGCCTACGGCCCGCCCAACAGCCTGGCGGTGCAGCTGGGTTCCGATGGCGTATCGGAAGGCCAGCGCGCGGTTCCCTCGCTGCGCTACAAGGCCATGACGCCCGCCTACGACGACAACGCCTCGAACCCCGACGGCATCACGGCGAACGCGCCGGGCGGCGGATTCATGTGGGACGGCCGCGGCAAGACGCTGGCCGACCAGGTGGCGCTGCCCCTGCTCAATCCCATCGAGATGAACAACGCCTCCAAGGACGCGGTGGTGCAGGCGGTAAAGAGCTCCTCGTATGCCGCACAGTTCACGGCGGTGTACGGCCCGGCCGTATTCGGCGATACGGACACGGCGTTCCAGGACATCGGACTCGCGCTGCAGGCCTACCAGAATGAGGACCCGAGCTTTGCGCCGTATTCCAGCAAGTTCGACCTGTATGCGAACAACAAGATCGGCGGCACGTTGACGCCGGCCGAATTGCGCGGGATGAACCTGTTCAACGATACCGATCACGGGGCCGGCTGCGTGGCCTGCCATTTCATGGGCGCCAACTTCAACGGCTCGAACGCGCTGGGGACCGACTTCACCTATCAGGCGATCGGTGCGCCGCGCAACGACACGTCGATCCCGGACAATCCGAACCCCATCGCGGCCAACCTGAACGCGAGCTACTACGACATGGGGCTGTGCGGCCCGATCAATAACGGCAGCTATGACAGCCACACGCCGCTTTCGGCCACCAGCGGCGCCGGCCCGGACCCCTTTACGGGCGTGAACAACCCGGATCCGTATTGCGGCCGCTTCAAGGTGCCGACGCTGCGCAACGTCGCCGCGCGCAGCGTCTTCTTCCACAACGGCGTGTTCCACTCGCTGGAGCAGGTGGTGCGCTTCTACAACACGCGCGACACCAACCCCGAGTACTGGTATCCGTCCACGGGTGGCGATTCGACCAAGCTGACCAGCAACCCGGGCTATGCGCTGCAACCCACCTATGCAGCGGGCGCGACGGTGAACATGTTCAACGATCTGCCGGCCGCCTACCAGGGCAATATCGACGAGGAACTGCCGCTGGGGCAGGGCCAGACCGACGCGGGCGGCACCACCGCGTTGAACGGTGCGCAGCCGCGTGCCGTCCATTCGGCGCCGCAACTGTCGGATCAGGACGTGCAGGACGTGATCTGCTTCCTGAATACTTTGAGCGACGGCTACCAGCCTCCCGCGACCCAGCCCACGAGCGGTAGCTGCGTGAATTGATCTCTTTGAATACTTGAACTATCCACGATGATGCATTTTTCGAATCCGGTGCGCGGCACTGCCATTGCGGTTTCCCTGACGGCGTCGTTCCTGCTGGGCGGTTGCCAGAACAAGGCCGAGCCTACCGCGGAGAACTTTACCAACACCATCACGCACTACCTTGCCGATCGCGGCCACCTGTGCGTGGCGAAATACGATTGGCCCATCCACGTGGCCGATCAGGACATCGTGGTCACGCATTCCCGCGATGCGCTGCAATTGCCGGTGATGGAAAAGCTGGGCCTCGTCAAGAGCACCGTCATGACGGTCGAGCGCACTGGCGAGGACGGGGCCAGGATCGAGGCGCCGGGACGCGAGTATGCGCTGACCGACGAAGGCAAGCAGTTCTACCTGCACAAGCCGGTGGTGGTGGTGGCGACGCCCGGCAAGACGGTCACGCACGACGCCGATTTTTGCGTGGCCACGCTGACCCTGGACAAGGTGGTGGGCTGGGAGCCGCCCCAGACTCACGACGGCGAGACCAGGACCTCGGTGCTCTACACCTATAAGATCGACCCGGCGCCTTTTGCCAGGACTCCTGAGTTCCAGCGAGTGTTTCCCATGGTGGCGCGCGTGATCGAAGGCGCGGGCACCATGCAACTGCGCGAAGGCGTGCGCTTGACCAGGGACGGCTGGGTAGCGGAAGAATATCTCGTTCGATGATCGTTGAGCTCGCCGACGCCGTGCTCCGAGGCGATCGTTCCCGCACGTGGGCCGGTCCATGCCGCTGCGCCAGGACCAGGTGCACCCTTACGGTGTCCTCGCTGGACTCAGCCCCGTGCTCGCAAAATAGATCGCGAGAAAATACAGCAGCACATAGAGCGCGTAGGTCTGCCCATTGCCGGTATAGACGCGGCGTATCCGAGCCGCCGCCACGAGCGCGAAGTGCGATATGCCGCGCCAGAACATCTGCGCGACCGGCGGCACCGTGCGGCTCAGGATCGGCCGGTAGAAGTGGTAAAAATCCGGGGCGTTGCGCGCATTGCCGCGGCGGCTGCGGTAGTACAGCACACCGAGCCCGAACACGATCGCCGTGACGATCAGCACGACGATCACGACCGGCGTCGGATTCCAGAACCCGTAGATGCTTTCGAGCGACATGCCGCCCCACACCAGTGTCGCCGCGAACTGCGGATCGATCGCGGCCGACACCGGTTCGAGCAACACCTTCGGAAAGAACGACAGGACCACGATACCGACCACGAACAGCAACTGCGGCACCAGCAGCATCACAGGCGCTTCGCGCACCTGCGGCCGCTGCGGCGGGCGCGGTTTGAGGAAGACGCCGTTCAGCAGGCGCAGCATGTACAGAAAGCCGGCGCAGGTCGCGATCAGCCCGCACACGGCGAGCCCGTACCAACCCTTGTCGGTCATTGCGCTCAGCAGCAGCCATTTGCCGCCGAAGCCCATCAGCGGCGGCAGGCCCGACATCGACACCAGCGCGATCACGACCATCGCGAACGTGAGCGGCATCTCGCGCGCGAGGCCGCCCACATCGGCGAAGTTGCGCGTGCCGGTGCGCGAGATCACGCCTGCGAGCGCGAGGAACAGGATGCCCTTCACGAACATGTGGTTGGCGACCAGATACAGCGCGGTGACCCAGCCGAGATGGCTCATCAGGCCGATCGCGGCGACGATATAGCCGGTCTGGCTCATGCTCGAGAGCGCGAGCATCCGTTTGAAGTCGTTCTGCCGCAACGCCATCAGCGCGCCGAACAGGGCCGTCAGCATGCCTATCCAGGTCATCGCGTGCGCGAGTTCGAGGCCGACCTCCGAGCGTATCGTCAGATAGGTGCCGATCAACAGGCCGAACATCGCGACCTTGCTGACCACCGCCGACAGCATCGCGGTCACGTCGTCTTCCGCTTCGGTGTAGGCGCCCGGCAGCCATACGTGCACGCCGATCGCGCCGGCCTTGATCAGGAAGCCCGCCGCGAGCAGCACGAACGCGCGGTTCGCCTCCGGTCCCGAATGGATCAGCGCCGACAGCGCGATGCTGTCGTCGATCGCCGCGACGTTGGCGAAGCCCGCCAGCAGGAAGAACGCAGCCAGCAGCGAAAACAGCAGGAAGGTCAGCACGTGCGGTCCCGCGCGCCGGCACTTCGCGATCAGGAAGCACGACGACAGCGTGATGATTTCCCAGCTATAGAAGAACTCGAGCGAGGTGGATGAGCGCAGCAGCGCCGGAATCGACAGCGACAGCACGACGAGCATCGGATAGAAGCCGGCGCGCACGTCGTCGCGATAGAGACTCGCCGCTGCGATCACGAGGCTGCCCGCGAGCAGCAGCCAGGCGAACAGTCCGGCGATACCGCGCGAGCCCTCGCAGAGCAGACTGCCGATCAATCCAATCGCGATCACCGCGAGCACGCCTTTCGCGCGCCCCGGCAGACGATCGGCCGCATAGAACAGCGCACCCGCCGCGAGCGGCGAGAAGATCCACGCCGACACGACGCCCGAGAACACGGCTGCCATGTAGGCCGCCGCGATCAGCAGCACGGCGACGCCGAACAGCGGCAACAGCGCGGCGATGTTCGGCCGGGCTTTGGCCTCGAGCTCGGACGGAGCCAGCGCGCGCACGAACCAGTGGAACATATAACCCGCTTCGAGCAGCGAGCCGGTCAGGATCAACACGATCCAGTACGGCTTGCCGGCGGCGGTCAGGCGCATCACGAGTTCCCACTTCGCCCAGAAGCCGGGGAATGGCGGCAGTCCCGCAATCGCGACCAGGAAGAGGCCGAGCAGGCCGATCAGCAACGGGCTGCGCGACAGGATCGCGCGTGCGTCGTCGCCGTGCCGCCGCAGCACGCCGATCAGCCAGAACAGCCCCGCCTTCGCGAACAGATGGTTGATGAAGAGCCCGCCGACGACGAGCGGGATCGATGCGTCCGCGCCGATCTGGCGCAACAACGCGAGCGACAGCATCAACAGCGCCATCTGCCCGATCGACGAATAGCCGAGCAAGCGTTGCGGCTTCGTCTGCTTGATCGCGAGCAGGTTCGAGAACAGGAACGTGACGCCGCCCGAGACGGCGAGCAGCGTCAGCAGGCCGTCGAACAGCGGCAGCAATTTCAGCAGCGCGAAAAACACGCCCGCCGATACGCCGACCGATACCATCGCGCCGACGCCGCTCGGCGCGGTCTCGTAGACGTCGAGCCCCCAGCCGTTGGCCGGAAACGGCTTCAGCTCGATCACGAGACTCGCGAACACGAGCAGGATCGCGGTCGTGCCGATCGGGCCGCCGAGCTGGTCGCGCAGCGACAGCAGTTCGTCGATGTTCAGCGTGCCGCTCACGTAGTAGAGCAGCACCGCGCCGAGCAGAAAGAGCGTCGACGCGATCACGGTCGCAAAGATGTACTTGAACGCGGCGGCGAGCGCGGCGGGCGTGCGCTCGAGCCCGAACAGGCCGTACGTCGCGATCGACACGATCTCGAGAAACACGAACAGGTTGAACAGGTCGCGAGTCATCACCATGCCGTCGATGCCCATCACCAGAATCAGGTACAGCAGCAACGCCGCGTAGTTGCCGCGCAGACGGTCCCACAGATGCCATGCGCCGAGCAGCGCGACCACATTGACGCTGAACGTGAAGAAGCCTTCCCACAAGCCGAAGCGCAGATTGATCGACACCGGCGGCAGCGCGCCCGCGGTCAGCACCTCGATCGTGTCGCCGCCGTCGAGCAGGCCGTAGAACGACACGCCGGAGACGAGCACGATGCCGCACAGCGCGATGAAAAAGCCGAGCGTGAGCCATGGCTTGCCGAGCCGGTACAGCAGCGGAATGGCGAAGCCGCCGCCGAGCCCGAGAATGAAAATGTGCAGCGGATGAAACAGCGCGGCTACCATTTCGACTCGGTGAAGGCGTCGATGGAAAGCGTCTTTCTGGCGGCATGAAGACGGATCGCGAACGACAGCATGATGGCGGTGACCGATAGCCCGATCACGATCGCCGTGACGACGAGTGCCGACGGAATCGGATCGATCGCGCGGTGCGCGGCGGCGGATTTGCTGAGCGCCGCGTCGATGATCGGCGCGGTGCCGCCCGTGACGTAACCGGTCGCGACCATCACGATGTGCAGGCCCGTGTCGATCACCGCGAAGCCGATGATGATGCGCAGGATGTTGCGGTGGGTCAGCATGCCCCACAGGCCGATCAAGGAAAGGCAGAAGCCCGTGATCAGCAGGATCTTCGAAACCGGGATGCCCGTGCTCATGCGCTCTCCTTCTCGTTCAGCTTCTGAACCGGTCGATGATGACACTCAGCTCCGCGCCGACCTTGACGCCGAGCAGCGTGGAAATCAGCGGGATCGCGCCGGCGCTGAAGAAAGTGCCGAACTCGCCGCGCGGCAGAAAGCGCGGGTCGAGAAAACCGCCCGCGAGCACGAGGCCGAGAATGCCGATGCACACGTAGATCACGCCCGCGAGTGACTCGACGACGCTCAGCAGCGCGACGTTCAGCGTCGAGCGGGGCCGCGCGAGCAGCATCAGCATCACGGCGGACGCGACGATCGCGCCGCCCTGGAAACCGCCGCCCGCCGACAGATGGCCGTTGACGATCACGTAGCCGCCGAAGGTGAGGATCATCGGCAGCAGCACCTGCTTGCCGGTATGTACGATCTCGCCGGCTGGGCGGCGCGCGGGCGCGGATTCGTCTGCCGCAGCGGCGGAGGTCGCGTTGCTTTCCTCTTTCAGCAGCACGCCGACGCTCGCCGCGACCATGAACAGCACCGCGACTTCGCCGAGTGTGTCGAAGCCGCGAAAGGTGATCAGAATGCCGGTCACGATGTTCGGCGCGCCGAGTTCGAGCGGCCCTCTGACCACGTAGTACCAGGCGAGCGGGCGCAGCGCCTGCAGCTCGGTGTAGCCGCCGACCAGCCGCCAGAACACGACCGCGAACAGCAGCACCGTCAGCAGCGCAAACGCGCGACGCATCATGATTCGGCCTCCCCCGCGGTGCGCCCGCCTTCGTCGGCGAGTGCGTCGGTGATCGTGGACGAGGTCATCGGCGTGCGGATCAGCCAGGCGGCGCGCGATAGCGCATGCGAGGACACCGGGTTGGTCACGAGCACGAAGTAGATCAGCAGGATCAGACGGAAGGTCCAGTTTGGGTGATAGAACGCGAGGCCGATCAGCACGAGCATGTTGCCGAGCGTCGACGCCTTGGTGCCGGCCTGAATGCGCGTATACGCATCCGGCATGCGCAGCAGCCCGAGGCCGGCGGAGAACAGAAAGACGGCGCCCACCAGGATGAACACGCTGCCGATCAGTTCGAACATGCGCTAGCCCTTCTGATAACCGGTTTTGCGGATCGCGTACAGAAAGATGAAGGTCGCGAGTCCGGAACCGATCGCGGCTTCGGCCATCGCGACGTCGGGCGCGGCGAGCAGCAGGAAGGCTATCGCGGCGAACAGGCTCGCGAGCCCTGAGCTCACCATCGCGGCCAGCAGATTCTTCAGGCAGACGGCCAGTACGCCGCTCACGAGGATGCTCGCGCACATCAGCAGCAGGAGCAGTTCGAGCATGGCTCACAGCCCCCCTTCGAGAAAGCGCGCAATCGCGAGCACCGCGAGAAAGCTCAGCAGTGCATAGACAAGTGCGACGTCGATATAGACGAAACGACCGGAGACTTGCGCGTACAGCGCGATCAGCGACAGCGAGACGACCGTCAGCATGTCGATCGCGACGATGCGGTCGACGAGGGTCTTGCCGATCACGAGACGGATCACGCCGAACAGGATCGCGAAGAAGATCAGCACGGCGGCGATCCGGAGCATGATCTCAGCCAAAGACTTTCTCCAGATGCTTTTCGAACGGTGCGACGAGTGCCTCGGTCGCTGCGTCGATATTGGTCGTCTTCACGTCGAGCAAGTGAATGAATAGTATGTCGTCCCGAATATCCATGACGAGCGAGCCCGGCGTGAGCGCAATCGAATTGGCGAGCGCGAGACGGCCAAGCGGGGTTTGGAGGCGCGTGCGAACCTTGACGATGCCGGGCTTGATGTCGATACGCGGCGAGTACACCAGCGCCATCACGTTCAGATTGGCGCGTACGAGCTCGACGACGAAGGTCGCGCTATACGCGGCGAAGTGATAAGGTGCGCCTGGCGTTAGACGTAGGCGCTGCCATGCTTCGCTCGATGATACGAAGACACGCGCGATGACGAAGGTAATGACGAGACCGACGAGTGCGGGTTCGACGGCGAGCGATGCATTGGCGATCATCCAGATGACGAACAGGACGACCCAGAGGCCAGGCATTCCCCGAGGAACGAACGACGACACCGGTTTTCCGTTGTTCGCAGCCATGTCATCGGTTCCTCAGGAGGCCTTGCGGAAAATTCTAAGTGACAACTTATGGCAAAGCAACCGGCGCACGGTTGTCCGCTGGTGGTCGTTTTGTGTGCGTCAATCCGCGCGGCGCTTATCGGCTGCTCATCGAGTGAATTACTGTCATTGCGATCCGTTCAATAAAATGGCGCGCGAAAAGCCGCCGCCGATCCGCGCGCATTTATTTTGAAACAGACTGCGTCGCCGCGATAAGACGCGACGTTGAATCTCTAAGCGGCGCCGTACCGTTTTTTAATCACCTGTGACTGATCGGAATCTGGAAGTCTTGTCGCCAATCTATGCGCGCGCTGCATAAATTGATTTTTTTAATGAATTTGCGCCGGCGATCAGATCCCGGTCGAATGTCGGGTTTCGCGCGGTTTGAATTCTTCAAATGACCAATAAGGAGCAACCATGAAAGCCATGCTGACAACCCTGACGATTGCGCTGCTGGCCGTCTCGTCCGGAAGCGCAATCGCCAAGGATTGGTCGACCGTGCGGTTCGGGGTCGACGCGAGCTACCCACCGTTCGAATCGAAAGCCGCCGACGGCAAGCTCGTCGGCTTCGATATCGATCTCGGCAATGAGATCTGCCGCCGGCTCAACGCGAAATGCGTGTGGATCGAGAATTCGTTCGACGGCATGATTCCCGCGCTGAAAGGCCGCAAATTCGACGGCGTGCTGTCGACGATGTCGATGACGCCCGCGCGTCAGGCGCAGATCGCGTTCTCGTCGAAGGTGTTCCGCATTCCGACGCGTCTGGTCGCGAAGAAGGGCTCGCCGATCGAGCCGACGCCGGAAGCGCTGAAGGGCAAGCGCATCGGCGTCGAGCAGGGCTCGATTCAGGAAACCTACGCGAAGACGTATTGGGAGCCGGCCGGCGCCGCGATCGTGCCGTATCAGGATCAGGATCTGGTGTATTCGGATCTGCTTGCCGGCCGTATCGACGCGTCACTGCAAAACGCGGTGCAAGCCGATATCGGCTTTTTGCGCACCGCGCGCGGCAAGGACTTCGGATTTGCCGGCAATCCGCTTTACGACGCGAAAACGCTCGGCAGCGGCACAGCGATTGGTTTGCGTAAAGAAGATACCGATCTGCAGGAAAAGATCGACAAAGCCATTGCCGAGATCCGCGCCGATGGCACTTACGACCGCATTGCGAAAAAGTATTTCGATTTCGACGTGTACGGTCAGTGAGCCGGGGCCGCGCCGCACGTGAGCAGTTTCGACCTGGCACTCGCGCGGCCCGACACCTAAACTTGTGTCATGACCGTCCTGAGCCGTGCTGCGGCAAGCGGGGATGCCCGAATCGGTTGCAACCGGCGCCTCACGCGGCGCTGCAGGTTTCCGCTTACAAAAGTAAGCGGGCAGGGGACGGCGCAATGCGGCCACCGGCTCGCGTGCGGATCGCCTTGCGCACACGGCGCGATCCGCATTGGGGGGCACCGACATGCACGGCTTTCAGATCACGTTCTTCACCCAGCAGGGGCGCAGCCATCATGGCAAGCCGCTTGCCGACTGGCTCGTGCGTCTCGCGAGCGAACTCGGCCTGCGCGGCGCGACCCTGATCCCGGCTAGCGAAGGCATCGGCCATCATCATCGCATTCACTCCGCGCACTTCTTCGAGCTTGCCGATCAGCCGTTGTCCGTCGTGATGGCGGTGACGAGCGACGAAGCCGATCGGCTGTTCGATCGACTGCGCGCGGAGGGTTTGCATCTGTTCTACGTGAAGACGACCGCCGAGTTCGGCGTCGTCGGCGAGGCCGACGGGGCTTGAACGACCGGGCCTCGATGGCAAGCCCCACGCCTCGCTCGTCCAGGCGACGAAGTCGGCCGCCATGTCGGAGTCGGTGCGTGCTTCCAGCTTGCCGCTGCGGCACGCGTGGCGGAACACCTCGTAGTCCTTCTCGACCTGGTCCGCGTACGCGCGCGAGCAGACGCGCGCCCGGTGTGGCTATTGGGCATGGCGCATGCTTCGCTGCAAGAGCCGAGTCATCCCAGGGAGAGCGAATCATGCGGCAGGTTTCGGCAAACATGCTGATCGCGCTGTCGGCCGTTGCGTTGCTGGCGGGCGCATCCGGCTGCAAGCG
Source organism: Paraburkholderia tuberum STM678 (assembly GCF_902833905.1). Lineage (GTDB taxonomy): Bacteria > Pseudomonadota > Gammaproteobacteria > Burkholderiales > Burkholderiaceae > Paraburkholderia > Paraburkholderia tuberum. Next base: position 20,793 of record NZ_CADFGP010000001.1, on the reverse strand, counting down.
GACGGCCGAGAATGGCGGTATCTCGACGGGCCAGGCGAGCAGCGGTGTCATGAGCAATTCGGCGAGCCCGCGCGGCACACCGGGCGATAGCGACGCGGCAAATCGTGCGAACGCCGAGGCGGGCGCGGCGGCGAGCGCAGCGCCCGCCGCGAGCGACGCCGCGTCGGTCCACAGCACGCCGGCGAGCACGGCGTCCGCGACGCAGTAAGCGTCGCTTAGGCGCGACGGCGCATTGGTCGCCGTTCCATGCGCGCAGGCTTCCTCTCGGTCCCGCGCATGGCGACGCCGCGCGCAGCAGGCGCAGCCTTCCTGGCAGACATGACTCATTGAAAGACGGACCGGACAGGTAGTTGCGCCGCGGCGAAGCGGCGCTCGCGTGTGCGTGTGATATGGAACGCCGGCCCGCTTCAATGCTATGCCGTGGGCTCCTCGTGCCGCACATTGACCATCCACGGCACGCCGAAGCGGTCGATCAACGTGCCGAAGCCGCTGGTCCAGAAGGTCTGCTGGAATGGCATCGTGATCTGTCCGCCGTCCGCCAGCGCGTTGAAGTACTTGACGCCGGACGCCTGGTCGTCGGCGGTGACCGACAGGCTGAAGCCCGCATGCACGGCATTGCCGCCGCGGCAATCGCCATCCGACATCAGCACGTGCGTGTTACCGATGACGAGCGTCGCGTGCAGGATCTTGTCGGCGTGTTCGGGCGCCACCGGGCGAGCGGGATCGGGCGGCGCGTCTTTCGCGCGCAGCTTCAGCAACTCCTGCGCGCCGAGCGCCGAACGATAGAACTCAATGGCTTCCTCACAACGGCCATTGAAGAACAGATAGGGCTGGATTTCCATGCTGATTTCCTGAGACGGGCGAGGGTCGGGCAGACGATTCTATCAGCGTGATCTCGCGGCCGGCCGGCCGTCGAACCTGGGATGCATCGTTCGGCCCCACGATGAAGCCACACACCTGATGCTCTACAGCGTATCCCCGCATCAGGCATCAGGCCTTCCCGGCATGACTCCCGCCATTGGCCGGATAAGCCTCCTGCAACGCGATCGAGCCTGTCTCCAGCAGCGATTTGAGGTTGGACATGATCTTCGGCCAGCCACCCGACACCGCCTCGATGAATTTCGATGGATCGCGCTCGATCGTATGCGTGAGCGTCAACTTGACCGCCGTTCCGCTCGGTTCGAGCTCCATCGTGCAGCGCGAATCGCCTTCGGCCTGCAACTCGGGACGAATCTGGTGCTGCCAGCGGATCACCAGACGCCGCGGCGGATCGGCCTCGACGATCTCGCCCGCGTCGAAGATCTGGCCGCCGCTCGAGACGAGTTTCCACGACGAGCCCGCCGTCCATTCGCTTTCGCAGTGCATGCCGAACCAGTACTGCTTGATGAACTCCGCGTCGGTGAGCGCCGACCACAACTGTTCCGGCGTAGTGCGGATATAGGTCACATAGACGAACGTCGATCTAGTCATTGCCTTTCTCCAGGCGTCGTTTCAGGGTCGAGAGCGCCTTCAGGCGCGGCTTTTCGAACTTGGCAATCCAGCGCTCGTAGATCTGCTGCAGCGGCACCGGATTGAGGAAGTGCAACTTTTCGCGCCCGCTGCGTACGGTAACGACGAGGTTAGCCGCTTCCAGCAGGCCCAGATGCTGGGTCACGCCTTGCCGCGTCATGTCGAGGTGGTCGCACAGGTCGTTCAGAGTCTGGCCGTCGTGCGCGTGCAGCACATCCAGCAGCTTGCGCCGGCTCGGATCGGCGAGGGCTTTGAATAGCACGTCGGTGTCGTCGGGGCGCTCGGCCATGAACGGATACAGGCAAGTAATTTATTGCATTTACTATAGGCAAGAAATTGCTTGCATGTCAAGGCGACGTGAGGGACATGCCGCAGGTTCGACACAAGCGCCGACTACCGTTTAGGAGGCGCTCAAGTACGTTTCGGAACGTTGCCGCCATGCAAAGGACCGAACAGCCGCGCACAGAGCATGCCCATCGCCAGGATACCGAGGCCGAATGGCACGGCATCACCCGTTGCCTCGATCCGAAAGTTGCCAACACGAAAAACCAGAAGATAGCCGACGACCATATTGAAGAAGCCCCACAGTACATTGACGGTCGATGACGACAGCCCTTTTCCGGACGGCTTCGCGAACGGGCTCTGAAACGGCTCGCCCATCACACCGCTGACGAAATGCGGCACGGCATTCGCGAACAGGACACCGCCGAAAAAATAAGAGACGACATGCGGCCAATCCATTTCAGTTGCTCCTTGAATCGAGTAAATCGATGAGGTCGCGGGCTGTGCCCGTTTCGATGCCGGTTCGGATGAAGTACCTGCAAACGTTCAGGAGTCAGCGAGTCGCTGCAGCAGTTCCACCGCGGCGGCGAGCGTGGCCTGTTCTCGCGGCGATAGCTGCGCTTGCAAGGCACCGATCAGCCAGTCCTCTTTGGCCGCCCGACTTGCCTTGAGCGTTCGTCTGAACGTGGGGGTGAGATGGATAAGGGTTTTGCGTCCGTCGGTTGGATCCGCTTCGCCTTTGACGACGCCCAGCGTCTCCAGACCGGCAACGGTAATGCGCATGGACTGTGGTTTTACGCGCTGCGCTCGCGCTAGCGCGGAAACTGTGGCTGGGCCGTCGCGCTCCAGATGAAACAGCACCGACTTCTGCGCCGACGTAAAGTCGCTCGATTGCGAATGTTCTCGCGCGCGGCGAACCAGTTTGCTCACGGCAATGCGCAGTTCGCCCGCAAGGGCGGCTAGATCGGTAGATTGGGAAGACGGTGATTGTCGTGACATGCCGGGAACATAGCAGATATACAGTTTAACTGTACAAGTAAACTGAAGATATTTTCGCCGTCGAGTCCGCACGAACCCAGCATAAACAAGCGCCTGTGAGATACTTCCTCATTCACGCATAATCCCCGAGTCCACCGCGTCTCAACCGGCCCAGGCATGCAAGCCCATCCCCTCCGACTCGCGCCCGGCGACGACCTTCGCGTCGCCGTCGAAGACGCGCTTCGTCAACGCGACCTGCAAGCGGCCTTCGTCGTCCAGGGCATCGGCAGCCTCCACGTTGCGGCATTGAGGTTCGCTGGCGCGCAAGCGCCAACGGAAATTCGCGGCGACCTCGAAATATTGACCCTCGCAGGCTCCGTCTCGCCCGATGGCGCTCATCTGCACATGTCGATCGCGGATGCGCGCGGGCAGGTGTTCGGCGGTCATGTGGCGCGCGGCTGCACGGTACGCACGACCGTCGAGTTGTTGCTCGTGTCGGTTCCGGGCTATTCGTTCGCGCGGGAGCCTGATCCGCAGACGGGTTTTATGGAACTCGTGATTCGCGGCGGCGGCGCTCCGCAGTCCGGCTCCTCCTGATCACGCAAAGGCGCTATCGCTTCGCGCGCCGGTAGTCGCTGAACGCCCCGCCAACATCCGCCCGCCGACCCCCACCAGCACACCCGCTGCCGTATCCAGCCCGGCCTTGCGCCGAACCGACGGATGCGAGGCGAGCAACGCCATCGCGCAGTACCACGCGCACGAAATGCCGATCGACAGCGCCACGACCGCGATATCGAGCCACAACGGCGCATGCGCGGGCACCATCAACGCAAAGATGCTGCCGTAGAACGCGATCGACTTCGGGTTCGTCATGCTGACGAAATAGCCTTTCTTCGTCGCAGCCCAGCCGGACGCGGCGCTGCCGACGTCCGCGGACAACGGCCGCCGCGCGGTCACGATCATCTTGATGCCGAGCCAGATCGACGATCAGAAAGTTGGGTCCCGGGCTCGCGACGCTTAGCAACAGGACGCCCGCAAGCGCAAGCAGGAACTTGACGGAATGCAAGATGAATCCTCCGTGGCGGGCCGAGGTGTTAAGGTCTTTTTAGGGTTGGGGTGATCCATTCGACGCGCATGCGCTGTGAACCTGATTCGATTCCGCGCATGATTTTTCGCGAGTCGGCAAGCATAAAAAACGGCACGGGCTATCGCAGCCCGTGCCGTTTCGCCGGTCGGTAGTCGAATACCACCAGGCGTCATCCCAGTGAATGAATCAAGGTCTGATCCGTCACCTGCACCGGCCTGACCTTGATCGATTGACTATAAAGCGGCGGCAGCGTCGTCAGCAGCTTGCTGCATAGCCGCGCGTGACTTCGAGAAAGGCGCGCCGAATTTTCGACAGCCCCTCGACGCGCGGCAGACACAGAGCAGCAGATAGCCGCGGTTGTCGAGCATCGCGACCGCGTGCCCCGTGCCGCCGTTCTTCAGGTCTTCGGCCACCGCTTCCTTCAGAAATGGCGCGAGCCCCGTTATCATCGACCAGCGCGCCGCCAACGCTGAACGAGCCGGCGCAGTTCGCCGTCATCGCCTGGAGCGCGGCCTGTGTCATCGCGGATTCCGTCGATGTAACTTTTTCAGCCATGTTGATTCATCTCTGCGGCGCGGATTGAATACCGACTGCAAAGAGAATGAGCGGAACCGGCGGTCGGATGCGCACCATCTGGGTGGTGGGCGCCGGCATGAAAGCCGAGTGAGGGAGCAGGCGTGACGGTAGATTCTGTTACTTCGAACGCGAGAGGGAAACCCGCTCGGATTGATAGCTTGCGTGGTGCGAGCAGCGGCCGCCGCGCGGCGGCGGCGCCGTCCGTGCCGCTCGCGCCATGCCGGTCGCCGCGATCGCCGCGCCCGCACGCGGCGACGCGCGCGCGTTCGCCTAGTGCGCGGCCGGCTCCTGCGTGATGGAATCCACGCGGTCGGGATAGAACGCAAGGTGCTCGCGGATCGGCGCGACAGCGTCGTATGGGTGCTCGTAGGTCCACACCGCGTTGGTGCCGCGCTCGCCGGCCGAAGGAATCGAGAAGTATGCGCATTCGCCCTTGTACGGACAATAAGTGGCGTGCGCCGTGCGTTCGAGCCGGCTCATGTCGACGTCCTTGCGCGGGATGTACAGCACGGCCAGATAACGGGCTTCGAGCAGCGTCAATGCGTCGTGCGTATCGGCAATCACGTGACCGCCTGCCATGACGATCACGCGCGCGTGGTGGTGCTCGATCATGATTGGATGATCCGGGCCGGGGATCTTGACGGGTTTGTCGTTCGGGACCGAATGAGTGGACATAACGAGGCTCCCTGCGAAAGTGGGGCTGCGAGGTTTCGTGCGTCGACGGCGATGTTCGTCGCCGAACGCCACGCAAGCGACTGAAGATCGCCCGTATTGCCGTACTACTTCCTTTCAGGTATTTCTATCACATACTAACGCAGACCTTCCAGGTGCTGTGAGCGGCGCAATGCCCGTCGGAATTGCATCAGTTGCGTGCGCGTGCTTTTGTGCAACGGGATGGCGACTTCGCGGAAGACGAACACGATCAGCCGACTGACAGGAGCGCGTCATGCTCGTTGGATATGCCGTGTATGACCCTGCAAATGAGCCTGCAATCTCGTCGACAAATGGCGAGGTTGTTTGACTATGCCGGCGCTTCGGAAGTGTTGGTCACTTCGCGCATTTGGGGCGTGTGCCGCTCTAACCTTGAACCTGTTGTCCTGCCCTTCGCACGCACAGGTCGCGCCGAGGCAATTGTCGAGCAATACCGTGATTGGCGGCAATGTAAAGCAGCACGCAGACGCTGTGCTCGCGATCATGACTTACACGACAGTCCCGGACGTGACGACCAGTAACCTGTCGGTCAACAACGGCCTGACGGGTAATCCCGGCTTCGGGCAGACGCAATTTGGCGGCGGCTTCACCCTCAGCAGGTCGTTTCCGTTGTACATGGAGGGCACGCTCGCCTACAGCCGCTACGATCCGATCTTCATTGCCACGGATGGCGCCCAGCAGCGTGCGGTGCCGACGAAGTGGAACACCTTCAGTGGCACGGTCGGCCTGGGGTGGGATTTCCGCATCACGGACGAACTGGTGTTCCGTCCGATCTTGAACGGCACGATTGGGCGTGTCTCGAGTGACCTGAAGGTGGGGCAGACCCTCTTCAATCATGTCACCGACAGCAACCTGCAGTTCCTCGAAAACGGCTCGCTGAACGCCTACGGCTATGGCGGCTCCCTGATGCTCGACTACGAACACTACCGCGAAAACTACGAAATCGACGCCGAATTGCGGGCAACCGATATTTACCTGCGCAGCTTCGGCGGTTCGTCGGAGGCCGTTCAGGGCTCGGCCATGGCGCAGCAGGTGAGCCTATGGACGCGCTGGCGCGCGCCCACCGGCTGGCACGCGCTGGACCGGCCGGTCCGCTACGTGCTGGAAGCCGCTTACTCGCATTATTTCGGCGATAGTGCCGGCGTGCTGGGTTTCAACGACCTCACGTCGCTGGGAGTCGGCCTCGAACTCGACAGCAGCAGGTATCCCGTCATCGTCACCCGTACGCGGGCGATGGTGCGCTATGTGTTCGGTCGCAACGTGCACGGGGTGTCGTTCGGATTCGCGATGAGTTTCTAGCCAGGCCAGCTTGCCGGTCCAGCAACGAGGCTCGAACCCATGCGCGCGATCCAATGCTTCTCGTTCTCGCGCGGCCGTGCGGTATAGCGCTTGCTCGGCCCAGGCATGAATCGATCAAGGGAGCCGTGATGAACGACGAACCGAAACAGCCCGATGCCGGCAGGCAATCTGCCGGGCACGTTGTAGCAGAACCAGGCCCCTGAACGAAGGGCCAAAACGAAGGACCGCGTGCCATGCGTACACTCGGACAGAGCCGGTCGACGAAGCGGATCGACAGCGAGCCGGACATGCGCCTGCAGAAGATAGAGATTGCCGACTTCCTCGTAAGCTGGACCGTCATCCGGGATTCGGAAGGCGCTTTCCAGTGGGTCGTGGTCGTGACGGAGCGTGGCGGTGAGCATCACACGATCTTCGAGCGACGCGGGACGTGCGGCCACGTGTCATGGGACGACGCGCTCGACATCGCGGCCGAAACCGCGCGCCGCGTCGCGGCCGGGCTCGTCGAGCCGGGTGAACCGGCGAAGACGAAACAGCGGCGCGGGCGCACGCCGGGTGCATCGCGCCCGAATCGTTGATGCGCGATCGCGGGCGGCGCCCCGTGGGGTCAGTAGAATGTGCTAGTTCCATTGACGCCGCGTCTGTGCCGCGCGCCGCGACCTCGGCAGCCAATGCCGCAACGCGAGCAATACAGTCGATCCCAGCAGCAGCGTGGCGATCGGAAACGTGCCCGCGGCATTCACCGCAATGTCCATCGGGCGCTCTCCGAGCAACTGCATCCGGCGGCGCGTCATCGCGGCGCCGAGCGACTGCAGTTCGTTCTTCAGCACGCGCTCGGCGTCGGGCAGCAGGATGGTTTCCTCGTCGGCGACATGATGAGCGACTTCGCGGATCAGTTGATAAAAGAGCCCGTCGTAGGCGGCGTTTTCGGGGCCCATCCCGCGCAGCTTCGCGATCGTTGCGCGCATCTCGTCGTGCTCGGGACGGCTTTTTCTCAGTGCCTCGTCATTGCCGAGCGCGCGGCCGAGCGCCGGGTAGAAAATTTCCTCCTCGAGCTGCGCGTGGATATCGAGCGCGTCGCACACGCCGTTGACGATCGCGCGTTTGCGCCACCACGGCGTGGACGCGTGGTATCGGTGCGAAGCGGCGAGCACGTGCATATGGTCGAGGCGGATCATCGACGTAATCGACGGCGACAGCGATGAGGCGTCATTGGACATGGCGTTTCTCCAGGGAAAGGGTGCCGGCGGATACCGCATGCGCCATTCCCGCTGCCCAGCAATCGATCAACGCGGTGTCGGCTGCCGCGAGCGGAGTGCGTTGCTGCTCGTGAGGGCGCTCAACGCGGAGTCCGCGGCATCCGCCGCACGGGCGAACAGGTCGTCGACGATTCGCCGCGCCGCGCTATATCCGCCCATCAACGCATCGGCCTCGGTGTCGAACGGCCGGCTGCCTCCAATGTCGACGCGCAGCGGCGAGAACGTTGCGACCGCAGCGCCCGCCTGATAGATGTGAACCACCGCCGCGTAGCGTGTGCGTACCGCCGCGCGCCCGGCGGGGCGCAACGTGAAATCCGCCTCGACGGTCACCTCGATCGTGAACCCGTGGTATTCGTAGGTCCGCATCATCATCATGTCCTTCGTCGCGTGAGTGTGTGATCGTGCCGGTGCGCGATGATCATGCGCGACGGGCGCGGCGTTAATTGCCGCCCTGCGCGCTCGAGCGGCGCTGGCTCCGTGCTTCGAGCGTAGCGAGCCGCGCTTGCGGCTGCAGCGCCGGCGGCAGTTCGGCGTTGGCCTCGATGCGCGCGCGCCAGTAAGCCAGCGTCGCAATTCCCGTGCCCTGCCAGTCGACGCGGTCGGATTGAACGAGTTGTTCGAGGCGCTGGACAATCGCGCTGATATGCGTCAATTTCCTTGTAACGTCGTTGTGATTACGCGCGGCTTTCACAGGTTCTCTCCCCGTTTTGTTATCTCCAGCTTACTCGTCGTTCACAGTAAGTCATACCGGCTTGATGACATGTCGAAAACGCCGGATTCAGCATGCTCGCATTTGCAAAAAAAAAAGTACATCGCAGTGAGTTGTCGGAGACAGCCGCATTGTGGACAGCCCCGTCCACTCTCGCGCCGCGGTTTGCGGGACCCACATTCGACGAACCGACGCGCCGGATTGCTTCTACGCTCGACTGTTGGTGTGACGTCGCGATGACAGCGTGTGCAAACGAAGTTCGCGCCGTCGTCGGTTAGTCGGTCGACTTCTGATCTGGATCAAAATAGCAAAAGGCGGTGTGGTGATCGCGTCAGCGCTCGGGTACCCTCGTTGGAAATCCCTTTGTGCGTGGCACGATGAACGTGGTGACTATCGCGAGGGAGGGCGAAATGCCTGATGTCGGACAAGGCTCGTGCGCTACCGATGCACGCAAGCGCGGCGCATCCGCGCGTTGCGATGGTGATCGCAACGCGACTCACGCAGCGAAGAATCGGCGCGCGGCAGCGCTGCGCGGAACGCTCGTGATGACATTTGCCGTCGCCATGACGGGTGGATGCGCGACGTCGGCCGAGCGCACCAATGTGCAGCCTTCGGGTCAACAGACGTGCAATGTGGCCGGCAAATTCTGCAACACGTTTTTCGGACCTTGACGGAAACGCTCTCAGCGCGTGTCGGCGCGCACGGCACGTTCCTGACCGGCCCGCGTTCGTCTGCAATCGGACGACCGATGTTGGACGTGTCGCGGCGCGCGCGTTTGCTCGGGCGTGTCCATGGCCTTCAGCTTGTGGACAGCGAGCATCGGTTGGAGGAGCATGGTCGCCTGGATACGCTTGAAGGGGTACGCGCGGTCGGACAATTCCACCCCACCATTTACGCGCACGAGCGAGGCAACCAGTCGTCCTATTGCAGGAGGAAAGAAATGCTCACGCAGAAAACCAAGGACATCGTCAAGGCCACGGCCCCGGTTCTGGCCGCGCACGGCTATACGATCATTCAACGTTTCTGCAGACGGCACTTCGAGGCGCCAACACGCACGCGAGCCTCGACGTGAAGGCGGAGCACTATCCGATCGTCGGCGAATATTTACCGAAGGACGAACAGCCGGTCGCGAACTTCGAGCCGGGCCAGTACATCGGCATTGCGGTCGATGTGCCCGCGCTCGGCCTGCAGCAGATCCGGCAATACAGCTTGTCCGACGTGCCGAACGGCCATAGCTATCGAATTTCGGTCAAGCGCGAGAGCGGCGAGGCCGGGCGGCCGCCGGGCTATGTGTCGTCGCTGCTGCGCGATCACGTCGAGGTGTTCGGACTGGATCTGTTCGCTGAATGACGCATACGGTCGTGCCGCGCGACGGCTGCCCCGGAAGCGACAAGCAGGAATGCAGTCACCGTGACCGGGAGCGCGGCATGAAAGTGCACCATCTGAACTGCATTTCGACTTGCCCGCTGTGCGGCAAGCTGTTCAACGGCCACCCCGATTCGTTGATCCGCCGCGGGCATCTGACCTGCCATTGTCTGCTCGTCGAAAGTCCGGCGGGGCTCGTGCTCGTCGATACCGGTTTCGGTTTGCGCGATGTCGCCGATCCCTATTCGCGCCTCGGCAAATTCTTCCTGAGGCTGCTGAAGCCTGAGTTCCGAAATGAAATGACGGCGATCAGGCAGATCGAGCGGCTCGGTTTCGACCCGGCCGACGTGCGCCACATCGTGATGACGCACCTCGATTCCGACCATGCGGGCGGGCTCGACGACTTTCCGCACGCGACGGTGCACATGCTCGCGAGCGAGCGCCAATACGCGGCGCAGCAGAAGACGTGGCTGGACCGGCAGCGCTTCAGGCCGCAGCAGTGGTCGTATCAGAACATGTGGCGCGTGCATTCGCCGCAGTACACCGAGCGTTGGGAGGGCTTCGCCAAGGTCCATCCGATCGAAGAACTCGCGAGCGAGATCGCGCTCGTGCCGTTGCGAGGCCATACCTATGGTCACGCGGGCGTCGCGGTACACGGTGATGGCGGCTGGTTGCTGCTCGCGGGCGACGCCTATTTCGACAGCGGCGAGCTCGACCCGGTGCGTCCGCATTGCGCACCCGGTTTGCGCTTCTATCAGTGGATGCTCGAAAAGGATCGCGCGGCGCGATTGTACAACCAGCGCCGCCTGCGTGATCTGGCGAAGCGGGCGAGCCCCGCGTTGACGATTTTTTGCAGCCACGACGTCGACGAGTTCGAGCGGCTCGCGGGCCGTTCGGTGGCGGTGCCGGCGGAGCAGATGGCGTGATGCTCGCAGGCTTGCGAGCGCGCCCGGTGCTTCGCGGATCGCTCACGTCTTGCGCCTGGCCGAGGCACCGTGCGGGGCGGGGCGCGTTTCCTATACTGCCTTTGTCCTCCGTTCGGACTCCAGGGGACATCGTTCTCAAATGCGCTTGCGGCGACCATGCCGGTTGAAGGCTGGTGGCTCTTTTTTGCGCGAGCGCATTTCATCGATCCGGCCGCCGCAGCAGCGCGGCCGCGAGCAGGCCCGCGCCGAGCGCCACGTAGACGTTCCCGAGCGAGCGGCGCGACAGGTGCGCCTCGAATCCAGGGGTCAGCCTGTTGGGCACCACCTTGTAGTCGACCACATACGCGCTCGCCACGGTCGTGGCCGCGGCCACCGCGGTCGCGCCGGGCCGTCGTGACGGGTCGGGGCCGGCCATCCGGTCAACCAGTTGCTCGAACATCATTGCCCAGAAGATCGCGGCTGCCTGATGGATCGCGAAGCCGGTCACCGTATGCCGGATGCTGAAGCCGCGTTCACGCAGCGCGCGTTGCGGCCACAGGCAGTGGGTGACGGCATTGATCGGCGCGAGCGGGCTGCCCGATGCGTCCGTGGATGCCGCCGCGGCTGTCGCCGCCGACACGCAGCCGGCCAACAGCCCCGATGGGACGGCTCGGCGTAGCGTCGTACGGGTGGCCTGATACCACGGAGAACCGATTTTGTACTCGAGCGTTTTCATGGCAGGGCTCCGGTTCGGGCGCGCAAACGCGCGCCCCATGATCGCGGACAGCGGTACGCGCGAGGAGCGGCATGGCGCGTTCCGCGCGGACGATGCGCAGGAATGCCGGCCGAAAATCGTGGCCCCACTGCGATACGCAGTGCGCTTCATCGACGACGAGTTCGATGCGTTGCCGAGAACGCGCCCGCAATGACGCTGCGGATGATGTCCCGTTGGCCGGGGCGCAGCCGGCTGATCCCGAACACTTCGCGCAACGTACTGCGCATCGCGTTCAGACGGGCGGACGTGTCGCGCGGGATGGAGGTGTCGGTCATGAAGTTGGCGGTTGGCTTGCGGCACGGCGAGTCAGCCTGCGGATAGCAAACATCGTACCGCGACCGGGCGCCGCAGCGGGAACGCCGTGTGCTGGTACGTCATGACGTGATATTTACGGCCAAACGGGTGGACTCATGAACAAGGAAGACAAAAGCGACGCGTATCCCTACGCATCGGGCGGATGGGGGTCGGTCAAGGCGGTGGCGACGATCCTGCTGCAGGAAAAAGCACCGCTGAAGGATAGCCAGGTTCTGATGCATCAGAATAAGCCCGACGGTTTCATGTGTGTCAGCTGCTCGTGGGCGAAGCCGGCCGATCCGCATACGTTCGAGTTTTGCGAAAGCGGTGCGAAAGCGACCGCGTGGGATCTGACGGCCAAACGCGTAACGCCCGATTTCTTCGAGGTCCACACGGTCAGCGAGCTCGCCAAATGGCACGACCACGATCTCGAGGAAGCGGGGCGGTTGACCGAGCCGCTGCGCTACGACCCGGCTACCGACCGCTACGTGCCGGTGCCGTGGCAGCAAGCATTCGATGCGATCGGCGCCGAGCTGCGCACGCTGGACCCGGCCAGCGTGGTGTTCTACACCTCGGGCCGCGCTTCACTGGAGACCTCGTACATGCTGCAGCTTTTCGCGCGCATGTACGGCACCAACAATCTGCCCGACAGCTCGAACATGTGCCACGAAAGCACCAGCGTCGGCCTCAAGGAAGCGATTGGCGTGGGCGTCGGTACGGTCTCGCTCGACGACTTCGAGAAGACCGACCTGATGTTCTTCTTCGGCCAGAACGTCGGGACGAATAGCCCGCGCATGCTGCATCAGTTGCAGGACGCGCGCAAACGCGGCGTGCCGATCATCACGTTCAATCCGCTACGCGAGCCGGGGCTGCTGCACTTCGCAAACCCGCAGTCAGCGGTGGAGATGCTCACACCCAGCGATACGCAGATCAGCACGCAATACCACCAGGTGAAGACGGGTGGCGATACCGCCGCGATCCTCGGCATCTGCAAGCTCGTCATCGAAGCGGACGATCGCGCGGTGAGCACGGGCGACGCGCGCGTCGTCGACGTCGATTTCATCCGCGAGCATACGAACGGCTACGAGCAATTCGCTCAGTACGCGCGCGACGCGAACTGGGACGACATCGAGCGAGTGAGCGGATTGCCGCGCGACGCGCTCCAGGCAGCCGCCGACGAGTACATGAAGGCGAACGCGGTGATCATCCATTACGGCATGGGTCTCACACAGCATCGGATGGGCGTGCAGAACGTGCGCATGCTGTGCAACCTGCTGCTGCTGCGCGGCAATATCGGCAAGCCGGGCGTCGGGCCGTCGCCGGTGCGCGGGCATTCGAACGTGCAGGGGCAGCGCACGGTCGGCATTACCGAAAAGCCGGAGCTCGCGCCGCTCGATCAACTGGCCAGCCAGTTTTCGTTCGAGCCGCCGCGCGAGAAAGGCATGAACATCGTCGAGGCCTTCGAGGCGATGCTCGACGGCAAGGTCAACGCGATGATCAACCTCGGCGGCAACCTCGTGCGCTCGGTGCCCGACCGGGTGCGCACCGAACCGGCGTGGGCCGCGCTCGGGTTGACCGTCAACGTGGCGACCAAGCTCAATCGCAGCCACCTGGTGCACGGCCAGCGCTCGTATCTGCTGCCGTGTCTGAGCCGCATCGAGATCGACCGGCAGGCGGGCGGCGCGCAGGCGGTGTCGATGGAAGACAGCACGGCGCACTTTCATGGCTCGCGTGGCATGGCCGAACCGGCCGCGCCGACGATCCGCTCGGAGCCGTTCATCGTCGGGGGCATCGCGAAGGCGACGCTCGGCGAGCGCTCGAGCGTCGACTGGGATGCATGGCGCGACGACTATTCGCGCGTGCGTCTGGAGATGTCGAAGACATGGCCCGAGATGTTCGGTGATTTCGAGGCGCGCATGTGGACACCCGGCGGCGTGATCCGGCCGCTGCCGGCGCGGGAGCGCAAGTGGAAGACCAAAAGCGGCAAGGCCGAATTCATGGTGCCGACTGCGATCGGCGAAGATCCGGACATGCCCGCGCGTGAGCCCGATTCGCTGCGGTTGATGACCTTGCGCAGCGACAGCCAGTTCAACACGACCATCTATGGCCTCGACGACCGCTTCAGAGGCATCAAGGGTTCGCGCATGGTGATTCTGATGAATCGGGCCGACATGGAGAAGCGCGGACTCGCGCACGGCGACCGCATCTGCCTCGAGACGATCGCGGACGACGGCGTCGAGCGGCACGTCGACGGACTGACCGTCGTGCCGTTCGACGTGCCGCAGGGATGCATCGGCGGCTATTACCCGGAATGCAATCCGCTGCTGCCGCTATGGCACTACGCGAAAGAGAGCAAGGTGCCGGGCGCGAAGTCGATTCCGGTGCGCGTACTGGCGGCCACGCGGTGATCAGTGCTTCGTAGATACAAAGAGGCCGGCATCGTTACCGGTGCCGGCCGCTGAATTACACCCGGGCAGCGCGTGAAGGGCATGATAAGCGCGTGCCCATCTCCATCATAGTCGGGACAGCGGCCCTTAACGGGCGCGCAGGGTGTTGGTAATGCATGAGTTGCGTACAGAGCCGAACCAGCAAGCTGGCAAAGGACGAGAACCAAAAGTTTCGCACCGGCTGTGGCGCGCGCAGCGCTATCCGTGATGTCCGTTACCCGGCATTGAAGGACAGCGCACGACGCCACATAGTGTTCGGATACTGCGACGTCGCCTACGGATTCGGGGACAGCGTTTCTCCAGAAGCGTTCATGGCATTCCATCGCTGCCTCCGGGCTGCGGTTCGATTTGCCGGCAACCCGGCATCGTCCGTTTCATCGCGTCGGCAGCCCCCGCACGCGACACGCAGTCCATGCGCGATGTCCGCGACCTGTGCGCGCGCCTCATCGAATTGCTGAGGAAGGGTTGAGAGCAGTCTATTGTTCACCCAACCAGGGTCTCGCGGCCAGCGATTTGCGGACGTCATGAACGAATCGCCGGCAAACGCCGTCGTGCATCACATGCGCCTACGGCGATGAACATAATCCGGGTAGCCGCGACAATCGCCGGTCTCCCAGGTATGGCTGCGCGGGTTGCGCAGCCATACGGGGTTATTTCGAAAGCTGGGTCGGGACTTGCGTCGACGCTTGTGTCGGCAGCTGGTTCGGAAGTTGCGTCGACGCTTGTGTCGGAAGTTGCGGAATCTGCGGAAGCTGTGGAGGTTGCGGAAGCTGCGGCCCACCCTGTGAAAGCTGCTTCGTGGACGGTTGCCCGGCGGACGCTGGCTGCTGCGACGGCAATTGCTGCGGCAGATTGCTTTGCGCAAGCACCGATGTGCTGGTAAGGAAGGCGAACAGTACAAGGAAGATCTTTTTCATTTCAATTCTCTACAGTTCAATTCTCTACAGTTGGTTGTCTTGATTTTGATGCGATTTGCAGCCGCGAGCCGTATCAACGCGCGGCCAAGGTTGCCTTGTAACGCCAGGACGCTGTTGCGGTACTGAAGTCGACGGGGCTACCCGACGCTACGTTGTCTGACGGGAGGAAAGCCGACGAACTAGTCACCCCGCCGTAGTTGTTGAACGCTTGCCGCTGGGCTTCCACGCGGGCTAACACCGCCTGAAAGTCCATTGCATGTTGTGTATTGGCGCCCGTGTGGTCATGGTAGCTGACCGTTTGACGCTGAACCGGTTGCACCGCCGCTTGCTCATAGGTTTGGGGACCGCTGCTGCTAGCGAATGCGGCGGTCGAGAAGGACAAGATCGACGCGACAACAGGAACGGGGATGAAGGTCTTCGACTTTGGCATGATCAGACTCAATATCGAGCGTCGGATTCAGGAGACGCGGTGTTTGGGGAACAACGGTCTGGCGAGGCATGAGTGCTGTTTGCCAGTTCGTTGGTGCCAGTCTAGTCATTTACGGTCGGCTTACAAGCATCTACGGGGCAACGGATAGTTGCCGTCGCTGCAAGGTTGTAGCCGATTGCGCTGAAGCAGTGCGTGCTTCTTTAGTGTGTCCGGAGGCAGGGGCGGTGCGGGCTGTCTGAATGACACGCAGCAATTCGCTTCGACGGTATCCGCTGGTCGTTACACAAACGAGATCAGCCGTGGAGCATGCGCGCTTCCATCGCCGTTCGTCGACAAGACGCTACGTGGGTATCGGAATACGTCCGCTTGCTGTTCTTATGTCAGCGATTCGCGATTCACGCAAACCGTGTATTGAAGATCTCGCAACTCATAATTGCGCGCGTCGAATGGCGGCGCGCTTTGCTTATACTGCGTCCACACGAAACAGGCTTCGTTTTTACGCAGGAATACTTATGGCACACCAACTTACGCTCCACGCCGGTTCATCGAACACGGACGTCATTCACGACATCGTTCAGCACGCGTTGCGCAGCGCTGCTACGGCCTCCACCACGAATGGAGCTATCGATGTGCTTGGTCAGGCGCTACTCGAGGTCGAGCGCCTCGCCGCGCACCCGAGCGTCCTGACGCACTGAGCCCGCTGCGCGTCTGCGAACTGGCCGGGAGTCGGACCGGCAGCGCAGCGCACGGCGTACCGCCGATGGCGGATGCAGCGCGGCTCGATCTTTAAAATCAATATTGACCGATCGCGCGAATGTGATAATATTATCACATAGTGGCCCGTCCGCGAAGTTGCTGTAGGCGAGTCGCTGCAATGCCAGCGCACGCTGAATCAACCGTGGAGATGTCACCCATGACTGCTCAACCAGACCTGAACGATTCGCTGCATCGGTGGCAGGAATGACGCGCCGACCGCGCTTCTTTTTCGCCTTGCTGTGCTCGTTCCCGCTTGTTGCGACGGTCTGCGGTTGTTCCACGACCGTGATGCCCACGCCGCGCGTCATCGCGATTGTCGTTCCCGCGATGCCAGCACCAGCAATGATGTCGCCGCCCGATCCGATGGTGCGTCCATTGTGGATCGAAGTCACCGGGCAACCCGGCGGTCAATCGCAGACAGGCACCAGCAAACCGGCGACGCCGCAAGACCCGTCGCGCCAGCACGGTGACGACAGGCGTACCCACAGCGCGGCTAGCGGCGCGACGCCGATTTGACGGATGCGCCGCGCGGCGACCCGGCGTCGCCGGCTCCTGCGGTTAAGACGGACACTTCCGCCGATGCTTCGGCTCAACGACGAAAGCCACTCGATCACTCGCCCAATGGGGGCGCTTATGACTGTATACCATCGTCAATCTCTGTTTTGGGGCGCCGTTGCGTTAGCGGCCGGCGTGTTGCTATGGAACCTGCGTGCCGTTCTCACGCCGTTTCTGCTCGGTGCGCTCGTCGCATACATTTTGCAGCCGGGCGTGGAGTGGCTGGTACGCCATCGCATTCCGCGCGGCCTTGCGGCGCTGGTGATGATGTCTTTGTTTGCTCTGTCCGTCGCACTCGTCATGCTGCTCATGTGCGTAGTTATCCAGAAGGAAGGGCCGGAACTCATCAGGCAAATTCCATTTATCGTCGCCAAACTCGATGGATGGCTGAAGCCGCGTCTGGCTTTTCTGGGGCTGGATTATTCGCTCGATGTGACGAATATCCGCGAGGTGCTGGCGGCCCGTCTCAAAGCGGACGGGCAGGGCGCGATGCTTGCCGTATGGCAGTACCTGCGCACCAGCAGCAACGTGATGATCAATGTCGTGAGCAATGCGGTGCTGATGCCACTCGTCCTGTTCTATCTGCTCTACGACAGGCACGAGGCGTTCGAGCGCATGGCGAGCTTCGTGCCGCGGCGCTGGCTCGGCAAGACACGGGAATTCGTCGGAGAGATCGATTGCATGATGTCGCAGTACCTGCGCGGGCAACTGCTGGTGATTGCAGTGCTCGCGGTGTTCTACCCGACTGTGCTGACGATTGCAGGGTTGGATCTGGCGGTGCCCGTCGGCCTGTTTAGCGCGCTTGCCGTATTCGTTCCCTACATCGGCTTTGCGACCGGCCTCGCGTTCGCGCTCCTCGCGGCGCTGCTGCAATTCGGTGACTGGTATGGCCTCGCCGTGGTGGTCGCGGTGTATGGCGTCGGCCAGATTCTTGAAAGCTTTGTGCTGACGCCGAGACTGGTTGGCGAGCGCATCGGCCTTCATCCGCTCGCGGTCATCTTTGCGTTGCTGGCGTTTGGGCGGCTGTTCGGATTCTTCGGCGTGCTGCTCGCGTTGCCGGTCAGCGCCATCCTCGCATCGGCATTGCGGGAACTGCGCCACCGCTATCTCGCGAGTGCGCTTTACCAGGGCTGACCGGCATCGCGATCGCCCGATTCGATGTCCGGGCACCTGCCCCGCCTACCCACCAACCCGACACTGCACCGGGCGGCCGCACCTGCGATGGCGCGGAAACGCCGCGCTAGTTGCACTGTCACGGCAAGGTCGGAGCATCGGGAACGGTGGGCAGTGGACGTCGCGCGATCCGCTCGGCCTCTACACGTGTGAGACCGAACGCCTGCAACACAATGGCGGCGGTTCGCTGGGCAAACTTCTCCTCCTTCGAGCGAAGCACCTTTCGCGCACGAACGGTCCGCTTCGACGAGATGGCCAGTTGCAGTTCGGCGGCAATTCCCGCGAGCACCGTGCCAATCACGGTGATAACGGACATGAACCGGTCCGCGATCACAAAACGCCTTTCTGAAATGCCCTTCTCGCTATCGCGCAGCAGGCGCAGGCCGAGACCCCTGCTGAGCAGGCGCGGCGACAAACCTTCGCGAATGAGAAGTTGCCCCCAAACTGGCTCGCGGTAGGCCCGCAGGAGCGTGTGACGGACTGAGACGGCGATCACTTCCGCTGGATCGGACAACCCCGCGGCGAGGCGATCGAGCGTATCCGCAAATTCCTCGAACAGCCATTCGATGAGCGCCGTGAAGATGCCTTCCTTGGATTCGAAGTGGTTATAGAAGGAGCCGAACCCGACGTCGGCTGCCTCGGTGATTTCGTTAATCGTGACGGAGCTCAAACCCTTGGCCGCCACCAGTTTCAGCGCAGCGTCGAGCAGGCGCGCGCGCGTCTCGCGTTTGCGACGGGCACCGCGCGGATAGCTTCGATTGATCGCGTCGCGGGACGCACCTGGCGCCTTGAGAGAGCGTCCGCGGCTCGCGCGCGGTTTGGGGGCTTGTGGCATGTCGGCTCCGTAGTCGTGGTTATTCGAAGTCTGGATTCTAGATTTGTATGTCATAGTTGACAATATACTCAGTAATGGGTCTAATGTCACCCGCGCCGCCGACAACCGGACGTACGAAGGACCCAACGATGCCGACGGAGCGAAAAAATTCCGTTAGCGGTCGATCGCAAGTCCTCGGCCGGAACTGACAGACCAGACAGACCAGCAGATCACCGGGCGGTAGGCATGAACGGGCGCTGCCCCACGTACTGGTTGCGTGGAGGCACATCGAGCTGGCAAGTACCGACATGCACGTCGATAAGTAGGACTAACGTATCAACGAAGCTTGTTTTATGCGTCCGCGCTGATAGCGAACCGTGCTTGCTGGCACTCGGGTTTGCACGGCATCGGGAAACTTTCTTACCAGGGTTATCACCCGTCTTGTGAACATCGTGAAACATTCCGGCCCTATCGCGCAGGCGCCTGCGCGTCGCTTCTTACCTTCCCTCGTCCAATCTCCGCAGTGCGCACGCATGGTGCTTGCGGCTTGCTGCGCGGTCATGCTCGCGGCATGCCACCAGCGCGAAGCCGCCGCTCCAGAGCCAAAGCCCGTGGTCGCCCTGGCCGTCCACGCTGACGGGCGCACGGCAAGTGCGTCGCTGCCGGCTCAGGTGCAGGCGCGCTACTCCACGGCGCTTTCGTTCAGAGTGGGCGGCAAGATCATCGAACGGCGCGTTCGCCTCGGCGACGCCGTCAAGGCGGGACAGGTTGTTGCGCTGCTCGACCCGACCGATCTGCGCAGTAACCTGGCCAACGCGCGAGCGCAGCTCGATGCCGCCCAACACCGGTTCGTCTACGCGAAGCAACAGCTCGATCGCGATCAGGCGCAGGCGCAGGCAAACCTGATTGCACCGGCGCAGCTCGAACAGACGCAGGACGCGTACGCATCCGCTGTTGCGCAGCGCGACTCGGCGCTCGCCCAGATGGCGCTCGCCTCGGACAATCTGCGCTATGCGACGCTGACTGCGGACCACGACGGCGTGATTACCTCGGAGGACGCCGACACGGGCCAGAACGTTCAGGCAACCCAATCGATCTATCACCTCGACTGGACGGGCGACGTAGACATCGTCTGCGACGCGCCCGAGCGCACGCTGAGCTCGCTGACAGTCGGCAGCATGGCGCGCGTAACGCTGCCGGCGCTACCCGGCAAGACCTTCGAGGCCCGCGTGCGCGAGGTGTCGCCTAGCGCTGATCCGCAAAGCCGCACCTGGCGCGTCAAGCTCACCCTGAACGCGCCCAGCCCTGCAGTGCGCCTCGGCATGACGGCCACCGTTGCGTTCGATGTCGTCGGTGACGCGTCGGGCGCACAGCCGTTCACTGTGCCGGTGACGGCGCTCTTTCATCAGGGCGAGAACCCTGCTGTCTGGGTGGTGCGTACCGGCACCGACACACTCGAGCTGCGTCCTGTGACGGTGCAGCGGTACGACGAGCGCACGGTCGCCATCGCATCGGGCCTCCGCGACGGCGACCGCGTCGTGGTGCAGGGCGTACACGCCGTTAGCACGGGCCAGCACGTGCAGGTGGTGGCGCCCCTGCATCGGGAGGATTTCCCGTCATGAACTCCCGTGACCAAGAACCCGTGCGCGAGAGCGCGCCTGTCCCGTCTGCCGGGGCAGACAAATCTGGCGAAGGCAGCTTCAATCTTTCCGCCTGGGCGCTGCGTCACCAGCAGCTCGTGATCTTTCTGATCGGGCTCGCCACGCTTTTCGGCGTGATCGGCTATACGCAACTCGCGCAGTCGGAGGACCCGCCGTTCACCTTCCGCACGATGGTGATCAAGACCTATTGGCCCGGTGCGAGTGCGCGCGAGGTGCAGGAACAGATCACGGACCGGATCGGCCGCCAGCTACAGGCCGCGCCGAACATCGACTACATCAAGAGCTACTCGCGGC